>JAVBMH010000020.1:0-58458 GCA_031552575.1 Apibacter sp. | reverse complement strand
ATTATGCTAAGTCTTTTGATGGCTTTAAAAATCGAATATTGTCTAAGATTATGGCTTTGACAGTTATACAACTCATAAACAAATTAAATAACCGAAATATTAACAACTTGAAAATTCGTATTGCTTAAATGAACCACGGGTATGAGAAGTATAAAGTTGAAGTAGAATTTAATTTATTTAATATTTGAAATGAGTCCGAAACCTACCATTGCTCCGTTTGCAAAACCCTTATATGTTATGTTGAAACCGGTTGGTTCTATTTGTAACATCAAGTGTAAATATTGTTATTACCTTGAAAAAAAAGAATTATATCCGGATGAGAAGAGACATAGTATGACAGAAGAAATATTAGAAAGATTCACCAAACAATATCTTGAATCCCAGACTATGCAGGAGGTATTGTTTACCTGGCATGGAGGAGAACCACTAATAAGAGGAATAGATTTTTATAAGAAAGCACTTAGTTTTCAACGTAGTTATGGGAGAGGTCGCCGGATTGGTAATAATCTACAAACAAATGGAATACTTCTTACTGATGAATGGTGTAAATTCTTTAAAGACAACAATTTTTTAATTGGTATTTCTGTTGATGGTCCGGAGCATTGTCATGACATTTATCGTAAAACAACAAGTGGAAAACCTACTTTTTCTCAGGTGATGCGAGGCATCAATTTATTAAAAAAACACGGGGTAGACTTTAATGTGATGGGAGTTGTTAATGACTACAATGTAGATTATCCGCTGGAATTTTATCAATTTTTTAAAGATATAGATACACGATTCATCCAATTTTCCCCAATCGTAGAAAGATTACCCGATGGGACTCCAGCATCATGGAATGTTCCTTCCGAGAAATGGGGAGATTTCCTGATTGCTATTTTTGATGAATGGGTACGAAAAGATATTGGAGAGTTTTACATTCAGCATTTTGATTCTGCTTTAGCAAACTGGGTAGGAGAAAATCCGGGAACTTGTATTTTTGCTAAAAAATGTGGACATGCCGGTATAATGGAATTCAATGGAGATGTTTACTCTTGCGATCATTTTGTTTCTCCGGAATATAAAATAGGTAATATATGGAGTAAGACACTTACCGGAATGATGTATTCCCAGGAACAAAAGAAGTTTGGAAACGATAAATATGATGCCTTACCGGAATATTGCCGGAAATGTGAATTTCTCTCAATTTGTTATGGAGAATGTCCTAAAAACAGGATTATAAATACACCGGATGGAGAACCGGGATTAAATTACTTATGTAAGGGATATTATAAGTATTTTAAGCATATAGCTCCTTATATGAATTTTATGAAGCATGAACTGGAGAATAACAGAGCACCTTCCAATATTATGGGAGCTATAAAAAACGGAATATGGAAACCTTCATATTGAAACAATAAAAACAGAAACATATTTTGAAAAATAGGTCAATTACAGTTGATCTATTTTTTTGTTTCTTTATTGAGAATAAGTATGAATGCTGTTTTGGGCAGAAGGTAAATAAGTAACCCCTACCCAAGCAATCATAAGTAAAATAAAAGCAACAGGTAGAAAATATAAAGCCAGTTTCAAATGATGTTTTCGCAACCGGATATGAATATAAGCCAGGTAAGCAGCAGCAGTGATGAAGGCCCAGGTTTCTTTCGGATCCCAAGACCAGTAATGTCCCCAGGCTTCTTTTGCCCAGATGGCTCCCATCAACATTCCTAACGTAAGAAAAGAAAATCCAACATAAACAATATTATCAATAAAATCAATTAAATCAACGTTTACAGGTTTGTTTTTCTTTAGTTGGTAAATTTGAACTAAAGCAGCTAAAGTTGCTGCTCCCAACGTGGCATAAGAAAGTATATAAACAGTTACGTGCGGAATAAACCAGTAACTTTGCAGGGCAGGCATTAAGCTTTTAGAATGAATTTCAGGCTTGGCAAGGTTTACAATAATAAAAATGAACGCCATTAAAGAACTAAATCCTAATAGCCATTTATAATTCCAGTGTTTATAGGTGATATAGCCAATGGCAACAATGAAGAAGGAATACCATAACCGAGTTTCTCCCATAGTTCGCAAAGGCGGACGTTCCAGTTCTTTCCAAAGTAACCCGATAAAGATTCCCAACAGGATAATTCCTAACAAAATAAAAATATCAGTCAGTTTTTTAAATTTACTGAAATAAACAGTCACAGATCCTGTTATCCACAATAGGGAAGCAGGCAGGGCAAAATATATGAAACTATCCCAAATCATAATTCTTATTCTTTTTGTTTCCTTTCCATAACAAACAGATACATCCGCAGGTTAGTAAAATCATGCCGGCATATACATAATGCACCCAGGGATCATAAACCAGTTCAAAGCTACTATAAGTGGATAATTTTCCGGCTTTCGTATCATAACTGTATTGGTAAATGGTCCAGTCGTCTACTTTTAAAGGTTGATTTACTTCCAGTTTGTAAGGAATGGTTTTTCCTTTTTCCTTTTCAGATTCCGGCTTGGTATAAACCACAATATCCGATACAAATTTTTTAGGTTCCGGTTGAGTCATTACCAAAAGCAGATTATTAGACAGATTTAACGCCTGATATAAAATATAAGGACTTCCGGAACTGACCCATCCTTCTGTTACTTTTCCGGTTTTTTTATTTTTAGCTGAAACAAAGGCTGCCGGACAAGAACCGGTCATTTTGATTGGTTCATAGGAATTTCCTTTGCGCATAGCGTCATGGATGTATTTTTTTATTGAAATCTCATAGTTTTCAGCTACTATTCCATTAGGATGTTTTTTGTCAATCTGGAAATAAATAGGATTTTTTTGCGGAAGAGGAGCTCCTTTTTTATTAATGATAACCAGTTTTGGTTCATATTCTTCCATATAAAAATCGTTTAACTGGATGGCAATAGGAAGTTCCAGCATATCATCATCTTTATTATATACTTTCCATTCTGTTTTTCCTTCTTCTACATGCATTTCGAAACGACGGATATCTGCTGATCCCAATCCTGCAAAAAATAAAATAATCCACAATCCGATATGATTCAAATGAAAGGCATAATCCTGCCAGCTAAATTTCTTGATTCTTCTTATAATTAAAGACCCCAAAGAAAATAAAGTGAAGAAGTATATAATGACGAAAGGCCAGGAAGAGGTCATATTCCTGAATCCCAATTTTGAAATAATATCCCGATGGTTTGTTTCTCCGGAAAAAGCAACTTGTGGAATAATTCCCATAATAAGGACCAGAATCATCAGGAAACCAATGATAGTAACGGAAAAAGGTATTCCGGATATCCATTGATAGATATAATTGGTACTCCAGAATGAAAAGAGGAGTAAGCTTACAATTATAAAAATTCCACAATACAAATTGATGGGATAGATCAAAAGAGAATAGGGGAAATCTCCGGCAATTAGTTGTAAAAGAATTCCAATAACCAGTAATCCAAGTAAAAAAATAATACTTTCCTTATATTTCCAGGGAGATTGCCACAATGGTTTTTTTTTATGAGTCATTTTTATAATGGAAGTCTAAAAAAAATGTTCTTAATACAAAATTAAGAACATTTTATTAAGATTTGAATTTCAAATTAATTTTTGGAAATCAGACGTTTTTGTTCAGTAGCTTTTTTAATCCAGGTTGGAACTACAGTTTCAATCCAATTTTTCTTTTTAGCTTGTAAGGTATTCATGTCCAAACCAATATAAGCTTGTGCTTTTGCTTTGGTGGAAACATCTGGTATAGGAACGTCTTTTACCCCAAGAGAAGTCAGAACTTTTTGTAGTTCAATTTGAGCCAGTAAAGTTTTGTCTAAGCTGTGTGCTAAAATTCGTTGGTTTTCAACCGGAGCGTGGAAAGATCCACCATGAGAAGCCACAGAGAAATCCCAACGCCATTGTGCCTGACGGATCAATTGTAATGCATTGGTCATCTGTGCTTCAGTAGCTCCTTTGTCCCAGGCGGCTTTTGCCATTACGTGGGCTTTAACCAACTCAGTTTCAATGCGGTCTCTTATTTCTATAGCTTTATCCTGACGGTCATATACATATTTCATCAAATCACCTTCACTGCTTCGGTGACAAGTCTGACAAGTATTGGCTACATTTTTCAATGGGCTCATCAAATGGTGATCGGAAACTTTAATAGCTCCTTCGGTTTTATAAGGCATATGACAATCGGCACAAGATACTCCGTTTTGAGCATGAGCTCCCATCGAGTAAATTTCATAGTCAGGGTGCTGAGCCTTGATCATAGGAGCTTTACTCAATGCGTGAGTCCAGTCGGAGAACTTAGCATTGTCATAATATTTTTCCATGTCTTCTACAGTCATTCCTCCATCCCAAGGTAGAGTCAGGTATTTTCCGTCTCCTTTGAAATAGTATTCTACGTGACATTGGGCGCACACCAAAGATCTCATTTCCTGAGTGGTAGCTTTTGTTATATCTTTTCCTTGTCTTTGAAATGCTTCAATTAATCCGGGTCTTGTGATAACCAAGCTCATGGTTTGTGGATCGTGACAATCCGCACAACCTATAGGATTCACAATTTGATCTCCTAAAGCACCCCATTTGGTTTTATAGAAATTCTCTACTCCCAGTTGTTTCATCATTCGTGGAACATCAGGGCTTTTACAGGTCCAGCAAGTGGCCGGTTGAGGTCCGTCTTCAGGTGTCGCCGGAGTTCCTGTACGTAAAGAATGTCTTATGTCTTCTATTGCATACATATGTCCTCGTGGAGCTTGATAATCTTGGGAAAACAGATAACCTGCCCAAAGAACTACCATGTTCGGACGGGATTCCAGAATGTCTTCTTGCTGATTTCCCAAATGTTTGCTTTTGAAATCCATTTCTGCTGTTTGCTTCCAGGTTTCATATTCGCGTGGGAAATTCTCACCCCATATTTCATTTCTGGCTTCTATTCCTTGAATGTTGACTTTTTTGTTAGCATAAAGAGTAGCTACTTCTGCTCTTCTTTGCGTGATAGAAGCTGCTAATAAGCCTAGGCAAAACACAACTATCAACACAACAATAAATATAATCCATCCCCAAATTGGTTTACGTTTAGTCGTTGTCATATCTTATAATTTTATCTTTATTTATTATTTGGTTTTTCATTTTCTGTCATCCTCATAAGCCAGTCCGGAACCGGAGAAGGAGGATAAGGCACAATGGCGTGTGGAGCGGAATTGATGTTAATGTTCTTGGTGTGAGGGACTTCCCTATGGCAATCCCAACAAGCTTTTCCATCTCCCATTTGTGCATGGTTGTAATCGATTGTTCCGGTGCTCACCATTGTTGTATTTAGCTCTGTATGGCATCTGATACAATTGTCCATTATTACTTCATAACTTCCTTCTCTCGGACGAATTACCTGTGGTTGTTTATCCAGAGTAAAAATGGTAGCATGATATAATCCGTCTTTGGCTTTAAAAGCATATTTTGAAACTACATTGTTATGAGGTACATGGCAATCATTACAATTGGTGACCCTACCATGGGAACTATGTTGCCAGGACTGATAATAAGGTGTCATTATATGGCAATTGATACAAGCCTTGGGATCATCAGAAAGATATGAACTAGCTCTTGAGGCATAGAAAATATAAGCAATCAATCCACAGCCAATACTTATCAGTATAAAAGTTGGGAAGATGAGCTTTTTAGGTATTTTTTTCAGGAAAGTCATAATTGCATGGCATTAACCTTGAGCAAAACTAAGGCAGAAAAGAAGAGTTTCCTAACTTATCCTATTGATAAAAGTCATTTTTGAGATTGATAAAAATCAGATTTTCAATTATTTAGAATGATTCAAAATAATTTAGAATAATTTGGGTGGAATTTGGTTTTTTAAGAATATAATCCTGAGCTCTTTTTCCCATCTGATTTCTGGTTTCTTTATCGGAAATCAGTTCATTCAGGCAGGAATTAAATTCTTTCGGGTTGTGAATACATTGTGCTCCCCCGGTTTCTATAAGCTCTTCTGCTTCAATGAACTTATCATAGATAGGACCATAAAATACAGGAATTCTAAAAACGGCAGGTTCCAGCACATTGTGTACACCCTCTTTTCCAAAAGCTCCGCCTACATAAACAATATCAGCATAAGAATATACTTTGGTAAGTATTCCGACAGTATCTAAAATGAGTATCTGATATTCTTCTAGGTTTTTGTTATCTTTTTCCGAGAACAATAAGGTTTTTGCTTTTAGTCCGGTTTTTAATTTTCGGAAATATTCAGCATCTATAATATGAGGAGCAATCAGGATTTTTGTATTTGGGGAAAGTTGGGAATTACTGTAATTTTTAAGTAATTCATCATCTTCCTTCCATGTACTTCCGGCAACAATCAGGGTTTTGTCCTGTTTGAATTGCTCCAACCAATCCAGATGATTGTCTCTTTCTAATAGCATTTTAACCCGGTCGAAGCGGGTATCTCCTGAAACGGTGGTTTGGATAATTCCTATGAAATGCAGTAATTTTTCGGAATTTTCATTCTGCACAAAAAAATGAGATACTTTTTTTAATACAGAAACCATCCATTTTCCTTTGGGCTTAAAATATATTTGATCTTTCCGGAAAATAGCAGAGATAAAAATTGTATTAATATGATTGTCGGATAGTTCCGTTAGTAAATTATACCAGAAATCGTACTTCACAAAAATGACATGTTCCGGATGTAGAAATTGGATCAACTTTTTTGCATTGGTTTTGGTATCTAACGGAAGATAGAAAACCAAATCAGCCCAAGTTTGATCTTTTACCACTTCATAACCGGAAGGAGAAAAAAAACTGACAGCAAATTTATGATTGGCAAATTTTTCCTTTAGAGCAGTTAAAACCGGAAGTCCCTGTTCATATTCTCCTAAGGAAGAAGCATGCATCCAGATGACTTTGTCGTTTTCTGAGATTTTGTTTTTAATATGAGTGAAAACATTTTTTCTTCCTTTTACCCAAAGTCTGGCTTTAGGATGAAATAAGGAAGCGATCTTCATTCCGATGCCTAAAAAATTAATTCCTATGGTATATAAAAAAGAATTCAAAATGTCACATTTATTTTTTCATATAAAAAGTGCGTTCTTCATCGGATAGTTTTTCTATGGCATATCTCAGCATGGTTCGGGGCATTTCTTTATGGTGTTGATCCAAAAACTGACAAAGTACTGTTTCATCTCTCTTTCCCGCTTCTCTCAGCATCCATCCGGTTGCTTTATGAATTAAATCGTGCTTATGGTAAAGTAGTTTTTCGGATAGAGCTAAAATATCTTTAAAGTCATTTTCACTGATAAAGGCAAAAGTAGCAATGACGGAAATCCGTTGTTTCCATAAATCAGAGCTTTCTACCAGTTTATATAAAACAGACCGATCCTTGTTTTTTAAATATCCGCCTACAATATCTTTGGCGCTCAGATCCACCAAATCCCAGTTATTGATGTATCGGGTATGGAAAAGGTAAAAATCATAAATGTTTTTTCTTTCCTCTTCGGTTTTGGACTTTTTAAATTTTTCAACCAGAATAAGCAATGCACATAACCGGCATTCATGATATTCATTTTGCAAAGATTTTTCAACTTCTTTCAGAGAAAGATGCAGATTTGCTTTGGCTACTTTCCGGATATCAGGAACAACTACTCCCAGAAATTTATCTCCTTCTCCGTATTCACCCTTTCCTGTTTTGAAAAAACGGGGAAGAAATTCTTTTTTCTGCGGATTGGAATAAGCCTGAAGTTGTTGTTCTAAAGTCATTATTAATACGCTCTGGCAAATAAAACTCTTTTCTTGGAAGGTTTTCCGGAATAAATACATACCCCGTCTTCTTCTTCAGCATCCAAAGGAATACAACGGATAGTGGATTTGGTTTCTTCTTTTATTCTTTCTTCCACTTCTGTGGAACCATCCCAATGTGCGGAAACAAAACCACCTTTCTCGTCTAGTACTTTTTTAAATTCTTCATAGGTATCTACTTTGGTAATTAAAGAATCCCGATGAATTTTTGCTTTATTAAAGATGTTTTGCTGAATTTCCTGCAATAAATTTTGTATATGTTCTGCCAGATTTTCCACCAGATGGGAATGTTTTTCCAATGTATCCCTACGAGCGATTTCCACCTGATTGTTTTCCAAATCTTTAGGTCCAATGGCAATACGAACTGGAATTCCTTTCAGTTCATATTCGTTGAACTTCCATCCTGGTTTGTATTCTGTGCGGTCGTCGTATTTCACGGATATTCCCAATTTGTGAAGTTGTGATTTTAAATCGGATGCTAAATTGGAAATAGCTTCTAGTTGTTCATCCGTTCGGTGAATAGGAACAATAACCACTTGGATAGGAGCAATATTCGGAGGAAGAACCAATCCGTTATCGTCAGAATGGGACATGATTAAAGCACCCATCAAACGGGTGGAAACTCCCCAGGAAGTAGCCCATACATATTCCTGAGTTCCTTCTTTGGACTGATATTTTACGTCAAAGGCCTTAGCGAAATTTTGTCCTAAAAAGTGTGAAGTTCCTGCCTGTAATGCTTTTCCATCTTGCATCATAGTTTCTATGGCGTAGGTTTCTTCAGCTCCCGCAAATCTTTCCGCAGGAGATTTAACCCCTTTAATTACAGGAACTCCCATGAAATTCTCTACAAACTCAGCATACACATCCAGCATTCTTTCTGCTTCTTCAATAGCCTCTTCTTTGGTAGCATGTGCCGTATGACCTTCCTGCCAAAGGAATTCGGAAGTACGTAAAAATAAACGGGTTCTCATTTCCCAGCGAACAACATTTGCCCATTGGTTAACTAAAATAGGTAAATCCCGATGAGATTTCACCCAGTTTTTATAAGTGTTCCAGATGATAGTTTCGGAAGTAGGACGTACGATGAGTTCTTCTTCCAGTTTTGCTTCCGGATCTACAATAACTCCACTTCCATCAGGAGCATTTTTCAGACGATAATGGGTAACTACAGCACATTCTTTTGCAAAGCCTTCCACATGGGCAGCTTCTTTAGACAGGTAAGATTTGGGTATGAACAGTGGGAAATAAGCATTCTGATGTCCGGTATCCTTGAACATCTGATCTAATTGACGTTGCATTATTTCCCAGATGGCATATCCGTAGGGTTTGATTACCATGCAGCCCCGTACGCCGGAATTTTCCGCCATATCGGCTTTGATAACCAGTTCGTTATACCATTTACTGTAATCTTCTTGTCTTGATGTAAGTGTTGCCATATTTTATTTCACTGTAATTAAACTTTTGACATGTTGTTTTGTCATATGTATAGAATAATCAAATTTTGTTGATTGGTATGACTTTTGTAACTTTATAGTATACAATAATTAATTATAGGGCAAAAATAGAATTTATAAACTACTAAAAAAAATATCATGAAGAATATTAATAACAACATGGGAAGATTTTGGGTAATGATAGGGTTTTCCCTATTATTATCTGGTGTTTTAACTTCATGTTATGTTGGTCAGACATCATATGCGGGAGAGGATAGTGTATATTATAATCCTAAAACAGACAAAACGCCGAAAAAACAGAATACCCAACAGTCTTATGGTTATATATATAATGACAATAATTCACAAAATAGTGACAATGAAGTGCGAATAGGAAAAAAATATATAGCCCCGAATGAAAATGCAAGTGATATGTTGTATTCAGATGACACGGCCAATACCAGCAATAATGGTAACTCTGCCGGTTATTCCTATAACAATGACGGATGGGGAGATGATGCAGGAACAGTAATAAATAATTATAATTATTACGGTAGTGGATATTATGGAGGATACTATCCTTATTCCGGCTGGGGTTGGGGTATCTCAATCGGATTTGGCTGGGGTTATTCCAACTGGGGATGGAACAATTATTGGGGTCCTTCCTGGGGTTGGGGATGGAATTATCCCGGATATTATTATCCAAGCTATTATTCCCCAGGTTATTATCCTCGTTATTACAATCCGTACTATTATGGAGGACATTATGGACCACGTCCGGGCAGTGTAGTATATGGAAGAAGTAATACTAATTTAGGAAGATCTTATTCTTATACCAGAGGACAACAAGTGGCTGATATACAAAGACAAGCTACACGAAATAGTGTTATATCAGGAAGCAGAACCGGTAGTGTAGTAGGAGGTTCAAGGGGAAGTACTGCAATTTCCGGCGGAACAAGATCTGGAGTAGGAAACGTAGGAGTTCCAAGAAATACATATCCTGATAATGGTACAGGAACTAGGGGTGGTACTATAGGAGGAACCCGCGGAAGTACTCAAATTGAGGGAGGAAGAAGTACATACCCGAATAATAGCGGAAGCAGAAGTGGTGGAATCACGGGAGGAACAAGAGGAGGACAAATAGATGGAGGATCCCGGTCATCATCACCATCTTATACCCCACCTAGCTCAGGAAGCCGTGGAGGATATAACGGAGGCTCCATAGGAAGTGGAAGTCGTGGAGGTTTTGGTAACAGTGGTGGTTCTATTGGAGGCGGAAGTCGGGGCGGAGGAAACTTCGGTGGCGGTTCAATGGGCGGAGGTAGCCGTGGAGGATCTATGGGCGGTGGAAGAAGATAAAAAATTACATGAGAATAATCAACCAATATGAATAAGAAAATAATATATGGAGTTGCCTTCTTGGCAATGACTCAAATAAGTAAGGCTCAGGTTTTCGATCCTAATGCTATGTATGATGCTCTGAATGCGTACGATGGTAATTTTAACACAGCCGGAACAGCAAGGTATATCGGTATGGGAGAATCCATGGGAGCATTGGGAGGAGATATAAGTGCAGTAGAAACCAACCCGGCAGGATTGGGGATTTTCAGAAATTCCGTAGGTACTGTGACAATGGGGGTGTTATCAAATAAGAATAATGCATCCATGCTTCATTCTTATAGTAACACTGATACCAATTTTAATTTTTCTAATGGTGGTTTTGCCCTTGCTTTGGGAGATGATGCAGATCGTCTTAAAGTAAATCTGGGAGCGAATTATTCTTTTCAAAGACTGGATAATGATGTGATATTCCCTTATAATGAAAAGTATAATTATACTATAGGCAATGAAAAGGGGAGTGAGGATTTTGATTTTGAAAGTTATGAACAGTATATTAGCGGGTATAAGACTAAACTGAAATTCAGTGTTGCAGCCAATTATGATGATAAGATTTATTTTGGGTTGGGATTAGACTGGCATTATTTAACTATGGACCGGTATGATACGTATGCAGACAGAATGATCTCAGACGGAAGTGTAGGGAGATTCAATAGACAGGGAACTCCTTATTTTGAAAATGCGAATGGTTTTGGTTTATCAGTTGGGGTTATAGGAAAAATACTTCCGGAGTTTCGTTTAGGTGCTGCTTATCATTCCCCTATCTGGTGGTCTGATATCAATACAAGTTATAATGGTTTTGGAACTTATATACCTAAGGATGCTTCAGGTAATCCAATACTCGATGCTTTAGGTAATCCGGTGGTAAATTGGGATATTTATTATGGTTATTATGATAGAGCAAAAATAACAGCACCGGGGAATATGGTATTGAGTGCTGCATTCGCTTCCAATATTATTGATGAAAATAATTCATTAGGAGTGAATTTTGATTTTATTAATTATTTTAATAAAGATTATCAGTTTAAAGGAGATCAGAATTATGAATTAAATAATTCTTTTATAGACAGCTATATGAAAAATTCCCAGGAATATCGTTTGGGGGTTGAGTATAGATACAAAGAACTTAAGTTACGTGCTGGATATGGGTATGTATCATCACCAGTGAAAGATAATACGGTTGCAGGATATAACTATGAAACTGGCTTGGATAACACTACAGTGAAAAATTATATGACTGGAGAAAAAAATAAACTTTCTTTCGGTATAGGATATGATATAGGACCTTTCTTTGCAGATTTCGCTTATCAATGGATAAAAGCCGATTATTATACTTCATTCTCAGGAGCTTATTACAATGGTTCGGAAATAAGGAACTTTGGGCCTGGAGTTTATAATGGAGAATGGCCAACATGGTACAATCCTAATCCTCTGTTTGATACAGTAACTTTTGGTAAAGTAAAAAACACGCAAAATAATTTTGTATTAACTTTAGGAGTGAGATTTTAAATTTAAATTAGTAGATAGAAACAAAACTCCCCATCTTAAAAAAGATGGGGAGTTTTATCATCTATAATTTTCTGTTTTCTTTTAATAAGTCCCTGATTTCAGTAAGTAATTGTTCCTGAGTAGGATCAGCAATAGGTTCTTCTTCTTTTTTCTTTTTATTCAAGGAGTTGATCCCCTTTATAATCAGAAACAAACAGAAAGCAATAATAATAAAAGAAATACAGGTGGAAATGAAATTTCCGTATTTAACGACAGTTCCCGGAATGGTTAGTTTAGACAAATCGTCCAGATTTGCAGCTTTTAAGGCAGGAGCCAGAATTAAGGGAGTAATAATGTCATCTACCAGAGATGATATAATTTTACCAAAAGCTCCACCAATAATTACCCCGATGGCAAGATCAATAACATTGCCTTTTAAGGCAAATTCTTTAAACTCTTTAATGAATCCCATAGATATTTGATTTTAAGAAAAATAGTGATTTTATTACAATTAATCAAAAGAGATTCAAATACTATTCCAAAGTTTTATCGGAAGAGTTATATTCCTGTTTTTTAATCTGAGATTTAGGAAGAAAAAATGAATTCTATTTGGATTTTCCTACCAAGCTAACCTGAAGGTCAAAATCATCATTGATTAGAACATCACCCATTCCGTTATAATTTAATTCGAAATCCTGACGTCTCACAGAGAATTTTTCCGTATTTAGAAAAACCATATTATTTTCTAATCTTATATTAGCTTTTATAACAATGTCTTTTGTGTTGTCTTTCAGTTTCAGAGTTCCCTTGATTTCCGTGTTGTAATCTGAAACTCCGTCTATATTTTTAGAAGAAATAATGGTGAAGGTACAAAGAGGATAAGTGTTCACATTCAGAAAATCCGTATCTTTCAAATGGTCAACCAACTTCTTATTTTGACTAGGATCTTCCAGATCATCATCTTTTAAAGTAGACAGATCTGCGATGAAAGTTCCGCTTTCCAGTTGATTGTTTTTGAAGTTAAAATTTCCCTCTTTAAATTGTATGGTTCCAAAATGGCTTAAATTCAAAGATTTCTGTATTTTATAACCAGTCCAGTTGATTTTGCTCTGGGTAATATCAAGTAAATATTCTCCCGAAGATGAAACAGGAACAGCTGTTTCCGAATGAAGAGTTCCCTTAGAAGAATCTTTACAGGAAACAAGAGAAAATAAGACAATTACAAAACTTAAAACTACCTTTTTCATTATTAAAATATTAAATTTGTAAAAGATAAAATATATTTTTAACTTACTAAACGAATTATTTCGGAGTTATTATATGTTTTAGCGAAATAATTTAATCTCAGTCTAATTATATTCTATGTTAGAAGTAAAGAATTTATCTTTTTCCTACGTAATAGACAAAAAAGTAATTCACTCTCTTTCCTTTGAGTTGGAACAGGGGAAAATGCTGGCATTGATAGGAGAAAGCGGAAGCGGTAAAAGCACTATTCTGAAACTGATTTACGGATTGTTGGATTGGGAAGAAGGGGAAATATATTACCATAATAGAAAATTAGCAGGATTTAAAGGAAATCTTGTTCCTGGAGAACAGGAGTTCAAATATCTGGAACAGGATTTCGGATTGATGCCCTATGCCACTGTAGGAGAAAATGTAGGAAAATTCTTGTCCAATATAGATTTGGAAGAAAAGCAGGGACGGATTATGTTTTTGCTGAATTTGGTAGAAATGGGAGATTATGTAGATGTGAAAGCCACTTATTTAAGCGGAGGACAAAAACAAAGAGTTGCATTGGCAAAAATATTGGCCCAGACACCATCTTTACTGTTATTGGACGAACCCTTTTCGCAAGTAGATACATTCAAGAAAAACATTTTAAAAAGAGCGGTTTTTGATTTTGCCAAAGAAAATAAGATCTCTGTTATTCTTGCCACTCATGACATAGAAGATGCCTTGGCATTTGCAGATGAAATGATGATCGTAAAAGACGGAGGAATCATTCAGAAAGGAACACCTTCTCATATTTACGGAAACCCTCAGAATGAATATGTGGCTAACCTGTTTGGAGAAACCAATATATTCAGAAAAGAAAATTTCCCGGAATTATTTGATGGAATCACTGAAAATAAAATTTTGGTTTATCCCCATCAGATGATAATTTCCGATACAGGATTGCCGGTAACAGTATTAAAAAGTTATTTTCAGGGAAGTCATTACTTAATAGAAGGAATAAGTAATTTCCATCGAATATGGTTTACAAGTTCTCACTTTTTTTCTCCAGGAGAAAAATGCACACTCCAAATTCAGGATTATCAAAAAGAATCGGAGATTTCTTCTTCATCCGAAGGCTAAAAACCTAAACAATTTAATTTTTATTACGAACAATAAAATTAGTTCAAAAACAGTTTTTTGATATAAAAAATAGGTACATTTGTTGACTTTATTTTCCTGTTTTATATCTTGGAAACCAATAACCTAATTCAATTTTTAAGTGGAAAAAGATAGAACCTTTTACATACCAATTTTATGTCTGATTTTTTTAATCGGGCTGATCTCTTTTCACTATCTCCCTCCCATTACTCTGTTCGGATATGAAGTGAAAACGCTCAATATGTTTTCAGATATAGAAAAAGAAAATAAAGTGGAAGTTCCGGTTACTATTTCAACTGTAAAACCCGAACTCAAAGCCCAATGCCCTGAAGGACAAGTTTGCTTTGAAGATTATTCCCCCAATCAGTCAACCTTTAAAAATTTAATCGTTTCCCTGAACAACATAAACAAAGGAGAGAAAGTAAGAATTGCATTCTTTGGAGATAGTTTCATTGAAGGAGATGTATTATGCGGAGATTTTAGGGATATGTTGCAGGAAAAATTCGGTGGAGAAGGAGTAGGACTGGTTCCTGTTACCTCAGAAGTTTCTCAGTTCAGGCAGACCATAAAAGAAGATTTTAAAGGATTTGAAAGTTTTGATGCAGTACATCAACCCAAAGAAAAAGTTCCCTATCCTCCGTTCGGATTGTGTGCCATTCCTCAGGAAGGCAATCAGGCAGTGTATTATTCCGTCCATTTTTCCCCAAGAACCCAGCAGTTGCCTCCACTGAGAATTTTTTACCAGTCCAAAAGAAATATAGAGGCAAAAATAACCTCCGGTTCAGGAACACAAAACGTGAAATTACTACAAGGAAGAAATATTCAGATGAAAGAAGTGGAATATATCCCTTCCCAGAAAATAAGTTTATCATTCACCCCGGCTTCGGATGCCTATTTGTATGGAGTTTCCTTTGAAGGAGAAAAAGGAGTGTATGTAGATAACTTTGCTCTGCGTGGAAATGCAGGTTTTTCCCTGTTATCTAGTAAACCGGAAATGCATGAAGCACTGAATAAAATACAGGATTATAAGTTGATCATTCTTCAATATGGAGTAAATGCCATTGATGATAAAACTACCAATTTTGACTGGTATATACGGATGATGAAAAAGGTAATTTCCGAGATCAAAGAAAAATATCCTCAGGCAGGAATTTTATTGATAGGGGTAGGAGATCGTAGTCATAAAGAGAATGGAGAATATAAAACCATGCCTTCCATTAAAGCAATGGTGGAAGTGCAGCGGGCCATTGCCTCCGGAAATAAAATTGCGTTCTGGAATATGTATGGAGCTATGGGAGGAGAAAATTCCATGGTTGGATATGTAAAAGCCAGTCCGCCCAAAGCCAATTTAGATTACATTCATCTTAACTTTTTAGGAGGGAAAGATATAGCAGGTTTATTATTTAAAAGTTTGATTTTTGAATATGAAAAAGATAAGACTAAATAAAATCTTTTGGTTGTTTATGTGGGTTTGCTTCACCTTAGGTTTTGTGAACTGTCAGCCCAAAGAAAAGCATTATTCCTTTGTAAAAGAAGATTTGAACATTATTCATAATGCAGAAGAATTAGCTCCGTTTTTCACAACGTTAAATACATTTAATAAAAAGCAGATCAACATTCTGCATATCGGAGATTCACATCTTCAGGCAAATTATATTACAGGTGTTTTACGCGATAAGTTTCAGGCAATGTTCGGAAATGCAGGCCGTGGATTGATAGTTCCCTATCAGCTTGCCGGAACCAATTCTCCGGAAGATATCCTGTCCCTGTCCAATATTACATGGGAAGGAAAAAGAAATTGTAAGCCTTTGTTGCCGCAGGCGAACGGTATAGGAGGAATTACTATAGAGTCCAAAGATTCCACTGCAACCTTTTTTTTCAGGTTACCTGAAAAATATGCATTCACGAAAATGACCTTATTTTTTGAGAATGACGGAAAAATCTTTGATTTAAGCGCAAAGGATTTGGCAAATGGACAAATAATTGAAGTAAAAAAATACCTCAGTCCGTCCGATCCTAATGTCGCAATACTATCTTTTCAGAAGCCCACTACGGAGGTGGAGATTTCAAGTAGTAAAACTGATCCTGCCCAGACACATACTACTATTTTAGGAATTAATACGGAGAACGATCAGAAAGGATTGATTTACCACAGCATTGGAGTGAATGGTGCGGAATATTTCCATTACGATACTTCCCGGTATTTTAATGAAGAAACCCCATTTTTAAAACCGGATATCATTATTATTTCTTTGGGAACCAATGAAGCCTACAGGAGAAACAAAGATTTTAAAGAAGATCTTATTAAAGAACAGATTAACAGTTTCATTACCAACCTGAAAAAATATAACCCCGGAGTTCCTTTTTTGATTACCACTCCGGCCAATGCCTACAGAGAAAAAGTACAGAATCCGAATATAAAAACCATGCGGGATATTTTAGTTTCCTATTGCAAGGAGAATAATCTGGCTTATTGGGATTTGCAGGAGATTACCGGATCGGCAGCTAACTGGAAAACAAACAACCTGTTTAGTAAAGATTTATTACACTATAACAAAGAAGGATACCAATTACAAGGGAATTTATTATTCAAAGCCATATTAAATTCATATAACAACTATGTTGCTGGCCATTGATGAAGGAAAAACATTGAATGGATTTCAACAGTTCATTCAGAATATAGACATACAAAAACTAATAGAGCAGTTTTACTTTAACCCGAAAGAGCCGCTTATTTTCAGTAGTGGTTACTTTGTGTTTATATTTACAGCTTTTATGATCGGGTATGCAATTCTGCATAAAACCCATTTTCCAAAAGTCATCTATGTAATTCTGTTTTCCCTTTATTTCTATTACCGGTCGAGTGGATACTATTACATCATCCTGATTTTTTGTGTATTCTTTGATTTCTTCACCGGACATCTGATTCATAAAGCAGAAAGTAAATTAAAAAGACAGCTCTTACTATTTTTTAGCCTGGCTGTGAATCTGGGAATATTGTTCTATTTCAAATACACTAATTTCCTTATTGACTCATTCAATACCGTTAGTGGAACTACTTACAAAAAAGTAGATATTTTCCTTCCCGTAGGAGTTTCCTTTTTTACCTTTCAGTCCATGAGTTATACTATTGATGTGTATAGAAAAAAGATCGAACCGGTAAAAAATATACTGGATTACGGATTCTTTGTTTCCTTTTTTCCTCAGTTGGTTGCAGGGCCCATTATTCGTGCCTACGATTTTATTCCCCAGCTGTATAAACCGACTATTGTAACCAAATCCATGATTGGAAGAGGATTATTTCTGATAACCATAGGATTATTCAAAAAAGCAGTCATTTCCGATTATATTGGAGTGAACTTTGTTGACCGGATTTTTGACCAGCCACAATTATATTCCGGAGTGGAAAATCTGTTTGGAGTGTACGGATATGCATTACAGATCTATTGCGACTTTTCCGGATATTCGGATATGGCTATCGGAATCGCACTTCTCTTAGGTTTCCGCTTTCCTCAAAACTTCAATTCTCCATACCAATCAAAAAACATTACCGAATTCTGGCGTCGCTGGCATATCAGCCTTTCTTCCTGGCTGAAAGATTATCTTTATTTTTCGTTGGGAGGAAACCGCACCGGACATTTTTTGGGATATTTTTTTCCTGTTGTTTTCTTTGTGGGAATGATCATTTGGGGACTTATAGGAATTAAGCACGGAAGTTGGTGGCAATTAGCAATAGCAGGAGCCTTCATCTTCTTTTTCATTCTTTCCATTCTTGTCTCCAAAGAAAAAAAGAAATCTGTATACGGAAGTTTCAACCAGATGACCACCATGTTGTTGGGAGGTTTATGGCATGGCCCATCCATAAGATTTATCCTTTGGGGCGCAATGCATGGACTTGCCTTGGCAATTCACAAAACCTTTATAAGTATTTTTGGAATTACGACCAAAGAAAATAAAAAATCCCATTTTTTTATTACTCTGCTTAGCATATTGCTTACCTTTCATTTTGTTTGTTTTTGCTGGATTTTCTTCCGGGCTTCCGATATGAAAACCGCAGGATTGGTATTATCACAGATCATATACAAATTCGATTCTCATATTTTTATACAAATGATTGAAGGATATAAACTGGTTTTCATTTTCATGTTGGTTGGATTTATTCTTCATTTTATTCCTGCCAAATGGGAAAGCTTCGTACAAACCAAGCTTTCCGCAGCACCTTATGTAGTCGCCTTATTATTTTTATTTGTGGTGGTTTTACTGGTTGCCCAAGTGAAATCTTCCGAAATACAACCGTTTATTTATTTTCAGTTTTAAAGCAGGCTGTAGTCCTTTACTGAAAAGGAATTCAAAAACGTCCTGACCGATTGATCGAAACGTCCTGATGTTTTCATTAAAACATCCCGATGTTTTTTCTGCTTCTTCGTGACAAACTTATTTTTTAGATTTCAGGTCTTTATCTTTTTGTCCATACTAAGGAAGCAATTCCAATCATAATTCTAACTTCAATTTTAATGCGCTGCACTTCCGAGATCTACATTTCCCTTTTGGGTTTTTATCAATAACATAAAAGGAACACAGATTAAAAATAGTATACCCAGATACAGGAAGATATCCATGTAAGACAAAATAGTAGCCTGTTTGGTTACGGAAAGATCCAATAACTGATAGGCCTTGCTTTCTGCAACATTAGCAGCAAACCCTTTACTCATAAACATCATTTTGAATTGCTGAAGTCTTTCCTGAACTATGAAACTAGAACGGTCAAGATGAGAAACCAAGTCCATTCTGTGTTTATCACTTAATCGGGAAATCATGGTAGTGATAATAGCAATACCGAAGGAACCTCCCAATTGACGGTTCATTCCCGTCATGGCTGCTCCTTCCCCAATTTCTCTTCCATTTAAGGTAGACAAAGATAAGGTTGTGATAGGTACGAATAATAATCCCAATCCGATACCTCTGACAACTAACGGCCAGAAAAAGGCATCGGCTCCGGTATTTGAAGTGATGATATGGTAACACCAATAACTATAAATAAAGAATATGGTAAACCCAATAGATACCAGATATTTCTGTGGAACTCCGGCTTGTAACATCCTTCCGATAATAGGCATCATAAAACCGGTCATAAGTGAACTCGGAATTAGTAACATTCCCGCTTGTGTAGCAGTCCATCCTAAAATGGATTGAGTGTAAATAGGAATAATAAAGGTAGAACCGTATAATCCGAATCCTAATATAAAAGTGAGTATAAAACCGATCCGCAGATTGAAATTTTTCAATATCCGGAGATTAACTACCGGATAATCATACACCAGTTCTCTCCATATGAATAAAATAATTCCGAAAAAGGCAACGATGCTTAAAATCAAAATAGTGGAATCATTGAACCAGTCGTCCTGTTGTCCGTGTTCCAGTACAAATTGCAGGGAACCTATGGAAATAGCCAGAAGAAATATTCCGATCCAGTCTACCTGATTCGCTTTCAGTTTGGCTCCGAATTTCGGACTTTTTACAAATTTCAGAGATAAAATTACAGCCAGAATTCCCAACGGAACGTTGATATAGAATATATAAGGCCAGGAATAATTATCTACAATATATCCGCCCAACGGAGGTCCTAAAGTAGGTCCCACAATTACTCCCATTCCGTAAATGGCTTGTGCCATTCCTCTTTTTGCCAGAGGATAAATTTCCGTTATAATGGTTTGAGCGGTTACTAATAAAGCTCCGCCTCCTAATCCTTGTATAAAACGAAAGGCAACCAGTTCCCATAAATTTGTGGCATTTCCGCAAAAGAAAGAGGCAACGGTGAATATAATTATAGACCCGGTAAAGTAGTTTCTCCGTCCGAATTGTTGTCCCAGCCAGCCGGTCATGGGAATAATGATTACATTGGCTATGGCATATCCAGTAACTACCCAGGCTACGTCATTAATGGTCACACCCAGACTTCCCTTCATGTCGTTCAGGGCAACGTTTACAATAGTGGTATCCACAATTTCCAACAGGGCGCAAAGTACGGCTAAAAAGGTAATCAAGGCTCTGCGCCAACCATATTCCACCAAACTATCGTGATCTTCCATCTTTTTCTTTGTACGGTTTAATAATTAGAAAGAATTGTTCTTTATTTAGTATCTACATCCACTATCACGTTCATTCCGGGACGAAGGAGTTTCAGCATTTCATCTTTAGAGTCGGTGAATTCTATTTTCACCGGAATTCGTTGTACTACTTTTACAAAGTTCCCGGAAGCATTGTCCGGAGGAAGAAGGGCGAATTTTGAACCGGTTGCCGGAGCAAAAGAAGTTACCTTTCCATCGAACTTATGGCTTGGGTAGGCGTCAACGGATATTTCCACGGATTGTCCGGGACGTATTTTATCCATTTGGGTTTCTTTAAAATTTGCCACAATCCAGATTTTTTGTCCTACTAGATTGAATAAGGATTGTCCGGGTTGTACAAACTGCCCTGTCTGTAAATTAATTCTGGAAACAAATCCGTCTACCGGAGCGGTTATTATGGTGTAACTCAGATTCAGTTTAGCAGCATCCACGGCTGTTTTGCTTTTGGTATAATTTGCCTGTGCCACTCTGATTTGTTGAGCAGAAGCATTGGTTTGTGTGCGGGCTACATTGGTTTGATGCATGGCCGCTGCCTGTTGATCCTGAACGGCTCTCAGTTGGGCTTCCGCAGATTGTTTGGCGGCTAATGCTTGTTCGTACTGTTGTTTGGTAATGGAATGATCTTTATAAAGATTAGCATATCGTTCAAAATCGTTATTGGCTCTCCATAGATTTATTTTTGCTGTTTCAATACTGGCTCCTATGGTTTTTTCCTGTGCTTGTGAAACGGGAATATTGGATTGGGAAGTGGCTTCACCTGCTTCAGAAAGTGAAATATTGCTTTCTGCGATCTGAACTCCTGCTTCTGCTTCTGCCAGCCTCACCCGGTAATCGTGATCGTCAAGGATGATAAGGGTGTCTCCTTTGTGAACATATTGATTGTCTTTTACGCGTATATCTTTTATATAACCGGAAACTCTCGGAATCACTCCTGTGATATCGCTTTCCAGTTGGGCATCATCTGTTTCCTGATGTTGTTGGGAATGAAGGTATTTCATTATTCCAAAGCCACCTCCAAGTACAATTAATACTGTCAGTATGATGATAAATCTGATATTGGTTTTCTTTTTATTTGTAGCCATTTGTTCTGTTCTTGATTTATTTTGAATAGTGTTGATTTTATTGTAGTGAAATAAGTCCAGCTTGTCTTAAAAGTTTATAATAAGTCAGTAAAACTTCAGCTTTTCCATTAGCCTGATTCAATGCTGCTTGTAATTGTTCCAGATTTGCAGTTAGTAAATCGTCCGTATTGGCCAGACCGTTATCGTGTTTATTTTTTACGATCCGGTAATTTTCATTGGCTTGTACCAATGCTTTATCGTACACATGAGTTTGGTCTATACTATAATTGTATTCCTGATAGGCGGTGTGAATCTGGCTTTTAACCTGATCGTCCAGAATAGACAGATTGTCCTGTACCTGTTGTACCTGGTTTTTTGCGGAAGCTACGGCACTTCTATTCTTAAATAGGGAAGCTAAATTGTATTTTACTCCTAATCCGGTATTGGTAGCGTTCTGTAAACTTCCCAAATGATTCACATCTATATACATATATCCTCCGGATAAGGCTATCTGTGGATAATAATCTCCTTTGACTATGTCCACATTTTTCTTTGCGATCTTGTCCTGAAGATCCAACACCTGATATTCTTTTCTATTGTCGGAAGCCTTGGAAAGATAATCATCTTCGGAAATGGCTCCGGTATGGTAATCAAAATCCAGTTGCGGGTCTATTACAGTATTTTCAGGAAGTCCAAGTAATAAATTCAGGTTGTAGTTAATTACATTGAAATTCTTTTTGGTTTCCATAAGAGCCAGTTCTATATTGGATTCCTGTAATTGAACCCGTAACAAGTCGTTTCTTGCCACCATGCCGTTTTGTTCAAGGTTCTGGAAATCTCTTGTATTTTGTTTTGCCTGTTCCAGATTTGCTTCCACTACTTTTTGGGATTGTTTGGTTTTATAGAGTTTTACAAAAACATCAATAGCCTGTATTTCCACATCATCTTCCTGAACGGAGTAATTTGCTTCCTGTAGTTGCTGATTGTATTTGGCTACGGCTATTCCGTTGGTTATTTTGAATCCGGCAAATAAAGGAACGGAAAGTGCAGCTTGTCCTACCAGAGCATAATCGGGAATAGGAGCGGCGGTTCCTGATCCGGCGGAAACAGGCATATCCAGTTTGATTTTTGAAGTATCAAACAAGTGTAATCCTTGTCCAGTAATGTTCAGGTCAGGTAACCGTTGATTCTTTGCCTGTTCTATCTGGAATTTAGCATTTTCTATTTGTGTTTTTGATAGTTTTAACAGTTTACTGTTCTCTTTGCTCAGGGAAATGACCTCTGGAAGTGTGAGAACCTTCGTTTGTTGTGCATTTATCTTAGGTAAGATTCCTAACATAAAAATCAATAAAAATTTATTAGCCTTCATTTTTGTTTCCTAACATTAAGAAAATCATTGTTTTTAAATGTATTTTTATTTTGTTCGTTATAAAAGATATTTTGTTCTCTTCTGTAAATTCATTCGGCCAGAGTTGTGCGGGATAAGTTGAGTTTTTAATGAAGAAAAAAATTGTACCTAATATGCTTCCTACTAATATCTCCATTTCACCTTTGGGTGAGAAGACCTTTTTTTCAATACCTTCTTTAGTTATTTCATTAAAGATTCTAATCAGAAGAAAATGAAATTTTTTTATTTCAGTAAGGTACCCTTTTTTTGTACTGGTGTTTTGTGCCATGATTTCATATAAAGGATGGAATGAAAAAATATAGTCCACCCAGTAATTGATCATGGTTTCTATCTTTTCCTGAGGAGAAATAGTATCGGGTAATTTAAGATAAACATCCTCAAAATTTTCAGTTACCTTAGATATCCGGTATTTGAAAAGCTCATCCAGCATTTTATCCTTGGAACCAAAATAATAGGAAATCATAGCCACATTGATTTTAGCGGCTTTAGAAATCTTCCGTACAGAAATATTTTCGAAACCCTCTTTATTGATCAGAATTTCCACTGTTTCCAGGATGTCAATTTTTTTCTGAGATAGTTTCACTTTATAAAATTGAGAGGACAAATGTACATAAAAATCATAAAATTAAACAAACGTTTAATTAATTTTTTCTATGGTATAATAAGCTTTACAAATCATGATTTTTTTATTGGTGATTTTCTGTATTTGAAAAAACAATCTGATTGGTTTATATTTTTGAGATTTTAAAATTTTATTTTTTAAATCATAAAGATTAATTTTTAATCCACATTTTTTATAAAAAAATTAGATAGTATATAAAAAATTATTTTTTAGAAAACGAAATAATTAGTTATCAACAATAATTTGTTTGAAAATAAAAAGAGAAATAATGAATATCAGGTCTGATTTTTGTAACTTTGAAAGACTCATTATTTAAATTAAATCATTAATTATGGAAGTAACACAAAAAACTAAGATAGGATCTTTTTTTTCTGAGAAGGAAGTATTGGAAAAAAGTTTACAATATTTTAAAGGAGATGAGTTGGCTGCAACCACATGGATGAAAAAATATGCCGTGAAAGATTCCAAAGGAAATTACTTGGAAAAATCACCGGAAGATATGCACATCCGGATGGCTAAAGAATTTGCCAGAATTGAGAAAAAATTTAAATCAAACATAAAAAAAGGACTTTCTATTTATGGACAGGAAAGACCTTTACTATCAGAAGAAAGGATTTTTAGTTTATTTGATCGGTTTAACTATGTCATTCCACAAGGAAGTGTAATGGCTGCCTTAGGAAACAAAAATATAATTGCTTCCCTATCCAATTGTGTTGTGATTCCACCGGTTTATGATTCCTATGGGGGAATTATGCACACAGATGAACAACTGGCACAGCTCTTTAAAAGGAGATGTGGGGTAGGAGTGGATATTTCCAATCTTCGTCCGAAAAATGCCAGTGTTTCCAATTCGGCGGGAACAACTACCGGAGCAGTTACTTTTATGGAGCGATTTTCCAACACCACAAGAGAAGTAGCTCAAAACGGTCGTCGGGGAGCGTTGATGTTAACCATAGATATTGCCCATCCGGATGTTGAAGATTTTGTTTTAATTAAACAAGATTTAACTAAAATAACAGGAGCCAACGTGTCTGCCCGGCTTTCAGATGAATTTATGCAAGCAGTGGTAAATGATAAAGAATATACCCATCGTTGGCCCATTGATAGTAAAGAGCCGAAATACACCAAAAAAATAAAGGCCAGAGAATTATGGAACACCATTATAGAGTGCGCCCATAATACAGCAGAACCAGGATTGATTTTCTGGGACAGACAGCATAAATATTCTACTTCTTCCGTTTATCCGGATTTTAAAAATGATTCCACCAATCCTTGTTCCGAAATCGCTATGCAAGGTGGAGATAGTTGCCGTTTGATCGCCGTTAATTTATTTTCTTTTGTGCAAAAACCGTTTAGCACCGAGGCTAAATTTGATTTTGACAAATTTTATGAAGTTACCTATGAATCCCAGAGATTAAATGATGATTTGGTGGAACTGGAATTAGAAGCTGTAGACCGGATTCTAAAGAAAATAGAATCGGACAAAGAGCCGGATATTATTAAAAGAACAGAAATAGAAACCTGGCAACTATTAAAGGAAACAGGAAAAAAAGGGCGGCGTACCGGATTAGGATTTACCGCCTTAGCAGATACCATTGCCTCTATGGGATTTGCTTATAGTTCCGATGAAGCACTTCGTTTAGTAGATGAAATCATGAAAACCAAATGCAGAGCAGAATTTGATAGTTCCATAGACATGGCGATTGAAAGAGGAGCATTTACAGCCTGGGATCCGAAATATGAAAATACTTCCGAGTTTGTACAAATGTTGCAAAAAGAATTTCCTGATCTGTATGAAAGAATGATGAAACACGGAAGAAGAAATATTTCGTTGAGTACCGTGGCCCCGACAGGAACACTTAGTTTACTGGCACAGACTTCATCCGGAATAGAACCTGTATTCTTGTTAGGATATAAAAGAAGAAGAAAAGTAAACGCCAATGACCCGAATGCGGTTATTTCCTTTGTGGATGATTTGGGAGATGCCTTTGAAGAATTTGATGTATGGCACCATAAGCTGAAAGACTGGATGAAAGTAACCGGAGAAACCGATGTAAATAAAAGTCCATATGCCGGATCTACTTCTCCTGAAATTGACTGGATCAAGCGAGTGGAAATGCAGGCATTGGTTCAGAAATATACCACTCACAGTATTAGTTCTACTATAAATCTGCCTTCCGATGTAAGTGTGGAAAAAGTAGGAGAAATTTATATAGAATCCTGGAAACAAGGATTGAAAGGAATTACCGTTTATCGGGATGGTTCCCGATCCGGAGTTTTGGTCTCCAATGAGAAAAAAGAAGAAACCAAACCGGAAGAGGTTAAAACATTCGTAGGATTTACTCATGCCCCGAAAAGACCGCGTAAACTGGAAGCAGATATTATCCGTTTTCAAAATGAATACGAGAAATGGCTTGCAGTTATCGGTCTGATAGATGATAAACCGTATGAAATATTTACGGGAAAAATGGAAGATGCGTTTAACCTTCCGGCTTACGTTACTAAAGGTTGGGTAGTGAAAAATAAAGAGGAAGAAAATGACGAAAATTCCCGGTATGATTTCCAATATATTGATAAAGAAGGCTACCGGATTACCATTGAAGGGCTTTCCCGTTCGTTCGATAAAGAATATTGGAATTATGCCAAACTCATTTCAGGGATTTTGCGTCACGGAATGCCGATCAATAATGTGGTGGATGTAATAAACGGATTGAATTTATATGATGAAAACATTAATACCTGGAAAAACGGAGTTGCCCGCGCATTGAAAAAATATATTCCGGATGGAACAACGGTGGACAAAACCTGTCCGAACTGTGGAGATCCGGATGGACTGGTTTATGAAGAAGGTTGCCTGATCTGCAAAAGTTGTGGAGATAGCAAATGTGGATAGACACTTAAAAATAAAGCCAATACCTGTTTAAAAGTATTGGCTTTTCTTATGTGATTAAATTCTACTATATTTGTATAAAGTAACAAAAAATATGAAACGAATATTGGTCACTTCTTCTTCCTCTTTTCCGGATGACTATGAGCGGAAATTCGAAATTGATCACATTCCCTTTATAGAAGTAGAGATTTATCCCAAAGAACAAATTCTGTCACAAATTCCTGATGATGCTCAGGCTTTTATAGTTACCAGTAAAAATTCTGCAAAAGCCATCAAAGATATTGAGTTGGAAGGAGAATTTTTCGTGGTTGGAAAAAGTACGGCTCAACAACTATTATACGGACATGAAAGAGAGATTGCATTTATTTCCAATTATGCGGAAGATTTATTGGAAAGGATGCTGGAGACCGATATAAAGAAATATGTCTTTTTTAAAGGAAATTTATCCTTGGATACTCTTCCTGTGGTTTTAAAAGAACATGGAGTGGAAGTTGTTGGAATAGAAAGTTATAAAACAATTCTTACTCCGTGTAAAGTAGATCAACAATACGATGCTTTGGTTTTTCTGAGTCCTTCCGCAGTCAGATCCTTCGTTTCTCTCAATGAAATTCCCAAAGAAACCCTTATATTTACCAGCGGAAAAACAACAGCTCAGGCAGTAAGACAAGTAGGAGATTTTGAAATTCATTATCCGGAAGAAACTACTAAAGAAGCGCTGGTAGCTTTGATAAACGAAACAATAGATGCTTAAAAATACCTTATTTTTAGATGCCTTGCAAGGTAAAGAAGTTCAACGGCCACCTGTATGGATGATGCGTCAGGCAGGTAGATTTTTACCTGAATTCAGAGCTTTGCGGGATAAATACGATTTTTTCACCCGTTGTCAAACACCGGAATTAGCAGCAGATATTACCTTGATGCCGGTTAAACGCTTTCCGATTGATGCGGCTATTTTATTCTCGGACATTCTCGTAGTTCCACAAGCAATGGGAATGCCGTTTGAAATGAAAGAATCCGTAGGACCATATCTTCCCAATCCGATTTCTTCTCTGGAAGACATTGAAAAACTTCAAAACCCTGATGTAGAAGAAAGTTTAGGATATGTGTTTAAGGCAATTGACATTACATTAGAAAAACTCAATAATGAAATTCCGTTAATCGGATTTTCCGGAAGTCCATGGACGATTCTTTGTTATGCTATAGAAGGAAAAGGCTCAAAAACTTTTGACAAAGCAAAATCATTCTGTTTCAAGAATCCGGAATGGGCACATCTTTTATTACAGAAAATTACGGATTATACCATTCAGTACCTGATTAAAAAAGTAGAACATGGAGTAAGTGCCGTTCAGGTATTTGATAGTTGGGGAGGTTTGCTTTCACCAAAAGATTATGAAGAATTTTCCTGGAAATATATTAATCAGATTGTAGAAACGTTGGCGGATAAAATTCCGGTAATTGTTTTCGGAAAAGGATGTTGGTTTGCTTTGGAAACCATGTCTCAATCCAAAGCATCAGCTTTGGGTGTGGACTGGACCATAACTCCAAAGAAAGCTCGTGAATTTTCCGGAGGAAAAATCACCTTGCAGGGAAATTTTGATCCGGCAAAATTATTATCCACTCCCGATAAAATCTACTCGGAAGTTCAGCAGATGATTCGTGATTTTGGTGTGCAAAGATACATTGCAAATCTGGGACACGGAATTTTACCGAATGTTCCTGTTGAAAATGCAGAAGCATTTGTAAAAGCAGTGGTAGAATTTAGAAAATAAAAAAATGCTTTTTATATTTAACTTAAAATATTATCACTTATGAATGAAGGAATTATTATTTTAGCATTTCTTTTAATTATATGTATTTTACCTATTGTTCTTATTTTTCTTGTTGCTTTTTTAGCTTCGCAATCCAGAAAAAAGAAAAGGAAAAAAATTATTGATGAGCTTCCTGCTGATGTAGATTTTTATGCAGCAGTGAGGATAAATTCTTCCAAAAAGAATGATGCATTTTTCAAACTGGCTGCTTTTGAGTGTAGCGGAGTTTTGTATGTTCATAAAGATAAGGCCTATTTTCGTGGAACCAAGAAGAAGTTTGAATTACTGGAGTTTGATCTGGCTAAAGTGAAAATCTTCTGGATAGGAGTTCAGGCACAGAATGGAGCGTTACAATGGTTTTCAATTAAAGATGTTAATGAAACCTACTATTTTAATGTGGATACTGGAACTACTATATTCAAACTTTCCAAATCTGGAGATACAACCCGTGGGGTATATGATAAATTAATGAATGCCCAATCTGTTCTCAGTATAGGAAACATAGGAGAGAAATAAAAATTGTATTAAGTCATAAATTGAGTAAAGTTCCTGCCTAAAACGGGAACTTTTTTATTAATGTGAGTTAGATAAAAAAGAAAGGCAAATTTGAAAAACTATAATCTCGTTTTCTAATCCGGCCTTTGAGCAAAAGCGTCAGAAAAATGAGAAGAAAAAGCGTTAAAAAATATTTATGTTTGAGCAAAGCGAGTTCAAATATTCTAGCTTTTTCGATGAGTTTTTCAAGCTAAATTTGCTCACAGCCTTGATTTTTTTTCCCTTTTTTATCAAGAAAAAAGGGAATATTCCAATAATCAAATACTTCTAATTAGTAATTATATTGAACTTATTTTTGATTAGTATCTGCCAGTTGATTTAAATAAAGTTCCCTTAATCCTTTAATAGTATGAAACCGGTCGTAAATATCTATTTTAGAGGTTAATGGAGCAAAAACATGTCCAGTACCTCCGGTAGCAATCACAAAAGTTTTTTCTCCCAATTCCTTATTTATACGATCTATAAGTCCTTCCACCATACTTAGGAATCCGAAAACGATTCCACTTTGCATACATTCTTCCGTTGTTTTACCCAAAACTCTTTTCGGAGTTCTCATTTCAATATCTGAAAGTTGAGCCGTGGCATGAATTAGTGATTCTAAAGAAGTTATTACTCCGGCGGCAATTACCACCCCTTTTATTTCGCCGGTTTTATCTACACAAGTGAGAGTTAAAGCCGTACCAAAATCTACTATTATTTTGGTTCCTTCATATTTTTTATGGGCATAATAAGCATTGGCATATAAATCAGTACCCATTTGTGGAGAGGCAGAAGTAAGTTCGGTTGGAGTGTTCCGGCTGACAAATACTGTTTTTACATTGTGAAGCCGGGACAAAGATTTACGTACCGGATAGGTGAGGTGGGGAACTACGGAGCCTACGGCTATTTCAGTTATGTCTGAGGGGTTTATTCCATAATTCTGATAGGTCATTTTAAAATGGGAGAATAACTCATCTTCCGTTTTATAGGGTTTAGTGTTCATCACCCAGGAATTAATACATTCTTCGCCATCAAAGATACCAAACCGCATATTGCTGTTTCCTATATTCAGTACTAAAATCATAGGGTTTATTTTTTAGGGTAGATATTGTTGTTGTAATTGATGTCTCCTAATCGTTGAGTAGCATCGATAATCATAAATTTTATTTTATCGCGAGGAACCGGAATTTCAAAAGAATATTCTTTTTGTGTCCATTTCCAGTAAGGCAGATTTTTCTGTGGAATACTGAATTCCTGTTTCTTGGTATTATGCATCATATTCAATGGAATAGAATATATTTCGTTGGAACCATCAGTATAAGAAACGAATACGTCCACAGGCATAGGAAAATCACCTACATTCTCTAATGTAACAGAAGTAGATTGATCTTTGGATTTTTCTACGGATTTAATGGCATAATCAATTTGTTGGGTAGTAACTGTCATGTAATTCCAGTACCATTTCAAATCCATTTGAGAAACTTTTTGGGCAATATGAATAAAATCTCTGTCGGTAGGATGTTTGAATTTCCATGTCTGAAAATATTCTTTCATAATTTTGGAAAGGTTTTGTTCTCCTACAATGTATCCTAATTGAACCAGAAACATTTCTCCTTTTATGTAAGCAGCTACGGAATAGGCATTGTTGGTTTTAAAATGATCGGCAAGTAATCCCATCACTTCTTCTTGTCCGGATTTAGCGAAGTTTATATAAGTATTGACTGTGGGGAAGTGAGGATTCGGGTAATCTTTTACCTTGTCAGGAAAAATTTTTGCCATTACTATATTTTCAGCATAGGAAGTAAATCCTTCATCCATCCAGGCACGCATGCTTTCATTGGTTGCAATAACCTGCTGGAACCAGGAATGAGAGCCTTCATGGAACATTAATCCCGCCAATCCTTCCAGAGAATCGGCATTTCCTAGGATCATTGTACACATCCCGTATTCCATTCCTCCGTCTCCACCTTGTATAAAAGAATAAGTAGGATAAGGATAGGCTCCGAAATTTTCCCTCATGATCTGATAATATTGTGGAATAATAGTTTTGGATTGTTCCCAGTATTTTGTTTTTTCCGATTTTTGATAAACAAGATAAACCAATGGGCCATCCGGAACTTGTATGTTCTCTATTGTATAATCCGGATCTGCTGCCCAGGCAAAATCATGGATGTTTTCTGCTTTAAAATGCCACAAGGTTTTATTGTTTTTTATAACAGGTTTTGCTTTTGCATCGTAACCCTTCACTTCTGTAGGATTTTGTAAAACCCCTCCGGCTCCGACAACATATTGTTTGTCTATATTGATTTTTACATCAAAATTTCCAAAAACTCCCTGAAATTCCCGTGCGATGTAATCAAAAGTATGCCAGCCTTCATAATCATATTCCACTATTTTCGGATACCATTGCGTCATGGTAAGATCAATGCCTTCCGAATTGTTTCTTCCTCCTCTCCGAATAGTTACCGGAACTTGTGCATCCCATTTCATATCAAAGGTAGTGGTGGAGTGAGGAAGAATAGGTTTTACCAGTTGTACTTTCAGAATGGTTTCTTCTATGGTGTATTTTACCGGAATTCCGTCTTGTTTTAAAGAACTGATTTTCTGATAACCGATTTCATTGGGTTTTAATGTGCTAATCCGGGAAGAACCATCTTTGTTGATCATTCTTCCGTCCGAACCTTTTCCTAATTCCTGAAGTTTCTGATCCATCATGGAATTCGGCTGAAAAGCATTCCAGTACAAATGAAAATAAAAAACAGTTAAAGTATCGGGAGAATTATTGGTATAGGTGATATTCTGATTTCCTTTGTATTGATAGTTTTTGGTATCAACATCTATATTCATTTTATAATCGACCTGTTGCTGATAATAGGCATTGATCTGAGATTGAGAGAAAAGCCCGACTATTACGAGACAGGAAAGGAATATTTTTTTCATTGAAAACTAATTTTGACGCAATTTAAAGATAAATTTTGGTAAGAAAACGGGATTCTGTGTTAAAAGAATTCGTTTATCCATTTTTCTGCAGCGGTTGAAGGGTTAACAGCAAAGGATTCCACTTCGGTTTTTATTTTTTCTGTCTGTTCCTGTAAATGGTGTTTTTCTTTTACTTTTTCCATGAAATAATAGAAAAGTAAATGTTCAAAGCGTTGTAAAAACTGCTTTTTTCTTTGGCTCTGGAAATATCCGCTTTCCTTTGCCGCAGAGAAGAAATCTAAAATGCTGTTCCAACATTTGTCAATATTTCTGAAATCCAAGGCAGAGCCTAAGATTACCGGAATATTCCAATTGGGGAACTTTTTAGGCATAAGTTTCAGTGCCCGGATGATATTTGTTTGGGAATCAATGGCAGCACGGGAAGGTTTTTCATCTACTTTGTTGATGAATACTACATCGGCCATTTCCATAATTCCCCGTTTTATTCCCTGTAATTCATCTCCTGTCGAAGCAATGGTAAGGTAGAGGAAGCAATCGCAAATTTCGGATACGGTTATTTCGGACTGACCCACTCCTACGGTTTCAATGAGGATTACATCATATCCGGCAGCTTCGCAGAGCAATACAGTTTCGAAAGTAGCAGAGGAAACACCGCCTAAAGTTCCTGCGGAAGGGGAAGGTCGTATAAAAGCGGAAGGACTTTTGGAGAGATCTTCCATACGGGTTTTGTCTCCCAGAATACTTCCTTGTGATATATGGCTGCTTGGATCAATGGCAAGTACAGCCACTTTTTTACCTAAAGAAATGAGATGTAAGCCTAATGCTTCAATAAAGGTACTTTTTCCAACTCCCGGAATTCCGGTGATTCCTACCCGAAGTGATTTTCCTGTATGGGAAACCAGTTCTTGTAATAGTTGGTTAGAATAATTCCGGTGTTCTGCTTTTCTGCTTTCTGTTAAAGTAATTGCTTTGCTTAGTGCCGCTAATTGTCCTTTCAGAAGGTTTTCTTTTAGTTGAGTGAGGTCAGGAAGCTGGGCCATTCTGTTTTCTTAATTTAGATTAGTATTTTCTCTCTCAAATATAATAAAAAAGGAGTAAGATATAAGGCATAAGATATAAGATTTTGGATATTAGATGTAAAATGTAAGCTTTATTAGCTTTTAATGAGATTCCTCGTGAGTCGGAATGACAACTTTGCGTTTAGTTTGTCATTCTGAACATAGCGAAGTGGAGTGAAGAATCTTATTATAAGATTATTTAGATGTAAAGTTAGTCAATTGTTGGCAAGTTGGCGCATTAATAAATCGGCACATTAACAACTTCTAACTTCTTTTTTCTAACTTCTAACTTTTAGATTATCCTCCCATTTCCATATCGTCAAAGTCTGAGCCGTTATTTTGACGTTGTTGTTTGTTTTTTCTATCGTTTTTTTGTGGTTCTTTGGTAAAGCGGTAAGTAAAAGTCAGGGTGAATTGTCTAGGCCTCCATTGCATTTCGGAATATCGGTAAAAATCGTCTCCAAAGGTTTCTACTTTTCTTTTTCTGGAATTGAATACATCCTGAACGTTAAACAAAAGGGTTCCTCTTCCTTTGAGTACATCCTTACTAAGTCCTAAATTCATTCCGAACATTTCTTTCATTTTGTTTTGTCCGGATTCCCGCGGAGCCATATAATTGGCTTGTAACTGGAAGTTGAAAAGATCCGGAAGTTTTAGGGTGGTATTGAGCCGGGTGTTCCAGCTGAATCCACTTCTGTTCAAATCCTGATGGGCAGCATCTGCGAAGTTTTCGTACTGATAGAAATTAAATTCCCCGAATATTTTCCACCATTTGTAAGGACTAAAGGTATAAGAAAGTTCTCCTCCATACCGGTTTTCATGCCCCATATTTACAGGTTGTGTATTTAAACTTTCATCTGGCTGGCGGGTAACTACCATTTGGAAAGCATCATTGGTTCTTTGGTAATATACGGAAGGAGTAATTCCCCAAGTTCTGTATTGAACATTGACTCCCAGTTCGTAGGAATCGGTATAAGCAGGGTTTAAATCAGGGTTTCCCTGAAAAGTATTACGGTCATCAGACTGATTTTTGTAGGAAACAAGCATTCTGCCTTGTGGGCGGTCAATTCTTCTGCTATAACTAAGTTGAAACTGACTTTTTTCTGAGATGTTATAATTTAAGTGGAGGCTTGGGAAGAGGTCGGTATAATGTTTATTGACGGTTGAGTTTTGACTGGCAGACTGAACTTTAATGAAGGATGTTTCTTCCCGCAATCCGGCAAGAAAAGAAAAGTTTCCAAATTTATTTCCGTATTGCATGTAAGCGGCCAATATATTTTCTTCGTAGTTGGATTGATCGGTGTAATTAGGGTTAATTTTCCAGACACCGGTAGAATCTAATTGATTTAAAGAATAATCGGATTTGATTTTGTTGTAGTCGGTACGTACTCCGGCTTCAAATTGTGAACCTTCTTTAAAAGGAAGTACATAATCGGATTTCATCATAAATCCGGTTCGGGTGTTATAATTTAAACTTTTTCCTAAGGTTGTGTCTGTAATATCGGAATCGGAATCATCCACAGTGTAATTGAAATTTCCGTCTATGGTTAATGTATTATCTTTTTTTAAAAAGTTATGGGTGAAGTTCAGGTTTGCATCAAGTCCGAATCCATCGTTACGTTGTCGTTCTTGTCGTTGGGATTTGTAGTTTACAAATTCATCTAAAATATCATTATAAATATTATCATCATAATTGGTGATATTTAAACTATTCCGGTTACTAAGTCTATATCCTATAGAGGTAGTAAGCGAGTTATATTTATCAAAGTTGAAATTGAATCCGGTATTAAGGTTAAAACTGGTATTTTCCCGTTCCCGTGTACCGTCTTGTAAGGTGTGTTGTATTAGGTCACCACTGTCATCAAACCGGGAATAGTTAGTAGAATTCTTCCCTTCGGCTTTGGAATAGCGGAATCCGGCATTGGCAAACCAGCTCCAGTTTTTCTTTCCAAAACTTAAATTAAGGTTGGTTCCGTATAATTGGGGACTTCCTCCTAAGATTTCAATACTTCCGGCTATTCCGGGTTTCCGGTTCTTTTTGGTGATGATATTGATGATTCCGGCTGTTCCTGCGGCTTCGTATCGTGTGGAAGCGTTGGTAACTACTTCTATTTTTTCCACCATATCGGCAGAAATCATTTTCAGAGCATCACCTATATCGTTGATTCCCAACATAGCAGATGGTTTTCCGTCAATCAGGATTTTTACATTGTCGTTTCCTCTCAAGCTTACGGTTCCGTCCACATCCACACTAACGGAAGGAACGTTTTGCATCACATCCGACAAGGTTCCTCCTTTGGCTGTAAGGTCCTGAGTAACATCATACACTTTTTTGTCCAGTTCCATTTTATAAACAGGACGACTTCCTTGTATTACTACTCCTTCCAATTCTTTTTCTTTTGTTTTCCCTGCCGGTTCCATAGTTAATTTCCCCAGAAAGGTATCTTCCTGTAAGGTTCTTTGGTCGAAATACGATTCAAATCCGGCCTGATCTACAGTTATATCATATTCTCCGGGAGTTATTTCAATACTGAATTTTCCTTTTTCATCTGCCAGTCCACCAAATATTTTTTTCTGATCTTCGGTGTTGGTCAGGGTAATACTGGAATAGGGAACGGGTTGATTATCATTGGTAGTTACCATTCCGGTGATTTTAATATTTTGAGCATACAGAAAAGAGGTTGCTGTCAGGCAAAATAAGGTAATAAGAAATACCTGAAGAGAATATGTTGTTTTCATGGGTGATTATTGCTGTATCTATGTGAGACAAAAGGAATGAATGAAGGTTTAATGGAGAAATTAATTTTTTTAACTTATTGTTAGTGGTTTTTATTTTTATGGGGATTATTGTTTTCTATAATTTCAAAGGGATTTTCGGAACTGGTTCTCACAAAACTTTTTCCGAAGATGACAACTCCAAAAATAATCAGGGCAATTCCTACTATTTTTTTTATTCTGTATACAATGTCATCTGTTAGTTTGTTTTGAAATTTATAAGCGAGAAATATTTTAAGCATGTCTACGCATATCATGGTAAGCATAAGAAAGGAGATATAAAGATAGAATTCTCCTTGTTTTGGGTATTGAGTGGAAATCAATACTACAGTGGTAAGCCAGAAAACAATAACTCCTATATTAACCAGATTCAATAGAAAACCATTCATAAAAGTTTTGAAATAGTTAGTGGTTGCAATGTTGGCTCCGCTTTTAAGGTGGAGGTTTCCTCTGGACAGAATACTGTATAGTCCATAGACGAAGATGACAAATCCGGCGATCATGTAAATGGAGGGATGAGTATCAATAAATGTTAATAGTCCTTTACTTCCCCTATGTGAAATGATGATGCATAGCAAGTCTGCGGTAATAACTCCTGCTTCCAGAGCGATTGCCGGACGGACTCCTTTGGTTAAGCTGGTTTCAATTAACAGGAAAAATACAGGCCCTATTAAGATGATACTGAGGAATAATCCGAGGAGAATTGCTGATGTAATGAGAGAGATCATCCAATGATTTTAATAGTAATGCAAGTTACATATTTTTAAATTAATAAAGTATGGTGAATATTATTTAAGGGAATGAATATTTTTGATGTGGTTGAGCCAATTATTCTCAAGTTCATACGGGGAAATGTTATAAATTTTTTGCAGACGGGTTTTTTTCCAGAATTGAAAAAACTTATCCCAGCCATAGGTGGTAATCAGGTATTTAATAAGGCTTCCGGATTGGGGATATTTTATTTGGGAATCAAAGTAACTGAATTTTCTATTTTTTAACAAATCGTTAATGGGAATTAGTTTGTCATTTTGGTCAAGTTCAAAACATAATTTGTCCAATTCTTTTCCTGCCCATTTCTGATCGGAATAAACAGCAATTCCTTCCATAATCCAGGTTCGGCTGTTTCCCCAGTTTTGATAGGAGATCAGATGTACTACTTCATGAGACTCTCCTAGAAGGAAATAACTTTCAATAATGGTATTGCTTTTGGCAAAGGAAAGTCCGGTGTGGTTTGATTTTGTTAATTGTGCAAATTCCTGTTTATTGTCCACTACAAAATAATATACAGGTATTTTGATAGAATCAATTTTTGTGAATTTTTTAGCATTGTCAATTCCTTTTTTTATTCGGGATTCTGCTAAAGTCAGGTTTTTTTCTGTAAGGGAATTGGGTTGATAGTAGAGAATGAATTCCGGAGATTGAAAGGACTTCCATGAAAAATCTTTTTTCTTTTCGTAATATTTATTCATACTGTTGCTATGAATAAATGTGGTGCAGCTATTGAGCAGATGAAGCAGAAGCAGATAAAAGAAAATTTTTTTCATGATAGCCGATGTATAATTAAAAAAGGAAAGTCATGACTTTCCTTTTTTAGTTTATATTATTTGATCATTACTTGTCAAAGTTTACGGAATCTTTTTTCCTCAATCCGGAGTTGATGTCTTGTGCATGAGGAGTATTTTCTACATCTTCCTGAATATCGTAATATTCTGATCCGGAAAATCCGCCATCATAGGCTCCGTAAGAAGCTAAATCCTCACAACTGAAATTATCTCCGATTGTTTCGGGTTTAGGAAATTTGTCTGTCTGGGTGATTTCCAGTTTTTTGTCTGCATAGACCTTTTGCATGAAATAGGCCCAGATAGGTAGTGCCATAGCTGCCCCTTGTCCAATGGAGGTAGAAGCAAAGTGTGCGTACCGGTCTTCCCATCCTACCCAGACTCCGGTAGCAAGTTTAGGAGCTATTCCAATAAACCATCCATCGGCATTTTTATTAGTTGTTCCGGTTTTACCAGCAATTTCTGCTGTTATTCCCATTCCACGTACTTTTCTACCTGTACCGATGTCAACTACTCCTTTCATAAGGTCGAGCATAGTATAGGCATAAATTTCGCTCATTACTTCCCGTATCTGAGGCTGGTATTCTTTGATTACTTTTCCATTACTGTCTTCAATTCTCCAGATCATTTCGGGTTTGGTATAGTTTCCGAAATTGGCAAAGGTACTGTACGCTCCCACCATTTCGTAAATGGTTAAATCGGCAGAACCTAAGGCAATGGTGTTGTTTCTTGGAATCGGACTTTCCACTCCTAAATCCCGTGCCATCTGGATTACTGCGTCTGCTCCAGTTTCTCCGATGAGCCTTGCGGTAACGGCATTTTGAGAATAAGCCAAAGCGGATTTCAGGTTGGGTGTTCCTCCTTTTCCGTACACAGTCCAGCTTCCTTTGGTATAGGTAGCATTGGAAACTTGTGTACATGGGGTATAATTGAGATTTTTTATGGCGGTGGCGTAAACAAAAGGTTTAAATGTAGAACCTACCTGTCGCCGGGCTTGTTTTACGTGATCGTATTGAAAATGTTTCCAGTTTATTCCTCCTACCCATGCTTTGATGTTTCCGGTGTTAGGATCCATAGCCATAAGTCCGGCCTGCACAATGTGTTTATGATATCTGATGGAATCCCACGGAGACATTAAAGTGTCTTTGTCTCCTTTCCAGGTGAATATTTGTAAATCAATAGGTTTTTGGAATATTTTCAAGATTTCCTCTTCAGATTTTCCTTGTGCTTTCAGGTTTTTGTATCTTCCGGTTCTTCGCATAGCACTCATCATCAGGTTGTTGTAAACTTCCGCCAAAGGTTTGTCTTTTTGGTCTGCGTAGGTATAGAAAGGAGCGTATTTTCTTCCTCTTTGTTCTCTGAAGAATATTCCCTGAAGATATTTTATGTGTTTTTCTATGGCTTCTTCTGCATATTTCTGCATTCGGGAATCCAACGTTACATATATTTTTAAACCATCCCGGTATAAGCTGTATTTTTTTCCGGTTTGTTTTTCGTAATCGCTTAGTATGGCGTTTACTTCTTTTTTCAGTTCATATTTGAAATAGGCGGAATATCCTTCTCCTATTTCTTTTACCGGTTTGTAGTCCAGTTTTACTGGAGTTCCTGCAATGGAGCTATATTCTGCTTCTGAAATGTATTTTTGGTCCTTCATCAGTTTAAGAACCACATCTCGTCTTACTTTTGCATTTTCGGGATTCATTTTTGGGTTATTGATCACCGGATTTTCAAGCATAGCAACTAAGGTAGCTGATTCTGAAAGATTCAGATCTTTTACGTCTTTGTTGAAGTATACTCTTGAAGCAGTGGCTATTCCATTAGCATTATACAGGAAATCAAATTTGTTTAAATACAAAGTAACAATTTCGTCCTTGGTGTACAGTTTTTCTAATTGTACGGCAATAATTATTTCTTTGATTTTCTGAAAGGCTCTTTCTAGTTTGTTCTGAGAAACTCCTTTATTGGAAAATTCTCCGTCTTCATCTTCTTTTTGAGTGAACAATAGTTTTGCCAATTGTTGTGTGATGGTACTTCCTCCTCCTCTTTGTCCACCATAAACCACGGCACGGAACAGGGCTTTTTTGTCAACACCGGAGTGATCGCGGAAACGTTCATCTTCTTTAGCCATCAGGGCATAAATAAGTTGTTGAGGTATATCCGGGTATTCTACAGGAATTCTTTTTTCCTTTTCAAATTTTTGCAGAACGACTCCATCCGAAGAAATGATTTCTGAAGCGATGAAAATATCTGGATTTTCCAAGTCCCTAACATCGGGCATTGTTCCTAAAAAACCATAGGCGGTTAGTGTAAATAACAGGGCAATGGCTAATATTCCTGCAAAGAACAATCCCCAGAACCATAAAAGAGCTTTTTTGATGAATTTCTTTTTAGGATTGTCTTGTTTTGTTTTTTTATTAGAATTAATTTTATCTTTATTTGTTGATTCCATAGTTTGTTATGGTGAGTTTATTCAATAGTAATTCCAAAATCTTCAATACCTTTTAGAGGATCTTTTCTCATTCCTTGTGTAACAGAAATCGTGTAGTTTCCCTCTTTTGGGAATCGGAAATTTTTTTTGTATCCCAGATATATTTCTTTAACAGAGCCCATTCCTGTGCCTAGCCATTTTCCGGTATTATCTGCCAGTCTATAATTCAAAGTATCAGTAACTAAAGTGTTTTTTCCTTGTTTCAGTTTTATAAATAAGTAAAGGTTACTAAACGGATAATCGTTATTATTTCTTATAATGAAATTTATATTTTTATTTTCTTTTGAGTTTTTGATGGAAAAATTAAAGTTTAAAGTATCTTTTTTATTCCATGAGTTATCCACATTTACAGTGTTTGAATAATCATAATGATTGGTGCATTGTATGCAGAACAAAGTTAATATGACTATAATAAGAACCGGTTTCATTTAATTATTGGAAATAATTTATTTTGAGTTTGAATTTGAATTTTTTGGAGGTCTTTTCCTTTGATTTGAATTTTGTTTTTCGTGGGAATTACCGGAATTCTTATTGTTATTGTTTTTCTGTTGTTGAGGTTGAGATCTATTTTTTTGCTTTTTTTTGTTACCGGATTTTTGTCTGTTTTCAAACCGGTTCAGATTGTTTTCTTCAATCAGATCAATTTTCAGGGATTCTTTTTCGTGTAATTCATCCAACGGTTTAATAGTTATACCTTTACGGTTCAGTTCTATTAATTTTTTAAGGTCATAAATATCTATCGGATACCAGGAAATGGAATTATCCGTATAAGTGTACCACATTTGTTTTCTGAAAACGTCTACCTTTATACAGAAAGCTCTTCCTTTTTCTGTTTCCAGAATGGTCTGGCTTGAGGGAAAATCTGCCAGTGCATCCACATAAGTGTCTAATTCATAGTTCAGACAACATTTTAATTTTCCGCATTGACCTGCTAATTTCTGAGGGTTTATAGATAGTTGCTGATATCGGGCAGCAGCAGTATTCACGGAACGGAAATCTGTTAACCAAGTGGAACAGCATAGTTCTCTTCCACAGGAACCGATACCTCCTACTTTTGCGCTTTCCTGTCTGTATCCGATCTGGCGCATATCAATTTTGGCGCGGAATGCTACAGCATAATCTTTAATCAATTGCCGGAAATCCACTCTTCCTTCCGCTGTATAATATAGGGTTACTTTTGATCCGTCTCCCTGAAATTCCACATCACAGATTTTCATCTGAAGGCCAAGTCCCCGTGCAATTCTCCGGGCTTCCAGCATAACACTATTTTCTTTATTTCTGAAACTTTGCCAGATTTCAATATCTTTAGGGGTAGCTTTTCTGTAAACTTTATGTATTTCTTCCGACTTGTTTTTTTTCTTTTTCATTTGAATTTTAACCAATTCACCTGTTAAAGAAACTACTCCGATATCGTGTCCGGAACTAGCTTCCAGAGCAACAATATCTCCAATGTTTATTAATAAGGAAGGGTCTGAAATAATAAAAAAATCCTTCCGGTCACTTTTAAATCGTACTTCTATATATTGAGGCTGATTTTTGGATATGGGGGGATGAATGTTGGATAACCAGTCAAAAACAGTAAGTTTACTGCTACAATTTCCCGTTCCGCAAGCACCATTATTTTTACATCCTTTGGGTAATCCACTCGAACTGCATGAACCGCATGTTTCCATATTTTATACTCTTACATTTTAATCTAATTTACAAAGATAGATATTTTGAGGTTACATAATTTAAAATTATTTTTAATTTTGAAAGTTGATTTATGTTAATATATAAAGTGTTACTATCTTCATTAGGGTTTTTAATCAGTATAGAAATTAGAAAATGAGTTTAAAAGGAAAGGCAGATTATTCCCGATTGTCTCCTTATATTTCTGAGAAGGCAATTGGTTTTGTAGAAAAATGGTTACAGCCTTATTGGTTTCATTTGACAATAAAAAATCCGAGAAATACCAAATTGGGAGATTACCGGTTTCCGGCAAAAGGAAATCCGCATAAAATAACCATAAATGCAGGGATGCCACCATCATTGTGTTTTTTGACCTTAACTCATGAAATAGCTCATCTTATAGCATTTGATTTATATTCTACCAGAATTTTACCTCACGGAAAGGAATGGAAAAAAGTATTTTCCGAAATGATACTGGAAAGTCTGGATGTTTATGAAGAGGAAGTAAAATTATTTTTAATAAAATATGCTAAAAATCCTAAAGCGAGTTTTTATGCGGATAAGAATTTGTCGGAATATTTTATCAGGCAGAAAGAACCGAATAAATTGTTACTAAAGGATTTGGAATATAAAAAGGAGTTTAAAATCGACAATAAAATTTTTTATAAACTTGAGAGAGTAAAAACTCGTTATATTTGCATTGAGAAAAGAACAGATAAAAAATATTTTATAACAGGAAATGCTCCTGTGGAAGAAATAAATTGTTGTGATGATAAAGAATAAGAATTATTATTGTGTTATAATGGCAGGTGGAATAGGAAGCCGTTTCTGGCCTATAAGTACCACCAAATTTCCCAAACAGTTTCATGATATTCTGGGAATAGGAAAAACATTAATTCAGCAAACATTTGAGAGATTAAGCAAAGTAGTTCCTGAAGAAAATATATTTATTATTACCAATGAAGAATATGTAGATATTACATTGGGCCAACTGCCTTCTATTTCTAAGGAACAGGTAGTAGGAGAACCTGAAATGATGAATACGGCAGCTTGTAATATTTATATGGCTGAAAAAATATCTCGGTTAAATCCGGATGCCAGTATGATTGTAGCTCCTTCGGACCATTTAATTCTGGATGAACGTTCTTTTGTCAGGAATGTTTTACTTGCTTTGGGCCGGGCAAGCAAAGCGAATGTTTTAGTAACATTGGGAATAACTCCCAGTCGCCCTGATACGGGATATGGATATATTGAGTTTAGCAAAGAGAATGAAGGTGATTTGCATAAAGTGGAATCTTTCAAGGAAAAACCGGATTTGGAAACGGCGAAAAAGTTTGTTCAGTCTAAAAATTTCTTGTGGAATTCCGGGATTTTTATTTGGTCGGTTAAAAGCATATTGAATTCTTTTCAGAAATTTCTTCCGGAAATGTTCCAGAGTTTTGAAACTGCAAAAGATCAATATAATACAAATAGTGAAGAACAGGAAATAAAAAGAATTTATTCACAGATAGAAAAGATTTCTATTGATTATGGTATTTTGGAAAAATCGGATAATGTATGGGTGATTCCTTCTTCTTTTGGATGGAGTGATTTAGGAACCTGGAGTGCTTTGTATGAAAATTTCAATAAGAATGAAGAAGGGAATGTGGTTCACGGAAAATATATCCATACGTATGATACTACAGATACTATTATAAAAACAGATCGGAATGATAAGGTCTTTATTGTTGACGGACTGGAAAATTATATTATTGTTGATACTTCCAATGCTTTATTAATTTGCCCAAGAGATAAAGACCAGAAAATAAAGGAATATCTGGAAAATATCAAAAAATTGGAAGAAGGGGAGAATTTTGTCTAAATAAAAATAGTTTAAGTAACTATTTTTTTCCATCCAGGTGGCTCAACATTGCTTCTCTTGCCATTTTGAATACTCTTGATGAAAACACAAAATCGAGCAGGGCAGGATTATCTGCAACTACAATGGAGTTTTTGTCTCCTTCCCATTCCTTGATTCCGTTTTTAAGGAAAACAATATTTTCACCTATTTCCAGTACGGAATTCATGTCGTGAGAATTAATAATGGTGGTAGTGTTATATTCCTGAGTGATTTCATGGATCAGTTTATCTATAAGTTGTGATGTTTGAGGGTCCAGACCAGAGTTAGGTTCATCACAAAAAAGATATTTAGGATTGTTAACAATAGCCCGGGCAATAGCAACTCTTTTCTGCATTCCTCCGGAAATTTCGGAAGGAAATTTTTTTCCTGCATTGGTAAGGTTAACTCTTTCCAGTACTTCACTTACCCGGATTCTCATTTCTTTCTCGGACAAGTTAGCAAACATTTCCAAAGGGAATTTTACATTTTGTTCAACCGTCATGGAATCAAAAAGGGCACTTCCTTGGAAAACGGTTCCAATTTCACTTCGTAATTTCTGCCTTTCTGAAATGGACAATCGGGAGGCATTGGTTTTTTCATATAGAATTTCACCGGAAGTTGGATCAAAAAGTCCCAATAAACATTTTAAGAAAACCGTTTTTCCAGATCCGCTTTGTCCTATGATCAAATTTGTTTTCCCCTTTTCAAAGGTGGCTGAAATCCCTTTCAAAACTTCTACTCCATCAAAAGATTTGATTATATTGTTAGCTGTAATCATTAGTCTAATAGTAATTGGGTTAACATTAGATTGGTGATGATAATCAGCACCGTAGTCCAAACTACAGCCTGAGTACTGTTATGTCCAACCTCTAAAGAACCTCCCTTTACTATATACCCATAAAAGGATGGTACAGTTGCAATAAGGAAAGCAAAAACTATAGTTTTGATAAAACAATAATAAACGAAGAAATCCGGAGAAGCTAGTTGCAAACCTTGTACATAATCTACAGGAGCCCAGCTTCCGCTAATGCTTCCGGCAAAATAACCTCCTAATATTCCCATCAGTATACTGATCATAATCAGAATTACATTGAAAAACAGAGAGGCGATAACTTTAGGAAGAATCAGGTAAGAGGGAGTGTTTACTCCCATGATTTCCAATGCATCTATTTGTTCGGTTACTCTCATAGTTCCAATGCTTGAAGCTATAAAAGAACCTACTTTTCCTGCCAAAACCACACTGATTATGGTAGGACAGAATTCCAGTATCAATACTACTTTGGTGGCATAACCTACATAATAATCGGGGATGGGAAATGAAGAGGTTTTAAAGTTGTTGTACATTTGTATAGCAACTACTGCTCCAACGAAAAAGGAGGTAAAAGCTATTAATCCAACAGAGTTAACACCTAAATCGTTTATTTCCCGAAGTAAATTTTTCTTGAAAATTTTCCACTTCTGAGGTTTTTTAAAAACCCTTGACATTAGAAGTGAATATGCACCAATATTTGATATCATTCCCATAACCGTGCGAAGTTACTATTTTTTTATATTTTGTAAAAAATAAAGATTAATGGAAATTATCAGAAGTAGTAGAAATGAGGAATCTTATTCGCAACAGTTTCTATGATTTGTTTTTTGTTCTAGTTTCAGGGCATTATCGGAAGGAGAGATCATTTGAATTCCCAGCCCTAATCCTCTTAAGATGAATAGGATTCCCAGTATGACAATAAAATAAGGAAATACTTTTAAGATCCGGGTTCTAATTTTCACTCCGATAAATTTACCTGCCAAAACAGTCATAAACATGAAAGGAAGAGTTCCCAGTCCGAAAATAGCCATAAATGACATTCCCTGAATGATTCCGCCGGCTGCAATGGAAGAGGTGAGAGCAAGATACACCGCACCGCAAGGTAGGAACCCGTTTAAAATACCAGTCATGTATCGGGAAGTATTATCTTTTTTTTGCAGAAATTTTCCTAAGAAAATTTTTACTTTAATCATAAATTTATTGATGGGTTTGAAATTCCCCCCGATTTCCGTAGTTTTTCCGGGAAGTAATACCATAAGTATTAGAAGAACTCCTGCAAATATGGATATGTATTTCTGATATCCTGCAATGTCAAAACTTTTTCCCACGATACCTAAAATTCCTCCCAATAAAGCATACGTAGTAATTCTCCCTAATTGGTAGAGAAGATTTTGGGTATAGAATTTGAACTTATTGCTGGAATCCAAACCTAAGGAAAAGGCAATCGGGCCACACATACCGACACAATGGAACCCGCTTAGTAGTCCCAAGCTGAGTGCAGTATATAAGTATAGTCCACCTATCCCTTCCATACAACCGGTATTTCCATTTGATAGTTTATGTTATCTTTTTTCCAGTACAATTTTAATGTGTAATTTCCTTTTACCAGAATATTAGCGGGAATAAAAATGGTATTCAGGGCAGATAAATCCAGGGATTTTTTGTTAACATCCAGATCTTTGGAATTGGGTCTGAATAACTTCAATTTTCCTGTTGTGTTTTGTGAATTGAATTCTTTCGGAAAAGTAATTTCTATTCCTTTGGAATTTACTATTTCTATAGTCGGTTTTTCTTTTAGCTGGTTTGCGTGACTGGTAGCATCTATTTCCTGCTGAAAATTTATTTCATCATCATAATATTCATCAGTTACCAGATCAAAGGAATTTTTTGAAAATTCCACACTGAAAACCAGATAACAAATGAAAGTAATGAAGCATACTAATGCAAGAATTACTCCGTGTCCCCATGTAAATTTGAATTTCATACTTAAAATACTACTTTAGAAGGTCCTATAAAATTGGTTTTGTATTCATCTATTTTTTGTCCTTTTTCATCAAATACTCCTATAATGATCTCTTCTTTTGTTTGTTTGAGGTCAGATTCAGGAATTTTTACTGTTGCAGAACCTTTTATTGTTTGCTTTGCATCAATGGTAAAGTTGTTTCCATAACCGAGTAAGGTTATTTCAGCATTTTTAGGGTGAATCATTTTAACAGTCAGATTTTTCTTTTCTGTTGTTTTATTGATGAAAATAAATTGATAGTCATCTACTACATGATTATTTTCTATGGTGAATTGCGTTCCTGTTTCCTTTAAAAATTTGGTTTCAACATTGGCTCTGACAAATAACAAAGACATACAAACAGAGATCAGGACAAAAAGTACACAAGTATAGGCGATAACTCTTGGAGTGAATTTGAACTTGGTCCGTTTTTCAATCATATTTTCCGAAGCATATCTGATCAGGCCTGTAGGAAGTCCTACTTTAACCATGACTTCATCACAAGCATCTATACAGGCAGTACAATTCACACATTCTAATTGGCTTCCGTTCCGGATATCTATTCCTGTCGGACATACTACTACACACTGGTCGCAATCAATACAATCTCCTTTTCCTAAAGCTTTTCTATCTTCATTTTTTCTCCATTTAGCCCGTCCGGCAGTGCTTTCCCCCCGTACAAAATCATAGGTAATATTGACTGTGTCTTTATCTATTAAAACTCCCTGAAGTCTTCCATACGGACATACAAAAGTACATACCTGCTCTCTGAACCACGCAAAGACAAAATAAAACAATCCGGCGAAGATTAAAAGCCCGATGAAGAGAGACATATTTTTTGAAGGTCCTTCAATAATTAATTTTTTCAGTTCATCTATTCCCAGAACATAAGACCAAAGCAAATTGGAGATAACAAAGGAAATGATGGCATAAATAGTCCATTTCAGTAGTCTTTTTCTAACTTTTTCACTATCCCATCCTTGTTTATCCAGTCTTATCTGCTTGTTACGATCTCCGTCAATAAGGAATTCAATTCTTCTGAATATGTGTTCCATAAAGATGGTTTGCGGACAGATCCACCCACAGAAGATACGTCCATAGATCACTGTAAATACAATGATAAAAACAATGGTGGTTACCAGCCCGATAGCAAAAAGATAAAAGTCGGTAGGAGAGAAATAGGCCCCGAACATATAAAACTGACGGTTCAGTATATCAAATAGAAAAAGAGGATTTCCGTTTATCTTGATAAAAGGAAATACGAAGAGTATCACCAGTAAAATCGTACTGACTATATCTCTATATCTGGTGAATTTTCCGTGAGGTTTTTTAGCGAAGACCCATTTTCTTGTTCCTGACTCTTCTGCAGTGGCCAGACTTTGTCTGAAACCTTCGGAATTTTCTTCAAGTTCATTGATGTTTTTTTCTTCTTCCTGAGACATTTTATTTAGTTTAGGCTGTAGTAATTATCTACAAATATAATGAACATATGTTTAAAATACAAATAATAAATTACGAATATTAAACAGTTATTCATTAATTAAAAAAGTCTGCTTATTTCAGATGAATAAACAGACTTTTTTCAATGCTTTATTTCTTTTATTTGGCTGTAGCTGCTGAATCAGCAGGTTTAGCCGGAGTTTCTGTTTTTTCTTCTGCCGGAGTGGCTGTAGCAGCAGCACCGTGTTCTTTTGCCCAAGGAGCTAAAGTTCCCTGAGGTGCTTTACCAGCAGCAGATCCGTCAGGATTTTTCTTAGTATTTTGGTTTAACCAAAGGATATAGCTAGATACTTTTTCTATATCGTTCCCTTTGATCTCTCCGGTAGCTCCAAATGCTCTCATGGTAGGGTCATTTTTACTTCCGTTCCAAACCATATAGAAGATGTTTTTGAATTCATCTTTTTCAAAGATATTGATCCAGTAATCGTCAGTTTGGTTAGGTCCGGCAAGTCCGGTTCCTCCTTCTCCATGACAAGTTTTACAAAGTTGCTCATAGATTTCTTTTCCAGCTTCTACTTCTTCCGGTTTAAATACGGCTGTTTCCAGAGTTGCCTGAGGACGAGTTTTTTCGTCTTCTGCAATAGAAGCCATTTGGGTTTTATATTCTTCATCATATTCTTCAGTCTGATGTGCGAAGTTGGTGAAGGAATAAGCCACAAAGTAAACAACAGCATATACGATGGTCACTGCAAATAAACCGATATACCATTTTGGTAGTTGATTATCCAATTCCTTAATTCCATCATATCCATGATCCAATACTTCCACTTCTCCGCTTTCTTCTTCTTTGGTTCTTTGAAAAGCACTGCTCCATAGTCTGGATAAATAAGGTGTTTTTGCTTGTTCTAAGTATTCTTTTTTCTCTACTTCGGAGAGTTGTTTGAATCTTTCAGCATCTATCAATGCATTTAATGAATTGTTAATTAATAACAATACTACAGAGATGGAGATAGTTGCTAAAAATATAGGGCTCGTTATAAAGTCAAAGTTTTGCAAAAACATATAAAATGCTCCGGTAATTAAACACACTGCAACAGTGACATTTACTATAAAGGGCGTTCTAGGTTTCATATTATTAATTAGTATTTTTATTTATTAATCTTTTTTTCTTCTTCATCTAATGGTAGATTACCCAAATCATTATAATAATTTTTAGGTCTTCTCATCACCAGAAGGGTTACTCCCACGAAGAATAAGACAAATAGCAGGAGTGCTGCACTCTGGAAAATAGTGGCATTGTACACTCCTGCGATTATTTTATTATAAAAATTAAGCATCTTTAGATATTACTTACTTGCTGTTTGTACTGGTGTTTTCTTGATGTCAGTACCCAATCTTTGCAGATAAGCAATTACAGCTACTATCTCTCTTTGTTCTAGTGGAACAAAGTTAGCTCCTTCTTGTTTTGCTGATTGTTCAAACCCTGCTTTATAGTCCGGTCTGTCAGTAAATATGCTGTTAGCGATTTCTTTTGCCTGAGCATCCATGCTAGCCTGATAGTTTTTGATATCAGCATCAGTATATGGAATACTAAACCAATTTTTCATTAACTCCAGCTTATCTTTAGTTTTAGAAACGTCCAATTTGTTATAGATCAACCAAGGGTAACGAGGCATAATAGAACCTGGTGAAGTTTCTCTTGGATCTAACATATGGGTAAAATGCCATGAATTAGGGTTTTTACCTCCTTCTCTGTGTAAATCAGGCCCGGTTCTTTTGGATCCCCAAAGGAATGGTCTGTCATATACATATTCACCCGCTTTTGAGTAATCTCCGTAGCGTACTACTTCATCTCTGAACGGACGAATCATTTGAGAGTGACAGGCATTACATCCTTCTCTGATATACAGGTCTCTTCCTTCCAACTCTAAAGGTGTATAAGGTTTCACTTCAGTGATAGTAGGAATGTTGGACTTAACAAATATGGTTGGGATAACCTCCACGGCACCTCCAGCTGCTAGGGCAACAAAAGCTATTATTGAGAAGAATAAAGGCATTCTTTCTAACCAAGAGTGAGTTTTTTCGTTGGCTCCTTTTTTAGGAGAAAGATTCAGTGCAGGAGCTTCTGCAGTTTCGTTAGCTTCAAAGGTTCCTCTTCTTACAGTAGCGACAACATTATAAATCATCAATAAAGCTCCTAATAAATATAGAACTCCTCCGATTGCTCTGAATATAAAGAAGTTTCTCAAAGCGGTAACAGTTTCCAGGAAGTTTTTGGTAACTAAAGTTCCATCCGGATTAAATTGTTTCCACATTAATCCTTGGGTGAATCCGCTCATGTACATAGGAATTGCATAAAGAATGATTCCTAAGGTTGCTAACCAGAAATGCCAGTTGGCTAATTTTATTGAGTATAATTTTGTTTTGTAGATTCTTGGAATGATGAAGTACACGATACCGAATATCATCATACCATTCCATCCTAAAGCTCCAATATGTACGTGACCAATTACCCAGTCAGTAAAGTGTCCGATTTTATTTAATGTTTTGGTCGCTAATATTGGTCCTTCAAAAGTTGCCATACCATAACAAGTAACGGCTACTACGAACATTTTCAATACAGGGTCTTCCCGTACTTTGTCCCAAGCTCCTCTTAAAGTCAATAAACCATTTAACATACCTCCCCATGATGGTGCGATCAACATGATTGAGAAAGTTGTTCCCAACATTTGTGCCCATCCGGGTAATGATGTATAGATTAAGTGGTGAGGCCCTGCCCACATGTAGATGAATATTAATGACCAGAAGTGTATTATAGATAGTTTATAGGAAAACACAGGTCTGTTTGCTGCTTTAGGCATGTAGTAGTACATTAATCCTAGAACAGGAGTTGTTAAGAAGAATGCAACCGCATTATGTCCAAACCACCATTGTACCATAGCATCCTGAACTCCGGCATAAATGGAGTAACTTTTTGGGTGTAGGATATTACCATCTAAAGGAATTGCCAGGTTATTGAATACCCAAAGAAGGGTGATACCAACCCAGGTAGCAATATAAAACCAAATAGCCACATACATGTGTCCGACTCTTCTTTTGGCAATAGCAATAAACATGATCAGTCCGAACAATACCCAGATGACGGCAACTAAAAGGTCAATCGGCCATTCGTGCTCAGAGTATTCTTTGGAAGTGTTTATACCCATTAAGAAAGTTACAGCAACCAATACAATAATCAACTGCCATCCCCAGAAGTGAATCCAGGCCAGAAAATCATTGGTACGGGTTTTTAAGAGCCTTTGAATTGAGTAATAAAATCCCATGAAGATTCCATTTCCGACGAAGGCATAAATAACCGCACTGGTGTGCAGCATTCTTAATCTACCATAGCCTAAGAACCCTTGAGATTTAGCTAGATCTGCCCCATTGCTACCGAAAAATAATTCGGGTAGTGTTGGGAAGAATAACAACGTAGCGACCGTAATACCTACTAAGAAACCGACAATACTCCAAAATATTGTCGCATAGGTAAACGCTCTTGTAATTTTGTTGTCATACGAAAATTTCTGTGTTTCCATCTTTAATTATGTAGTTACTTTATTTATTTACTTTATTGTCTTCTTTTTTGGTAGAATCTTTTTCTGAGTTTGAATGATCATCGTTGGAATCAAATAAAATCCTTACAGCGGGTGATTCATCATCATCGAATTGGCCGTTTTTCATTCCATAAATAAAAAGGACTAAAAAGATAACAGCCAGAGAAACACTGCATAATATCATTAAATATAATATTTCCATACCTTCTGGACAAAAATACATTTTATTTAGCAGGGGTGATAATGATTTATATCATATTTCTTTACTGCGATTAAAATTTAGAATTAGTCTAAATAGATTGCGTTTGTAACTCTCTGTTTTATTTATGTTTAAATGTTCTGTAACCAACAAATAGAGTGGTTAACGTAGTAAAAGAAACCACAGAAATGGAACTTATGGGCATTAGGATAGCAGCCACTAAAGGGGATAATTTTCCGGTAACGGCAAAGCTCAAACCTATGATATTGTAGCAAAAACTGATGATAAAGCAAATGGCTACTATTATTAGGGCTTTTTTGGACATTTTTAAATATTGAGGAAGATAATGAAAATTATTCCCGTCCAAAATAGCATCGGAAGAAGGGGTGAAGCTGTTGACATCATCGGAAATGGCAACTCCCACGTTTGCCTGTTTAAGTGCCCCGGCATCATTCAATCCATCACCCAGCATCATTACTTTATCTCCTTTTTCCTGAGCTTTTTTTATGTATTCCAGCTTGTCTTGAGGAGATTGATTAAATTCCATAATGGTTCCGGAAGGAAATATTTTTTCCAGAACTTCTTTTTCTGAATTATTGTCTCCACTGAGCAAAGAAATTTTGTATCCTTTTAAGTTGTTTATTGTTTTCTTTATGTCCTTTCTGTATTGACTCCGAAATATATAACGTCCTTTATTTGTTCCGTTGATATTTACATGAACTGAAGTTTCCTGTTGTGTGGATTTTCCCTGATTTACGAAACTGGAAGAACCAAGGGAAATGAAGGTATTATTTACTTTTCCTTTAATCCCTTTTCCTACAATTTCTTCGTATTCTTCTACTGGAATATATTCATTTGAGTTGTCAATAAAGTTGTATAAAGACCTGCTGAGAGGATGATTGGAGTTTTGTAAAACTGCTTTTATGTTTCTTAGTTCGCTGGGAGTTAATTCATCGCCTTTATAGGTTATCTTGCTTGCCTTGTTAATAGTCAGAGTTCCGGTTTTATCGAAAACAATATGGTTGATTTTTGCTAGTTTTTCAACTGTTATGGCATCTTTGACATAGAATTTTTTACGTCCCAGAACACGCATAGCATTTCCAATGGTAAAAGGAGCAGATAGGGCTAAGGCGCAAGGACAAGCAACAATTAATATAGCAGCAATTACCTGATACATCTGGGAGGTGTTTTTTTCAATGAAATACCAATATAAGCCACTTAGAATAGTAACGATAAGGATTACAATTACAAAGTATTTGCTGATATTATTAGTGATGGTGTCTAATGTGGAATGCTCTTTTTTAAAGGCTTCATTATTCCAAAGCCGGGTTAGATAACTTTGATTTACTTCTTTTATAATTTCAAGTTCCAGGGCAGTTCCCACCTGTTTACCTCCTGCAAAGATTTTTTCCCCGCTTTTTTTCTCTATTAATCTTGATTCCCCGGTAATGAAACTATTGTCAATAAAGGCTTCTCCTTTAATTAAAATAGAATCAGCAGGGATGATTTCATTATTTCGGATCAAGATCCGGTCTCCTACTTTGAGATTGGAAATCAAAACATTTTCCTGCTTGTTATCAAAATCTACTTTAGTGACAGCGATAGGATAGAATGATTTATAATCACGGTCGAAAGCAAGAGATTTATAAGTTCTTTGCTGGAAATATTTTCCTAATAACATAAAAAACAATAATCCACAAAGAGAATCAAAATATCCGTTACTTATTCCTGCAAAAGCTTCATAACAACTTCTGAAAAATAAAGCAAAAATTCCTATTACGATCGGTAGATCAATATTTAATATTCCATGTTTTAGAGCTCCCCATGCAGATTTGTAATAATCTGAAGCACAATATAGTACTACAGGGAGGGAAAGTAGAAACATAAGACCTCTGAATAGATGGTTGTATTGTTCCAGCCAGATATCTCCTTTATCTCCTAAGAATTCAGGAAATGCCAGTAACATAATATTCCCAAAGGCAAAACCGGCAATTCCTATTTTTATAATTAGTGTATGGTCTATTTTTTCAGGTTTCTTATCTACTGTTTCAAAATTAATAATCGGTTTATAACCTAAATCCGTAAGAAAATTGGCTAGTTCGCTAAGTTTGTAAGATTCATTCCGGTAAGCAATCTGTACCGTTTTTGTAGTAAAGTTTACGGTGGAATAAATGATGTTCTTGTTTATATCTTTTAAACTTTCCAGTAACCAAACACAGGCACTGCAATGAATGACAGGGATTTTAAATGTTACCAGCGTAATGCCTTCTTCAGAGTAATCAATAATTTTCTCAAAGATTTGCGGAGTATCTAAAAATTCAAAGTGGGTTTGTCCTTTCTCAGGTTTAATTCCTGCTTTGGTATTTAATTCATAATAATTTTCTAAATTATGTTTATTTAAGATCTCATAGACTGTTTTACACCCATTACAGCAGAAAATTTTGTCATCAAATAAAATTTTGGTATCTTCAACATTTTGTCCACAATGGAAACAATTTTCGCTCATTTCTCTTTATGCAATTACTATATCTGCACAAAGTTATGCTTTATTTAAAAATAAAATATTATTTTTGCATTTGAAATTGTTTTAAGTATATGACTAATATCATGCCAGAGGATTCTGTTGATTTAATCATTTCAGAATTGAAAAACAAGGAAATTCTGGGTCAATTCACTAAAGAAGAGCTGGAAGTCCTAGATAAGGAAATGAAGGAGATTCACTATGAAAAAGGCCAGGAGATTATTCATGAAGGATATAAACCTACAGGAATTTACGGGATGCTTCAAGGTACTGCTAAGCTTTACAGAAGTGGATTTAATGGAAAGGAACAAATTTTGAGATTTGTTAAGAAGGGAGATATTGTAGGGTATCGTTCTTTATTGGGAGGAGAAACTTTTAGTGCATCCTGTACTGTATTGGATGATGTTACAGTGGTGTATATTCCGGAAATTATTTTTCATAAATTGTTGGAAATAAGTTCTAAAGTGTCATTTGATGTTCTTAAGAAAATTTCTCAGGACTTGGGTGAAGCGGGAAAAACTATTACTCTTTTAGCACAAAAAACAGTTCGTGAGAGGTTGGCGGAAGTTTTACTTTTTCTGGAAAACAAATTGGGGGTTGATAATGAGGGATTTATAAAAATCACTTTAACAAGAGAGGAAATGGCTAACCTGATTGGAACAGCTACAGAAAGTGCAATACGTTTGATCTCCGAATTTAAAACTGATGAATTAATTGAAGTGGAAGGACGAAGGATTAAAATTCTCAACCACCAGAAGTTAACACGGTTAGGACACGTGATCCTCTGAAATAACTCAAATTTAAATTAAACACTGAAAAGAGATAATAAATGTGTTGATGTTTATAATTCGCCAAGTTCCAGCCATCGCATTTCTTTTTCTTCCAATTTTTCTATGACTTTTTCTAACAGAGAGCTTATTTTCTGAATTTCTTCAAAATCCAGTTCAGAAGAGGAAAGCTTAACAGTTAATTCTTCTTTTTCCTTTTCAAGTTCCGGAATTTCTTCTTCCAATAGTTCCAATTCTCTTTTTTCTTTAAATGAAAGTTTTTTTGGTTTCTCAGGAGTTTCAGTATCTACTTTAATTTCTTTTTTATCGTTTTTGCCAGATTCAACTTTTGAAGTTTCTTTTTCTTTATTGTTCAAATAATAATGAGTATAATTTCCAAAAAACCAAGCGATTTCGCCATCGCCTTCAAAAATCATCAACTCATCCACAACTCTGTCCATAAAATATCGGTCATGGCTTACAATAAGTAAACATCCCTGATATTCGTTCAAAAAGTTTTCCAAAACAGTTAGAGTTGGAAGATCTAAGTCATTGGTAGGCTCATCCAGAATTAAAAAATTTGGATTTTTAAATAAAATAGATAAAAGCTGAAGTCTTTTCTTTTCTCCACCGCTTAATTTTCCAATTGGGGTATATTGAGTTTCCGGTTTAAACAGGAATAATTCCAAGAATTGTCCAGCCATAAGTTGTTTTCCGTTGGATAATGGAAAATAATCGGCAATATCCTTAACAAAATCGATAACCCGCTGTTCTTCTTTGAAAGCAATACCTTCCTGTTTGAAATGTCCGATGTTTAAAGTTTCTCCCCTTTCTATTTTTCCCGAATCAATGGTTTCCTGGTCCTCCAGTATTTTTAGAAAAGTAGTTTTTCCTACTCCGTTTTTTCCGATAATTCCGATTTTAGCACCACGGGCGAATACATGGGAAAAGTGGTTCAAAATGATTTTATCTCCAAATGACTTGGAAACTTCTTCCATTTCAATTATCTTTTTCCCCAGTCGGGTCATTTGCATATTCAACTGAATGTTGGAATCATCAATCTTCTTTTTTGCTTTTTCTTCGGTTTTATCAAAATTGTCAATCCGGCTTTTGGATTTGGATGTTCTTGCTTGTGGTTGACGACGCATCCATTCCAGCTCTTTCCGGTATAAGTTTTTAGCTTTGTCGGTTTGGGCTATCTGATTTTCAATCCGTAATGCTTTATTGGTTACATATGCTTCGTAATCTCCGTTATGAACATACAGTGTTTCGTCTTCCAGTTCCAGTATTTTCGTGCAAATGGCGTCCAAAAAGTAACGGTCATGAGTAACGAGAATCAATGTTTTATTTTCTTTGTTTAAAAAATATTCCAGCCATTCCACCATTTCAATATCCAGATGGTTGGTAGGTTCGTCCAAGATCAGAAGAATATGTCCCTTTTCGAAACTTATGTCAATAAGGAATTTGGCAAGGGCAATCCGTTTGCACTGTCCTCCGGAAAGAGTTGATATTTTCTGGGAAAGGAAATCTATTTTTAATTTGGATATAATTTCCTGAATTACAGGTTCCACTTTCCAGCCTTCCAGATGGTCCATTTTTTCTATCAGGATCACTAACTCTGGATTTGAAGGGTTTTCCTGTATCATTTTTTCATACTGATGGACTATGTCCAGTACCGGATTGGAATGAGTAAAAATATAGTCCTCTGCTGTCAGTTTTTTATCAAATTGTTCGGACTGTTCAAAAAGAATGACTTTAACATCTTTGTTTATTTCTATTTCTCCTGAATCAGAGGTTTCCTTTCCTGACAGAATTTTTAACAGGGTGGATTTTCCACTTCCGTTTTTTGCTACCAGAGCAATCTGATCTCCTTCATTCACATGAAAAGAAACTTGGTTGAAAAGAATTTTTATTCCAAAGGATTTGCTCAAGTTTGTTACTGATAGATAATTCATAAGATGTAAAAAAATAGAAAAGCAAAAGTACGGTTTCTTAAGAAATTATATCTTAGTAAAGATTATAAAGTTTGGGAGATTTGATCTTCTTGCTTAGGGCATAAAGGAATTAATTGACTTATATATCCGATAATCTGGGTAGTGTTTGAAGAAATAGAAGCATTATTGCCTTCATTTTTTGCTATTAAGGAGTCTGCTTTTATTGAGAAAGGACCAAGAGATAAGTTTTCATTTGTTTTTTGTGCAGATAGAATATTTATATCTTCTGCAGCAAATTTTCCTTCAATGGAAATATTAGTTCCTACAAGCATGGATTTGGTTATTAAAGGGAGGATGCCATCGTTATTATCACTTAGGTTTCCGGTGGAATAATATCCTTTTTTTATTCCTGTTATTTTCCAGTTGAGTTGAAATATTTCGAAATTTAACCAAGGCCTTATAAAATCAACCAATACAACATCTGCATAGATTTTATCTAAAATGGTTTTAGGGTTTAACAGAATTTGTGAGGAATCATTAATATTCCAGTAAAGGGAAATATCATTAAAAGAACTTAGTTCTATTTGGATTAAATTTGATTTATTTTGGACTAATTCATACCAGTTGGAGGGTTTTGCATTTACGAGATACCAATCTTCCGGAAATCCTCCCATTCCTTTCATTGAGGCACTTTTGAAATTGTTTTGTGATTCGCTCAATAATTTCATCACATATTTTTCTTCTGAAGTAGCAGAATTTACGATGTTTCCCCATGTAGTTTTTATAGAATTGACAGAAGAAAAGAAAGGGATGGTAAGTTCAGGGGCTTCGTCTGCCAGAGAATAAAACCGATAGGCAGACTGATAGCTTCCTGTAGGGTTATCACTGGAATGTGGATTTTTATAATATGCTAAATCAATTATTATTGGTATGCGGTTAATTTGTAATATCGTAGGAGAAATACCTCTTTTTTTTTGCAGTTTTTTTTATAATATTTTTCGATATTTCCTCAATAGTAAGTGTATATAGGTCTTTCATGGATTTTCTTAGGTTTTATAAGATAATTGGAGGTGCAGCTAAGACTAGCTTAGTTGCACCTGATTAGGTATTGATTTTTATTTTGGAGAATAAGGAATTACTCTGCTTACCCAGGCAATTATCTGCATTCCGGGTATATGTATTTTTCCATTCTGATAGTTTGAGTTAAATTTGTCTTCGCTTTTTCCATATCCGTAATTTCCTCCTATGGAAAAAGGGCCCCATCCTACTGAAGCACTGCTTTTAACTGATTCCTGAATATGTTCTTCGTCTTCATGCGTAAAATTTGCTTTTATAATAATATCTTTTGCTACTATAAAGGCAACAGGATACATAGGAATAATTCCGTTTTTGTTGGAAGAATCAATTTTCCCATTTGATATTTGCCCTGATTTAGCTAGGTTGGTGGACCATTCTCCGAGCCTGAAAATAGATTCTAAAAACCAAGGGCGTATAATATTTACCTTTGCTATTTTAGCGGATATTTCTACACTATCTTTATCTGTGTTGCTGTTAGAATGTTGAAAACTTCCGCTAGCACTGGCTTTCACTCTCCAAAGACCATAATTTACATTGGTATCTACACTGAAACTATGCTCTGTTGCTTTAGCTCTTAAAGTAGTATTTCCACCACTGATTTTCAGGTCAGTAAAACTTAAATTATTTTCTTCTGTCCAATTTGCGGGAGACGGATAAGATTGTAAGCTTCCCCCAAATTTGGACACGAATATAGTAAGAAAAGAGTAAATAGTTATAAATAGATTTTATAAAACATTTATCCAGTTAATTTAAGATTACTGTTATCATTTTTCAGTCTGTATTCTATGGGAGTAAGTCCCATTAAAGCATCATGGGGTCTT
>JAVBMH010000037.1:0-18879 GCA_031552575.1 Apibacter sp. | reverse complement strand
ATTATGCTAAGTCTTTTGATGGCTTTAAAAATCGAATATTGTCTAAGATTATGGCTTTGACAGTTATACAACTCATAAACAAATTAAATAACCGAAATATTAACAACTTGAAAATTCGTATTGCTTAAATGAACCACGGGTCTTTCTAAATCTTTAAAAGGTATTATTCTTTCACCCATAAGGGTAAATATAAAAAAATTCAGTTATATTTCAGTCAAAAATGAAAAAAGGTTACATAAAAATGTAACCCTCTGATTTATAAGTGGTCCCACCTGGGCTCGAACCAGGGACCACCTGATTATGAGTCAGGTGCTCTAACCAACTGAGCTATAGGACCAGTGCTGATTAGCGTTTGCAAATATAGTAGTTTTATTTATTTTTCCAAACTTTAAAAGATAGAAAATATCAAAAAAATAAGGCTGTTATGTAAGTTAACAGCCTTTTTATTTTAGTATCAGTTAAATAAAAAATTTATTTACCTAAATAAGATTTTAAAATTTTACTTCTGCTTGTATGTTTTAATCTACGAATTGCTTTTTCTTTGATCTGACGAACTCTTTCCCGGGTAAGATCAAAAGTTTCACCAATTTCTTCTAAAGTCATAGGGTGTTGTCCACTTAAACCAAAATATAGACGGATAAGGTCAGCCTCTCTTGGTGTTAAGGTAGAAAGAGATCTTTCAATCTCAATTTGAAGAGATTCCAGCATTAAATCTTTATCAGGACTTGGAGATTCTCCAGAACGTAATACATCATATAAATTAGAATCTTCTCCTTCTACTAATGGAGCATCCATTGAAAGATGACGTCCTGAGTTTTTCATAGATTCTTTGATGTCATCTTCACTCATATCCAGCACTTCACTTAATTCAGCAGCAGATGGAGCTCTTTCATGTTCTTGTTCCAAGTGGGCATAAGCTTTATTGATTTTATTGATAGAACCAATTTTATTCAATGGTAATCGGACAATTCTTGATTGTTCAGCTAGAGCCTGAAGGATAGACTGGCGAATCCACCAAACAGCATAAGAAATAAATTTGAATCCACGGGTTTCATCAAAACGTTTTGCAGCTTTTATCAATCCCAAGTTTCCCTCATTGATCAAGTCAGGTAAACTTAACCCTTGATTTTGATATTGTTTGGCCACAGAAACTACGAAACGAAGATTTGCCTTTGTTAATTTTTCCAAAGCTACTCTGTCTCCCGCTTTAATTCGTTGTGCCAAGTCAACCTCTTCATCAGCTGTAATAAGATCTACTTTCCCAATTTCCTGTAAATATTTGTCAAGAGATGCAGTTTCTCTGTTCGTTACCTGTTTGGTAATCTTTAGTTGTCTCATTTACTCGTAATACTTTTTTAATATGTCTTAAGTTAATATATGATTTTTGTCACAATTGCAGATATTGTAAGTTAGCTCATCTATACTATACAACACATATACGTAGAAGAACGTAAAAAGGTTACAAAAATTTTTTATAAGCATATTTAATTATTAAAATAAATCTTAGTAAATTGCAAGATTAATATAATTTTAGACTAAAATAAATATTACAAATGACTTTAATTCAACTTCAATATGTATTAACTGTAGCTGAGTATAAAAACTTTACTATTGCAGCAGATAAGGCTTTTGTAAGCCAGCCTACATTAAGTATGCAAATTCAGAAACTTGAAAAAACTTTAGGGGTTGAATTATTTGACAGGACTACTAACCCTATAAAAATTACACCTATAGGGAAAAAAATTGTTAATCAGGCAAAGATAATCTTACAAGAAGCGGGTAAACTATCCAAGATAGTAGAAGAAGATAAAAAAAGTATGAACGGAACTGTGATTATGGGAATTATTCCAACCATAACGCCTACTTTAGTCCCTCTTTTTTACAAAACATTTAAAAATAAATATCCGGAATCAGAGCTGATAATCAAGGAATTAAAAACGGAAGATTTACTAAAAGGGATAAGGGAAGGATATTTGGATTTTGGAATTGCAAGCACTCCTTTGGATGATTCCCAGATAATAGAAAACCCCATTTATAGAGAGCCATTGGTAGGATATATATCTCCTCAGAACGGAACACTTTATAATGAGAAAATACTACAAATAGATAAATTAGATTTTAATTATTTATTAATGTTAGAAGAAGGACATTGTTTTCGAGATACAGTTCTAGACTTATGTAAACATAGGGATGCTATAAATTCTAACATAAAACTGGAAGGGGGTAGTTTTGCTACCCTGATAAGTTTGGTTAATGAAGGTTTTGGATTTACCATTCTTCCCTTGTTAGAATCCGAAAATTTATCAGAATTAGATAAAAAAAATGTAAGATATTTTGATGCTTCTCCTTCCCGCGAAATTTCATTGATCTATTCAACCAATCAGATCAGAACTACATTTGCAGAAAAATTTGTGGAATTAATAAAAAGCATACTAAGAGGAAAACTATTTTTAGAAGATAAAATAGAAAATAAGCCCCAATTAAAAGTCTTATAAATCAAAACAGAAAAATCAAGGGTTGATTTAAAAAATAGTCAAAATAAAATCGATTTAATACATAAAATAAAAGAATTTTCGGTACAATAAAGAATAGTAAAATACTTTCTACAAAAGGTCTGTGTATCTATAAATAAAAAATATACAGACTTTTTGTATTTTAAACATATGTTCATTATATTTGCCATCAATATTCTAATTAGTGTTATTTTTTTAATGATAGAATAAATAACTCATTTCATTTGGTTAGGATAAAAAATAAAAGATCTTTTGTGAAAATTATAAAAATATAGTAAAAAGCTAACAAAATAAATTATGATAGAAACAGATATTTTAATAATAGGAGCCGGCCCTACCGGATTATTTGCCGTTTTTGAAGCAGGATTATTAAAATTACGATGTCATATTATAGACGCACTCCCTTGCATAGGAGGACAATTGACAGAATTATATCCCAAGAAACCCATCTTTGATATTCCCGGATATCCCACCATACAAGCAGGAGATTTAATAAAAAACCTGTACGAACAAATTAAACAATTTGAGCCGGGATTTACCTTCAATGAAATTGCAGAAACTATTGAAAAACAAGAAGATGGAACTTTTATAGTTACCACCAATAAAGGAACAAAACATCATGCAAAAGCAGTAGCAATAGCTGCAGGATTGGGAAGCTTTGAACCAAGAAAACCTTTGATAGATAATATTGCAGAATATGAAGACAAAGGAGTAGATTACTTTGTAAAAAGTCCGGAAGAACTTAAAGGAAAAAGAGTATTAATAGCAGGGGGAGGAGATTCAGCCTTAGATTGGAGTATTTTCTTGGCCGATGTTGCCGCAGAAGTAACCTTAGTTCACAGAAGAAATGAATTCAGAGGAGCGTTGGATTCTGTTTCGAAAGTTCAGGGACTTAAAAATCAGGGCAAAATAAACCTCATTACTCCGGCTGAAATCGTAGGAATTAACGGAAACGGAAAAGTAGAATCATTAACTATAGAAAAAGAAGGAGAGAAGTTTGAGAAAGAAGTCGATTATTTCATTCCTTTATTCGGACTAACGCCAAAACTCGGACCTATTGCTAATTGGGGACTGGAAATTGAGAAAAATGCAATAAAAGTAAATAATGCATTAGACTATCAAACCAATATTGAAGGAATCTATGCGATAGGAGATATTAATATCTATCCTGGAAAATTAAAACTGATTCTTTGCGGATTCCATGAAGCAACCCTGATGTGTCAGAGTGTCTACAATAAACTGAATCCGGACAAAAAATATGTGTTGAAATACACTACAGTAGGAGGAATACAAGGCTTTGACGGAACTGTGAAAGAAGCAGAAAAAGCCGTTGTTAAATCAATAGATTAAGAATAAACCATGATCAACATAACAGTAATAGACAGAGAAGGGAAAAGACATGAAGTAGAAGCACCCTTAGATATGTCCATGAATCTAATGGAATTAGTACGTGCCTACGAATTAGCCCCTGAAGGAACCATCGGAACCTGTGGAGGAATGGCCATGTGTGCCTCCTGTCAAATCTATATTCTGAGTCAAAATGTGTCCTTACCGGAAAAAAGCGACGAAGAAGAAGCAATGCTTTCAGAAGCCTTTTTTGTAAAAGAAAACAGTCGTTTAGGATGTCAGATTGCCATAACAAAGGAAATTGACGGATTAGAGTTCCAACTGGCTCCGGAAGGATAAATTAAATGGAAGAAATTTCATTACTTAAATCATTTCTGGACGAAAAAGCAGAACAATACAATCAAATAGAGTTCATAGAAACTGATCCCATTCAGATTCCGCACGCTTTTTCAAAAAAAGAAGATATAGAAATTTCCGGATTTTTAGCAGCAACTATTGCTTGGGGAAACCGGAAAAGCATTATAAAAAGTGCAGAAAAAATTATTCAGCTTTTAGATAATTCTCCTTTCGACTTTATACAAAATCACACTTCCCAAGATTTAACAAAGATAAAAGGAAGTATTCACCGGACTTTTAATTCGGATGATCTCATTTTTTTCATTCAGTCCCTGAAAAATATATATAATAAATATGGAGGACTGGAAAAAGTTTTTTCAGCAAAGAAAGAAGAAAAAAATACCTATGAATTGATAGAAAGGTTCCGAAATACCTTTTTTGAAGTTCCATACTTAGAAAGAACCCGGAAACACATCAGCAGTCCGGCAAAAAATTCATCTGCAAAACGGCTCAATATGTATCTTCGCTGGATGGTAAGAAAAGATGCCAAAGGAGTGGATTTTGGGATATGGAACAATATTTCACCCTCACAATTGGTTTGTCCGTTAGATGTACATTCCGGAAATGTAGCCCGTGCATTAGGATTAATAAAAAGAAAACAAAATGACTGGAAAACAGTCATTGAACTAATGGATAATTTAAAGATTTTAGATTCCAAAGATCCTGTTAAATACGATTTCGCCCTTTTCGGATTAGGTATTTTTGAAAAATTTTCTTCCTGAAATTACAAGATAAATTATTAATATGCTCTATTGAGAAAGGTTTAAAGAAATTCTAATTTGTATTTTCATAGTAAACTGAAGAATAATTGAAATATTAGTATAAACAAAAAATTAATACCTTTTTATTTTTGATGTTTAATATTAATAATTATATTAGTATCAAATTTATTAGTTATATTTTTAGAATAAATTATAAAATAGTTCTTAATTTTGTAGTATAGTTAGGATATGAACATACAAGAAATAAAACAAGATTGGATTGATCAATTCGAAAAGCCATTGATCATTTCAGGGCCGTGTAGTGCAGAAAGCGAAAAACAGGTAATGGAAATTGCAGAAAGACTTGATAAAGATTACGTACAAGTCTATCGTGCAGGAATTTGGAAACCCAGAACCAAACCCGGAAGTTTTGAAGGGGTAGGAGCTATTGGGTTGAACTGGCTGAAAAGGGTAAAGGATGAATTTAACATGAAGATAGCAACAGAAGTTGCTAATGCCTCTCATGCAAAATTAGCATTAGAATTTGATGTAGATTATATCTGGATTGGAGCCCGTTCCACTGTAAACCCGTTTACCGTACAAGAAATAGCAGAGGCTTTACGAGATACAGATAAAGTAGTTTTAGTGAAGAATCCGATGAACCCTGATGTGGATTTATGGATTGGAGCATTGGAAAGGTTTGCAGCACAAGGAATTAAAAAATTAGGGGTAATCCATCGGGGATTTTCCTCACACAATAAATCAAAATATAGAAATAATCCACAATGGCAAATCGCTCTGGAATTAAAAGATAAATTGCCGAATATTCCTATTATCTGTGATCCTTCCCATATAGCCGGAAACCGGGAACTGATACAAGAAATATCACAGCAAGCATTCAACTTGGAATACAACGGATTAATGGTAGAAACTCATTGCAATCCGGATGAAGCATGGAGTGATGCCAAACAACAGATTTTACCGGAAACGCTAAAAGAAATTCTGGTTGATATTACTCTAAGAAAGAAAGATGATAATTCCGATGAATTTTCAACCCTATTGACAAGATACAGAAATCAGATTGATGAATTAGATAACCAATTATTAGGTCTGTTGGCTTCTCGAATGGATATTGCCAAGAAAATAGGTCATCTGAAAAAAGATCATAATGTGGCGATTTTCCAGCCCAACAGATGGAATATTTTGAAAAAACTGGCAATCAGGAACGGAACAAGAATGGGACTTTCCGAAGAATTTTTGGATCATTTACTGGTATCCATCCACAAAGAATCAGTGGATTTACAAAACGCAATTATGGATGAATAAAAAAATAAACATAATTATCTTACAAAGTGCATCATTATATGATGCATTTTTTTATATTTTTGGACTATGAAACAGGCTATAGTAACCAAATCTACAGGAAGCTGGTATCTCTTAAAAGATACTCAGACCGGTGTCACATACGAAGCCCGTATTCGTGGAAAGTTCAAAAAAGAAAAAATAAGAAATACCAATCCATTAGCTGTAGGAGATAAAGTTGATTACGAACTAGAAGAAAATTCTATAGCCTGGATAACAAAAATTCATCCCAGAAAGAATTATCTTATACGTAAATCCGTAAACCTTTCTAAAGAAACTCACATACTTGCCTCCAATATAGATATGGCTTGTATTATTTTTACCATACGGAATCCGCAAACTTCCTTAGGTTTTTTGAATCGGTTTCTGATTACATGTGAAGCCTATCGGATTCCTGTTCTGATTGTATTCAATAAAATTGATTTATTATCAGCAGAAGAAAAGAAAGAATTAGATGAAGTGGATGGAATTTATCAAAAAGTAGGATATCAAACGCTGGAAATATCTGCTGAAAAGAAGATCAATATAGAAGATTTAAAAGAGGAAGTACAGAATAAAATCACGGTATTTTTAGGACATTCCGGAAGCGGAAAAACATCAACTATAAATGCACTCCAACCCGGATTGGACTTGAAAACTGCATCAATTTCCAACTATAACGAAAAAGGAAAACATACTACCACATTTGCCCAGATGTTTGATTGGAATTTTGGAGGAAATATTATTGACATACCAGGGATCAAGGAATTTGAATTGGTGGATATGGAAAAAGAAGAACTTCAGGATTATTTTCCGGAAATTTTCAGAGAAAAACAAAATTGTAAATTCAGTAATTGTCTGCATATTAATGAGCCTCAATGTGCTGTAGTTAAAGCAGTAGAAGAAGGGAAAATATCAAAAAAACGATATTTGAATTACCTGAAAATAATGGAAGAACTGAGTTAAAGAGAAGAAAGAAATAAGACATAAGGAGTAAGATGTCATTCCGACGATAGGAGGAATCTCAAATAATTAATTGTGAGTTATAATAATAAAAAAGCCAGCTTTTAAAGCCGGCTTCACAATAACTATAATAAAGAAAACTCTAATTTACTCCTCCACCTAATGCTTTGTATAGATTTATAGCAGCCTGAAGTTGCTGAAGTTTATCATTCACCTGACTGAGTCTGGCGTTTAAAAGATTCTGTTCAGCAGATAAAACTTCTGTATAATTCGCATTACTATATATCAACAATTCCTGTGTATAATCAACGGATTTTTGTAACGCTTCAATTTGTAAACCTCTGTCTTGGTCTTTACTTTTAGCCTGTTGATAGGAAAATAAAGCATTTGATACTTCCACACTGGAATTCAGTACGGAATTTTTAAAATTCAGCAAAGCTTCCTCTTGTTGAGCCTGAGATATTTTTAACTGACTTCTTAATTTTCCCTGATTGAATATAGGTTGAGTTAATCCGCCCATTATATTGGCAAAAAGATTGGAATAATCAAAAAAGTTATCCAGGTTTTTATAAGTAGAATATCCTGCATTTCCTGTAAGAGTAAGAGAAGGATACATGGAAGCTTTGGCTACATTAGTATTTTCAAAGGCGGCCCGGTAAGCATATTCGTACATCATAACATCCGGTCTTTTGGATAATAACTGAGTAGGAACACCATAATCCAGTTGATTAGGAACTACCTGACTATCCATGGAAGAACGCACAATAGGCCCGGGAGTTCTGCCTATAAGAAAACAAATGGAGTTTTCCAGTATTTTTATATTATTTACCAGATCAGGAACGCTTACCTGAGTGGCATATAACAAAGCTTTACTTTGTTCAACAGCTGCACCGGTTACAATATCCGCATCTTTCAGATATCCCATAGTCTGGACGTTTTCTTCCAATAGTTTTATAGTGCTTTGGGTTATTTCCAGTTGTTTATCTAAAGCAAGAAGATTGTAATAACTATTGGCAATGTTGGATATAAGGGAAGTTTGAACCAGTCTTTGATAGGCATCACTTTGCAGATAAGAAGCCAGAGCAGATCTCTTGGCACTGCTTATTTTCCCCCAGATATCTAATTCCCAACTGGCAGAAGCAGCTAATTGAAATACTTCAGAATGGGTTCTTACTCCATTTCCTTGTACCAGATTGAGCTTACTAGAAGTATAGGATGCATTGCCCATTAACGTAGGTAAATACCCTAACTTCGCAGAATATAATACAGCTTCCGTTTGTTTTATTCTTGCGGCTGCAATTTGCAGATCATAGCTGTTTTGTAATCCTTCATTGATCAAATTTTGAAGATTAGCATCGCTGAAATACTGTCTCCAGGGAATATCGGCTATGGTTGTACTATCCTGGATAGTCATATCCCGGTATAACTTATTATCAGTTATTTGGGGAGCTTCATACTTACTGGTCACACACGATGTCAGAGCTATGGCCAACATCAGGGTTGTTATATATTGGATGGGTTGGATTTTCATTCCGTATCTCTTTTTTATATTATTATAATTCATCTTCATCATCTTCATCTTCGCTATGGCGTTCTCTAATTACCGCATCAGGTTTTCGGGTTATTTTTTCCTGTAAAGTTTGAAAAACGGTAAATAATGTAGGAGTTACCACCAATCCGATTATAGTACCGATGAGCATTCCCCCAATTGCAGCCGTACCAATGGAACGGTTTCCTATTGCTCCTGCTCCTGTAGCTATAGCTAAAGGGAGAAGTCCGAAAATAAAGGCAAAAGAAGTCATTAAAATAGGTCTTAAACGTGCTATGGCTCCGTCAATGGCAGCATTAACAATTGACATTCCATGCTGTCTTCTCTGTATGGCATATTCCACAATCAGAATTGAGTTTTTGGCTAAAAGACCAATCAACATGATTAAACTGATTTGTAGATAGATATTGTTGGTTATTCCAAATATTTTTGCAAATAAGAAAGCTCCTGCTATACCAATAGGTAAGGAAATAATTACGGATAGTGGAAGAATGTAACTTTCATATAATGCAGAAAGTAAGAAATATACAAAAATTAAACACAGCATGAAAATATATACGGTTTGTGCCCCACTGTTTTGTACTTGTTCACGAGTCATACCGGAGTAATCAAAAGAATATCCCTGAGGCAGGGTTTGAGCAGCCACTTCATTAATAGCTTTAATAGCATCTCCAGGACTATATCCGGGTTTGGTTGCCCCATTTACAGGCATGGACTGATACATGTTAAATCTGTCTAAAAATTGAGGGCCATAAACTTTTTTGAGAGTAATGAATCCGGAAATTGGAGCCATTTCACCTGTGTTAGTCCTTACATACATACCATTTAGATCATCTATATTTTTCCTGAATTTAGGATCGGCTTGGATCATTACTTTAAACTGTTTACCGAATTCGTTATAATTGGAAGCATATATTCCTCCAATATATCCTTGTAATGAGTTTAAAATATCGGTTACAGTCAATCCGGCCTGTTTTGTTTTGGCTACATTTACACTAATTTGATATTGGGGAAAGTTTGGATTGAATGAAGTGGCAGCATACATAATTTCCGGGCGTTGGTTTAATGCACCCAGGAATTTGCCGCTTACTTCATAAAATTTATTTATGTTTCCTCCGGTTCGGTCCTGTATTTGGAATTCAAAGCCATTGGATAATCCGAAGCCTTGGAGAGTAGGGGTACCGAAAAATAGGATCTTTGCTCCCTGTATATGCGCAGTTTTTATAAATAGTTGCTGCACAACATCGTTAATTTGCATATTTGGACGGTCTTTCCATGGTTTTAATTTTACTAAAATTACTGCATAGTTTCCCCCTGTACCGGTGATAAAGCTAATACCGTTAAGTTGGGAAACGTTAGAAACCCCATCAATTTTTTTTGCAATTTCATTTACCTGAGTAGCAATAGCAGTAGATTGTTCTAATGTAGATGCGGGAGGTAAGCTTATATCGCTCATAATGAATCCACTGTCTTCTTGAGGGACAAAGTCAGTTGGGGTAGTTTTCATTAAGAAATATAAAATTCCAACAAAAACTAAAATAATGGCAAATGCACTCCATTTTGCATGGGAGGTGAGGATTAGAACCCTTTTATACTTTTCTGTCATTTTTTCGAAAGCAGTGTTAAATCCGTCCTTAAATTTATGTACAAACCCTTCTTTTTTATGTCCTTCTTGATGAGGCTTCAGGAATACGGCACACAGAGTAGGACTCAGGGTTAATGCATTAATGGCAGATAATACAATGGAAATGGCCAATGTTAATCCGAATTGGTTATAAAATACTCCGGAAGTACCGGGAATAAAACTTACCGGAATAAATACTGAGGACATAACCAGAGTAATGGATACAATAGCTCCGGATATTTCATCCATGGCGTGAATGGCAGCTTTTTTGGTGTTTTTCATTCCACTTTCTAGTTTGGCATGTACCGCCTCCACGACGACTATTGCGTCATCTACCACAATACCTATGGCAAGTACCAAGGCAAAAAGGGTTAATAAATTTATAGTAAATCCGAACAGGAGCAGGAAGAAAAAAGTTCCTATAATAGCTACAATAACGGATATAGCCGGAATTAAGGTAGATCTGAGATCTTGAAGGAATACTAAAACGACAATAAATACAAGAATGAAAGCTTCAATCAGGGTGTGGATTACTTTTTCAATGGATGCATTTAAAAAATCATTAGCATTCATTAAATATACAATTTCTAACCCGGGAGGAAAGATTTTTTTTGCTTCATTAAGAGTTTTTTCTACTTCATCAATGATTTCCTGTGCATTGGATCCGGCAGTTTGGGCAACAGATAATACTACGGCAGGATTATCATTAACCGTGGAGGTTACCATGTAACTTTCTGAACCTACTTCTACATTAGCAACATCTTTTAACTTTAAAACATCTCCATTGGGAAGAGATTTCAGTACCATATTCTGAAATTGTTCGGTGCTGACTAATCGTCCGGTATATTTTAGTGTATATTCAAAAGTTTGGCCGCTATTTTCGCCCAAAGATCCGGGGGCAGCTTCCACATTTTGTTCAGCTAAGATAGCATAAACATCAGCTGGGGTAACTCCGTAGGTTGCCATAACATCTGGTTTCAGCCATATTCGCATGGAATAGGTGTAAGATCCATGTATCTGTGCATCACCTACTCCGGAGATCCTTTTTATTTGGGGAAGAATGTTGATGTTTGCATAGTTTTGAAGAAATTTTTGATCAAAATTTTTACTTTTACTTACAAGTGCCATAAACAGAATGTTACTACTCTGTGTTTTTTGTACAATTACCCCATTTTTGGTTACTTCCGAAGGAAGTAGACTATTGGCACGGGCAGCAAGGTTTTGTACATTTACAGAGGCAATATCAGGATTAGTTCCTTGTTTGAAGTAAACAGTAATAGAAGCACTTCCGTCATTTCCTGCACTGGAAGTCATATAGGTCATATTTTCCACTCCATTAATCTGCTCTTCCAAAGGAATAATTATACTTTTCATTACTACGTCTGCGCTGGCCCCAGGATAATTTGCTGTTACCTGCACCGTGGGAGGTGCTATTTCAGGATATTGGGCTACAGGCAGGGAAATGAGACCTAGAATCCCTAAAATCACAATTATAATGGAAATAACTGTGGAAAGAACCGGCCTTTCTATGAATATCTTAAACATTGTGTTGTATAATTTTTAGAATTAAGTTTTGATTTATTTTAATTAAAGTTGTGGTTTTATTTCCATTCCTTCTTTCAGATTTTGAATGCCATTCACCACAATTTTATCGTTTACATTTAATCCGGAAGTAACTACAAAAGATTGTCCATCAGGAGTGGGAGTTACTTTAATGGTTACTTGTTTTACTTTATTATCTTTTTGTACAACAAAAACAAAAGTCTGACCCTGTATTTCGAAAGTGGCTTTTTGTGGTATTACAACAGCATTGGGAATGGTAGTATTGATACGGATGGCACCAGAAGAACCACTTCTCAGTATTCCTTGTGGATTTTCAAAGTTTGCCCTGAAATTAGCTGCACCTGTTCCTGTGTTTATAATTCCGTTGATGGTTTCTATTCTTCCTTTTTCAATATATTCTGTACCATCTGCCAAAATTAACTGAACCGGTTCTGCTCTTTTGATTTTTTCAGCTTGGGAAGCTCCCGGAGTATCTTTAAGGAAATCCAGTAATTGTTTTTCATTTAAAGAGAAATATACATAAACGTTGGAAGTATTGGCCACTGTAGTTAATGCAGTAGTACTTCCTACCAAGCTTCCTAATCGATATGGAATAGAACCTACAATACCGTTTACCGGACTGGTGATTCTGGTGTAAGACAAATTGGTTTGGGCATTGGCTAAAGTAGTTTGTGCCTGATTCAATGCAGCTCTTTTTGCCTGTAAAGCATATTTTGCGGCTTCCAATTGGTATTTACTAACGATTCCTTTTTCTACTAGCGGAGTGATTTTATTCACATCCATTTCGGCATTATTTACATCAGCGGTGGCAGTTCTGATAGCAGCCTGGGCGCTTAATACATTTTGTGCATATTGTGGAGCGTCCAGAGTAAACAAAAGTTGTCCTCTTCTTACAATGGAACCTTCATCTACATTGATGGTTTTAATGAAACCTTCAACCATAGGCCGGATTTCAATATCTTGTTGCCCTTTTATAGTGGCAGGATAATCAGTTTGTAGTACGGCAGTTTGTGTACTTATTACTTTTATCGGATAAGGCAAAACCTGATTTGCTTGTCCGGCAGCCGCAGCCGCATTTTTACTATCTCCTCCGCAAGAAGTAATAATAGCAGATGTTGCTGTGAATAACAGAGCTATGATCTGTACTTTGTTCATTTTCATATATTTATTGTTTTTTTATTATATTGATATTATATTTTTTTAATTCTTCTTTGTAATGTTCTTCAAATTCCTTTTTTGTACACTCGTCGGACAACAGCAGGGCAATCAGGTTTTCCTGAAATTGATTTTGCTGTTTTTTTAGAGGACTGAAAAAAGAATCGTTGAATTTTTTAATTATAATGGTAGAATCTTCAATAATTTTCTTACCGTCTTCTGTCAGGGAGATTAGCCGGGTTCTGGAATCTTTTTTATTGAACCGTCTTCTGATCCATCCCTTTTTTTGTAAAGTTCTCAAAACAGTAGAAGTTGTCATAGGATCCATCCCCGTTTTGTCAGATAAGTCTTTTTGTGTAACTTTTATCTGATGAGTTTCTCCCCATAAAATTCCTAATAATAACAAAAGCTGACTATGAGTCAGGTCAAGTTCTCCAAAGCTTTTTTTAAAAGCTCTCTGCCAGTAATTGTTTACTTTCCAGAGTAGGAAACCTGTCTTATCATTATCAGTAATATTTGAAAAAAAATCTTTATAATCAACCTGCATATTCTTAAATTATAGGAACAAATATAACATATGTGCTTACAAATATAATTATAAGCACACATATTATATGAGTATTTATAATTCTTTTTCCCTCAAATAGTGGGCCAAAATGTTTGCTTATTTTTGAAAATAATATTTATAGTTTTTCTATTTAATGATAATTTATTTAAAAAGTAATTTTATATATAATAAAATGGTATTATTTTTAATAATATTATTTTAGGTGTTATTTAAATTTATGAATCAAAAAATAATCTGATTTTCGGAATTTTTTATTGCAGATATTTTTTAATTTATATTGTGAGCCTTTGTGTCAGTTAAAATGATGAGTAAAACAATAATGTTGCCACTTTTTATAGTGGTGGAAATACTATTGAATTTACACCGGATTGTTGAGATATTAAGGTGGGATTTTATCTTTTCAAAGTAATTAAATAAAGTATAAGATATGTTTCCCACTCAATCTGTTATCAATGAAATATATATTCATTTTTTATTATTCATATAATACCTTCCTGAGTTAGCTTTTCATAAATCGTTTCATTCAGGTAATAGTAAACAGGCCAGTAATCCGGTGATTTTGCCCAGACTTTGACAACAATGTCAGTATAATCCTTATTTAGTTTTGATATCCCGACAAAAGGTTCCGGTGTTCTTAAAATTTCAGGTTTTGAATTTATAAATTCATTCACTATCTCTTTGATTTTAGTGAAAGAAGTGCCAAAAATCACAACACTTACCGTTATATCTACTCTTCTTTCTTTTTGAGTAGAGTGATTCAGGATGTTGCCTGTGGACAGTTTTCCGTTGGGGATATATACGGTTTTGTGATCTGCAGTACTTAAAATAGTATATAAAATTCCGATGGATTTTACACTTCCTTCTTCTCCTTGTGCTACGATGTAATCCCCGACTTTAATGGGTTTATTGAACAAAATCATAACTCCGCCGGCAAAGTTTGCAAGATTATCCTTCATAGCCATACCAACAGCCAAACCAGCAGAAGCTATTAAAGCAGCAAAGGAAGTAGTCTGAATGCCTAAGACTCCGATGATGGACATTAGTAGCATAAGGGTCAAGGTAATATTTACCAGACTGCCCAGGAATGTTTTTACCGATTTATCGACTTTTCTTGTTTCTAAGAGTTTTTGTACGAATTTTCCAATCCACCGGATGATAAATCTACCAATGTAATAAATGATAATACAGGTAATTATTTTTACCCCCACTTCATAACCCAGATTCAAGAGTTTGTCCCATAATTTTTCAAGATGGGTAGAGTTCAGCAAAGCTTTAGCGGCTTCGCCGGCATCAGTATTGACTTGATATATGTTCATTTCAAAAAATAATTAGGAAATATCCTGGCATAACTCAACTAATACTCCATTAGTTGATTTAGGATGAAGAAATGCTACTAATTTATTATCTGCTCCTTTTTTTGGAGTTTCGTTCAGGATTTCAAACCCTTCAGATTTAAGGCGTTTTATTTCTTCTTCAATATTATCAACAGCAAAAGCTATATGGTGGATTCCTTCACTTTTCTTTTCAAGATATTTAGTTATGGCACTATTTTCATTGGTAGCTTCCAGTAATTCAATTTTGCTTTCTCCGATCATGAAAAATTCGGTTTTCACTCCTTCACTTTCTACTTCTTCCGTTTTATAAGATGTATTTCCTAATAATTTGGAAAATAATAATTTAGATTTTTCTAAATCTTTTACAGCAATTCCTAAATGTTCTATCTTTTTCATAAGATCCTTTATTAAATTACAAAGGATAAAAATACACAAATAAATTTAAAATGTGAAAAATAAAAAAAAAGAGTAAACCTGAATATCAATTAAAATTTTACAGAGTAGGTAAAATTCTATAAATTTGTGGAACGTATGGAAAGTAATAGACAAAAAAAAATAAATCAATTATTACAGGAAGAATTAGCAGAAATTTTTCGAAAGCAGTCCGCTGATATGAGGAAGGGAATTCTTATTTCAGCTACGGAAGTAAAAGTTTCACCTGATTTGAGTGTGGCAAAAGTCTATTTAAGCATATTTCCCCAGGAATACAGAGAACCTTTAATGAAAGAGATAGCTTTGTTAAATTCAAAGATCAGGAAGATTTTAGGCACGAAATTAGCAAAACAAGTAAGACAAATACCCGAATTAATGTTTTATTTAGATACCACTTTAGATGATGTGGAAAAAATAGAAAAAGCATTAAAAGGAGAAGATGAAAACCCTATTTTATAATTTGTGAAAAATTTATCCTGGTATATAGCTTTCCGGTATTTTATTTCCAAAAAAAGTACTCAGGCAGTAAGTATCATTATGTATACCTCGCTTGTAGCCATAGCTATTGCCACAGGAGCCATGTTTGTAATTTTGTCCGTGTTCAGCGGTCTGGAAAATCTTAACATTAAACTTTTCAGTGATGTTAATCCGGATATAAAAATTCTGCCCACCTCAGGAAAAGTTTTGCCGAATGTACAAAAAGTAGAAAAAATAATATCGTCGCACAAAGAAGTAGAAGCCTATTCCAAAGTTATAGAAGAAAAAGTTTATGTACTATTCGACGAAAAAGATGAAATAGCTTATTTAAAAGGTGTAGATAAGAATTTCCTTAAAGTAACGAAAATAGATACCTGTTTTCAGGCCGGAACTTTTCCAAATGTTTCTACTGATGATGAAGCAGCTTTTGGAAATGCCTTAGCGTATCGTTTGGGAATCCCTATAGATTCTTTAGTTTCCCTTTATATGCCGAAGCCGGGAAAAGGACTTTTGACGGTGGAAAATTCATTCGAGAAAACTAAAGTGCATATGAAAGGGGTTTTTAAGCTGAATGACCAATATGAAAATTATATTTTTGTTCCCATACAGATTTCCCGGAATTTATTAAACCTTCCACCTGAGAGTGCATTTTCCATTGAGATAGAAGCAAAAAATAAAGATATACCTTCCCTTCAATCTAAGTTGAAGTCGGAATTAGGCGGACAATATCAGGTTTTAACCCGTCAGGAACAAGATGCATCATTCCTGAAAATGATGAAAGTGGAACAATTATTTATTTATCTTATTTTCATTTTAGTGATAGTCATAGCATCCTTTAATCTTGCCGGAGCCATCATTATAATTATACTCGATAAAAAACACCAATCCCTGTCACTGATTTCTTTAGGTTATAGCATTAAAAAATTAAAGGCTCTATTTTTTACCATAGGAATAATTATTACAGTGTTCGGAGTGATACTGGGAATTATTATAGGAACTGCGTTAACCTGGTTACAGGCAAATTTTGCTTTGGTTATGGCAAATCCTTTTATGCCTTTCCCTGTAAAATTTACACTTTCCAACTACATTATAGTTTTGACTACAGTTTCATTTATCGGCGTATTGGTTTCATATCTTTCCTCCAGAAAATTGAATTTTCAATTATAACTGGAAATAAATATTTGAAATACTAATAAATATCATTTAATGATTTTGTGAAATTAATAGAAAATCAAGGTTGATTTTTCCTATATTTGTGTAATAGTAAGATAAACAAAAACGAAACCAATTTATTTCAAAATACACAACATTAGTTATTTCATTTATATTTAGAGCTTTATAATCCCTATTATTATTTTTTATAAATTACAATTATGAAAAGAGTTAAAAAGGCTATTATTCCGGCCGCAGGATTAGGAACCCGTTTTCTTCCTGCCACCAAGGCGTTAGCAAAAGAAATGCTTCCCATCGTAGATAAACCTACTATCCAGTTTATAGTGGAAGAGGCTATCAGTTCAGGTATAGAAGATATTTTGATTGTAACAGGAAAAGGAAAACGCCCTATAGAAGATCATTTTGATTCTAATCCGGAATTGGAAGCCAACTTGAGAGAAAAAAATAAAACAGAACTATTAAAACTAGTAGAAGAAACCACCCAGATCAATTTACATTTCATTCGTCAGTCCCATCCGAGAGGATTAGGACATGCCGTATTGCAGGCAAAGGCATTTGTAGGAAATGAACCGTTTGTAGTGATGCTGGGAGACGACTTAATGGAAGATAAAGTGCCACTTACCAAACAATTGATTCAGGATTATGAAAAAATTCATGCAGCTATCATTGCTGTAATGGAAGTACCTCATGAAGATACTTCAAAATACGGAATTATTGCTCCGGAAAGGGAAGTGGAAAAAGGATTATACAATGTCCTCAAATTTGTGGAAAAACCCAAACCGGAAAATGCTCCAAGTAACTTGGCCATTATAGGAAGATATTTATTAACTCCGCAAATTTTTGATATTCTGGAAAATCAAAAACCGGGAGCCGGTGGCGAAATACAATTAACCGATGCTATTGATACATTAAATATGACACAACGGGTATTTGCACGGGAATTCAAAGGAACCCGCTATGATGTAGGAGATAAATTCGGATTCTTGGAAACCAGTATCCGGTACGGATTACAACATCCAGAAGTGAAAGAAAGCCTGCACAATTATATCATACAGTTAGGAAAAGAACTGGAAAAAGAAGATATCAGGAAAAAAGAGAAACAAGTCAAAAAAGCAGGTAAATAACCGAAATCATAAAAAATCTTTCAGAAACTCTGAAAGATTTTTTTTAATTTTGTCTTAGATTTTAGTTGTTGAGTGAAGCAATTACACCGATATAAAATACCAATTGTCCATTTTTTGTTTGCTTTGATGTTTGCCTTCAAACTCATTGCAGTACAGGAGTTTGTTCACATAAAACAACATAAAGCAGAAAAACTCCACCAGGAAAACTGTCAGATTTGTCATACCATATTTCAGGTAGGAAAATTTCAGGCTTTTGATACTCCGGAAACTTTTGATTTCCATATTCCGGTTTCTATAACTAAATTTAAATTAGAACCGGAATTATACAATTTTTTATACTTTCATGAAATAAATCCGTCTGAATTATTCAATCGCCCTCCACCTGTAATTTCATAGAATTTTAATTAATTTATCCCTAATGATTTTTCCAATAATTATCATGAGGGATATAATCTTTTAAAAGAAGTAATTCTTTTAATACCCGTGGTGCATTAAAGTAAAGAGAAAAAGTTGTTCATTATCAAATAAATGATTATATTTAAAAGACTACCAATCAATTAAATATATGAACAACTTTATTCGAAATTACAAAAAAATATTAGAAACATTGCAATCCATA
>JAVBMH010000033.1:0-27185 GCA_031552575.1 Apibacter sp. | reverse complement strand
ACAGGATTTCTTCCTCATGTACCGTATTTACGGGGCAAAGCCCGAAGTGTTAAAAAATACTTCGCCATGGACATTGAACGATGTGGTGAAAGTGAAATAAAACAGATATGAAAACATTGAATCTAAAAACTTCAGCCGTCCTGCTGGCAATAGCCTCAACGGCTATATTTACATCCTGCAATCAACCGCAAAGCAAGCAGGCAGAAAAACCGGTATCAACCGGCAACGTACAGGAACAAATGTTGCATGCCCGTGCTATGGAAGCCGTAGTTTGGGGCATGCCCGCCGTGAATTACGACCGCATGTATCAGGCTTTTCTAAAAGCCGGCGCCAAAGATAACCAGCTGGTGCATTGGTCGCGCCCGTCTGACTGGAAAAACCAGCTGCTGACGCCAAATACCGATGCCATTTACGTCCTGCCTTTCTTCAATACGAAGGAAACAGGCCCTGTGGTGCTTGAAATTCCCGCAGCTACTGGAGGAACCATCGTAGGTTCTATCATGGACTGCTGGCAAAAAGCATTGGAAGATGTAGGCCCTGCCGGGGTCGATGCCGGTAAAGGCGGCAAATACCTCATCCTGCCGCCGGGATATAAAGAAAAAATCCCTTCGGGATACATCGTTCTGCCTTCGGATAATTACAAAGGCTACGCATTGCTACGTTCTATGCCTACTACGAACAGCGAAGCCGATGTGACAAAGGCTGTGGAATATGCCAAGAAGATAAAACTCTATCCGTTAGTCTCACCAAACAATCAAGCCGTTTTTGTGGATGTGACCAACGAAATTTTCGATGCTAATATTCCTTATGACATGGAATTTTACCGTTCGCTCGACCGTATTGTGCAAGCTGAACAATGGATAGCGCGTGACCGTGTGATGATCGATGAAATCAAAACTATTGGCATAGAAAAAGGAAAACCGTTTGCCCCTTCGGCAGAAGTTGAAAAGAAGTTGCTGACGGCTTTGTCCGATGCCCACCAATGGATTGATATACAGTATGAATCTTTTCCCCGTTACTACGAGGGAACGCAATGGTTCTTGCCCGCCAGCCCCGAGCTGTTCCAATCTTGGGGTAACGGTTTTACCACCGAAAACAGCTATCCGGTTGATCAACGCGGAGTGAACTACTATTGGGGGTTCAGCAGCCTGAAACGAACCGGTGTTGGTCAACACCAGTTATACATATTCGCCACACTCGATAAAAGCGGGAATCCGTTGGATGGATCAAAAACGTATAAGCTAACTGTTCCCGCTAACGTTCCCGTATCGCAATACTGGTCAGTGACGGCCTACGATCGCAGTACGCACGGACTTATCCGAGACGTTGCAACATCCAACCGCTCTTCGTTGTTGACGGATTTGGCAAAGAATACCGATGGTTCAGTCGATCTGTATCTTGCACCCAAAGCTCCCGCAGGAAAAGAAACCAATTGGATACCAACGAAAGACGGTGTAAATACGGAAATCATCCTGCGTTTCTACGGAGTAGAAAAACCGATTATCGACAAAACGTGGAAAATCGGTGATTTTGAAGAAGTGAAGTAGCCTTTCTCTTTTTGGGTAAACAGTTGAACTTCTGAAGCTACCCATATGTTATAAATGCATAGAAAATAATAAAGAAAGAATATGTACGATTATGAAAATAGGTATTTCTATTATATGTTTAAATTATTATCTACTAAATCTATAGGAATTAAATGTTTTGTATTAACATATTTCATTATATTTGTCCTAAAAAATATTAAAATATGGCAACAATAGAAAAAAATAAAAGTAAAGTATTACTTGATACTATTGAAAATCTAAAATCAAAAAAATGTGATTACCAGGAAGTAGCTGCCGAACTATTCAAATTTGACTTTGAAGATTATGATGCAGCTTTCGATATCAGCGGAACTAATGTCCCTGAAAAAACATATGTAAGAATTCCTATTTATAAAGATAGTTGCTGTGCTATTTTAATGCTTTGGGGAGTAAATAACAAAGCTGCTATCCATGATCATCTGAATTATGACGGACTTATTAAGGTATTAAAAGGAAACCTTACAGAAATAAGCTATGTGGAAGACGGAAACTTTATTAAATATGAAGGAGAAGGAACTGCTTCTGAAGGTGCTATATTTCCTGAAGATTTGGGAGGAATTCATTCTGTAGTTAACAATTCCACAGAAGTATCTGTTAGTCTACATATCTATCATACTCCGCAAACCTCTTTAAAAGGAGTAAGATTATTTGACGTAGAAAATAAAAAAATAGCTTATTTGAATGAAAAAGCTACCTCTTGTTCTTGGAACCTTCCCGAAGAAAGTTTTGAAAAAATTATTCAACTTTAATTTGATAAATTATTAAGAATAAACAAAAATCCCTCTCTAAATTATTAGAGAGGGATTTAAGTATTTATTAGAATATTTGTATTTACTTCATCATCAACTTTTGTAAGTTCTGTATATCTGCATTTTGAGGATCTATCGCAAGTGTCTTTTTTATATATTCTTGTGTTTTCTCAGTATCTTTTGCATGGAAATATTTATAAGCAAAAAAGGTATAGGCTATTTCCAAATATGCTTTCTCAGTATCTGAATACTGACTTTTCGGGGCCACCATATCAATATATTTTTGATAAGATTGCGCTGCTGATCCACTTGCATCATTGGTATCATATGCATACAAAGCAAGTCCTTTACCTGCATAAGCTGTTTCCCAAGTTGGAATCAGTTGTATTAACTTATCCCATGAAGCAACAGAACCCAAGTAATCCTTAGCAGTATATTGCTCTGTAGCCAAATCATACCAGGATTTGGTGTCATTAGGATCTGATGTTACTGCTTTTTTCAATGCTTCTATTTTCGGATTAGTTACAGCAGAGGTTGTTCCTCCTGTAGGACTTGTCGGCATTAGTGCTGACAACAAAGCTTGATAATCATATGCTTTATCTCCTTTTGCTTGAGCCTGACTCAGATTTGCTACCGCTTCCTGAGTCCACTTGATTTTATCCTCCCCGGTTGCTGTACTTGCCAAGGAAGATTGTATTTTCCCCAACACTCCATAATCTGAACCTTCTTTTTTGGCTTCCGGTATATTTTGTAAATACTGATTCATATTACTGTATGCTCCGGTAAAGTCGGATTTCTCCATTAATGCCAATGCTTTTATTTTGTATTTCAATGGATTGGAAATGGAATCCCATGATTTATTTAATATATCCAATGTCTTGTCATAATCTTTGGCAAAATAACTTATCTGAGCCAGATAAAATTGAGATTCAGATGAATTATTTCCCGTCAATTCCATATATTTCTGAAGATTGACAGAAGCCTGACTATAATCCATCTTCCTGATATTATAATCTGCCATGATTTTATACGTTTGTGTATAATTAGGATCAGCGGCTATCGCTTTTTTAAAGTTTTCATTCGCTGGATTGTCATTGTTGCTTCTTCCCCAAATGTTTGCCATCAATGCATGTATTCTTGCTTTGGTAGTATTATTATCAGCTATTTCCAATGCCTTAGAATAATTATTCATAGCCTTTCCAGGATCCAATTTCTCATAATAGGCATTTCCCAATGTTATATAATAATCTGCTTTGTCTTTGTTTTTTACCAGTTCCAGCAACTTTTGGGAATATTCTATACTTTTATCAGGATCCATATTTTCCGGCTTGGATGTGAAAAGTATGTATGCATTTGCGATCTGATAAAGTACATCTGCATTTTTATATTTAGTTCCTGTTGCAGCTGCTTCAAATTCTGTATTAGCCAGAGATTTATTCCCCTGAAGTAGTTTCACTGCAGCTAATCCTACTTTATTTAATCCTGACTTAGGATCAGCAGCCAATCCTTTGTTGAAGTTCTGGGCGGCAAGATCTGCATTCGGCGTTTCTGACTTTAAATAATAATATCCTAAATAATAATAATTATCTGCTGTTGGAGACTGGGATACCAGATTTTCAAAAACTCCTTTTGCTTTATCAAACTGATCGTTATTCAAATAATCTAATCCCTGTTGAACATTTTGAGCATTCATTACTCCTACCACCATTAATGCCGAAACAGCAAATGTTGCTCCCATTTGTTTGGTTATAAAGTTCATTTTGTACATTTTTTAGTTTTATTTTAATTTTTCTTCTTCAAAACATATGCCATCGTACAGAATTACTAACTGTCCATCAGGCAATTTATTTTATTTTTATATTTTTTATAACTTTTGTTTAACACTCTAATTCTTTATGTCATTTAGTAATTTCCACATTTCTCGGATATAAATAATAAGGCTGCAATCCTGCTTTGGCTACAATCAATTGGCCTCTTTGTGATCCTGTAAAACGTGCAAAACTGCTTCCTATAAGGAACCCACTCTCTGCATTTAGTAAATATATTCGTTTAGTGAACGGATACTTTCCAGTTCTTAAATTAGGTACAGTAGGCTCTACCTTTTCATTCTTATCTAAAATTACCGGTATGATCTTAATCCTGGTCAACAATTCTTTCACTTTAGGGTCATCTTCATCACTCAAAATATCAAATCCTATAATTCCTATCTGCGATTTATTTTTGCTGACAAAATCAATTACTGCCTCAGCATTTGTTAATGATACTATTTTTTGATTTTTATCTAAAGTCAGCTCTGTTTTTTTTATTACATTATTAAAATTGCTGGTGTTTCCACCATCAAAAATGAATTTATTGTCTGCTGCATGTATCCCGGATTTAATATCAGAAATAGAAACCTCGTTAATTTCACTATCTATAGCTGTTATAAAAACTGTAGCATCGCAGGCAATCTGAGAAGGTATATATTTTATCCTTGTCCTGTTAAATAAAATTTTTCCTTCTTCTTCCGTCAAATCCCTTCCTACCATTGCCATGGTTATTTTTCCATTAACAAAATCAGCAATTACCAGATCCTCCACTTCTGTTTTGAATTGTATTTTAGCATCAGGATAGGAAGACTGAAAAACATCTGTTAATGCTTTTGCCAGATTTAGAAAAGAAGGATCTATACCTATAGTCAGATTTCCCTTTCTATATGCTTCTTTCTTTTTTATATCGTCCTGACAGGAAAATAAACTCCAACTGACAACCAGTAGTATGCAGATAATTATCTTTTTACTCATTTTCTCTTATGTATTTTATTGCTCTATAGACCCTGAATGCTCCATAAACAATAAATAATCCTCCTAATATTCTGGCCCATTTGGGCTCCAAAGTTATAATAAACTTATTATATACTATAATTAAGATCCCTATTATAAAATATCCTGCACCTATAAATCCTGAAAGTGATTTATAATTTAGCTTCATATTTATTTTCTTTTTTTGAAAGATTCTAAACAACAAATGTAAAAAATATTTTTTTACTTATTTTTGTATTCTAACCTTTATATTACAAAAGTTTAGGTTTTCTCTGATTAATATAGTAAATACAAGAGTATAATTTATGGAATTTACCGTTCAATCTTTTAATGATCTGGAAAAAGTAGCACAGGAAATTATTCATCATTCAAAATATAAGATTTTCACCCTAACCGGAAATTTAGGAGCTGGGAAAACTACTTTAGTTAAAGAATTTTGTAAAATCCTTGACAGTAATGATGATGTAACCAGTCCTACCTTTTCCATTGTCAATGAATATTTGATCCCTTCCGGAAAGGTCTATCATTTCGATCTGTACAGAATCAACGATAAGGAAGAACTTTTAAACATTGGATTTAACGAATACATTGATTCCGGAAATTATTGTTTTATAGAATGGCCAGAAATATCAGAAACAGAATTACCTGAACATCACGAAATTTTACTAAATTTGAAAGACCAAACCAGATATATAACGTTTAAGTAAGATATGGGTATTTTCACACCTTTTTCTGAAGAGGAACTTATTCCTCAGGAAGAACGAATTGAAGTAGTAAAAAAAGGAGGGCAGATCAGCATCGGGATCCCTAAAGAAGCACAGCCTCAGGAAAACAGGATTGCCCTTACTCCTGATGCGGTTTCCGTACTTACAGCAAACGGAATAGAAATCACCATAGAAAGCGGAGCAGGATTGGGAGCCCATTACAGTGACTCTTTATATTCTGAAGCCGGGGCAAAAGTTTCGTATGATCCTATGGAAGTATTGGCACAACCTATTATCTTAAAAATAGAACCTCCTACTATTGAACAGATTGAATGGATGCAGCCTAATTCTTATTTAATTTCTGCTGTACAGATCAATACACAATGCAAGGAATATTTTGAAAAACTTTCTTCAAAAAAAATAACTGCTCTTGGCTTTGAACACATCCGGGACCGGCATAATGTGCTTTCTATTGTACGTTTAATCGGAGAAATTGCGGGAACTTATGCTATTTTGGTAGCGGCAGAGTTGTTATCTTCAGCACACGGAGGAAACGGCTTACTCATGGGCGGAGTGACAGGAGTCCGTCCTACCAATGTTGTAATCATTGGGGCCGGAAATGTAGGAGAAAATGCTGCCCGGTCAGCTTTAGGACTGGGTGCAACCGTTAAAGTATTCGACAATTCCCTTACCCGTTTACGGCGTTTTCAGGAATTACTGGGAAGAAGAGTATATACGTCCACCATAGATCCTAAAGAACTAAGCAAGGCTCTGATCCGGTGCGATGTTGTTATCGGTTGCCTGCGCGGTGAAATGCGTTCTCCTATAATGGTAACGGAATCTATGGTAAAAAGAATGAAACCCGGATCTATCATTATAGATATAAGTATTGATAATGGTGGAATTTTTGAAACTTCTGAAATAACAACCGATCTTAATAAACCTATTATAAAACATGAGGTTCTTCATTACTGTCTTCCCAACATAACTTCCAGGGTTGCACGAACTGCATCAAAGGCACTGAGCAACTTCTTTTTAAGTTACTTTCTGGATCTTATCAATCAGGGAGGATTTGAAGCCATGTTTACAAAAAACCGCGGAATTTGCAAAGGAATCTATATGTATAAAGGAAGAATTACCAATCAACAAATTGCCAGCTGGTATTCATTACCTTACCAGGACATTAATCTTTTAATTATCTAGCTCACTCTATGAATTTCGCCAAACGCCTTAAATTATATTTAGTAGGATTTTCTATCAGTTTAATATTCATCATACTCATATTCGGAAAAAAATTATTCTCATGGTCATATCTGCCTAATGACAGAGTTCTGGCAGAAATAAAAACCAAACCTTTACAGTTTTCCCTTCACAGTCTGGATTACCTGAAAGAAAAAAATATTTCCGAAGCCTACATAACAGATACGGTTTTAGTAAAAGGGAAAATTAATTTCGAGCAAAGTCATGCACAAGCAGTGCCTTGCCCGGATTATCTCTTATATTACAACAACCTGAAAGTTAAGTTTACCAAATGTAAGGATAAGGTTACTATTGATTCCATATATAAACAATAATTTGATATTTCGATTTTTCAACTAAAACTTAAGATTATTTAATTTTTTCCTATATTTACAACCTAAATCTAAACTACAAATTTATGGGATGGTTTACTAGAAGCAAAAAAAACATCAACACTGAGTTCAGTGAAAAGATGGATGTTCCAAAAGGACTATGGTATAAAACTCCTTCCGGAAAAATAATAGAAACAGATCAACTAAAGGCTAACTTTTATGTGAGCCCTGAAGATGATTTCCATGTAAGAATCGGCAGCAGGGAATACTATGAAATTCTGTTTGATGATGGAAAATTCACGGAATTTGATGAAAAAGTGGAAAGTAAAGATCCTCTTCAGTTTGTTGATACTAAACCTTACAAAGACAGATTAAAAGAAGCCAAAGCAAAAACCAAACTTACCGATGCCATCAGAAATGCTGTTGGTAAAGTAAATGGTGTAGATATATACATTTCCTGCATGGATTTTAGTTTTGTAGGAGGATCGTTAGGTTCCGTAGTTGGGGAAAAAATCCGGAGAGCGATTGATTACTGTATTAAACATAAACTACCATATGTGATTATTTGTCAGTCCGGAGGTGCCCGAATGCAGGAAGCAGGTATTTCCCTGATGCAATTAGCGAAAATAGAATCCAAACTTGCCCAATTGGGAGTAGCAGGGTTACCTTATATTTCTGTTTTAACCGACCCTTCTTTCGGAGGTATCACGGCTTCTTACGGTTCCACTGGTGATATTATCATAGCTGAACCCGGAGCGTTAATTGGTTTTGCAGGACCACGGGTAATCAGGGAAACTATCGGAAAAGATTTACCAGAAGGATTCCAGTCTGCTGAATTCCTGTTGGAAAAAGGGTTCGTAGATATAATCTCACACCGAAAGGATCTGAAAAATACCCTTTCCAGTGTAGTGGATCTACTAATGACCAAGAAAAACAACTAAAAAATAACCAGAAGAAAAGCTAATGAAAAGTTAGCTTTTCTTATTTTTACTACCTGTTTAATTATTCAATTTTTCTTTTTTATGACTCTTAATTATATATGGATTGCCTTTGTTATCTTATCGTTTATTGTAGGATTGATAAAACTTATATTTTTAGGAGACACGGTAGTATTTAAGCAAATGGTTGACGGCCTATTTGACACAACCAAAATTGCGGTTATGGATATAGCCCTGCCGTTAGCAGGAATGATGACTTTCTGGCTGGGAATCATGAAAATAGGAGAAAATGCTGGAGCCATTCGTTTTTTATCCAGGTTGGTGAGCCCTTTTTTTAGTAAATTATTTCCTTCTGTTCCCAAAGACCATCCGGCTATCGGAAATATGATGATGAACTTTAGTGCTAATTTGTTAGGATTGGATAATGCTGCAACTCCTTTGGGGTTAAAAGCGATGGACAGTCTTCAGACTTTGAATCCTAAAAAAGACACAGCTACCGATGCCCAGATCATGTTTTTGGTTCTGCACACATCCGGACTAACCTTAATTCCGACTTCCATCATGCTTTACAGATATCTGAACGGAGCACAGGATCCTACTGATATTTTCATTCCCTGTATTGTAGGAACTTTCTGTACTACTTTGTTCGGAATTATTATTGTAGGAATAAAACAACGCCTCAATTTATTCAGTCCGAATATTCTGATCGGTTTAGGAATATCCATTTTATTTATTTTCGGACTTTCATTTTACATAAAAAATTCAGCCGTTTCCCATGCGGAATATGCGCAAGAATATGTTTCCAAAATAACTCCGCAAACTATAAACACGGAAACCATTTCCCTGGAAAACTTTAAAAAACTATATCCGGAATCTTTTCAAAAGGAAATAAAACCGGACACGGAAAAAGTAACTCCAGAATTAATCCATAAGACCAATCAGGAATTTGTCAATTTTGAACGGGGAACTACTTCCCGCGTAATGAGCAATGTGCTTCTTCTGTTAATTCCTACTGTCTTTATTTCGGGAGCTTTCATAAAAAAAGTGAATGTATTCGATAGTTTTATTGATGGCGCTAAAGATGGTTTTGAAGTTGCTGTGAAAATTATTCCCTATTTAATCGCTATGCTGGCAGCCATTAGTTTGTTAAGAAACAGCGGAATTATGGATTATATTCTTGCCGGAATAGCTTGGATTTTCAATTCACTTCATATAAATACCAACTTTATTCCTGCTCTTCCTACCGCTCTGATGAAACCGTTAAGCGGAAGCGGAAGCAGGGCGCTAATGATTGAAACTATGCAAAATTATGGTGCTGACTCTTTTTCCGGAAGGCTAGCTTGTGTTTTCCAGGGAAGTGCTGACACCACTTTTTACATCATTGCGCTGTATTTCGGAAGTGTTGGAATTAAACGGATTCGTTATTCTATTTCTGCCGGATTACTAACTGAATTATTAGGTGTTATCGCTGCTATTTTCATCACTTATTACTTTTTCGGATAAATCATTTTTTCATCTTTTTATACCTTGAATCTGTTTTTCCAATAAACTGAAAAAATTATAAATATTTTAACAGTAAACCAATACTGAACAACAAAAACTTACTCTTATTATTAATACCTTTGTAGTATAAATATTTTAATCTCAATTTGAATACTAATGGACGATTTTAGCTGGGGACAATTAGTTAATCCGGAGTTTTATATAAAGTTAGGTGGAATTTACTTGGTTTTATTTATCGTTTTTGCCGAAACAGGTCTTTTTGCTGGTTTTTTTCTTCCGGGAGACAGTCTTTTATTCCTTTCAGGAATATACAGTCGGGAATTGGTTCAGGAAATAATAACTATTGATTCTGATTTTTTAAATGTTTTCTTACTAGCTTCCTTAGTTTCTATTGCCGGAATTATCGGAAATGAGGTTGGATATATATTTGGAAAAAAAAGCGGTCCCTACTTATACAACAAAAAAGATACTTTATTATTCAAAAAGAAATACTTGTTCCAAGCCAAAGATTTTTATGATAAACACGGAGGTGGCGCCATCATTCTGGCACGATTTCTTCCCATATTAAGAACTTTTGCTCCTATCATTGCAGGTATTGTACAAATGAACAAAGGTAAATATTTGCTTTATAACATAATCGGCTCCGTTGCCTGGTCATTTTCTTTAATATTTGCTGGTCATTACCTTTACAGAATATTCTTGGATGAGTTTAATTTTGATCTAAAAAAACATATTGAAACTATTGTTTTAATTATGGTTCTGGTAACTACCGGACCTGTTCTGTTCAAATTATTTTTTAAAAAGAACGACGATGACGACTCTGATGAATAATTCAATAAGTAAGACATTTTTAAAATAAAAAATACACTGTAATTAATTACAGTGTATTATTGTTCTTTGAAATTTTTTTAGTTCCAATAGCCTTATACTTTTAGAAAAATCTAATAAAAATTTTATAGTATAATCTGAAGGACCCAATTCCCTTCTTGGAAAACTAGTAGAATTTTTGTTCATTCGGATATCATTTTAATAAGCGGTTATACTTACTTAACGATATCTTGCTTGTTTTTATTGTATCCTTACTAAGAAAATACGATACTTTTAGTTTCTATCAACTTTCTTAAATTAATAATCGCATAACGCATTCTCCCTAATGCGGTATTAATACCTACATTTGTTTCTTCTGCAATCTCCTTAAAGCTCAAGCCTTTAAAAAAACGTAATTCCAAAACTTCTTTCTGGTCATTAGGAAGAGTCTCTATCAATTTTCTAAGATCAAAGTTTACTTGTTCGTTGACCATTATATCTTCAATTGATAATTCCGATATCTTTACAAAATCAAAAACATTATAGTCCTCATTTTGTCCACTTGATTCATTAATTACTTTTATTTTATTAGCAAGCCTGAAATGGTCAATAATCAGGTTATGGGAAATTCTAAGTACCCAAGGCAAGAATTTTCCTTCCTCATTATACTTTCCTTCCTTTAAAGTTAAGATTACTTTTATAAAAACATCCTGGAATAAATCTTCTGCCAGTTCAGGATTATTGACTTTCCTGTTTATATAATTATAAACCCTTGTCTTATGCCTATTCAATAACACTTCCAGTGCGCTTTCCTTTCCATTTATATAAGCACAAACTAACTCGCAATCGGTTCTCTTTATCATACTCTAACGTATTATTATAGAGTAGAACTTTATTCAATAGAATTTTGGTTTAAATATTCAAGCAAATTTACAATATTATTTCAAACTCTCACATCATATAATTAGAAAATAATATGATTTTCATCCTTATTATTACAAAATAAATTTAATTTGCCTCACATTATTATTAATATATATGATTTTTATTAGTATTTTTTAGATATTTTTTGCAAATCATTCATAATCAAAAATATAACCCCAAAAAAAATAGTATATAATATTTTATTATATTTTTTAAATATAGAACAAATTTATATATTGCGACCTTAAATTATTATGAGCATGAATAAGGTAAAGTACCAGTTAGAATTTGATATGAAATGTTCAACCACCCTTTTATTTGAATATATAGGGACATCTTCGGGAATGAGCGAATGGTTGGCAGATGATGTAATTGAACGGGGAGATGAGTTTACTTTTGTTTGGGGAGACCAGGAAGAAGTTGCAAATCTAATCCGATATAAAGAAGAATCCTTTGTTCGTTTCCGTTGGGAAGAAGACGAAGGAACCAAATATTTCTGGGAACTGGCCATTCATGTAGATGAAGTAACCAATGATGTTGCCCTGGTTATTACTGATTTTACTGAAGAGGAAGATCTGGAACATTCCAAATTATATTGGTCCAATTTAATTGATGATTTAAAGAAAATTATAGGCTCTTAAACAATAAAGTCTTTTCCTTTTACACAAAAAACAATTGCTTTTTTAATACTTTTATTATGAAAATTATCTTCAATCAAAAAAGTATAGAAGAAGAAAAGTTATTTATAGATTACACTAAAAAAAACTATTTCTCAGGTGATTTTGTAAATGCTTTTTGTTGGTATTTTCAAAGTGAGCTTCTCTTTTGGGAAGATGTTTATTTCCAGTTAATGGCTTCCATGAGAAAGATGAGGATTTCCATTCCTCTTTCTTATACTCCTGAATTGTTTGAAAAACAGATTAAACTGTTAGCTGAAGAACTTTCCCTTTCTCAGGGAAGAATAAAAATCACTGTTTTCAGGGATATTTCTGAGGAACCTTCCTTTATTATTGAATTTTTACCTTATCAGGATTTTTTCTCTTCTACTGAAAATGAAATAGATGTTTACAAAGAAATATCTGTTTTCCCTACTCTGCTTTCTACCATATCCATATTTAATCCTATTAATCCGGTTGCAGAACAGTATGCAAAAGAAAACAATCTACAGGAACTGATTCTCCTTAATCATGAAAAAAGAATTGCCCGTGCCATTTCAGGAAACATTTTTCTAATTCATGAAAATGTTATCTATTCCAACTCTACGGAAGAAGGAGCTTTTATTTCTGTGCTTAAGAAAAATTTCATCCGGTTCCTGAGAGAAAAAACGGATTATATTTACAGGGAAGAACCTCTTTCTCCTTTTCAAACTCAGTCTGCAACGGAATTATTTATTTTAAGTGATGAAAAAGGAATAATTCCTGTAACTAAGATCAGGAAAACTACTTTTAAAACAGAAGTCACCCATCTGTTAACCAAGAAATTCATAGGATTTGCTTTGGAAAATAGTAAAAAATAAAAAAGGCCGCAAATGCGACCTCAAACTAAAACCACAAAAAAATGAGAAAGAAATTACACTTGCGTGTAATAATCTAAAAAGATTATTTTAATAATAACTATTTAAATAACTCTTTTTACTCTATTGCAAAGATAGAGCCAATTATTGCTCTTTATTGCATTTTAGCAATCAAATTATTTTATAGTGTAAATAGTACATTTCTTATATTCCCCTGTTTAAAAGAAACTAAACAGATAAAGTGTACTCAATCTTTTTACACTTGAACAATAAAAATAGTTGGTTTCTTATGAAAATCGGGCTTTTTTCCCTTCCAATCCTTAACAGAAAAAGTCCGTATAGCTTCATCCGGAAGAGTAATATGAGTAGCTACACACAATTGAGTGGAAGGATGTAAATATTTTAGCAGATCATCAAACAAAGCCTGATTCCGGTAAGGAGTTTCCATGAATATTTGTGCAGATTTATCAGACCGACTAACAGATTCCAGGTTTTGAATTACTTTTTTTCTTTGTGCAGAATCGATAGGAAGATACCCGTTAAAAGTAAAATGCTGCCCGTTCAGCCCACTCGCTATCAAAGCGAGAATAATGGATGAAGGCCCATTGATCGGAACTACTTTCACATTATTCCTATGACACCAGACTACTAATAAATTTCCCGGATCAGCAATACAAGGTAATCCTGCTTCCGAAATCAATCCTATATCTTTTCCTTCTTTTAACGGTTGCGCTATTTCCTCTATCCCCTGCTCTGCTGTTCGTTTATCCAATATAGAAAAGGAAAGTTCGCTTTGTGTTACTTCCGGACAAAGGAATTTTATAAATCTTCTTGCTGTTTTTTCATTCTCAGCCACAAAGAATTTTAATTCTTTCAATAAATCCGTTTCTTGTTGGGAAAAAATATCTTTAGGTGAAGTTTCTCCTAAATAGGCAGGAAGTAAATACAAAGTTGCCATACGTTTTAACTGAATTTCTTTTTTCGCCAGAATATAAATCCTGCTCCTACTAAACCAATAAAACCAATCGGCAACAATAAATTAAACCATTGCCAATACGATCTTTCCATCACCAAAGTTTGTTTATCCAGCAACCTCATCTGAACGGTACGGTTTCGCAACGACATCAACCCGCTATCATCCATCAGGTAATCCAAAGCATTCATTAAAAATTCTTCATTTCCATAAGTAATCCCTGTGGAATAATCCAGTCCCAAAGGTAACGGTTGTCCTTTCACCACCTGATTTCTGGCCACATCACCATCGGAAATAACAATCATTTTGGTAGGTTTGGATTGCTTCACAAAACCCTTAACAGTAGAAGATTCTATCCGGTCTGCATAAGCAGAGAAAAATTTACCTTCCAGCAATACAGCCATTATTTTCGGGCCTTTATTATAAGCTCCCAGATTTATACTATCCTTATTTGATATTTTTGCTTCTTCCAGTGAAATATAGGCAGGAATTCCCTGTACATCCGTGTAAGGTGAAGTCTGATATAAAATAGTTTTCTTTACTCCAAGAGTGTTCAAGGTATCTATCGGAGAAGGAAATTCAAACCGTACCGGATTGATATTTTTGGTTATGGAATGATTATTCAGTGACAATCCGAGCGGAAAATATACCCAGGGAACCCTGGCATTTTGCGCATTTCCCTGAACGGCTCCTACCTGTAAATTAATGTAAGCCGGATTTTGCAAGTCTTTGAGTACTGCCGGATTGATCCGCACTCCATAAGAAAATAACATATCTGTTAAATTCAAATCATACGGATAAGCCAGTATTTTATTGGATTTTAATAAAGTATCCATTTCCGCATTTACCTGATCGATCGCCCACAAGGTTTTCCCTCCATTCATAATATACTGGTCGATCGTCATTTTTTCCTCTTCAGTAAATGTCTTTCGCGGTTTGGCTATTACAATGACATCAAACCGTTTCATGACTGATAAATCCTGAATTTTCAACGACTGACTGTCTTTAGGAAATATCGGCCCGAAATTATAATTCTGAATGATCCGGTTGGCAAAACTGTACATTTCCAGTTTATTCAGTTCCTTTTGGGTAACCAGAATTCCTACGGATTTCATATGTTCACTGGAAAGTTTGTCAATGGCATTCATAAAACCATATTCCAGACTTTCAATGGATTTAGTCATTTGTTCATCGGACGAAATTCCTGCCTGTTCCACCACTAACGGAACCGTATGTCCGTATCCTTTATATTTTATGGTAGCATAAGGAAAGAGGATTATCTGAGTAGATACTCCGTCTTTTTCCACTCGTAAGGCAGAAGGTTGCATTCCCATTGCTTCCAATGTGTCACGCGATATTTTTTCCTTTACAGGATCAACTAATTTATAGGTAATATTGGAATTAAGACGTTTGATTTCATCCAGTAAACTCAACGTTTCCGATTGCAACTGCTTGAAATCGGCAGGGAAATCTCCGTCCAGATATACATCAATCTCCATAGATTCATTCACCTTTTTCAATATTTCCCGGGTGGTATCGGTCAGAGTATATCTTTTATCAGAAGTCAGATCCAATCGGTCATACACTATTCCACTTGCCAGAAATAATCCCAATAAAAAACAAATCAACAATCCGATATTCTTCTTTATAAATGCCATCATTTCTTTCTATTAATGAGTTGAACGGAAAGTAACAGGAAAAGAAAAATAACAAAGAGAAAATATCCTAAGTCCCGTGTATCTACAATCCCTTTGGTGAAACTGATGTAATGCTGGTAAAACCCGATTTTCTGCAAGACATAATCCAGATTTCCCAATAAATTATAGGAAGCCAGATTTTCAAATCCGAAAAAACAAAAGAAGCAAAGAAATACTCCTATAATAAATGCCAACACTTGATTTTTCACTAAAGAGGAAGAAAAAAGTCCGATAGCTACAAATGCCATAGACAGGAACAACAGTCCTAAGTATCCACTAAAAACCGTTCCCAAATCTATATTTCCCTGCGGCATGCTTATCGTGTAAACGGTATATACATAAATTCCTGTAGAAAATAGGGAAAACAGAACCAATACCAATACTGCCAGATATTTTCCTGTTACTATGAACAAAATAGATACCGGCTGGGAAAACAACCAGATCAGTGTCCCGTTTTGTTCTTCTTCCGCTATGCTTTTCATTGTCAGGGCAGGAATCAGGAACATAAGTACCCACGGAGCCAGTACAAAAAAAGTGTTTAATGAGGCTGTACCAATATTGAGGATATTAAAATCATTATCAAAAAACCATAAGAATAAAGAACAGATCACTATAAAGGCTATGGCTACAATGTAAGCTCCTAATGTGCCGAAATAAGACCCGAGTTCTTTTTTAAAAATGGAAAACATGAATTATTTTTTCTTTTTTCTGTTTACAACTTTCACTACCATCATAATAACAAAAACCAGAACCACGAAACTGATCAACAAACTTAGCCACATTCCCATGAAGTATTGCTTGAAGATCACAATGAAAACCACGGCAAAAAGAATAATAGTGGCCACTTCATTCATCATTCGCAAACGTACGGAAGTGGTGTCAAACGTTCCATTTTTTATTCTTTTTATACTTCTCCAACTCCAGTAATGATATACTCCCAATCCGGCTACAAAAACCAGTTTAATATGAAACCAAGGTTCTCTCAATATATAAAAGGTAATATCTCCCTTGGTATTAATCATCATGAAAATCCCGGTAATCAACATAATAATTCCTGCCGGAATGGTAATGATATCCCACAAACGGGAAATCATGTAAACATATTGTTTCCGGAGTATTTCCCCTTCCGGTTCCGGTTTTTCCTTTGTGTCTATATAATAAACAAACAACCGGATCAAATAAAAGATTCCGGCGAAGTAACTTACCATAAAAATAATGTGGATAGCTTTAAGAGCGTAATAACTGGGTATATCAGGAATATGCATGTATTTAATTTATTTCTGTGCGAATTTAGTAAATTTAATATATTCCATAAGATTTTAGGTTGCAGATTTTAGATTTACAATTTTTAAAGCTATTGGCCAATAGCTTTTAACTTCTTCTTACATTTTACTTTTTATATTTTTCAAAACAATTCTTTACCTTTGCCTTTATATACATAAGATAACAAACAATCCATGAAATTAGGCATTCCCAAAGGAACACGAGATTTTACTTCTCAGGAATTACAAAAAAGAAGATACATTATTTCCCAATTGCAGTCCAACTTTGAAAAGTTCGGATTTCAGCCTTTGGAAACTCCTTCTTTTGAAAATCTGGAAACCCTGACCGGAAAATATGGCGAAGAAGGAGATCGGTTAATCTTTAAAATCCTGAATAGTGGCGATTTCCTGTCCGAAGCCAAAAAAAAGAATCCGAATCCGGAACAATGGGAATCTAAATCCATTACTCCTTTGATTTCTGAAAAGGCTTTACGATACGACCTTACTGTTCCTTTTGCCCGCTTTGTAGCGATGAATCATGGAAATCTGGCTATGCCCTATAAGCGATACCAGATGCAACCGGTATGGAGAGCCGACCGTCCACAAAAAGGAAGATTTCGTGAATTTTACCAATGCGATGCCGATGTAGTAGGTTCTCAAAGTCTTTGGTATGAAGTCAATTTTGTTTTATTATATGATTCTGCTTTTACTGACCTGCATGTTCCAGTGGAAATTCATCTGAACAATCGTAAACTTTTGGCAGCTATTGCGGAATATGCCGGAATTGAAAACCAATTGATCGACTTTACGGTAGCATTGGACAAATTAGACAAAATCGGTTTGGATAAAATCCTGGAAGAAATGTCTGCCAAGGGGATTTCCCAAAATTCCCTGCAAAAACTGATTCCTATTATTGAACTTTCCGGAAGTTTTGAGGAAAAAATTGCACAACTTAAGGAAATACTGAGGGATGTAGAAACCGGACAAAAGGGAATTGAAGAAATGGAGTTTATTTTCCATTCTGCTACCGAAGTAGGATTACAATCTGCAGAATTGGTGTTTAACCTGACTTTAGCCCGTGGACTGGATTATTATACGGGAACAATTTACGAAGTAAAAGCCAAAAATATTGCTTTGGGTTCTGTTGGTGGCGGCGGACGTTATGATAATCTGACCGAGATTTTCGGGGTGAAAGATATTTCTGGAGTGGGAATTTCTTTCGGGCTGGACCGGATTTATCTGGTAATGGAAGAACTGAATCTTTTTCCTGAATCTGCCCAACAGAATAAACAGATACTTTTTTTTAACTTCGGGGAAAAAGAAAGTCTGGAAGCTTTAAAACTAATTCAAAAACTACGAAAAAAAGGAATTTCCTGCGATCTGTATCCTGATAAAGCCAAGTTACAGAAACAATTTACTTATACGGAAAAAAGTAAAATCCAATATGTTGCTTTTTATGGAGAAACCGAGATTGAATCCCAAACTGTTACGGTAAAAAATATTCAGAGTGGAGAACAACAAACTCTACCCATTGATGAAATAGAAGAATTTCTTTAAGTACGAAATTAGAAGTTAGAAAAAAGATGAAAGATTTTTAGATTTACAAATTTAGATTATAGGCATAAGGGTAAGGCATAAGAGGACTTGAACAGAGCGAAACAGCATGAAGAATCTCTGTTAAAAGTTAACAGTTATCTTTTTACTTTTAATAGTACTTTTTTTACATTTTAAAACCTATTTATTAATCTAAAATACGAACAAAATGATAAAACTATTTTCTTTGTTTTTTGCACTTTTCTTTGCAGGTTTTTCATTTGGACAAAAACTGGAGAAAGAAATTAATTCTATAATCAAAAATAAAAATGCCACTATAGGAGTTGCTATTATCTATGATGGAAAAGATACTTTGACTATTAATAACCAGAACCAATATCCTACTATGAGTGTTTATAAATTCCATCAGGCTTTGACTCTTCTGGATTATTTGAATAAAAACCTTCTTCCTTTGGAAACGAATTTCTTTATAAAGAAATCAGATCTACGCACAGATACATACAGTCCGTTGAGAGATACCCATCCAGAGGGAAATTTCAGTATATCTATTGGAGAATTAATTCAATACATTATATCCAAAAGCGATAACAATGCTTCCAATGTACTGTTTCATTATATGAACGGAACTAAAATGACCGATTTATACATTCGTACACTGGGAATCAAAGATTTTTCCATTGGAGCAACTGAAGCAGAAATGAGTACTGATTTTAATAATCAATACCTGAATTGGACTACGCCTTTGGAAGCTGCCCGACTATTAGAAATTTTCCTTAAAAAAGATCTCTTCTCCAAAAATTTCAAGGATTTTTTAATCCAAGCAATGATTGACACCACTACCGGACCGGATAAACTTAAGGCTTTGTTACCAAAAGAGGTAATAGTAGGACATAAAACCGGAAGCTCTTTCCGAAGTAAAGAAGGACTGAAAGTTGCTGATAATGATATTGGTTTTGTATATCTGCCCAACGGAAAACAATATTCTATTGCGGTTTTTGTTATGAACTCTATGGAAGATGATAAAACGAATGCTTCCATTATTGCCGAAATATCTAAAGTAGTATACGATTATTATAAAAACAAATAAGGGAAAAATAATCTGGGTTCGATACAACTTATTCTGATTATTAAATGCTTTCCTTTCCCTTTTATCTTGATACAAAAGGGAGAAAAAATCAAGCCTTGAATCCCTTTTTCGGTTCGAAATCTTCACTTCGAAGTGAAAGAAATCAAACTCGCTAACGCTCAAACAAGATTTCTTTTATCCACTTCTTCTCTTGATTTCTCCCTATGGATTCAGAGGGCAAGTTAAAAACTGGGATTACAACTTCTTCACATCAAATATTGGAAATTTCACCAATAAAAAAACACTTTTCTAAGTTTAGAAAAGTGTTTTTTTATATTCTCTATTCTATTTTTGTTCTAAGAATGAATAGCTCTTTTTCCGGTGGCATCTAATGCTGCTTCTTTAATAGCTTCAGCATAAGTTGGGTGCGCATGACTCATTCTCGAAATATCTTCGGCTGAAGCGCGATATTCCAATAAGGTAACCGCATCAGCAATTAAATCTGCGGCACGTGCCGCAATAATGTGTATTCCCAACACTTCATCAGTAGCTTCATCTGCAAGAATTTTTACAAATCCGTCCACATCCCCACTAGCTCTCGATCTTCCCAATGCCCGCATGGAAAATTGTCCGGTTTTATACTTTCTTCCTTCCTCCTTCAATTGTTCTTCGGTCTTTCCTACTCCGGCAACTTCCGGCCAAGTATATACCACTCCCGGAATCAGGTTATAATCTATATGTGGTTTTTGTCCGGCCAATTGTTCAGCCACCAACACTCCTTCTTCTTCTGCCTTGTGTGCAAGCATAGCTCCGCGTACTACATCCCCGATGGCATAAATATTCGGGATATTGGTTTGCAGATGGTCGCTTACTTTCACTCTTCCTCTTTCGTCCACCTCCACTCCTACATTTTCCAGTCCGAGTCCGTTGGTGTAAGGTCTTCTTCCCACAGCAACCAAACAATAATCTCCTTCAAAGGAAACTTCTGCTCCGTTTTTATCCACTGCCTGAACAGTTACTTTATCTCCCCGACGAACTACATCTGTAACTTTGGTGGAAAGGGAAAATTTCATTCCTTGTTTTTTCAGTACCTTTTGTAATTCTTTGGATAAAGCTCCATCCATTGTTGGGATCAACCGATCTAAAAACTCGACTACAGTTACATCTGCTCCTAATCTTTTATATACGGAACCTAACTCTAATCCGATTACACCTCCTCCGATTACTATCAGGTGTTTAGGTATTTCTTTCAGATTCAATGCTTCGGTGGAAGTAATAATTCGTTCTTTATCTATTGGTGCAAAAGGTAAATTCACCGGTTTGGAACCTGTGGCTATGATAAAATATTTTGATTCTATTTCTTCACTACTTCCGTCTTCTTTTTTTACGGCTATTTTGGTATTGGAAATGAAAGTTCCCAATCCGTGAAAAACAGTAATGTTGTTTTTGTCCATCAGGTAGTTAACTCCTTTGGTGTTTTGATCTACTACTTCATTCTTCCGTTGGATCATTCTTTCCAAGTTCACTTTGGGTGCACTGATCTCTATTCCAAAACTTTCAAAGTTATGTAAGGCATTGTGGAAATGTTCGGATGAATCCAACAAGGCTTTGGACGGAATACATCCAACATTCAGGCAGGTTCCTCCCATAGTGGAGTATTTTTCTATTATTGCGGTTTTAAATCCCAGCTGGGCGCAGCGTATAGCTGCTACATACCCGCCTGGACCTGAGCCAATGACTATTATATCAAAATTATTCATGGTTTTATTTTATATTCTTTGTTTTCAAATATATAAAAATCGGTTAAAATAATCCTTCTTTAGTATAAAATTTATTCTGGATGAAAGAAATAACCGAATAACTAAGTAAAAATCTATGAACTCTTTTTATTTTTATTTCCACTTCCACTCCAACATTTTTTCATAAGGAATAGCATATTCTTTCGACAGAGAAGATAATTTTTCGAGAAGTTCTTGCTGGTTCTCCATTTTCTGTTTGGGAATAATAATATTTTTTCCTTCTTTTAATTTGAGGAAAACATGAGTGGATATTTCCTGAATCTTTTCTATGTTTGAAACGGGAATCTTTCCTTCTTCTTTTCCATTGGAAAGGGTAATCTCATTTCCTATTTTCAGCCAAAGATTTTCAAGATTGGATTCTTTAAAACCTCTATACACCATTCGTTTGTAAAATCTTTTATAAATCCAGCGGGAATAAAGAGGATAAATAAATATAAATCCTAATCCAAAAAGGATAAAATATATAGCTAAATAGGTATTATTCTGTATGTAAAACAGCATAGATAAAATGAAAAAGGCAGAAGTCCAGAGGATCAGTCCTCTCCTTCTTTGCTGGTTTACTGTTTTGTTTTGGGACGCACTAAAAAGCTGATGGGTTAAATAATCATCTGCTGTAATTTTATATTGAAATACAGATTCTGTCATATTATTATTTTTCGGATTTAAAAAAAATTGTTCTCCTATACAGAAAACAGAAATCTACATAATAAAATAAATTATTGAAAAAGATTAGAATCTTATCAGAACACTTCCCCAGGTAAATCCGCTTCCGAATGCAGCCAGGCAAACCAAATCTCCTTCTTTAATCTTATTTTGCTGAAACGCTTCGCATAGGGCAATAGGTATGGATGCTGCTGTGGTATTTCCATATTTGTTTATGTTATTAAATACCTGATTATCTCTCAATTGTAATTGATTTTTTATAAATTGTGAAATTCGAAGATTTGCCTGGTGTGGTATCAATAAGTCCAGATCTTTCAACTCATATCCGGCATTTTTAAGTGAAGTCCGAATGGTTTCTTCAAATCTAATTACTGCATGTTTGAACACATGGTTTCCATTCATAACTGGATAAAGCATTTCAAAATCACGTTCATATCCTTCATCCAACATTTTATCCACCCAGCCATACCGAGTTCCTGGAAATTTCATCGCTAGTTCTTCTGCATATTTTCCTTCGGAATGTAAATCTGTGGTAAGAATTCCTTTTCCTTTTTCATCTGAAGCACTTAAAACAAGAGCTCCTGCTCCATCTCCAAAAATTACAGAAACAGACCTTCCGCGAGTGGTCATGTCCAAAGCAAAAGAATGCACTTCTGCTCCTACTACCAATATATTTTTATAGGTTCCTGCTTGTATGAATTTATCTGCAACCGACAATGCATAGATAAATCCGGAACACTGATTTCTGACATCAAGACCTCCTATTGTGTCACAACCTAAGGATTCCTGTAATAACAAAGCATTCCCAGGGAAATAATAATCCGGACTCAAGGTTGCAAAAACGATGAAATCTATATCTTTTCCGGTAAGTTTGGCATTTTCCAATGCTCTTGTCGCTGCCTGGTGTGCTAAATCGTGGGTACTTTGTGTTCCTTTAGGTAATAATCTTCTCTCCTCTATTCCTGTCCGTTCTAAAATCCATTCATGGCTTGTTTCCATTCTGGATTCTAAATCTTTGTTTGTAACGATACTTTCAGGTACATAATATCCTAATCCCTTTATAACACTACTTTTCATTAAGTTATATTTTTTAAAAATGTAAAGATAATACCTTTTCGTTTCTACTAGGAATAATAATTATAGCTTCCGAAAATGCACATATGTCTTTTTCTGTTAAAAACGAGGAAAGAAGAGCAATATATAACATGAAAATGTAACTATTTTCAATAAAAAAAGAGATTTTCTTTTAAAAAATCTCTTTCTTTTTATTCTTAATATTGATTAATTTTTTTATAATTTTTTGAGAAGCGAATTTATATTTGTTTTATCATTAATGATTTTATATAATGAATCTACCGAAACTCTTTCTTGGGACATAGTATCTCTATCCCGTATAGTCACTGTGTTATCTTTCAACGTATCATGATCTATAGTTATACAATAAGGTGTTCCAATAGCATCCTGTCTTCTGTAACGTTTTCCAATGGCATCTTTATCTTCATACATTACATTAAAATCATATTTTAAGTTATTGAAAATCTTTTCCGCATATTCTGGTAATCCGTCTTTTTTCACCAATGGGAATACAGCTACTTTAATTGGGGCAAAAGCTGGAGGCAAAGACAATATTACTCTGGATGTTCCGTCTTCGAGTTCTTCTTCTCTCAAGCAATTGGAAAGCAAGGCTAAAAACATCCGGTCTAATCCTATGGAAGTTTCTACCACATAGGGAACATAATTTCTATTTTGTTCAGGATCAAAATACTGAATTTTTTTTCCTGAGTATTTTTCATGAGCAGAAAGGTCAAAATCGGTTCGGGAATGAATTCCTTCCAGTTCTTTAAACCCAAAAGGAAATTTGAATTCAATATCAGTGGCTGCATTGGCATAATGAGCTAATTTTTCGTGATCATGAAAACGGTAGTTTTCTTTTCCTAATCCTAGTGCCAAATGCCAATTTAACCGTTTTTCCTTCCATTGTTCAAAATGGGAAAGTTCAGTTCCCGGAGGAACAAAAAATTGCATTTCCATTTGTTCAAATTCCCGCATACGGAAAATGAATTGTCTCGCAACAATCTCATTTCTAAACGCTTTTCCTATCTGGGCAATCCCAAAAGGAAGTTTCATTCTTCCGGTTTTTTGTACATTCAGATAGTTCACAAAAATCCCTTGTGCAGTTTCCGGACGAAGGTATAAATCAGTGGCAGAATCTGAGGTTGAACCTAATTTAGTCCCGAACATAAGATTAAATTGCCGTACTTCCGTCCAGTTTCTTGATCCTGTTTCCGGATCTGCTATCTCCAGTTCTTCTATCAGTGCTTTTGTATCAGCCAAATTGGTTTCCAATGATTTTGCCAATCTTTGTAAAATATCAGCCTTTTGTTTTCTATATTCCAACACTTTAGGATTGGTTGTTTCAAATTGTTTCTGATCAAAAGCTTCTCCAAAGCGCTTCCTTGCTTTTTCTATTTCTTTTTTTGCCTTATCTTCAAATTTTTCTGCAAATTCTTCTACTAAAACATCTGCCCGAAATCTTTTTTTACTATCCTTGTTATCTATTAAAGGATCATTGAACGCATCCACATGCCCGGATGCTTTCCAAATGGTAGGATGCATGAAGATGGCGGAATCTATTCCTACAATGTTTTCATTCAGCTGCACCATCGCTCTCCACCAGTATTGCTTTATGTTATTTTTTAATTCTGCCCCGTTTTGACCGTAATCATAAATAGCTGATAATCCATCATATACTTCACTTGAAGGAAATATAAATCCGTATTCTTTTGCATGAGCCACTACTTTTTTTAAAACATCTTCTTGAGATTTCATAGGTAATTTTTCGTTTAGATATTTTGATTATAAACGCCAAATTTACTATAAAATTTATTATTTGGGAGATATTTGTTATTTCACTCTCCATATTTTAAATAACATATCATAGAAATTTCCTTTTCTTATTATCTTTAAATATGTTATGGATTAATGAAATAAATTTTGCAGATGTAAATTATCTTTCTATATTTGCAGCCTGAAAAATAATTACGAACAAAAAAGAGATGTTATTATGTTAATTATTCCTGTAAAAGATGGAGAGTCAATAGACAAGGCTTTAAAAAAGTATAAAAGAAAATATGATAAAACTGGAGTTGTAAAGGAATTGAGAAAAAGACAACAATTTACCAAGCCTTCCGTAACTAAAAGACAGAAAGTAATTAGAGCTGTTTACAAGCAATTATTGGCAAGTAAAGAAGAAGCTTAATATACATTCTAATTTCATAAAAAAACAAGAGTCTACTCTTTGAAATTTTTCTTAAATTTGAAGAGTAGGCTTTTTTTATGATATCAAAATTCCTAGAATATCTCAAATTAGAAAAAAAATACTCTTCTCTCACCATCCAAGGCTATGAGAAAGATTTACATGATCTAAATAAATTTTTGTTTGAAACTGAAGGTTTCGCAGAAATAGAAAACACCACTAAAAAACAATTACGGAATTTTGTAATTCATCTTTCCCAAAATAATTTTACTGAAAAAACAATCAACAGAAAGATTTCTTCCATCAGAAGCTTTTTTAAGTTTTTATTAAAAACAGGAATTTTAGAAGTTAATCCTACTTCCACCCTACAAAATCTAAAACTCAAAAAAAAGGTTTTACTACCTTATACAGAAGAAGAAATTGATCTATTAGAATCACAAATAAATGAAATTGAAGAAGATTCCAGTGAATTTGAAAAAACAAGGAATCATTTAATTTTTGATTTTTTCTACCAAACAGGCATCAGGAGAATAGAATTGATTAAACTGGAAAACTCCAGAATTAACTTATCCGAAAAAACGTTAAATATAATCGGGAAAAGGAATAAAGAAAGACAAATCCCTATCGGAGATGATCTGAAAGAAAAAATTGAAACCTATCTGAGAATTAAAAGCCAAAATGTTACAAATTCCTCCATTTATTTTTTTACCGACAAAAGAGGTAAAATATTGGAAGAAAAATTTGTTTATAACCTAATAAATAGATACCTTAGTGCGGTAACAACTAAAGAGAAAAAAAGTCCGCATATGTTGCGTCATACATTTGCAAGTCACCTTTTACACAACGGTGCGGAATTAAATTCCATTAAAGAAATACTTGGGCATAGCAGTTTAGCGGCAACGCAGGTCTATACTCACAGTAATATTGAAGATTTAAAAAAAGTGTTTAACCAATCCCATCCTTTTGGGCTTAAAAACAAAGAGAAATGAAAATTAAGGCACAAGCAGTAAATTTTAATGCACAAGACACATTGTTGGAATTTTTAGACAGAAAGCTATCTAAATTAGATCAATTTTATGATAAAATTGTAGGAGCTAATGTTTATATGAAGCTGGAAAATACTACTGATAAGGAAAATAAAACCGCAGAAATCATATTGGAAGTACCCGGGGACGACTTGGTCGTCAAAAAGACTTCTGCCTCTTTTGAAGAAAGCATAGATTTAGGCTGTGAAGCACTTAAAAAGATGATTATCAAAAAGAAAGAAAAAGTATCCTAAAAAAAGCTGATTTTTTTATACAGAAAATTTGGAGATATTAATTTTTTATCTACCTTTGCAATCCGTTAAACAAAGAATAATATTGATTAACGGATTGTTTCTTTGAAATAGAATTTAATTTTTGCCGGTATAGCTCAGTTGGCCAGAGCACGTGATTTGTAATCTCGGGGTCGTGGGTTCGAATCCCTCTACCGGCTCGTTAAGAAAGGGGAGATACCAGAGTGGCCAAATGGGGCAGACTGTAAATCTGTTGGGAAACCTTCGGAGGTTCGAATCCTCCTCTCCCCACTAAAAAAATTAAATAAAAATTTTGTAATTCAAAAAATTATTATAATTTTGCTTTTCGAATTACAAAGGTACAAAATAAGCGGAAGTAGCTCAGTTGGTAGAGCGTCAGCCTTCCAAGCTGAATGTCGCGAGTTCGACCCTCGTCTTCCGCTCAATTTTTTAGCCGATGTAGCTCAGGGGTAGAGCGCTTCCTTGGTAAGGACGAGGTCACGGGTTCAATTCCCGTCATTGGCTCTTATCTTTACTTATCTC
>JAVBMH010000014.1:0-132684 GCA_031552575.1 Apibacter sp. | reverse complement strand
TTCCAAGCTGAATGTCGCGAGTTCGACCCTCGTCTTCCGCTCAATTTTTTAGCCGATGTAGCTCAGGGGTAGAGCGCTTCCTTGGTAAGGACGAGGTCACGGGTTCAATTCCCGTCATTGGCTCTTATCTTTACTTATCTCGATACCTACTACATAGCCCTAAAAATCGTACTCAATAATTTTTTATTAAACCACCTAAACTTATAGATAAATATTTTTTATAAGTTATTGTTATTTATAAATAATTGAGTATATTTGCACTCATTTTTGGAAATTAAAACAAACATATTTATTATGGCAAAAGAAACTTTTCAGCGTACCAAACCACATCTTAATATAGGTACAATCGGTCACGTAGACCACGGAAAAACAACTTTAACTGCTGCTATCACTAAAGTATTAGCCGAAAAAGGATTAGCAGAAAAAAGAGATTTCTCTTCTATTGATGCCGCTCCGGAAGAAAAAGAAAGAGGGATTACCATTAATACAGCACACGTAGAATATCAAACTGAAAACCGTCACTATGCACACGTTGACTGTCCAGGTCACGCGGACTATGTAAAAAACATGGTTACTGGTGCTGCTCAAATGGACGGTGCTATCTTAGTAGTGGCTGCTACTGACGGTCCTATGCCTCAAACCAGAGAGCACATCCTTTTATGTCGTCAGGTAAACGTACCTAGAATTGTTGTCTTCATGAACAAAGTAGACATGGTAGATGACCCTGAGTTATTGGAACTAGTAGAGATAGAAGTAAGAGACTTATTATCTACTTACGAATATGATGGAGATAACACTCCTGTAATCCAAGGTTCTGCATTAGGAGCTTTAAACGGTGAGCCAAAATGGGTTGCAACTGTTGAAGAATTAATGGCTGCGGTAGATACTTGGATTGAACTTCCAGTTAGAGATCAAGATAAACCATTCTTGATGCCTATCGAAGATGTATTCTCTATCACAGGTCGTGGTACTGTAGCAACAGGACGCATCGAAGCTGGGGTTATCAACTCTGGAGAAGGTGTTGATATCGTAGGTATGGGTGATGAAAAATTAACTTCTACCGTAACTGGAGTTGAGATGTTCAGAAAAATATTGGACAGAGGTGAAGCCGGAGATAACGTAGGTCTATTATTAAGAGGTATTGAGAAAACCGATATCCGAAGAGGTATGGTTATCGCAAAACCAGGATCTGTTACCCCACACAAAAAATTCAAAGCTGAGGTTTATATCCTTACTAAAGAAGAAGGTGGTCGTCACACTCCATTCCATAACAACTACCGTCCACAGTTCTATGTAAGAACTACAGACGTTACAGGGAACATTACTTTACCTCAGGGAACTGAAATGGTAATGCCTGGTGATAACTTAACTATTACTGTTGAACTACACCAACCAATTGCATTAAACAATGGTTTAAGATTTGCTATCCGTGAAGGTGGTAGAACTGTAGGAGCAGGACAGGTAACTGAAATCATAGATTAATTAAATCTAAATTATATAAGAAAGATCTTTAAGGTCTTTCTTTTTTGCGGGTGTAGCTCAGCTGGTAGAGCAGTGGTCTCCAAAACCAAAGGTCGAGAGTTCGAATCTTTCCGCCCGCGCAAAAAATGGAACTAAATGAACGGATTAATTAACTATCTCAAAGGTTCGATAGTAGAGTTTAAAGATCATGTAGAGTGGCCTAAATGGGCTGATTTGCAATCTTCAACAACCGTTGTTGCCATAGCAACCATCATTTTATCTGCCTTCTGTTTTGGGGTGGATTGGGTTTTTGCTAAAGCTCTCCAAAATATTTATTCAATTTTAATAGGATTAAAATCTTAAGAAATTCCAGGAAGTGATGAGTGAAATGAAATGGTATGTACTTAAAACTATTAGTGGACAAGAAACTAAAGTAAAGATGTATATCGAAAATGAGGTTTTAAGATCCGAACATTTGAAAAATAATCTTGGACAAGTGGTTGTTCCTATGGAAAAAGTAGTACAGATCCGAAATGGAAAAAAAATTCGGAAAGAAAAAGTGTACTATCCCGGATATGTAATGGTAGAAGCCAATCTGATCGGAGAACTTCCTCATACCATAAAAAACATTCCCGGAGTAATCAGTTTCCTTAGTGCAACTAAAGGAGGTGATCCCCTTCCTATGAGAAGAAGTGAGGTAAGTAGAATGTTTGGTAAAATGGATGAATTATCTGAATCCGAAGATACTATAAACATTCCTTTCGAGTTTGGCGAAACTGTTAAGGTTATTGATGGTCCTTTCAACGGTTTTAACGGAACCATTGAAAAAATCAATGAAGAAAAACGAAAGCTTGATGTTATGGTGCTAATTTTCGGAAGAAAAACTCCTATCGAACTTAGCTTTTCACAAGTAGAAAAAATATAGGCTGCTTCCACAGATATAAATAAATCATTTTTAACTAAAAATTAAAATGGCAAAGAAAATTTTTAAAATGGTAAAACTCCAAGTGAAGGGAGGACAAGCAAATCCTTCTCCACCTGTAGGACCTGCATTAGGTGCTGCCGGGGTAAACATTATGGAGTTTTGTAAACAATTTAATGCCCGTACCCAAGAAAAACAAGGGCAGGTGTTACCAGTTATCATTACAGTATATGAAGACAAATCTTTTGACTTTATAGTTAAAACACCTCCTGTAACTGTACAACTTTTGGCAGCATCCAAAGCTAAAAAAGGTTCAGGAGAACCAAATAGAGATAAGGTAGCAGCTGTATCCTGGAGTCAGGTACAAAAAATCGCTGAAGATAAAATGGTCGATTTGAATTGCTTTACATTAGAATCAGCCATGAGTATGGTTGCAGGTACTGCAAGATCCATGGGTATTAGAGTAACCGGACAAAGTCCGCTTAATAATTAATCTAACGAATTATGGCAGTATTAACAAAGAAACAAAAAGCAGTTGTTGCTAAAGTAGATAAAACCAAATTTTATACATTAGAAGAAGCATCCAGCTTAGTTAAAGAAGTTAACTATACCAAATTTGATGCGTCTGTTGACATTGCTGTACGTTTGGGTGTTGACCCGCGTAAGGCAAATCAAATGGTACGGGGAGTGGTTTCCTTACCTCACGGAACAGGAAAAGAAACCCGGGTTTTGGCATTAGTTACTCCAGATAAAGAGCAGGAAGCTAAAGATGCAGGAGCTGATTTTATTGGCTTGGATGATTATCTTCAAAAGATAAAAGATGGATGGACCGATGTGGATGTTATCATCACACAACCTCAGGTAATGGGGAAATTAGGACCATTAGGACGGGTTTTAGGACCAAGAGGTTTAATGCCTAACCCTAAAACAGGAACTGTAACTATGGAAATAGGAAAAGCAGTGGCTGAAGTAAAAGCAGGTAAAATTGATTTTAAAGTAGATAAATACGGAATTGTACATGCTGCGATCGGAAAAGTATCTTTTGATGCTAAACAAATCCAGGAAAATGCACAAGAAATTATTTCCACTTTAATCAAATTAAAGCCTCAGGCAGCTAAAGGAGTTTACGTGAAAAGTATTTACTTGTCCTCCACTATGAGTCCGGGTATTGCTATTGATCCAAAAGGTCTTAACTAATTAATCTAAGTAACTATGACAAAGCAAGAAAAAGCACAGGTAATAGAAGAATTACAGGAAGTATTGAAAGATACTAATGTATTATATATAGCTGACACTGACGGATTAAATGCACAACAAACTTCTGATCTGAGAAGAGCCTGTTTTAAAGGAGAAATTTCAATGAAAGTGGTAAAAAACACTTTATTGAAAAAAGCAATGGAAAATGTTGAAGATAAAGATTTTTCAGGACTTTTCGAAAGCTTAAAAGGAAATTCAACCATTTTCATCGCTGAAAAAGGAAATGCTCCTGCAAAACTGATTCAAACATTCAGAAAAAAATCAGAAAAACCTTTACTAAAAGCTGCATGGGTAGATTCAGCCGTATTCGTTGGTGATACACAACTGGATACTCTGGCTAACCTCAAATCCAAAGAAGAATTGGTGGGAGAAATCATCGGATTACTTCAATCTCCAATCAAAAATGTTGTTTCTGCGCTTAAATCAAGCGGAAGCACTATTGCAGGTTTAGTAAAAACTTTATCTGAAAAAGCGGAATAAAATACGCACTCATAATAAATAATAGTTGTTAAACAAAAATTAAAAAAATTTAAAATGGCAGATTTAAAACAATTAGCTGAAACTTTAGTAAATTTAACAGTAAAAGAAGTTAATGAATTAGCTGAAATATTAAAAGAAGAATATGGAATAGAGCCTGCTGCTGCTGCTGTTGCTGTTGCTGCTGGTCCTGCTGCTGGAGGTGAAGCCGCTGCTGCTGAAGAAAAAACAGAATTTGATGTAGTTCTTAAAGCAGCCGGAGCTAACAAATTAGCAGTTGTTAAATTAGTTAAAGATTTAACAGGTAAAGGATTAAAAGAGGCTAAAGATGCTGTTGATGCTGCTCCTACCCCAATTAAAGAAGGAGTTGGAAAAGACGAAGCAGAAAGTCTTAAAAAACAGCTTGAAGAAGCTGGTGCTGAAGTTGAATTGAAATAATTCAACCTACCTAAAAATAAAGGTTTAGACCCTCCAATTCTTTATTGGAAAGGTCTAAGCCTATTTGTGTTTTAAAAAGATTTTAATTTATTATATGAGTAAATCATTGGCGTCAAAGACTCAAAAACCTGAGAGATTTAGCTTCTCACATTCCAAAGGACAAATTGAATTCCCTGATTTTCTAGACATTCAGGTAAAATCTTTTCAAGATTTCTTTCAATTGGAAACCCGTCCTGACCAAAGAAAAAATGAAGGACTTTTTAAAACGTTTACTGAAAACTTCCCTATATCGGATACAAGAAATCAGTTCGTTTTAGAATTTTTAGATTATTTTGTTGATCCCCCTAAATACTCCATCGAAGAGTGTATAGAAAGAGGATTAACTTATAGCGTACCACTCAAAGCCCGTCTTAAATTATACTGTACAGACCCTGAGCATGAAGATTTTGAAACCGTAGTTCAAGATGTTTATTTGGGACCTATTCCATACATGACCCCTAGTGGTTCATTCATTATAAATGGAGCAGAAAGAGTAGTGGTATCCCAATTACATCGTTCACCCGGTGTATTTTTTGGACAATCATATCATGCCAACGGAGCAAAACTATATTCCTCACGGATTATTCCTTTCAAAGGATCCTGGATGGAGTTCGCTACCGATATCAATGGTGTGATGTATGCTTATATCGACAGAAAGAAAAAACTTCCGATGACCACCTTGCTTCGTGCAATCGGTTATCAGAGTGATAAAGATATATTAGAAATTTTCGACCTTGCTGAAGAAGTAAAAGTAAATAAATCCAACCTCAAAAAAATGTTGGGTAGAACTTTGGCTGCAAGAGTATTAAACACTTGGTTTGAGGATTTCGTGGATGAAGATACCGGAGAAGTTGTATCCATCGAAAGAAACGAAATCATCCTTGACCGTGAAACTATTTTAGAAAAGGAACACATTGACCTTATCGTTGACTCAGGTATTAAAACTATTCTGATTCACAAGGAAAACAGTAACGAATTTTCTATTATTCACAATACACTACAAAAAGACTCTACCAACTCTGAAAAAGAAGCAGTAGAATATATTTACCGTCAGTTGAGAAACGCGGAACCACCTGATGAAGAAACAGCAAGAGGAATTATTGACAAACTATTCTTCTCAGACGCCCGTTATTCCTTAGGTGAAGTAGGACGTTACCGGATCAATAAAAAATTAGGATTAAATATTCCGGAAGATGTTCAGGTTCTGACTAAAGACGATATCATTGCCATCGTTAAATATCTGATTGAATTGATCAATTCTAAAGCGGAAGTAGATGATATCGACCACTTATCCAACCGACGTGTAAAAACTGTAGGAGAACAATTAGCTGGTCAGTTTGGAGTAGGATTAGCTCGTATGGCTCGTACCATTAAAGAAAGAATGAACGTACGTGATAATGAAGTCTTCACTCCTATTGATCTGATCAATGCAAAAACTCTTACTTCTGTAATCAATTCCTTCTTCGGTACCAATCAGTTATCTCAGTTTATGGATCAAACCAATCCACTTTCTGAAGTAACTCATAAAAGACGTATGTCTGCTTTAGGACCTGGAGGTTTATCAAGAGAAAGAGCCGGATTCGAAGTTCGTGACGTTCACTATACCCACTATGGTAGAATTTGTCCGATCGAAACACCGGAAGGACCGAATATCGGTTTGATTTCTTCCTTAGGATGTTATGCCAGAATTAACGACTTAGGGTTTATGGAAACTCCATACCGAAAAGTTGTTAATGGAAAAGTAGATTTAAATTCTGCTCCTCAATACTTAACCGCAGAAGAAGAAGAAACCAAAATTATTGCTCAGGCGAATATCAATATAGATGACCAAGGAAACATCACAGATGAAAGAATCGTTGCCAGAGAAGAAGCTGATTATCCGGTTGTAGAACCAAATAAAGTAGACTTGATTGATGTTGCTCCTAACCAAATTACAGGTATTTCCGCATCATTAATTCCATTCCTGGAACATGACGATGCTAACCGTGCTTTGATGGGATCCAACATGATGCGCCAGGCAGTACCTTTATTAAAACCTCAGGCGCCAATTGTTGGTACAGGATTGGAATTCCAGGTTGCCAAAGACTCCCGAATCCTGATCAATGCAGAGGGAGAAGGAGTAGTTGAATATGTAGATGCAGACAAAATTGTTATTAAATACGACAGAACAGAAGAAGAAGAATTAGTAAGCTTCGAATCTGCAAGCAAAACTTATAAATTAACTAAGTTCAGAAAAACCAACCAAAGTACTTCCATTACCCTGAAGCCGATCGTTAACGCCGGAGATAGAGTAACTAAAGGACAAGTATTGACAGAAGGATATGCCACCGAAAAAGGTGAATTAGCCTTAGGTAGAAACCTGTTGGTTGCCTTCATGCCTTGGAAAGGATACAACTTTGAGGATGCAATTGTAATTAACCAGAGAGCGGTTAGTGAAGACTGGTTCACTTCCATTCACGTAGATGAATATACTTTAGAGGTTCGTGATACCAAATTAGGTATGGAAGAACTTACTTCTGATATTCCGAACGTAAGTGAAGAAGCCACCAAAGATCTGGATGAAAACGGTATGATCCGCATCGGAGCAGAAGTAAAACCAGGAGATATCTTAGTAGGGAAAATTACTCCAAAAGGAGAATCAGATCCTACACCTGAAGAAAAATTACTTCGTGCAATTTTCGGAGATAAAGCCGGAGACGTAAAAGACGCTTCATTAAAAGCCGAACCATCTCTAAAAGGTGTGGTAATTGACAAAAAATTATTTACACGTAACATAAAAGACAAACGTAAAAGAGGAGATGAAAAAATAAAAATTGACCAGCTGGAAGCCGAATTTAAACTTAAATTCAATGACCTGAAAAATCAATTATTAGACAAATTATATGTCCTTCTTAACGGTAAAACTTCGCAAGGTATCTATAATGACCTAAATGAAGAAGTGATTCCGAAAGGAGTGAAATTTACCCAAAAATTACTATCCAGTATTGACGATTATTTCAATTTAACCGGAGGAAGCTGGACAATTGACGAAGGTAAAAACAATGCAATCAAAGAATTACTCCACAATTATAAAATTAAACACAACGACCTGTTAGGTACCTTAAACCGTGAGAGACATACCATCTCTGTCGGAGACGAATTACCTGCCGGAATTGTGAAACTGGCAAAAGTTTACATTGCTAAAAAACGTAAACTGAATGTAGGAGATAAAATGGCCGGACGTCACGGAAATAAAGGTATCGTTGCAAGAATCGTACGCGACGAAGATATGCCGTTCCTGGAAGACGGAACACCGGTTGACATTGTGTTGAATCCACTTGGGGTACCTTCCCGTATGAATATCGGACAGATTTATGAAACCATCTTAGGATGGTGTGGTAAAAAATTAGGTAAAAAATTTGCCACTCCGATCTTCGATGGTGCTACTTCCGAGCAAATCGATGAATTCACCAAAGAAGCTGGAGTTCCACAATGGGGAACTACTTATCTATATGACGGAGGAACAGGGGAACGATTCGAACAAAAAGCAACTGTAGGAGTTATCTATATGTTAAAATTAGGACATATGGTTGATGACAAAATGCACGCACGTTCCATCGGACCTTACTCACTAATTACCCAACAACCATTAGGAGGTAAAGCACAATTCGGAGGTCAGAGATTTGGAGAGATGGAGGTTTGGGCACTGGAAGCATTCGGTGCATCCAACATCCTGAGAGAAATTATCACCGTTAAATCCGATGATGTGATTGGCAGAGCAAAAACCTACGAATCCATCGTAAAAGGAGAACCTATGCCTGAACCGGGAATTCCTGAATCATTCAATGTATTCTTACATGAATTACAGGGTCTTGGACTAGATGTAAGATTGGAAGAATAATACCATTTTCTTTCTAATCTATAATACTTAATATTTTTCAATTTAATTGATAAAAAATAATGGCAGTTAAACAAAAAACTAGCAGATTTAGCAAAATTTCAATAGGGTTGGCTTCATCCGAAAGTATTTTACAACAATCAAGAGGAGAAGTACTAAAACCTGAAACAATCAATTATCGTACACACAAACCTGAACGTGACGGTTTATTTTGTGAAAGGATATTCGGTCCCGTAAAAGATTACGAATGTGCCTGCGGTAAATATAAAAGAATCCGTTATAAAGGAATCGTATGTGACCGATGCGGGGTGGAAGTAACTGAAAAGAAAGTAAGACGTGAAAGAATAGGACACATAAACTTAGTAGTTCCTGTAGCTCACATCTGGTACTTCCGTTCACTTCCCAACAAAATAGGTTATCTATTAGGAATACCTTCCAAAAAATTAGACATGATCATCTACAATGAAAGATTTGTAGTAATTCAGGCAGGTATCGCAAAAAAATTAAACGGAGAAGAACTGGAACCTAATGAATTCTTAACAGAGGAAGAATATTTGGATATTCTGGAAACTCTTCCTATTGAAAATCAATATCTGGATGATTCTGATCCAAACAAATTCGTAGCCAAAATGGGAGCGGAATGTTTGGAAGAAATGTTAAAAAGGATTGATCTGGATGCTTTATCCTATGAACTAAGACACAAAGCCAATACCGAATCATCCAAACAAAGAAGAACAGAAGCTTTAAAAAGATTACAAGTAGTCGAATCTTTCAGAGATGCAAACTCCAATGGAAGAATCAATCGTCCGGAATGGATGATTATGAGAGTAATTCCGGTTATTCCACCTGATCTTCGCCCATTGGTTCCGTTAGACGGAGGACGTTTTGCAACTTCCGACCTAAATGACTTATATCGTCGGGTGATTATCAGAAATAACCGTCTGAAAAGACTAATAGAAATCAAAGCTCCCGAAGTAATTTTACGTAATGAAAAACGTATGCTTCAGGAAGCTGTAGATTCCCTGTTCGACAATACCAGAAAATCCTCAGCAGTAAAATCCGAATCCAACAGACCCTTAAAATCCTTATCAGATTCATTGAAAGGAAAACAAGGACGTTTCCGTCAAAACTTGTTAGGTAAACGTGTGGATTACTCTGCCCGTTCGGTTATCGTTGTAGGTCCATTTTTACAATTACACGAATGCGGTTTGCCGAAAGATATGGCAGCTGAACTTTATAAACCGTTTATTATCCGTAAACTGATTGAAAGAGGAATCGTAAAAACCGTAAAATCAGCAAAACGAATTATAGAACGAAAAGAACCTGTAGTTTATGATATTCTTGAAAATGTAATGAAAGGACATCCGGTATTATTGAACCGGGCTCCTACCCTCCATCGTTTAGGTATTCAAGCATTTCAGCCAAGAATGATTGAAGGAAAGGCTATTCGACTTCACCCATTAGTGTGTACCGCATTTAATGCTGACTTTGATGGTGACCAGATGGCTGTTCACTTACCATTAGGACCGGAAGCTATCCTGGAAGCTCAATTACTTATGCTAGCTTCTCAGAATATCTTAAACCCAGCAAACGGTTCTCCTATCCAGGTTCCTTCTCAGGACATGGTTTTAGGTCTTTATTATATGACCAAACCTTTGGTTCCAACAGAAGAAATTTCTGTAAAAGGACATGGATTCACTTTCTATTCTGCTGAAGAAGTAGAAATTGCTTACAATGAAAAAGCTGTTGATCTAAATGCTATCATTAAAGTAAAAGCAAAAGTAGCAGAAGGGGAAGAATTAGTGACAAAAATTATAGAAACTACTGTAGGACGGGTATTATTCAATAAGATCGTTCCGGAAAAAGTAGGTTTTATTAATGATGTATTAACTAAAAAATCCTTACGAAATATTATCGGTACCATTTTGGAAAAAACCGATTTCCCTACCACAGCAAAATTCCTAGATGACATGAAAAATCTAGGATATGCCACTGCATTCAGAGGAGGACTTTCTTTCAGTTTAGGAGATATCAAAATTCCGGACGAAAAGAAAATCATGATCCAGGATGCAAACGATCAGGTAGACGGAATTCGTGGTAACTACAACATGGGATTGATTACCAATAATGAAAGATATAATCAGGTAATTGACGTTTGGACCAACACCAACGCCCGTTTGACCGATCTCATCATGCAAAGAATGAAAACCGATAAAGGAGGTTTCAATTCTGTATTTATGATGCTGGATTCCGGTGCACGGGGTTCCAAAGAACAGATTCGTCAGTTAGCCGGAATGCGTGGATTAATGGCAAAACCTCAAAAAGCAGGATCTTCAGGAGGAGAAATCATCGAAAACCCGATTATCTCCAACTTCCGTGAAGGACTTTCTATTTTGGAATACTTTATTTCTACTCACGGAGCACGTAAAGGGTTGGCCGATACTGCATTAAAAACCGCAGATGCCGGATATCTAACCCGTCGTTTAGTGGATGTCGCACAAGATGTAATTATCAATGAAGAAGATTGTGGTACTCTTAGAGGCGTTGAAATCTCTGCTCTGAAAAAGAATGATGAGATAGTAGAACCACTATCCGAAAGAATATTAGGACGTGTATCTCTTCATGATGTGTACCATCCGGATACTGATGAATTATTAGTAGAAGCCGATCAGATGATTACTTCCGAGCTGGCTAAACTGATTGAAAAATCAGGACTGGAATCCGTAGAAGTTCGTTCTCCATTAACCTGTGAATCCAAAAAAGGTATTTGTGCCAAGTGTTATGGAGTGAACCTTTCCACCAATAAACTGATTAACAAAGGAGAAGCTGTGGGTGTTATTGCTGCCCAGTCCATTGGAGAACCAGGTACTCAGTTAACATTGAGAACTTTCCACGTGGGTGGTACCGCCGGAAACATTGCCGAAGTAAGTAGTATTGTGGCTAAACGAGACGGAAAAGTAGAATTTGACGAAATCCGTACCGTAGAAAGTGAAGATGAAAACGGAAATCCGTTAACCATTGTAGTTTCCCGTTCCACTGAATTTAAACTTCTAAATGCAGAAGGTTCTATTCAGATGATCAATAACATTCCTTACGGTTCTACCCTATTGGTAAAATCCGGACAGGATGTTAAAAAAGGAGATGTTATCTGTAAATGGGATCCATATAACGCGATTATTCTTTCAGAAACTGCTGGTAAAATAGAATACGAACAAATTGAACAAGGTTCCACTTATCAATTAGAAATCGACGAACAAACCGGATTTGAAGAAAAAGTAATTTCCGAATCCAGAAATAAAAAATTAATTCCTACCCTGAAAATATTAGATACGAAAGGTAACGAATTAAAATCAATAAACTTACCAGTAGGTGCCCACCTGATTGTAAACGATGGTGAAAAAATCAAAGCCGGAAGAATTTTAGTTAAAATTCCGAGAAGATCCGCAAAAGCAGGAGATATTACCGGAGGTCTTCCACGGGTAACCGAGTTATTTGAAGCAAGAAATCCTTCAAACCCTGCTGTAGTATCTGAAATTGACGGAGTAGTAAGCTACGGTAAGATCAAAAGAGGTAACCGGGAAATTGTGATAGAATCCAAAAGCGGAGAAATCAAGAGATATTTGGTAAAATTATCCAATCAGATTCTAGTTCAGGAAAACGACTTTGTTCATGCAGGAGATGCCTTGTCAGACGGAGCTATCACTCCTACCGATATACTAAATATCAAAGGTCCTACCGCCGTTCAGGAATATCTGGTAAATGAAATTCAGGAAGTTTACCGTTTACAAGGGGTAAAAATCGATGACAAACATTTTGAAATCATCGTTCGTCAGATGATGACCAAAGTAGAAATTGTAGATGCCGGAGATACTAAGTTCTTAGAAGGAAACCTAGAACATAAGATTGACTTCATTGAAGAAAATGATCGCATTTTCGGTATGAAAGTAATTACTGACCCTGGAGATAGCGAGGAATTACAGGCCGGACAAATTATTTCTACCAGAGAATTACGAGACGAAAATTCCAAATTAAAACGTGAAGATAAAAAACTGGCAGAAGCAAGAGAAGCTCTACCGGCTACTGCAAGTCCTGTATTACAAGGTATTACCCGGGCTTCCTTACAAACTAAATCATTTATTTCTGCGGCTTCCTTCCAAGAAACAACCAAAGTACTAAATGAAGCAGCTGTAGCTGGAAAAATCGATTATCTGAACGGATTGAAAGAAAATGTAATTGTTGGTCACAGAATTCCGGCAGGTACAGGTTTGGTAGAATACCAAAATGTAGTAGTAGGTTCTAATAAAGAATTTGAAGAATTAATAACAGAAAAAATCTAATTCATGGAAAATCAGAATCAACAGGACCTGAATATTGAATTAACGGACGATGTAGCATCAGGTGTATTTTCAAATCTGGCTTTAATCAACCACTCTCCTACGGAATTTGTAGTAGATTTTATACAAATTATGCCGGGAGTGCCTAAAGCAAAAGTTAAATCCAGAATTATTCTGACTCCTGAACATGCAAAAAGATTATTGACTGCATTAACTGACAATATTCAAAAATATGAACAACAATTCGGAACAGTAAAAGATGAAACTTTTCATTTAAATTTCGGACCGAAAGGACAAGCATAAATTATAAAAATTTAATTAATTAATATAAACCTCGTGATAAATTATCACGAGGTTTTATTTTTCATGATATTTATCATGTTATTTATATTAATTATCGTTTTGTATTATACTATAAAACAAAACACTTATTTATCATTAGGACAATTATTTCTCATAATATACTTGATTATTAAAAAATATATTTATATTTGATTCGATAAATTAATGTATTAAATATGAGAATAAACCGAAATTTCTTAGGATTTTTGTTTGTCCTTCTGAGTTCTATGCTCTGGGCCCAAACGAAAACAATTACAGGAAAAGTACTAGGTAGTGATGGAACTCCTAAAAGTGATGTTGCCGTTACTGTCCAAGGATCTACTCAAACTGTTTATACCAATGAAGCAGGAGAGTTTACTATAGAGGCTGAACCTGGCCAGACTGTACAGGTCACTTCTTTTGATGATGAAAAATCAAGTTTTGTTGTTGGCGCCGATAGTTTTTATAATGTAGCACTCAAGCCTACAGCTCCACCACCGGGAGAAGGCAAAACCAAAGAACTGGAAGGAGTCGTTGTAACCGCATTAGGGGTGAAAAGAGAAAAAAGATCTCTGGGTTACTCTTCCCAGCAATTGGATGCTGCCCAAATTAATACCTCTCCCACCAATAACGTATTGAACAACCTATCCGGAAAAGTAGCCGGTTTGGATGTTAAAATGAATTCCAACTTTGGCGGATCTACCAATATTGTGATGAGAGGTATCCGAAGTATTACAGGAAATAATCAGGCCTTGATTGTAATTGACGGTGTTCCTATCAATAATAGTAATATTAACACAGATGATACTATGAGAGGGAGAGATGGTTTCGATTTCGGAAACTCCATTTCAGATATTGACCCTAACAATATAGAATCTGTGAATGTGCTAAAAGGGGCCGCTGCAACTGCTTTATATGGTAGTGAAGCATCTAATGGAGCAATTATGATCACTACAAAAAAAGGAAAAAGAGAAAAAGGAATAGGAATTTCTTTCAGTTCTACTGTATCCGTAGGAGAAATTGACAAAAAAACATTTCCTAAATATCAAAAAGAATATGGTGAAGGATATGCTGGTCCTGATAGTTTTATTTCAGCAGATGTAGATGGAGACGGAATAAATGATATAGTAGCTTCCACCGGAGATGATGCATCTTACGGTCCTGCTTTCAATCCAAATTTACTGATTTATCAGTGGAATGCCTTTGCTTTAGGGAATCCTAACTATGGAAAAGCCACTCCCTGGACTGCTGCCAAAAATGACCCTAGCAAATTTTTCCAAAACTCCATTTCTTACATAAACAGTATAAATTTAAATGGTGGAGATGAAAAAAACACGTACAACTTCACTTACACCAATAATAATGAAACCGGAATCATGCCTAACAGTAGTCTAAATAAAAACATGCTTAATGGTAATTTTTCCCATGATTTTACAGATAAACTTAAGGCTAGCGCTTTTCTTACTTTTACCAATCAAAGTGTTACCGGAAGAAACAGTGTTGGATACAGCGACAATGTATTAACCGGATTCAGACAATGGTGGCCCCTTAATGTAGACATACTAGAATTAAAGCAGGAATATTTCAGAAATAACCAAAATGTTACCTGGAATATGGTAGACCCTTTAAATGGTAATTATTCTGCAGCTTATTGGAATAACCCGTATTGGGACAGATACCAAAACTATACAACAGACAGCCGAACCCGAATCATAACCGGAACTAGTTTAAGTTATGATGTTACTAAAGACTTTAACTTATTAGGCCGTGTTACCATTGATTACTCTAATGGAAGGCAAGAATTAAGAAAAGCCATAGGCAGTCATTCTGAAGAATTTGGAATTAGTCAGATTGACGAAACTTCCGGTTATTGGTTATTTACCCAAGATGACTTGCAGCAAACCTATGATTTAATCGGTACTTATAACCTTAAAATAAACGAAAAAATAGGAGCTAAATTTTTAGGAGGTGGAACTTTTCTAGCCTCAAAAACTAATTTGTTCCAAGGATCTACTACAGGGGGATTGGTAGTACCTAACCTTTATAACCTAGCTAATTCTTACGTATATGTGGCTCCTGAAGAATCTGAAATTCATTATCAAAAATCAGGATTATATGCACAAGCCAGTTTCGATTATGACAGAATATGGTTTCTGGAAGGTTCTTATCGTTGGGATAAATCTACCTCATTACCATCAAATAATAACGGATACGGATATTTCTCAATTGGAACCAGCTTGGTATTTTCCGATTTGATGAAAGCTGACTGGTTAAACTTCGGTAAAATACGTGCCAGCTATGCTGAAGTGGGAAATGATTCTCCTCCAGGACGCTATGGATATAAGGAATTTGGCCCTATATTAGGAGGGTTTCCAACAGCCAATAATTCAGATACTTATGAGGACTTTGACAAACTAAAACCAGAAAGAACCAAAAGCTGGGAAATAGGATTGGAAACCTCTATACTGAAAAATAGAATCTCTTTAGATGTAGCTTTATACAAAACCAACACAACTGACCTACTATTTAATGTTCCACAGTCCACATCCACCGGATATGTCTATTCCTACATCAATGCAGGAGAAACAGAAAATAAAGGAATTGAAATTTCTCTAGGTTTAGTTCCCATAAAATTAAAAGATTTTGAGTGGAAAATTACTGCCAACTGGTCTACAAACAAAAATAAAGTGGTCTCTTTAGATGGAGGAAGAGAAAATCTAAGATTAGCTGCATTTCAACAAACCTCACTAAATGCTACCGTAGGTAAAGCTTACGGAACCATCAGAGGAACTGACTATTTATATGATGGAAACGGAAATAAAGTAGTAGATGATGATGGTAGATATATTATCGTTCAAGATCAGGTTATTGGAGACATCCAACCTGATTGGGTTGGTGGACTTAGCAATAAATTTACCTACAAAAACTTCTCCTTAGGATTCTTAATTGATGTAAGAAAGGGAGGAGATATATTCTCTTTAGACCAGTCTTATGGACAATCTACCGGACTATATCGGAACACAACCGGATTAAATGACTTAGGAAATCCGATTCGTAATCCATTAAGTGAAGGCGGTGGAGTTATTCTACCAGGAGTAAAACAAGACGGATCTATCAATGACATCAGGATTGATGCTTCACAATACGGAGGTGTTTTTGGAGGAGATGGAGTTTATCCTGAAAAAGAATTTATATATGATGCTTCTTACGTAAAATTGCGGGAAGTTAGCATCTCCTACTCTCTCCCTTCCAAAATTCTTGAAAATACTTTCATAAGAAATGCTACTTTCAGTATTATCGGAAATAACCTGTGGATCATCCATAAAAATATTCCTGATGCGGATCCTGAAGCCGGAATGTCGGCAGGAAATATTCAAGGGTATCAATCAGGAGTAATGCCTACTACAAGAATATACTCTTTCAATGTTAAATTAGACTTTTAATAAAAAATCATGAAAAAAATATTATTAACCCTATCAGCGATTTCCCTGATCTTTCTCACAAGTTGTGTAAATGACTCGGATAATTTCAATGATGACCGAGATAAAGCATATGTAGTTCCTCCTGCTTTACAATTAACATATGCACAAAATGAACTAGCATCACAAATGACCACTCCCAGTGTCAATTTGAATGTTTTCAGATTCTTTCAACATTACTGGACAACCACGACCTATGCTACCGATGCCCGGTTCAACTTTTCAAGCACCCGAAGGGTTCCTGACAACCACTGGAACGCCTTATACAGAGATGTTTTGGGAAATCTGGAATCAGCAAAAAAAGCTGTTCCAACTGAGGTAAAACCCGCTTCTGTACCTCAAACTGTATGGGATAAACAACAGACTAATAAATTAGCTATATTAGACATTCTTCAAATATACGCCTTCCATATTTTAGTAGATTCTTTTGGAGACATCCCTTACTCAGAGGCTTTAAATCCTAATATAGTATTACCTAAATATGATGATGATACAACTATTTACTTAGATTTACTAAAACGTCTTGATCAAGATTTATTAAAACTAGATGACACATATGGATCTTTCGATTCTGGAGATTACTTATTTCAAGGAAATGTTACAAATTGGAAAACTTTTGCCAATTCCTTAAAATTAAAAATAGGGCTAAATTTAGCAGATGTAAATCCAAGCCTAGCAAAAACCACTATAGAAAGTGCATATAGTGCCGGTATTATATTGGATAGTAATCAAAATGCTATATTTTATTTTCCTAGTACAGCTCCAAATTATAACCCAATCTATGCCCAAGTAGTTGCCAGTGGAAGAAACGATTTTGTTGCAGAAGAAACCCTTGTCAATGCCATGAATGATTTGAATGATCCAAGAAGATCTGCTTATTTCACTACCGTAGATGGAGTTTATACAGGTGGAGTATTAGGAGTTCAAAATAATTACTCTAAATTTTCACATGTAGGAGATATGCTATTAAAACCTGATTTCCCTGGTTATTTATTTGATTCTTCTGAAATGAACTTCTACTTAGCTGAAGCAGCTGCCAGAGGATACTCTGTAGGGGGTACAGCAGAATTTTATTACAATAAGGCTATTACAGAATCATTCAAACAATGGGGACTTAGTGATGCTGATGCTACAGCTTACATAGCTACTGTTCCGTATTCTGCCGCTCCATGGAAAGAGAGTATTGGAAAACAAGTGTGGATTGCTATGTTCAATCGTCCTTTTGAATCATGGGAGTTTTGGAGAAGATTGGACTACCCTATTTTGACAGCCCCTAATGCAGTTCCTGCGGCAGACGGAAAAGTTCCTTCAAGATTAACTTATCCTATCAATGAGCAAACAGTTAATGGTGCAAACTGGACTAATGCTTCCAATGCTATTGGTGGAGACGCATTAACGACCAAATTATTCTGGGATGTGAATTAATTAATACTTAGTTAAATTACTCTCAAAAAGAAACTCTGTTATTTCATAACAGAGTTTCTCACTTTTATTATCTTAGTAAATTTCTTCTATTACTAATACTCAAGCATAACATCAATATCCTTGGCATATTTTTCTAACTTTTCAGTCCCATTTAAAAATGAAAGCCCAATCAAAAAACTGAATTGTTCCACCTTTGCTCCACAATGTTCTATCAGCTTTGCACAAGCTGCTGCGGTTCCTCCGGTAGCCAGAACGTCATCATGAATTAAGAATCGTTGGCCGGTTTTTATATGTCCTTCACGTACTTCTATCTTTGCTGTCCCGTATTCCAATGCATATTCTTCTGAAATAACCGGTGGTGGAAGTTTACCTGCCTTCCGGATCAGAACAAAAGGAACTCCTAATTCTCTGGCAATCTGGATTCCGAATAAAAATCCACGACTTTCTATCCCACAAACTGCATCTACTTTTCCTCTGCTAAATTTAGCAAATGCTTTAATAATCCGATCGCATAAATCGGCATTAAGAAAAATTGGTGAGATATCTTTATATTGAATTCCTTTCTCAGGAAAATCCGAAATCCGGTCAATATGTTGATCTATCTCCTTTAATAAATCATCCATTATTATTTTATTATTTACATTAATGATCATTTCCAGGTGTCGTCTCTTACTTCTTTAGTTTCTGTATCTGTTATAAACCACTTATCATCATCCTTTTTAAGAATAAAATTCTGCTTCAATGTCTTTACTTTACCACCTTTATCCTTAATCTGATACATGGCAAAAATAGTCATTTTATTTTTAGATGAATTCACCACTTCTGAAGTTAACAGATTAGTAGCTTCAATTGTTCCAAATCCATTGGACGGAGAAGCAAATCTTTCTTCGGTATCCCATTTAGGATTTTTGGTCAGGTTATAAGCTCCTGAGTAATTTTTACTTCCTATATTCTGAATGAAGCTTTTTACATTATCCAACCCTATCTGGTTGTTCATTTCACCTTCAATGGAATTGGCTGCTTCTCTTGTTTTAGATAAATCTACCGGGATATTAGATAATTTACCATATAAATATTTATCTCCGGCACTTGTTTTTACTTCCACATCTACACTTCCGTTAGCCATTTTTTCCTTGTCAAACATATTATATGGAATCTTGATCCCTTTCTTTAACGCCGGAATTCCTACTTCAGAGGAAGAAATGGTTCTTTTAGTTACATAAACTACGGTTCCGTTATTAATAAAAGAAATGGAATATTCTAACGGTAAATTAGTATATGAAACACTTTGGTCTGCATCATCAACTAAATCAGGATATAAGTAAAATCCGTCATTAGCCTCCGGATCTGTACTGACAGGAGAAAAACGTAAATTTATGCGAGTAGCGGTGACTATTTGCTTCAACTTTTTTTCCTCTTCCGTAAGCGGTTTCTCTTCGTCAAAAATGGAGTCGTCCAATGCATTCATTGAGGTACTGGACCATGATATTTTATTTTCTTTGGCAACTTCTTCTGCCATATCAAAAATCTGTTCTGCATTTTTTCCATTCAACAATTTATAAAGATGTTCCCAACGTTTACTTTCATCGGTTCCTTCTGTTTTGAATTTATAAATCAGTTTTATGGCTTCCTGAATTTTATCTTGTTGTAATATAGTGAGTTTAGCCGAAATGGATTCTATACTTTCATTGAAAGTTTCTTTAGATGTTCCGTCCACTACTGAGTATTCTTTTTTACAAGCTACGAGCAGTAAAAAGAAAGTAAGCAAAAACAAAAATATCTTTTTCATAACATCTGTTTTTTAATTATGTAAAAATACATTAAATATTTCTTACAATATAGCCCATTATTTTTAGATCTTCCGTATTTTCATAAGCAATCTCCTTTCCTGTATGGTAATCCGTGATTTCCAGTCCTGCATATTTGGCTATAGCATGTCCTCCGGCAATATCCCAAAAATTTACGGAACTTAAACGCGCATATTCATTGGCTTTTCCTTCTGCTACCAAGCCTATTTTTATAGCACTTCCCATCCGGATCATAATAATTTCGGAATATTCTTTCTTTAATTTTTCGAAATGTTCTGCATCAATTGTACTGAAATGGGAACGGCTGGTGAGAAAGGTATAATTTTTCAACTCTGGTTTTACTGACAAACGAACAGAGTTTTTCAATAGTTCGTCTGTAGGATTTTCTTTGGTTAGTAAAGTATATAAATCTTCGTATTTTCCATTCCATTTAAAACTTCCTATTCCTTCTGCTGCAAAATAAAATAATTCTAAAGATGGAGCTGCTAAAACTCCTAATAAAGAAGTTTCCTGTGTAAGTATACCAATGGAAATGCAGTATTCATCTGTTTTATTCACGTATTCCTTAGTTCCGTCAATCGGATCAATACACCAGTATTTCTGCCAGGAAGTACGAACCACCTCCGATTCTTTTTCACTTTCTTCACTTAAAACAGGTATCTGAGTAGGAATAAGATATTTAGAAATGATTTCATTGGCTTTTAAGTCTCCGGTTGTTACCGGAGACTTATCTTCTTTAATGGAAACTGAAAATCCCTGATTGTATAATTTTAATACTTCTTTTGAGGCTTCAATAGCTGCCTTAACGGCAATATCTAATAATTGCTTCATTAATATCCTCCTTTAGCTTCCTTGTTCTCTGACAAAGCTTTTGCAGAAGATGTTCCGATTCTTTTCACTCCCATTTCTATCATTTTCACTGCTTCATCATGTGTTCGTACTCCTCCTGCTGCTTTTACCGGTAAAGGAGCAGAATACTTCAACATGATTTCGACAGCCGGAAACGTAGCTCCGTTAGGTTTTCCTCCTTCTGTTTTATAAAAACCGGTGGATGATTTTACAAAGATTTTTTCCCAGTCTTCTTTTTTGAAATTTTCTTGTGCCCAAATAGAAAAATAGGAACAAATAGACTGAATTTGTTCATCGGTAAGTGCTGCTATTTCAATAATCCATTTCACCACTTTCCCTGCTTCTAAACCTAAGGAAGTTCCGGAAACGAATTCATTTTTCACTAACTCAATTTCTCCTTTTTTAAAGGCTTCATAATTAATTACATAATCCAGTTCGTCAACACCATCTTCTATTGCTTTTTGAGCTTCCTCCAGTTTTTCGGAAGTCGGATAGGTTCCTTCATGGAAACCGATCACAGTACCCACTTTTACATCCGAATGGGCTTGTGTAATTATTTCTTTTACTTTCTTTACATATTCCGGGCGAATCATCGCTAAATAAAAATGATTCTCAATTGCTTCTTCGGTAATTTTTTTAGCTTCTTCCCAATTCTGTTCTTCTGTTAATCCACTTTGTGAAGGTAACTTCAAATAAGTGGAATCTAAGTATTGTTTAATGTCCATAATTAAATTTATTTGTTAATCTTGTTATTTTTTAATGTTATTCGTTCTTGTACTTAAATCTACGGTTTTATCTGCCTTGAAATACTCTGTTCCAGAGAAATGATGGTTTCCGTTCTTTCAATTCCTTTGATTCCCTGAATTCCGTTTCTAAGCACTTGCATCAGGTGATCATTGTCTTTGCATAATATTTTTATAAAGATAGCATAGTTACCAGTAGTAAAGTGAGCCTCGATAATTTCCGGTATTTTCATCATTTCAGCAATAGCATCTTTATAATGTACTGATTTTTCAAGATAAACTCCTACATAAGCGGTTGTTTTATATCCCAATGCCCGATAATTCAAAGGAGTCACCGGATCTCCAATTATATTGGCCGCTTCCAGCTTCTTAATTCTCTGATGTATGGCTGTGGAAGATACTCCAACCTGCTTGGCTATCCGGGATATTGGAATTTTTGAATTTTCCATCAAAGATTCCAGGATTATTTTATCAATCCCATCCAGCTCTACTGTATGTAAGTTTGATATCCTCACTTTTTTTGGCAAAATTACGAATAGTATTTCAATGTTCCCTTATTATAAAAATCAGGTTTTCTCTGTAATAAATAAAAATTAGAGCCCATTAACTTAAGATTTTGTAATTTAAATTATTTGCAGTTAGAATATTAATTTTGTCTTTCTACCCAAATTAAGTACCTTTGAGGCTTAAAAAATTCATAACACTATGCAAGATAACATGCTGAACCACCCTGGATTGATTACTATCTTTGCGGTTTCAATTATCATCATGCTACTCCTTGACCTCGGTGTCTTAAATAAAAAATCCCATACCATTACCAATAAAGAAGCGGCTACATGGTCTGTGATATGGATTTCTCTGGCTATGATATTCAGCGGAATTATCTATTTTGTATTTGAGAAAGCCGACGGAGCTAAATTTGCTTTGGAAAAATTTTCCCAGTTTCAATCTGCCTATTGGATTGAAAAAGCTCTGTCTGTAGACAATCTATTTGTATTTATCATGGTTTTTGGTTTTTTCAAAATACCGAAAGAGTATCAACATAAAATCTTGTTTTGGGGAATTTTAGGTGCGTTGGTATTTCGGGCGATTTTCATTTTCCTTGGGGTGGAAATGATCAACCGAACCTATTTGCCTCCTTTTTCTATCGGTAATTTTCATTTTGTCTTAGACAGTAAAGGTACGGAACATGCCGATTTTGACACTATGAAATTCTTCCGGCCTAATGTAATCCTGACTATTTTCGGAATTTTCCTTATTTATGCCGGAATTCATTCCTGGAATTCTAAGGAAGATCATGAAGAGGATGAAAAGAAAGACCTGAATGAGAGTTTCGGTGCTCGTTTTGTAAGACGTTTTTTTAAAGTATCCAAAGAACTGGACGGAAGTAAATTTTTTACCATAAAAAACGGAGTAAAAATGGCAACTCCTTTGTTCACCGCTTTGGTAATTATAGAATTTACTGACTTAATTTTTGCGGTGGATTCCATTCCTGCGATTTTCGCGATAGCTCCCAATGATCCTTTTATTCTTTATACATCTAATATTTTTGCCATATTGGGATTGCGTTCACTTTATTTCTTACTGGCTAACTTCATGTATATGTTCAGCAAATTAAAATATGGACTGGCAGTTATTTTAACTTTTATAGGAATAAAGATGTTATTGGCTCCTTTCATTCATATTTCTTCCCTTGTTTCTCTGGGATTTGTTGCCGGAGTATTGCTTTTGTCTGTGGCTGTGTCCCTGACTTTTCCCGATAAGAAAAAATCAATAAATTAACTTTATAAACAATATTTTTAATCATGAGTAAACCTATTTCAGATTTTATTGAAAAATATTTTTTACACTTCAATTCTGCTGCTTTGGTAGATGCTGCCAAAGGTTATGTAGCCCATCTTAAGGATGGTGGAAAAATGATGATTACTATGGGCGGTGCCATGAGTACTGCCGAACTGGGGAAAATTCTGGCTGAAATGATCCGTCAGGACAAAGTTTCCATCATTTCCTGTACAGGTGCTAATCTGGAAGAAGATATTATGAATCTGGTAGCTCATTCCCACTACAAAAGAATTCCCAACTACCGGGATTTAACTCCGGAACAGGAATGGGATTTATTGGAAAATCACCTGAATCGTGTTACGGATACTTGTATTCCTGAGGAAGAGGCATTCCGTCGTTTGCAACAACATATTGAAAAAATATGGAAGGAAGCAGATGCAAAGGGAGAACGATATTTTCCGCATGAATATATGTATAAAATGCTGCTTTCCGGAGTGTTGGAACAATATTATGAAATTGATCCTAAAAACAGCTGGATGCTTGCCGCAGCAGAAAAGAATCTACCTATCGTAGTTCCTGGCTGGGAGGACAGTACTATGGGAAATATTTTTGCTTCTTATGTGATAAAAGGAGAAGTAAAAGCTTCCACTATGAAATCGGGTATTGAATACATGGCTTACCTGACTGATTGGTATCGTGCTAATTCCAAAGGAAAAGGAGTTGGATTTTTCCAGATTGCCGGTGGTATTTCCGGGGATTTCCCGATTTGCGTGGTTCCTATGATGTATCAGGATCTGGGTTGGGAAGATGTTCCATTCTGGAGCTATTTCTGTCAGATCTCAGATTCTACTACCAGCTATGGTTCCTATTCGGGAGCAGTTCCTAATGAAAAAATAACCTGGGGAAAACTGGCTGTTGATACTCCTAAATTTGTCATTGAAAGTGATGCTACTATTGTTGCTCCTTTGGTTTTTGCCTATGTCTTAGGAATGTAGAGAATACTTAGTAAAATGTAAGAAGTAAAAAGTTAGAAGTTAGAATAATCATAAATCTTTTTACTTTTTACAAATCAACTGTTGATTTTGGAAATCAGATAATCTCTATCTATAAGTTCAGAGCAGGTAAGAATACCTCCGATGGCTACTCCAAAAATTCCGTGCAGCCCAATACTTTGTCCGGAAAGCAAAAGATTTTTAATCTTAGTGCGAGGTGTAAGAAAGGATTGTAAGGGATTGTTAGCATTTTTCACAAAGCCATACATTCCTCCGGTAGAAGTTCCCATATAATCCCGATAGGTTAATGGAGTAGATACATATGTATTTATAATTGCATTCCGGATATCCGGAATTTTTTTTTCTACTTCTTTTAATAAAATTTCGGCCTTTTGTTCTTTAAATTTTTCATAATCTTCTCCCCTACTGTTTTTATGACTAACTGTATGAAACGTATCTTCCCACTGTTTCACTTCATCATATTTCATATAGGCCAAAATGGTCATTTCTTCGGCAAATTCATCATTCCCTGTTTTTGTACCAAAAGAAATCATATAATTTTCCGGCCAGTTTTCTTCTGAATAATCTGCTACTTCCCATACTTTATCTGCATTTTTATAATGGTAATAATTATAATTTTTATAGGGAATTGTGCCGGGTTTCAACGTAAGAAATAAACTAAAAGAGGAAATAGTGTCTTTGTTATTAAAAATTCTTTTTTGAAAGGATTTTTTTATTTCTTCTCCTTTCATCAGCTTTACTGTCTTTTTTGCATCTATATTGGAAATAAACCGGCGGGCATAAAATTTTCTCCCATCTGAAGTCTGAAGATATTTCACTTCTTCATCTTCCATAAAGATATTCTCAACTTCTGCATTTTTTACTATTTTCCCTCCTTTTTCTTTAATTTTCTTACCTAATAATTTAGCTATCTGACTTCCGCCTTTTACGCATCTCCAAGAACTTTTGATATAGGTATTCAATATTAAGGCATGAATATAAAAGGGCGTTTTATCTTTTTCTCCGGCATACAAAAAATTAATTCCGGATAATACTGCTCTTAATTTTTCATTTTGGGTTATCGAATTAATAACTTCATCCGCTTTTTTCCCTATTATTTCGATATTCTCCTCCAGATAGAAGTTTCCTGATTTTAAATTATGCAATGGGAAGTGGTTAACGTATTCCTGCACTAATTCCATATATTTTTGGAGAGATTGCTTTTCTTCCGGAAAAAACTCCAGTAAATTATTGATAAAGTTTTCTTTTCCCTGGGAAACAGGATATTCGTTCGGATCATTGTCAAAGGAAATCAAATCAAATTTTTCATCCATCTTTTTTAATTTCAATTCCTTGATGATTCCTAGGTAATCAAAAATTTTATATAAAACTTCTCCTTCCTCCAAACTTCCTATGTAATGAACTCCAGTATCGAAAATCCGTTTGTCTCTTGAAAAAGTTTGCAAGTTTCCTCCCAACTTATTATTTTTTTCCAAAACCAACACTTTATATCCTTCTTTTAAAAGAATATTAGCACAAACCAAACCTCCCAATCCGCTTCCAATAATTATTATATCGAAGGTTTCTTCCATCATTCTCTTCTTAATACGGTAAATCCTTTTTCTTCATAAAGAACTTCAAATCCGGCAGATGGAAATTTTCTATTCTCTTTGTTATAAACTACCAAATAATTTACCGTATCGGGAATTTCCATTTCATTCAGATTTTCTTCATCTGTATGAATCAAGGTATCAAATGACCGATTTTCCGGTATTTTATCAATAATTTGAATGGAATACCTTTTAACGGAATAACAGTTTTCAAAAATGTTCCGTTTATTTTCTTCCCTTTCATAGGCGGTTATTTTCCTTTGAGGTTGATCATAGACCAGCAATAAATCCATCACTCCATATCCGCTCCCTATATGAAGTATTCTGGAATCTTTTGGAATCAATTCTGTGATTATATGATAAATATTTTTGTATGATTGATATTCCTGTTTTATTTCTTTTTGCAAAGCATGTCCTTTGTACAGGTAACTTAGCATCAATTTGTTTTTAAAATAATCCGGTTTTTCCAATGGGACTTTAAATTTCTCAAACTCTTCCCTGAAATATTTCAAAATTGCTTTTGTTCTTTCCGAATAAGTGCTTCCATATTTCGGATCATTCCAGGCTATTTTATCTAAATATTTTATGGTTATATTGCCTGAATTTACCAAAGTTTCTTTTTTAGGTAAACGGTCGGCATTTCCATGAATCATAATTGGTAAAATATCCAATTGTAATTTTTCGGCCAAATAAAAAGCTCCTTTATGGAACCGATGAATCCGGGAATTTTCAGATCGTGTTCCTTCGGGGAAAATAATAAGGGAATATCCTTGTTCTATTTTTCTCCTCAACTTTTCCAAACCTTCATCTAAATCGTGCATAGAGGGAAAATAATCTACTATCCGGATTGCTTTTCCAAAGAATTTGGAATGATAAATTCGATTATTGATCATAAATATTTGCCTGCTATCCATCATTCCCAAAACAATAGTATCCAGTTCAGAAGTATGGTTGGCTATGATTATGGAAGGTTCATCATATAATTTCCGGGAATATCCTATCTGTTTTACTCTAACTCTTGGGAAAAACAAGATTAAAAACCGAAAGGCATATCTGAAAGTTGTATGTAAATACCGGACTTTTACCGATTTTTTTACCGGAATCAGCGGAAATATAGTAAAAGCAAATATATTTAATAGTAAAGCGCTGATTAAAAAGTATCCGAATCCGATGATTGCTGTAATGAAATTGAATAACCGGAAAGGTGTATATCCTTTTTTCTGCGGATTCATTAACATCAGGTTAAACAACCAGGGTTGAATAGTGAAGGAAATAATAACCACAGCCAATAAGCCTATTAATGGTATAATCGCAATAGATTTAATGGCAGGATGTTTAGAGAAAATCAGGACTCCGAAACATAAGATAGTGGTGAGGGCAGACATAATTACTCCTGATTTATAGGTTTTCATCTGACTTTTTCCATAGGTATATTCTTCCAATAAGGCCTTGGAAATGAAAATGGAATAGTCTATTCCCAATCCGAAAATCAGGGTGGTGATAATAATGTTAAATGCATTAAAATCCACTCCAAAAATGCCCATAATTCCAAGAGTAACAAACCAACCTATGAAAATAGGAATATTGGTGAGCAAGGTAATTTCCATACTTCCAAAATAGATAAAAACAGCAAGAAAAACTACTATAGTGGAAATCCAGAACAGATTATTGAAATCTTCCTCCAGATTGCCTAAAATATTTTCCTGTAAGTTTTTCCGGTCTATGACCAATACATTTTTGTTATTTTTGGAAATATCATTAATCAGGTTTTGAGTATTTTCCTGGTTGGTTTTTAGAATGGTGGTTATTCCTGTCAGGTTCTTTTTAGAAGTAACAAAATCATCCAGAAATAATTCATTGAACAATTTATATCCTTCTTCCGACAAAGGTTCATACTCTGTGGAAAGTAATTCATAGAACGGTGCAAAAGTATTATCTTTAAATCCAACTTTTTTCCCTTCAGAAATTAATGATCCTTGTAATTTTTCTTTCTTTTCTTCCGTCCAAAACTGGTTCCATCTGTCAATTTTTTGTTGTTGTTCAGTTTTGGATAAAACCACTCCGCCTATAGAACTAAAGCTAAGAATAGAATGCTGTTGTTGTTTTTCTTGTAATTGTTTGTATAGCTTATGGTTCGCTTCAAGTGCCTGATCATAGGTATCTCCGTAAGAAACCATATAAACAGATTTTGAAGAATAATTACTTAGTTCATTCAAATGATCCTGAGCGGTTTTCAGATTTTTGGGGACGTAATTCAAATTGTTCAGGTCGTTATTGAATCCTACTTTCGGATAGGTAAACAAACAGACCAGTATGACAACAAAACATCCGACTAAAAGATATTTATTCTTTTCAAAATCATATCCGGAAAGTTTATCTATAAAGGTATTCTGAACCGACTGAACATTCGATTTTGGAGTGTAGGCTTGCGGAATAAACACCAGTGCGAATAACGCCGCTCCCATTACACTGACTGCGGCAAAAACTCCAAGATCCTTCAATACATCAGAACGTAAAAGAAACAAACAGAGAAAGTCAACTGCGGTGAAAATAGCACACATCAGTAACGGACTGACAATATCTTTAAACAGATGTTTTATATCTCCACTGCTCCGGTAATGGCTCAAAATATGAACCGAATAATCCAGAGTTATTCCCAGCAATACGGAACCAATCCCAATGGAAACTGCCGAAATAGTTCCTTTTAATAAATAGAGAACTGCTACTCCCAACAAACTCCCGAATAAGGCGGGAACGAAAATCACCAGAGGAACAAAAAACCTCCGGTAAAAATAAATGTATAAAGAAAATAACAGGATAAAAGCAATACTCATGGTAAGCTGTATATCCGACTTGATCTGATTTGCATTAGCTACTGCGGCTGCTACCGCTCCAAAATATTCCGCTTCGGCTTTTCCTTTATATTTTTTATTCAGGTTTTGAATGTTTTCATCCAACAAGTGAATAAATTTTGAGTTTTTATCTGTTTCACTGGTTGACAAACGGGATGTAATGAATATAAGAAGGTTTTTCTTGTTCTTACTTACTACATACCCGTCTTCCAAAGTGAAATTATCCATACTCTGGAATTGTTGTAATTTTTTCAATCCTAAAAAAGTCATTCCCAACGGATCTGTTCGGATCATCTGAGTGGTAACCCATCCGCTTGGAGAAATTATGGAATGATAGGATTCCTGTACGCGAGTTTCTATCTGTTGTGGCTGAAGCAGGGAATCTATATGCTGATAGTCTTTTTCATCCAGAAACAAAGGTAGATTGGATTGTACAAAATCCATAACGTCCATTACTTTGTCCTGTTCTACTTGTGTCTGGATTTTCTGAATGTATTCTTTACTATTTTTTTGTGTAAGGGAATCAAAGTCCTGAGCATAGGATTTCAGTTCTTCCAGATCATTTCCCTGAATGTTAACAATCAGCTTATCTGAAAATTTGGCTGTACTAAGAACTTCTTTAATTTTCTCGGATTTCTCACTGGAAGGCAATAACTTAGTGATATCTTCTTCAAAGTTTATATTTCTGGCTACAAAAGCCAATAAGCCGAATATAAAAACAATAAAAAAGTAAAATAAAAGTTTTTTCTTATAAAAAAATTTATATAATGAATAAAACATTCTCTCCCAGATAAATTAACCTGCAATTTAAGCGATATTCGTGAGATATTCCAACTATTCTCTGAATTAGATGAACCGAAATATAAATAACAAATACCGGAGAATTACAACACAATTCTCCGGCATTCTAAATTAATGTATGTAATTATTGAGACTTACAAACCTACAAGTCCCATATTCATTGAGGAAACATGTCCGATAGAGGTTGCAAAAAACACTTTACAAGGAAGTATTTTATCTTGTTTAAACGTTTGGGCAATAGCTGCGACCTGTACTACTTCAATTTTTGTGATTTCCGCCATTTCCTTACCTCCGATCCACCAGTTATTACGGGATCTCGCATTATGTCCCTGAGCTATTACAATATTCTCACCTGAATATTTTTTTCCTCCGTGAGTAAAAGACATTTTTCCGATAAAAGCAAAATTAAGTGATCCCGGAAGTGAATCATAAGTGTCACATCCTATAGCAGATCCTCCTTTTATTTTGTCTTTAAACCAGTTACTAACCTTATCCGATCCTTTTCTGCCTGCACGCACATTAATTGTACATTGGGTATCTCCACATTCAATTTTGTCAATCCCTTCCCAGGGTTGTCCGTCAGTGATACAATAGTCCTGAATTTCAAATTTGAAATTACTCAGACCTGTCATTAAGAATGAAAATTCATTGTCTCTAATTGTTGCCATGAGCGTAAATTTTGATTAATAGTTTGTTTAGCTCAAATATAAGGAAAAATAATTATGAAAATGAATTTATTTTTATAAATTTATGCTATATTATTAATTATGTATTTATAATTACATTAAATTAAGATATTATTAAATATTTATCGAAATAGTTAATACCACATACAATATTGAGATAAAATATATTGAGAAGAATAGATCGTAAATAGTTGTTATACAATAAAATAATTTTGATTATTTTATTTGAATATCATTTACACCAACTAAAATGAGGAAACTTTGTTCTTTCTTACATTTAAAAACAGGTAACTAATAATTCCTGCCAATAAAGAACCGATGAATGCAAGGGTAAAACTTCCGAGAATATATTCCTTTATATTCTGTCCGGCCATGTCTTTGTAGGATTCGAAATCGTCCCATTGCAAATTCAAATCTCCTTTTCCTATCAGGAAATTTCCTGTTTTGCATCCGCCATAGACAATAAATGGAATCAATGGTGGAAGGCTGACATTAGAAAAAGCAAAGGAAATCAGTTTATTCAATTTAAAAAATATAGCGAGGAAAATTGCCAACGCCGTCTGAAATCCCCAAAAAGGAGATAACCCAATGAACACTCCCAAAGCTACAGAAAAGGATTTTTTGGAAGGAGAATCATCACTATGGAGGAAATCTTCCAGAAAAAAACGTTTAAATCCTTTTTTTTTATATTTTCTGAAATAGTCCCGGGGTTTGATGTATAAAAAAGCAATGGTAACCAGAATGGTATTTACCACCGTGATTCGGGCAAAATCCTTATACGGCCTGAAATGAGAAACTCTTTCAGTTTTATCATACAGAACCTTAATTGGAATATTTTTTACCGGAATTCCTCTCCATGCCGCCCGGACAATAATTTCTATTTCAAATTCATATTTGGTAGTAAAAAAACGAATATTTTGTAATTTTTTAATGGGATATAAACGAAATCCGGATTGGGTATCGGTTAAATCAATTCCTGTTTCAACCCGAAACCAGAAATTGGAAAATTTATTGCCGAAACTGCTTCCTTTGGGAATTCCTTCCTGAGTCATATTCCGGCTTCCGATGATCAATGCTTCTCCGTTTTCTTCTATTTCTTTCACAAAATGGGGAATATCATCCGGATAATGCTGTCCATCGGAATCAATGGTTAGGGCATAATCAAAACCTTTCTCCAATGCTTTGGCAAAACCGGTCCGGATCGCTTTCCCCTTTCCCTGATTTACAGAATGATTTTCTATACACAAATTTGGATATTGTTGAATTATAGCTGGGGTTTCATCAGTAGAACCGTCGTTTACAATGATAATACGAGGAGTATAAACCAAAACTCCATCTATAAGTTTCCGAAGAGTTTTAGCATTATTATAGGTGGGAATAATAACACAGGCATTTATGCTGTGCAAACAATCGTTCCGTTCCAAGAGCTTGAGTTAGTTGTTGTTATTTTATTTTATGGTTTCCAGCATTTTTTTCAACTGGGAGTCGGTCACCGTTGGTAATTTCTTCTTTATAAATTCTTTATCTTCGTCTATATTCTGACTGTAACCTGCTATTTTGGGTAAATTCTGCTGAATGGTCAACCGTACAAATCTTCCTTCTACATCGTCCGGATTGTTTTTCACGTAAGATTCTATCCAGGCTTTTCCGTTCTTTATCTGCGATTTTTTATTGGTCAAAGGCTCATATTTTGCCAACAACATATAAGCAGCTCCTTTGTAAGCCATTAATACTGTTCCGTTGGATTGTTGTACGGATTTCAAATCATCAAAAAATGCTCCTGCTTTTTCTTTTGAATCTACGGCGGTTCTATAGGCTTCCCTTATGGATGAAAGAGACTGAGCCGACAGAAACAAGGAAAAAGTGGTTAAAAATATAAGTAATCGGGTTTTCATGATTTTCTGTTATAAATTCCACTAAATTTTAAGGCAATGGTATCTTCAAATCGGGTAACGCTTTTCACGGTTACTTTATCGTCATCTTCTTTAATCTCAAAATCTATTCCAATTTTGGAGTTTTCTTCTGGATTAATGATTGCCATAAACTTAACATTTTCTGCGGTTTGCAATTGCAGGGAAGTATTCAGATAATTTTCCGTGATTTCCTTAACGATCTGCATCATGCAAACTCCAGGCGTTACCGGATGTCCGGGAAAATGTCCTTCAAATATTTTATGTTCTTTATTCAAAGTAACCTGAGTGGAAATTTTATTTTTTTCCAGTTCCGAAATAGTGTCTACTGTATAAAAGTTCTCTAACAAAGAAGGTTTGGTTTCTGTCATTTTCTGCATCAAATTTCAACAAATGTACTTATTTTTTAATTAGATGTAAGACGTAAGATATAAGATTATAAGGAATTGAAAAATCTTTTGTCTTATATCTTTTATCTAATATCTTATATCTAAAGCTCATTTTCCAGTAAACGCAACTGAATTTTCAGTTTTATAGATTTATGATCTATTTCTATATCCGGAAAACCCTTACCGGAATACTGATAAGTGAAAACGGTTTTTTCTTTTTTCCGGGAAGCCCACACACTTTTTTGCAATTGTAGGGAACCGGAATCAAGAAAATAATAGAGATCTTTTCCACTTAATTGGGTCTGATAAACCGTATTACCTTCAAAGGAATATTGGGATTGTATTGCTGCATTTTCATTTAACAGAATTAAAAAATCCTGCTTTAATATGTTCAATATGATTTTCCGGTTTAATTGCTCAATGCCATAATTGAGTTTCATTTCTCCATTAATCAGTTCAAAATCCAATAATTTGGCTCCAATTTCCGTAATCAGGGCAATCCGGTAATGTTTCGATTCTAACTTTTTAATCGCCAAAACTCCTCCGAAATCATGTCCGTAAACCTCAATACTAATTTTAAAAATCTGTTCCAAATTTTTCTCGGTTAAGAATGCTGGAGTAAAGCTTTCCTGCGTTTTCTGAACAGAAATAAAACTATCCTTGTAAGAGGAACAGGAAAAAAGTGTCAGGATTATAAAAACATTAAAAAGAAAATTTCGCATCGGGTATAGAGGTATTTTTTTTCTGACCGGAAAAAGTAATATCGGTATAATCGGAAGAAGGTTCGGTTACCTTCACTTTATTCACTAAATAAGAACTTCCGTCAAAAGTGATTTCAATTTGTTTAATGTACTTTTTTAAGGTTTTGTCTTTCGCCAGTAAATTAACTAAATAATCGCTTCCGTTTTTGTAATACGTAATGGTGAAACGTGTTTCATCAAAGATATTTTTTCCCTGCATAGAACCGGAAATCACTTTGCTTAGTTCTTTCAGCATTTCGCTGGATGACATATTTATTTCCTTCTTTTTTCCGTTGTCGTTGATGTACATTTTATCTCCTTTCAAAATCATGTAATAGCTGTAAGGTGAAGTGTATTCCCAACGTACGTTTCCGGATTTGAAATAGAGTTTTCCACTGGATTTGATATCTTTTTCCATAAAATCCATATGTTTATTTTGTGAAAAGTTGGCTTCCAACGAAGTTATTTTTCCGGAATTGGTTTCCACACTTTGTTTAAATGTTTTGATTTCAGTCGTTGTCAATGCTTTTTTCTGTGAAAATCCGAAAAGGGAAAAGAAAAAAAAAATGAAAAATAATTTATGTTTCAGGTTCATCATGATCCGGTAAATTTAGTAATTGATTCACAGTTACAAAAGTATAGTTTTTTGATTTAAAATAAGGAATGATCTCTTGCAAAACCGGAATAATCCGGGAATGAGTATCATGTAATAAAATGATATTTCCATCCTGAGTTTTTGACTTGAGTTTTTGTATGATCTTTTCTGTTGGTTGTTCTACTGTATCGTATGGGCGAACCGTCCAGCCTATTACTTTATGTTTTGTTTGCTTTATTACTTTTGCTAAATGAGGTGTAGTAATTCCATAAGGCGGACGAAATAAACTGGGTTTCTTTCCTGTCAGATCAAAAATTATCTGATCTGTATTTTCGATTTCTTTTTTCCATCCTTCGGAAGTTTTAAAATCAATAAATTGAGAATGAGTGAAACTATGGTTTCCTAAAGTATGTCCTTCTTCTGTTATTCGTTTTATCAACTCAGGATATTTTTCTACATTTTGTCCGATACAAAAAAAAGTAGCCTGTATCTGATTTTCTCGCAGAATATCCAACACCTGAGGTGTAAATTCCAGATAAGGTCCATCATCAAAAGTAAGACTGATTTTCTTCTCTAAATGAGTTGATTTGTGATAAGCTATGAGGAAATAATTCCACTGAATATTGATTACTCCTAAAACAAGTATCAACAATCCTGAAAAAACAAGGATTCCGTAGTAAATCAAAGGAACTTTACAGAGTATAAAAATTCCTGAAATAAGTATAATCGCAATCAGAGTAATTTTAAATTTCATCGGGAAAGTACTATCAAGCTATGATTTTTTCCTTCTAACTGATGATAAATCAATACGTTTTCTAATTTAGAACTATTTTTGTTATTAAGTTTTAAATTCTCCGGAATCTGTTGTTTTTTCAGGATTTTCGCTGCCAGCCAAGTTGCATGAGCGGAAGAAGAATCGTTTTCCCCAAAAACATTTTTGTAACTCAACTGTTGTGTTTCTTTAAAAATGTTATTGGCAATTACTTCGTAATTGGCTTTATCTTTTATATTTCCGTTATAGCCTAAAAATACAGCATCTATATCGGAAACGGAAAGTTGATTTTTATTCAGAAAAGATTGTATAAATTTTTCCGGACTTTCAGGTTTGAATTGCTTTTCAACAGCAATTACTTTTGCATAAGTAGTTTGAGCCGGAACATCGGAAACTACAAAAAAAGAAGCTCCTTCGGAAAAAACGGTTCCTTCGGTTTCCGATTTCAATAAATTATGTAAACTTGGAGATTCCTTTTTCAGCAAGTTAATTCTGTCAAAAAAACTATTGAATTTTTCTGAATTTTCATCTACACTTCCTACCAGTACGGTTTGGTTTTTTCTTTCATTAATATATAACCAGGCATCAAATAAAGCGGAATCAAACGAAGTGCTTCCGTCCACATAAGTCATATTGTAGTTTTTACACCCGATAGACAAGGCAACAGCAGCAGCAGCCATATTGTGTGTAGATTGTATAAATGGTGTGGGATTAAGTGCTGAACTTTCATCTTCCAACATGGCTTCCAAAAACTTCTCGGAATCTTTCTGACAACCTAATCCGGTTCCTGTAATAATTGCATCCAGTGAAGAAACTCCGGCTTCTTCCATTGCTTTTTGGGCTGCATAGGAAGACATTTTTATGCTTTTCCCCATCCGTCTCAACTGCATCGGTGGAATGAACTGTTTATAATCCGGTTCTAGTGCATAAACAACATTCGTATCATAATCCCTGACTGATTCCAGAAAATAATCTTCTTCGTAGGTGGGCTGTATGGAAATATTTCCTAATCCGTTAATATAAACAGGCTTCATAGGTTATGATTTTGAAAAAACAAGGGCTGAACAATTTCCTCCGAATCCTAAGGAATTGGATAGGATATGTTCTATTTTTTTGGATTTTACTTCTGTTTGGGGTTGAATATTCAGTTCCTGAATAGGCTCAGAAAAATTCAGGTTCGGGAAAATCACCTGATTTTGCAAAGCCAGTACGGAAAACACTGCTTCCACTGATCCCGCTGCTGCCAGCGTATGACCGGTAAAGGATTTGGTAGAGCTGAAATCGGGAACTTTTTCTTTTCCTCCGAAAATGCGTAAAACCGCTTTTCCTTCAGTTAAATCGTTGTTTGGAGTCGCAGTTCCGTGAACATTGATATAATCAATTTCTTCCGGTTTTAATCCGGAAACTTCCAATGCTTTTTCCATTGCCAGAAAAGCTCCGTCTCCATCATCGGAAGAAGCAGTCTGATGAAAAGCATCATTGGCATTTCCGTATCCCGACAAGTAGGCTAATACCTTTTTATTTTGTGCTTTTACGGATCTTTCTGATTCCAACACCAAATAAGCAGCCGCTTCTCCTAAATTCAGTCCTTTCCGGTTTTCATCAAAAGGTTTGCAAAGTTCATCGGAAAAAATCATCAGGGAATTAAATCCGTTGATCGTAAATTTGGACAAACAATCGGCTCCGCCCACTATCACTCGATCCAATAATCCGGATTTTATCATCCTCGCTCCCAACATAATGGCATTGGCTGCCGAGGAACAAGCAGTACTCAACGTGGTGGTGAAGTTTTTAATTCCTAATTCTTCTGCCAGTTGATGAGTGTGATAACCGCAATGATGAGTTGGAATGTAATTCAGATGTTCATCTGAAACCAGATATTCATTGTAATATTTTTCGGAAGCATCCATTCCTCCTACTGTAGTAGCGGAAATCAATCCGGTGGAAAAATCGTCATTCAGATTGAGTTGTGCTGAAGTGATAGCTTCCTTTGCTGCCCATAACGCCAACAATGTGGTACGTGTATAAGCTTTCAATGTATCTAATCCTAAAATAGCATATAATTGTTCATTGGAAAGGTCAATTTCTCCTGCCAATAATTTTCCTTTATGGAAAGTATCCCGAATTTTAATGTATTTTATTCCCGACTTTGACTGGGAAAGAGATTTAAAGTTTTCCTGAACATTATTTCCGATCGCAGAAATAATCCCGATTCCAGTTATGGCTATTTTAGAATGGTTTTGCATTTACTTGGTACGGTGAGCTTCAATATAATCCGCCATCGTCTGGATGGTGTGAAATATTTTTCTTCCCGCTTTCGGATCAGCTAATTTTATTCCGTAGGTTTTATCCAGTAAAACGATCAATTCCAGTGCATCAATGGAATCCAAACCTAAACCATCTCCAAACAACGGAGTATCGTCTTGTATATCTTCCGGTTTTATATCTTCCAGATTTAACTGGGTTACGATTTTCTGTTTTAATTTTTCTTTGAGTGTCATATAATCTGTGTATATAATTTTTCTATTACTTCTTGTGTATGAGGATATTTCCCTTCTTTTTCTACCAGATATAAGAAAATATCACAATCATCTTCTTTTACTTCTATCCAGCCGCTCAGAATCTTGTCTGCCTTTCCCTGATTCAAAAACTGTTGATTGTGAAAAGTCAGGAACTCCGGATTAAAACGGTCAAAGATATAAAAAATATTTTCACTGTGCAGCTGGTGTCGTATGCTGAGTTCTCCCATCAGGATATTGGGAAGTGTATAAACGAAAACCGCCGGACTGGCTACCGGGTTTTCCTGATCAAAAATTCCATCGGCATGTTTTTTATCGGAAACATAACTGGATGATTGGTTGGAAAAAATTAAGGCTACATTTTCCTGCTGTATGGAATGTTCTTTGGTAATCAATTCAGCTGCCAAAAAACCTCCTTTGCAAAGCAAATCCATTTTATAAAACTTGGGATAATCTGTATTTAAAAAGGTATAGATCTTTTTGAAAAAAACAGATGGAGAATCGGAATCTTCATCGTTCAAAATAACCTGATCGTTTACAACCACCTGATTATTTTTTATTCGACAATAGGAACTGATGTAATAGGTATTCTCCATTTTTAAACTTTTGAAAATATAGTAGCAATATTACTTCCTCCGAATCCGGATGCGGTTTTCAGGAACGAACGGATGTCTTTATCTGCATTTGTCTTTAAAATATTCATGGGATGAGTTGTTCCTTGTTCTTCAAATCCTAAGGATTTAATCAGTTTTCCATTTTTTAGGGAATGAATACTCAGAATAGTTTCCAAAATTCCGCTGGCCCCGAGTGTATGTCCGTAATAACCTTTGAAACTATTAGTTTCTACATCCAACAAACCGGAACGCTGTAAAGCTATGGATTCCATTTCATCGTTGTAAAGAGTTGCCGTTCCGTGTACGGAAATAAAATCTATTGTTTTTCTTTCTGATTCTTTAAGTGCCGTCTGAATACTTCGGTACAAGCCTTCCCCAGTTCGGGAAGGCCCAGAAATATGATTGGCATCGTTATACGAACCGGTTCCTTCTATTTTTACGGCTCCTTTGCCGGATTCTTTACTTAAATATACCGAAGCTATAGCTTCTCCCAATGTCACTCCTATCCGGTTTTTATCAAACGGTTTACAGGGTTCCGGACTTACTGCCTGAAAGGAAGTGAATCCGGAAAAAACAAACTTCCCGATTTCATCTGCTCCTACTACAATGGCTCTTTCATATTGTGAACTTTGTAATAAATTTTGTGCAACGGAAATGGCCAGAGAACCGGAAATACAGGCATTGGAAATAATAATAACCTCATTTTTTAGTTTAAAGTATTCCTGAATTTCCTTAGCCATAACGGATAAATAAATCCTATCAGGAGAAAATCCTTGTTCCTGATTCAGTAAGGAAATATTTCCTTTGGTACTAGATAATACCACCAGAGTTTTTTCATCCAATTCGATGGTATTTTCCCGGATTAATGACTGAATGGAGTAAATGATGAGTTTTTCTAGTCGGGTATAATGAGAAAAATTTTGGATATCTTTTTCGACTTCTGAAAGCGTTTCTTCATCAATCAACGAAGCATAGAAAGGCTCATCATGGATATTCAACTTATTCTGTAACCGGATTCCGGACTCATTTTGGATAACTTTATTAAAATTCTCCCTGGAAGTCATTCCCAAGGATGAAATAATATGATCTCCTAAAATAAATATATCTTTCATACGGTCAGAAAACTACGGTTCGCAAAATTACAAAAAAGTTCAGGTGATAAATAAATCCTGATTTTTATTAGTCGAGAAATCTTTTTCACACCAAACCATGTTTCTTTTTCCATTCTTCAAAAAAAGGAGGCGGATTGAGTTGTAATTCTCCTTCCGGACTGGTAAAAACCTGAATGGTTTTTCCAGTAGCAATTATTCCTTTTTGCTCATGGGTTATGATATAGGTAAAGACAAGTTTTGCAGCAGGATCGTTAATAAATTGGGTTTCTATTTCTGCTGTTTCTCCGTATTTTAAGGATTGTTTGTAACCGCATTCGTAATGAACTACAGGAATGACTACTCCGTTTTCTTTTACATCTAAATAAGTGATGCCAAATTCTCTTCCGAAAGATTCCCTACCTAATTCAAAATAGGTTACATAATGGCCATGCCATACGATTCCCAAGGAATCTACTTCATTAAACCGGATGGTGAATTGTGTTTTATTGTGGAGCATTTAGATATTATTTTTCTTGTGATGATATATAATGGCTACTATCTGGGTGAAACCAAAAAACAACAATAAATAAACCAGATTCCAAAGAATGGCACTGAATGAACTGTTTCTGAGAATTACATCATAAAAGGCGGATAATCCCCAATTCATAGGTGTAAGTGCGGATATTTTCTGCATGAATTCCGGCATAATAAAGGTCGGAACCCATACTCCGCCCAATGCTGCCAAAATAATTACCAGAATAGCGGAAAAAGGCGCAGTTTGTTCCTGAGTTTCGGCAACGGTTCCTATCAAAATTCCCAATCCGATGGCTGCCAATCCGGAGAACAAGGCGATAATGAACATTTCGACCAACTGATTTCCGGGATTAAATTCTATCAATCCGATCAAAGGGAAAATAAATCTTCCAATCAAAAGCATCAATCCGAATTGCAGAAGGCAAATGATGCTATAGGTAATTATTTTTCCTCCCATGATAAGGGAAAATGATATCGGACTGGTTCGTAGTCTTATATAAGTTCCTGAATTTTTTTCATTTACAATGCTGAGAGCCAAAGGAATGATGATAAAGAATATTCCGAACAGCGACCAAGCCGGAACATTGTGCTGTACTGCATTGGGAATAATGGCATCTTTTCCTTGCTGGGCTATGATTTCTTTAAAGGAAATAATGTTATTTTGGGAAAGATCCATATCTATTTTCACTCCCATTTGTTCCTGAAAAACCTGATAAATTTTTTGAGATTCCACTTTTGCCACCATTTTATCAATGTTATTTTTCACGGAATTTCGGAACGATTGTCCGGCTGCGGGATCAAAATACACTTTGATATCCTGTGCCTGCTCGTGTTTTTTGTTTGTTTTTTGTTGTATGGAATCTTTTTCTTCTCCGGAAAACTGTTCCAGAATTTTTTCTACATTTTCTTCTACCCTGCTGTTCATTACTTCACTTAAGCGGTCAGGAATTACAATGGCTATCTGGTATTTTCCTTCGCTCACCAGTTTCCGGGCCAGGGAATCATCTATGTTTTTCCCTTCTTCTTTAGTTATAATATCAAAGAATTTGGAAGAATTCAGATTGGAATAAATGATCTTCCCAACTTCTCCTTTGTCATTATCTACCAGAACAATTGGCATTTTTGCTTCTCCTACGGCTTTGAAAGTGCTGTTCTGAATTAGGGTTACTATAATGATAAGAATGGAAGGCATAACGAAAAGTGTTGCCAAACCTCCTAAATCCCTGATAAGGAGCAAAAATTCTTTATGTACGGAGGCAAGTAATTTACGCATAATCTCTTACCTGTTTACCTGTGAGACGTATGAAAACATTTTCCAGATTTTCCGCTCCTTCAATGGAATAGATCAATTCCTGCGGGTTTCCTTTTGCGACTATTTTTCCCAAATCGATAATAGCAATTTGTGTACAGAAATGCTGGGCTTCATTCAAATGATGTGAAGTATAAATAATAGTTGTACCTTCTTTGTTTAATCGGGTCAGGTAATCAATAATTGCTTCTTTGGATTGTACATCCACTCCTACCGTGGGTTCATCCAGAAACAGGATTTGCGGTTTATGTAAAATTCCTGACAAAATATTAATCCTCCGTTTCATTCCTCCCGAAAAGGTTTTGATCTGTTTATGGGCAAAATCCTGCAAACTCACTTCTTCCAGTCCTTTTTCAATTCTTTTTTTTAGTTCGGAAGATGAAATTCCGTGCAAACTTCCAAAATACTGAAGATTTTCATAGGCGGTCAGAGTCGGATATAAAGCATATTCCTGAGGAACTACTCCTATAAATTTTTGTATTTCCTTCCGGTTATTTTTATAAGACAAATCATTCAGCAAAACCGTTCCGGAATTGGGCCGAATCAATCCGCAAAGTATGGAAATCAAAGTCGTTTTTCCTGCCCCGTTAGGTCCCAATAATCCAAAGACATCAGAGTGATTGACATCCAAACTAAGATCATTCAGAATATAATCCTGATTTCCTTTATAGATTTTAAATAATTTTTCAACTTTGATGCTGACCATTCCGCAAAAATAGAAATAATTTGGATTTCCTTTCTGAATTTTAAATACATTTCCAGTAATGATTTTACATTTATTTTAAGAATACTGAAATTTCATCCAGTAAAAAATTATTTCACTTTATTGATTTACAAAACACAATAAATACATTTATCACTTCTAAATAATTTTTATAAAAAAATTTTTGCAAAAATGAAATTTTAACTACATTTACTCTCCGAAATAAAAAAGTTACTAATTCCACCTTACTCAATACGGTCTTATCAGTAACAACACTTTAAACCATTAACAAATAGTAAGATCATCAATGAAAACACAAGAAGTATTAGACATTTTAAAACGCAGATTCCCTAACGAACCTGAGTATCACCAAGCAGTTCACGAAGTTCTTGAATCCATAGAAGAAGTTTACAATCAACACCCGGAATTTGAAAAGTCAAACCTAATTGAAAGGTTATGTATCCCTGAACGGATATTTTGTTTCCGCGTTACATGGGTAGACGACAAAGGACAGGTAAACACCAATATGGGATACCGGGTACAACATAACAATGCCATTGGGCCTTATAAAGGCGGCTTAAGATTCCACTCTTCCGTGAATCTTTCCATTCTTAAGTTCCTGGCTTTTGAACAAACCTTTAAAAATGCCTTGACTACTTTACCAATGGGTGGAGGAAAAGGCGGCTCGGATTTCAACCCGAAAGGAAAATCCAATGCGGAAATTATGCGATTTTGTCAGGCTTTTGTTACGGAACTTTGGAGACACATAGGTCCTGATACAGATGTTCCTGCCGGAGATATTGGGGTTGGAGGTCGTGAAGTGGCTTACATGTTCGGAATGTATAAAAAACTGGCACGTGAATTTACGGGAACTTTTACCGGAAAAGGTCTGACTTTCGGAGGTTCTTTAATCCGTCCGGAAGCTACCGGATACGGAAATGTATACTTTTTGCTAGAAATGCTGAAAACCAAAAATATAGATATTAAAGGTAAGAAATGCTTGGTTTCCGGTTCGGGAAACGTAGCTCAATATACTTGTGAAAAACTGATTGAACTGGGAGCGATTCCGGTTTCTCTTTCGGATTCCAACGGATATATTTATGATCCGGAAGGTATTACCACGGAAAAACTGGAATATGTAAAGGAACTGAAAGATTTATACCGGGGAAGAATTAAGGAATATGCTGAAAAATATAACTGCAAGTATGTGGAAGGCGGACGTCCGTGGAATGAAAAAGCAGATATTGCTCTACCTTCGGCTACTCAAAATGAACTGAATGGTGATGATGCCAAGACTTTAATCGCTAATGGTGTGATTGCCGTATCGGAAGGAGCTAATATGCCTTCAACTCCGGAAGCAGTACATGCTTTCCTGGAAGCCAAAATATTATATGCTCCGGGAAAAGCGGCCAATGCAGGTGGAGTTTCTGTTTCCGGTCTGGAAATGAGCCAGAATTCCGAGCGTTTGAGTTGGAGCATAGAAGAAGTGGATAATAAACTGAAGAGAATTATGTCTGATATTCATGAAAACTGTGTAAAATATGGTAAACAACCGGATGGTTTTGTTAACTATGTAAACGGAGCTAATATCGCCGGATTTATGAAGGTTGCCAAAGCGATGATGGCGCAGGGAATTTTGTAAAAGAGGTAAGATTTTAAGATATAAGACTTAAGGAAATATATAGATTTTAGCATTAAGCGCAGGCTTTGCCTGCGCTTAGTTTTTATTGATTTCAATATATCAAATATAATTGTTTGATTATTAAATATATTTCCTTTTTTCTTGATAAAAAAGGAAGAAAAAATCAAGGCTTTGAGCAAATTTAGCTTGAAAAACTCATCGAAAAAGCTAAAATATTTGAACTCGCTTCGCTCAAACATAAATATTTTTTAACGCTTTTTCTTCTCATTTTTCTGACGCATTTGCTCAGAGGCCGGGTTATTAGAAAGTAAGATTATAATTTATTGTATTAAACTCACATTATTTTAGAGTTACAATCTTATATATCACTCGTAAATTGTCAATCAAAAATCGTAAATCTAAATTCTAACTTTCCTCAGGTTTCAATAAAATCCCGTATTTTTTCTTTCCGTTGGTTTTAATGATAAGCGGTTTGTTAAACCGGATATGCCGGATATACTGGGTTTCAAATACCGCGGGCTGACTATTCAGATATTCTTCATCAAAAGTTCCTTCTCCTTCCTGATAGGCATTTATAGTGAAATATCCTACTCCGAATGAGGTCAGATTCTGGAAAAAATGGGTTCCCTGACTTGGTTCTACTCTGTAATGTTCCAATCCGGATTCTACTAATAGTCTTGCATTGGTGATATACGACCACTTAACCGGAATTCCCAACCAAGGATCACTACTTCCCCATCTTCCCGGGCCAACCAATACATAACCTTTGTCTTCTTCGGTAAATTGCTTGTTGAGTTTTTCAATTTCATAGGCAATAAACTGATTATTGGCAGCATTAAATCCTTCGGATTTTACGTAAATCAGATCATACACATCATCTACGATTCCATTTCCCAATGCATTATTGGTGGTCAAAATGGTATCTTCCAACGGAATCTCTGTCAACTCTTCATTCATAACTTCTTTGTTATGAACGATCGGACGGATTTGTAAAAGATAAAACGCTCCTTTTTCCTTGTTCTTTATGTTTACAGCAAATTCAATCTCTATATCCCTCCCCATTTCTTCCTTGGTAATCCGGAGTACTTTCTGTAACGTTTCTGCCAAAGGGAACAATTCGTGTTGAAGAATATTGGCACAGGAAATTATTTTCCTTCCGCCTTCATAAAATCCGTCATAAATAATCTGTTCCATCGGTTCATACGTGGAAACTATATATCGTATGGAATCATCTCCCAAAACATCGTTTATATTTAATTTGAGAAGATTAAATCCGTCGTTAATAGAAAATTCTTCGGTAATATCTTCCATACTCAGGGCATAAAACTGTCGCTGAGTTTCCCGAAGGGCAAAATCGACCGAGCTTAATTGTAAGATATTATTGGGATGATAGGGTGAAAATCGCAACGTAGTTCCTCCTTCCACAATATATTTTCCTAACCCCAATGCTATATTCACGATTCCTTCTTCTGCCGTTTCGTAATCAATAGGATAGAAATTAAGCGACCGGGTAACTCCTGAAAGAGTTGGATAAAAACGGTTTTCATACTGACTCCCCACTACTTCCTGCAACACGATTCCCATTTTTTCTTCATCTATTACATTATGGGTGGCAGTCATATAGGCTTTACTATCTTTATAAAACACGGAGGCATATACTGATTTTACGGCATCTTTTACCAGTAAAAGCATTTTTTGTTTGTCTTCCAGATTTGGAACCATATAGGTGGAATATATTCCAGCAAACGGCTGATAATAAGAATCTTCCAATAAACTGGATGAACGTATGGCTAACGGAGTTTTTATTGCATTAAAAAAAACCATAAAGTCTTCGTCCAGTCTTTCCGGTAATTTTGCTCTCAGAAAATGATGGAGAATTACTTCGTCATCTGCGTCCGACAAGGCTATGGAATACAGCTCATTGGATTCCATAAATTCATCAAAGATATCGGTACACAAAACGACGGTTTTGGGCAAAGCAACCGGAAAGTTGGGATGATCATTCAGTTCGAGATGTGTTTTTATGATATTCCCTAAAAAGGCCAATCCTCTTCCCTTTCCCCCTAAAGATCCGTCTCCTATTCGCGCAAATTCAGAAAATTCATCAAACCGATTTTTATCAAATACAGCAATAACTCCGGTATTTTTCATCTTCCGATATTCCACAATGGCATCGTAAATAAGTTGACGGGCATCATTGAGATTCACATCTTTTATGTGGATTTCCTTCAGCATTTCGGCTATGGGAAACATGGCTATGGAATACAGAAACCGGGAAAAATGATTGTGAGACATATGATAACTCAGGGAATCATCCGGAATTTCCATGATAGTTCGTTGTAAATCCTTCAGGCTTTTAATCCGGTAGAGTTCTTCTTTGGTTCGGGGATTAATGATGATAAAATCCCCAAATCCAAATTGTTTCAATATCCTTGCCTGCAGGTCGTGAGGATAACTTTTGGAATTTTTATCAATAAAATCGCAGTTCAATTCATCTGCATATATTTTGTTGGTAGGATCTGAAGAGTTAAATATGATAGGCAGAAAACGGTCTTGTTCTTTTACCCATTTTGCCAAATAATATCCTGCGAGTTTTTCTTTTATTCCTTTACGCATATAGCTCATATCCGTTACAATTCCCAACATATTATCTTTATACTTGGAATAGATATCACTAGCTTCTTCGTAACTTCTGGCCAAGAGAATTTTAGGACGCCCTCTCATTCTCAACATCTGTTGGTGTTCATTGAGGGCTTCTTTAGCAAACTCCTTGGATTCTTTCATCACAATCTTGAAAAGGGAAGGCAAGGCTGAGGAATAGAACCGGACGGAATCTTCCACTAAGAGAATCACCTGAACTCCCACAGTCTGCACATCGTGTTCCACATTCATGGAATCTTCTATGAGTTTAATGATCGCCAGCAACAAATTGGAATTTCCGAGCCAACTGAATACGTAATCTACAAAACTCAGGTCCACTACGGATAATCGTTTGGAAACTTCTTTAGAAAAGGCCGTCAATACGACCAAAGGAATATCAGGATAACATTCTTTTATGTTCCGGGCAGTAGAAAACATATCAATATCATCCATATTAGGCATAAAGATGATGAGTTCGTAATGATTTTCCTGTAAGTTCTGGAAAGCTTCTTCTTCGGTGGAAACCTGTGTGAAACGAGGAGGATAACGCAAGTTGAGGGAAGTATATTCGTAAAATATCTGTTCGTCTATTCTTCCATCTTCTTCCAGTATAAAAAGATCGTATTTGATGGCGATGAGAAGAATGTTGTATATTCTTTTATTCATCAGACTGGCAAAAGAAATATCTTTAAACTGGAAGCGTTTTAAATAATCCTGTGCGGTATTTTGTGTGTTTATTCCTCCGGTATCCATAAATTACTAAACTCTATTTGAACGGAGAAAGATACAAAAAGAAGGGATAATAGGCAAGAGGGTAAAATGCGTTAATTATTTAATTTGCCAATAGGTGAATAACTGAAAAATTGGACAACTGAAAAATTGTAATTTGTAAATCTTAGCACATTATTTCATTGTCTCATCGGCATATTGTCCACTAGCATATTAGCAAATCATCTTTTTCAGCCTTTTAAAGAAGTCTTCTTCTTTGTATGATAAGTTCATGAGTTGTTGGGAAAGTTCCTGATAAATTTGATCTTTGGAATTCCGGTTTTTGTAAACACGAGAAATATTCAATGCAAAATCGCGCCATTCGTCTCCTATTTCCGTCATTTCCTTAGACATTTCTATCAGTTCCGGTTTATGAAGAACCTGAGATGCTTCCTGTAAAAAAGCAGCGTAAATAAATCGGAAACCTCCGCCTCCGGTTCCTATTTCTTCCTGCATCCGGATCAGTTGTCCTAAATAGTGATTGGTTTTTTTAATTCCTATTTTCTCCGGCCACTTTTTAATGCTTTTGGCTACCCATCTCATAGCTCGTACTCCTATGATGGGAACAGGAGCCAACATATCGTTGCAGGTTTGTTTGATTCCTTTTATAATTGCTTGTTCCAGATGAATATCCTTCGGAATATCGGTCAGATAGTACATATGCCCTTTGGGTGGCAACGCTCCCTGTGCAAACCGAACTTTTTCGAGTTCTTTTTCTGTAAGACTTACTGGTTGTTCCATTACCGGATCGCTGATAAGGTATTGATCTCCTTCTTTTCCAAAGACTACTAAATTGTGAGCATTGAAATGAAACCGGTATTCATCGGGAAAATAGACAAGATTAAAAACTCCTACCTGCAAACCTACCGGTATTTTTTTCTGAAGCATTTGATCCAGTTCTTCCTGAGCTTTCTTTTTGGAAGAAAATCGTTGTCTTTTTATTTTGAATCCCAAACGTTTACCCAGTCTTTTAAAGATAAATCCGGGCATGGGACGGTAACTGAATCCTGGAGCAAAGTTGACTTTCAGGAAAGGCAAGTAAACAAAGAATAATCCGGAACCTATACCAAAAGCCATCGGTTCTGAAATATAGATTCCCCGGTTTCGTAAAAGGTTGGAAACTACTCCGTTTTCACAATGGGCAGCCTGATGGTGTTCAAACTCTACTTTCATTTATTCTTCGCTGTATTTCTCAATATCTTTTAATTGTTCCGGGGTTATATTAAATGCTTCTGCATATTTATGTAGTGTTTTTTCTTTTAAAGCTGCGAAATGTTTAGGTTTCAGGTGTCGTTTTACAAACCAGCTCCAAATTTTGGTATAACTTGACAGGATGGGAACATCCATGCGGTTGAGTTCCATATAATAGGCAATGGGACTTAATTCTCCTGCCAATACTTTATTTCTGGCTTCTTCAATCCGTTCATTTATCAGATCCATAGATTCTTTCTGTGCCAATGTGGTCGGTTCCCATCCGGTACTCAGCACAGTGGTATATTTGCCTTCTTCATCAGTGGCATAAGAAAGGTCCTTCATATTGCTTTTCACCAGGTTTCCTTCATCCTGTGGTACATGGTCTTTTTTCATTCGGATCGGGTTTGTACTAACATTTTCATTTCTGACTGAAAAACGGTTTTTTCTTCTACCTGAGTATATCCTTTTACGTCTATTATTTTAAGCTCGGGCGATTTGAACACTAAATCCACTTCTGTTGTGGTAATCAATTCATTTTCTACTGAAGGTAAATCCAGTATCTGAAGGTTCTTTATGGTACTTATAAATCCTAATGTTTGTTCAGGATTCTGAAAATCCGTATTGGTTTCATCTGCAAACAGGGCTTTTAAAAAAACAAAACTGGTTTGCGCCATGTTTTCTATCAGTCCTGTTTCGAGAATTTTATTTCCGGAAACTAAAACACAATCTTTTTTTATGGTATAGGAGGTTTTAATTTCAAAGCCTTGTATGCTGAGAATCTTGTCCAGCATAATTATGGGTTTCCGGTGAGGTATGTATTCTTCTATGTTCCCGAAATTATTCATAACATCTATTTTACCTGAACCAGTCTCATTTCTCCATGAGCTATTTCTTTACCGTTATATAGTACTTGTCCGCTTATAATGGTTACTCCCAATATTTCGCTTACAATGGTAATACGGGTTTTTAAAGTAGTGTTTACAGGAGGTAATTCTATAATTCGTAATTTTCTTATGGAACCTATGTATCCTTCGGGAGCTGGAACTCCTTTTATATAATATTCGTACCCCTGATGCATGGCAGTAGTCTGCGCAATGTTCTCAATCAATCCGCTTTCTGTTAAAAAGCCATTCTTATCAACAAAAATATGATCTGATGAGATATGAAAACCGGAAACGGCTTCTTCTTTTGTGTAGGACAGTAACTGATCTACCAATAATATAGGATGCCGCTGAGGTATCAGTTTAGTAACTTCGTGTTGTGCTACTAACGGTTCCATTTTTAACAAACTTCCAGCAAGGCATTCATATAGGAAAATCTTCCGCTTTCAGGAACTGAAAGCAAAACGACATCTCCTGATTTTAGTTTTCCTGAATTCGCCAGTTCTTCTAATTGTAAATAACTGGATGCTGCTCCTACATTCCCTACTCTATCCAGGTTGAGAAACCATTTTTCGTAAGGAATTTCCAAACCTAATTCCTTCAATTCGTCATAAAGCTTATCTTTGAAGTAAAAAGAAGAAATATGTGGTAAGAAGTATGTAATCTCATTTACATCAAAGGATTTTGCTTCAAAGGCTTCTTTAACACTTCGAGCTCCTTTTTGAATGACATTATTGTTCAACATTTTAACATCCTGTTTCAATGAAAAAACAGATTTATCCAACCAGTCTTTTGGCTCCATATCGCTCCAAGGAATAAGGTTTCCATCTTCTCTTTTTACAGCACCTGCATACATACAGGTTTCCAGTTCATTGGCATAAGAAACTCCGTGAATCCAACGGATTTTAATGGGTTGTTTTCCTTTGGGTTGATTTTCTAGTAAAAAGGCTCCTGCTCCGTCGGAAAGCATCCAGCGAAGGAAATCTTTTTCAAAGGCTATGATGGGATTTTTTTCTAAGGGTGTAAGGTTTTCTATTTCCGGATCGAATTTTTCCGCCCGCATCCAGGAAGAAAGTCTTTCAGAACCTACGCAAACAGCATTGTTGCTATTTCCTGCAAGAACAGAAAGATATCCATATTTTAATGCACTCATTCCTGCGGTACAAATACCTGCTGCAGAATTTATTTCAATGGATTTTTTAAACAATCCGTGAACCATACTGGCATGAGAGGGCTGTAACTGATCGGGAGTAGTACTTCCACAAGATAATAATTCTATATCTTCTTCTTTTATAGCTCCAGTGTTAACAAGATTTTTAACTGCTTCATAGGTTAATTCTGTATTGCTATGCGATGGAGTTCCATCTTCATTGATGGCGTAATACCGGGTGGTTATTTTATTACTTCTTAGTATGATAGGTCTTGCTTTGGACGGTTTTCCGTTGATATAACCTAATTTTTCTTCCATTTTATCATTGGAAACCGGATCATTGGGTAAAAATTTACTTACAGCGGTTATATATACTTCGTTCATTATGATTTTAATGTTACTGATTTATAATAATTTTTGCTTTTTTCAAATAAGAAAAATAAAGGCAAATATATTAAATTAAATATTAACGTAACTACGGGTGCCACTACCCAAAGGGCGATCATTAAATAATAATAAAATACTTTCAGCCAGGGGCGGCGTGCTTCATCTCCCGGATTCCCTTTTTTCCTGATCAATGCCGACCATCCGGTGAAGATGAAAGTTCCTCTTTTTTCAATGAAAACCAGTAATGGTTTTACGATCACTGCTTTTAATTTCAGTAATTCGGCCTGGAGATTTGTATAGTTATTGGATTTTAAAGCTGATAACATGGGACCTCCGAATTTCCCTGCTTCCTGAATATCTTTTTCGGGAACTCCCGGCTTAGGAAAAATACCTAAATAGGAATCTTTTTTTCCTGTAAAAAGCCAGTGAAGAAGCGTTATTAAGCTAACATGATTGGACTGCCGGTCAGTGAAAACTATGTTTCCTACCAAAGTAGCTTGTAAATCCAACAATTGTTTTTTCATTTTTTCCTGCGCCATCGCCCACATATTTCTGCAACCGATAACGGTAACCACTGGTTTGTTTTTAAACAATTGTTGAGCTTCCGGACTTTTCAGGAATGAAATAACGGGAAGTGAAATGGATAAAAACCAAATCTGATAACTCAAGATAATTAAATCGTATTCTTTTTTCAGAACGGAATTATCTATCGGTTCCAGTTCCATCGGAATCTGGAGGAATGTTTCAGGGAAAGCATCGAAGAATTCAGTATTATTCCAGGGAAAGGGAAATTTTTTCTTGGGCCGGATCTGACACCAGGAAATCTGAACTTCCGGATCTTCATTTAAAGGTTGAATGATGTGATCAGCTATTTCTTTTTGTTGTCCCGTTTGGGAATAGTATATAACAAGAACCTGTTTCATTTTTTATTATTTCCAAAAATCATAATAATTAAACCATTGTAACGGGTATTTATCCAACATTCCTTCTATGTTTTTTACATAGGATTCCAGTAAACCCTGAGCATCCCGGTTTTTAAATTCTGCTTTTCTTCCGTAGAAATGATAGTGTTTGTTTTTCTCTCTCATTACGTAAACGAAAAGTACCGGACAATTCAGGCGGGAACTGATTAAAAACGGCCCTGCGGGAAATTTAGCTTTTTTGCCTAAAAAATCTGCTTCCAAGGTTTTATTTCCCGGGAAAAACCGGTCTCCGGTAAAGCAGATAATTTCTTTTTTTTCAAGGACTTCATTGATTTCAAAGATATGGGACATATCGTTTTTCACCACAATGAAATCTATTTTGGGTTTTGAAGTGATACTATCCAAATAAGATTTTATAGCCCTTCTTTCTTCATCCGTAGTAACAAGGTATATTTTCTTTTCAAATTCTCCCATAAAATGCTGGGAAACTTCAAAGTTTCCTATATGGGCACTGATCATGATTCCTCCTGTCTGATTACGGGCTAATTCATGTATATGTTCTATTCCGTCAAAATCGTAAGTAAATTTTTTTTCCAGTCCGGAAGTTATTGCCACTTTATCTATAAGGGTCTGTCCGAAAACAAAATTATTCCGGTAGGTATTAATAAGACTAAACAGGATGGAATTTTTCCTGTGTTCTCTGAAATAGTTATAAATTTCGCGGGTTTGTTTATAATTGAAGAGAAAATAGTAGAAGGAAACAAATGAAAGAAGCAGGTAAGCAGAATTTAATCCTACTTTTTTTATGATAAATGCAAATATCTTATATCCTGTTACTGTTCCTTTGGATTTTCCTTCCCACTCTGCCATAGTGAGATTTCTTATATTCTGCTTTCTATTAGTGAATAAAAATCTTGAAAGGTAATTACTCCTTCAAAATCTTTCCTTTCTAATTTTACTCCAAAATTAGATTTAATGGCAACCACTAAATCAACAAAATCCAAACTGTCCAATTCCAGTGTGGTTTTCAAATCCGCTTCAGGCTTCAATAAATCGGGATCGGCCTCAAATTCTTCTACCAGAAGATTGTTGGTAATCCTGACTATTTCTTCCTTTGTAATGACATTCATATAGTTATGATTTCATAAATAAATTACCTGCAAAGGTACATATTTTAATGATTTTCTCAAAAAACAAAAAAATATAAAAAAGTATGAAGTTAGAAGTTAGATTTACGATTGATTAATATGCTAATTTGCTAATTAACAAATTAATTCCTTACATCTTACTACTTATATCTAAAATCTCTTAACCACCAATGCCGAATTGGTTCCCCCGAAGCCAAATGAATTGGAAAGGAACATATCAAATTTATGATCTATGGTTTTTTCAGCCAGTTTTAAATTTTTAGCGGCTTCGTCTGCTTCTTCGAGGTTGATATTGGGTGCAATAAAACTATGATGCATCATCAACAGGGAATAAACAATCTCACTCGTTCCCGCCATCCAGCATTCATGGCCGGTCATAGATTTGGTGGAACTTACGTAAGGATTATTTCCAAAAATAGAATCTATTGCCTGAGCTTCATTGGCATCGCCAATAGGGGTAGAAGTGGCATGTGCATTGATATATCCAACCTCTTCCGGCTGAACATCTGCTTGTTCCAATGCCATTTGCATAGCCCGCTTAGGACCATCTACATTGGGTGTTGAAATATGATCTCCGTTGGAAGAAAATCCATATCCAATCACTTCGCCTAAAATCGTTGCGCCTCTTTTTACAGCAGATTCATAGCTTTCCAATATTATGGTAGCAGCTCCTCCGCTGGGAATCAATCCATCCCGATTTTTATCAAACGGACGTGAGGCTTTTTCTGGTTCATTTTCCCTGACAGAAAAAACTCCCAACCCATCAAAACTACTCATTCCATAATGGTTGAGCTCCTGTGCTCCTCCACAGATAATCATATCCTGAAGTCCTTGCTTGATAAGTAAATATCCCAATCCGATGGAATGAGAACCACTAGCGCAGGCCGCGCTAATAGTCATATTGATCCCCCGTAATTTAAAAATGGTAGCCAAATTCATGGTCACGGTGGAATTCATAGATTTAAAAATGGCTCCGGAACCTACCAATGTGGTATCTTTCGTTTCTCTTATGGTGTCTATGGATTCAATGACTGCCTTGGCAACACTGTCATTTCCGTATAATATTCCTACTTCGTTTTCATCAAAGAACCCGGTTTGTATTCCTGCTTTTTCCAGAGCTTCTATGGTAGCCATATACGCATATTCACTTTCTTCCCCCATGCTTATTCTCTGTCTCCGGTTCAAAAGATTCTTCAAATCCGGTCTTTCTACAAAACCTGTGAGAGCAGAACGATATCCGAAATCTTTCCGTTCCTGTGAAAATATAATTCCGGACTTTCCCTGATATAAGGAGTTTTTTACTTCTTCCAGATTTTTTCCCAAACAGGAATAAATTCCCATTCCTGTTATGACTACACGACTCATGAATATATTCCTCCGTTAATATTAATAACTTCTCCTGTAATGTAGGAAGCTTTTTCTGATGCTAAAAAACAAACCAAATCTGCCACTTCTTCTGCTTTTCCGAAACGGTTCATTGGTACCAATTTTTTTAGTTCGGTTTCATCCAGTCCGTTTGTCATATCGGTTTCGATGAAGCCTGGAGCTACTGCATTTACGGTGATTTTCCTTTTGGCTACTTCCTGCGCCAGCGCTTTGGTTGCAGCAATCAGAGCTCCTTTTGCTGCGGAATAGTTTACCTGTCCGGCTGTACCTTTCACCCCGGAAACCGAGGCTATATTAATGATTCTTCCGTATCGGTTTTTTACCAAATCTTCTATAAGCGGCTTAGTAACGTTATAAAATCCATTCAAACTAGTGTTAATTACCTTGTCCCAATCTTCTTTTTCCATCCATACGAAAAGATTGTCTGCGGTTACTCCTGCATTATTCACGATAACTTCAATAACGGAATCCAGATGTGAATTTTTCCAGTTATCCAATGTCAAAAAAGTTTGTTCCCGGTTAGAAACATCAAAAGGGAGCAGTTCAGCCTGTCCACCTAATTCCGTGATTTTTGCAAGGGTATCTTCCGCTTCCTGTTTGTTGGAACGGTAATTAATCAGAATGGAATAGTTTAATTCTTTGGCAAATTTCAGGCAAATTTCTTTTCCTATTCCTCTGGAACCTCCGGTTACTAAGGCATATTTGGTTTTCATTTTTCCGCAGTTTTACAGTTTTTTAAGATATTTCTTAATTTTCATTAGTGAAGGGCTTAAAACATCATCCTTATCAAATTTAGGAACTATATTTCTAATTTCTTTATAAAGTTTTTGTCCTTCGGATGAAATTTTATTTTTGTATTGTAAATAATCAATTGCCTGCACTAAAGTCAACACATAAATGGATAGTATTTCAAAGGAATTATCTATTACTTTTTCCGTTAGCAGAGCGGCATTGGTTCCCATACTCACAATGTCCTGATTGTCTTTATTGTTGGGAATACTATGGGTGTAAATAGGAGTTGCCAATGTTTGATTTTCTGCTGTGGTGGAAGTTGCGGTGAACTGGGCAGCTTGCATTCCGAAATTTAATCCCAGAGTTCCTAAATTAACAAAGGCGGGCAATATTTCATTTAAGGATGGATTTAACAGGTAATTGAGTTGTCTTTCCAGTAACATACTCAGTTTGGTGATACAAATGCGGAGTTTATCCATTTCCAGGGAAATATAATCTCCGTGAAAATTCCCTCCATGATACACATTTTGTGTATTCACATCCACAATGGGATTATCGTTGGCTGAATTTACCTCATCCAGTAAAATTTCTTCCGTTCTTTCTATGGTATCTAAGATTGGACCTAAAATCTGGGGAACACATCGCAGGGAATAATATTCCTGTACTTTTTCTTTAAAAATAAATTCTTTTATTTCTCCTGTATATAAATGTTCTTCTCTTTTTCGTATTAACTGGCTATCGAAAAGGATTTTCCTCATTTTTTCCGCTACCTTTCTTTGCCCCCGATGCCTTTTTGTTCCGTTCAATTCTTCCGAAAGATGATCGTCAAAGGCTGAAACCAACTCATTAATCAAAGAAGAAGTCAGTAAAGACCAATATAACAGTTTTTTCGCATACAAAATATTGATAATCCCTACTCCTGTCATAACAGAAGTTCCGTTAATCAAAGCCAAACCTTCCCTCAAATGAATTTCAATCGGCTTCAGGTTTTCTTTTTCAAATACTTTTTTTGCCGGTTTTCTTTCTCCTTTGTACCATAATTCTCCTTCTCCTATTAATCCCAACGCCAAATGAGCCAACTGAACCAAATCTCCGCTTGCTCCCACTCCTCCGTGTTTGTAAATAATCGGATAGATTTCCCGATTTATGAATTCCTTCATCAAATTCACTACAGAAATATGAACTCCGGAATTTCCTAAAGACAAGGTTTGTATGCGTGCCAATACTACTGCTCTTGCATACATAGGACTCAATACTTCCCCCATTCCGGCAGAATGGCTTCTAATCAAATTGTATTGTAATTGATGCTGGTCTTCCTCACTGATCCTATATTGAGCCATAGGACCAAACCCTGTGTTCACCCCATAAATAATTTTACTCTTAGCAAAATCCTGTAGAAAACGAAAACTACCTTCAATTCTCTCCATGGTCTCTTTGGACAAATTTATTTTTTCATTTTCTGTTACTATAGATTTAAAATCATTAGAGGAAATGAACCCAGAAATATCTATCATAATATTTATCATTAAAATATAGGGTTGCTAAATTAGTTATTTTTATAATTTTGTTAAAAATTTTGTTAAAACTAAAATGAAAAAAGAAACTGTAGATGTTCTTATTATAGGAGTCGGCCCATCCGGAGCAGTAGCAGCCGGAATCTTAGCTAAAAACGGCGTCAGCTTCAAAATTGTGGAAAAAGAAAAATTCCCAAGATTCGTAATTGGAGAAAGCCTGCTTCCACGAAGTATGGAGCATTTTGAAGAGGCCGGATTGCTGGACGACCTTATGGAACAAGGATTTGAAAAAAAGATCGGGGCTCGTTTTCTACGTGGAAATGATGTTTGCTGGTTCAAATTCCATGATAAGTTTACAGATGGCTGGGACTGGACCTGGCAGGTTCCACGGGCAGATTTCGATAAAACATTAACAGATTCACTGCAAAGACAAGGAATTAAAATAGATTTTGAAACCAAAGTAGAAAGGGTAACTTTTGACGGAACAGATTCTGTTTCCTTGATTACAGATAAAGATGGAAACCAAACGGAAATTCACGCAAAATTTATTATTGATGCTAGCGGATATGGACGGGTGTTGCCAGAAATTGAAGAACTAAATATTCCTTCTATCTTAGCTCCGAAAACTTCGATGTTCGTTCACGTAAAGGACACCAAAAAACCGGAAGGAATAGAAGGCTCTACCATTACTTTTGATGTACTGGAACTGGAACACTGGTTCTGGATGATTCCTTTTTCCAACGGAATTACTTCGTTAGGATTAGTGGCTCCTTCGGAATATTTCCAGGCAACGGAAAACGACAATCAAGAGGAAGTATTCAGAAACATCATCCGGAGAAGTGATTATTATAGAGATAGGTTTGAAGGAGTAGAATTCGTCTTTGAACCAAAAAAAATCATAGGATATTCCAAATCCGTAAAAAAATTATATGGAAACGGTTATGTGTTAACCGGAAATAGTTCTGAGTTTTTAGATCCGGTATTTTCTTCCGGAGTCTGCTTCGCTACCGAATCAGGAAGTACAGCCGCCAAACTGATAGTCAAACAACTGAAAGGAGAAAAAGTGTATTGGGAAAAGGATTATGCGGAACATATTGCCTGGGGAGTAGATGTTTTCCGGTCTTATATTTTAGACTGGTATTCTGGAGATTTACAGGAATTTTTCTTTCACAAGGAAGAAAATGCAGATGTGAGAAGAAAAGTTTGTTCGGTTCTGGCCGGATATGTCTGGGACAAGGAAAATCCGTTTGTTCTTAAACACAACCGGGCAGTAAAAGCAATTGCCAATATGATCCGTGAAGAAAAAAAATCTAATCAACCTCATTAATTATTAAGACACTACCTATTAGATATATACATACTATACATCAATGGCTAATCACAAGTTGTTTAGCCATTGTGTTTATTTCCTGTTCTTCCAGTAAACTTCCCGACTATCAGAAATATGATTCCACCGTACAAGAAAGAGTTCAGGTTTCCGAGAATTTCTATAAATCGGGAAATAACACTCTGAGAAAAAATTCACAAGGAATCTGGGAATTATATGTGGAAGGAAATCCGTTGGAAAGAGGACTAGCAAACGGAATATTGACACAGGAATTGATGTATCAACAGGAAAAGATCTTTACCGATAAAATCAAAGAATTCATTCCTTCTTCTTTTTATCAAAGCCTGTTAAAACGATTTGTTTACTTTTTTAACCGCGATTTGTCCAATAACATTCCTGAAGAGTATCAGGTTGAATTATACGGTTTATCGCGTTATACTTCCGATGATTTCGACTTTATTGCCAAACCGTATCAGCGGATGTTATCTTTTCATGCAGCACACGACATCGGGCATGCATTACAAAATCTGGCATTGGTAGGTTGTACTTCCTTTGCTGCCTGGGGAGATCATACGAAAGACGAAAAATTACTGATTGGAAGAAATTTTGATTTTTATGTGAATGACGATTTCAACAAAAATAAAATGGTGGAATTCGTTAATCCGGATACCGGATATAAATATGCTATTGTGGCATGGCCCGGAATGATCGGAGCTGTGTCGGGAATGAATGAAAAGGGACTTACGATCACTATCAATGCCGGAAAATCCGGAATTCCCCTAAAAGCAAAAACCCCAATTTCTTTGTTAACCAAAGAGATTTTACAATATGCCCAAAATATAAAAGAAGCGGAAAAAATTGCTGAAAAAAGAAAAGTTTTTGTCTCGGAATCTATTTTAATAGGAAGTGCCGAGGATGGAAAAGCAGTAGCTATTGAGGTTTCCCCACATAAAACCGGAATCTATGAAGTAACCAATGACAGTATGTTGGTTTGTTCCAATCATTTCCAAAGTGATGTTTATAAAGATGATAAAAGGAATTTGAAACAGATAGCGGAAAGTCATTCCGAATACCGGTTTGAACGGGTGAACCAGTTAATTACTTCTTCTCCAAAACTGACTCCTGAACTGGGAGCTACTATTTTACGAAATAAAAACGGCCTCGATAATATTCCTTTGGGCTACGGAAACGAAAAGGCCATCAATCAATTATTATCACATCACGGAGTTATTTTCCAGCCAGATAAACGCATTATGTGGGTTTCCGCCAATCCTTATCAGTTGGGTGAATTTGTTGCCTATGATTTGAACAAGGTCTTTGAAAAATTCCCGAAAATGACTCAGGATTCTTCTGTTGCTGAAACTAATTTGGATATTCCAGTTGATCCGTTTTTATATTCAGAAGAATATGCCAACTATGAAGAATACCGGAAACAAACCAAAATATTGCATGAGACTATTAAAAATGTAAAACCGGTAAGTGATGAATGGCTCTCTGCTTACCTAAAATTAAATCCTGAATTTTGGGAAACGTACTTTAATATGGGTGAATATTATTTTACGCACAAAAATTTCACTAAAGCTTTAATTAATTATAATTTAGCCTCTGAAAAAGTAATAACCACCGTTCCATCTAAAAAATTAGTGGAAGAGCGTATCCATAAATGTGAAAAGAAAATCAGGCAATGAACTCCAACTTAGACAAAACCAGTGTTGAAGAAATAAAGCAGTTCCAGAAAGAAAAATTACAGGAACAATTAGCCTATATTCAACAACATTCTCCTTATTACTCCCGGTTATTCAAAACACATTCCATTGATATTTCCGAAATAAAAACGCTGGAAGATCTATCTAAACTTCCGGTAACCACCAAAAAAGAATTACAGGAATACAATCAGGATTTCTTTTGTGTAGGACGGGAAAAAATTGTTGATTATGTTACTACTTCGGGCACATCCGGAGATCCGGTGTTATGTATTGCCACAGAAAACGACCTGAACCGCATGGCTTTTAATGAGGTTTTGTCTTATGAAGCGGTGGGATTAACGGAAAAAAATATCATCCAGTTAACTACCACTATGGACCGGAGGTTTGTGGCCGGACTGGCTTATTTCTTAGGGGCAAAAATGGCAGGAATCGGGATTATACGTGTAGGTTCCGGGGTTCCCGAACTACAATGGGACACGATAGAAAAAATAAAACCAGATACCTTGATCTGCGTTCCTTCTTTTTTACTGAAAATGATTGAGTTTGCAGAGGAAAATTCTATAGATTATAAAAATAGTAGTATAAAAAAAGCAATTTGCATCGGGGAATCCATACGGAATCCGGATCTGTCACTAAATATACTAGCCCAGAAAATAAAATCCAAATGGGATGTTCAGCTTTTCTCCACCTATGCTTCCACGGAAATGTCAACAGCGTTCACAGAATGTGAATACGGAGTAGGTGGACATCATCATCCGGAATTAATCATTACCGAATTTTTAGATGAAAATGATAATCCGGTTCCTGAAGGAGAAGCCGGAGAATTAACAATCACCCATCTACAAATGGAAGGAATGCCTCTGATTCGGTTCAAAACCGGAGATATTGTTCAGCCTTATTATGAAAAATGCAAATGTGGCAGAGTTTCTCTGCGTTTAGGTCCGGTAATCGGAAGAAAAAACCAAATGATCAAATACAAGGGAACCACGTTGTATCCTCCTTCCATGTCTAATCTGCTTAACGATTTTGATGAAATCACCAATTATATTGTAGAAGTATCATCCAATGAAATCAATGAAGATGAAATCATCGTTAAAATAGGAGTAAATCAGCAGTCAGAAAATCTCTTGTCTAAAGTAAAAGATCATTTCAGAGCCAAACTTCGGGTAAGTCCGACTATCGAATTTTTACCTGTGGAAGAAATTGAAAGATTACGAAATCCACTAAATTCAAGAAAAACAATCCTTTTGATTGACAAAAGGAAAAATCTATTATAAAAACCATTAAATTATTTTTACATGAAACGAAAAACCACTCTTAGCTTAGTAGCTCTTTTTTTAGCTTTAGTATCTTGTTCTCAAAAAATTAAAGTTCAATCCGGTTCCTTTGATTTTTTAAAAGGTCAGAAAGAAATTAATGTAATTTTTGACTATACCGGAGTTACTTTTTACAGTAAAAATCTAACTGAAGAAGAATACATTAGTAAAAGAAGCGATGAAATCAAAGATAAAAACCCTGAAGAGGACTGGGCTAAAACCTGGCAGGAATATAAAGACACCAAATTTCCGAATAAATTTTTTGCAAGTGCTAATAAAAACATCAATAAAAACACCTTAGTGTTTTCCAAGGATAAAATCACTCCTTACACCTTGATCGTAAAAACGGAGTGGATTAAACCCGGATCTCCCGGATGGTCCAAAGCAGAAGTAAGTATAATCGATTTTGGATTGAATTAAATTAGTTTTCAAATATCTTAAAATTAGTTTTTCAGATTTATATAAAGTATAAAGATAAAAAAACCTCATTTTAGAGGTTTTTTCAGTTTAAAGAATCTATCTTCTTTTGATAAAATTTATATCTATATCTACCCTTATACGGCTGTGATAGCTTTCATTTACTTTAGCTCCTACAAGTTCCAATCCCTGTATAAAATAACCCTTTTCAAAACTTATAGTACTATCTATACTGTCTAAATAAGTGTTTAGTGCTTCTTTTAACTTCAATAAATTATTAGTAATCTCTATCTGTTTAGGAGTATCGGCAAATGTTGAGTGCTTTTCCAATAGATATTCGTCTATATCAGGGCGTATAGAAGCGATATTATTTGTTATTATAATATTAGGTAAGGATATATATGCTTTTAGGTTAGTTATAAATTCTTCTACCTTCTGGGTTATTTCAAAGGAGTTGTTTATTTGTATTAGTTCTTTAAACTTTTCTTTGTTTATGGGAATACCTGCAACAGTTAAATTTTCAGTATTATCCATTCGAGATATATACATATCTGCAACGCTATTTAAACTACCTGTCTGCAAGAGGGTTTTAACTCATCGAGCGATACATTTGGTAGAGCTATAGCTTCAATTAGACTATTTATACAGTTAACAGCTTCTGTAAGAGTTCTTTTTTCTTCTGATATTTTCTTATTATTTGTTCTTAATAACACTCTTTCCATGAATATATATTTTTTACTTGATATTTATATAATGCTCATCATTAAGCTGTTTGAATGCAACAGGATTCTTTTCTGCCAGTTCATTCAATCCATTGGGGTCTTTATCAAGCCAATCTCCTAAAGTCCATGCAGTACGGGAAGTATCTATTTGTAAAGTATTTGCTATTGAATTTGCATTATGTTCTTTGTCTATTGGACTTCCGTAATAACTTTCGTTGAGTTGTTTGAATACAACAGGATTCTTTTCTGCCAGTTCATTCAATCCATTGGGGTCTTTATCAAGCCAATCTCCCAAAGTCCATGAGGTACGTGAGGGTTCAGCAGAAGCATAAGCATATACTTCATTAGGAGAAACCGCTTGTAAAACATTTCCCTTTATTTCATCTATAAATCCCATTTTTAATGCTTCTGTTGCTGAAAGCCAAGTTTCATTATCTAACATTTTAGAAAGTTCTTCTTTGGTTATTTTAGTTTTATGATGATAGGTATCTATCATTATATTTTTTATTTTATCCAACATTTCAGCATTTTTTTTCAATGTATTACTATCCCCGTAGGTTTCTAAGCTTGGGTTATGTACCATATATAAAGCATTTTCTGCCATAATTACTTTATTAGCAGCCAAACATAGAAGCGATGCCATAGAAGCAGCGAGACCGTCTATATGTGCAAATACTTGTCCTTTATACTCTTTAATTGCGTTATATATCGCATAACCTTCGAATACACTACCTCCCTTTGAATTGATATTAATTCGTATATCTCCAGTACATTGTTTTAGAAGCTGGATAAATTCGGTGTCTTTTACCTCATATCCTATCCTTCCATAAATTGTTAATTCGTTCATTATAGTTTTTTGTTAAGTTTTAAATAGTTGCCAGCCCATCCCTAAGGCCATCATTTATACGTGTTATTATTTTATCAGCAAATGTTCTGTCTTCCCCTGCTTGCCCACGAATAAAATAATTATAAACCGTAAGATTTTGGGTAATAGTTTTAGAACCTCCATGCCCTCCACTGATACTTAATCCGTCTTTTTCCCTATTGCCTCCGGATTTTCCCTTTCTTCCTTTATCTGGTTTATTTAAAAAATCGAAATCAGGAGTTGATAGTCGATTAGAATAACTCTGGTCGTCAGAAGGTTGAGGCTTACCTTTATCTTTTCCTTTATTACCATTAATTAAATCCAGATAGTATTTTTTTTCATCATCAATAGCAATCAGTCTTGATAATTCTTTTCCTTGCCTTTTCAGTTTTCCAAGTTCGTCTGTTGCGTCTTTTCCCTTTATATACTCACTATCTCCCGTAATTGCTTTAAACCCGTCCAAAACCTTTCCTACAAAAGACATGTTATTATAGGCAGCAGTTGAGTTTTCAGAAGTAAATTTGGCTTCAAGTTCTTGTTTTGCTATTTCAACAAGTTTAGGTCTCATAGCCTCTGCAAGAGCATTATTATATATCTCCTCTGTAAGTTGAGCCGTAGTTTTACGCAGTTCATCTGTTTTAATTATACCATCCTGTAAGGCAGCACGGTATCGGCTATCTATCTCAATTAGTTCTTTTAAAGCATTTTTTCGCTGGTCTAATGAGAGCTTTTCATTAGCAGCGGTTTCGGTAAGCAATTTTATTTTAGTTGTTTTTTCAGCAGTGTTTTGTATGGCGGTTTTATCTAATTCCTCGTTTAATTCCATCATTGCCTGTTGTTGCTTCCAAGCATCAGAATTTTGATTAATTTTCTGTGTAATACCATAAACAGCCGTTCCCAAAGCAGCAGCCCCCACAATAAAACCGCCTATTGGATTAGCTATCATTGTTGCATTCCATATTCTTTGTGCTGCTGCTGCTCCCTGAATTCTCAATGTTTGAAGTGCTGTAATTTTTGATAAAGATTGAAATAAGGAAATAACCCCTAAAATACCGGAAGATGCCTGCCCGAATACCTGAAGGTAGGGAACCATTCCCCCGAAAGTATTGGCAAACCAGCTCTGAATATCTGCCAGAAAACCTTTAATTCCTGCTCCTGCCTGTTTTACATTGGGAAGATTGTTGATGTTAAGGTCAACGGATGACAACCCTAAGACAAACTGCATTCCGGCATCTTCCCCGGCTGCTTTGAATACATGAGCCATAACCTGCTGACGGTCTTCGGTGGAAGCGGTTTTCATTCTTTCAGAAATCAGCTTCATAGCCTCAAAAGTAGTTTTGCCCCGTAAATCTTTGGCGGAAATTCCTATTCCTTTCAATGCTGCCACGGTTTCCTTCCTCATTTCTTTGAGCGCCAGATTGGCTTCCTTTATGGAATCAATGGCTTTGTCGTTGAAAACCCCGTCTTTGTTTGCCTGGGCAAAGAGCGCCATAGTTTCACTGGCGTTCAATCCGGCTTCTTTCATTTGTACCGGATATTCTTTCATAGAGTTGAGCAGCTCTTTATTGATATTTGCCCCTTTTTCGTAGCCCTGCTCTAACAAGTTTATCATTTCGGAGTAGGAACCGCCCCATACTTTCTGCATGGAGTTAGCGGCACGGGCTATGTCGTCGTCATTTTCATTGAATACCGTACCTATTTTATGGGTTTTGCTAACCAGCTCGTCCAGTTCCTGTCCGGCGGCCTGTGTCATCCGCTCTATTTCCGTGCGGGTATTTAGAATAGGCTGGGCAAAATCGAACATCCGGGAAACTTTCTCAATAACTTCCATAGTCTGATTGGCTCCGGTCATCATTCCCTCCCAGGTCTGGGCTTTCTTTTTGTAGTTGGTTAAATCCCCTTCTAAATCTTTAATGTCTTCTCCGGCTTCTTTGAGCTCCTTTCGCAGTTCCTGAAGTTGTTTTTTGGATTTTTCCAAAGGAAAAAAGGCGTTTTGTTTTGCCTGCCCGGGTGCGGTTTTGTCAAATTCCTTCTGAAGTTTTGCGAGTTCCTTTTCGTTCTCTTTTATCTGGGTTTGTACATCCTTGTAATACTTCTTGGTATTAGCCAAGGCGGTTTTGGTCTGTTCCTCGCTCAGGATAACCCGGTTGGTGTTTTTATCTATTACTTTAGTGGATTCCGTTACCGTGGCTATGATGTCTTTCATAGGCTTGGTAATTTTGTCCACTAAAGCGAGTATCCAGGATGTTTCTTTGTCTGACATGGTTATTTTTTCCCGTATAGGGCGTTTGCGAGTTCGTACAAGGTTTTTTTGATGTTATACTCCAGCATCAGGCGGTTGTTTTCTTCTGTTTTCCGGTCTAATTCGTAGATATAGCGGTATTCTTCCACTAATTGCGCCCACTTATCCAATGGCAGGCTGTCCGGGTCTTGAATCCCGTATTTTAACCGGAGCAGGGCGTTCCACTTTCTAAAGGCAAAGGCCTCACTGTCATCATCTACGGGAAGATGATAACAGTCTAAAGCTTTTTTACTTCAAATTTATAATTTCGGATTTTTATACGAATGGCGTTTAATAACGTCATATATATTTTACCATTTTGTCTATAAATTCAGTATCTCCAAATACAACACAGTTTGCAATAAGTATTTTCGCCGATTCCCTGTTTCCGTTATTCTTTTCTTCATTTTCAGAAATCGCTTCTATTACACTACGTGTAGGGGTACGGATAACATATTCAACCGTTTTTCCATTCTCTGTATCTATGGTTATCAATTCTAAATCTTCACCATATTTAGCTTTTAATTCTTTAATTTGAATGTCTGTTAGCATATTATTATAATTTTAATTAATTGAAATATTGTGTATTAAAGTGTTGATAATAATTTTATTTCTTCTTTTTTTATGGCTTTTACCGCCTGTATAATACGTGAACTGGTAGAAGGTCTTACTGGATGGCCTTTAAAAAATCTGTAAACGGTGTGTGGATTTACTCCGGAGCGGATAGCTATCTCCTTTTTTGCTCCATGTGCCAACTCTTTATTGAGTTCCAATAATTTTTTGTTAATTTGTTTCATAATTCTTAGCGTAAAATATAGTACAAATAAAATACAAATATATTACTATTTTCTAATATAAACAAAATCAAGTTCTCCATGAGCATAATAGAAAGAATATACAACTTGTCTGAATTTAAAGGCGATAGCATCTATAAATTATCAAAATCTTTAGGAGTAAGTAATGGGTATTTTGCTAAACAAAGGCAAAGTAATGGTAGTGTTAGTAGTAATATATTGGAGAAAATAGTAAGTTATTATGCGGATGTAAATATAGAATGGCTTATAACCGGAAAGGGGAATATGTTAAAAGATAAAATGGATAGCCCTAATCTGGAAAGTATATCCGATGAGGGTTTTCTGGATAAGCTTATGTTCTATATAACTAAGATAAATAAACGAATTGATGCTATAGAGCAAATTAAACATATAGGATTGAATTTATCTGTTGATTTCGAGGGATATGCCCAACTTATAAGGGATGTCCGTGGCTTTGTAGATACTACTTTAAAAGATTTGAATAATAATACTATTGCACTTCTGGAAGGTGTGAAATCTGTTGATGAAGTAAAAAAAGATATTTTAGAAAATACTATTAAATGTGATTATTTTATTTCTACTCTGACGGAAGAATTATTTACAGTAATAAACGATGTTTACAAACATTCTAAAAATTAAAACCCCTTAGCCTGTAATTTAGCTAAGGGGTTTGCTAACTTAAATGAAAATGGAAAAAAATCAACTTTTTTTATTCTCCAGTTGCTTCATATACTTTGCTGTTTGTTTTGGGTTCTTTTTAGCGTATACAATACAATCCCGGTTATGAGCAGCGGCTTCGTAATTTTCTACTTCTATTGATTCCTGAATTTCTTTTTCTACTATTTTAACGTATTCCTGTAAATATTTCTTTTCATCAGTCCTTTTCACAATAGCCTCAAACTGCCTTACTGTCCTTTTAAGTTCTGTGGTAGATTGTTCATGTATGGATTTTTTAACAGTTCCCCTTTGCTTCACAAATAAATTGAGTTTGGCAGCATTTATTGCTTTGTCTTCGGGTGTATTTCCATAGATAATCCCTGCAAGGTAAGCCAAATGCCATATTCGCTTTATAAAGGTTGGACTTTCGTCTTGGTCTTTTAAGTATTGGATGAGGTCTCTTGCTTCATTTATGTAAAGCTCCTTACTGCTTTCGGTTCTTCCATTGCTAAAACCGTAAATAAGGTTTGGCTTATCCTTTGTTAATCCCTGCTTTCCAAGCAAGGTATGAATCATCTTTAATTGAGGTTGAGTTATGGGTATCATAGCTTGTATTTTAGTAATTTAATAAATTTATCTTGTTTTCATACTTTAATTTTTGTTACATTTCCGATTTCATCTTTATAAAAAATGAATTTGGGGCGTTTCCACTTTTTCTTTTCCAGACCTACATAGGTTTTTATCAGTAATTCTTGTAAACGGTCGTCCTGAAAGTTTTTAGGCGGATATTTATGTTCCTGCCTGGCTCTTTCTTTATGTACTAAACATCTTTCTTCCAATGTGAGTATCTTATAATATTCAGAATCATAAGTTAATACATCCAGTAATTGTTCACTATTTAATGTCTTCATATTTTTTATTAACTTAATTCAATTTTATCCATAAACTGTGGGGCTTGTGTTGCAGCCTCATCAGAATTTTTAAACATAGCCTGTGCTTGCTTTTCATCCGGCAGTATATCTTCTATGAAGTTTAGCAACGCATAATTATCTTCAGTATTTAAAAATTCTGAATGCTGATGTTTTAACAAGGAAATAATGCTTTTCAGCAACTCCAAGTATCTCTCAGAAGGTTTATAATTTGTGCAATTCAGTTCAAATACTAAATTATTATTTTGAGGATTAATGTAGGCACTCATGATTTATAAAGGTTTTAAATACTATTCAAATGGAGTTTAAATTTTTGATACTATTTCGTATTTCACGAAAGTTTGAAAGCCTATACATAGTCTGTATGGATTTTTCATTACCAATTCCATTAGCTTTGCATATACTTCTTATTTCTGCATTGCTGGGAGATACTAAATGCTGCCATAAGGATACCCGACTGTAAAATTCCGGCATCCCTACCTTGTTCTTATCTGCTTGTTTTTTGGTATTAATAAGCAAATAGTCCACTCCTGCCAAAATAAGCCCGCCATTAGCTTCTATTCCGTCCCAAATATCCTGAATGTACATAAGACTATTAGCGGATAGTTTACTGGCTTCATCTATAATAAGTAAAGGAGATTGTTTTTTATTCAATTCTTCTATGATGGTTTTAGTCATTTCATAATCAGAAGCTAAATAGCTCATTCCCAAAGATTTTAATATTTCACTTAAAAATTGCTTGGTTCTCATGGCTCTTGCACAAATAACCTTATACGTATTGGGATTCTTTTCGTAATAATGATTCAAGGCAGCGGTTTTTCCTGCACCTGAATAACCGACAACTGCTATCAGGCTCTTATCATTTCTTGCCTCGTTACATCGTTCTTGAATAGTGGCAAAATTGGAAGTTTCCACTAAGTTCCAAGTATCAGTAGTAAAATAACTGTATATTTTTAACAGCATACTTTCATTGAATTTATCCCAACGCTCTTTTAAAAGATTGGTAAGGGTTGCAGGGCTTATCCCGATCATTTCTGCCAATTTGTTTTGGCTGATTTCTTTGTTTTGTAAAAGATTTACTACTAATTCTTTAACTTTTTGCTGTAATTGTTCTTTTTTCATACTTTTGTTTTGTTATTGGGTGTATGTTTTAATTTGAAGCATTCACACAGTTTTTAAAGAGCCTGTTCGAGCAGGCTTTTTACTTTCCAGTAAAAATTCTCTTGCATCTGTGAGGTTTGAATGCTTTATTTTTCCTATGGTTTTGTATTCGGTTTTTTGCTCTTCTGCTTTACTGATAGCGTTTTGTGTGTAATACATTTCTAACAATTGCTTACTTTCTTCCGAATTGACTTTATTTTTATCCAAAGCCAGTGGATGTATCAAGTCCATATCTTCTTTACCTATTTGCTCTAATCCTTTATCAATAATCATCTGTTTTTGGTGTTCTATATAATTTTTATAGCTTTTCTTTTTGGCAGTTACTTTCTGCATATTTTTTATATCTTCATCGGTTTGGTCGGCTAAAGACATATTGATACGAATTGACTTTCTACACTCACAAATAGGCTCATCCCTTTCATAGTCAAATAACATAATCCAGTCTAAATCTTTCTCATCATACCGAACTGATACTTTTTTATTTTGTAGTTGCAATTTGAGTTGATGAGACTGTATTTCATAAGAATACTGTATTTTGTCAATTGTAATTTTTACCATTCCCCTTTTTATGGTATAACTGGTTTTTTTCCAGAATAAAAGGGCGGTATTTATATTATCCATTTCCACAGCGTTGGGTTTTGGAAACCTTTTACATACTTCATTTGGGGCTTTACGGTTGCCTATTTCCCTTTCATTGTATTTAGCTATCATAGTAGCAATTCGGCTTTGAGCTTCTTTGTAGGAAGGTACTCCCTGTTTTACTGTTACTTCTCTTAGATATTCGGGGCTGGGACGGTTACCTCTTTTCGAGGTAATTCCTTCACCTAAGTAATCATCATACAGAGATTGTTCTACACTCTGGAAAGTTCCAAAAAACCGTTCTGCATAGGTTTTATCTTGCGGATTTTCTACTTTGGAATATCTCCAAACCACTCCCATTTTAAACATTTCATCTTGTAAATGCCTGATTTCTTCGGTTTTAGAAGCAGAAAAATTATCACTTACAATTTCTTTAGGTAAGTACCCCTCACTCAATACAGCTATTTTCAATGCGTTGAGAATGTTGTAACGATTTTCAGAATAAGATATATCAAAACCTACGATTTTACGACTGCAAACGTCTATGACAATAAATAAGTTTAGTCGCACTATTTTGGTTTTACTTTCATTGTAACACCAGAATTGCACCGGGGTTCCGTCTATCATCCAAGTATTGTGTGGATATTTAGCAATATTGCGAACAGTATATGGTAAAATAGTATCGTTCAGGGATTTTTTGCCTTTCCTATAAGCATCTACCAACGTCCTAAACTCATTATCAGTTACCATTATGCTTTTTATTACACTTTCCGAAATGATAGGGTAACCTTCCAAATTACAAGAATAATTTACTAAATCGGTTACTATACGATAGGAATATCCTTTAGGATGAGAAAGATAGGAAAACATCAAAGCTTTATGAAAATCAGTAGTTTTTATTTGTTCAGGACGGGGTTTCAAACTTCCATCTACTATAACATCCACAATACTGCATCCTTTCTCCAAATGTTGTTTGATTTCTTTTAACTTTACCCGGAAATGTTCCCGGTGGCTGATAACTGAAACAAATGGTACTCTTTCAGTTATTTTGGTGTATAGTTCAAAATAATGATACATAGTTCCAAAGGGAGTAGAGTATTTACCGCCGGAAATATCTACCATTGCCAACCAAAAAGCATGTTCTTTAGCATAGGGAATAGCGTATTTGTCAGATGTCTTTTTGCTGTATTCTAAACGACTTAAATATAGCGGATAATACTCATGCCACTTTTCCTGGTAAGCATATAGTAGGTTTTTTAAATCTTTTGTTTCTTCAAATTCCTGTTCCTCTTTTTTCTGTTTTATTTCTTTCTGCTCTTTTTGGGCTTGGTATTCTTCCCAGCTGGGAAGATGGTATTTATGCCTGGTTCCTTTAGGGATGCTGTCTAAGTATATCCATACTTTTCGCTTATCCTGAGTATCTTTTACATGAAACCATGAACGGGTTTTACCTTGTCGATACTGGTTTAAAGCTTTTTTCAAATAGCTTTCACTAACTCCATAAAATAAAAGTTCTTGATATGTAATAAACCCCTGCATTTGTTTTGTATTATTTTTAAAACATTAATTTATTATTTATCTATCCTAATTATGGTAATAGCATTTTAATTTCTTCCATTACTTTATTTTCTCTTTCTTTTTTCTTTTTTATAATTTTTAAAGCCTCCTCTAATATTTCTGCTGTTTTTACTGGTTTTATAGTTCCTTTAAAATATTGAGTTATAGTTCCAGAACTAACTCCCACTGTTTTTGCTATCTTTTGTATTGCTCCATGTGGTAATTCTTTCCTAATTTTTTGTAAGTCCATAATGAAATATTTTAAAAATATATATGCAAATATATACAAAATGTTTGACTAAAATTAGTCAAACATTAAAAATATTAAAATACTTTTAGTTATATATGTTTAATTATCTGATTTAAAGGAATATAAATGTTTTTTGAAAAATTAAATTTATGTTTGACTAAATATTTTAATACATTTGTTCTATGCAAATATATCAATATATTAAAAATCAATAATTTATGGGGAAAATAACTGTTAAACATTTTTTAAATACCAATCTAAAGCCTTATAATATTAATGGTGTGAAATATTATAGTATTTATCTTTTAGTTACAGCTAATAGACAAAACACAAAAGTCAAATCATATACTTATAATGAGTATTATTCTGAAAATGATTTTATTGAAATTACTAATTCTGATAACAAAGAAGATTCTGCATTATTGAATAATGAAGTCCAGACAGTTACTACTATTGCGGAAATGATTATAAATGAACTTGAATTATTTGACACAGCACTATTTGCAGCTATATATAATTTTTTTTCATCAATATATGTGTTTGAATTGAATTTAGATCATATATTTATTGATGCAGGAAATAAAAAATATATAATTGACCTACATGATAAAACAAAAAATAAATTAGGGATAAATATTTCAGATTATTTTTTAAAAGAATTTTCTATGAAAGAAAATAATTCTAATGGAATGAGTATATATACCTATTATTCCCCTATTGGTCAAAAGGAACTACATAATTTCTTAAAAGATAGCCATATTCCAATGGATATTAATGAAGCTATAAAAATATTAAATCAATTAGTGTTTTATAAAGCATGTGAAAAATTATCTTGGATTTTCCGAGGTAGCAATAAATATTCAGCCTTACTTGAAAAATATGATAGACTTTTTAATTGGACTGACGAAATATATTGTACTCATATTTATGAAAAATTAGGTGTGAATCGTATTTAATTTTTAATACATGTTTATAATACTAAAAGGTAACCTAAATTTTGTTTTTTTATTATGAAAAATGGTAACCCAAAAGGTAACCTAATTACTTTTTTGAGTATAATATTTTATAAAATTTATGCTTTTAATCAGATATGTCAATATGAATTACTCTTGTTTGGTCACCTACTAAATAAGGAAATTTGTTAATTTATATGATGAAGAATAAAATATTATAAAATAACAACATGTCTTTTTAGCTTATTTTTTATTTAAAAAGCTCTTTTTAAGTTTGTTGTACTCTTCCTCACTTATAGCCCCTTTTTCTTTTAAATCAAATAAATTAGATAAGTATTGTGTAGTATTAATGTCTTTTTCAAGTAGTTCTTGATTTTTCTTTTTTGAAAATAATACAATAATTAAGGCTATAATAGGTGTTAGAAAAACCGCTAAAACAACAGACCATCCATAACCAATAGTTCTTGTACTACCTAACCACCCTACAATCCAACAAGAAAGAACCCATAATAAAAATATAAATATTCCGTCCATTTTTTTATCAAATATATGCAATAATTATATAAAATTAAGTATGATTAGTATGGATATAACTTAATTATCAATGTATATTTAGGAATTATAGTGAAAAATTTGTAATTTTGTAAAGTGTAATTAAGTTCGCGGGTAAATCCAAGAATATCTCTTACACACTGCGGCTTATTCAAAAGCCGCTTTTTTTATATTAAATTCTTGAATAAATGATTTTTTCAATTGTTTTAGGAGAATAGAAAAACTTTTGAGCAAGCACTCTAATTATGTAATTGTCAGAATATTTCTGTACTCCTAACTCAGTAACATTCAGAAGCTTTTCATGTTCCTGTTTTACTTGTTTATATCTTTCTTCTGTGGTTTGCTTTTTAGCCATATACAAAATTAAGAAATGTTACTTTAAATATCAAAAAGTAGTTTTAAATGGTAGTTTTACAGGTTTTGAACAGTAAAAACATATTACCAATAGAAGTCGAATGATAGTAAAATGATAGAAATGGTAGTTTTTCAACGAAATCAAGAAATCAAAAAATTCCAATTATTTCGTCCAAACCCTTGTATTTATCGGCTTTTTTTGGCTTTTTTCTTTTTCTTCACTTTCTATATATCTAAATAACCCCTATATAAGTACTACTTTAAAATTTGTTGATTCTAATAATCATAATAATGTATTATTAACCATAACCTGTGAAAAAGCTCCGGGAAAAAGCTATGCTATGCACAGGAACACCATCATATCTGAAGGATACGCTATGACAGGAAAAGAGCTGGCAAAATTACTGAATAGTAAAGTAAAATAATTTTAAAAGTCAATAGCTATTAGCTGATAGCTTTTAGGAAACTTCTATCTTGTAAAATGTAAAAAAGAAAATTAAGAGCTATTGGCTGATGGCCAATAGCTCTTAATTTTTAAGACTTTTTTCTATCTTCTTTTTTCTACTTATCGGCAAATTGTTTCATTGGCATATCATTTCATTGAAAAAGCCCTAAACCATTCCCAAAGGATAATTCCGGCACAAACACTTACATTCAGAGAATGTTTGGTTCCGGACTGAGGAATTTCCACAAATGTGTCTATCTGATTTAAGATTTCTTCGCTGATTCCTTCTACTTCGTTTCCCAAAATCAGCGCATATTTTTGATTCGGATCTATTTTGTAATCTTGTAACAGAACACTTCCGGTTACCTGTTCTACTCCTATCAAGATATATTCTTCTTTTTTTAAAGAATTTAGTAATTCGGAAATGGATTCTTTATATTCCCATTCTACACTTTCGGTAGCTCCTAAAGCGGTTTTCTGAATTTCCCTATGAGGCGGACGTGGAGTGATTCCACACAGATATATCTTTTGCAAAGAAAATGCATCGGAAGTACGGAATACGGAACCTACATTGTGCATGGAACGGACATTGTCTAATATTACTACTACCGGAATTTTATCACTTTCCTTAAATTCTTCCACAGATTTTCTGCCGAGGGCTTCTAATTTTAATTTTTCGGGTTTTGAGGAATGACTCATTTTACTTAGTATATTAACGTGAGTTCGATATAATTATCGAGTATAACATTTGATTATTAGATATATTTCCTTTTTTCTTGATAAAAAAGGAAGAAAAACTCAAAGCTGTGAGCAAATTTAGCTTGAAAAACTCAACGAAAAAACTAAAATATTTGAACTCGCTCTGCTCAAACATAAATATTTTTTAACACTTTTTCTTCTCGTTTTTCTGACGCATTTGCTCAGAGGCCGATTTAGAAATCGTGTTCATAATTTTTTTCATTTTATCTTTTTTTATTATTTTGGTTTCCTCACCACCGGAAGTATTTCGTTTTTAGAAAGAGCATAACGTTCTATTTCTTCTTTAGGCAAAGTTTCATAATATTTTACTTGTTCTACCTGAAATCCAGCTTTTGCCAAACGGTCAAAATAATCCAGTCCATACCAGCGAACATGGTCGTATTGCCCGAAATGCTTCTTTCGTTCTTCTTTATCCGTAATCGAAAAATCTTCATAAGTTTTTTCGAGGCTATACCTCATCGGAACCTGAAAGATTCCCCAGCCTCCGGGTTTCATTACCCGGTATAATTCAGACATGGCTTTGGCATCCTCTTCAATATGTTCCAACACATGATTGCAAAAAATCACGTCAAACTCATTATCCTGAAAGGGCAGATCCAGAATATCCGCTTTCACATCTACAATCGGAGAATATAAATCTGCTGTGATGTAATCCAGATTTTTAAGATTTTTAAATCTTTTCAGAAAACATTGTTCCGGAGCAATGCTCAATACTTTCAGTGGAGCGGTGAAGAAATTCGTATCCTGTTGCAAATAGAGCCACATCAAACGATGTCTTTCCAGTGAAAGAGTTCCTGGAGCCAATGCATTTTCCCGTGGTTTTCCATATCCATAGGGAAGAAACTTCCGGTAGGATTTTCCGTCAATCGGATCCGTAAACTTAGAACCTCTGTAAAGAAGAGAAATTACAGGAGCAAAGGCATAACTGAATTTTATTAAGAGTGGACGTGGAAATAAATTGAGAAAAAATTTAAAAAGTTTTTTCATTCACTATTGGGAATGTAAAGGTTGGTATAAAAACTCTTCTTCTTCATTTGAAACGATTCCCTGTGCTTCATAAATATATTTGTAAGTAGTAAGCAACCGAGGCTGTCCGTCCACTACTGCCACGTCATGTTCAAAATGGCAGGAAGGTTGTCCGTCCCGTGTAGTTACCGTCCATCCGTCATTATGAAATTTTACTTTGTAAGTTCCCAGATTGATCATCGGTTCTATGGCAACCACCAATCCTTCTTCTATTCTTGCTCCGCTTCCTTTTCGTCCATAATTCGGAACCTGCGGATCTTCGTGCATAGCCTTTCCTAATCCGTGTCCTACTAATTCCCTGACTACTCCATATCCGGCATTCTCACAAACTAATTGTATGGCAAAACTTACATCTCCTATCCGGTTTCCCGCCTTGCATTTCTTAATTCCGGCATAAAGACTCTGTTTGGTAATTTCCATCATTTTCTGTATTTCCGGAGAAACTTCTCCTACAGCAAAGGTATAGGCCTGATCTCCATAAAAACCGTTTTTCAAAGCACCACAATCTATGGAAATAATCTCTCCTTCTTCCAAAGGTTTATTGTTAGGGATTCCATGAACTACCTGCTCATTGGGCGACATGCAAAGAGTGTTTGGAAAATCATATAATCCCAAAAAGCCGGGAACAGCTCCGTGATCCCTGATAAATTCTTCCGCCAGTTTATCTAAATATAAAGAAGTTACTCCCGGTTTCACTTCTTTTGCCAATATACCTAACGTTTTAGAAACCAACTGGGCACTTTCGTACATCAGTTCAATCTCTTCTTTTGTTTTTAATTTAATCATACTCCCAGAATTCTCGAAAAAAATCCTTTTTTCTTTTTATGTTTCCTTTTTGAATACGCTATTACCTGAGTATTTTCAACGGTAAACTCTATCTTTTCTCTTATTATTTCATACACTTCTCCCCAACCCGGAAATCCTCCCAAGTTCCGATCATCTATAAAACAATCTGCATGAATTTTTCTGCTTTGGCTTTCCATTTCAAAAACTTCCCCTTCAAAGCTGGAATTAACTGCATAAAACTCAACTCCATTCTTTCTGCAAAATTCTATTGCTTCCTGTAATCTGTCTCCATGGCGATAAGTCCAAAGTACCAACCGATATCCTTTTGTCTGAAGTTTCTTCATCGTATCAAAAGCAAAAATCATAGGTCTTCCTATTTCCGGATACTTATCTTCTACAATAGTTCCATCAAAATCTATAGCAATGATCTTATTATTCATATCATAATTTTATAATCACGAATCACAAAGTTACATGTTTTTATTGATTGCTAAACAGATAATGTTCCTTATTTTTAGTCTTAATGATGAAAATTTTTATTAAATTTGCCATAAATATTCTTATTTACATTACTTTGGTATAGTATTGGATATTTTAATTTCAAATAATAACACTCTTAAAAAAATTTTAAAATATGAAATTCAAACTTTTATTAATAGCCGGAATATCCTTATTACTTACAGGTTGTGCAATGACTACTTCTTATGACTACGATAAGACTGTAGATTTTTCCCAATATAAAACTTTCAGCATTTATAAAGAAGGAATAAATAGCCTGAAAATTAATGATATAGATAAAAATCGTATTGTCAGAGCCATAGAAGAACAACTAACAGCAAAAGGATTGACCGAAACGGAAGAAGGTGATCTGAAAGTAAATGTATTGGCTTCTTCACAAAAAGTAGTAAATGTGGACAATACCGGAGGACCCTACTGGGTTGGCCCATTAGGATGGGGATATGGCGGATGGCCTAACAGCACTACTGTATATACCACCCGGGAAGGAAAATTAACCATCCATTTGGTAGATTCTAAAAAGAATGTTTTAGTTTGGGAAGGAATTGCAGACGGTCTTGACGTAAGTAGTGGCTCAGACAAAGAATCATTAATAAACAAAGCCGTTCAAAAAATATTTACGTATTATCCTCCAAAACCTAAAACCCAATCATATCAATAATCATTTCGTAATTTAAAATAAACTAAAAGCCGCTATATTTTTTACAGCGGCTTTTTTATGCTCAAGATTTAACTGCAATAAGTTCCGGTTTACAAAAAAAGTTTACTTTTGTTTGTCTTTTTACAATGCATTAGTAAGATTTAAAAACAATAGATGAACTTTAATTCTCTTTTCCGGAAAAAAAATATTGCTGATTTACAAAATATTGGTGAAACATCCCAGTTAGACAAGGTTTTAAGTATTAAGGATCTTACTTTTTTCGGAATTGCTGCTATAATCGGTGCCGGAATATTCAGCACTATTGGGCGGGCTTCTTTTGAAGGCGGCCCTGCAGTTTCCCTCCTTTTCATCTTTGTTGCTATTGCCTGTGTCTTTACCGCTCTGTGTTATGCACAATTCGCATCCATGATTCCGGTTAGCGGAAGTGCTTACACTTATGCGTATGTTTCCTTAGGAGAAATTTTTGCCTGGACTATTGGTTGGGCTTTAATTCTGGAATATGCTGTTTCCAATATGGTTATTGCCATTTCCTGGTCGGGATATTTTACTTCCATGTTAGCCGGATTTGGTATTCACTGGCCCGACTGGCTTGCCATTGATCATTGGAACGCTGCTAAAGCCTTTTCTGAAATGAAACTAAACACTGCTAAAAATATTTCAACTCCCGATTCAGTATTAAAACTGGCAAAAACCTATCAATCTGCTCCGGAAATCGGAGGAATAAAAATATTGTTTAATCTTCCCGCTGGACTAATCACCTTACTTGTAACGGCTCTTGCCTACATAGGAATCAAAGAATCTACTCGAGTAAGCAATGCTTTGGTCTGGATTAAACTAACTGTAATTATAGGTATCATTCTAATCGGAACCTTCTACGTAAAACCGGAAAACTGGTCACCTTTCCTGCCCAATGGAGTGGGTGGAGTAATGGGCGGAGTGGCAGCTGTATTTTTTGCTTTTATCGGTTTCGATTCCATTTCCACTACCGCCGAAGAATGTAAAAATCCACAACGAGATCTGCCCCGCGCCATGATTTACTGCATTATTGTCTGCACGGTTCTGTATGCAGCTATAGCTTTGGTTTTGACCGGAATGGTAAACTATAAAGAATTAAAGGTGGATGATCCGTTAGCTTATGTTTTTGGAAAATCAGGCCTGAATTTCATTGCAGGAATTATTTCCATCAGTGCCGTAATTGCTATGACCGGAGCCATTTTAGTATATCAGGTAGGACAACCGAGAATCTGGATGACAATGAGTCGTGATGGACTTCTCTGGAAACCTTTTGGGAAAATTCATAAAAAATATCATACTCCCGGATTTGCTACCATTATAGCCGGATTATTCGTAGGAATTCCTGCCATGATGATCGATATGCAGGTAGTAGTAGATCTGACGAGTGTAGGAACTTTTTTTGCTTTTATTCTGGTTTGTTCCGGAGTATTATTCTTAGATCATAAAGGATATTCCAAAATGGCAAAATTCAAAATGCCGTTTATTAACGGACAATATATAATACTAATCCTTTTTATCATTGGAGTCGGAGTTTTTCTAACCAAAACCGATTATGTCGGAATTATTGAAGATAAACCTTTACTGCTTATCTTTTGGGCGGTTTGGTTAGGATTATCCATAGCCTCATTAAAGTATAAATTTTCCTTGTTTCCTGTTTTGGGGATTTTGTTCAATCTATACTTGATGACTGAATTAGGATGGTCTAACTGGGGAATGTTCATTGTCTGGTTGTTCATTGGCCTGACCATTTATTTTCTATATGGAAAAAGAAACAGTAAACTTTCCCGATTAATGGAAAAAAATATCCGGTAACTATTAAATTTAACTTTAAAATTTTATGAATTTACAATCACTTTTCCGAAGAAAAAAAATACGCGATATAGAGAATGAAGTAAACGAACAGACTCAACTTCATAAAGTTTTGGGAGTGCGGGATCTTACTTTTTTGGGAGTGGCAGCCATTGTGGGAGCCGGAATTTTCAGTACTATCGGAAGGGCATCGTATGAAGGAGGACCGGCGGTTTCCCTTCTGTTTATATTGGTGGCCATTGCATGTATTTTCACTGCACTGTGTTATGCACAGTTTGCTTCCATGATTCCCATCAGCGGAAGTGCATATACCTATACTTACGCTTCACTGGGTGAAATTTTTGCCTGGATCATCGGTTGGGCTCTACTTCTGGAATATGCTGTTTCCAATATGGTAGTGGCGATTTCCTGGTCGGAGTATTTTACAACAATGCTTGCCGGTTTTGGAATCCATTGGCCCGATTGGCTGGAAATTGATTATGGTTCTGCAAAAGAAGCTTTTATTCATGTACAAAATGCTGCGACAGGAGAACACATTCCTGATACTATAACCAAAGCAGCCCGAACTTATGTCAACGCCCCTGAAATAGGAGGAATGAAAATCTTATTTGATCTTCCTGCCGGACTGGTTACTTTGTTTATCACTTTTATCGTTTACATAGGAATAAAAGAATCTAAAAATTTAAGTAACTGGCTGGTTATTCTAAAATTAGGAGTTATTGCCTTAGTAATTATTGCCGGAGCATTCTTTGTAAAACCGGAAAACTGGTCGCCTTTCATGCCTAACGGAATCGGAGGAGTAATGGGCGGAGTAGCAGCCGTTTTTTTTGCCTTTATCGGGTTCGATTCTATTTCCACTACGGCAGAAGAAGCCAAAAACCCACAAAAGGATTTACCGCGCGCAATGATCTATTGCCTAGTTATTTGTACGGTTTTGTATGTCATCCTTTCTTTTATTCTAACCGGAATGGTAAATTACAAAGAATTAAGGGTAGATGATCCGTTGGCCTATGTTTTCGGAAAAGTAGGAATGAATTTCATTTCCGGAGTTATTTCCATCAGTGCCGTAATTGCCATTACCAGTACTTTATTGGTATATCAGATCGGACAGCCGAGAATTTGGATGTCCATGAGCCGTGACGGATTATTAGGTAAGAGATTTAGCAAGATCAATAAAAAATATAAAACTCCCGGATTTTCCACTATCCTGACTGGGGTTATTGTGGGAATTCCTGCCATGTTCCTGGATATGCAATTTGTGGTAGATCTGACCAGCGTAGGAACGTTTTTTGCCTTTATATTAGTTTGTTCCGGAACCTTATATCTGGATCATAAAGGAGAAATGAAAAAGGCAAAATTCAAAATTCCTTACATCAACGGACAATACGTTATCGGAATTGCTTTTATTTTGGGATTGTATTTTTTTATTTTCCATACCAATTACAAAACAACGATTTCTGAAAAACCTTTATTGATTATTTTCTGGTTAACCTGGCTGGGCTTATCCCTTTCTGCTTTAAAGTATAAATTCTCTCTTTTACCAGCCTTAGGTATTTTATTTAATTTATATCTAATGACTGAATTAGGATGGTCAAACTGGCTCATGTTCATTATCTGGCTGATAATTGGTTTAACTATTTATTTCCTTTACGGTTATCGAAAAAGTAGATTAAACATTAAATAAAACCACATCAAAAACACTGCATTTTTATTTTCAATTCACTACTACCTTATTATAATTCACTAATAATAAGTATTATAAACTCATTTCGTCATACTACTAAACCTAAAAATTTTAATTTCTCCATCTATCCCTATATTTTCAAAAGCTTTTTTTACTACCTTCGTTAAAAGCTTTTTTTCAACATCTTATAGAAATATATTCATTTAAATAATTTCATTTCATTACTGTTTATTTTATTAATATTTCATATGAATATGAAAATAATCATATCGTAAAGAAACGAAATTTGTTATTTTTGTATTGATTTTATTTTTAGAACAGTTAACTATTTTAATACAACACACAATACCATGAGCAAAAATCTGATAAGCTATTTTCCGAAAGAAAACGAAATTCCGGAACAAATCCGGTTACAAAATGAGATTCATCAGAAAAAAGTACTGATCAATGGGGAATTCATTGAATGGAAAGGTCCTTTTCAGGAAGTAACCTCTTCCGTATATGTACAATCAAAGGCCTCCGACTCTTTAGAAAAGATGGTTATAGGCAGTTATCCCATTTGTACTATCAGGGAATCAAACTTAGCATTAGATGCTGCTCTAAAAGCTTTTGATGGAGGACGTGGAGAATGGCCTTCCATGTCAGTGGCCGAACGTATAAAATCAATGGAAAACTTCATTGACAAGATGATCATTCAACGGGATCAGGTTGTAAAGCTTTTGGTTTGGGAAATTTGTAAAAGTGTAAAAGATTCGGAAAAAGAATTTGACCGGACAGTTGATTTTATGAGGAGTTCTATTGCAGCTCTTACGGAAATCGACAAGGAATCATCACAACTCATAATAGATGAAGGGATTATGGCTCAGGTAAAGAAATTACCTTATGGAGTGGTTTTGTGTATGGGACCTTACAATTATCCTCTAAATGAAACTTTTACCACTCTTATTCCGGCTTTATTAATGGGAAATACTGTTTTATTTAAACCTCCCCGACACGGTACTCTTTTGTTTGAACCTTTATTGGATGCATTTAAAGAATGCTTTCCAAAAGGAGTGATCAACACTGTGTATGGAAGAGGAAAAGACGTTACTCCTACCATAATGCAATCAGGAAAAGTAGATGTTCTGGCATTTATCGGCTCCAGCAAAGTAGCCAACGGAATGATCAAAGAACATTCGAATGCCAACAGTTTACATTCCGTTTTAGGATTAGATGCAAAAAATGCAGCTATTATAGATAAAACCGCTGATATTGATCTGGCAGTGAAAGAATCTATTTTAGGCTCTTTCTCCTTTAACGGACAACGTTGTACTGCTCTGAAAATCATCTTTGTCCATTCTTCCATAGCTGAAGAATTCGTCAAAAAATTCTCAAAAGAAACTTCCAACTATAAAATCGGAATGCCTTGGGAAGAAAATGTATTCATCACTCCTATGGCCGAACCGGGAAAACCGGATTACATTCAAAAATGCATAGATGAAGCCTTACAAAACGGAGCGAAAATCAGTAATGTAGAATTCGGAGGAGGACAAATTTTCCACTCACTGATAAATCCGACTATCATTTATCCGGCTAACGAAAAAATGAAGATGTTATACAATGAGGAACAATTTGCCCCTATCATCCCTATAGTTCCTTACGATGATCCGGAAACTCCGATTAACTACATCAGAAAATCCAATACAGGACAACAGGTTTCCCTGTTTAGTACTCAGGCAGAAACCATAGCTTTTTTCATTGATGCTTTATGTTGTCAGTTAGGAAGAATCAACATTAATTCCCAATGTCAGAGGGGACCTGACACTTTACCATTTAACGGAAGAAAAGATTCTGCCAAGGGTTCTCTGTCTATAACCGAAGCTTTATATGCGTTCTCTATTGATTCCGTAGTAGCGACTAAAGATTCCAAAATAAACAAAAATCTGGTTGATACAATCCTGAATAACAACAACTCTTCACGACTAAAGAACTAACAAATAAGAAACACTAAAAAACACCGTACCTAAATAAAATTTTAAATAACTAAAAAACAACCTTTAATAAATTAAAGGTTGTTTTTGTTTTTTTTATATGATTGTTTTATTTAATAGGCAATTTGAAAATAACCATCAGTTATCACTATAGATTCTTTTTTCTGAGTTTCCATATTAAATCTATAAGCTGGTCCCATAAATATCCCTATTAATTTACGGTCATTATTATTTATTTTAAATGCTGAAAAAACATTGGAAGCAATGCTTCCATATCCCCTGTACATAAACGAACGAAGATAAGGCAATCCTATTATATTATCTGTATTAAGATAACAACTAAATTCCTCATAGGAATCATCATTAATACCATGAACCCAAACCAAATCTACACTTTCAAAATATTGAACCTCAAGATTAGTAAACACTTTTTCAACCCCACCAACCTTAAATTTGAAAATATTCATATCTACCACAAGATTATAATCATATCCATAATTTATATTAAAAGAAGCATCAGTTAATGCAACAACAGGATATTCACCATTTTCCAATTTAATATTTCCCCAAACCTTTCCTGAAAATTTTCCGATCAACTTATGATCTGTACCAACGGTTAATCCAGACAATCCAGGATCTACATAATAAAAATCATCAGAAATAGTTTGATAATAACCATAAACTACTCCATTTTTAACATAGGTTAAACCATATATCTCATTACTTTCTCTTCTTATTACAAAAGAAATAATCTCACTAGGATTATTCTTTCTTGTTGCTGTAACTGTCAAATAAGTATAATTTTCATTTTCATAAGAATAATAACGCTTTGTTACAATCAAATCATCAAACACAGTAAATTTTCCATCTATTTTCACACTTAAAGTCCCTACATTTTCTGTTGCTGTCGGATTAGTAAGATCATCATTGTCATCATGAGAGCAGGAATTCATCAATAAAGAAAACAAAACAAAGAATAAAAATAATCTTTTCATAGTAATTTTAGCTTTTAATTTAAGAAATGCAAATATATCGAATTAAGCCGCACAAACCAATTTAACAGACGTTTCTCATTTCTTAACCTAAATCAATGGAAATCACCTCTCTCAGGTGGTAACTTTGTATAACAAATTAGAAAATAACCAATAAGAAAAAGAGATTTATCATGAAAACAATATTATATTCCGCAACAAGCAGAGGACACGCAAATCACGGATGGTTAGATGCCCGTCACACTTTCAGCTTTGCGGGATATTTCGATTCCGAACGTATCAATTTCGGAGCTTTACGAGTACTTAATGATGATATTGTATTGGGAGGTGAAGGATTCGGAAGTCATCCGCATGACAATATGGAAATTATAACCATTCCTCTATATGGGGCATTGGAACACAAAGACAATATGGGACATACGGAAGTGATCAAAGCTGGAGATGTACAAGTAATGAGTGCCGGAACCGGACTTTACCACAGCGAATACAACGCAAATCCAGATAAACCGGTTAATCTTTTCCAGATCTGGATTTTCCCTAATAAAAGGGATGTAAAACCCCGATACGATCAAAAAACCTTTGATTTTTTTACTGATAAAAACATATTGACTCAAATCGTTTCTCCCGATACGGAATCTAATGACAACGAATTATGGATACACCAAAATGCCTGGCTAAATACCGGAATTTTTGACGAAAACCAAACCATTGATTACCAAATAAAGAAATCAGGAAACGGATTATATATAATGGTTATTGAAGGAGAATTCATAATCGGAGATCAAAAATTATCTCACCGGGACGGATTGGGGATCTGGGATGCTGATTCCATAAAAATAGAATCACTTTCCGATAATTCGAGAATCTTACTTATAGACGTACCTATGGCTTAATTAACACCCCATAAAACTTATTAAAGACAGACGGATAAATTTATCCGTCTTTTTTATTTTCACTTTATATCTGACAAAATGTTCTTAATAGTAAGTTTTGCACTAAAATTGAGGTATATATTGCAACACAAAACCTATAAAAACAAAAAATGGCATTTATCGATTACTATAAAGTCTTGGGAATAGATAAAAATGTTTCTCTGGATGACATAAAAAAGGCGTACCGGAAACTCGCCCGGAAATATCATCCCGATCTAAACCCCAATGATAAAGAAGCACACGTAAAATTCCAGCAGGTCAACGAAGCTAATGAAGTATTGAGCGATCCGGAAAAAAGAAAAAAATACGATCAGTACGGAGAAAACTGGAAACATGCAGAACAATTTGAACAGGCAAAACAACAACAAGGTTCAGGAGGAAATTATTATTACGACAATTCTGGAAATCCGTTTGAAGGATTTTCCCACGGATTCGGAACGGAAGATTTCTCCGATTTCTTCAGTGAACTGTTTGGAGGAAGAACCGGAAGAACTTCCGGAGGAAGAAGTGCAAAATTCAAGGGACAAGATTACACCACCGAATTACATCTTTCCCTGACGGAAGCGGCCACTACCCACAAACAAACCTTAAACTTAAATGGAAAACAAATCCGTATTACCATTCCTGCCGGAGTCGGAAACGGAAAACAAATCAAGTTAAGCGGACAAGGAGGACCCGGAATGAACGGAGGTCCGAACGGAGATTTGTATATCACCTTCATCATTTCCGAAAATCCACATTTTAAAAGACTGAATAACAATTTATCTGCAACTGCGGAAATTGATTTATATACTGCCGTTTTAGGCGGAGAAGCCACCATAAATACACTGGACGGAAAAGTAAAACTGAAAGTAGCTCCCGGAACCCAGAACGATACCAAAGTCCGGTTAAAAGGAAAAGGATTTCCTGTTTACAAAAAAGAAGGACAATTCGGAGATTTATTTGTAACTTATAAAGTGAAAATTCCAACTCATTTAACTGATAAACAAAAGGAATTATTCAAACAGTTGGCCGAATCATAAAAAGAAACACTATGGAAAACCAATTAATTATACTGAAAGAATATTGCATCCATTATAAAGTAGAACCTTCTTTTGTGGAAGAGCTAGAAGAATTGGGACTTATCCGAACCATTAAAAGAGAAAAGGAAAAATATATTCCTTTTGAAGTTCTTCCTGAACTGGAATCTTTTAGCCGGATGTTTTACGAACTACAAATCAATATGGAAGGAATTGATGCTATTCATCATTTGCTGAACAGAATCCGGACATTACGGGAAGAAATGATGGAATTACAAAACCGGTTACGTTTTTATGAACTGTAATCAAAAACATTCTTAAATGTAACTCCAAACTGCAACCATCTTCCCGGCATAGGAACCAGACTAGCTTCCGTATAATGGGTATCCAAAATGTTATTCACCTGCATGAAAATGCTGAAATTCTTCAACTGATAAATCAATCGATCATCCAGTAAATGATAATCTTCCAAAGAAACCCGATCATTATACCGATAAATGATCTGATTCGTAAAATTCTTAATCAGTTTATGTTCCAATTTCACTACCAACTGATGCCGTAAGTTATCCAATGAAAAACGGGAAAAATTAACCTCAGATCTTTTGATATCATTATCCAGATATGTATATCCGATACTATATGATTTTATAAAAGAAGAAAAAAACCGCTGCTGAAAATCTACCTCTATTCCATTTGTATTAATTCTGGCTATATTTTCCGGTTTCCATTTATCCGTTATATTTTCCTTTGTCCAGTCAATCAAATCTTTAGATTCCCTTCGGAATAAACTTAATGTAGCCAGAATATTCTTGTTGGAAAAACGATATCCTAACTCATAAGATAAGGCATTTTCCGGTTTCAAATCAGGATTTCCTTCATTCATCGGGTCTGAATAATACAAATCTGTATAAGAAGGAATCCGATAGGTTTTTCCCACATTGGCAAACAATTTATTCTTTGAATTGATCTGATAAGCTATATCTACTCCCGGATACCAAAATCCTCCAAAATCAGAATAATCGGCAAAACTAATTCCCGGAACAATATCCAGTGAATTCCTGAATAAAGAAAAACGATGTTCCAGAAAAACAAAACTGACAAACCTGTTCTGATTCCCTAAATTGTTAGAACTTAAATACTCTTTCCGGAAATCCACTCCCAATCCGGTAATTCCTAATTTAGATGTATAACTGGAATTAATTTCCAGCCCAACATTATTCCCGATATGCAAATTCCGGTAAACCGATGGATTGGAACGAATATAAATATATTCATCCTGAGATCTTCTCCAATAAGCATTGGTATTGATTTTAATCCGGTTAAACATTTGGCTCCAACCCACACTTACCAAAGAAGTTTCAATTTGTTCATATTGATCTTTTGCCAGCGGAGAAGAATAAAAACCGTTTGCCCCGAATTTCTTATCTATAATTCCCGCCTGTAAACGGATTTCTCCATCTTTCAACTTATACTGATTCTGATACCAGGCATTTTTTATCTGGTAATCTGTGTTATATTGGTAACCATCCGATTGTGAAGTTTCCGCCTGAAAAAACTGGGAGAATTTTCTCCCTGCCAAATTGATCCCTGTTCCCAAAGAATACGTTCCAAATTCTCCTCCCAACGCCGAAACAGTTACATCCGTTTTTTCCGAAGGTCTGGTGATGATATTAATAGCTCCGGCATATGCATTTTCCCCAAAACGTCGGGAAGAAGGTCCTTTGCTGATTTCAATCCGTTCCACAGATGCCAGATCAAAAGGAATATTCATCGTGTTGTGTCCGGTTTGGCTGTCATTCATCCGCACTCCGTTAATCAAAACCAATACTTGTTCAAAGGAGCTTCCTCTGATACTGATATCTGCCTGTACTCCATGTACTCCCCGCTGACGAATATCTACCCCTGAATAATAAGATAATAATTCTTCGATGCTGGTTGCCGGTGAACGTTCTATTTGTTCTCTGGTAATAATCTGTACATTTTGAGTCGTTTTAGATAGAGGTAAAGAAATGGTTTTACCTTCAATAATTACATGGTCCAGTTCCTTTTCTTCCTGCCCGGAAAGAATTAATGCGAACAACAGACATAACAAAGTAAAATATTTCTTCATTTTTATTTGTAAACAGACACTTCTAAAGCTTTCTTTCTCAAACATTGCATTAGTTTTCGGCAAACTTAGTATCTTTCCGGATGAACAAAATATACCAGTTTTTATATTATGACTAGTCCGGTTATTATTCCTTTCAATAGTTTTATCCAGATTAATAAAACTTCCCGAACTCCAGTTTATTTACAAATTGCCAATCAGATGATCAATGCTATACAACGCGGATATCTTATCCGGGGAATGAAATTACCGGGAACCCGGATTCTAAGTCGGTTACTTAAAGTAAACCGAAATACCATAACTGCCGTATATAATGAACTGGAAGCTCAGGGTTGGATAGAAGTATTGCCCAATAAAGGAAGTTTCATTCTGAATAAATCAGAAGGAAAATCTCAAAAAATTAGTACTAACAATCAAAAATATCTGGCAACTTATCCAACACAAACTTATTTTCACTTCAAACGATCCAATATTCTGGATAATCCTTTTGAAAATCCGGACTGTGAATTCATTTTTACCGACGGTTTACCGGATATTCGTCTTTCGCAGATCGATCAATTATCCAAACTATATTCTTCTAGCCTGAAAAGAAAACGAAACAGGAAAGGTATAGAAAATTCCCATCAGGAAGGGCGGGAATATTTTAAAGAAAATCTTTCTAATTTTTTGAATTTAACTCGTGGATTGCATATTTCAAAAAACAACCTCATCATCACTCGAAGTATAGAAATGAGTATTTATATTGCAGCGGAAATCCTCATTTCACCCAAAGATATAGTTGCAGTTGGTGAGCTGAGTTATTTTGTTACTAACATGATATTTCAGAAAACCGGAGCAGAAATACTTACAGTTCCTATGGATGAAGAAGGAATTGACGTGGAAGCCGTGAAAAAATTATGCGAAAAGAAAAAAATCCGGATGCTTTACCTGACTCCACATCATCACTATCCTACTACGGTAACTTTAAGTGCCCAACGAAGAATAGATTTGCTTGAATTATCTTATCAATATGATTTTATCATTTTAGAAGACGATTACGATTATGATTTTCACTACAACAATAATCGTGTTTTACCTTTGGCAAGCGCCGACAGCCAGGGAACAGTCGTTTACATCGGTTCTTTTGGAAAATCACTGGCTCCCGGTTTTCGTACCGGATTTATTGTTGCTCCCCAAAACCTTATACCAGAAATGTATAAATATTTGGGAATTATAGACCGGCAAGGTGATATTCTGATGGAGTACGTTCTGGCAGAAATGATCCGGGAAGGAGAAATCCACCGGCATCTGAAAAAAACATCCAAAATATATCAGGAAAGAAGAGATCATTTCACCCAGTTGTTACAAACCCAATTAAATGACTATCTGAATTTTAAAACTCCTTCCGGAGGTTTAGCCATTTGGACAAAATGGAATCCTTCTGTTAATCTTATGAAATTCAGTAAGGCTTGTTTGAAACATAACATTTCCATTCCCAAATCTTTGTTATATCAAACTAAGGATATTTCAGCCATCCGGTTAGGTTTTGGAAATTTCGACTTAAATGAACAGAAAATAATAGTTAACCAATTATCTGATATTTTAAATAACAATTTCTAATTTACTCCAACTTCTAAACTCTGCCCTATGAATCCATTGGAAGAAATCGAAAAAAGAATCGGATAAAAGAGATCTTGTCTAAGCGCTAGCGAGTTCGATTTCTTTAGCTTCGAAATGGAGATTTCGAACCAGAAAAATGGATTCAAGGCTTGATCTTTTCTTTCTTTTGTATCAAGATAAAAGAAAATATATAATGTATAACTCCAGGTTAAATATTCTTCCCACTCTGATTATTTATCATATTCAGGAATTCCTGCAAACTACTTATTTTATTGTAAATTTGAACTTCAAAAACCGAATTAAAGAATGAAAATAACAGATAGTAAAGGAACCGTCACTCTATCCAACGGAGTAGAAATGCCCTATTTAGGATTGGGAGTTTACAAAACCGAAGACGGACAGGAAGTAATCAATGCCATTCATTACGCATTAGACGCAGGATATCGGCATATTGATACGGCCACTTATTATTACAACGAAGACGGAGTGGGAAAAGCGTTGAAAACTTCTTCTGTTCCCCGCGAAGAAATCTTTATTGCCACCAAAGTATGGTTTTCACAACAGAAATATGAAGATACCTTAAAATCTTTTGATGCTTCTATGGAAAAACTCGGACTGGAATACCTGGATTTATACCTGATCCACTGGCCGCATCCAGATTACTACCTGAAAGCATGGAAAGCAATGGAAGAATTATACCGGGCTGGACGAATCCAAGCAATTGGAGTGTGTAATTGTATGCAACATCAGTTACAAAGCATTATAGATCTGGGCGGAATTGTTCCTATGGTCAATCAGGTAGAATTTCATCCGCATTTGGTACAACCGGATCTATTGGATTTCTGTAAACAAAACCATATTCAATACGAAGCATGGTCTCCTTTAAAAAGAGGCGGATTATTTGATGATCCGGTATTGAAAGAACTGGCAGAAAAATATTCCAAAACCATTGCCCAGATCGTTATTCGCTGGGATTTACAAAAAGGAGTGGTAACCATTCCGAAAAGCGCCAACAAAGAACGGATTATTTCCAATGCTGATGTTTTTGATTTTGAACTTTCAGAAGAAGATGTGAAAAGAATTGATGCTTTGGATAAAAACGATCGCACCGGAGCTCATCCGGATCATTTTATGGAATATTTCGCTAAAAAGGGAATTAAATAATGTGCTAATTTGCCAATGAATAGATGTACCAATAAATCTGAGGACTAGGTAAAAAGTAAACCGGAAAAAATTAGAAAATCTAAAATCGTAAATCAACAATCTAAAATTTTTACTTCTTACATTTAACTTTTTACAAAAGTAAAAGTCTTATTTCTACTATCTTACATCTAAATTCTAAAATTGCAGATCAACACGGTAAAAATCTATATTCTCTACTTAATTTTTTTAGTACCTTTGATCAAACATATATAAATAACTAAACCAAACTATGAGTGAATTTTTTGCTAATATGGATAATACTTTGAGGATTTATTGGTATGTAGCTATTGCATCAAGCCTTATCTTCATTTTTCAGACTATACTCTCATTTTTTGGTTCTGACTCTGATGTAGATGCTGATTTTGATATCGACGGAGATGCTTCACATTCGTTCCACATCTTTTCTTTTAGAAACCTGATTAATTTTCTGTTAGGGTTCAGTTGGAGTGGAATTGCCTTTTTCGACCTGACTAGCAATAAAATTATACTGATGGTTGTATCAGTTGTGATAGGACTGGTTTTCGTTTTTATTTTCTTTCTGGTAATGAAAACAATGATGAAGCTGGCTGAAAACAACTCATTCAATATCAACAATACTATTAACAAAACAGCAGATGTTTACCTGACTATTCCGGCCAATAAATCAGGAAAAGGAAAAATATTAATTAGTGTGAAAGGTTCAGTTCATGAATTGAATGCTATTACAACTCATCAAGAAGCAATAAAATCAGGTCAATTAGTGAAAATAGTATCTGTTGTTGAAAATCAAGTATTGATAGTAGAGCCTGCCTGAATAAAATTAGTTTTTCATTAAAAAATATAGTAACTCTTTAAAATAGTAATTTATAAAATATGCCAACAGGAATTATTCTTTTAGTAGTATTAGTAATAGTAATATTCTCACTTGTTCTTACACTTACATCACGATATAAGCGTTGTCCATCAGATAAAATCTTAGTTGTATACGGTAAAACAGGGGGAGCTTCAGCTAAATGTGTACATGGAGGAGGAGCCTTTATTATACCTGTTATACAGGATTTTGCATTTCTTGATTTAAAGCCCATATCCATCGAAGCAAACCTAAAAAGTGCTTTAAGCAGGCAAAATATCCGTGTGGACGTACCTTGTCGTTTTACAATAGCCATTTCAACAGAAAGCGAAACTATGAACGCTGCAGCCGAAAGATTGTTAGGATTAAGTCCTGCCCAAATACAAGAGCTAGCCCAGGATATGTTATTCGGTCAATTACGTTTAGTTATCGCCACAATGACTATTGAAGAAATCAACTCGGACAGGGACAAATTTTTGGACAATATTTCCCAGAATGTTGATACTGAATTAAGAAAGATTGGTTTAAAACTGATAAACGTTAACGTAACTGATATTAACGATGAATCAGGTTATATTGAAGCATTAGGTAAAGAAGCTGCTGCTAAGGCCATTAACGAAGCTAAAATCAGCGTTGCTGAGCAGGAAAAAATCGGAGAAACAGGTAAAGCTGTTGCTGATAGGGAACGCGACATACAAATAGCTGAAACACACCGGGATCGGGATGTAAAGATAGCTATTACTCAAAAAGACAGAGAAGTAAGCATTGCCCTAGCCGCCAAAGATGAAGCCATTGGTAGGGCGGAAGCTACCAGAGATACCCGTGTAAAAACAGCAGAAGCAGATGCCGTAGCCATAACAGGAGAAAATGAAGCAAAAATTGCGATTGCCAATTCCAATGCTATCAGACGGGAAAAAGAAGCCGAGTCAATGCGTATTGCTATTTCCGCTGAAAAGGTACAACAGGCAAAAGCGTTGGAGGAAGCTTACATAGCAGAACAAAAGGCAGAACTTGCCCGTTCGGAAAGAGAACGTTCCACCCAGATTGCCAATGTGGTGGTACCAGCCGAGATAGATAAAAAAAGAGCGATTATCGAAGCGCAAGCCGAAGCAGAGCAAATTAGGGAGAAAGCAAAAGGAGAGGCAGACGCCATCTATGCAAAAATGGATGCCGAAGCAAAAGGTTTGTATGAGATACTGACCAAACAGGCTGAAGGATATAAAGAGGTTGTAAATGCCGCAGGAGGTGATCCAAGCAAAGCATTCCAATTGTTATTGATCGAAAAATTACCCGAATTGGTTAAAACACAAGTGGAAGCTGTTAAGAACATCAAGATTGACAAAATTACTGTATGGGATTCCGCTAACGGAGGCTCCGAAAACGGAAATACCACAACCGCTAATTTTGTCTCAGGTTTAATGAAAACAGTTCCTCCGCTGAATGATCTGTTCAATATGGCGGGATTGAGTCTACCTTCTTATTTGAAAGGCGATGAGGCAGCCGCTACAGACAAAAACAAAAACGATGATAAAAGCGCGCAGATAACCGACGATACTATTTAATTATATAAAAAAATAGTAAATTGAAAAACTCTAATCCGTTTAATGGACAAGCCATTAAACGGATTGTTTTTTAAATTTTATCTTTTATGTTGAATTTATTTAAATTAGGAGTTAGATCTGAAAAAAGTCTTTAATCTAGTATCTTCTTACTGTATCATTGATCTATAAACCTGTAAATATTCAGAAGCGGCTTTCTCCCAACTGAAAAAATCAGCACGTTCCTTCATCTTTTTACTATTCGTTTCTTCATCCGAATAAAAAGTTTCCAGTCCTTTCAAAAGAACTTTTTTCATTTCCTCCGGATCAAAACTATTCCAGTAAAATGCATCTTTTCCTCCCACTTCTGGAATGGAAGTAAGATTTGACAAAAAAACAGGTTTTCCGAATCTCATAGCTTCCACAATCGGTAATCCGAAACCTTCCTGTGTCGACGGAAACAACAACGCCCGACAATTCTTCATATAAAACTGTTTCCCTTCTTCACTCACTCTTCCTGTCAGAAAAACCTTTCTTTCCAATCTGTATTTTTCAATCAGTTTTTTAATCTTTTCCCCATATACATTGTCCGTATTTCCTGAAATAATAAGAACATAATCATCCAAAGTTCTCATCATTTCCACCAACGAAGCATAATTTTTTCTTTCCTGAAATTCCCCGATTGCATACAAAACAGGTCCAGACATAGGAACTTCCGGTTCATACGAAAAAGTATCCAGAAATTCACTTATCGAATTTCCATTATAAATAACATATTCTGAAACTCCTTTAGGAATAGTAAAATAGTTGTGAGTTTCCTCTTTAACAAAATTGGAAATATAAGTTATTGCATCTGCACGTTCAATCTTTTCCTTAAACTGCATTTCCCTTTTCTTATCTCCTTCCACTACCGGAATAATATTGTGTATAGTCAACAAATACGGAATATCATAATACGGCTCTATTTTTATATTCTGGTTTAATGAATGCCAGAGATCAAACTTTTTTCTGATTCTGAAAACAGAATACCGCTGAAAAGCATAATATTGATGATACCGGAAAAGATTAGAATCAAATATGTCGAGATAAGACGAATCAGGCAGATTGAGAGTTATTTCAAACTCTTTATTCTGCTTGGCAATGGCTTTAATCAATTCATAATTAAAGACTCCGAATCCGAAAGTCCGGTTCTTTATATTATGAGATTCCAAAAAAATCTGAGGCAGGTTCATAACAAACAAATTTACTTATAATTATTTCAATCGAATAAAAAAGTTCCATTTTTTCAACAGCCTTTTCCATCTCTTTCAGATCATAATTATTTATCAAGGTATTGACTTATTCCTTTATTACAACGAATAAGTTTATTTTCAAGACTTAACTTCTCTATCCTATCATTTTCTTCCAATCTAGACTTGGATTTGACCATGTGATAAATATGGAAAACAATTCCAGCATATCTCAATCTTTTCCCTTTCACTCTATTGTTATATAAACGCACCATTAATTCAGAATCTTCCCTTCCCCACCCCTCAAACTCCTCGTTATATCCATTCACTTCAATAAAATCATCTTTCCAGAAAGACACATTACAACCCCTAAATTTTTTTGACAAGGAATGGTGGGATTTGTATAAACCTGCCAGTAATGGAATATGCAGAGCCCTTGTCCTATTTTTTATATATTGAGAAAAGAATCTGAAAGAAATGATCTGATTTTGAAGAATGGTTTTTACGTAGTGGGGAAGTATATTAACTCGCGAACCATACAAAAAGGTATTTTTTTCTACAAAAGTTGCATGGTCTTTAACAAAATGCTTATGCAGAATACAATCCCCATCAACCTGTATAATATAATCCACTTTCGAAATAGCTATGGCTTTATTTAAAATTTTTGATTTCCTAAACCCTGTATCTTCATGCCAAATATGTTTTACTGACAGGCCCAGTTTATTTTTAAACTCTTCTATGAGTTTCCGTGTTTCTTCACCTGAACCATCATCTGCAATTAAAATTTCATCAGGTAGCTGCGATTGAGTCAAAACACTTTTAAAAACCAGATTAAGAGCTTCCGGCCAGTTGTATGTAGAAATTAATAACGCTATTCTCATGAAAATAATATTTTATAGAGTATTAGGATATTTTTTGGAAATTAAACAATTAATAACTTATTCTAGAAAATAAAATTACCCTGTATTTTAAGTACAGGGTAAAAATAAGAATATTCTACTAATTTAATTATCATAAAAAAGGAGTAATGTTTTCTTTAATTTACTGTAACAGACAAAGAACTTGCCTGATCATTCCATGAACCTGAGCTCGACATTCTGTAATCCCTTAAATTATTAATAAAAAGTCCTTGCGGGACAGCAAAACTTATCGATCTTCCCCCATAGTGTGGATCTCTGAATATATTGACAGTATATCTATAACTGGCATTAGTGGAAATAGAAAATGAAGACATTCTATCATTAAAATTATATGGAATTCCCAAATCTGGTATATATAAACCGTTTTCTTCTACTACAAACTTTAAATAGCTTCCTCCTGCTCCTGCATGTTCATACAGATAAATCTCACCTGAATACCCGGCTGTTTTAGCTGTATTCGGACTATAAGTATTTCTTTTGTTTTTTAAATCTGCTTGTAAGGATTTAAAATCATCAAAAAACGACATTCTTCCATCTTCATTATAATAAATTGCCAAATCAGGCAAACTCATTAAATCTTGATATAGCTTATTTACTTTGGAGTCTTCCAAAACTATTACAGAATCATTCACTTGTTGATAAGTTGAAGTATAGGACTTTCCTTGGTAGGTAAAATCAATTTTCTTACTTACAGATGATCCATTGTTCACAGGCACATCAAAATCTTCGTTGTTACAAGAATACAAAACCAATCCCATAACAAAGCTCAAATAAAAAATAATTTTTTTATGTTGTTATAATTTTATTATTAATTTTTCGCAATATATAAATATTATTTAAATTATAAAAATATAATATCAAAATAAAATCTATATTTACATTATTTTTTTAATTGTAATGTTTGATAAACATTACAATTAAAAAATACATCATCAATTTATTTAAAACTTTTTTACCGTAAATTTGCTTTACAAACAGAAAAATATATGTTACAGGTTGCGTTTATAAAAGACCATAAAGAAATGGTCTTGGCAGGATTGAAAAAGAGAAATTTTACTAAGCTGGAATTGGTAGATCAAATTATTTCATGGGACGAAACAAGAAAGAAAACCCAATTTGAACTGGATTCCCAACTGAGTGAAATAAATAAAATCTCCAAAGAGATTGGACTTTTAATGAAAGACGGAAAAAAAGAAGAAGCAGAAAAAGCCAAATCTCAAACCAACTCTTTAAAAGAATCCTCAAAAAAATTGCAACAACAACTATCTGAAATTGAAGAAAAGTTGAAACAATCTCTATACGAGATTCCCAATATTCCTAACGAGCTTGTTCCTCACGGAACTAGTGAAACGGACAATTTAGAAGTATTCAAACATACAACCAGTGAAAAAATTCCTGTGCAGGCTTTTCCTCACTGGGAACTGGCTAAAAAATATGATTTGATCGATTTTGAATTGGGCGTGAAAATTACCGGAGCCGGATTTCCTGTTTATAAAGGAAAAGGCGCCCGATTGCAGCGTTCCCTTTCCCAATATTTCCTGGATTGTAATTCCTGTGCCGGATATATGGAAATCGTTCCGCCTTTTGTCGTAAATGAAGCATCCGGATATGGAACCGGGCAACTTCCGGACAAAGAGGGACAAATGTATTATGTGAATGAAGATAATTTATATCTGATTCCTACTTCCGAGGTTCCGGTAACGAATATCTATCGGGATGAATTATTGAATCCGGAACAACTTCCTATAAAACTGACTGCTTATTCTCCTTGTTTCAGAAGAGAAGCCGGTTCTTACGGAAAAGATGTTCGCGGACTAAACCGGCTGCATCAATTTGAAAAAGTAGAAATCGTACGGATAGAAAAACCGGAAAATTCCTATCAGGCATTGGATGAAATGGTGGAACACGTAAAATCCATTCTGGAATCCTTGCAACTTACTTATAGAATCTTGCGTTTGTGCGGAGGAGATTTAGGGTTCACCTCTGCCCTCACCTACGACTTTGAAGTATGGTCTGCAGCTCAGGAAAGATGGTTAGAAGTAAGTTCCGTCTCCAATTTCGAAACTTTCCAGGCAAACCGTTTGAAATTACGATACAAAAATGAAGGAAAAAATCAGCTTTGTCATACCTTGAACGGTTCTTCCTTGGCTTTACCAAGAGTTTTGGCGGCCTTACTGGAGAATCACCAGACAGAAAACGGAATCAGAATTCCGGAAGTTTTAATTCCTTACACCGGATTTTCTATTATTGATTAAAAAAACTACTATTCAATATGACTGTTTCTGAAATACAACAGGTTTTGATCAATGAATTCAGTCTTTTTGACGACTGGCAACAACGGTATGAATATGTGATCGAATTAGGAAAATCCTTACCTGAAATGCCGGAAGAGGAAAAAACGGAAGATAAACTCATCAAAGGATGTCAGTCCCAGGTATGGTTAAAAGCCTATGTAGAAGATGGAAAACTCTATTTTGATGCGGACTCCGACGCTATTCTCCCTAAAGGAATTGCAGCTATGTTAATTCGGATTTATTCCGGTCAGCCGATAGAAGATATTTTAAAATCCAATGAAGATTTTATCCAGAAAATAGGATTACAGGAATTTTTATCGCCTACGCGAGCCAACGGACTACTGGCTATGGTTAAACAAATAAAATACTATGCCATTGCTTATTCCATGAAAAAATAATGTCATTGATGTGAACCATTTCAAAGAAAGAATTTTAGTTTTTCGTTTTTCTGCTATGGGAGATGTTGCCATGACGGTTCCTGTACTTAAGGAATTTTCAGAGCAACATCTGGAAACGGAATTATTGGTTGTTTCCAGACCCAATTTTAAACCTTTCTTTGAATCCATCCCCAATCTTACTTTTATTGGAGTTGATCTGGATAATTATAAAGGCATTTGGGGATTGAAAAAACTGGCTTCCGAACTAGTTTTACATAAACCTACCATGATAGCTGATCTGCATAATGTTTTACGGACGAAAATCTTAAAGTTTTTCCTTTCTTTTTCTATAAAACAAATTGCAACACTTGATAAGGGAAGAAAGGAAAGAAAAGCATTAACACGAAAAGAAAAGAAAATCCTGAAACTGTTGCGTCCCATGTCGGAAAGATATGCAGATGTATTCCGTGCTTTAGGTTTTACTCTGAATTTATCACACCAGTTACATCCTTCCGTTCATAAAAAGGAAAATACTATCGGCATTGCTCCTTTCGCCAACTACCAAGAAAAAATGTATCCTTTAGAAAGAACGCAGGAAATCTGCCTGGAACTAGTAAAAGAAGGAAATACTGTTTATTTATTTGGAGGAGGAGAAAAGGAAACAACTATTTTAAAAGATTGGGAAAATCTGCATCCCAACATTCATTCCGTAGCAGGAAAAATGTCTTTAAAGGAACAAATGGAATTAATCGGCAGTTTATCGTTAATGATAAGTATGGATTCTGCCAATATGCATATCGCCTCATTAGTGGGAACACGGGTAATTTCAATTTGGGGAGCCACACATCCTTTTGCCGGATTTTTAGGTTACGGACAAAAAGAGGAAGATGTTATCCAAATTAACGACTTGGATTGCAGACCTTGTTCTGTTTTCGGGAACAAACCTTGTTATAGAAAAGACTGGGCTTGCATGAGGAATATAAAAATTTCTAAAATATCAAAAAAGCTCTCTTTTTTATATAAAAAAATCTAATTTATCATTGATTTTTCATAAAAAATTTGTTATATTTAATCCATTAAAAACCACAAATTTTAATATATGGAAGATCTTTTAGACATCACCCAACTTAAAGACAGGAAAGAGCTTTTAACATTTTTAAAAAAGAATGAGAAAGATAATCCTGTTTATGCCAAAGTACTTAGTAAATATTCTTATGAAAAAGAACTGGTTGAATTACAAGGAGAACTGGTAAATTTCCAGAAATGGGTAATTACAGAAGGGAAAAAAGTAGCTATTATTTTTGAAGGAAGAGATGCTTCCGGAAAAGGTGGAACCATTCGCCGGTTTACCGAACATTTGAATCCAAGAGCCATGAGAGTTGTGGCCTTAAATAAACCTACGGAAGTAGAAAAAAATCAATGGTATTTTAATCGCTATATTAAGGAATTACCTAATGCTGGTGAAATCGTTTTCTTCGACCGAAGTTGGTATAACCGGGCAGTAGTGGAACCGGTAATGGGCTTCTGCACCGAAAAACAATACAATGAATTTATGGTTCAGGTACCTGAATTTGAACATATGTTGTATGAATCGGGAACTCACATTATTAAACTTTGGTTTTCTGTATCTAAAGATGAACAATTACGACGTTTTGAAAGCAGGCTGAGTGATCCTTTGAAAAGATGGAAATATAGTCCGGTAGACGAAAAAGGCCAGGAACTTTGGGATAAATTCACTTACTACAAAGACCAGATGTTTACCCGTACTCACAATTCTTTCAGTCCTTGGGTTATTGTAAAATCAAATAATAAGAACTCGGCCCGTTTGGAAAGTATGCGTTACGTCCTATCCCAGTTCAACTATCCGGGGAAAGAAAAATCTAAAACTAATTTACTGGTCGATCCAAATATTGTTCAACGATATTTCAGATTAGTTAAACAACTGGATAAATAACTAACACTAAAATTCATAAACTAAATTTTAATTAAAATGGAAATTAATACTCAAGATATAGAATTATTAAATTCTAAAAAAGGATTGTCAGCCCTGTTAATTGAAGAAACCATAAATATCCCTAAAACTCTCCGTTATTTAAAATATGAAAGGCGATTAGCAAAACTCCAGGAAGAACTTATAAAACTACAAAGCTGGGTAGTCCAGAATAAAAAAAAGGTTGTTGTTGTATTTGAGGGACGTGATGCTGCCGGAAAAGGAGGCGCTATCCGAAGAATCGTACAACATTTAAATCCACGGGAATACAGGGTTGTAGCTCTTCCTCAACCAGACGAAGTGGAAAAAGGGCAATGGTATTTTCAACGATACATTAATCAGTTGCCCCGTGCAGGTGAAATCGTATTCTTTGACCGAAGCTGGTACAACCGGGCAATTGTGGAACCGGTGAATAAGTTCTGTACCCAAAAAGATTATAGACTTTTCATGGAACAAGTAAACGATATTGAAAAGATGTGGATAAAATCCGGAATTTACCTGATAAAATTTTACTTTTCCATTTCCAAAGAAGAACAAGCTAAAAGATTTGAAGAAATCAAAGTAAGTCCGATCAAAAAATGGAAATATAGTCCGGTAGATCAAAAAGCTCAGGATTTATGGAATGTTTATACGGAATATAAGAATAACATGTTCAACCTGACCAATACCAAGCTTTCTCCTTGGGTAGTAATCAATGCCAACCGGAAAACTAAGGCCCGGATTGAAGCGTTGGAATACATTCTTAACAAAATACCCTATAAAGTAAAGGACGAAAAAATACTGGAACATCAGGAAATAGAAATATAAAGGAGCTTTCTATTCATTTAAACCAATATCAAATACCCTTTATAAACAGAATTCATTGAGAGGGTGTTTCATTATTCTCGATAAATATCTTTTATAGGGATTATAATTTGAATATATAAAAAATTTGTACTTTTGCTCCACTAATTTTTATTGAGATGAAGGAAGTTCAGTTTAGACAGGCAATTTGTGAAGCTATGAGCGAAGAAATGAGAAGAGATCCTTCCATTTACCTTATAGGTGAAGAAGTTGCCAATTATAACGGAGCCTACAAAGCTTCTAAAGGAATGTTAGACGAATTCGGAGCTAAAAGAGTTATTGATGCCCCCATCGCCGAAGGCGGATTTTCAGGAATCAGTGTAGGAGCTGCCATGAATGGCTGTCGTCCTATCGTGGAATTCATGACTTTCAACTTTTCCTTGGTTGCTATTGACCAGATTATAAATAATGCTGCCAAAATATATCAAATGACTGGAGGACAATGGAATGTTCCTATTGTATTCAGAGGCCCTACTGGTTCTGCAGGGCAATTAGGTGCTACTCATTCCCAGGCATTCGAAAGTTGGTTCGCCAATTGTCCGGGATTAAAAGTAGTTGTTCCTTCCAACCCTTACGATGCAAAAGGATTATTGAAATCAGCTATTCGGGATAACGATCCGGTTATTTTTATGGAATCTGAACAAATGTATGGAGACAAAATGGAAATCCCCGAAGATGAATATCTGATTCCGATTGGAGTTGCTGACATTAAGAAAGAGGGCACAGATGTTACTATCGTTTCCTTCGGAAAAATAGTGAAAGTAGCCATACAGGCAGCTTCCGAACTTGAAAAAGAAGGAATCCATGCGGAAGTAATCGACTTAAGAACCGTTCGTCCCTTAGACTACGATTCTGTCATTAATTCTGTAAAAAAAACCAACCGATTAGTTCTACTTATCGAAGAATGGCCTTTTGCTTCTGTTGCCAGTGAGATTGCTTACATGGTACAACAAAAAGCCTTTGATTATCTGGATGCACCCATAAAAAGAATAACTACAGCCGATACATCGGCCCCATATTCCTCAGCCCTATTTTCCAAATGGTACCCTGATGCATCACAAGTAATTACCGCAGTAAAAAATACCCTATATAAATAATAATATAGATTAATTTTATAAAAATAACTCTATTTTTGTATAAGACTTTTTCAGGTTTCAAACTAATTATTTACATGGTTGAAACCTGAAAATTTTTAATTTTTAAAATAACAACTTATTTCACCTTATTTTCATGGAGGAAAAATGCACCTTTTGCGGAAGAAAAAAATCAGAAGTTCAGTTATTGATTGCCGGACTTAACGGTCATATCTGTAATGATTGTATTGAACAGGCTCACAATATCATAGTTCAGGAAAAAACCCATGAACAAAAAAAATTTGAACTTCAAGTAAAAAAACCTAAAGAAATTAAAAAATTTCTGGATGATTACATAATAGGACAGGATGATGCAAAGAAAATTTTATCCGTTGCGGTTTACAACCATTACAAAAGACTTGCTCATACCTCTGAAGTAGACAAAGAAGTAGAGATCGAAAAATCCAACATTTTAATGGTAGGAGAAACCGGTACCGGTAAAACCCTTATAGCTAAATCCATTGCAAAGTTACTGGATGTTCCTTTTACCATTGTTGATGCTACCGTATTGACTGAAGCGGGATATGTAGGTGAAGACGTAGAAAGTATTCTAACCCGTCTCCTTCAAGCAGCAGATTATGATGTGGAACGTGCAGAACAGGGAATCGTATTTATAGATGAAATTGATAAAATCAGCCGGAAAAGTGATAACCCAAGCATCACACGGGACGTTTCCGGAGAAGGAGTACAACAGGCACTTTTAAAACTTTTGGAAGGAAGCATCATTAATGTACCTCCACAAGGAGGAAGAAAACATCCAGATCAAAAGTATATACAAGTTAACACTCAAAATATTTTATTCATTTCAGGAGGTGCTTTTTCAGGAATTGACAAAATCATTTCCAACCGGCTTAATAAAAATGTAATCGGTTTTTCCAAAGAAAGTGAAGAGCAATTGGAAAAAGAACATATTCTTTCCCGGGTTAACGCATTAGACCTTAAAACATTCGGATTGATTCCTGAACTTTTAGGAAGATTCCCAGTCATTACCCATTTGGAACCTCTGGATGATGAAGCCATGTTACAAATCCTGACTCAACCCAAAAATGCTATTATAAAACAATACCAGGCCCTTTATTCTTTAGATGGTATCAATTTATCTATATCAGAAGAAGTTTTAATAGAAATAGTTAACCAAACAAAAGCTTTAGGGTTGGGTGCCAGAGGATTACGAAGTACTGCCGAAAACTTATTTTCACAGATTAGTTATGACATAGAAAACTATAAAGGAGACTTGAATATTGACATGAAAAAATTTGTTACGCTAATGAAACACAAAAAAATAAATCAAAAAAAATAATTTTTTTTTAATTTATTATTTGTACATTTGCAGCAAATAAGTATGTTTATTATCAATAACTATTTAAATTGCTTAATCAATGAAAATGAAATTTATACCCTTACTTCTTGTATTGGGCTTTATTACGGCCAATTCACAGATAACCACCGCTTCAGGAGCAAAGGTTTTTGTGAGTTCTAATACTCTTGTTTATAGTACAGGAGATATAACAATAAACCCTGGTACTGATAAATTCACCAACTATGGTAATATCAGAATTGCTCAGGGAACTGTAAAATCTGTTTCTGCTAGTGATGACTCTGATGGTTCTGTTACTGGTGGAACAGGAAGATTTGTAATGGCTTATAATCCTATTCCAAGTCAGGATCAATATGGTCAATTAATTGTTGCTTCAGGAACAAATGCTTCAGGAATTGTTCGTGTAGAAAAGCCACTAAATAATGCAGGGGATTTCTCCTATTTTGGTACCCCTTTTGTAGGTTACACGTATGCACAGTTTACCAAGGACTTAATAGATAATCAAAACCTTGCAACTACTCCAGAATTACCGTGTGCCCTTTTTGGAGCTGCTCCAAGTGGTACTCTTGCAGATTGTAAGAATAACGGAGCAAGATGGAATAGAGTTCCTATTTTCGTATATAGAAATGATCGGTACAGATGGGATCCATATCAAGGAAATGCTTTCGAATCCAGCAGACATTATCTTGTAAGACAAAATCAATTTACGGGAGCTGTTTTCACTAGCCTGCATTCATTTCGAGGAATTCCTTATGTAGCTCCAGTTGCTGGTATAACTTTACCTTTCCCTGAGCGTGTTGCGGGTGGATACAATGTTGGAGATGGAAGGAAAAATGAATACACCGTTGCTTATTATACTTACCTAACAGATCCTTTTGTTACTGTTCCAGGAGGTTATAGCCAAACAACAACCAGTGCAAGTTTAAATGCAAGTGGTTTTGCTGACAGAATGTTATGGTTAGCCAATCCTTACACATCTAACATCGATGTAACTAAATTAATAGCTGCAAATGGTTTTGATGGAAACAACATTGTGGGAATAGGAAGTGATGGGTTAGTACAAACACGGGAAACTGCCACTACCCGATATACTGGAACAGCTCAAAGAGCAACTGTTACTGGTACGGGGGCTTCTGTAACCCTAGTAGGTGATAATGTACAATATATTCCTCCTATGACTAACTTTTTTATCAAAGCAAAAGTTACTGGATTAAATCTTACATTAAACAGTAGTGCTCAGACTTTTGAAAAAGGGTATCTTTTTGGAGGTGGTACTCCTGTAGGTAGAGTTGCTGGTACTACCACCACTACAAATACCAAAACTTTAAAAGCTGCTGCTAAAACAACTTCTACTGGAACAGATGTCTATCAGTTAAATCTAGGACTTAAAGCTAATGATGCCTATTACAATAATACATATGTGGCTGCAGGAGCTAATTTTGTAACTGGAGATAACTTTTATGAAGCAGTAAGTACAGAAATCTCGGATGGGAATTCCGGAATCTTTACTGTAGCTGAAGCTCCAACCGGAGGTGCTGCTCCAGGACTTGAAGATAGCAAACTATACATCAACGTTATAAACACAGATGCAGCTAAAGTGGCTATTCCCCTAGGAATTAATCTTAGTGATGAAGACAAAGGAAAGAATTTCACTATCTATGCTAAAGACTTAAGAGTGAATCAAGAATATCTTCCTCAAGGACAAACTAATTTCAGTAATGTAGATGCTAAGTTCTATTTCCATGATAAAACTGAAAATGTTGTAAAAGAAATAGATACTAATTTCTTTTATAATGTTACTCTAAATAACTCAAGTACTGACAGATTTGAAATATTCTGGAAAGATGCTGGAATTATGGGTAATGAAGATATCCAGACTCTAACTGGGGTAACCACTGTTTACAAAACAGGAAGTGACTACAAAGTGCATTTCAATCAAAACTGGACAAAAGCTGATGTTACCATTTTCAATGTGCTAGGACAACTAATTTCATCAGAAAAGAATATTAATACTCAAAACGACTATTTATTACCAATTAACAATTCTTCTTCAACTATGTACCTTATTGTAATTACTAATGAGAAAGGAGAAAAAGTAACTAAAAAAATAGCAAAATAATTATTAAATAATAATATCTTTTAAAATGAAAAAATTGTTCTCTATCATATTAATGGTTTTAGTATATAGCCATTCATTCGCATATAATCTCTTACAGGAAACACCGCCTCCACCACCTGATGGTGAAGGAACTATAACTCCTCAGGGAGTACCTGGAGAACTTGGAACTCCAATCAATTTCATTATTCCTTTCTTATGTATTAGCGCTATTTGCTTAACTATATATTTCATTAGAAAGAATAAAGTAAGAGCCATTTAAGAAAAAATTCATAAAATTTCATAAATTAGCCTTGTTAATTAAACAAGGCTTTTTTATGAAAAAATTTTTAATCTCCAGTCTACTAGTAACTTCTATACTTCAGGCTCAATTCATCTTCAAAGGAACCATAAATAATTACTCCAACAAAAGAGTAATTGTGAAGTTAGATCGGGCCTTTGATGATATATTAATCGGAAATACCTCTACAGATGCTACAGGCACATTTTCAGTACCTATAAAAGAAAAATACACCGGAGTTATTGAAGTTTCCCTATTAGATGCAAAAAGTAGCTTCATCTTACTTTCTGATAATACTCCTATAAATTTTACTGGTACTATTAATTCAAATAATAACTTCACTTTAAATAATCCCGGTAATCCGATTAATAAAACATTTATAGATTACCAAAATTATGATACAAAAAAGAATTCCATACTTCCTCAACTGCAAAATATTATAAATTCTTATAAACCTACAGATGCCTTTTATCCTCAACTAAAAAATGAAATTCAAACCATTTCAAATCTAAATAAACCTGATTTATCTTCTTATCCTTTTCTTTCCTATTACATTCCTGCCTCTGAAATAATCAAAAATTCCGATACAGGTGAACCTTCTTCCAGTAAAAAAGCTATTATGGAACATTTAATAAATGCAGGAGAAGAATTTGAAACATCCGGTCTTGGAAGATCCATGCTTTATAATTATCTAAAACTGTCCAGCACAGGAGGAACCAATCAAGCTGATTGGGAAAATAAAGTGGATAAAGCTATACAAAATTTACTAGATGAGGTAGGTGAAGACACCAGTAGGGGACAAGAGATTTTATCTGCCGCTATCAACTTCTTAAATGGATATAGCATTACCACTCTCGCCAATAAATATATGAGCAAAGCTGAATCTTTAACCTGTGAAATAACTCCTGAATTAAAAGAAACCATAAATAAAAATAATAATATCAAAGAAGGAAAAATTATTCCTAACTTAAAATTTACACACAAATTAGATGGAAAATATTCCTCCCTTTATGATATCAAAACCAAATACAAATTAATCATGGTCTGGGCTTCCTGGTGTGGTCATTGCCAACAGGAAATGCCTTTTGTAAAACAATTCTATGAAAATTTCAAGAAATCAGGAGGAGAAATTATCGGTTTATCTGCCGATTATGAAAAAGGACCATGGGAAGATACCATAAAAGATTTACCTTGGTTGAACGATTCCGATCTTCTTTACTGGGATAGCAGATTTGTTAAAGACCTTAATGTAACCGGTACTCCTACTCTTTTTTTAGTAGACAAAGACAATAAAATTTTGAAAATAACTTCTAAAATATCAGATATAAACAATCTAATAAAATAACCTAATAAAATTAAAGAACAATGTCAATAGGAATATTTCAAGTCCCCAAACCCTTTAACGAACCCGTCAGATCTTATGCAGTCGGTTCAAAAGAAAGAGAATCTTTATTAAAAACCTATAAAGAACTATACAGCCAAATAGTAGAAATTCCACAATATGTAGGTAATGAAAAAATCTTTTCAGGAAATAAAGTTGAAATTACCCCTCCTCACGACCATAAACACATTGTGGGAGTATATCACAAAGGTAGTGTTGAAGATATAAAGAAAGCCATAGAAACCGCCTTAGAAGCCAGAAAAAACTGGGCATGCCTAAGCTGGGAACACCGTGCTTCCATTTTTCTGAAAGCTGCTGACCTCGCTGCCGGAAAGTATCGTAATTTTTTGAATGCTTCTACTATGATAGGACAGTCTAAAAATGTTTTTCAGGCTGAAATTGATTCTGCTTGTGAATTAATTGACTTCCTGCGTTTTAATGTCTATTTCATGTCTAAAATTTACACCGAACAACCCAATTCTTCTGAAGGGGTTTGGAACCGGCTTGAATACAGACCATTAGAAGGATTTACTTATGCTATTACCCCATTTAATTTTACCGCTATTTCCATGAATCTTCCTGCATCCATGGCTTTGATGGGAAATGTAGTGATTTGGAAACCATCCAATAAACAAATCTATTCGGCCAAATTTATTATGGATTTACTGGAAGAAGCCGGGTTACCTAAAGGAGTAATTAATATGGTGATGGCCGATTCTGCGGAAACCACCAAATTAATTCTTTCTCATCCTGACTTTGCCGGAATACATTTCACCGGTTCCACCCGGGTTTTCAATAGCTTCTGGACTGAAATAGGAGCTAATATAAACAATTATAAAACTTATCCGAGAATAGTTGGAGAAACAGGCGGAAAAGACTTTGTATTAGCACATAAAAGTGCAGAACCTACTGCTTTGGCTGTGGCTTTAATTCGGGGAGCATTCGAATATCAGGGACAAAAATGTTCAGCCGCTTCCCGTGCTTATATTCCTAAAAGTTTGTGGCCATCAGTAGAAGAAAAAATGAAAACCATGCTCTCTGAAATAACCGTCGGATCTCCGGAAGATACTTCCAATTTCGTTAATGCAGTTATCGACGAAGGATCTTATACCAAAATAAAAGGATATATAGACCGGGCACATGCTTCCGATGATGCAAAAGTGATTTTGGGGGGACAATACGACGACAGTTCAGGGTATTTTATTTATCCTACTGTAATTCTCACCGAAAACCCTCACTACGAAAGTATGGTAGAAGAAATTTTCGGACCTGTTTTGACTATCTATTTATATGAAGATGAAAAATGGTTTGACATTTTTGAATTAATAGATACTTCTACGGAATATTCCTTAACTGGTTCCGTCTTTGCACAAGATCGTTATGCCATAGTACAGGCATCCGAAGCCTTAAAAAATGCTTCCGGAAACTTCTATATCAATGATAAACCAACCGGAGCTGTAGTTGGACAACAACCTTTCGGTGGTGCCAGAGGATCCGGCACTAATGACAAAGCCGGTTCCTACATGAATCTGTTACGTTGGGTATCAGCAAGAAGTATTAAGGAAACTTTAGTACCTCCTACCGATTATAAATATCCGTTTTTGGAAAAATAAAACTTGGAAATAAGATATTTTGAATCGGATTTTTATTCATGAATAAAAATCCGATTTTTTATATTTGTATTATGAGTAATTTAAATCTTCATACTTCCATTGAATATGTGAAGGGAGTAGGTCCTGAAAAAGCCGATTTACTTAAAAATCAGTTAGGACTCAAAACCTGTGAAGACATACTCAATTATTTTCCTTTCCGTTATATTGATAAAAGCAGGATATATACTATTGACCAAATAGGTTCTTCCTCTGCTGAAATTCAATTAAAAGGAAAAATTACTTCACTTCAGGAAATCAGTCAAAACAAGAAGAAACGATTAGTTGGTATTTTTGAGGATTCCACAGGTACCCTTGAATTGGTATGGTTTAATATAACTAACTGGCTGATTAAAAGTATTCCTCTTTATGAAGATATTTTAATCTTTGGAAAAGTTACTTCCTTCAATAATAAACTGAATATGGCTCATCCTGAGATAGAAAAGCTTTCAGAAGCAAAATTAGAGAAAACTGCCTTGGAGCCGGTATATTCCAATTCGGAAAAACTTCAGAAACGGGGAATTAATCAACGATTTTTCAAAAAGCTCATACGGGAAGTCTTATCTTCAGTTGAAAACCAGATTGAAGAAAATTTATCTGCTGATATCCTTTCTCATTACAAACTGATATCCCGGAAAAAAGCTTATCAGGAAATTCATTTTCCTACTCATTATCAAGGATTACAACAGGCAGAATACTGTATAAAGTTTGAAGAAATGTTTTTCTTTCAGTTAGGATTCGGTTTGCAAAAGATTTACCGCCAAAGTACTACTCCAGGACATCCGTTTTCCAAGGTAGGAGATAATTTCAATGAATTTTACAATCATCATCTTCCCTTTTCTTTAACCCATGCTCAGAAACGGGTTATTAAAGAAATAAGAAAGGATTTAGGCAAAAATATCCAGATGAATCGTCTTCTTCAGGGAGATGTAGGGAGTGGAAAAACTATGGTAGCTTTATTGTGTATACTTTTAGCTATTGACAATGATTTTCAAGCAACTATGATTACTCCGACAGAAATTCTGGCTATCCAGCATTATAACGGAATCAAGGAATTTCTCGAGAACATGAATGTTTCTGTTCGTTTACTTACCGGGTCCACTCCGGTTTCAGAAAGAAAAATCATTCATCAGGAACTGGAAGAAGGAAAATTACATATTCTGGTTGGAACTCATGCCATTCTGGAAGAAAAAGTCCGGTTTAAAAACCTGGGATTTGCAGTGATAGATGAACAACATCGTTTCGGAGTAGAGCAGCGTTCCAAACTATGGAAAAAGAACTCTATTCCTCCACATATTTTAGTTATGACAGCCACTCCTATTCCAAGGACCTTAGCCATGAGTTATTACAGTGACTTGGATATTTCTGTAATTGACGAACTTCCGGCAGGTAGAAAGGTAATTAAAACTTTTCATAGAACCGATGCTCAACGGCTAGCCGTTTTCGGATTCATTAAGGACGAAATACGAAAAGGAAGACAAATATATATTGTTTATCCGTTAATTGAGGAGAGTGAGACTTTGGATTATAAGGATTTAATGGATGGATATGAAAGTATAGTACGGGCTTTTCCTATGCCTGAATATCAGGTAAGTATTGTTCATGGAAGAATGAAACCTGCTGATAAGGATTTTGAAATGCAGCGTTTTATTAAGAATCAAACCCAAATTATGATAGCCACCACCGTTATTGAAGTTGGGGTAAATATTCCCAATGCTTCCGTAATGGTTATTGAAAGTGCTGAAAAATTTGGACTTTCCCAATTGCATCAATTACGGGGAAGAGTGGGCAGAGGTGCTGAACAGTCTTATTGTATCCTGATGACTAAATCTGAGTTATCTAATGAAGCTCAAAAAAGAATTTCTACTATGTGTGAAACCAATGACGGTTTCCGTATTTCTGAAGTGGATCTGGAACTTCGCGGACCGGGAAATATTTTAGGAACCCAGCAAAGCGGAACCATTGATTTTAAGAAAACAAATCTGGTTCAAGACAAGGTTATTGTATCACTTTCTAAATCTGCTGTAGATCTGATTTTGGCAGAAGATCCCAAACTTCAACTGGAAAAAAATAAACTTATTCGTGAATATTTTTTAGCTCACCACAGAAATAAATTCCACTGGGCTAAAATAAGCTAATTGATTTTTTCTTTCAGTATTATTCTTATTTTACAAAATTCTTTACCGGAATAGTTTTTCAAATAATATTTTTTAGTCTATAATTTTTTAAATCAGACTATTTTTATCTGCATAATTTAAACGAAGAAAAATAAATACAAAAAGGGAGAATCCTAATAAAGAACTTCCTCCATAGCTAAAAAAGGGCAACGGAATTCCCACAGTTGGGAAAAGTCCAATTACCATTCCTATATTAATCATGAAATGCATGAGTAAAATTGAAGCTAATGAATAGCCCATTACTCTTGAAAATGCTCCTTTCTGAGTTTCAGCCAGATAATAAATTCTTGCTATTAAACAAGCATAGAAGATAATAAGTATGGTACTACCTACAAATCCCCATTCTTCTCCTACTGTACAAAATATATAATCGGTTTTTTGTTCAGGAACAAAACCTCCGGCTGTCACACTTCCCTGTTTGTAACCTTTACCCCAAAAACCTCCTGATCCGATAGCTGTTTTTGAATAGAGCAAATTATATCCTGCAGTATCTCTGTATTTTTTTTCTCCTTCATATAGAACAAGAATTCTTTCTTTTTGATGTTTGGGTAATTTTTCAAAAATATATGGAGATGAGATACTTACTGCTCCGGAAATTCCCAGAAAAAGTATAATAAAAATAATGTTTACCGGCTGATTCCATTTGATTCTTTTTCTCAGTATGAATAAGAATATTACTATGATCATGGCTAAGACCAACACAACAATCCAAGATGAAATCCAGATGGATGCTAAAAATAATATGGCGAAATAAAAACCTATAATAAAAAGCCAACCTGTCATTCCTTCTCTATATAAAGCTATAAAGTAAGCGGAAAACACTAATATAGAGCCTACATCGGGTTGTAGAAGGATTAATACTATGGGAATAAAAATAATAACAACTGCAATAGCTAAGGATTGTATTTTCTTTATGTTGAAATTGGGTGAATCTATGTAATTGGCTAACATAAGAGCTGTAGATATTTTGGCTAATTCTACCGGCTGTAAACTTACCGGTCCTATCCGATACCATGCTTTTGCTCCGTTTACATAACTACCGAACACCAAAACTCCTGCCAATAAAATGAGTCCTAAAATATAAAATAACCCTGCAAAATTTTCAAAGAATTTAGGTCGAACTAGGAAGAAGGAACTCCCTACCACAAGGGAAATAACCAACCAGACAAACTGCCGGGTTCCACTTGCAGGGTCTACACTGTATATATTTGCCACACCAAACAGGGCTATAGCCAAGTATAGAAATAACATTAAACCATCTAAACCTCGAAATACTTTATTCATTTTTAGTCTCCCTCAAAATTATCTAATTCTTTTTGTTTAGGTTTCTCATTTTTCTGATTTATAATTTTTTGTATGAGTTTCTGTCTTTCTTTTAATGTCAGAGTTTTATCAGACTGAATTATTTTAATACTGTCCGATTTTTCTTTTCCTAAATTAGGGGGTATGTATCTACCGATCCTTTTTAAATGATCCACCCATTGCCTTGCATATTCTCCCTGAAAATTGGCTTTTTCTATGCTTTCTTCCATGGCTTTCCGTTCTATGGTACCGGTAAGGTATTTTTCTGCAACCAATGAAGCTATCGGACCGGCATAGGTAGCCCCGAAACCTCCGTTTTCCACTACTACTGCGACGGCTATTTTAGGTTTATCCGCCGGAGCAATCAATACAAATATGGAATGATCTTTTCCATGTGGATTCTGTGCGGTTCCTGTTTTTCCTTCCTGACTAAAGGTTTGGGTAAATATTCTTCTACCTGTACCACTCAATACTACCATTTCCATTCCTTTGTTGATAACATCAAAGTATTTTCTGTCAACTTTTGTATTCTTCGGTTTTGTATAGTTAGGGTCTGTAATAGGTTTTCCGTCTATTGCTTTTACTATATGCGGAGTATAAAAAAATCCCCTGTTTGCTATGGCTGCAGTATAATTGGCTATCTGAAGGGGAGTTGCTAGAATTTCTCCTTGTCCTATGGAATTGGATATGATTGTATAAATATTCCACTTGTCTTTTCCATACCGCCGATTATAATATGCTGCATCCGGAATATTTCCTTTGTTACCCACTGCTAAGTCATTATTCATATATTCTCCTGTACCAAAACTTTTCATGATGTTACTCCATTCATCTATACTTTTTTCAATGTTTTCGGGATATTTATTAAGAATTTTGACATAAGTTTCTGCAAAGAAATTGTTACATGATTTTTGTATGGCTTTATCTATGGTGATCGGTGTATAAAAATATCCACAATGACAGGCTATTTTTCTATTTCCGTAATGAAATCCGTTCCTGCATATAAATGTTGTTTTATCATTAATTACTCCCATTTGCATGGCTACCAATCCATTTACCAGTTTAAAGGTTGATCCTGGCGGATAGGAAGCTTGGGATGTTCTGTCATACATAGGCTTGTTCATGGAATCCATTTGAAGGGCATAAATATGTTTATTTTTATCCCTACCTATGAAAACCGAAGGATCTATAACGGGAGAGGAAGCCATTACCAGTATTTCTCCATTATTAGGATCAATAGCTACTACTCCTCCTCTTTTATTGGTTAACATCCGTTCTGCCAGATTTTGTAATTCATAATCTATGGTTAAGGTGATGTCTCTTCCGCTATGCATTTCCTGATCGTATGCTCCGTTTTTGTAGGAACCTATGCTTCTTAGCTGACGGTCTTTCTGGATATACTTGATTCCTTTTATTCCCCGCAAAAATTTTTCATAGGATTTTTCCACTCCGGTCATTCCAGCCAAATTTCCCGGCATGTAATAGGTGGAATCTGATTTTATGTATTTTTCATTTACTTCATTAATGTATCCTAAAATATTTCCTGCGGAGTGTACTAAATAATTTCTTTCAGGTGTTCTTACAATGGAAAAGGCATTGTATTTAAATATCTTTTCCTGTATTCTTGCCAGGTCTTCATTCGTCAGTCCTTTCATAAATGTCATGGGAACTAACTTGGAATAACTTTTATTGGCTTTTATATTTTTAATTATCTGAATAAAATTGGGTTTGGTTATATTCACTAATTTACAGAATCCTATGGTGTCAAAATCCTTTTCCATCTGGGATTGTGTAAAGGTTAATTCATAGGAAGGGGTATTCCCTACCAGAATTTTTCCGTTTCTATCCATGATGTATCCTCTTAAAGGAATTTGATATTCGGCTTTTATGGATGTGTTAGCTGCATTCAGTTTATATTTTTCGGTAAATAACTGAAAGTAGGATATACGCGCAATAAATACTGCTGTAACAAAAACCAGTATCCAAGTTAAAATCCGAAATTTCTTCATTTTTCAATTTTATTTTTAAAAAATGTATAAATAATTAATATAAATAAAAATGAAAACACAGCTGTAATCATAGCATCCTTTACTACCATTATAAACATGGAAAGTTTAAAACTTTCTAAAATGAACAAACATAGGTGATGTATTACAATGGTAACAATCAGGTAAGAAAATAACTGAATTATATTTAAATCTGAGAAATGAAAGAGTTTCATTTCTTTATTCAGATCTGATACGTAACGGATAACCGGATTTCTGAGATAGGCTATCAAAACAGAGGAAAAAGCATTCACTCCGCCTGTATCCATAAAGCAATCTATTCCAAATCCTAAAAGAAAAGAAAAGATCAGGAACCAATATTTATCGGATTTATCATATGGATAGAAAATAATCCAGATTATATAAATGATAGGATTATATTTATGGAAAAAAAATATGTTATTGAATACAAAAATCTGTATCAAGATCAGGATTGGAATTATTAATATGTTATTTAAAAAAGTTTTATTCAGCATTGGTTATTGAATCTTTTAAACTTTTTATTTCTTCCTTATCCAGTTTGTTTACTATGTATACTTTTTGTATGTTTCCCATATCCTGAAATAATTCCACTGAAATATTCCAGTTACCTGTTTCTTCGTCAATAATCTTACTACTTACCTTTCCTATCAGGATTCCTTCAGGATAGATCCGGGATTTCCCATCGGTTTCTATGGTATCTCCTACTTTTACTCCTACGTATTTAGGTATGTCGGACAATCGCATGAGGCGCGGGTCTTCTCCTTCCCAGCTTAATGTCCCGTAATATTTACTGGATTTCAACCGGGCATTGATTCGGGTATTTTTATTGAGTATGGACATTACCTTTGAGTAGTTTTTTGTGGAATTAACAATCATTCCCACTACTCCTGTCGAAGTGATAACTCCCATGTCGGAACCAACTCCCTGAGCCGTTCCTCTGTCTATAATCAAGTAATTATTTGTGCGAGTTATGGAATTGGACACTATATCTGCTGTGGTATAATAATATCTTTGTTTGTATTTGGTAGAATCCTGCATTTCAACGAACTCCGGTTTAATTTTCAGAGTCTTTCCTAAAAACATGTTTCTGTATTGTTTATTTTCTTCTAATAAACGTTCATTTTCTTTTTTAAGGTTGAAATATCCGGTAACATTGGCTATTTTATCATCAATGAAACCTGTAAAGGAAATAACTTTTCCTTCTATTGCAGAATTGTGATATATGTTTCTGTTAAAGGTAAAAAAGAGGGCTAACATCTGTAAAAATAAAAATAATAAGAACCTGCTGTTTTTTGATAAGAAATTTAGTAATACAGACATTAACGGTTATCTAAAGAATTATTATTTTATTAAAAAATTCTCAAATTTTTCAATATTTTTCAGGGCTATTCCTGTTCCTCTTACCACAGCTCTTAACGGATCATCAGCGATAAATACCGGAAGTCCTGTTTTTCTGCTGATTCGCTGATCCAGTCCCCTCAACAACGCTCCTCCTCCTGCTAAATAAATTCCTGTATTGTATATGTCTGCAGATAATTCAGGCGGTGTTCTGGATAGGGTTTCCATAATAGCATCTTCAATTCTTAAAATGGATTTGTCTAATGCCCTTGCCATTTCTTTATAATTCACCATAATTTCTTTAGGTTTTCCTGTGATCAGGTCACGTCCTTGTACTGGTAGATCTTCCGGTGGATTATCCAATTCTTCCAGTGCTGAACCTACTTCCATTTTAATATGTTCTGCTGTTTTTTCTCCAATATATAAGTTATGGTGAGTTCTCAGGTAATAAACAATGTCGTTGGTAAACACATCTCCTGCTATTTTTATGGAATTGTCGCATACAATTCCTCCCAAGGCAATCACTGCAATTTCTGTAGTTCCTCCACCTATATCTATAATCATGTTTCCTTTAGGCTGGGTAACATCAATTCCTACCCCGATGGCTGCTGCCATGGGCTCGTAAATCAGTTTTACATCTTTTGCGTTTACATGGGCAGCCGAGTCTTTTACTGCTCTTTTTTCTACTTCTGTAATTCCTGAGGGGATACAAATAACCATTCTGAGGGATGGATTAAATATTTTACCTTTAATTCCTGGTATTTGTTTGATGAACTCTCTGATCATATGTTCAGAGGCTGCAAAATCTGCTATAACTCCGTCTTTTAACGGACGTATGGTTTTTATGTCATCATGGGTTTTTCCCTGCATTTGTTTTGCTGTTTCTCCTACAGCTATTGGCTTCCCTGTTCTTCTATCTATTGCTACGATGGAAGGACTATCTACTACTACTTTATTATTGTGAATTATTAAGGTATTTGCTGTACCTAAATCAATTGCTATTTCTTGTGTCAGAAAATCAAATAATCCCATTTAACTATAAATTGTAATCTTGCTTGTTATTTATATTCTTAAAAATCAAAAAAAACTACTTCATAAAGTGATGAAGTAGTGCAAAGATATAACATCTTTATTGAAAAAAATATATTACTTAAAATTTTTTAAGCAAATAATTATTGTTAGTTAATTGTTAACTGGAAAGGCATTAAGTACATCATTCCCTGTTCTTTATCTATATTTTTTATTTTCTGGTATAATTTGAATTTTTCTGTTCCCAATTCCTTTTTTAGCAATTTTTCTACAACTTCTCCCTGAATGTCTTCATCATCATCTTCTTCTGATTTCATTTTATCCAGAAACATTTCCAATGAGGATTTTTCTTTAGGGTATGAAACTGTACTGTACTGACTAAGGTTTGCTTTTTTTGCTGCAAATGCAATAGCATCATTGAATGTGCCAATTTCATCTACCAATCCGTTTTGTACCGCTTGTTTTCCACTCCATACTCTTCCTCCTCCCAAACTATCTACTTGTTCAAAGGTCATTTTTCTTCCTTTCATTACTTCCCCGACAAATTTCTTGTAAATTCCTTCTATTCCTTTTGTCATCATGTTCTTCATTCCGGAAGATGCACCTTGTGTAGGTGAGTAATACACAGAATTTGCATTAGTGGAAACATAGTCTGTAGTAATTCCTACATTATTTGCCAGTTTTTTTACATTAGGAAGCATTCCAAATACTCCGATAGAACCGGTTATGGTGTTTTCCTGTGCATAAATTTTATCGGCAGCCATTGCTATGTAATATCCTCCGGAAGCGGCTACATTACTAAAAGAAACTATAAGCGGCTTTTTCTTTTTAAGTTCATTTAATTCATAAAGAATTTCTGCTGAGGCATTAGCACTTCCTCCCGGTGAATTAATCCGTAATACCACTGCTTTTATAGCATCATCTTCCTTAATTTCTTTGATCTGTTTAATCAAGGTTCTGGAATGAACTTCTTCTACTCCTTTTCCTGAATAGATTTCTCCTGTTGCATAGAGTATTGCCACCTGATCTTTATTGGATGAATCCAGATTGGTTGCTTCTTTATATTTGATTAATGAAATTTTATTCATTTCGTCTGTTTCGGAAAGACCTAACTTTCTTTTAATTATTTGATCGTATTCGGATTCATTAACCAGTTTATCTACTAATTTGTGCTGCAATGATGATTCCGGAATAAAACCGTATAAACTATCTGCTATTGTATTAATATTTTCTTTGGATATTTTTCTTGAGGAAGCCATGTCTGTAGAAATTTTTGACCATATGCTTCCTAACAGTTCTGTTAATTGCTGACGATTCTCTTCTGACATGTTTTCTCTCATAAACGGCTCCATTGCCGATTTATATTTCCCATGACGGATTACTTCAAAATCTATCCCATATTTTTCCCCTAATCCTTTAAAGAACATAATCTCTGTGGATAATCCTGTTAACTCTACAACTGCACTGGGATTCAAAAATAATGAATCGGAAACTGAAGCTAAGTAATAGGTTTTTTGTGCACAGTCATTATTATAAGAATAAACAAATTTTTTGCTTTTCTTGAAGTCTTCCAATGCTTGTCGGATTTCAGAAATCTCAGTGTAACCTCCTTCCAGATCAGTCGGAAGTTTCAGGCTTATCCCTTTGATTTTATCATCTGTTTTCGCATATTTAATAAGATCCAATATATCTTTTAAGTAAACAGAAGTTCCATCCTCTAAGGAAAATATAGATACAGATTTTTCATTAGAACTTTCCATGATGGATTTTCCTAAAGTTATTTCCAATACAGAATTATCTTTCACCTTAGGTTTTGATAAACCAGAAGAAACTGCTCCTAAAAAAAATAATCCTCCAACAACTAATCCTGTCAATAGTAAGATTCCAACAATAGTGGCCAATACCTGAATTACAAATTTTTTCATTCCTTTGTATAATAATTTTTCACTAATTAGTAGATGAACAAAGTGGTTTTGTTACTGGGAAGTAACCTGGGAAATAGAAAAAATAATATATCAGACGCGTTACATATTATAAATCAGAAAGTTGGAAAGATAAAACAAAAATCCGATTTAATAAAAACTGATCCCGAAGACTATGAATCAGAAAATTATTACTTGAATCAAGGAATAGTAATAAACACCTATTTGTCTCCTATACAATTATTAAAATCATTAAAAGAAATTGAATTTAATTTAGGAAGGACTAAAGACTCTTCTGACAGTGGGAAGTATGAGGACCGAATAATTGACATTGATATAGTTTTTTTTAATGATCTTAATTTCCTATCTAATAAGCTAATAATTCCTCACTTAGCCCATGCACTAAAAAGGAACTTTTCTAAAAAAATTTTGCACCAATTGTCTTAATTTATTTTTTTTTTCAAAAAAAATTGATACTTTTACAGCCTTATTTGTTAATAACGAGATTTTAAAATATACTTACTAAATTATAGTTATGAATAAAAAATGTATTCTATTAGTACTTATAGTTTTTTGTACTTACTTTAATGCTAATGCACAAAATGTTGACAGTAGCAATTTTACAGAAGACTATGTGAAATTCACAAATGATCAGAAACAGTTTAATGACTGGTCCATATCTATATATGGGGGTGTTCCTTGGTTACAATCTTCTGACTTTACTTCTATAGAAAATGGTGCATCCGGAAGTTGGAAAGTTGGTTACGACGTACAAGCTTCCATCAATAAGCAAATTTCCCATGCTTTCGGAATAAGTTTATTAGGACAATATGGTGAATCCAAACAAGGATATGGAAATGATTATATTGATGCAAAAACAAAATATTTCGGACTATCTTTATTGGGAGACTTAAATGTGTCATCATTATTCAGAAGAATAGATAACCGCTCACAATACAGATGGGGCTTACATGTTTATGCAGGTGTAGGGCTTATCGGGTATAAAGCTTATAGAAAAGATATATCCCTAGGAGAAACTTCTTATACCAAAATTGATGATGTAGATTTTGACATTGATTCCTTCTTTGCTCAAGTTGGTACAGGTTTAGTATATAAAATAAGCCCAAGATTGGATGCGGAGCTTAAAGTTATGTATGTATTAACCGGAGATGAACAATTTGATGGCTCAGGAAGAACCGGGTCTTATGCAGAACTACATACAGGAGGAAACTCAGATAATTTCTTTACTACCTCACTTGGTTTAACTTACAAAATAGGAAAACACAAAGAACACCTAAGATGGGTTGATCCTTTAAGAGAATTATTCACAAAAGTTAATGCTAATGTTGCTCCTGTACAACAAGATGTTTGTGTATTTGGAGATAAAGATGATGACGGGGTTTGTGATGATTGGGATAGAGAGTTGGATACTCCTAAAGGGGCTCGTGTAGATGGTTCAGGTAGAGCTTTAGATGTGGATATGGATGGAATCATTGACCTTTACGATAAATGTCCTACTTTCCCTGGTAAACCAAATACAGAACACCCTGAGTTAAATGGATGTCCAGAACCAAAACAATTACCTGGCGTAATAAACGATAATATTATCGCCACTATGGGAGGAATCCAATTTAACCTTGATTCTGATAAGATATTAGCTGAATCTCAACCAATCTTAGATAATGTTGCCGATGTTATCCTTAAATACGGACAAGGAACCCGATTCTTAGTAGAAGGTCACACCGATGCAAGAGGAACTGATGCTTATAATATGAATCTATCTAAAAGACGTGTAACTTCAGTTATCAAATATCTAGTTGCAAAAGGAGTACCTCCTTACCAACTAACTGGAAAAGGAATGGGCTTCAATAGTCCTAAATACCCAGAATGTAACCCTGCTACTAAATGTCCTGAATGGAAAAATAGAGAAAACAGACGAGTTATATTCAAATTATTGGATGAACAATAAAATCAGATTATAATTTTAGATAATAAAAAGACTTCTCAATATTGAGAGGTCTTTTTTTGTACCTTTATTAAATCATTAAAGAATACTAAGATGAAGCCACACGTAGTAATAGGAACCATGAGATGGGGAACAGAAGGTAAAAACTTTTCTGCCGACCAAGCCTGTGAATTTTTAAAATCCTGCTATGACCAAAATCTGGTAAAGTTTGATCTGGCAGATATTTATGGTGATTATACTACAGAAAGTTTATTTGGAGAGGCTTTACAAAAAAGTGGTATAAAAAGAAACACTATAAAGATTTCCACCAAATGCGGAATTTTGTCGCCTGGCACTAAATACAAAGTAAAAGCTTATGATACTTCAAAAATCCATATTCTGGAAAGTGTAAACAATTCGTTGAAAAATTTAAAAACCGATTATATTGATGTTCTTTTTATACACCGACAGGATTATTTAATGAATTTTGATGGACTGGAAACTTCGTTAACAGAATTAAAACTAAGCGGAAAAGTAAAATATTTCGGGGTTTGTGATTTTTCTACCTATGCTTTTAATATATTATATGATAGAATCCCTTTAATCACTAATCAGATTGAATTCTCATTATCTAATCCTAAAGCCTTATTTGATGAAACCTTATTTCAATCCGGTCATTACCACAAAAAAACACAAATATATACACCTCTCGGGCATTATTTCACTATAAAAAATGAAGTAAATACCCGCTTACAAAATATCCTGCCACTAATGGCTGAAAAATATAATGTTTCTGTTGATCAGATTTTGCTTGCCTGGACTCTAAAGGTTCCTTGTAAGATTACTCCTATTTTGGGAAGCACTAATATTGAGCGAATAAAAGAACAAATAAAAGCTTTTGATATCAATCTATCAGTGGAAGACTGGTATAAACTGTTAGAAGTTTCCAGAGGAAAAGAAGTAGATTAAAAAATTTATACAAATAAAAAACAGGTTAAAATTTAACCTGTTTTTTTATAAAATTCTATTTCTATTCTTAATTTTTTTTCTCTTCAGTATCTGCTTCTGGAGCTTCATCTTTTGGTTCTTCTACAGTTTCAGCAACTACTTCTTTTTCTACTACTTCAGTTACTTCTTCTTTCTTAGTTGAGCGTCGGCTTCTTCTGGTAGTTTTCTTAGCAGAATCTCCTGTATTATATAACTCATTAAAATCTACTAATTCTATTAAAGCAGTATCTGCTGCGTCACCTAAACGAAATCCTGTTTTGATGATCCGAGTATATCCTCCATTTCTTGAAGATATTTTGGGAGCTACCGTTCTAAATAATTCGGTAACTGCCTCTTTATTTTGAAGATAACTAAACACAGTTCTTCTGTTTTGGGTAGTATCTTCTTTTGATTTAGTCAAAAGAGGTTCCACATAAGTTCTTAATGCTTTTGCTTTTGCAACTGTGGTATTGATTCTTTTATGTAGAATAAGAGATGCAGCCATATTTGAAAGCATTGCTTTACGATGGGATGCCGTTCTTCCTAAATGATTAAACTTTTTTCCGTGTCTCATAATTTCTTATATTATTCCGCGTCCAATTTATATTTTGCAACATCCAAACCGAAAGTAAGATTTTTAGAATATACTAAATCCTCTAATTCAGTTAAAGATTTTTTACCAAAGTTTCTAAACTTCATTAAATCTGATTTTGTGAAAGAAACCAATTCTCCTAAAGTTTCCACTTCTGCCGCTTTCAGACAATTCAAAGCTCTTACAGACAAATCCATGTCTACCAGTTTTGTTTTTAATAATTGTCTCATATGAAGCGCTTCTTCATCATAAGTATCTGCAGACGCAACTACATCCGCTTCTAAAGTTATTCTTTCATCAGAGAATAACATAAAATGATGAATCAATATCTTGGCAGCTTCAGTTAAAGCTTCCTGAGGAGTAATGGAACCATCTGTCTGGATATCCAGAATCAATTTTTCATAATCGGTTCTTTGTTCCACACGATAATCTTCTACACTATAACTTACATTCCTGATCGGAGTATAGATGGAATCAATGGCAACAGTTCCTATAGGAGCATGATTGGATTTATTCTGCTCAGCCGGAACATATCCTCTTCCTTTATCTATATTGAAAGTTATATTGAAGTTTACAGATTTGTCCATGTGACAAATCACTAAATCAGGATTTAAAACTTGGTAAGAAGAAATAAATTTACCTAGATCTCCTGCAGTCAATTCTGTTTTTCCGGAAATCTGAGCAGTTACTACTTCATTTCCTCCTTTGTTGATCTGGTTTTTAAACCGAACCTTCTTAAGATTCAATATGATTTCTGTTACATCTTCAATAACTCCGGGAATAGTTGAAAACTCATGATCAACTCCCTCAATTTTAACAGATGTAATTGCATAACCTTCTAATGAGGATAATAAAACTCTTCTCAAAGCGTTACCTACAGTCAATCCGAATCCTTGCTCCAATGGTCTGAACTCAAACTGTCCTTTAAAATCATCCGATTCGATTAAAATTACCTTATCAGGTTTTATAAAGTTTAAAATTGCCATATAAATTTTAGCTAATTTTTATTTTTATTTAGAATATAATTCGACTATCAATTGTTCTTTGATATCTTCAGGAATTTGAATTCTTTCAGGTTGTACTTTGAATTCTCCTGTCAGTTTTTCGTCATTCCACACTAACCATTCATAGGTTTTATGAGAATTATCTGTTAAAGCATTTTTAATTACTTGTAACGATTTTGATTTTTCTCTTACTCCTACTACATCTCCAGGTCTTAATAAGTAAGACGGAATATTCACTAATTCTCCGTTTACTGTTATATGCTTGTGAGATACTAATTGACGTGCACCTGCTCTTGTATTTGAAAGTCCGAATCTGTAAACTACGTTATCTAAACGGGATTCACAAAGTTGTAACAAAACTTCCCCTGTAATTCCTTTACTTCTTTGGGCTTTGTCAAATAAATTAGCAAATTGTCTTTCTAAAATACCATAGGTATATTTAGCTTTTTGTTTTTCTGCCAACTGAATTGCATATTCAGATTTTTTAGCACCTCTTCTCTTGTTCGGACCGTGTTGTCCTGGAGGAAACTTTCTTCTTTCGAAATACTTATCTTCCCCATAAATAGCCTGTCCGAATTTTCGGGCTATTTTCGTTTTTGGACCAATATATCTTGCCATTTATAAAATTTGAATAATTTTAATATTAAACTCTTCTTCTTTTTGGAGGCCGACATCCATTATGAGGAATTGGAGTAACGTCAACAATTTCACTTACTTCAATACCTGAATTATGGATGGTACGGATTGCAGATTCTCTACCTGCTCCCGGACCTTTTACAAATACTTTTACTCTTCTCAAACCTAGTTCATATGCAGTCTGAGCACAGTTTTCTGCTGCCATCTGAGCAGCATAAGGAGTATTCTTTTTAGAGCCTTTGAATCCCATTTTTCCTGCTGACGCCCAAGAAATTACTTCTCCACTTTTGTTGGTTAATGAAATAATTATGTTATTGAACGAGGCTTGAATATGAGCTTCTCCTACTGCTTCAATCTTAACTTTTCTTTTTTTAGTTGTTTTTGATGCTGTCTTTGCCATTTGTTACTATTTATTATTTAGTGGCTTTTTTCTTGTTAGCTACAGTTTTTCTCTTACCTTTTCTAGTACGGGAATTATTTTTGGTTCTCTGACCTCTTAAAGGTAATCCTAAACGATGTCTGATTCCTCTCTGACATCCGATATCCATCAATCGTTTGATGTTTAACTGGATTTCTGAGCGTAATTCTCCTTCTACTTTTACATTTTCAGAAATGAATTTTCGGATGTTGTTGATTTCATCATCATTCCATTCTGAAACTTTTTTATCTTCACTGATTCCCGCATCTTTTAATATCTTAGATGCGGTACTTTTACCGATACCATAAATGTAGGTAAGCCCGATAACTCCTCTTTTATTTTTTGGTAAATCTACACCGGAAATTCTAGCCATAGTATTAACCTTGTCTTTGTTTTAATTTAGGATTCTTTTTGTTTATAATGTACAGACGTCCTTTACGTCTTACAATCTTGTCATCTGCACTTCTTTTTTTAAGTGATGCTCTTATTTTCATTTCTTTCTGTTTTTTTAATATCTGAAAGTTATTCTTCCTTTGGATAAATCATAGGGTGACATTTCCAGCCTAACTTTATCTCCTGGTAATAATTTAATGTAATGCATCCGCATTTTACCTGAAATATGTGCAGTTAAAATGTGGCCATTTTCTAATTCTACTCTGAACATTGCGTTTGACAATGCTTCAATAATGGTTCCGTCTTGTTCTATATGTTTTTGTTTCGCCATATATTTAATTCGGAGTTCTACTTAATCGTGACTGCATTAAACCGTCATAATGATGGTTTAACAAATAAGTATTGATTTGTTGTACTGTATCTAATAATACTCCTACCATAATCAATAATGAAGTTCCTCCAAAAAATAATGCAAATCGGTCGGTTGCGGTGAGCCCTATGATTTTAACAATAGCGGGAAGAACCGCAATAAGAGCTAAATAAACAGCTCCCGGTAAAGTGATTTTAGATAAGACATCATCCAAATAATCAGCGGTTTCTTTTCCCGGCTTTACTCTTGGAATCAATCCTCCGTTCCTCTTCAAATCATCAGCCATTTGATTTACAGGAATCGTAATTGCCGTATAAAAGAAAGTAAATACTATGATCAATATAGCAAACAAAAGGTTATACTGCCAACTAAATACCTGTCCAAAACCTGCCCAGAATGTGCTGGTAGTGGATTCTGATCTTACAATCAGACCTGGTAGAAACATCAGTGCCTGGGCAAAGATGATTGGCATTACTCCTGCTGCATTTACTTTTAATGGTATATATTGTCTTGCCGCCTGTGTAATGGAACGGAATGATCCTGATTTGGTACGGCTCACATATTGAACAGGAACCTTTCTCACAGCAACGGTAAGCATGATACATAAAATAATCACCAATAACCAGGCAATTACTTCAACAAATATCATGATAAGTCCATGTCCTGTAGCTCCTGTCTGAACTCCCACTTCCTGCACAAAAGCAGTAGGGAATCCTGCCAAAATACCTACCATAATCAAAATAGATATTCCATTTCCTATTCCTTTATCTGTTATTTTTTCTCCCAACCACATAGCAAATATGGTTCCTGAGATCAAAATAATAATACTTGGTATCCAGAACAAAAATACATTGTTAGGATCTACTAAATAGGCGGTTCTGAATTGTTCTACTGGTAAAAATACCTGAGTAACGGAAGTCAAATAAGCCGGAGCCTGGATTAAACATATAATTATGGTTAACCACCGGGTGATCTGGTTTACAGTCTTGCGCCCGCTTTCTCCTTCTTTTTGTAATTTTTGAATATACGGAATCGCTAATCCCATTAACTGTACTACAATGGAAGCAGAAATATAAGGCATGATACCCAAAGCTAAAACAGAAGCTTTACTAAAAGCTCCTCCTGTAAAAGAGGATAAGAGTGCCAACAAACCACTTGCCTGTTGATTACCTCCATTCTGTTTGTAAATTTCAAGAATATTATCTACTTCCACCATATTAATAGCAGGTAACGGAACATGAGTTCCGAACCTGTATACCAATATCAAAGTGAAAGTAAAGATAAGCTTATCTCTTAATTCTTTAATGCTCCAGATATTTTTTACTGTCTGTATAAATCCTTTCATTGTTAGTTTTATAAGGTATTAGCTTTCCCTCCTGCTTTTTCTATTGCTTCCTGAGCCGTTTTAGTGAATTTATCAACGGTAACAGTTACTGCTGATTTTAATTCTCCTCTTCCAAGGATTTTCACTAAATCTTTTTTAGAAGCTAATCCGTTTTGAACTAATACTTCTTTTGTTATTTCTCCGGAAATCTTTTTAGAATCTATTAAATTTTGGATAGTATCTAAATTAACCCCTACATATTCTTTTCTGTTGATATTTTTAAATCCAAATTTAGGAATTCTTCTTTGTAAAGGCATCTGACCTCCTTCAAAACCAATTTTATCTTTGTGTCCTGAACGGGATTTATCTCCTTTATGTCCTTTGGTAGAAGTTCCTCCTTTTCCGCTTCCTTGTCCTCTACCTAGTCTCTTGCTATTATGTGTTGAACCTTGTGCAGGTTTTAAAGTATGTAAATTCATATCTTATTATTCTTCAACAGTTACTAAATGTTTTACTACTGCAACCATTCCTAAAATCTGAGGAGTTGCTTCATGTTCAACGGTTTTATTCAACTTTGTCAAACCTAAAGCTTCTAAAGTCAACTTTTGGTTCTTAGGTCTTTTAATTGAACTTCTTTTTAAAGTTATTTTTATCGTTGCCATGTTTTTTATCCTTTAAATACTTTAGATAATGAAATTCCTCTTTGTCGTGCAATGGTTTCTGCACTTCTAAGACTTAATAATGCTTTCACAGTAGCTTTTACTACATTGTGAGGATTGGAAGATCCTTTTGATTTGGAAAGCACGTCTTTTATCCCTGCTGATTCTAATACTGCACGAACTGCACCACCAGCGATCAATCCTGTACCGTGGGAAGCCGGACGAATGAATACGTCTGCTCCTCCATATCTTGCAGATTGTTCGTGTGGAAGTGATCCGTCTAATATAGGAACTCTCACTAAGTTTTTCTTTGCATCTTCTACTGCTTTAGAGATGGCACTTGCAACTTCTTTGGATTTTCCTAATCCAAATCCGACTACTCCTTTTTCATCTCCTACTACTACGATAGCTGAAAATCCGAATGCTCTACCTCCTTTGGTTACTTTGGTTACTCTTTGTACACCTACTAAACGGTCTACTAATTCTAACCCTCCTGGTTTTACTCTTTCAATATTTTTTATTCCTAACATAATTTACGTATTAAAATTTTAAACCTCCTTCTCTAGCACCTTCAGCCAAAGCTTTAACTCTACCGTGATAAATAAATCCGTTTCTGTCAAATACTACAGTTTCAATTCCTGCTGTCTTTGCTTTTTCCGCAATTCTTTTCCCTACCAGGGTAGAAATATCGGTCTTAGTTCCTTTTTCTCCGGAAACTTCTTTCTCACGCGAAGAAGCGAAAGCCAAGGTTTTTCCGGAATTATCATCTATAAGTTGAGCGTAAATCTCCTTGTTACTTCTATACACAGATAAACGTGGTTTGGAAGCAGTACCGAAGATATTTTTACGAACTCTTCTTTTAACTCTTATTCTTTTTTCTTCTTTAGTTAATGCCATAACTTAAATTTTTTATGCAGATTTACCTGCTTTTCTTCTAATCTGTTCTCCTACAAATTTCACTCCTTTTCCTTTATAAGGTTCAGGTTTACGGAAAGATCTGATTTTTGCACAAATCATCCCTAATAAATGTTTATCGTGCGAAGTTAAGGTAATTATTGGATTTTTACCTTTTTCTGTTAAAGTTTCTAATTTCACTTCTTCCGGAAGTTCCATCACGATCAGGTGAGAAAAACCTAAAGCCAATTCCAGCTTTTGTCCCTGGTTGGAAGCTCTGTAACCTACCCCTACCAGTTCCAGTTGTTTTTTAAACCCTTCGGAAACACCTACAACCATATTATTAATCAATGCACGGTATAAACCATGTAATGATCTGTGTTCTTTGCTATCGGAAGGTCTCTCCATAGTGATTTGACCGTCTTCTATTTTCAAAGTAATACCTCCTGTAAGTTCTTGCTTTAGTTCGCCGTTCTTTCCTTTAACTGTAACCACGTTATCTTTATAATCAACTGTAGCTCCTGTAGGAATATTTATAATTGCTTTACCTATTCTTGACATTTCTTCAATTTTTTAATAAACATAACAAATTACCTCTCCACCTACATTTTCCTGACGTGCTTTCTTGTCAGTCATAACTCCTCTGGAAGTTGAGATGATAGCGATACCTAAACCATTTAACACTCTCGGAAGCTCTTTTGAACCGGCATATTTTCTTAACCCCGGTTTGGAAGCTCTTTGTATACTTTTGATAGCAGGAAGATTGGTATTTCTATCATATTTCAAAGCGATTTTGATAATACCTTGTATTGTTCCTTCTTCAAATTTATAATTAAGGATATATCCTTGATCAAAGAGAATCTTAGTGATCTCTTTTTTAATTTTAGATGCAGGAATCTCCACTACTTTGTGTCCTGCTCTCATTGCATTTCTTACTCTTGTTAAGTAATCTGCGATTGGATCTGTAACCATATTCTTTTTTTAATTTTAGAGTATAGAATTAACTTCTACTTTTAAAATTCATACTTTATTTATTACCAGCTTGCTTTTTTAACTCCTGGTATTAATCCTTCGTTGGCCATTTCTCTAAAAGTAACTCTGGAAATTCCGAAAACCCTCATATATCCTCTTGGTCTGCCTGTAAGTTTACATCTGTTGTGTAATCTTACTGGTGAAGAATTTTTAGGAAGTTTCTGAAGAGCTTCATAATCTCCAGCTTCTTTTAAAGCTTTTCTTTTGGCAGCATATTTAGCAGAAAGTGCTTCTCTTTTGCGCTCACGCGCTTTCATTGATTCTTTTGCCATATCTTAATTAGTTCTTTTTAAATGGTAAACCGAAATGGGTTAACAATGCTTTGGCTTCTTTATCTGTATTTGCACTGGTCACAAAGGTAATATCCATTCCCTGAATTTTCTTTACTTTATCAATATTAATTTCAGGAAATATGATCTGCTCTGTAATTCCTAATGTGTAATTACCTCTTCCATCAAATCCACCTGGATTAATACCGTTAAAGTCGCGAACCCGTGGTAATGCAGAAGAAATCAATCTGTCAAGGAATTCATACATTCTGGCACCTCTTAAAGTAACCATAGCTCCGATCGGCATTCCTTTTCTCAGTTTGAATCCGGCTTCGTCTTTTTTGGAAAGACATGGAACTGCCTTTTGTCCTGCGATCATGGTAATTTCTTCTACTGCATAATCTACGATTTTTTTGTCTGCGGTAGCTGAACCTAACCCCTGGCTGATTACAATTTTTTGCAATTTAGGAACTTGCATCACTGATTTGTAACCAAACTCTTCTTTAAGAGTCGGTACGATCTTTTCGCTATATAATTTTTTGGGTCTTGCTATATATTGCATAATCTTCTTATTTAATTAAATCGCTTGTCCTGATTTAGTTGCAACTCTTACTTTCTTATCCCCTTCTATTTTATAGCTTACTCTTGTTGGTTTTCCGGATTTCGGATCCAATAGAGCCAGATTTGAAATATCTATGGATGCTTCTTTTTCTACAATGCTTCCCTGAGGATTTTCAGCTGAAGGTTTTTTATGTTTTTTAACAACATTTACTCCTTCAACGATTGCTCTACCTTTTTCAGGATAAACTACTAATACTTGTCCTTGCTTTCCTTTATAAGCTCCTGCAAGAACCTGAACTTTATCTCCTTTTTTTATTTTAATCTTTGCCATTTTCTTTTATTTAAGCTTATAATACTTCAGGAGCTAGTGATATGATTTTCATATACTCTTTATCACGCAATTCTCTGGCAACCGGCCCAAAAACACGTGTTCCTCTCATTTCTCCTGATGCATTTAACAATACACAGGCGTTATCTTCAAAGCTGATATAAGAACCGTCTTTTCTTCTTACTGGTTTTTTGGTTCTTACGATCACTGCTTTTGATACTTGTCCTTTTTTAGCATTTCCTGATGGAGTAGCATCTTTAATGGTAACTACAATTTTGTCTCCTACTGATGCGTATCTTCTTTTTGTACCACCTAACACTCTGATAACTAAAACTTCTTTAGCTCCTGTATTATCTGCAACTTTTAATCTTGATTCTGTCTGTAACATCTCTTAATTATTTAGCTCTTTCTAATATTTCTACTAATCTCCATCTTTTACTTTTACTCAATGGACGAGTTTCCATGATGCGAACGGTATCTCCTTCGTTGCATTCATTTTTTTCATCATGAGCAGTATATTTTTTTGTTTTCAAAACGAACTTACCATACATAGGGTGTTTCATTCTTGATGTTTCCTTAACAACAATGGTTTTATCCATTTTGTTGCTAGATACTACTCCGATTCTTTCTTTTCTTAAATTTCTTTCCATAGTTGAAATTAACTTCTTTTCGGATATTTTAATTACTTAAGGGCTGTTGCCAACCTTGCTATTGTTTTTCTGATCTCTCTTAATTGAATCGGATTTTCAATCGGAGACACTTTATGTGCTAGTCTAAGTTTCGCATATTCAGCTTTTTTCTCAGCTAATTTTGCTTTTACTTCTTCCTGACTTAAATTTTTGATATCTACTGCTTTCATCGATTTTCGTTTTTATGATTGTACAAAATCGTTAGCAACGACAAATTTAGTTTTTACCGGAAGTTTCTGAGCAGCTAAACGCAATGCTTCCTGTGCAACTTCGTAAGGAACTCCTCCTACTTCAAACAGGATTCTTCCTGGTGACACTCTTGCTACCCAATATTCCACGGCTCCTTTTCCTTTACCCATACGAACCTCAGCAGGTTTTTTGGTAATAGGCTTATCCGGGAAAATTTTGATCCATAACTGACCTTCTCTTTTCATATATCGGGTTGCAGCAATACGAGCCGCTTCTATTTGTCTTGCAGTAATAAATACTGAGTCTAACGCCTTAATTCCGAAGGTTCCGTATGCTAATTGGTTTCCTCTGTAGGAAAGACCTTTCATACGTCCTGTTTGTTGTTTACGGAATTTTGTTCTTTTTGGTTGTAACATAATTACCTAAGATATTTTTATCTTCTTTCTTTAACTTTTCTTTTTTGAGTCTTTTTCTGAAGACCTACTAACGGAGATAATTCTCTCTTACCATATACTTCGCCTTTCATAATCCATACTTTCACTCCTAAGCGTCCGTAAGTAGTATGAGCTTCTGCGATGTAATAATCAATATCCGCACGGAAAGTAGACAATGGAATTCTTCCTTCTTTGAAAGATTCCGATCTTGCCATCTCAGCTCCGTTCAAACGTCCTGAAATCATAATTTTAATACCTTCCGCATTCATTCTCATAGTAGAAGCGATAGCCATTTTCACTGCTCTTCTGTAAGAAATACGGCTTTCAATCTGACGGGCTACGCTTTCTGCTACTAATTTAGCATCCAGTTCCGGCCTTTTGATTTCAAATATATTGATTTGAATTTCCTTTTTAGTGATTTTCTTTAACTCTTCTTTTAGTTTATCTACTTCCTGACCTCCTTTTCCGATGATGATTCCCGGACGTGCGGTGGTGATGGTGATTGTAACTAATTTAAGAGTTCTTTCGATGTAAATTCTGGAAACACCTGCTTTTGATAAACGAGCCTCTAAGTATCTTCTGATTTTGAAGTCCTCAGCTATTTTATCTCCAAAGTTTTTTCCACCGTACCAGTTAGAATCCCACCCGCGGATGATTCCTAATCTATTGCCTATTGGATTTGTCTTTTGTCCCATACTTAATTTACTTCGTTTTTGTTTCCAAGAATAATTGTCACGTGATTAGATCTTTTTCTGATTCTGTATCCTCTTCCCTGAGGTGCAGGACGTAATCTTTTCAGCATAGATCCTCCATCAACAAAGATTTCTTTCACAAAAAGTTTTGCTTCTTCAATGTCTTTACCTTCATTTTTTGTCTGCCAGTTGGCAATTGCACTCAATAAAAGTTTTTCTAACCGGATGGAAGCTTCTTTTTTGGAATATTTTAAAATATATAATGCTTTATCAACATCAACACCTCTGATGATATCAGCTACTAATCTCATCTTTCTTGGTGAGGTAGGACAATTATTCAAGCGAGCAATAGCCAAATCTTTCTTAGCTTCTTTTCGTGCTATTGCACTGTTTTGTTTTCTGTTACCCATTGCTTACTTTATTATCTGTTTCCTTTATTTTTATTACCTGTATGACCTCTAAACACACGGGTAGGAGAAAATTCTCCTAATTTATGTCCAACCATATTTTCAGTTACATATACGGGAACAAATTGTTTTCCGTTATGTACGGCAAAAGTTTGTCCTACGAAATCCGGGGAGATCATAGAGGCTCTTGACCAGGTTTTGATAACTACTTTTTTTCCTGATTCTATGTTAGCTTGGACTTTCTTATTTAATTTATAGTGAATGTAAGGTCCTTTTTTTAACGAACGTGCCATATCAGATTATTTTCTTTTTTGTAAAATATAACGATTCGATTCTTTCTTCTTTGAACGAGTCTTGTATCCTTTTGCAGGTTTACCATTTCTAGATCTTGGATGTCCTCCAGTTGATCTACCTTCACCACCTCCCATTGGGTGATCTACTGGGTTCATTGCTACTGGCCTTGTTCTTGGTCTTCTTCCTAACCATCTGCTTCTACCGGCTTTTCCTGATACAGTCAATTGATGATCTGAATTGGAAACGGATCCGACAGTTGCTATACATTCTACTAATACCATACGTGTTTCTCCTGAAGGCATTTTAAGGACGGCATATTTTCCGTCTCTTGCGATCAGTTGTGCACTGGTTCCGGCACTTCTTGCCATCTTCGCTCCTTGTCCGGGACGCAACTCAATACATGAAATTACAGTACCTAATGGTATGTTTTTCAGTTTCATTGCATTTCCTATTTCGGGAGCTACTGTTTCTCCTGAAATAACTTTCTGCCCTACTTTAATTCCATGTGGGGCAACAATGTAGCGTTTTTCACCATCAGCATAAGCTAATAGAGCGATGAATGCCGTTCTGTTCGGGTCATATTCTACTGACTTTACAGTAGCCGGAATTCCGAACTTGTTTCTTTTGAAATCGATTTCTCTGAATCGTTTCTTGTGTCCACCTCCGGTATAACGCATGGTCATTTTTCCGGTGTTGTTTCTACCTCCTGATTTGGAAATTCCTCTTAGTAAGGATTTTTCCGGTTTTGAAGTAGTAATTTCTTCAAAATTGTTTACAATTCTGAATCTTTGTCCGGGGGTGATAGGTTTTAATTTTCTTACCGACATGATTCTTTAAATAATTATATAGTTCCAAATACGTCAATGGTCTGACCTTCTTTAATGTCAACCATTGCTTTTTTTAACTTATTCGATTTTCCTACCTGCAATCCTGATTTGGTGTACTTGCTTTTTACTACAGGAGCAGAAATCAATGTCCTGATCGCTGTTACATCTACCCCATAAGTTTGTTGTATTGCATGTTTTATTTCTGACTTATTCGCTTTAGGATCTACTAAAAAGGTATAGCGATTTCTTTTTTCAGCGACATCGTTTGCTTTTTCTGATATAATAGGTTTTATTAGTACAGACATAATTCTACTTTCTTAAATTTTCCTGAATTTTTTCTACTGAACCCTCAAATAAAACTACTTCATTAGCCTTTAAAATGTCATAACT
>JAVBMH010000008.1:0-102977 GCA_031552575.1 Apibacter sp. | reverse complement strand
TAAGCCTGCCCAGCGCCGATGGTACTGCTACACGCGGGAGAGTAGGTAGCCGCCAGTTTTTTAAACAAAAGCCTCGTATTATTTTACAATACGAGGCTTTTTGGTTTTATTTGTAATAGGGTTTTACCTTATTTTTATGTAAATTTATATCTTTGTTTAATTAAAATATAACACCAATAGAAATGGATAAAGTACAACAATATCAGCAAGAAAATAAACAACGGTTTTTAGATGAACTTCTGGAATTACTAAAAATTCCTTCCATAAGTGCAGATTCAGCATATATTAAAGATGTATTTCATTGTGCTGAAAGTGTAGCGGAAAACTTGAAACAATCGGGATTAGAAAAAGTAGAAGTTTGTAAAACACAGGGAAATCCGGTAGTATATGGAGAAAAAATAATAGACTCTTCCTTACCCACTGTTTTGATATATGGACATTACGATGTGCAGCCTGCAGATCCGTTAGAATTATGGGAAAGTAAACCTTTTGATCCGGTTATTAAAAAAACAGCAATTCATCCGGATGGAGCTATTTTCGCAAGGGGTTCGGCAGATGACAAAGGACAATTCTTTATGCATGTAAAGGCGTTGGAATCTTTGATTAAAACAGATTCTTTACCTTGTAATGTGAAGATGATTGTAGAAGGAGAAGAAGAAGTAGGTTCTGTTAATTTGGGAAGTTTTTTAAAAGATAATACGGAAAAATTAGCCTGTGACGTAATTTTAATTTCGGATACACATATTTTTTCCAATCAGGTACCTACGGTCACTACCGGATTACGGGGATTGAGTTATGTAGAAGTAATGGTAGAAGGGCCTAACCGGGATTTACATTCAGGATTGTACGGAGGAGCCGTTCCGAACCCAATTAATGTTTTATCGAAAATGATTGCTTCCTTGATAGATGAAAACGGAAGAATTACAATCAAAGGATTTTATGATAAAGTACAAGAGTTGACTCCGAAAGACAGGGAAGAACTCAATAAACTTCCTTTTGATGAAGAAGTATTTAAGAATTCCATTGGATTACAGGGAACAGAAGGAGAAAAAGGATATAATTCTTTAGAAAGAACCTCTATCCGTCCTACCTTAGATGTAAATGGAATTTGGGGAGGATATACAGGAGAAGGAGCAAAAACGGTAATTCCATCTAAAGCTTACGTAAAAATATCTGTGAGATTAGTTCCTGACCAAGACCCAGATGAAATCACGAGATTATTTACTGAACATTTTATTTCCATAGCACCTGAAAGTGTGAAAGTAACAGTAACTCCGCATCATGGAGGGAATGCTTATGTTTTACCTTCTTCGGATTCAGGATATATTGCGGCGAAAAAAGCAATGGAAAAAACCTTTGGAAAAGAAACTTTGCCTTACAGAACAGGAGGAAGTATTCCTATCGTTTCATTATTTGAAGCTATTTTAGGAGCCAAATCGGTATTAATGGGATTCGGACTGGATTCTGATGCTATCCATTCTCCTAATGAACATTATGGGTTGTTTAATTTTTATAAAGGAATTGAAACTATTCCTTATTTCCTGAAATATTATACAGAAAGCAAAAAATAAGAGAATCCGATTTATAATAAAGTATAATAGCCTGTTTTATTGCAGGCTATTTTTTATAAAGTGAATGGAAATATAGTAATCTTATCATGAGGTGAATAGAAAATTGAAATAGGAATTATGAGAATTAGAGAATTAACTAATTAATTAACATAAAGTTAAGTTTTTGTATTAAATTAATGCTTAACTTTGCACTTATAAATAGATATAAATTAGGATACTATATGAGAAAATTAAGAATTTGTTTTATTTTATTCAGTCTTTTAACAACAAGTTTAATATTAGCTCAACCAAAAGAATCCGATGATTCTAATTCCCTCAAAGATAAAAATAAAAATTCCAAAGAATTCAGGGCTGTTTGGGTAGCAACAGTATTCAATATAGATTGGCCGTCCAAGCCGGGCTTGTCGGCAGATGACCAAAAGCAGGAGATTATTGATATGTTGAATAACATACAGAAGTGGAATATGAATGCCATTATCATTCAAGTAAAACCCTCTTCAGATGCTTTTTATAAATCAAAATTGAGTCCGTGGTCAAAGTATTTGACAGGAAAACAAGGAGTAGATCCCGGATATGATCCGTTGGCATCTATAATAAAAGAAGCCCACAAAAGAAATATAGAAGTTCATGCCTGGTTTAATCCTTTCCGGCTTTCAGCAGGAAGTTCCAGTTGGAGTAGTTTAAGCTCGGATAATATAGCCTACAAACATCCGGATTGGGTAGTAAGATATGCAGAACAATTGTATTTGAATCCTGGAGTTCCGGAAGTATCTGATTATGTGGTGGAAAGTATTATGGAAGTAGTAAAAAATTACAACATAGACGGAATTCATCTGGATGATTATTTCTATCCATATAAAGTAGGAAATCAGGAATATCCGGATAGTAAAGAATATGCCCGATATGGAATAGAATTTTCAAGTAAGGCTGATTGGAGGAGAAACAATATTGATAAGTTTGTAGAAAAACTTCATGATAACATCAAATCGGAAAATAAAGACATTGATTTTGGAATAAGTCCCTTTGGAGTATGGAGAAATGAAAGTACGGATGCAAGAGGATCGAAAACCAAAGCATTGCAAAACTATGATGATCTGTATGCAGATATTTTAGGTTGGATGGAAAACGGCTGGATTGATTATGTGGCTCCCCAGCTTTATTGGCAGAGAGGACATCCGTTAGCAGATTACACCACTTTGGTAAATTGGTGGGATAATGTAGCCAAAGAAACCAAAACCAAATTATATATCGGATTGGCAGCCGACAGGGTAAATGCATGGAAAGAATCGGATGAGTTGATTCAACAGGTTAACTATAACCGAACATTTCCGGAAATAAAAGGAAATATCTTCTTTAGTTACAAATCTTTGCTTACCAATCCCAAAGGAGTAGTAACCAATTTGGTTTTAGGTCCTTTTTCTACCAAATAAGTTTCAGAAATCGTAATACAATAAAAGAATAATAAAGGATACTATTTAAGCGAATAGTATCCTTATCTTTGATGTATAATAATAAATTATAGTATAAATGGATAAATTATAGTCAAAATCCTAGTGTTGGCAGGGTAAAGGAGAACCCATAAGTTTAGTAGTAAAAGAAACCGAAGTAAAAGAATTAAAAGACAATGAAGTATTAATACAGAATACTTTTATAGGATTGAATCCGGTAGATTGGAAACTAATAAAAAATGGAAATCCGAGCTGGAAAGAAGATCAAATACCCAGAGTTGACGGAGCTGGATCGTCATAAAAACAGGAAAAAATATGACTCATTTTCCGTTGGGAGCCAGAGTATGCTATCATACGGATCTATCTCAGGATGGTAGCTTTTCCACTCATACCATAGTTTCAGGAAACAGGCTTATTTATATTCTCAATAAAATAAGTGATGCAATTGCAGCAGCTTTTCCTTGTCCTTCATTGACCGCTTGGCAGGCTTTTCAAAAATTACCCGCTGTAACCGGAAAAAATATATTAGTAAGTGGAGCCGTAGGTTCCGTAGGATATCTTCTTACACAACTTTTGATTAATCATGGAGCAAAGGTTTATATCACAGCGAGTCCGAAGCATCATGAAGAATTCTATAAAATGGGCGATGTTAAAGCAATAGATTACAAAACTGAAGGTTGGCAGGAAAATATGAAAGAAACCTTACACGGAAACTTATTTGATGCTGTTATAGATACGGTTAGTAGTTCCAGTGCTACTGATTTAACAGGATTGGTAGGATATTACGGACATATTGTATCCATACAAGGAAGAATAAAGGAAAATCCGCAGCCAGGCTTTACAACCTGTGTTTCCTTACATGAAATTGCCTTGGGAGCCTTTCATAAATTCGCCAATGAACAACAAATTGCCCGATTAATATCTGACGGAGAAATGTTGTTGAATCAGATAGGGAATGGAAAGCTTAAACTAAGACAATTATCCGTAGACTCCTTTGAAAACCTGTCCTAACATCTGCAAAAAATGAAAGACAATAACACAGAAGTAAAATATGTAGTTAAGGTTTAATTTTTATATTTAATGAGGAGCTAAATTTGCTCACAGCCTTGATTTTTCTCTCTTTTTTATCAAGAATAAAGGAAATAAAATGCTTATAATTAATATTATATCGAACTCACGTTTTTCACATAAATCACAATACATTAAAAACAGCAGGAAAATGCTTAAATTTGTAAGATAAATCAGAAAATAAGAATGAATCCAAAATCCGTAGTAAAAGAACAGAGTATAAAGGCGATAAAAGAATTATTTGGAGTAGAAATACCCACCATTGAAATACAAACAACCAAAGAAGAATTTGAAGGAGATTACACGCTGGTTGTTTTTCCCTTAGTGAAAGAACTCAGACAGAAACCCGAAGAAATTGCAGACAAGATAGGAAATCAGTTAATACAACAGGAATTATTCGACTCTTTCAACGTAGTAAAAGGATTCTTAAATCTGGTTTTAAATTATAAAATATTTTCCCGATTAGTAAGAGAACATTATTCCAATAAAAATTTTGGGTTCAGTTCGGAAAAGAAATCTAAAATCATGGTGGAATATTCTTCCCCAAATACCAATAAACCCATTCATTTAGGACACATCCGTAACAATTTATTAGGATTTTCCATAAGTAATATACTAAAGGCAGCCGGAAATGAAGTGATGACTGCGCAAGTAGTGAATGACAGGGGAATTCATATATGTAAATCCATGTTGGCATGGCAGGAATTCGGAAACGGAGAAACTCCAGAAACAGCACATACAAAAGGAGATCATTTAGTAGGAAAATACTATGTTCTCTTTGACAAAGAATATCAAAAACAAATTGCTGAGTTGATTTCCTCCGGAATGGATAAAGAAGAAGCAAAGAAAAAAGCTCCAATTCTACTGGAGGCGCAGAAAATGCTCAGAAAATGGGAAGAAGGAGATCCGGAAGTGCGACAGTTATGGAAACAAATGAATTCTTGGGTATATGCAGGATTTGACGAAACCTATAAAAGACTGGGAGTTACCTTTGATCTCGTTCAATATGAAAGTGAAACTTATATTTTAGGAAAAGATATTGTAGAAGAAGGATTAAAAAAAGGAATTTTTTATCAAAAAGATGATAGTTCAGTTTGGGCAGATCTTACAGAGGCAGGGTTAGATCAAAAATTGTTACTGAGAAGTGATGGAACTTCCGTTTACATGACTCAGGATCTGGGAACAGCAGTAGAACGTTTTACCCGTTTTCAACTCAGCGAATTGATCTATACGGTTGGAAATGAGCAAGATTATCATTTTCAGGTGTTATTTCTCATATTGAAAAAATTAGGATATGGATGGGCGGATAAACTTCATCATCTTTCCTACGGAATGGTGGATTTACCAAGCGGAAAAATGAAATCCAGAGAAGGAACCGTAGTAGATGCTGATGATTTTATAGAAGAAATGATTTCTACTGCTACCGAAATTTCTAAGGAACTGGGAAAATTAGATGATTATACTGAAGCAGAAAAAGCAAGAATCAATGAATTGATCGGATTGGGAGCTTTGAAATATTACATTTTAAAAGTAGATCCTAAAAAACGTATTCTGTTTGATCCGAAGGAAAGTATTGATTTTAATGGAAATACAGGTCCATTTATACAATATACCTATGCAAGAATCCAGTCCATTCTAAGAAAAGCCAAACAACAGATTATAGAAATATCTGACAGAGAACTAAACGAAACCGAAAGAAAACTCATAATCTTATTATCTTCTTTCCCTGAAACCATAGAAAAGTCGGCATCAACACTAAATCCGGCATTAGTAGCAAATTATGTTTATGAAGTAGTAAAAGAATTCAATTACTTTTATCAGAATTATTCTATTCTGAACACAGAATACGAATCGGAAAAACACATCCGTTTAGCCTTGGCGCAATGGACAAGTAATGTAATAGAAAATGCATTGAAATTATTAGGAATAGGAGCACCCGAAAGAATGTAAAATGTCTGCGGAATTAGAAGAAATATTAAAACAAAAAGAAATTAATCCTACCGCCATGCGGCTATTGATTCTGGATTACTTTTTGAAACAGGATTCGGCAGTTTCTCTTTCCGATCTGGAATCCGATTTTGATTATTCCGACAGAACCACATTATTCAGAACCTTAAAAACCTTTGAAAAAAAAGGATTACTGCATAGTATCAATGATGGACACACAACATCTTATGCCTTGTGTATGGATGATTGTTCAGAAGAACATCATGCAGATAGGCATATTCATTTTTGCTGCATTTCCTGCAAAAAAATATTTTGTTTGCCCAAAGTGAAAACTCCGGATATAGAAATACCTTCCGATTTTGAGTTAGGAAAACTGGATATCATAGCTCACGGATTATGTAGTGAATGCAGAAAACCACATTAATAACTTTTAGACTAAATAAGCTGAAAAAATATTATCTTTGTCAAAGTCATGGAGAACTTCGTTGTTTCAGCAAGAAAATACAGACCATTAGAATTTGATGCAGTTGTAGGGCAAAGCCATATAACAGATACGTTGGAACATGCCATTGAAAATAATCAGTTGGCTCAGGCACTTCTTTTTTGCGGACCAAGAGGAGTAGGAAAAACCACTTGTGCACGTATTCTTGCCAGAAAGATCAACGAAAAATTCGGAGAAACTGACGAAAACGACTTTGCATTCAACATTTTTGAATTAGATGCAGCTTCTAACAACTCAGTAGATGATATCCGGAATTTGATAGACCAGGTACGGTATGCCCCGCAAATAGGAAAGTATAAAGTTTATATCATAGACGAAGTCCATATGCTTTCCAATGCAGCCTTCAATGCCTTTCTGAAAACATTGGAAGAACCGCCGGCCCATGCCATTTTCATTCTGGCAACCACCGAAAAACAAAAGATAATTCCTACCATATTATCCCGTTGTCAGATCTATGACTTCAAAAGGATAGAAGTAAATGACATAAAAAAACATTTACAAAAAATAGCAGAAACGGAAAACGTACATTACGAAGAAGACGCATTACACATCATAGCCCAAAAGGCAGACGGAGGATTGCGTGATGCTCTTTCCATGTTCGACCGATTGGTTACTTTCACACAAAAAAATCTCACAGTTGCTTCCGTTACTGAAAATCTGAGTATTCTGGACTATGAATATTTCTTTAACATTACAGATCAGGCATTAAAAAACGATATCCCGGCATTGCTTTTGTCTTTTAACGACATTGTAAAAAAAGGATTTGATTCCCAGATTTTTATTGCAGGATTAGGAAGTCACTTCCGTGATCTGATGGTAGCCCAGAATCCGCAAACCCTAAACCTGTTGGAAGTAGGAGAGAATACCAAACAAAAGTACCTGCAACAGGCACAACTTTGCAAACCTAAATTCCTCATTGATGCCATAGAAATTTGTCATCAGGCAGATATAAACTACCGGAATAGTAAAAATCCTAAACTTTCTATAGAAATAGCATTGATGCAACTGGCTTCATTAACAGCAGAAGGAGGAATTCCCGATAAAAAAAAAAGTTTAGAATAATTCTCCCCCAATTCTTTTTATCCGAAGAAAAACCTTCCCAAACCATTGTTGAATCTGAACTAAAAGAAAAAAGATCCAAATATAAAAAACCGGAAAAAACAGAAACAAAAATTGTACAGGAAACCGTAGGAGGAACAGTTGTTAAAAAAGTAACGACTCCATTAGGATCAGCCATAAAAGGATCTTCATTTCTTTCCATAAAAAATACGTTAGATTCTGTACCTGAAGAAAATATCGAAGCAGGTCTTGATTCCTCTCAAAAAGATAAAGATGATTTTGAGGAAAAAGAAGTAAAAAACTTTTGGAATCAATATTTAGAAAACTTAAAACAAAAACAACCGATTTTATATAATGTTCTCAATACAACCAGTTGTTCGGTCAAAGAAAATCATACCATATTCTTTGAATTTCCTTCCAATTCAGCCTGCGATGAATTTGAACATTTGCGCGAAGATATCTTCCAAAAACTAAAAAAGCATCTGAATAACTATTCCATAGGGTTTGAATATGAAATCAAAGAAACTGAAAGATCTGTTTTATTATCTGACCGAGAAAAATATGAAAAAATGGTGAAGATCAATCCGTTACTGGAAAAACTAAGAAACGATTTCCGGTTGGATATTTAAATGTTATTATCCATATTTCTTTTATAATCATAAAAAACCGATTTAAACATACATATTTAATTTGTCCTATATCATTTAGAGTGGTGTTATTAATTAGAGAAATCCGATTTTGGCCTCTGAGCAAATGCGTCAGAAAAGTGAGAGGAAAAAAGCGTTAAAAAATATTTATGTTTGAGCACAAACAAAGTTTGCAAGCGTAGCTCTGAGGTCAAATATTTTAGCTTTTTCGTTGAGTTTTTCAAGCTAAATTTGCTCACAGCCTTGATTTTTTCTTCCTTTTGTATCAAGACAAAAGGAAAAATGTATTTGGTGAGAACATTTAATAGTCTAAGTCAGTTTACATGATAATTTCCACTAAATATTTGACTTAATATTAACTAAAATTTATGTTTAAGTTTCGATTATTTATTAGATATTTGCATTGATTTATAGTTACAGAAAAAGTACTAATTAAAAAATATAATAATAGTAAAATGAAAAAAAATATTATTGCAGTTGCCTTATGTTTAGCTTCTTTACCTTTATTTGCCCAAAGACTTACAGAACTTAAGACAGATAAAGAAAAACTTTCTTATTCCATAGGAGCTAATATAGCTCAAAATCTTAAACAGGAAGATATAGCCGATGAAGTTGACACTAACGTACTAAGTCAGGCCATGAATGATGTACTGAAAGGAGACAAATTAGTTTTTCCTCAGGATTCCATGAATGCTTTTATGCAAAAATATGTAGAGAAGAAAAGACAGGAATTTGAAAAGAAAAGACAAGAAGAAGGAGAAAAAAATAAAGCTGAAGGACAAAGATTCCTCGAACAAAATAAAAAGAAAAAAGGAGTAGTAACCACTGCTTCCGGACTTCAATATGAAGTTTTAACCAAAGGAAAATCTCAGGAAAAACCAAAACCGGAAGATTTAGTAAAAGTTAAATACGAAGGAAAATTATTGGATGGAACCGTATTTGATTCCACCGATAAAAACAGTAATGGAGAACCGATAGAATTCCAATTGAACAGAGTAATCAAAGGTTGGACAGAAGGAGTAGGATTAATGACCAAAGGTTCTAAATACAGACTTTACATTCCATCTGAATTAGCTTATGGAGAAAGAGGAGCAGGAAAAGATATAGCACCAAATTCCGTATTGATTTTCGATGTAGAACTGATAGACTTCAAACCAGCACCTAAAGAAGAAGCAACAATGCCAGCTCCGGCACCAGCTAAATAAAAGACAAAATACTAATTATATAAAAGTTGATAGACACAATGATAAAAAAAACAATTTTAACAGCATTTGTAAGCTTATCGTTAATTGCTTGTAACAAAGACGGAAACAAAACAACAACATCAGGAACATTTAAGACAGATGATGAAAAAGCTTCCTATGCCATAGGAGTGATTCTTGCACAAAATTTCAAACCTCAGGGACTAGATCAGGACATAAATCTGGATTTAGTATTGCAAGGAATGAAAGATAAAGTGGAAAATAAAGACTTGAAATTCCCTGAAGATTCCATCCAGTCTTTCATGACTTTATATATGCCTAAACATTTGGAAAAAGTAGGAAAAAGAAATGAAGAAGAAAGCAAGAAATTCCTGGAAGAAAACAAGAAAAAATCCGGTGTAAAAGTTACTGCTTCCGGACTTCAGTATAAAGTAGAAAAAGAAGGAACAGGAGCAAGTCCTACCGATAATGATATAGTTTCTGTGAATTATGTATTGAAATCTAAAGAAGGAACAGTAATAGAAGATTCCAAAAAACAACCGGGAGGTAAACCTGCAGACATAGCACTTGCACAAGTAATTCCGGGATGGAAAGAAGGAATAAAATTGATGAACAAAGGAGCAAAATATACCTTGTATATTCCGGCTGATTTAGCTTACAGACAAAACGGACCTGTAGGACCTAACCAAGCATTGGTTTTTGAAGTGGAACTGATAGACTTTAAACCGGCGCCTAAACAAGAACAACATCCAGGAGGAATGCAGATAACTCCTGAACAATTGCAACAAATGCAACAACAAGCACAACAACAACAAGGAACTGGAAAATAACAGTAAAAAATTACTATAAAACCTGAGAAAACTCTTATTTTTTAATAAGAGTTTTTTCTTTTATAAAAGCTCCGAACCAAAAGCATTTAGTAAATTTGCATGTAAAATTTAAAGATTATGAAAAAAATACAGATGGTTGACCTAGTCAGTCAGTATCAACATATAAAACCTCAAATAGACAAAGGATTTGAAGAAGTGCTAAATTCTGCTGCCTTCATTAACGGACCGCAAGTAAAAACATTTTCAGAAAATCTGGAAAAATACTTACAGGCAAAACACGTTATTCCTTGTGCCAATGGTACGGAAGCATTACAAATAGCCTTGATGGCATTGGATTTGCAACCCGGAGATGAAGTAATTACAGCCGATTTTACCTTTGCAGCCACTGTGGAAGTAATCAGTTTATTACGATTAAATGCCATATTGGTAGATGTGGATTATGATACTTTTACCATTAAACCGGAAGCAATCCGAAAGGCAATTACTCCGAAAACAAAGGCTATTATTCCGGTACATTTGTTCGGGCAATGTGCCGATATGGAAGAAATTTTAGCCATTGCCAAAGAACATGATCTGTATGTAGTAGAAGACGATGCACAAGCAATAGGCGCAGAATATAAATTTAAGGATGGAACGATAAAAAAATCCGGAACTATAGGAACCATAGGAACCACTTCCTTTTTTCCTTCCAAGAATTTAGGTTGTTACGGAGACGGAGGAGCTATTTTTACTAATGATGATAATCTGGCTCACCGATTAAGGGGAATTGTGAATCATGGAATGTATAAAAGATATTATCATGATGAAGTAGGAGTGAATTCACGGCTGGATTCCTTACAAGCGGCAGTATTAAATACTAAATTGCCTTTACTGGATTCTTATAACGAAAAAAGAAGAAAAGCAGCCGATTATTACGATCATGCCTTTTCCAATCATCCGAATTTAGTTGTTCCGGTAAGATATGAGAATTCTACTCATGTATTTCATCAATATACGTTAAAAATAGTTGATGCAGACCGAAACGCTTTGCAGCAATATCTTACAGAAAAAGAAATCCCGGCCATGATCTATTATCCAGTTCCGTTGAGAAAACAAAAAGCATACGACAATGGAAACTATAATGATGCAGATTTTCCGGCTACCAATAAACTGATAGATCAGGTGATTTCCCTTCCGATGCATACGGAATTAGAGGAAGAACAACTCAAATACATTACAGAATCGGTTTTGAGCTTTTTTGATAGAAAATAGTAGAAAACGGAGATTTAAGAGATATAAAAAAGACTGTTGGGAAACAAGTCTTTTTTAGTTTTGAAATATCTTATTTTGAATTTAATCTATAAACTTATAATACCTTGCTCCCATCAGAACCGGATTTTCATTTTCAATTCTTTCCAGAATATATTCATTGTTAGGTTGAATAACCGGTTTCTTTAATTCTTTTTTGTGAAGAGCATGATAGGTATTAATATCAATAGGTTGTACCATATCCAAAGTTTCAAACAATTGAAGTTTCTCAGTCTGGGATTTCCAGTTATTTTCAATCATTCCTTCAAAAGCTTTGGATTTGGAACCGCTTCCGTAAGCCAGAAATCCGAATTTTTCACCTTTGATCTCCGTATTGTTTTTATGATGGAAATATAAGGTTGAAAATAAGCCCATAAATATAGAACTGGTGTACATATTTCCTATATCTGAAGAAGCTACCTCAGCCGGACCGAATTTCTCACTAACAAAAGTTCTGTATTCTTCCGATTTTCCAATCTCCTTTAGTTTTTCCGCATATTCTTTAGCATCTTCTGGTAAAGAATTTTTCAGGTCGGAATCCAGAGCATAAATTTCGGAAAACATCCGCCTTCCCTGAAAAGAATAAGGAAGATGAACAATAATATTTTTCCATTGGGAATACAAAGTATCTTCTTTTCCCAACAATTTTTTTAATTGAAAATAAGCTCCTTTCAGTCGATCCTGATAACAGGTATTGGAATATTGACCATCAAAAACAGGCTGTTCCTTAAATAAATCAATTTCGGATTCTAACACTCCGAACCATTCCGGATTATTGTCTTTTCCAGTAACTTCTTTCTTGGATAAATGCCGTTTAGGCTTAAAAAAGTCAAAAACACCTTTTGTACTTACTCCTACTTTATTGTCAATGGAAATAACGCTTGGATTAGCAGATAACAACAAAGCAACAGCACCTGCTCCCTGAGTGTATTCACCAGTGGAATTCAGATCGTATTTTGCATAATCGGTACAAATGACAATCGCTTTTTTATCCGGATTTACCCGTACGAAATCCAAAGAATTATGCAGAGCATCTATGCCTCCAATGCAGGCAAAAGTAAGATCTACCACATCACAATGTTCAAAAGTCCTGTCGCCATACAAATCTTCCATAAGAGACAAAACAAAAGAACCTATCGGTTTGGAAGAATCAATCCCACTTTCCGTTCCCACATAAATCCGGTCAATATCCGAAGGTTTTAGATTTTCCTGTTGTAATAATTTCCGTAAGGCATTTGCTGCAAAAACAACTACATCCTGATGAACATCGGGAAAAGACATTTTTAATAATCCCAATCCTTTTTCCAGTTTTGCAGGTTCTATATCACGGGCAATAGCTAAATCTCTAATGGGTAAGTATATTTTAGGAATATCAAAAGAAAAAGCATCAATACCCACTTTTATGTTTTGGCTCATAGTTTCAAGAATTTCCTTACAAAAATAATAAAAACTAATTTAGTAAGGGAAGATTTAAAATAAATTAAATCATGATTTTTCCACCAGTTTCATTTCATTAATACTAATACTTTTAGGTCTACTATTCTTGATTTTTCAGATTTGTTATAAAAATAAAAATCGTACCATTATCTGTCTTCAATTCTTACATTTTAATTAATCCGTATCTTTGTTTCTCAATTTCGATCTGAAAAATGGGACAGTTACAAAAAGATTTTTTTGAATACCAGGCAAAAACTACATTTTATGCAGCGGGTTTTGAAGTAGAAAAAGCAGTAGGAAATTATATTTACGGAAAGGACGGAAAAGCCTATCTGGATTTTGTAGCCGGAGTTTCTGCCAATACATTGGGGCATTCTCATCCCAAAGTAATACAGGCAATCAAAGATCAGGTAGATAAATATTTGCATGTAATGGTTTATGGAGAATATGCAATGGAAAAACCGGTACAGATTTGCAAGATGTTGGCGGAAAATGTTCCCGATCCATTGCATACTACCTATTTGGTAAATTCAGGGACAGAAGCCATTGAAGCCTCCATGAAATTAGCCAAAAGATATACCGGAAGACAGGAAATAATATCTTTTGTTGATGCCTATCATGGAAATTCTCAGGGATCATTAAGCTTGGCGGGAAGAGATAGCAATAAAAAGCCATTTGAGCCGTTGTTGCCACAAATCAAATTTATCCGGTTCAATGAAGAAGAAGATTTTTCCCAAATCACGGAAAAAACAGCGTGTGTGATTGTGGAAACCATTCAGGGAGCAGCCGGATTCATAACTCCGGAAGAAAATTATTTCATCAACCTGAAAAAAAGGTGTGAAGAGGTAGGAGCTTTATTGGTGTTGGATGAAATACAACCCGGATTCGGAAGAACCGGAAAATTATTTGCTTTTCAGTGGTATGGAATTGTTCCTGATATTTTAGTGATGGGAAAAGGAATGGCAGGAGGAATGCCGATAGGTGCCTTTATGGCTTCCAAAGAAATGATGGATTGCCTAGCAGATCATCCGAAACTGGGACACGTAACCACCTTTGGAGGAAATCCGGTTCCGGCAGCAGCAGCCTGTGCTGTAATGGAAGAACTTCTGACAACAGACCTAATGGCTCAGGTTCACGAAAAAGAGAAAATATTCCGGAAAAAATTACAACATCCGGAAATCATTTCCATAAATGGGAGAGGATTAATGCTGGCTGTGGAATTAAAATCTCCGGAATTTACCTTGGCAGTAGCCAAAAGATGTATGGAGAAAGGACTGGTAGTTTTCTGGCAGTTATACAGAAATGAATATATGCGGATTTCTCCACCACTTACCATTACTCAGGAAGAAATCATAAAAGGATGTAATGTTGTTCTGGAATCTATTGATGAAGTGATTAAAGAAATGTAAAATATGAAAGGCAATATAATGAAATACAGATATTTTGTATTAGGGATAAGCATAGTTATGGGAATAATAATTTCCTGTAATTCGCAATCCGCTTCTTCTGAAAATATAAAAATGACAAATTCCGAAAAATCAGATCAATCTCAAATAATATCTTTGGACTTAAATTCTATCAGTTCCATGGAAATACAGTTTAAAGAAAATGACAAAATAGGACTTATTAAATCCGAAGATCAGAAAAAACTAGTAGAATTAATAAGTTCAGCCGTTTACGATACAAACTGGAATGACAGAGGAATCATGGTAAAAATGGTGCCACCGGATTATACAATACAAATCAGTTACAAAGGAAAACCTTCTGATACAAAGGATTGGTTAATGATATGGAAAGAAAGCGGAAAAGTAAAACTAAATAAATGGTATCTTCTTCCCGAAGAAAAAAATAAAGAAGTAATTAAGATGTTGGATGCTTATCAGAACTGAGGTAAATGATAATTCACAGGAAGGAATATACCCAATATCTAAAATACTCTTTCTATCTTTGCAATCTTAATGTTAAACAAATAAATAAAAATTTAAACTATGGCAACTGCGCATATTCAGGCAGAAAGGGGTCAGGTTGCAAAAACGGTATTGATGCCGGGAGACCCACTTCGAGCCAAGTATTTAGTAGAAAATTATTTAGAAAATTCAGTACAATTTAATTCCGTTCGGAACATGTTCGGATACACCGGAACTTACAAAGGAAAAGAAATTTCCATTATGGGTTCAGGAATGGGAATGCCCAGCATCGGGATTTATTCCTACGAACTATATTCCCAGTTTGGAGTAGAAAACATTATTCGTATAGGTTCCGCAGGTTCTTATACAGGAGAAGTGAAAGTGTATGATGTAGTGTTGGCAGACAGTGCTTACAGTGAATCATCCTTTGCCAAAGTGCAATCCGGATATGACAAAAACAAAACCTATCCGTCTCAGGTATTGAATTATCAAATAGCTCAAAAAGCACAGGAACTTCAGATTCCTCTTGTTCAATCTTGTGTTCACTCCAGTGATGTATTTTATGTGAAGGGAGGTGCTGATTATGAAAAGCTGGTAAAAGAACATGGCTGTACTTGCGTGGAAATGGAAAGCTTTGCACTTTTTCACAATGCCCAGATATTAGGGAAAAATGCAGCCTGTTTATTGACTATTTCCGATTCGTTTATTACTAAAGAGGAAATTTCAGCAGAAGCCCGGCAAAATTCATTTGATCAGATGATGAAATTAGCATTGGAATCTGCTATCAGCTTGTAAATTAACCAATAAGTTAATAAATTAATGTGCCAACATAATTAATCAATTTAGTTTATTGGCACATTGACTCATCTTCAAATTGGCATATTATTATAGTTCATTAATAAACTTCGTAAACAAAGCCACCAGCTTATCAAAAGCAAATAAAGAAACATCAGTATCCTGAATATCGTGATAAGCACTTTTTCCTCCCAAAGTATAAATATAAAAAGAAGGAATCCCTTTCTGGTAAAAAGGACAATGGTCACTGTTACAAGCAGCTCCCCGTGTTTTAACCTGTTTTAGGTAATTGTACTCATAGCTGATTTTTTCCAGTTTGTTAAACTGTTTAGGGAACTCTTTTCCATTTACCACCTGTATTCCGTCTTCTCCGGTTCCCACCATATCAAAATTTAGTAAGAACTTGATTTTTTTCAGATCAATCAAAGGATTAGCTGCAAAATACTGAGAACCTTTTAATCCGGCCTCTTCTCCGGCAAAAGCAATAAATACCATGTCAAATTTTGGTTTTTCCTTGGCATAAACCTTAGCCATAGACAATAGAAGAGCCACTCCGCTTGCATTATCATTCGCTCCAGGAAAAATAGCATCATTGATTTTTCCTAAATGATCATAATGAGCGGTTAAAACGATCAGGCTGTCTAAGCGTTTTCCTTTCACGAATCCGATTACATTTTGAGCCTGAAAATTGGGTTCAAACCTTGATTTCAGATCAATATCCACTGTTTTAATTTCTTCCGGAACAGATTTACTGTTAACAAAAAGGTCTACGGTTTTTGTCTGTATAGGACTTAATGTGTGAATAAATTTGGAAGATGTTTGTTCCACCATTAAAGGAACTGACATTTCCAATCCTCCTTGGGCTATCAGTTGGGGAATTTCATGGTAGAACTGATTGGCAGTGCTTTCCCGGATAATCATATTCTCTGGAAATCGGATATCAGGAAAAACTATCGCATGAGTATTGATTCGGCTCAACTCCTGATCTAGATAGGTGCGATCATCCCATTCAAAAAGGCTGTCAATAACTGAAGGATTAAAAATAAGTGGGGAAAAACTTCCCTTTAAAGAAGGAGAACCGGCTCCTACCAGATAATCTGAACCTATTTTCAATTCTTTTCCATTTATTTTCAACTGGCTATTTTCAATAATATTGATCGGATAAGTAAAAGATTGATAATAAGAATCATTGATCTTTGATAATCCGATTTTTTCAAATTGTCCGGCCACTTCCTCCGAAGCCTTTTTCATTCCGTCATTTACATATCCACGTCCCGAAAACTCAGCAGAAGTTAATTTTTTTATTACCTGTTCGGCATATGCCTTTGGACTTTGAGCTGAATAAAATCCGGAACAAAAAATAAGAATATAAAAAAAGTATTTTTTCATTTTAAACACAAAATTATAAGCAATAACGAAATGCTGAATACATTTATTTTACAAAATTGTAAAAGGAGATTTCTAAGAATCAATTGGAAGCCTCTTGTATATAAGGGTTGGAATTATCAGAAGGAATTTTGAAAATTACCCGCAGAACATAATTGGAACGCACCCTTTTTTTATCAATTTTAGCAGGATTCCATTTGGCCTGGGTTTTTTGCAATACCCGAATAATCTCATCAGCGCAACCTGCCCCGATGTCTTTCAGAGTAACAAAGTTACTGATAGTCCCATTGTCTTCCACCACAAACTTTACAATAACCCTTCCCTGTATATTTTGTTGAACGGCTTCTGCCGGATATTCCAGATTGGTAGAAAGAAATTGAATCAATTGTTTTCTCCCACCTTCATATTCTGCTTTTTTATCAACCTGACTTTGTTCATAAATCTTTCCGGTTCTAGGTTCTTCCGTTTTTAGAATTGAGCAGGAAGATATAAAGATCAAACTTACTAGCAATGCTGGGATTACGACTATTTTTTTTAACATGATTTATTTTTTTGAATCCGTTATTTCAAAATTCACAATGGTAAATTTCTTTACTTCAAAGATAAAAATTTAACTTATATCAGGTACGAATTTAATTCAAATAAAAACGAAATTCTTACTTTTGGGGAAGATTTACTTATTTGTCAGTTTATTTTAAATTTTAATATGAAGAAGTTATTATTAATTAGCGCATTATTTTCAAGTTTACTATATTCTCAAAATTATCCTAAAGACTTTATTTCTCCTTTGCAGATACCTATTTCCCTTTCAGCCAATTATGGCGAACTTCGGAAAAATCATTTCCATGCAGGACTGGACATGAGAACCCAGCAAAAAACCGGATTGAAGATAATAGCTCCTCAGGACGGATATATATCACGAATCAATATATCTCCTTACGGTTATGGAAAAGCCATTTACATAGATCATCCCAACGGATATACCACAGTATACGGACATTTAAGTGCTTTGGTAGGAGGCATTGAAGAACGGGCGAGAAAAGAACAATATAAAAACCAGAGTTATTCCGTAGACTTCTATCTGAAACCTGGTGAATTACCGGTGAAACAAGGCGATTTGATAGCATTAAGCGGAAATACCGGAGGTTCGGGAGGGCCACATTTGCACTTTGAAGTTCGGGATACCAAAACAGAAGAAGTACTGAATCCGTTTTTATTTGGATTTGATGTTGCTGATAATGTTGCTCCTCAGGTTAGCGGAGTCTGGATTTATCCTCTATATGGAATAGTAAACGGAAGCACATCCAAAGTAGCAGTAGTAGAGAACGGAACTTATATGGTAGTAGGAGAAGTAGGATTTGGAGTAAAAGCCTATGATCGTCAGAACGGCTCAGGACTGAATGGGATTTATTCCATTAAAACCTATGTAAATGAGAATCTGATCTCTGATTTACAAATGGATAAACATGCCTTTGATGAAGCTCGTTTCATCAATGCAGCAACCGATTATTTTGAACAATTGAGCAAGAACAGCTGGATATACCGCACTTACTTATTGCCAGGAAATACTCTTCAGATGTATAAACACGAAGAAAATAAAGGAATTGTAGATATAATACCGGAAAAAACATATAAAGTACGGATTGTAGTAGGAGATTATGCAGGAAACACAACAACCAGGAATTTTACAATGATCGGTGAATTAACAAAATGGGAAGCAGGAGAAGATAATTCTTCTGTAAAATTAAAATATAACAAACCTTTCTCCTTTTCCCAGGATGGAATCTCAGTAAAATTCGACAAAGGTTCATTTTATGAAAGTTTTAATTTTGATTACCGGAAATTAGGAAATAATCAATACCAGATACACAATTCATCCGTTCCCATTCATAAAAAATATGAAATGGTCATTACTCCCGACTGGACGCAACTGGACAAAGAAAAAGCAGAACATTATGTCATAGTAAGACAATCCAATTTCGGACCATCCAAAAAAGATTATTTAGATACCACTTACAACAAAGGAGCTTATTCCACAAATCCCAGAGAATTTGGAATATTTTCCTTAGTTTCGGATGAAACAGTACCGACAATTTCCTGTCCTACATTTGCTAAAGCAAAAAAAGCAGGGAAACGGTTGAGCTTTACTATAAGAGACAGTGAATCAGGAATAAATACCTATGACGTTTACATAGACGATAAATGGATATTGGCAGAATATGAATACAAACAAAACAGTTTGTTTATGCCTGATTTATCAAGAGAAGGAATAGAAGCAGGGGCTCATCAGGTGAAAGTGATAGTGACGGATAAAGCAAATAACAAACAGATATATACCAGCGATTTTGAAAAATTATAAAATACTGATTGTCCTGACTTTATGTGTAATGTCTTTTACCTTGTGGGGACAAACGATAAAAATATCAGGAAAAGTACAAGATGAACAAGGAAAACCAGTGCCTAATGCAGAGGTTTTAGTTTCACCTATCAATACTTCCACCACGTCCAATTCTCAGGGAAATTATTCACTCACCATACCGTCGAATACAGCTGTAGGTATAGGAATAACACATCCTGATTATAATCAGGGAACAAAGCATATTCCTGCTTCCCAAAACGACATTGTTCTGGATTTTACCCTTAAATCTACAAAAGAAAAAGAACTTCCCGAAGTCATCTTCAAAGGAACAAGAAAAAAATCGGGAGATATTACAGTTACTCGGATAGATGCGGAAAACATAAAAAATATGCCATCCATTTCCGGAGGAATAGAAGAAATACTCAACACAGCTTTTGTTAGCACAGCGAGTGAATTAAGTTCTTCCTATCGGGTGCGGGGAGGAAACTATGATGAGAACCTCATTTACATCAACGGAGTGGAAATCTATAAACCATTAACCGTGAGAAGCGGACAGCAGGAGGGAATGAGTATCATCAATCCGGATATGGTTTCTACCATAAATTTCTCTGCCGGAGGATTTGAATCCAGATATGGAGATAAAATGTCCAGCGTATTGGATATTACCTATCGCCAGCCTAAAAAATTTGATACAGCTTTAGAAGCCAGTTTACTGGGAGGTTCGGCAACTGTAGGATTTGCCACTCCGCAGGACAAAAAACAAAAGTTTTCGGGAATTGTTGGAGGAAGATACCGGAATACCAACCTGATTTTAAATACGATGGATGGAGATACCAATTTTAATCCCGAATATTTTGATTTCCAAACCTATCTTCAATACGAATGGAACCCTAAATGGAATCTCTCTTTCTTAGGAACTTATTCCTCTAATAACTATGAAATGATTCCCAAATCCAGAGAAGTAGAATTTGGTACACTTTTTCACCCTATCAAATTAAATGTAGCTTATGACGGAGAAGAAAAAGACAAGTACAGAGCTGCAAACGGAGTTTTGTCATTACAATTCAGGCCATCTGAAGACTGGGCTTTTAGTTTGAGCGGATATGCTGTACATTCCAAAGAACAGGAATATTATGATATAGCTTCAGGGTATATATTACAGGAAGTAGATTCAGAAACCGGAGGAGCGGTATCAACTTTTGGAACCGGAGGACAAATTGATCATGGAAGGAATAATTTAGATATGTTGGTTGCAGGAGCTCATTTTAGAGCTAAATATAACTTGAATAAAAACTCCGCTTTTGAAGCAGGTTTTCAATATCAACATGAAGATATCCGGAATATCAAAAACCAGTGGCAGTTATTGGATTCCATTGGCTACTCCATTCCAAGACCGATGTTGCCACCAGGAAATCTGGACGATTCCAGCTTGATTTTGAATAATCCATTTTCAGCTAATAATAACCTGAAATCAAATCGAATGAGTGGATATCTGCAATATACCACTAAGTTTATGTGGGATAATGCCCGGGTGTTGGTTAATGCCGGAGTCCGCGCTACTCACTGGGATTTTAATGGTGAAACCGACATAAGTCCAAGAGCTCAAATCGCAATAAAACCGGACTGGAATATGGATATGTTATTCCGTTTTGCTACCGGATTCTATTATCAACCACCTTTTTATAAAGAAGCTGTGATGCTTGACCGATATGGAACATTAAATGAAAATATCAAATCACAACGTTCCATACATTTTATTTTAGGAAATGATTACGAGTTCAAAATGTTGGGTAAACGGCCATTTAAGTTGACCACTGAAATTTATTACAAGAAACTCGATGATCTGATTCCTTATTACATAAATAACGTTCAGGTAATTTACACAGGAGAAAATGATTCCAAAGGATATGCTTACGGAATCGATGCCCGATTGAATGGAGAATTTGTTCCTGGAGCAGAATCTTGGTTATCTGTTTCCTATGGAAGAGCTAAACAAGATATAAACGGACAAGGATATATTCCTATGCCTACCGATCCGCGTTTTAAAGTAGGATTATTTTTTCAGGATTATATGAAACAATATCCTCAGTTGAAGGCAAGTGTAACCTTGGTTTATGCCTCAGGATTACCGACCGGAGCGCCTTTATATACAGATCCCTATCAGTATCAGTCTACCTTGTCGGATTACAAAAGAGCAGATGTAGGTCTTACCTATGTATTTGTAGATCAGAAGTTGAACAAAGCCAGAAAAGGAAGTACATGGAGCAAATTTAAAGAACTTTCTTTAGGTGTGGATTTGTTCAATGTATTTGATATAAGAAATACCATAAGCAACTTGTGGATCAGGGATATAAATTCTTCTGCCTATTATGCGGTTCCTAATAAATCAACAGGAAGATTTTTCAATGTAAAACTTAATGCAAGGTTTTAAGAAGTAAGTAGAAGTTAGATTTTAGATTGTTGATTTACGATTTTAGATTTTCCAATTTCTTTCATTTTACTTTTTACTTATTGGCAAATTAGTAAATTGGATTTTTTTCAGATAGAGATAAATTTGTGTTTTTTCATGCATCACTATTCATATAATTTCGGTATATTTGACTCTAATTTTGAGAATAATACAAAATGAATACCCATATAGAAGTACCTCATAAAACAGATATAGAAATTGCACGTTCCATACCATTGGAACCTATTTCGAAAATAGCTGAAAAAATCAATATTTCGCCGGATGAATTAATTCCTTACGGAAAATACATGGCCAAAGTTCCGTTAGAATTAATATCCGAAGAAAAAGTCAAAAAGTCAAAACTGATCTTGGTTACTTCCATCACACCGACTAAAGCAGGAATCGGGAAAACAACCGTATCTATTGGGTTGGCATTAGGACTTTCCAAAATTGGAAAAAAAGCAGTGGTAGCATTGCGGGAACCGTCTTTAGGTCCTTGTTTTGGAATGAAAGGCGGAGCAGCCGGAGGAGGTTATGCACAAATTCTTCCTATGGAGAACATAAACCTGCATTTCACCGGAGATTTTCATGCCATCACTTCCGCTCATAACATGATAACTGCTTTGTTGGATAATTACAACTATCACAACAGAGGAACAGATAAAATGTTGAAAAAAATAGTGTGGAAGAGAGTTTTGGATATCAATGACCGGAATTTGCGGAATATAATAACCGGATTGGGAAGCTCTAACGGAGTAACTCAGGAATCAGGATTTGATATAACTCCGGCATCCGAAATTATGGCGATTTTATGTCTGGCAGAAGACTTACAAGATTTAAGAAGAAGAATTGAAAATATCTTACTCGGATATAAAGCCGATGGAACTATGTTTGCCGTGAAGGATTTAGGAATAGGTGGAGCAATAACTGTATTATTGAAAGATGCCCTGAATCCAAACCTGGTGCAAACTACCGAAAATACACCCGCTTTTGTACACGGAGGGCCGTTTGCCAATATCGCTCATGGATGTAATTCCGTGATAGCGACTAAGATGGCTATGAGCCATGGGGATTATGTAATAACAGAAGCCGGATTTGGAGCGGATCTGGGAGCAGAGAAATTTTTTGACATTAAATGCAGAAAGTCTGGACTTTCTCCGGTACTGACCGTAGTAGTAGTTACAGCCCAAGGATTGAAAATGCACGGAGGAGTGGCAATAGAACACATCAAAGAAGAAAATATCGTAGGAATTATACAAGGCTTGGAAAATCTCAAAAAACATATAGAAAATATAAAATCCTACGGACAAAACGTAATCGTTGCATTTAATAAATACAATACAGATACAGAAAAGGAAATAGCTATAATTAAAGAATTCTGCGAAAAAAGAAAAGTAGGTTTTGCTATTAATAATGCCTATTCCGAAGGAGGAGAAGGAGCAAGGGAATTAGCGGAATTAACCGTGAAGACCATTGAAGAACAACCATCTTCCAAACTGGACTTTGTATATCCGGATGAGGATAGCATCACCAAAAAAATAGAAAAAGTAGCCCAAAAAATATATGGTGCAGCCTTTGTTTCTTTCACCAAAGAAACACTGAAAAAACTAAAAAAAATAGAAAATACCGATATGAACCGGTTTCCGGTTTGTATTGCCAAAACCCAGTATTCATTTTCTTCTGACCCCAATGCGTTTGGAGTAAGCAAAGATTTTGAGTTTCAGATTACGGATATTGTTATAAACAGAGGAGCGGAATTTATCGTTGCCATTGCCGGAGATATTATGCGTATGCCGGGATTGCCTAAAGTGCCGCAAGCCATTAAAATAAATATAGTAAACGGACAAATAGAAGGGTTGAGTTAGAATCTTACTACTAATGACCTTAAAAATTGAAACTATGAAAAAACTACTTTTATTTTTTATAGTGGCTTTATTCTTTAATTCATGTAAAAAATCAGATATTCAAAAAGTTGCAGATGAGTATTACAGTGGGAATATTGATAGCCTCAATACTGATTTAAAAAGAATAGAAAAACAACAAATTAAGAAGAAATCAGATTCAGCAAAATATTATAATATGGTTGAGTATGTAGGAACTGAATCTCCTAAGTGTAATACGTTTAGAGATATTTATGTGTTTAAAATTGAATTTAAAGATACTTTAGGATTAGGGCTTAGACAGTTAGCGAACTATCTTTTAGATTTAAATAGGCCTTATAATATTGATTTTAAAAATTGTGATTACCCTTTTTATCACGATATTTTTATAAATAAAAATATGCATGATGCTAAAAAAAATGAAGGAAATTGGTTAATAATGAATTCTCCCAGTTCGGGCTTTACTTACGCTAATTATAATAATAAATGATATTTTCTATGAAATTTAGTTAGAATTGAATTGTGGTTCCGACGAAGGAGGAATCTCAAAAGTCTCTTTCTCTACTAATTTTTCATGTTCCGATTTTATTTTTTTAAGACAATTAAGGCAAAGACAATCATCATACAAATTTTGAATATAATCCCTTTCTTCCTGAGTTAAAAAAATGGAAGAACACTGACAGATTTCCATTGTTCCGGCTTTGCATTCAAATAATTGTTGACAGTGGGGGCAGGTTTTAAACTCGTGTACAGGCATAAGAGTAAAGATTAGAATTGATTTTAAAGATAAAAAATTTTTCTGATTTTTTAGAGAAGGTAAAATATACAATTATCTTCGTATTCCTTTTAGCAATTCCTTACCTTTGAATTGGATATAATAAAAAATGGATTTAAATAAACTATTTTCAGATAAACGTACCGGAAGTCAATACAAATCAGCAAATAAAAAAGTCGATTCCAGAAATGAATACCAACGGGATTTTGACCGGGTAATCTTTTCCGCTTCATTCCGGAGGTTACAGAACAAAACCCAGGTTTTTCCCCTTCCCGGAAGTGTATTTGTACACAATCGGTTGACTCATTCTCTGGAAGTAGCTTCTGTCGGACGTTCCTTAGGAAGTGAAATCGGGAATTATATGGCAGAAAAATATTCCGGAGATCTGGACGAGGAAAACAAAGAATTATATAAACATAGTTTATACAACGTTATTTCTACCGCTTGTTTATGTCATGATATAGGAAATCCCGCTTTCGGACATTCTGGAGAAGATGCCATTGCCAGTTATTTTCATCGCAACGAATCCCTGTTAAAAGACAGATTTTCAAAAGAAGAATGGCAGGATTTTCTCAACTTTGAAGGAAATGCCAATGCTATCCGGGTACTTACCCAACAACAAAACGGAAAATCCGAAGGAGGCGTAATGCTTACCTATTCCACTCTGGCATCCATTGCCAAATATCCCTGCGAGTCGGTAGCAAAAAACAAGAAAATACTACACAGAAAGAAATTCGGTTTTTTCCAGTCGGAAAAAACTATTTTTCAAGATATAGCACAAGAAACTTCCATGACTCTGGAACAGGAAAAACCGTTGGTTTATCTTCGTCATCCCTTTGTGTGGCTGGTAGAAACTGCGGACGATGTTTGTTACAATATTATTGATCTGGAAGATGCCCAACGATTAGGTTTTATCAGTTCGCAGGATTGTGAGGATTTGTTAAAACAGATTATTGTGGAAACGAGCGGAAATGACAGATGGGGAGGAATCAGTAAAAAACTGAAAAATATCGAAGATAAAAACGACCGGATTGCCTTTTTACGTGCGTTATCCATTGGCGACCTTATTAAAAGGTCAACGGAATTATATAAACAAAATTTTGAGAAAATCCTTTCAGGAACATTGGAAACTTCTATTTTTGACCTGATTAAAAAAGAATGCACAGCCATTCAGACCATTGAAGATTTTTCTATAGAACACATCTATAATCACCGTTCCGTAGTGGAAATAGAAAATGCAGGATATAATGTTATGTACGAATTGCTGGATCATTTCATTCCTCCAGTTATAAAACCCAAAGAAGAAAGGAAGGAATATGAAAAGAAAGCGATTAAATTGATTCCTAAACAATGTTTATATGAAGAAAGAAGTGAATACGAAAGAGTACTAGGTGTACTGGATTTTGTTTCGGGAATGACAGATAATTACGCAACCGACCTATATCGAAAAATCAAAGGAATCGATATAGGAATGACGTTGTAACTTTATAAAGTTGAATTATAACATTTCAGCAAGTAGAGAAGTTATTATTTGAAGAATATGCCTTGCTGCTAATTCGTTTAGTATATCATGATTTAATTCTGGGCAGTAAGAACTACTTATCCATATAATAGGGCTTTTGCTGGCTATGTTCTCAACATAATGTACGGTTTCTCCCCGCGTTCTTGTAGCACAAATAATAATGTTGCAATCAGTCAATTTGGACAGAGTATCCTGAGTCATCATTCTACCTTTAGGATCTCCTTGGCTTTCAATCCCAATCCGGGTATTTTCAATTTGAATAGTGCCGAAAATTTCTCCATCTTCAGTTTTAAGAAGGCCATCGGTTGAATTAGGAAATAATGTTTTGATATTATCTACAATTCTTCTGATAGTATCGGTTTTACCCTCATTTTTTCGTCCATATATGGCTATTATTTTTTTATTCATTAGTAAGTGAGTTTAGAAAGTGAAGATACATAATATTTGCGTAATAAAAAATTAACACAAAAATCTCTACTTTTGCAGCTTAGAAGTTAGTGAATCATGCAGATTTCAGCAGAGACCTTAAAAGAATTAGAATATCAAAAAATACTGGAAGAGATTGTTCCCTTTTGTCATTCGGAAAAGGCAAAAGAGACTATTTTATCTCTTCATCCGTTAAAAAAAGATCAGATTATTGATAGTTTGAACTGTGTAAATGAGTATTTAGGCAGTTTTTCCAATGAAAATTTTATTCCTTTCCGTGAATATGATGATATAGAAATTGAGCTGAAAATGCTCCAGATTGAAAATTTCATCTTAGAAGCGCGGTCTTTTCATAAAATCAGGAATCTGTCTCAATTAGTAAATTCACTGATTCTCCATTTTGAAAAGTTCAAAGAATACTTTCTAACACTGCATAAACATCTTTCCCATATAGAATATACCAAAGAAATTATTCTATTAGTCAATAAGGTTTTTAACCGTTTCGGAGAAGTAAAGAACGATGCAACTCCGGCGCTTCAGTCCATAAGAGAACAATCACAAGTAGTTAGAAAGACTATTCAGGAAAACTTTGACAAAACTGTAACTCATTTTTCCCAAACCGGAATATTGGATGAAATTAGGGAAAGTGTTATCGACGATCAGCGGGTATTGGCGGTGAAATCATCCCTGAAAAAATCAGTAAAAGGAAGAGTATTAGGATTTTCCAAAACAGGTTCTATTTGTTTCATTTTACCGGAATCTGTTATTCAACCCAATGTACGGTTATTAGAGTTAAGCAACCAGGAAAAAAAAGAAATAGAAAAAATCCTTTTAGATCTCACTCAAAAAATATTGGAATTTTATCCATTACTGGAAAAATATCAGGCTTACATATACGAATTGGATTTAATTCAGGCGAAAGCCCGCTATGCGGAGAAGCTCAATGCGGTTTTGCCTGAAATCACCTATAAACAGGAAATACATCTGATAGATGCCTATCATCCTATTTTGTATCTGACCAATAAAAAGGAAAAGAAATCTACTATTCCTCAATCATTAACATTAGATGAAGAAATACGCATCCTATGTATTTCCGGACCTAATGCCGGAGGGAAAAGTATCACATTAAAAACCGTAGGATTATTGCAGTTAATGATCCAGAGCGGAATTTTAGTTCCGGTACACCCTAAATCTAAAATGGGATTTTTCAATAAAATATTGACTGATATTGGAGACAATCAATCCATAGAAAATCAGTTGAGTACGTACAGTTCCCGTTTACGAAAAATGCAATTGATTATTAAACAGGCAGATGAACATACTCTTTTATTGATTGATGAATTTGGAACCGGTTCTGATCCCGAATTGGGAGGAGCATTGGCAGAAGCTTTTCTGGAGTATTTTTATGAGAAAAAATCCTATGGAATTATTACCACCCATTACACCAATATCAAACTGAAAATAGAAGAGTTGAAGCATACAAAAAATGCTTCCATGCTTTTCAACGAAAAAACCTTGATACCTATTTATAAGCTGGAAATAGGGCAGGTGGGAAGTTCCTTTACTTTCGAGGTGGCAGAGAAAAATAAAATTCCCAAAGAGATCATTCAGATAGCCAAAGAAAAAATAGAAAAAGACAAGGTCAATCTGGACAAAACCATTGTTCGTCTTCAACAGGAAAAATATCAGGTGGAAAAGCTGAAAGGCGATTTAAATAAACAGATAGACGATTCGGCTGAAAAAAGCAGGGAACTTTCGGATAAACTCAACAGTTACAGGCAAAAGCTGGTAAATTTCCAGAAACTTTATGATGAAGAAACCAAGCTGAATCAGTTGGGACAAAAATTTGAGAAATATATTGATGCTTATTCCGGAGGAAAGAGTAAAAGAGATATAATAAAGGAATTTGCCAAAGTACTGGAACAGGAAAAATACAAGAAAACCCAGACTACAGAGGTAGAAAAAATACAGACCAAAAAACAGAGGAATAAAGTAAAATCCGAGTTAAAGAAAGAAGAAATTAAAGAACAACTGGAAGAAACCAAAGCGGAAGAAGTCAGGACTACGGTTGACAGAGTCTTAAAATGGATGAAAGAAGGCAAAAGGGTAAAAATAAAAGGAAGTTCCAGTGTTGCCACTATTGATAAGATAGAAGGAGAAACTGCATTTTTAAATTACGGGTTATTTATTACAAAGATCTCAGTGTATGAGATAGAGAAAATCTGAAAAACTATTATTAAAGTATGCATAATATATTTTTAAGCTAATTTTTCTGAATATTAGTTAATCAATCGAACGATTATTATTTATTTAGAATAAAATAAAGTATATTTCTCTCTTCAAATTAAATATAATAAAAATATTTTCATATAGAACAAAAAAACAATATAAAATACTTATGTTAATAAATAATTTTTTTAATATAAAATCAAATATAAAAGTATAATTAAGATTTGAATTAATTTAAAATAAGAATAAATATATTAATAATTATGGCTTTTGTTTAAAATTATGCTTATATTTGAGTTACTAGTAATAATTTTAAAATTAACAAAGCCATGAAAAAAAAATTATTCTTGTTTTTTGTATTTATGAACATTTTGGGATTTTCCCAGGATAAGGTAAATCCGGTAGTTCTTCGGGAAATTTCCCAAAAAGAAAATGAAAAATATACCAAAGCTCAAGAGGAAATTCGTTCTGATAGGAGATTGGTAATTGATCCGGATGATAGAAGCTCTTATCAAGGGAGAATTGATGGTATTCCTATTTATTTGATAACTAATGACAGTCGGCAGGCAAAAGCCACAGGAGTAGACAAGCTATATAGTGCAGGGACTGCACCGGGGGGGACTGCTCTTACCGGGCTGGGAATGGTGTCTTATATCTGGGATGGAGGAAGAGTACGGGATACTCATCAGGATCTTACTGGGCGAATAACCAATTTAGAAGCAAGCAGCGTTGCTTTGAGTGACCATTCTTCAGGAGTGGCAGGAGTAATTATGGCTACAGGTTTAGCAACGGGAACTATAGGAGGTGACCCTACTTCGGTAAACTCAAGAGGGATGGCTTATCAGTCTACATTAAAATCATATGATTTTAATAACAATCTAGCTGAGATTGCTGCTGAGTCAGCTAATTCCCAGAATTCGCAGTATATGATATCCAACCATTCCTATGGTTCCATTACCGGTTGGTATGAAGGTGATTTAGGTATGGGTGCAGGATGGTATTGGATAGGTTTTCCTTCTCTTTCCACACAGGAGTCAGCTTTATTTGGATGTTATGCTACTACAGATCAGACGTTTGATAACATAGCCTATAATTCACCACAACATGCGATTATTAAATCAGCAGGAAATAACAGAGGGGTAGGTCCTAATGGAGCTGTGGCTCATTATGCATACGATAATAATTGGAATTGGGTTCAATTTACAGTTTCCCGTCCTAAAGATTGTGGAGTGACAGGCTATGATTGTATTTCGTTTGGTAGTGTAGCAAAAAATATCATTTTGGTAGGTTCGGTAAACCCTATTGCAGGAGATGATTATACAGGAGTTTCAAGTGTGGTAGCTTCAAGTTTTTCCAGTTTCGGTCCTACGGATGACGGAAGAATCAAGCCGGATATAACAGCTGTAGGGGGAGCTTATGTTCTTAGTATGAGTAGTACTTCTGATTTTGGTTATATGGGTTGGTCAGGAACTTCTTTTTCTGCTCCTTCTGTTTCGGGAATTGCTTTATTATTACAGCAGTTGTACAAACAGAAATACAGCGGGCAATATCTGCGTTCGGATATGTTAAAAGTCATTTTGCTTCACACAGCTAATGAAGCAGGAAATATCGGGCCGGATTACAGTTATGGATGGGGATTAGCAAATGCTTTGGAGGCTGCCAATGTAATAGTAGGAAACGGAACTACTTCCATCTTGGAAAACAATGTGTTGAATCAGGGAGGGAACTATGAAATCGAGGTGAAAGCTACAGGAGGAACTCCGTTAAAAGCTACTATAGTGTGGTTAGACCCGGCACCGGCAGGACCATTGTTCATCAGTTTAAATGACAGAACTCCAATGTTGGTTAATGATCTGGATTTACGGATCACTAATGGGGGTAATGAATATTTTCCATGGAAATTGGATCCGGATAATCCTTCAATGCCAGCTACCAAAGGAGATAATGTGGTAGATAATGTGGAACAAGTTGTAATAGATGCCCCGACAGCAAATCAAACTTATAAAGTTAAAATTTCACATAAAGGAGAAACTTTAACAAATAATTCTCAAAATTATGTTTTGGTCATTACAGGAGGAGTAAAATCAACTATGTCAACAGAGGAAGTGAACATAGAAAAACAGATTGCAGTTTATCCTAATCCGGTAGTTGATAAAGTAAATATCAAACTGGAGAAAGAACTGAGAAATGCACGGGTGAAAATATTGAATATGACAGGACAAATTATTTTAGATGAAGAATTTAAATCACTTTCTTCAGAGAAATCATTTGATATAAGCGGATATCCTTCCGGAGTGTATTTGTTATATGTTCAATCCGATGAAGGTTCTTTCATTAAAAAATTAATTAAGAAGTAATTTAAGCTAATAAAAAAATAAGAAAAACAAACCATTCCTAAAATTCGGAATGGTTTGTTTTTTTGTATTCCATCAAGTTTAATTTTTAGATTTTTCTTTTCCAATGATTCCTAAATGAGTGTACGAAAATCCCTTATTACATTTTAATCCATAGCCTAAAAATCGATCCATTGAAGCATGAGAAAATAGAATAATTCCGGTAAGTTCTATCCAATCTAATTTTAGATAAATACCTGACAGGTATAGGATTATAGCAACTCCTTTATGATGAAAGATGTTGTATAGCAATGCTCCTATTTTAGAGTTGAATATATAGCCGATCATAGATATATCAGGAAGAAAAATGAGAGTGGGAAACCACCACCAGGGGAATTTTGTTAGGAAAAAGAGATAAATTCCTAATAAGAACATCAACAGTTCTTCCGTTTTTAGTACGTATTTCATAAAGTTTTTATTTAATAGATTAGTGTGTAATTAAGTAGAATAGTTTCATTTGTTGGAAAGAAAAAGAAAGCTTTCCATTTTTGCGTATTCCTTTATTATTTTTACGGTTAATAAAGTAAGAGGAATGTCCAGTAATGAAGAAACAATATCTATTTGTGTAGTCAATTTTAACATTTCCATGCTGTCGTCATTTAACCTAAAACTGATCTGATCAAGGAAGTTCATAAGAATCCAGAGGATCCACCACACACCAATAAATGAAAATGATTTTTTGGAAGAATATTTTTCAAAAGTGTTAGATAACAGTTTATCAGTTTCAATATATAATTCTTTCATGATCTGGTAAGGAATGAAATAATTCCCAATAGGGATGAACCAACCTCCGGATGCCCAACCTTCTTTATAGGATAAGTGTTTAACTTTTATGTGAAGATTATAATAAGCCCGCCTGAACCATTGAATGAAAGTAATTGCTGAAATTACTAAAGCAGCACAATATAATAAAATTATAATAGTGTATAGAGAATCGCTCAGAATAGCTTGATTTATTTGATATGCAGGGATATCATCATCCAGAAAATTATATCTCCAGAAGTTTAACGGAACAGAAAGTAAATCAATTGCTAAAACAATCCAAACCAAGATGATAGCAACACGGGCTCTTTGTTCATTAGATTTTAAAATATTCATTTAAGGGTTTGAGAAGTTAATGATACTAATATCAAAAGTACTATTTTTTAGTTGAAAATAAGAGCATTTAGATATTTAATGTAGAAATTTATCTTTTAGTTCCGGAGATGGAACCATACAATTATCTTTTTTTCCAAACCACTTATATCGGTTTTTTGCAATAAAACTGTAAATCAGGTTTCGGATAGGAGCAGGAATAACCATGAAAATATATAGCATATTATAAGGAAAACCTATGGTTTTAGCGATTTTTAAAGCCGCTGTGCTTTTGCTGTAATAGGCAATTCCCGGTTCGTAAAGAATAATAGAATCCAATTTTTCCACAGGTAGATTCCTTTCATTTAAAAAAGATTTTCCTGATTCTGATTGAAGTGAAGCAAACTTAAACTGGTTTTTTCTATCTTTTTTGATGATGAACTGAACTGTGGAATTACATAAATTGCAAACTCCATCAAAAAAAACGATATAAGTTTTCATAACCGTTTTGCTCTATTCTTCCGGATTTGTTTTTCATATTCCGGCATCTGTTTCAGAATAAATTCTCTACAGAATTTTTGAATCTGAGGATAGAAGTTTAAAAACTGACGTTCAATATTTTTTTCCTGTAAATAAATTTCTTTCAGAGAATTTCCCATATTGGAATGGAACTTTGATTTTTTGCTTAAATTATATAAAGTCCATTCAATCCCCTCAAAACTTCTGTATTTTTCGAACCAGTCATCCTCGATCAGAGAGATAAGAATAGTATTTAATCTTTTCGGAAAAAGAATTTCCTTACTTCTTACAAGTTTGTAGCAGGATTCTTTAAAATGTTGAAATTCTTCTTCACAGAATAAATGCCAGTTTTTAATCAAAAAATAATCATAAATCACATCAGTAATGATAGGAGCAAACTTTCCGTAAGATTTATGAAATATACTTGTTGTTTCCTTAACAACAGGATGAGAATCCGTAAAAGTATCAATATTTCGATGAAGTAATATTCCTGTAGCAATTGATTTCGGATAGTTTTGATAATCTTTTCCGCGTACAATTTCACCCAACACATTACCAATTTGTATATCAGCTATGTTATACGATAGTAATTGGTGAGCTACTATGTTCATTAGATATTTTTTCGTTATTTTATTAAATATTAAAGTTTATATCAGGATTTTTAGTTTTCTTATTATCTTTTAACAAAATTGAGTATTTTTCCTGCATTTCTTCTTTTATAGTAGGATTCAATTTTAATGCCATTGTTAAAAATTTCTCGCCTTTTTCCCTATCTTTTAGTAGAAAATAACAATTTCCTAACTGGTAATATAATTCGGCACGATTGAAATTCTTAAAACTTTTATGTAGAATATTGGCAGCTTTAGAATAATCTCCCAAACTGATTAGTAATTCGGAATAGGCTAACCAATTATGGAAGTGATTAGGTTCCAGATCAATAATAATTTCGAAAGTATCAGAAGCTTCCTCATATTTTCCCAGTTGAATGTTAAGGTATGCATATTTTTTCCAATAACTTACCTCTTTAGATTCAATATCCAGAGCTTTCTTTATGTAATGGAGAGCTTCTTCGTTGTTTCCCAAAGAATCGTGAATGTCTGAAATTTCAAACCAAGCTTTGTCAAACTGAGGATCTTCTTTTATTGCTTTTTGGAAAGAATTGAGGGCTTGGATGGTTTTCCGGATTTTATTGTAGGCTTGTCCTATTTTAAAATAGGTAAATGCAGCAGTATCGTCAAAACCAAGAGATTCATCATAAACCTCAATAGCCTTTTCCCATTTATTCAGCTTTTCAAAACAAAAAGCCTTTTGAGTATATCCCGCAATACTTTTTGGATTAATGATGATTACATAATCGAAAGCATACAACGCCTTCTCGTATCTGTGGAGATTTAAATATTGTAATCCCAGTTGAAACCAAGCCTCTTCAGAATAAGGATTAATATCTATAAATTGTTTCAGAAAAAGAATACATTCCCTGTTCTGGTGCAGTACTTCGAAACAATGAATACAGGAAAACAAAGAATATTCATCATGAATATTGAATTCCAGAGCTTTTTTATAAGAGTTTAAAGCCAACATAGGTTCATTAATCTCTAAATATTCATTACCCAGACAATTATATATATAATCTTCATCTTCCTCATTTTCCAGTGCTAAATTATAGAAGTCAATAGCCTTATAAGGAAGTTTTCTCAACGACCAGTATCTTGCAGTCGCAATCAGATAATCAGTATCTGCATAGCATAAATCCCGTAACTCTTCAATCAAAATAGAAGCATTATGCAGGTTCTCAATACCGACAAGGTATTCCAGTTGTTTTATTTTTAAATCTATATTGGCAGGATATAGGGTAAAAGCAACATCTAATGCTTTTATAGCATATTCATAATCATAAATGTCCAAATAGAAGGAAATGATTTCACAGAATTCATCAGATTCAAAATATACAGACTCATTCTTATCCAACATTTCTTCGAATTTGTTGACTAATTCATTATCAAAAAAATCTTCCACCTAACTTATATATTTTATTGTGTAAAATTACTCAAAAAAAACAGGATTTAAAAGAGAATAATAACTATTTATCCACAAGAACCTAACAGAATTAAACATTATTTAATATAAAAATTCAATTTCCTTAATCCGGAATTTTTTAATGCCCTGATCTTCCAGTTCCACCCATAACAAGCCATTTTCATCTACCTTTTGTATAATGCCGTTTATTTTTAAATCATTGATTTTAAACGTTCTGACTATATTTCTTTCGAATAAATGAGAATTATATTTTTCTAAAAGCAGAGCAGGTTCATTCAACAAATAGATATTTTCATGAAAATACAACATCAAATTTTCTACCAAATCAGTAAGAGAATACTCCTGAGGAGAAAGTAATGAGAGAGAAGAGGCTTTAGACAGAGAATCGAAATTTTTTTGTAACACATTAATTCCGATTCCGATAACATAAACAGAACCGAATTTTTCAATCATAATGCCACATACCTTTTTTTTATGGACAAGAATATCGTTGGGCCATTTAATCAGAGTAGAAACAAGAGTTGTGTTTTCGATAAAATCACGAACCATAAGAGCTACCCAGAAACTAAGGTTAGTGTGAATAATGGAGTGGTCTATAAGACAAAATGTCAGAGCAATATTTTTTCCTGGTTCAGAAATCCACTCATTCCCTCTAAGTCCGCGCCCTTTCGTTTGGTTGAAAGTATAAACTCCGGAAAAATTATCCCTAAATTCTTTTAAATTTTCTCTGATGTAATCATTTGTTGAGTTAATTTCCTCAAAATATTGCAATGGCATAGGTTTTGAAATCAAAATATATAATGATAAAATTATCAAAATTAAAATTAAAACAATAGGCAAAATGATTTTAATGATTATTTTTGCATAACATCGTAAAATACACATATAGTAAAAATAAATGGCTGAAGTAAAAATTGAAAAAAAAGTATTATTAGAAAATATAATAAAAGGAATAGAAGAAGTTAAAGGATATGATATTACCATTTTGGACTTTACCAAATTAGAAAATACAATCACAGACTATTTTGTTATCTGTACAGGAACAACAAATACACAAGTTGCGGCAATAACAAACTCGGTAGAAAGATATGTAAAAACACATTTGAAAGAAAGGCCGTGGCATATAGAAGGAACAGATAATGATCAGTGGGTGCTTATGGATTATGTGTCCATGGTGGTTCATATTTTTCAGCCTGAATACAGGGAATATTACGATCTGGAGAACTTGTGGGGAGATGTGGAGATAACCAGAATTCCCAATGCTGAAGATAAAAAATCTTAAAAACATACAATTAAACTAACAATCAGAAGAATTTAAATCTTGGAAACAAACAACAACAATAAAAGAAAAAAAGAAAATAAACCATTTTCATTTAACTGGTTTTACGGAATTCTGGTCATATTCGCAGTGTTATTATTCTCTCAGGAATTCCTGTTTTCCAGTAAAGATGTAAAAATTGACTCCGCCAAATTTTTCGCCTATCTGGAAAAAGGATATATCAAAAAGGTAATATTTATGAATGATGGGTCTGAAGTAAAAGTATACCTTACTCCGGAAGCCATGAAAAATCCAGAGGTTTATAATACAGACAATCAAGGGATGAATCCGTTTAACCAGATGTCGGATGCCCCACAATTTACTTTTATACCGGGAGATAAACAATTATTCGAGAAAAAATTTAACGAAGATAAAGCAACACATAACCTTAAAACCAATCTGGAATTTGATACCCCGAATCCATGGGGAAATATTTTGATACAATTATTATTACCTATACTCTTTTTCGCACTTATCTGGTTTTTCCTGTTCAGAAGAATGGCTGGCGGAGGCGCAGGCGGAGGAGGCCAGATATTCAGTATAGGTCGTTCCAAAGCCAAATTATTTGATGAGAACGACAATATGAGGGTAACCTTTAAAGATGTTGCCGGATTAGAAGGAGCGAAAGAAGAAGTGGAAGAAATAGTGGATTTTCTTAAAAATCCGAAAAAATATACCAAATTAGGAGGAAAGATACCTAAAGGAGCATTGTTAATAGGACCTCCGGGAACCGGAAAAACCTTATTGGCAAAAGCAGTAGCAGGAGAAGCTAAAGTACCATTCTTTTCACTTTCCGGTTCAGACTTTGTTGAAATGTTTGTGGGAGTAGGAGCATCCCGGGTTCGGGATCTTTTCCGTCAGGCAAAAGAAAAATCTCCGTCCATCATCTTTATAGACGAAATAGATGCCATAGGACGAGCCAGAGGTAAGAATAACTTTACAGGGTCCAATGATGAACGGGAAAACACATTGAATCAATTACTTACAGAAATGGATGGTTTTTCCACAGATGTTAGCGTCATTGTATTGGCGGCAACCAACCGGGCAGACATTTTGGATAAGGCATTAATGCGTCCCGGACGTTTTGACAGGTCCATTTATGTAGATTTACCGGATTTAAATGAAAGAAAACAAATTTTCCAGGTTCATTTAAAACCATTAAAATTAGATGAAGACCTGGATATAGATTTCCTTTCAAGACAAACTCCGGGCTTTAGTGGAGCAGATATCGCCAACGTATGTAATGAAGCGGCCTTGATAGCTGCAAGAAAAAATAGAGAAAGTGTTGGTAAACAAGATTTTTTAGATGCAGTAGATAGAATTATTGGGGGATTGGAAAAGAAAAATAAAGTCATTAAACCTCATGAAAAGAAAAGAGTAGCTTTCCACGAAGCAGGACATGCAACAATAAGCTGGATGGTGGAACATGCCGCTCCGCTTTTGAAAGTAACTATAGTGCCCAGAGGACGTTCCTTAGGAGCTGCATGGTATTTGCCGGAAGAAAGACAACTTACCACTACCGAACAGATGCAGGATGAAATATGTGCCACGTTGGGAGGAAGAGCAGCGGAAGAAATAATCTTTGGAAATATATCTACAGGAGCCTTATCTGACCTTGAAAGAGTGACCAAACAAGCAAATGCCATGGTCACCATTTATGGATTAAGTGACCAGATAGGGAATATTTCCTATTACGATAGTTCAGGAAATGAATATGGTTTTACTAAACCCTATTCGGAAGTAACCGCCGAAACCATAGATAAGGAAATATCAAAAATTATTGAAAACCAATATCAGAGAGCCATTCAGATATTAACAGATAATAGAGATAAACTAACTCGTTTGGCAAATAAATTATTGGAAAAAGAAGTGATTTTTAAAGAAGATTTAGAAGAAGTATTTGGAAAAAGGAAATTTGAGGAGGAAGAAACCTTATCCGAAGAGATAAAAAAAGAAGAAGGTTTTGAAAATAAAACGGCAGAAACTGAATAAAATCATAATAAATCTTAGACAAAAGAACTAAAAATTTATAATAATTAGAAAATCTAAGGTTTTTTTTATATATTTGAAAGGAAATAATTTAGTGACAAAATATATAAAGAATGGGACTCTTTGACAAAATATTTGGTAGAAAAAAGAAAGAAGAAGAGCCTAGTGAACTAGATTTTAATAATGACCAAGAAGAAGAAGATGTAGTATTTACACGAAAATTCAAAGCAGGAGGAGGAATGTTCTTTTATTGCGAAAGTAAAAAAGAAGCACTACAAAATCTGCAGGATATACTTGTAAATGGAGATGTAGGTGAAGTGTTGTGTGTAGAGCCAAAGCTTATTTCACTTATTAATGTTCTAGATTGTAATTATTCCTCACAAGGTACAGGAGAACAAGATATGGCACTGATAAATTGTGAGTATTTAGTAGCTTTGGATGGTTCTATTATGATTTCTTCTGACCAGACATATCACTTAAAAAAAACAGACCTGCCTAAAAAAATAATTGTTTGGGCACATCCCAATCAGGTTATTAGTTCCTCCAGTGCAGGCTTGGCAAAAATAAGATATAATAAAAAAGAACATATTCCTTCCAATATAACATCCATACATGGAAAGCAGATTCAGGGATTTAACAGTGCCTCAACAGCTAAAGAACTATATTTACTTTTGGTAGAAGAAAGCTTATAAGATTAAAATTAGTGAAAACAATAATCATCCGCACCTTATCAGGTTTAGTATATGTCTTACTCATATTCCTGTGTACCACTAATTTACTCTCAGATATTCTCTATGCCTATTTTGATGTAAAAATATCCTCAACTTATTTCCTCTATACACTTATCAGTTTATTTTTAGTAGGCTGTTTATTGGAAACAATACGAATGCTGAGCTATTCCAGTATACTTTATAAGGTCTTAACCTTTATTTTAGCAGGAATCATTTATTACATATTTACCAAAGACTATTTTTACAATAGCTTTAGTTTTACCATTCCGTACTGGAGAAACATATTCTTAATACTCTTATTCATTTTGGCTACCGTAACCTTGTTCAGATTTTCAGAAGAACTTTCTACGGATAGTGCCAAACTGATATTTACCTCCATATACTTAGGAATACCTTTTAGCCTCAGTCTGGTTATACCCGCATCCAATGATCCGTTAACACCGGAGATATTTTTTGTATTTCTTCTGATCTGGCTTAGCGATACCTTTGCCTATCTGATAGGAAGTAAATTCGGAAAAAGAAAATTAGCCCCCAAAATATCACCCAATAAATCAGTAGAAGGATTGATAGGAGGAATTATATTTACTATTATTGTCGGGTGCATCGTAGAATACTTTCGTCCTGAATTGAGAGGAAACTGGATTATAATAAGCATAATAATAGCTATATTTGCACCCATAGGAGATCTTGCAGAATCCAAATTAAAAAGAATGTTTAAAGTAAAAGATTCAGGAAACCTGATGCCCGGACACGGAGGAATACTTGATCGTTTAGACAGTTTTATTTTTTGTATTCCTGCAATATTTGCCTATTATTTTATAATTACCATAATATGAGATTCCATAGAGAAGGCAATACCATTATACTTGTAAGCATAATCCTGTTTTTATTCCTGAGTGGAATATCCTGTTATTTCTTACATAACTGGGGATTAATCATTACTATTCCATTGTTAATTTTTTTAGGACTTATCCTATGGTTTTTCAGAAATCCGGTACGAAAATATGATGCAAAATCAGATGAAATCATTGCTCCGGTTGACGGAAAAGTAGTAATAGTAAAAGAAGTCTACGAAAAAGAATACCTTAAAACAAACTGTTTACAGGTATCTATATTTATGTCGCCCCTCAATGTGCACGTTTGCAGATATCCCGTTAACGGAAAAATAATATTCAAAAAATACCATCCCGGAAAATTCCTGGTTGCCTGGCATGAAAAATCGTCCGAACTTAATGAAAGAACTACCGTAGTAGTAGAAAACCCAAACGGACAGCAAATATTGTTCAGGCAAATAGCCGGAGCCATGGCAAGGAGGATTGTCATGTATCCCGAAATAGGAGATACGGCACAAGCAGGAAAAGAATTCGGGTTCATAAAATTCGGTTCCCGTATGGATGTATTTCTACCTTTAGGAACAGAAATCCTTGCAAAAGTAGGCGATATCATTCCTGATGGAGGAATAAGAGTTATTGCTAGATTGAAGCCCTGACATTCCCTAAAAAATAACAATATAATTTTCAATATCACTCGCGTATAAACAAACCGTTTTTACCCAATTTTCTTTATATTTGTTCATCTAAACAAAATAACTATGGCTAATATCTTAGACGGAGTAAAACTATCCAAACAAATCAAACAGGAAATCAAAGAAGAAGTAGCACAATATGTAGAAAAAGGAAATCGTCCGCCGCATTTATCAGCAATATTGGTGGGAGAAAACGGAGCCAGTGTTACTTACGTGGACAATAAAATAAAAGACTGTCATGCCGTAGGATTCAGATCCTCGCTGGTAAAACTTTCCGATACCATAACAGAAGAAGCACTATTACAGGAAATAAAAAAACTGAATGAAGATGACTCATTGGATGGATTCATTGTACAGTTGCCATTGCCTAAACATATAGATCAGGAAAAAATAATCATGGCCATTAAACCCTCCAAAGATGTAGATGGGTTTCATCCTGAAAATTTTGGAAAAATGGCATTGGAAATGGAAAGTTTTCTACCGGCTACACCATTCGGTATCATGGTTATGTTAGAAAGATATCAGATTCCGACTCAAGGAAAAGAAGTGGTAGTAATAGGACGAAGCAGAATAGTGGGACGGCCTATGAGCATACTGATGAGCAGAAAAGGAAATCCCGGAGATTCAACAGTAACTCTTACACATTCAAGAACAAAGAACCTGGAAGAATATACCCAGAAAGCAGACATAATAATTACTGCTTTAGGAGTACCACATTTCCTAAAAGCAAATATGATAAAAGAAGGAGCAGTTATTATTGATGTGGGAATTACCCGTGTAGAAGATTCTTCCAGAGAAAGAGGCTTCTATTTAGCAGGAGATGTAGATTATCCGGAAGTGTCTCAAAAAGCCTCATGGATAACTCCTGTTCCCGGAGGAGTTGGGCCTATGACCCGGGCTATGCTTCTGAAAAATACCATGCTTGCCTATACAAGAAAATTTAAGTAGAATATCAGGTTCATAACTTATAAAATCCGAAGAATCATAATTCAGTTAATTTCTTTTGGGAAAATGGAAATAGTGACAAAACATCCGAAAAATAAACTGGCATGAAAAATGTACTAAATTAAAAGAGAATTAAATAAATTTGTATAAAGAAGCAGTAATTCAGAATAGCGAATTAATACTAAGTACATGAACGAGAATTTTTCACAACAAGTAAAAGATGTAATCAGCTTCAGTAATGAAGAAGTATTACGATTGGGTCATGACCATTTGGGTACAGAACATCTCATATTAGGCATATTACGTGAAGGCAATAGCAAAGCAATTACTGTACTACAAAGTTTAAATATTGATTTAGGAGACTTGAGACAACAAATAGAAAATCTTAATACATCCAACACAATTATAAAAGTAGACAGGAACAATATTCCATTTACAAAGGCCGCAGAAAGAGCATTAAAAACCAGCTTTTTAGAAGCTAAATTATTCCGCAGTCCGGAAATTCAGGCCATTCATTTGTTGCTATGCATACTAAGGATTGAAAGTGATCCGGTTACTCAAATCTTTAAAAAATACAATGTAGACGCAAACGTTGTTAGGGAAGAATACAGGTTTCAGTTTCAGGAAGATTTTCCGGATCAACCTTCTGCAGAATATTCAGAAGATGACGGAGGAAACGAGGGAAGTCAGTATGAACCCGCTAAACCTGCAAGTGGTCAGGCCAAAAGTAGGACTCCTGTATTGGATAATTTCGGAAGAGATTTAACAATAGCAGCTCTGGAAGGAAGATTAGACCCTGTAGTGGGAAGGGAAAAAGAAATTGAAAGAGTTTCCCAGATATTAAGCCGGAGAAAGAAAAACAACCCGCTTTTAATCGGGGAGCCGGGAGTAGGAAAATCTGCAATAGCAGAAGGCTTGGCATTACGGATTACCCAAAAGAAAGTATCACGGGTATTATACAACAAAAGAGTAGTTACTCTGGATGTTGCGAGTTTGGTGGCCGGAACCAAATACAGAGGACAATTCGAGGAAAGAATGAAGGCGATTATGAATGAACTGGAAAAAAATTCAGATATCATTCTTTTCATAGATGAAATTCATACGATTGTAGGAGCAGGAGGAGCTACCGGTTCTCTGGATGCATCCAACATGTTCAAGCCGGCATTAGCAAGAGGAGAAATTCAATGTATTGGAGCAACTACACTCGATGAATATCGTCAGTATATAGAAAAAGATGGAGCATTGGAAAGACGTTTCCAGAAAGTGATGGTAGAACAAACCTCGCCGGAAGAAACAGTAATTATCCTCAATCAGATAAAAGACAAATACGAAGAACATCACAATGTAGCTTATACAGATGATGCAATTAAGGCGTGTGTTACCCTCACTACCCGCTATATTACCGATAGATTCCTACCCGATAAGGCAATAGATGCGTTGGATGAAGCAGGTTCTCGCGTACATATAAAAAATATCAAAGTACCTCAGGAAATTTTGACTTATGAGAAGGATTTGGAAAAAATAAGAGAGCAGAAAACCAAAGTAATTAAAAGCCAGAAATACGAAGAAGCAGCAAAATTAAGAGATACAGAAAAAGAAATAGAGGCTAAGCTGGTAAGTGCACAGAGGGAATGGGAAAAATCCTCCAGAGAACACAGGGAAATAGTGACGGAAGACAATGTAGCAGAAGTGGTTTCCATGATGAGCGGAGTGCCGGTGCACAGAGTGGCAGAAGGAGAGCTTCAGAAATTGGCTCAGATGAAAGACCTGATGAAAGGAAAAATCATTGGTCAAGATGAAGCAGTGAATAAAGTGGTGAAAGCCATCCAGAGAAACCGAGCCGGATTGAAAGATCCGAACCGGCCTATCGGAACCTTTATTTTCTTAGGATCTACCGGAGTAGGTAAAACACAATTGGCAAAAGTAATGGCAAGGGAATTATTCGATTCGGATGATGCTTTGATCCGCATTGACATGAGTGAATACATGGAAAAATTTGCTGTGTCCCGTTTGGTAGGAGCGCCTCCGGGGTATGTAGGATATGAAGAAGGAGGGCAGTTAACTGAAGCAGTTCGAAGAAAACCTTATGCAGTAATATTACTGGATGAAATAGAAAAAGCCCATCCGGATGTATTCAACATCCTGTTGCAAATATTGGATGATGGGCACGTTACCGATAGTTTAGGAAGAAGAATTGATTTCAGAAACACTATTATTATCCTTACTTCCAATATCGGAACCCGTGAATTAAGGGAGTTCGGAGATGGAGTAGGTTTTGGAACCAGTGCAAAGAAATCAACTACCGATGCAAGAGCCAAATCTACACTGGAAAATGCGTTGAAACGTACTTTTGCTCCTGAATTCCTGAATAGGATTGATGATGTGATCGTCTTTAATAATCTTGAAAGAGAAGATATATCCAAAATTATAGATTTAGAGTTGGATAAAGTATATTCCCGAATTGAGAAGATAGGATATAAAGTGGAATTAACTCCGGAAGCCAAAGAATTCATTATAGAAAAAGGATGGGATAAAAGCTTTGGAGCACGACCTTTGAAAAGGGCTATCCAGAAATATATAGAAGACCTGATTGCGGAAGAGATCATTAGTTCTGTGATCCATGAAGGCGATTCTTTACAAATCGGATTGAATCAAGAAAAAGATAATACTCTTATTAAGGTGATCGGACAAGCAAAAAAAGAATCACCTAAAGCAGAAGAATCCGAATCCAAAGAATAAAAAGGAAATAAATAAAACAAAATAAACAAACAAAAACCATCTTAAAAAGATGGTTTTTGTTTTGGATGGAAATCAGAATATTAGTTCATGAATTATTAAAAAAGTAACAGAATAAAATTAATTTCAAATATTATTTCAAATAATTTATTATTTATTTAACATATATCAATTTTGTAAGGCATATTTATTGAAATGGGTTAATCATATTAATCTTTAAATTAAAAACCAATGTTAAAGAATATGAAAACAACCAGAACATTACACCACATGTTAGCAGCAACCATGATAGTAGGTTGTAGTTTCCTTTCTATGTCTCAAGCAAAAGCACAATCAGCTCAGGCAACGCAGGTTCCGGAATATAAGACACCTGAAGAGCAGGCGAAAAAACTGACAGATAAAATGAAAAGTGAGTTGACATTAACCGATACACAATATCAACCGGTTTATGACATTAATCTGAAGTATGCCAATAAAGGTCAGGATCTGATGAAGAGTACAGAAGATAAGAAGGCAAAAATGGAGGCAATGAAATCTACAATGGCAGACAAAGATAATGAGCTAAAGGCAGTATTGACTCCTGATCAGTACAAAAAATATGAAGGAATGAAGAAAGAGATGAAATCGAAAGCAGAGAAAGCCTGTTGTCAGGATAAAGATAAAAAATAATACAAAAACAGTTTCAAAAGACAAAACTGCCCGGATTTCCGGGCAGTTTTGTCTTTTATAGTAAAAGTAATTATTTTTTTGTTTCCGGTTCTTCCGGTTTTGGTTCTTCTTTGGGGGGAAGCCTGAATCGTATAGGAGCTTGGTAATATGTCCGGACTTGGTTGGCTTTTTGCCATGGCAGGTTTCCATAATCCACTGGTTTTTTTAATCATCCGGATTGCTTCTTCTTCCAAACCGTATCCTAATTGACTTGTTGTTGTGACATCCGTAACACTTCCGTCTTTTTCCACTACAAATTTCTCGGTTACTCTTCCCTCGACTTCATTTTCTACAGCTAGTTGCGGATAGCGGATATTATTTCCAATGAAATAACCGATGTCTGTTCCTCCTGTAAACACAGGAAGTTCGTCTGCCATCATATAAGTTTTATCAGAAGTAGGAGATTCCTCTGATGGTGGAGAAACAGGTTCTGGTAGTGGCTTAGATAAGTCAAAATGCTTGATATCAACGTAGTCTGCCCACCCTTCAGTCATCTCGATTATCTTATTATCGGAATACATCAAAGTATCATATTTTAACGGAACAACTTCTTTTCCGGTTTTATCTATAATTCCACATTTATGATTTTTACAGACAATAGCATATCCTTTATCACCAAAAGGTATTTGGGAATCGTACTTCTGCCCGAAGCCAGATAAAGGAAACAGCAGCATAAGAAAAAAGATCGATATATTTTTCATAAAGATTATTTTTTTGTTTTTCTCACTTTCGGTTTAGGTGGAAGCTTGAAAGTTATAGGAACTCTATAATAGGAACGTACTGCCTGTCCGTTTATTTCTATTGGCTTCCATGATCCACTAGTTTTTTCGATAGCTGTAATGGCTTCTTCATCTAATCCATATCCTAATTTATTTCCTACTATCTTAACATTGCTAACGCTTCCATCAGGTTCTACTGCAAATTTTACAATGATTGTTCCTTCTATTTTATTATCTATAGCTTGTTGAGGATATTCAAGGTTATTTGCATTATAAGCGGTGAGGCCGTCTTTTCCTGTAAATCTACCTATTTCATATACTTCTTCAGATTTGTTTTGGCCTGATGGAATAGGTGGCGGTGGTGGAGGATTATTAGTAGCATCTATTGTCACATACTTCTCTTCTTGTTTCGGTTGGGAAGAAGGTGTTTTATCTTCAGGCGGAAGCCTGAACATTACCGGAACTCTAAAATAGGATCGTACAACTATTTCATTTTTTATTGCTGGTGCCCACATTCCACTGGTTAGGCTAACTACCCTGATCGCTTCTTCATCCAATCCGTCTCCTAATCTTTTCCCTATCACTTTTATATCCGAAATACTTCCGTCTTTTTCAACTATAAACTTTACAGTTACTTTTCCTTCTGTCTTATTACCTATGGCTTGCTGAGGATATAACACATTACTAACAAGAAAGGTATAGATTCCGCTTTTTCCTGTAAATATAGCTTCTTGATCAACAGTGTCAAATACTCTAAGATTCTCTGATGGTAATGATGGTGGAATAGAAGTAACATCTTGTTTCGGATTGGAAGAAGATAAATCAACCTGTCCGAAACTGAATAGTGAAAATAGAAAAAACGAAAAGAACAAATTTTTCATAAGACTTATCTTAAATTATTATATTACAAATATAAAGAGAAATCAGGGAGGCAATGATAGAATTATAAAATAAAAAATACGATTTAAATCTCTTAAACCGTATTTTTAGGGTGGACAATGGGGTTCGAACCCACGACCTTCGGAACCACAATCCGACGCTCTAACCAGCTGAGCTATGACCACCATTTTGGGAATGCAAATATAGAAATAGATTTTCTATTTTCAAATAAAATTGTCAAAATCTTTTAACCCGATCCATTTCGGGGAAGTGAAGCCTTCTCCGGTTTCACAGCCGGTTAACCGTCCTAAATTTTCCGCCCGGTAAATAATGCTGTTTTTAAAGTTGATGGATGTAATAGGAGTTGCAGGTTCTTTAGAATCAGGATCATAGAATTGGGTTTTATAAGCCATGCAAGCTTCTATTTTCTTATCTAAAAATCCGGATATATCAATTACAAAATCCGGTTTCATTTCATTCCACTGGATATAATTAAAGATATGTTTAGGTCTCCAGGCTTTTTGTGATTCTCCGTTCAATAAAGTTTCCACTTTTATCAGTCCTGAAAGGAAACAGGTATCATATACCAGTTTTGCTGCTTTTCCATGATCCGGATGCCGGTCGTCAATAGCATTGGCTAAAACGATATCCGGTTGGTATTTTCTGAGTATTTTAATAATTTCCCGTTGGTGTTTTTCATCATTAACAAAAAAACCGTCTTTGAAATTCAGATTTTCCCTGATGGAAATATTCAATATTCTGGATGCTTCTTCTGCTTCCTGCTTTCTGGTTTCGGCTGTTCCCCGGGTTCCCAATTCTCCTCTTGTCAGGTCTAGGATTCCGATTTTTTTATTTTGGGAAATCATCTTTGCCAGAGTTCCTCCACAACCTAATTCTACATCATCCGGATGGGCGCCAATGGCTAGAATATCTAATTTCATATTTTTTAGGATTAAAAAAACTTCAGTAAAAATACTGAAGTTTCATTTATTTTTTTGAATTATAATTTACTTTTTATAGTGCGGGTTTCACTTTTGCCATTAATCTTTCTACTTTGGCTTTAATATCACTTTTGTCTGAGATTTGCCATGCACTTATGGAAAATGTATTTCCTTTGGTTCTGATCATCAATCCGTAATCGGAGTTGTTGGAAATCCAGATTCCCGGAGAAGAAGGAGTTCCGAATTCTTGTTGAACTAATGCTTCTACTTTTTTTACTTTATCATCAGTAGATTGAATGTCTTCCCTGTATTTATATTTTTCCTGAGAGAATCCTACTATTGAAAATAAGCATAAGAACAAAATTAAAAGTTTAGTTTTCATAGTTATTTTATTTTTATGGCTGCAAGATATTAAAAATATTCTGGTTTGGTTATGGTATGTTAAAAAATTTAGTTTTATTGTTAATAACCTTACAAATGTTCTTTTACATAAGTCAATATCTGTGCCAAAATCAAAACCCATTGTATTGATTTACAATGGGTCTGTGTTTTATCAAATATAAGTAATTATTATTACTTTTTATAATTTTTGTATTTGTTGAAAAATTTATCAACCCTTCCTGCAGTATCCACTAATTTTACTTTTCCTGTATAGAAAGGATGGGAAGAACTGGAAATCTCCATTTTTACTAATGGATATTCTACTCCTTCATATTCAATGATGTCTTTTGTTTCTGCAGTTGATTTGCATAAAAACATTTCTTCATTGCTCATATCTTTGAAAACAACTAATCTATAGTTGTCTGGATGGATATCTTTTTTCATTTTGCTAAAAATTTGAGTTGCAAAAATACAATTTTTTTCTGAACTAACAAGTTTTTAAATTTAATTTTAAAATGATTTTTGCAAATAATCCGGAATTCAATTTTGGATTAGAAAGAATTGAACTCCGGAATGAATTAATACTTAGTTTATTTGATGAAATTATCTTTCCAGTTTGGCTTTTAGGCCTTTGTCGATAGCATCTAAGAAAGCTTCTGTATTTAGATAGTCATCGCTTGTCATTTTATCTCCTTTTACTAACATGGCAAGGTCTTTGGTCATTTTTCCGCTTTCTACAGTGTCTATACAAACTTGTTCCAGTGTTTCGGCAAAGTTTACGACTTCCGGAGTGTTATCCAGTTTTCCCCGGTGCATCAATCCTCTTGTCCAGGCAAAAATGGAAGCAATCGGGTTGGTAGAAGTTTCTTTTCTTTGTTGGTGGAGTCTGTAATGACGGGTTACGGTTCCGTGTGCAGCTTCAGCTTCAACAGTTTTTCCATCAGGAGTTACCAGAACGGAAGTCATTAATCCTAAAGAACCGAATCCTTGAGCTACGGTATCGGACTGAACGTCTCCATCATAGTTTTTACAAGCCCATACAAATCCTCCGTTCCATTTCATGGCAGAAGCCACCATATCATCAATCAGGCGATGTTCGTAGGTAATTCCTAGTTCTTCAAATTTGGATTTGTAGTTGTTTTCGTAAACTTCCTGGAATATATCTTTAAATCTTCCATCATAAGCTTTTAAGATGGTGTTTTTTGTAGACAGGTATAAAGGCCATTTTTTGGTTAAAGCCATCTGGAAAGAAGAGTGTGCAAATCCTTTGATGGATTCATCAGTGTTATACATGGATAAAGCTACTCCATCCGATTTGAAATCATACACTTCCCAGGTTTGAGGTTCTCCGTTTTCGGGAGTGAAGGTCATAGTTAGTTTCCCGGGCCCTTTGGTAACTACATCGGTAGCTTTATATTGATCTCCAAAGGCATGACGCCCAATAACGATTGGTTGGGTCCATCCCTGAACGTAACGGGGAACGTTACTCATGATGATGGGTTCTCTGAAAACGGTTCCTCCTACAATGTTACGGATAGTTCCGTTAGGGGATTTCCACATTTTTTTCAGGTTGAATTCTTTCACGCGGGCTTCATCAGGAGTAATGGTTGCACATTTTACAGCAACGTTGTATTTTTTGGTGGCCTCGGCAGAGTCAATGGTAACCTGGTCATTGGTTTTGTCTCTGTTTTCCATTCCTAAATCAAAATATTTTAGATCAATATCTAAGTAAGGTAGGATTAATTTGTCTTTGATGAATTTCCAGATGATTCTTGTCATTTCATCTCCGTCCATTTCTACTACCGGATTGAGTACTTTTATTTTTTGCATAATAAATATAGATTGGTTTTTGCCAAATATAATAAGAGTTAGTGTAGAAAAGCAAATAATTTGTATATTAATTTAATAAAAAAGTAATATCATAACTTCGTTTTTAAAAAGTGAGAACTTATCTTTTGTAATTCGGATATTCAATGTGAAATATATTTTAAGATATATCCGTTTTAACGAAAAAAAGGTTCAATAATGTTATTGAACCTTTTTGTGTAATTCAAAATATAGTTTGGTTTATTAGATTGTACAAAATTTATTTTTTATTCATTTGAGTTTTTCAAATATATAAAATTACCACAAACATGATATTTGTCATATTTAAAAACATTAATATAGGTTAATGTTTTATCAATTTCATTCTTTATTGCAGTAATTATGAATAACAGTTAATGATGAAAAATAATTTTTTGGCATTAATTTTTCAGTATATTTTATTGTTTTATATATAGTTAAGTTATGAAAAAAACGTTGGTGCTGGGAGCGTCAGAAAATCCTGACAGGTATAGTAATAAGGCTGTAAGAATGTTACGAGATCATAATCATCCTGTTGTAGCTATAGGAAACAGGGTAGGCAAGATAGGAGATGTTGCTTTTTCAAAGGAAAGGAAAGAATATAAAGATATTCATACAGTCACTATCTATCTGAATCCTGTTTTACAGAAAGAGTATTATGATTATATTTTGTCTTTACACCCTAAAAGAATTGTATTTAATCCGGGAACAGAAGATCCTGAATTTGAAAAATTGGCCAGAGAACAAAATATTGAGGTAGAAGAAGCTTGTACTTTAGTGCTGTTGACGACCAATCAGTTTTGAGATTATTTAAGGAACTGATAAGCAAGCAAGGCTAGAATGTAAGCAATCCCCGTCATAGCAAATAATTGGATAACCGGCCATTTCCAGGAGTTGGTTTCTTTCCTCACAATAGCTAAAGTGCTGACACATTGCATAGCAAAGGCATAAAATAATAAGATGGAAACTCCTGTGGCGAAATTGAAGGTAGGTTCTCCTGTGTTATGGTTTATATCTTTTTTCATGAGTTCTTTTAACCTCAGGTTTTCTCCACCATCATCTTCCAGACTGTAAATGGAAGCAATGGTTCCAACAAATACTTCACGGGCAGCGAAAGAAGAAAGGATACCAATGTCTATTTTCCAGTCATAACCTAAAGGTTCAAATATAGGTTCAATAGTTTTTCCGAATTTACCTAAATAAGAATGTTCCAAAGGAACATCTGTCAGATAATTTATTTTTTGAGTTTCTTTATTCCTTGTTATCCCGTAAGTTCCTAAAGCCCATAGAATCACACTTACAGCTACTATTATTTTTCCGGCGTTGGCAACAAAGCTCCAGGATTTTTCAAATAAACCGTAAAATACATTTCTCCAGAAAGGAACTTTGTAATTAGGCATATCCAAAATCAGATAACTTTTGTAACGGGATTTAATCAGTTTGTTGGCCAGGGCGGCTCCTATGAAAGCCATAAGTACGCCCAGAAGATACATGATCATCATAACAGTTCCCTGATGATTAAAAAATCCATTTCCTTTTGGGATAATTAAAGCAATGATGATGGAATAAACAGGTAATCGTGCGGAACAAGTGATAAAAGGTGTAACCAATATAGTAATCAATCGTTCTTTTGCATTTTCGATATTTCGTGCAGACATGATTGCCGGAATAGCACAAGCTGCTCCTGAAAGTAAAGGAACTACACTTTTTCCGCTGAGACCCAAAGGTTTAAACCATCGGTCCATAAGAAATACCACCCGTGCCATATAACCACTTTCTTCCATTAATAATAAAAAGAAAAATAAAATAGCAATTTGTGGAACGAAAACAACCACTCCACTGATTCCTGGTAAGATACCGTTGGCAATAAGTTCTGAAACAGGACCTTTGGGAAGATGATTGGATAGGAATTCACTGCTGTCTGCAAAAATTCCTTCGATCCAGTCCTGAGGATATCCAGACAAATAAAACAAGGCTTGGAAGATTAAAAATAGAATACAAAAAAACAGTACATAACCCCAAAAATGATGAGTCGCAATTTTATCTAACTTATTGGTCAGGGTTTGATAAGTGGGATCTTTATAAACTATATTTTCAACTAATTCATCAATATGCTGATGTCGGGCAATGGTTTCCTTAAGTTGTAGTCTTTTAGGGATTAATTTATATTTTTTAGTGATTTCGTTAATTTTATCTCTGTATTTTTCAGGAATAATATCGGTTTTTGCCTGAGTTAGAAATAACCAGGCTAAATAGTCATCCAGATCAAACTCCTTTTTTAGTTCCTCAACAGCCTCTTTGTATTCATTAGAGTAATGAAAAGTCTGTTCAGGATATTTTTGGATTCCGTTAGCAATAGCATTTTTTAATTCTGTAATCCCTATTCCTTTCCGGGAACTCATTAAAATTACAGGAGTGTTAAAATAGCGGGGAATATTTTCTTCCCGGATTAAAATCCCTTCTTTTTCAATATCATCTATTTGATTGATAACAAAAATGGTAGGGAGTTTTAAATCTTTGATTTGTTCATATAAAAAAAGACTTCTTTTCATGTTATGAACATCTCCGACAACTACAATAAAATCAGGATAATCAGGATTTGAATGATTAGATAAGGCATTTAATACAACTTCCTCATCAGCAGAAGAAGGGCAAAGGCTATAAGTTCCGGGAAGATCAATCAGATTATAACTGATTCCTTTATAAGTGAATTTTCCCTTTTTTTTCTCAACCGTAATTCCCGGATAATTTCCTGTTTTCTGATGCAACCCGCTCAATTGGTTAAAAAGAGTAGTTTTTCCTGAATTGGGATTGCCTACAAGAACTATCGTTTTGGTATTCATTTTTTGTGTTACTCCAGTTCTATCAATATATTACGTGCTTCCTCTTTTCGTAACATGATAGTACTTTTCTCTTTACCATATTCAAGGTATAAAGGACCATTCCAGGGAGCCTGGCGTTTTAGTTTGACAGATACTCCGGGAACAATTCCCATTTCTAAAATTTTTGTAGGGATATTTTCCTCTGCAAAACCTACAACTTTGGCTTTCTGAGTAGGCTTTAGTATTGAAAGGGAGAGCTGGGTGAGCATAATTTTGAAATAGTATGTTTTGGCAAATATAGGAATTATTTGTATTTAATCTAAATTAAATTAAAAAAAATATTTAATGTTCTAATATTCAGAATATTTAGTGAAATAGGTGTTTTATAATCTTAATGTAGATTATCATAATAAAAAATAAGAAAAATCCAATATTAAAAATAAATTAAAATTCCAATAGATTTGTTAATATGTTAAAACTAGAAAAATAAAATTATGAAGAAAACAGTATTTTTATTAACCTATCTTATAACTACATTCACGCTTTTGCAGGCAGGAGGATTCAGGGTTTCCCTTCAAGGAGTAAGACAGGCCGCCATGGCGCACACCAGTGCCCATACCCGTGATGCCAGTGTTGCTTTTTTTAACCCGGGAGCAATAACATTTATTCCTGCGAAACTGAGTATATCAGCAGGAGGCTTTGGAGTGTTTGGAACAGCTGAATATCAGAATAAGGAGACCCTATATAAACATGAAACGGATAATCCGGTTAGTACCCCTATATATTTTGATGCGACATATAAAGTCACTGATAAATTTTCTGTCGGACTTAGTGTTACCACTCCTTTCGGTAGTAGTATAGATTGGGGAAAGAATTGGGCAGGTCAGGATTTAGTTACCAAAATAGAACTTAAGTCTTTTTTCATTCAGCCTATGGTTGCTTATCGATTTAACGATTGGTTTAGTGTCGGGGTAGGATATATATACGCAGTAGGAAGTGTAGATTTACAAAAATCCATATCAGCAGTTAATGGTAGTATGAAGCTGACGGATGATAATGCTACCGGAAACGGGTTTAACCTGGGGATGTACTTTAAACCAACTAAAGATTTAGATGTGAGTATTGCATATCGTTCAAAAGTAGATATGAAAGCAGTAAATGGAAAAGCTGAGTTCAATGTTCCTTCTTCTTTAATTGGAAGTGCTTTGTTTACTACAGCAAATGACCGGTTTAATGCAACTTTACCTCTGGCGTCTGAATTTACTTTAGGATTAACCTATAGAGTTACACCAAGATGGTCGGTATCTGCTGACTGGAATGTTCAGGGATGGGAAAGATATAAGTATTTAGTATTTGACTTTGAACAGAACCATGTTGGAAACGATCCCTATGATAAAACCATTTCTGAGTCTCCTAAAGATTATATGACATCTAATACTTTTAGAGTTGGAACGGAATATATGGCTACTGATAAACTAGCTCTTCGCCTAGGATATTACTATGACCAGTCACCTGTGAAAGATGCTTATTGGAATCCGGAAACACCGAGTACAGATAATAATGCAGTTACAGCAGGTATAGGGTACAGTTTCTTTAACAATAAATTAATGTTGGATTTAACAGGTATGTATTATGTAGGTCAGCAAAGAAGAGTGGCCAACGAATTTTATAACTTCTATGGAGATGCAAAACTACACAGCTATATGATCGGATTCGGAGTAACATGGAATCCATTTTAAATAATTAAATTTTTAAAGTTAAAACAAGGAAAATGAAAAAATATATATTACCCATATTAGTTAGCTTTTTTGCATTAAGTATATCTTGTAATGATGATGATGTATCTGATGTAGTAGTACAACCGGGAGGAGCTGATTTTTCCAAATATGTAGCCTTAGGGAATTCATTAACTTCAGGTTATATGGATGATGCTTTATATATTTCTGGGCAACAGAATTCCTATCCGGCTATATTGGCAGAACAAATGAAACGTGCTGGAGGAGGTGATTTTAAAATTCCTCTAATGGCGGACGAATTAGGTGGAATTCCTTCAATACTTAAACCTAATAAACTGGTATTAGCAGTAGTAAACGGAAGTTTAGCTCCGGTAACCGCCAGTGGGACAGGAACAACTACACTAGCCAATATTTATTCACAAGGACCTTATCAGAATATGGGAATTCCAGGAGCAAAATCATATCACTTAGTAGCTCCGGGTTATGGGAATCCAGCAGGACTAATCACTAATCCTGTAACAGCAAATCCTTATTTTGTTCGGTTTGCTTCCAGTGCTACTACCACTGTTTTAGCAGATGGTGTAGCTCAAAATCCAACTTTCTTTTCCCTATGGATAGGAAACAATGATGTATTAGGATATGCTACTTCAGGAGGAGATGGTTCAGATCCAATTACTCCCACAGGAACTTTCCAAGCTGCCTATACAACATTGATTCAGGGATTAACTGCGAATGGAGCTAAAGGAATTGTAGCAAATATTCCGGATGTAACCAGTATTCCGTATTTTACAACGGTACCTTACAATGCATTGACTCCTCAAAGCCTTACAGCTACCAATCCAAACCAGATAAATGAATTGAATGCAGCATTTGCACAATTGAATGCAGTATTTGATTATTTAGGACACCCGGAAAGAAAAGTAGTGTATTCGGCTACTCAAGCCAATCCGGTACTGATTAAAGATAAAGACTTACAAAATATAGGGGCGCAGATTACTACTGTGTTACAGGCACAAGGTACCCCGGCTCAGCAAGCAAGTTTGTATGGTACACTTTACGGACAATCCAGACAGGCTACTAGTGGTGATTATGTAGTTCTGACAACTAGTTCTATTTTAGGTAAACCTAATACAACTGCTATTAGTAATGGAGTTCCGGCCCAGCTAGCTGTTAACGGAGTCACCTATCCTTTGGAAGATAAATGGGTGCTAAGTTTAACTGAAGTGGCCAATGTAGCTACAGCAACCGAAACATTCAATGGTATTATTAAAAGCTTGGCAGACCAGTATAATTTGGCTTTTGTAGATATAAATTCCCTAATGGTAAAATTACACACTCAATCAGGAATAACTTATAATGGAGTGAATTATAGCAGTACCTTTGTTACGGGAGGAGCATTTTCTTTAGATGGAGTACATCCGACAAGTAGAGGATATGCCTTTATTGCCAATGAATTTATAAAAGCCATTAACGGAAAATATGGATCCAACTTACCTCAGGTAAATCCTAATACCCATCAGGGAGTTACGTTTCCATAACATAAAATAAACTATGTAAAAGATAAAAACTGAACAAATTTTTGTTCAGTTTTTTTGTTACAGATTTATAAAAAAATTATAAATTTACGCCACTTATATCCAGAAACTATTTTAACTAATATAAATGAGTCAACCAGTCCATATTTTCTCAATTAGGGAAAGTATCGCTTTAGCGGAAAAAATATCACAAAATTATGGAATGCCACTTGGGAAAATGAGTTTCTTTGATTTTAGTGATGGGGAGTACCAGCCTTGTTTAGAAGAATCTGTAAGAGGATCCAGAGTTTTTATTATAGGCTCCACTTTTCCACCGGCAGACAATCTGATGGAAATGTTATTGATGATTGATGCTGCAAAAAGAGCATCAGCAGATAAGATTACCGCAGTAATTCCTTATTTTGGATTAGCCCGCCAGGACAGGAAGGATAAGCCGAGAGTTCCGATTGGAGCTAAATTGGTGGCAAATCTCTTGAGTGCTGCCGGAGCAACCCGTGTAATGACGATGGATTTACATGCAGACCAGATTCAGGGATTTTTTGAAATTCCGGTAGATCATTTATTTGCCTCTACTATTTTTATTGAATACGTAAAATCTTTAAACTTAGATAACCTCACCATTGCTTCCCCGGATATGGGAGGTGCAAAAAGAGCCAGAACGTATGCCAGTTATCTGAATGCAGAGGTGGTTATTTGTTATAAAGAAAGGAAAAAGGCCAATAATGTGGATTTCATGACATTGATTGGGGATGTAACTGGAAAAAATGTGATTCTGGTAGATGATATGATAGATACAGCCGGAACATTAGCAAAAGCAGCCGATATTATTATGGATGCCGGAGCTCTCAGTGTACGCGCTATGGCAACTCATCCGGTATTTTCCGGAGGTGCATATGAAAGGATCCAAGATTCAAAACTGGAAGAAGTTATTGTAACCGATTCAATTCCATTGAAAAATACTTCCATAAGTAAAATAAAAGTGTTAACTTGCGCCCCTCTATTCGGGGAAGTAATGAACCTGGTACATAATAGAGCATCAATAAGTTCGAAATTTATAATGTAAACATATTTATATGAAATCAATTACAATTCAAGGAGAAAAAAGAGAAAGCGTAGGTAAAAATTCATCAAAAACCTTACGTAATGCTGAAAAAGTTCCTTGTGTTGTTTATGGAGAAAAAGAAGTATTACACTTCTCTACAGATGAAAAAAGTTTTAAAAACTTGGTTTATACTCCCGAAGCACACACAGTTACTTTAGAAATAGACGGTAAAAAAACTCAGGCAATCTTACAGGATGTGCAATTCCATCCGGTAACAGACAGAATTATCCATGCAGACTTTTATGAGCTGAATCCGGAAAAACAGGTAACAATGGAAGTACCTGTGATTGTGACAGGACGTGCAAAAGGAGTAGTGAGAGGAGGAGTTTTACGTGTTAATTTAAGAAAATTAAAAGTAAAAGCACTTCCTGCAAATCTACCTGATGAAATCGTAGTAGATGTAACCGGTTTAGATGTAGGAAATAAATTTGAAGTTTCTAAAATAGAGAAAAAGAATTTCCAGATCTTACACCCAGACAATACAGTTGTTGCAGCGGTGAGAACTTCACGTAATGTGAAAGCCGGAGCAGCAGATGAAGATGAATCAGAAGGACATGTGGAAGAAGGAGCTGGAGAACAACCTGCAGCAGAATAAAAACAAAAGTTTTATACATAAAAAGCTGTCTCTCAGAGACAGCTTTTTTTAGTTGATTTATTTTAACAATACCTTTAAAAATTCAGGCAAATATTCAGGAAGATCAGGAGGACGCCTGCTGGATATTATATGTCCGTCAGTAATTACGGCCGTATCGTGCCAGATAGCTCCGGCATTGGTCATATCATCCTTGATTCCCGGAGTACTGGTAACATTCACACCATTTAAAATGCCTGCGGAAATCAATACCCATCCTGCATGACATATTTGTCCGATAGGTTTCTTTTCCTTGTCGAAATACCGGATCATTTCTAATATTCTTGGAATCCGTCTCAGATAATCCGGTGACCATCCTCCAGGAACCAGAATTCCGTCATATTGAGTATAATCTATATCCAGATAAGAAGCTTCTGAAATTGTGGGAACTCCGTATTTCCCAATATATTTTTCATCCTTTTTCTCTCCTGTCAATGTTACTTCTACTTCTGCTTCACGAAGCCGTAAGACCGGATACCAAAGTTCCAGATCCTCAAAATCATTACTTAGCAAAGCAATTACTTTTTTTGTTTTCATAATTTTATTTGGTAAAATTTTTAGTGCGTTTATTTATACAAAAATAAGGAGAAATATATGTTTGAGTTGAGAATTATTTCTGATTTTTAGCAAAAATAAACTTTGTGAGGAGGAGAATGAATTTTTTAGTAATCCTTTTTTTTCTTGTTTTTTGCTAATATAGGAATGGAAATCAGTCCCATTACAACCATAATAACCATTTGTAATCCGTGGGAAAGAAGAGCATAAGAATAACCTACTTCCTTACCTTCATGTGCGGGTTTTCCCATGCTTAAAAATAAAGCAGAGAATCCGATCATCATAGCTCCATGATAAGCTCCGATTCCTCCGGAAGCAGGAACCAACATTCCCAGAGTGCCCACAGCCAGCAAATAAAATCCAGTTTGTATAGGAATGAATGAAGTTTCAGGCAAGGCAAACACAACAAAATAAGCAGCAAAAAAGTAACAAATCCATATTCCAAAGGAAAGCAGGATAAATTTACTACGCTGTTTTAATTTAAAAACAGAAATCAGTCCGGCTAGAATTCCTTTTGCTATAAGGTTAATCTTTTTTGCCAGAGAAAGTTGCATTATTTTTTTTCGGAAAATAAAAAACAGAATTCCTAATATAATAAAAGTGCCAGCCACTATATAATATAAAGTGTAACTTTTTTCTTCTACAGGTTGGTTATTTTTTCCTAATATATCAAAAAAAGAAAGAATAGAAGAATAATTGAATGTTAAAGCAAGAATAAGAAACAGAATCATAAAACATAAGTCAATGATTCTTTCTGTAACTATGGTTCCAAAAGAATTGGAAAAAGGTACTTCTTCTACAGCTTGGAGAGCAGTAGCTCTTCCTATTTCTCCCATTCTGGGAATTCCGAGATTGAGAAAATATCCAAAGGAAAGCACCCATAAGGAATTGGAACTACTGATTTTATACCCCATAGGTTCCAATAGCAATTTCCATCGTATAGCTCTTATCCAGTAGGCTCCAATACCAAATATGGCAGAAATTCCAATCCAGAGGTAATTGGCTCTTTTTACAACCGATACGGTTTTTTCAATGAAATCACCTCCCAGACTTCTGGATACCAGAAACATAAGTCCTCCGGCAATAAATAAGGAAATGATAACAGTAAGAATGTTTTTTAGTCTTTTATTCACAACAGGGTTGTAGTTTTTTACTCAAGATGATTGGTTTTTTCGTTGGGAAATATAATGGTTGGACGAAACTTTTTAGCTTCTTCCGGTTCCATCAGAGCATAAGAAATGATGATAATGATATCTCCTTTTTGTACTTTTCTTGCAGCTGGACCGTTAAGTGTAATTTCTCCTGATCCTCTGCTACCAGTGATGATGTAAGTCTCAAATCGTTCTCCATTGTTTATGTTTACAATGCTCACTTTTTCCCCAGGAATCATTCCTGCGGCATCCATTAGATCCTCATCAATAGTGATACTTCCTATGTAATTCAATTCAGCACCGGTTATGGTTACCCTGTGGATTTTTGATTTTAAAACTTCAATAAACATTATTTGGTTTTGTATTTATGCTTTTAAAATGCAAATATATTATTTTTTAAATTTATCTTAGTTGGATATTATCGATTAGCCGGATATCTCCTGCATAAGCAGCTATAAAGGCCCGGTAATGTTTGTTTTCTTCAAATTTTTCAGGAAGTTGAAGTGTTTGCTCTTCCGCTATGGTGAAATATTCCAGTTTTAAATCAGAATTTATGTACAATTGTTCTATTTTATGGATGATTTGTTTAGGAGATAATTGAGAATCTGACAATTCTTTCGCTTTTAGCAGGGTTTGATATATAAATAGAGATTTTTCTTTGAATTCCGGAGATAACCTCATATTTCTGGAGCTCATGGCTAATCCGCTTTTTTCCCGAATGATAGGAACTCCTACAATTTCTAGGGGTAAATTTTCTTCTTTTACCATTTGGCGGATAATCTGTAGTTGCTGAAAATCTTTTTCCCCAAAATAAGCTCTGGTAGGCTGAACCTGCAAGAAAAAACGTTTTACTACGGTAGCCATTCCCTGAAAATGTCCGGGACGAAAAGCTCCTTCCATTACAACATCCAGTCCGTTTAAATTGATCGGATCATTTTCTACTCCTGAAGGATATAAATCTTCAACTCTGGGCAAATAAACGGCATCACATCCGATGGATTTTAGTTTTTCCATATCGGTTTCTTCTGTCCGGGGATATTTTTCCAGATCTGTTGCATTGTTAAACTGGGTAGGATTAACGAAAATACTGCAAAGAGTATATTGGTTTTCTTCAATTGATCTTTTTATCAGGGAGAGATGTCCTTCATGCAATGCACCCATAGTGGGAACAAACCCGAGTGTTAACTTTTTAGATTTAACAGATTCTACAAAATCGGCCACTTCCTGCCTGCTTTTTAGTACTAGCATAGTGTTTTGAATTTGATGACAAATATCATACTTTTAAAATGCAAACTTACTACATTTGATTAATTTTTTGTACCTTTGCATTTAATATCAGTTTACAAATTGGTCAATGAGTTCAAAAAGAATACTTCATGTAACTTCTGAATTAGTTCCCTATTTTAATGAGAATCCTATTTCATCAGGAGTGTACAACTTAGCCAAGCAAATGTTTGCACAGGGAAATGATGTACGAATTTTTATGCCAAGATTCGGTTTAATAAACGAAAGGAGGTTTCAGCTCCACGAGGTAATCAGATTATCAGGTATGAATTTGATTATCAACGATCTGGATCAACCGTTGGTGATAAAAGTAGCTTCTCTTCCCGGTGAGCGGATGCAGGTATATTTCATAGAAAATCAGGAATATTTCAAAAGAAAAGCTCTTTATCAGGATGAATCAAACCATTGGTTTGAAGATAATGATGAAAGAGCGGTTTTCTTTACAAAAGGAGTATTGGAAACAATAAAGAAATTAAACTGGGTTCCGGATGTAATTCATGTACATGGATGGATGTCCAGTTTTTTACCGATATATCTGAGAACGATTTATAGTAATGATGCTTTTTTCAGTGATATAAAAATAATTACTTCGATATATAATCAGGGAGACGGAGGAATGTTTAGTAAGAACTTAAAAGACATTTTAGAGTTTGATAATATTAAAACAAATACATTGCCTCATCTTACCAATAATTCTTACATTAGCCTCATAAAACAGGCAATGAAGGATTCTGATGCAGTAGTAAAAGGAGAAGAAACTTTATTGGATGAATTGGAAGATTTATTTAATGTACTGGATAATCCCAAGTTTGATTTTCTTCAAAATGAAAATGTAGAGGAGATTTATCAGGACACCAAAGAAATAAATATTCAAGAGTAAAGAATATATGAAAAATATTAAATACGGAGTAAAGTTATTGATAGTAAGTTTTGTATCAATAACTTTTTTGTTGAACTGTGAAAAAGATGATACAGATATCGGAGCAAACCTTATTCCGGATAAATCTAGAGGAAATAAAGCCTATGTTGACTTGGTAGCATATAATGTTTCCAATAGTGATACCATCAGGGCAGATTATACCACACTGGTTAACGGACTGGTAGGGGTTTATGAAGATAATATTTTTGGAAAATCTAAAGCATCATTCAATACACAAGTCAGGCTCAGTTCTTCTGATGCAATTCAAGGAACCATTCAGGAAGTGGATTCAGTTGTAGTGGCTATTTATCCGGCATATAATTCATCCGTATCAACAGTAAAGCAAATAACCCTTTCAGGCGGAAACATCCGGTATATTACTAAATATCCGGTTCTTTATACATCCTACTTAGGAAATAGAGGAATGACAATGGGAATGAATATTAATAGAATTAATACATACTTGGAGTCTTCCGAATCAGAATTTTATTCCAATAAATTCATTAGTGTAGGAGATTTGTTAGGAACAGCCACTATAAGTGATTCGGTAACCAGCGTTACAGTAAAAGACAGTAACGGAAAAGTTATTACAGAGGCAACCACACCGGGATACCGGTTTAAACTGGATGCTAATTATTTTAAACAAAACTTTTTTAATAAAAACGGAAGTGCTGAGTTAAGTGATAACTCACAATTTACACAATATTTTAAAGGAATAAGAATTTCTCCTTCAGACGAAACATCGAAATTCATGTTTAATTTTCCTGCGAATACCATAAGCCTAATAGCTTATTATCGGTATAAGAATAATTCTTCTGATACAGATTATGTTAGTACAACCTACACATTCTCCATGGGGTCGGTATACAATTCAAGAGTAGGAGAATATAACTTTTACAACAGAAGTACAGCTAGCAGTCAATTTAATCAACAAGTACAAAATCCGGACACAAGTACAGGAGAATCACAGTTATTTTTACAAGGAATGGGAGGACCTTCCATTCACATAAAATTAGATGATGCACAAATAGCAGCAGTTAAAGATTCCGTTCAAAATAAAGGATGGGCAGTTATAGGAGCAAAACTAAACTTCTATTTAGCTGAAGATGCCGTTTCCAAACCGAGTTATATTTACGGATATAATCTGACACAGAAAAAATTCATTCAGGATTTAAGAAGTTATCCAAGTTTATCAGGATATTCTTTCAATCCTCCATATGATTTTACTAATGATCCGAAATATTATACTTTAAACGTTACTCAATACGTTAAAGATATTGTAGAGAAAAACTCTCCGAATGATGAAATATTGGTAGAATTAGGGAATTTCCTTTCCAATACATCCGGTTATATCGGATATTACCGGACTTCAAGGGCATATCAACCTTTCAGGCTGGTGTTTTATGGAAATAAAGCAACAGATGATAAGAAGTTGAGACTGGAGATTACTTATGGTAAAAATTAGATCATTATTTTTTAACTTTTATTTATAATTAACATTGTAAACATTATTTTATATGTGTGGAATAACCGGATATATAGGTCATAAAGAAGCATATCCAATCATTATAAACGGATTGAAGCGTTTGGAATACAGAGGCTATGATAGTGCAGGAATTATATTAAATGAAAACGAAACCTTTGAATTAAGAAAAACAAAAGGGAAAGTTTCAGATTTAGAAGAAAAATGTGAGGATTTACTCTCAAAAGCAACTGTGGGGATGGGACATACAAGATGGGCTACCCATGGAGTTCCCAGCGATAACAATTCGCATCCACACCTTTCCAATAACGGAAAAATAGCACTAATCCATAATGGGATCATAGAAAATTACGATTCATTAAAAATTATGCTTGTGTCCAAAGGTTTTACCTTTAAAAGTGAAACTGATACGGAAGTGTTGGTAAACCTGATTCAATATGTGCAGGATACTCAGAAAGTAGATCTCACAACTGCAGTAAGACTGGCATTAAATGAAGTAGTTGGAGCTTATGCTATTGCAGTTATGGAAGTAGATCAACCTAAGGAGATTGTTGTTGCCAGGCTGAGTAGCCCGCTTGCTATAGGAATAGGAGACAATGAATATTTTATTGCTTCGGATGCTTCTCCATTTATTGAGTTCACCAAAGAAGCCGTTTACCTGGAAGATGGTGAAATGGCCACTATCAGTCTGAATGGAGTGGATATCTATAAAGTAAAAGATAACACCAAAGTAAGTCCGATTATCCAAGAATTAAAACTAAGCCTTGAAGAAATCGAAAAAGGCGGATACGACCATTTCATGTTGAAAGAAATCCATGAACAACCAAAATCAATTATGGACACCATGCGTGGACGTTTATTAGTGGAGGAAGGAATCATCCAGATGGCGGGAATTTGGGACTATCAGGAAAAATTCTTAAACGCAGAAAGAATTATCATCATTTCCTGTGGAACTTCTTGGCATGCAGGATTGGTTGGAGAATATCTGATTGAAGATTTGGTTAGAATTCCGGTTGAAGTAGAATATGCATCAGAATTCAGATACAGAAATCCGATTATTACAGACAAAGATGTAGTTATTGCCATATCCCAGTCCGGAGAGACTGCAGATACTTTGGCAGCGCTAAAATTAGCCAAAGAAAAAGGAGCATTCATTTACGGAATTTGCAATGTAGTGGATTCTTCCATAGCGCGTCTTACAGATGCAGGTTCCTATACCCATGCAGGTCCTGAAATAGGAGTGGCTTCTACCAAAGCCTTTACTGCCCAGTTAGCAGTTCTTGCCATGATTGCCATAAAGTTGGCTAAACATAAAGGAACAATTAGCAAAGAAAAATTCAATTCCCTGATTACCGAATTGGAAGCTATTCCAACTAAAGTAGAACAAGTAATTAAAAACACAGAAGAGAAAGTTAAAAAAATAGCGGAACAATATGCAGAAGTGAGTAACTTTTTGTATTTAGGAAGAGGATACAATTATCCGGTAGCATTGGAAGGAGCATTAAAACTCAAAGAAATATCCTATATTCATGCAGAAGGATATCCTGCAGCAGAAATGAAACATGGACCTATTGCTTTGATTGATGAAAATATGCCTGTAGTGGTTATTGCTCCAAAAACAGAATATTATGATAAAATTGTAAGTAATATTCAGGAAATAAATTCAAGAAAAGGAAAAGTAATCGCAATAACAACAGAAGGAGACACGCAAGTGAAAAATATGGTAACAGAAACCATTGAAATTCCGGATGTATCAGAATGCTTTACTCCAATTCTGGCTTCCGTTCCCCTTCAATTATTAGCCTATTACATAGCAATATTAAGAGGAGCCAATGTAGACCAACCCAGGAACCTTGCCAAATCTGTAACAGTTGAATAATTTTCTACTATAAAATCACTATCAAAAAAGGACTTAAGGAATTAAGTCCTTTTTTATTTTAATTAGCTGATGCTAGTAAAAATCATAGAAATTAGTATAGCAAAACAAGATGTAAGATATAAAAATAGAGTAATTTTGCAAAAAATAACGAAACAAAATGAACAAAAAAGTAATCTTAATGATTTTAGATGGATGGGGAATTGCTAAAGATAAAAGTGTTTCAGCAATAGACCAGGCCCATACACCATTTATGGATAGTTGTTTTCAAAAATATTCCAATACAACTCTAATCACTTACGGATTGGATGTAGGATTACCAAAAGGACAAATGGGAAATTCTGAAGTAGGGCATATGAATTTAGGTGCAGGAAGAGTAGTATATCAAAATTTAACCAAGATCAATTTAGCAGTTGAAAACGGAACATTAGGAAATGAAGAAGAACTGAATAAAGCTTTTGAATATGCTAAAACCAATAATAAACCGGTTCACTTCATAGGATTAGTGTCCGATGGAGGAGTTCATTCCCATATTTCTCATTTAAAATCGTTAGTAGAAGCGGCAAATGCTGCACAGGTGGCAGATGTTTTTGTTCATGCTTTTACAGATGGAAGAGATTGCGATCCGCAGAGTGGGAAAGGATTCATAAAAGAAACATTGGAATTCTGCAAAGAAAGTAATGCAAAATTGGCTTCCATTGTGGGAAGATATTATGCAATGGATAGAGATAAACGTTGGGAGAGAGTAAAAATAGCCTATGATACAATAGTTAATGCAGAAGGAAATCTCACCTCAGATCCTTTGGTTGCTATTCAACAATCTTATAATGAAGGTGTCACCGATGAATTCCTTAAACCAATCATAGTTACAGAAAATAACCAACCGGTAGCAAAAATACAAGAAGGAGACGTAGTAATTTGTTTCAATTTTAGGACAGACCGTCCGAGAGAGATTGTAGATGTTCTGTCCCAGAACGATCATCCGAAAGTAGGAATGAAAAAACTGGATCTATATTTCGTAACGATGACCGAATATGATGAAACATTTAAAAACATTCATGTTATTTTCCGGGAAGATATTATTAAAAATACCATTGGAGAAGTCATTGCCAATGAAGGCTTAAAACAAATACGGATTGCAGAAACAGAAAAATATCCGCATGTTACATTCTTCTTTTCCGGAGGAGAAGAAAAAGTATTTGAGAAGGAAAAACGTATATTAGCACCATCACCGAAAGATGTTCCAACCTATGATTTGAAACCACAAATGGCGGCTTACGATATCAGAGATGCCATTATTCCGGAATTGAAAAAGCAAGAAACGGATTTTGTATGTTTGAATTTCGCCAATGCGGACATGGTAGGGCATACCGGAGTTTTTGAAGCGGGAGTAAAAGCAGCAGAAGTAGTGGACGAATGTGCCGGGGAAATTTGTAAAACAGCGTTGGAAAACGGATACATCACCCTTATTATTGCTGACCATGGAAATTCCGACAAAATGAAAAATGAAGACGGTTCACCCAATACCCAACATACTACCAATCTTGTTCCGTTTATTATTGTGGATGACAAATCTTATAAACTTCATCAGGGAAAATTAGGAGATATAGCTCCCACCATTCTTACTCTTATGGGGTTACCGATTCCAAAGGAAATGACTGGAGATATTTTGATTGAAAGATAAAGATCAGTAGTAAATTAAAATATTTTAAAAAGGTTGTCTGGATTTTTTCAAGGCAGCCTTTTTTAAGTTAGAAGTGAGAAGAAAGAAGTTAGAAAAAGTCTTACGTTTTACATTAACAAAATTCAATTACTCCTTAATACCATCTATGGAAAAATGAAACTGTTTTGCAAGAGAGGAAGAGTTTTCAGATTTATCTTAATTCCTGTAACATTCAGGGAATCAGATTCTAATTTTCCGGATATAGTTAAAGAATCAGCAGAAAACGTATAATGTAAAAAATAATTGATTTTATCATAGTCCTGAACTACCAGCCGGTAATTATCCATATCTGTAATTTTATAGTCTGTAAGCTCATCATTTTCATTTTGGATAATAAAATAATCTTTACTATGAAAGAAAAATCGTTTTACAGAAGAAGTTTTTTCATTTCGGGAAGGAATTGTTACAAGATAAGCACCAAACAAACGACTTTTAGGAGCATTGTCACCATTAAAAATTCCGGATTTGAAATAAGTAAAGAAACTATAGAATAAGATAGCACCAATCAACAATGTTTTACTAATTGAATAAAAGAGAATCTGACGATTGTTTTTCCACTTCGGATACCATTCCGGATAATGATATGGAATACCTTTATAAAACTGTAAAAATATGGTTTTGAAAAGGGGAAGAGCAATGTAAATACTTATACATAATAAAAAAGAAGAAAATACCTTAACGGAAATATCATACGTGAAATTAATAATCACGATATTAATAAAGAGAATGACTCCGGCTGCCGCTCCTATGATCCGGGTTCTTCTGAACAGAAGGAGGGAAGCTGGAATAATTTGGGCCAACCCCATGATTATATTATAAGAATAAGAACTTCCTATAGTACTCCAAAATAAAATATCTTTAGATAAATAACCCAAAGGAGTAAATAATGTATTCGGTTCCGGAAGGTAAAACTGAACCTTAAACAATTTGTTGGTTCCATAAATAAAAAGAACGAGGGAAAGATAATAACTCAGAAAAACAATCAATATATATTTGAGTTTTCTGTAATCGGAAGTACCATATTTTGTCCATATCCAGCCGAAAATAAAGGAAAACAATAACAACAAGAAGGAAAAAATATACAATCCGGTAGAGTCGGAGAGCAGCTCTGCTGTGAAAGGTTTATCTAAACTGAAAATATGAATTCCTGTCCAACGGATTAAAGGCGAAAAAAATGCGACCAGTTTTTCCTGAGGATTGTATATATCAATAGATATAGGAAAACAGAGAAAGAATCCGGAGAAAAATAAAAACAGGAACCGGGTTTTCCAGTTAATTATAAAATACTTTTTTGGTAACGGGTTTCTATTTTCCATATCAAAAATCCTAGTATAGAAACTACAAAAGAAAGTATAATTATCAATAAAGGAGTTTGGTCTTGAGGAGGTTTGGGAGTTTCCGAGTAAACAGAAAGAATATTTTTCTTTTTATTTACCGCTTCCAGTGAATCTTGATAACGCTTACTAATAGAGTCAATGTAAGAAGTTCGTCTTTTCCACCATTCCGTAGAGAATTTCTCTTTATTATCGGGAGAAAGGGTATCTTTAAGATTTCCGTATTTATTCCGGAATTTTTTATATTCAACAAATTCATCTTTAGAATATAATGTTTCTCCTTCTTTAGTATGGATCCGGGTATATCTAGGCATTCCGTTTCCTTTACTTTTTCCTTGCATTTCATCATTGGTTAAATGAGATATTTGGGCAGAATCTTTGGTTTCATCTAAAGTAACAATTATTGGAGCTATACCCAGATTTCCGTCTGAAGTCAGGCTGAAATTGTTATTGGTTCCACTATGACTTTTGTGGGAAATAAGCTTGGTTTGTCCATAGGAAATTAAGGATGGTATAACCAATAGGATAAAAAAATAATTTTTCATTTTTTAATGAACTGAAATTCCGTTCAAAAGTAAAAATTATGAATGACTTTTTTAATAATAAAAGAATGATATTTAACCGTGTTGTGTATTGTTAAACCATAAGTTTTTTAGTAAAAATAAGAAAGATAAGAGTAGGGAAAGAGTAAAAAAGAATTGATTTACTCTTCTTCAATATAACCATTGTTGGTATTTTCCTTGATGGATTCGGAAGGAGTGATGTTTTCAATTTGTTTAAAGGCTTTAAACAATGGTATTAAAAGCGCTATAAATATTTAATTCCGATAAAAGAGAGGATAGAAATGATGATCCATAAAAAAATTCCCAGTAAAAGGGCTTTCCATCCAACCTGTTTAATCTTATCAAAAGAAATCTCGGAACCGATTAAAAATAGGGTGACAATCATTCCGGTTTTTGAAACTTTTGCAATATCATGATTAATCAATGAAATTACTGGAATGTAAGTGTTAATTATAATAGCTATGAAAAAAAATAAAATAAACCAAGGATAAGATATTTTGGAATGAGTGCTTTTGTTTTTAAAGGCAAAAACAGAAATAATGACCAAAGGAATGATCCATAAAGCTCTTACTAATTTTACGGTTGTAGCAGTCTCTAATGCCTCACTGCCATAAGTACTGGCAGCACCTACCACACTACTTGTATCATGGATGGCAATGGCTGACCATAAGCCGAATTTGTATTCATCCATTCCTATAAAATGACCGATTGCAGGAAACAAAAGAAGTCCAATAGTGTTCAAAAAGAAAACAGTGGCCAGGGAAACGGACATTTCATCCTGTTTTGCATTGATTGCCGGCCCTACGGCAGCAATGGCACTTCCTCCACAAATAGCTGTTCCAGTTGAAATCAGATGGATAATGACAGTGTCTATTTTAAATAGTTTCCCAATAAGATACCCCAAGAAGAAGACCAGGCTAATAGAAATAATAGTTAGGAAAAAGCCTTCTTTACCCACTACCAAAGCCTCTCTTAGATTAATACTGAATCCCAGTCCGATAATAGAAATTTTTAGTAAAAGATTTATAAGTTTTCCTATTTTCAGCGGATTTCCTAAAAAGACAGAAACTAAAAATCCCATAATTAAAGCAAGAGGAGCCAGAATCCAGGAAGTGCAGCAGAGGATTATAAGAATGATATAAATTAACTTTTGAGTGGAAACGGAAAGTTTAAAAAGAGGAAACATCTGAATTTTTTGTCAATATTAAGAATAAAAGATCAAAAAATAGGCAGATATCTCCATTTTTATTGAAGGCTGAACAATATGGTTTTTTCGTTTTCATGAGTAGAAAACTATGAATTTTAATTTTTGATTAGTGAAAGTGATTAAAATAGTAGTTGAAAATAGTTGTATTCTAATGTATGAAACTTATAATAAATTAAAATTATCTTTGACTATATTTAAATTAGATTGATGAATTTATAGGTAAATGATTTTCAGTTTAGAATAGACATCAATTTTTAACATAATTTTATAAGGAAAAATGAGGAAATTAAAATATAGATAATTAATTTTGCAGTGGATCATGAACAGTTTGGTTTATATTAATCACTAAAAAAATTAATTTATTATGTCATTTAAAGCAAGATTAGAAGTAGTGGGAAAAAAATATAACATATTGAATGTTAATTATTCCCTGGCTCAGGAAACCGACCCAACCGGGCGTCCGTCTTCTCAAACTCGTGGAGGAAGAATTGAAGTAACAGTAGAATCTACAGGGGAAACAGATATTTTCGAATGGATGACCAATAGCTTTGAAAGGAAAGATGGGAAGATAACTTTTCTGAAAAGGGATACCAATGCTACACTTAAAGAACTGAGTTTCACAGAAGGTTATGTAGTGAAGTACAGAGAAAATTTTGATGCTGTGGGAAGAAACCCTTTGACTGAAACTTTCACCATCTCAGCAAGAGCCATAAAAATGGGGACAGGACAACATGTGAATGAATGGGTATAATTTATTTGGATTTTTAACACAATAAATACTATTCGAAAAAGAAAAGGGAGTAATTACTCCCTTTTCTTTTTATCCATTTTATTACCTCATACCAGATTACAGATGAAAATCCGATTCCGATACTTATAAGTAGTAGGTTAATTTCTAAGGTTTTGAATTCAAAGAAATCAGCTAGTGGTTTTACATAAACAAGCAATCCGGTAATGAAGATAGTAATTCCAATAATAAACAGAATCAGATTATTCTTATACATCAACGTAGTAAAAATAGAATAATAAAAGGAGCGATTCACTAAAGTCTGGAATATATTGGCGGTTATAAGCACTATAAAAACCATGGTACGGGTAATGAATTCATCAAATCCCTGATGTACGGCATATTGGTAAATGAATAAAGTTCCGGCAGTAATCATCAATCCCTGTAAAGCACTGGTAGTTAGTTCGTGCCAGTTGAAAAAAGTATTGGTGAATGGGCGAGGTTTCTGAACCATAATATTTTTTTCCACAGGTTCGTTTTCATAAATAATCGAACAAGTAGGTCCCATAATTAATTCCAGAAAAATAATATGTACAGGAGAAAAAATATTAGGATAAATCCATCCCAGAGCTAGAGGAATAAATACGGTCAGAATAATAGGGATATGGATGGAAATGATATACTGAATGGCCTTTTTAAGATTAGTGTAGATTTTTCTACCTATAGAAACCGCATCAACCATTTGTGACAGATCATCATGAACTAGAATTAAAGATGCAGCCTGCTTGGCTATTTCAGTTCCCTTTTTTCCCATAGCAATACCGATATGAGCAGCTTTCAGGGCCGGACCGTCATTAACACCATCACCAGTCATAGCAACAATCTCATTTTTAGCCTTCAGGGCATTAATGATTCGCAGTTTCGCTTCCGGATACATTCGTGTGAAAATGTTTATACCCGATATCCGTTCTTTCAATTCATCCTCTTTCATATCCATTAATTCATCTCCGGTCAGACTTTTTTCATACCCTTTAAAACCAACTTGTTTCGCAATGGCGGTAGTAGTGGCAGTATTATCTCCTGTCACAATTTTTACTGCTATTCCTGCCTGGTAGAAATTTTCAAATACAGATCGGATATTTTTTTTCGGAGGATCATAAAAAGCTACGATTCCTTTGAATTGGAATTGAAATTCCTGTTGTATTTTCGGAAAATTACTTCCACTGAAATCTGTCTGTCCAATACCTAAAATCCGGTATCCTTGAGAGGATAGGCTATTAATAGCTTCGTTAATCTGTTGTTTTTCATCTTCCGATAGATCGGATACTTTTATCAAAGCTTCAGGAGCTCCTTTAGCTGCTATAATCCTATTTCCCTGGCTATTTTCAAATAAATGGGTCATCATAGGAGGTTTTCCGCCCAATGGATATTCATGAATCATATGATATTGAGGTCTTTCATCCTCCAGAAAGTTTTGGGTATAAGCATCGTGTAAAGCTTGTTCCATCGGATCAAAAGGAATAGGTTCACTTGCCCACATGGCCAGCCGGATCAACTCTTTTTCTTCGGTATTTAATGGATTGTTTTCAACATCGGAAATTTTTTGAGTGGAAAGAGTAAACAATTTTGTCAAACTCATTTTGTTCTCCGTAATGGTTCCGGTTTTATCAGTACAAATTACAGTAGCACTTCCCAAAGTTTCTATGGTTTTCATTTGTTTAACTATAATTCCCATCTTCATCAGACGCCAGGCTCCTAATGCCATAAAAGTGGTAAAAGCCACAGGAATTTCTTCAGGTAAAATACTCATAGCCAGAGTTAGAGCTTTGAGTAAGCTATCCAGCAAATTATAAGAGTTAAAAAAATTAATGCCCCATACAATTATAAAAACAATGGCTCCTACCATCACCATTTTTTTTACAAAATTGTTTATTTGTAATTCCAACGGTGTTTTTTCCTCCTTGATTCCTTCCAGGCTCTTACCTATTTCCCCGAGTTTGGTTTTGTTCCCAATGACTGTAACAGTAGCAATGGCCAATCCGCTTACCGCTATGGTGCCTTGATATACTGTGTTGTTTTCCTTAGAAGCATCTTTGTAAACAGCCAAGGATTCTCCTGTGAGTAAAGATTCATTCACTGAAAAATCATTGGAGTGGATAATGATTCCATCGGTGGGAACAGAACAACCTTCTTCGATTATCAGGCAGTCTCCAACAACCAGCTCCTCACTCTTAATTTCTTTTACTTCTCCTTCCCTGATTACTTTGCAGTGAGGTTCAGTGAAGGTTTTCAATTTTTCCAGTGCATTCCGGCTTCTGGAATCCTGATATAAGGAAATGGCCGAAACGAGAATAATAGCAGAAGCAAGGAAAATACCATCTCCTGTGTCTCCACTTATAAAATAAATGGAAGAGGCAACAAGTAATAAAAGAACCATAGGTTCTTTTGCCAGACTTTTTACAATTTCCCAAAGTCTGTTTTCTTTTTTATATTCCGTTTTATTGCAGCCGTACTTTTTTCTGGCTTCAAGCACTTGTTCTTCAGTTAAACCCTTAAATCCAAAGTTGTTGATAGACATTGCCTAGATAATCTTTAGTATGTTGTAAGAGGATCCTATATTCTATCAAATATATCAAAAAAATGAATAGGATTAGCTGACTCAGTTAAAATTCAGGTATATATTTCAGCAGAACTAAAATAAGAAGGTCTAATAAAAAAAGCAAATCAATAAGCCGGATTCTGTCAGTTCCATTACTGAAACGCCTTGTTATTTATCTAGGATAAGAATTACTTCTTACCTCAAACTGCTTACCCCCCGGCATCGAACGGATCACCCTTAAATTGCCGGTATACATAGCATTGCACCTCGTAGAGTTTACCTGATTTCACTACAGCCGAACTGTACATTCTTTCTGTTGCACTGGTCCTCGCCTCACGGCGGACGGGCGTTACCCGCTACAATATCCTGCGGTGTCCAGACTTTCCTCTTCTAAAATACATTAGAAGCAACAAGGTTGATTTGCTTTATGCAAAAATACGATATTTTTGGGAGTTATGTTTTTATTAGTTGTTCAACAAGTTTTATTAATAAATGATAGTTTTATTAGTTCATGAGTACATGTAGATTTTTATCTTTGCATTGATTTAAAAGTGGTGAAATATGTATTCGTTAGAAGAATTGGAAGCAGGTCGGATATTTTTGATAAATAAACCGTTGGACTGGACTTCTTTTGATATCGTAAATAAAATTAAATGGAGAATCCGGAAGCATTTTAAAGTGAAAAAGTTTAAAGTGGGACATGCCGGCACTTTGGATCCTAAGGCTACAGGATTGCTAATTGTATGTGTAGGAAAAGCTACCAAGCAAATACCGGAAATACAGGATGCTTCTAAAGTTTATTCCGGAACAATTAAATTAGGGGTTCAGACTCCGTCTTTTGATACTGAAACAAATGAAATTAATCCGAAAGAATATAGTTACTTATCGGAACAAGAGATAAAAGAAATTACAAAATTTTTTGTTGGAGAAGAAATTTATCAGCGACCTCCGGCATTTTCTGCCCTGAAAAAAGATGGTAAACGACTGTATGAACTGGCAAGAAAAGGAGAAGAAGTGGAAATTCCGTTACGAAAAATTTCTATTTATGATTTTAAAATAACAAAAATAGAATTGCCTTTTGTTGAATTTTGGGTTCATTGTAGTAAAGGAACTTATATTCGGTCATTAGCTCATGAATTTGGTGAAAAATTAGGAACCGGCGGATATTTAACGACTCTTCATCGGGAAAAAATAGGAGGGTATGAAGTAAAAAATGCCGGCAACTCCATTATAGAAAAAGAAGATTTTTTTGTTACATAGTTTTATTGGGCTATTACTACCTCAATTCCAAGATCTTCCAGTCTTTTTACATCTTTTGGAGAAATTCCTTCATCAGTAATTAATACATGGATCTTGTCCAGATCAGTTATTTTTCCAAAACCACGTTTTCCTATTTTAGTTGAATCTGCAAGGACAATTACTTTTTCAGAATTATTAATCATCAGTTGATTCATCTTGGCTTCCATCGTGCTGGAAGTGGATAGCCCAAACTCAAAATCAACACCATCTCCTCCTAGAAATAGTTTATTACAAGAATAATTGTTTATCATAAGTTCTGCATAAGGCCCCATCACAGAGCCTGATTTGGTACGTACATCTCCTCCCAATTGGATAACATCAAAATTGGGATTACCATACAATAATAAAGCTGATTTAAGAGAAGAAGTCAGAATGGTTAGTTTTTCATAATTATTTCCGATTACCTGAGCTACGGTTTGGGTGGTAGTTCCGGATGAAATAACGATAAAATCATTATCATCAATGAAATTGAGTGCTGCTTTTGCAATTTTTGTTTTTTCTTCTACTTGTATGGTTTCTTTTTTATTGATATGACGTTCCTCTACAATAAAAGATTCCCGTGTAGCTCCTCCATGCGTCCGGTATAATTTACCTATTTTCTCTAAATGGGTTAAATCTTTTCGAATGGTTACAGCAGAAACATTAAGTTTCTTACATAAATCAGTAACAGAAACATAATGGTTAAAGTTTAATTCATTTAAAATTTCCTGTTGTCTTATGTTATTTATATTACTGTTTTTCATTGAGCACTAAAAATTATTCTTATTTTGATAATAAATGGGTTAAAAACATGAATTAATTAATAATCACAAAGTTAATAAATTTATTCATGCCTAAAAAAATAATTCATATTCCTTAAGAAAAAATAAAATAAGTTTCGTTATTGAAAATAATAATCACAAATAATAATAAACTTATAATCAATTTATTATGAATAAATACTTATTTTTGCATTATGTTTTGCTTACGTAAATATGCTATTTGTCATAAAATTAATTGCGATTTATCATTGTTTTGTTTCGATTTAGTAAATATATTTGCTATGTTAAAATTTAAAATAAACATTAAAACAACAACAAAATTTTTAGATTAACTAAAACCAAAAATTTAAATTATTATGACAGCAGAATTAACAACAAAATTAGTAGGAGAATTATTAGGGTCATTTACTCTTATAGCCATGGGGTGTGGGGTGAGTATGAATCATACTTTAAACAAAAGTAATGGAATAGGTAATACAGCTACTTTAAGTGGTCCATTAGGTTGGGGTTTTGCAGTAGCTATGGCAGTTATTGTATCCATGCCATTCAATAGCGGTGGGCATTTCAATCCTTGTGTAAGTATAGGATTAGCTGCTGCTGGATTATTTAACTGGTCTTTTGTATTGCCTTACATAGGAGCACAAGCTATAGGTTCATTCTTTGGGGCCATTTTAGTATGGTTTGTTTACGGAAGCCAGTTTGAAGCTACTAAAGATGAGCCAGCAAAATTGTTGGGAGTTTTTTCCACCAATGCAGCCGTAAGAAACCCTATTTACAATTTCGCAGCTGAGGCAGTAGCAACTTTCTTCCTGCTTATCATTATCTTATCAATGAGTTCACTTCCAACAGGACAAGTTATTGTGGGAGAAGCAAGTGGAACAGTAGGGTTTGGAGCTATCGGGGCCTTACCTGCAGGGTTTATGATCTTTGCTATAGGTATGGCTTTTGGAGGGGTAACCGGATGGTCTTTAAATCCAACCAGAGATTTAATGCCAAGATTAGTGCATACTATTTTGCCTATCAAAGGAAAAGGTAGTAGTGACTGGGGGTATGGTATCGTATATGCAAGTATAGCTCCAATTGTAGGATGCTTATTGGCGGCAGGATTATATTGCCTGGTAAAACCTTATTTTGGTTAAAAATAAATATAAATTAGTTATTGAGTAAAATTCTGGAGTACAAAAGGTAAATCAATTCATGGGAAAATACAAAAACAATCAATATAATTTATAAAACAAAATGAAATTTTTTATAGACACAGCAGACTTGGAGCAGATTAAAAAAGCTCAGGAATTAGGAATTCTGGACGGAGTAACCACCAACCCATCTATAATGGCTAAAGTAGGAATCACCGGAAAAGAAAATATCCATGCACACTACAAAGCAATTTGTGATATTGTGGATGGAGACGTAAGTGCTGAGGTTTTATCGACTGATTATGAAGGGATCATTAGAGAAGGAGAGGAACTAGCTAAAATTGATAAACAAATTACAGTAAAAGTTCCCATGATCTATGATGGAATAAGAGCAATCAAATATTTTTCTAACAAAGGAATTAAGACCAATTGTACTCTGGTATTTTCTGCAGGGCAGGCAATCCTGGCAGCCAAAGCAGGAGCTACCTATGTTTCTCCGTTTATCGGAAGATTAGATGACATTTCTACCGATGGTTTGAATCTCATTGAAGAAATCAGAACCATTTATGACAACTACGGCTATAAAACTCAGATATTGGCAGCCTCTGTCAGATCTCCAATGCATATCATTAACTGTGCTAAAATAGGAGCAGATGTTATTACTGCACCATTGGCGCCAATAGTAAATCTGCTTAAACATCCTTTAACAGATACAGGATTAGCCCAGTTTATTGAAGACGCAAAAAAACTATAACAACTAAATATTAACCTTTAAAAATTCAAGACAATGTCAAAAGAAAGCATAGCCGCTGCACTATCAAAAGCAAACGAAACTAAATTTTTAGTCATAGAATCAGGAATACTCAAAAAAATTCCTGAAATATTTAAAGAACAATTTCCAGGTAAAAAAGCAATCGTAATAGCAGATCCCAACACCTACGAAGTAGCAGGAGAACTGGTTCACGAAGAGCTGAAAAATGCTGGACTTGAAGGAGTAGAACCTTATATTCTGGATGCTCCGGATTTATATGCAGACTACAAATTCGTAGAACAGATCAGAGATTACCTTAAAGATAAAGATGTTATTTCCGTAGCAGTAGGTTCAGGAGTTATCAATGACCTTACCAAGCGCGCAAATCACGAATTAAACGATCGTCCATATATGTGCGTGGCAACAGCCGCCTCCATGGACGGATACTCAGCTTTTGGAGCCTCTATTACAAGAGAGGGAGCAAAAATCACACACGGATGTCCGGCACCACAAGTTATCGTAGCAGATATTGATGTTATTAGCACTGCTCCGCCCTTAATGACAGCCTCAGGATATGCAGATTTATATGCCAAAGTACCTTCAGGAGCAGATTGGATTTTAGCTGATGCAGCTACCGATCCAAATAATCCTAAAACAGGTCTGGAGCCTATAGATCCGACTTCATGGCACATTGTTCAGGACGGGTTAGAAGAAGCCTTAAAAGATCCCGCTGGAGCTAAAGCTGGAGATCCTTTAGCGATTGAACTTTTAACAGAAGGATTGATGCTTGGTGGTTTTGCAATCCAATCCATGAGTTCAAGTCGTCCGGCTTCCGGAGCAGAACATCAATTTAGCCACCTTTGGGATATGGAACACCATACCTTTAAAGGAGAAATAGCAAAACAATACGGATTATATCCGAATCAAGATGAACAAGCTCCATCCCATGGATTTAAAGTGGGAATCGGAACACTTACCATTACTGCTATGTATGAATTACTGTTCAATACACCTGTTGATCAGTTAGACGTTGAAAAAGCAGTAGAAGCATGGCCCTCCTTAGAAGATCAATTGAAAGAAGTAGATGAAATGTTCAAAGGAACAGATATCCACCCTTTTGCAACAGATCAGGTGAAAGGGAAATATGTTTCCAAAGAAGAATTAAGAAAGCAATTAACACAAGTAAAAGAAAACTGGACAACTATAAAAGAAAAACTTAAAAAACAAATCATACCGTTTGAAACAACTAAAAAACGGTTAGAATTAGTAGGAGCACCGGTAGAGCCAGAACAAGTAGGAATTACAAGAGAAAGACTGAAAGAAAGCTTTTACCGCGCACACAAAATCAGAAGCAGATATACGATCCTCGATTTTGCTTACAGAGCAGGATATCTGGATCAGTGGGTGAATGAATTATTTAGTGAGAACGGAGTTTTAAAAGGTTAATATTTACATTAAACCACATTTGCAAAAGTCTATTTTACAAGTGTGGTTTTTAACACTTTATGTAACCATGAAAAATCATATAACAGACATAAACCAAATTTCACCCGAACTTTTAGAAAAAGTAAAAAAAATAAAACATGTGGCGTTGGATATGGACGGAACCATCTACAACGGAACCACTCTTTTTCCATATACCATCAGTTTCCTGAACCAACTGAAAAGAATAGGAGTAACCTATTCCTTCCTTACCAATAATCCTTCAAAAAGTATTTCAGATTACCTAAAAAAACTGGAAAGTTTAGGAATACCCGCTACAGAAGAAGAAATGTATTCCTCCGCAGTAGCCACCATTGATTACCTGAAAAATAACTATCCGGAAGCAAAGAAACTGTTCATACTCGGAACACCAAGCATGATACAACAATTTGAAAAAGCCGGATACATCTCAACCGAAGATTCCGCAGAAGACGAACCGGATGCTTTAGTTGTAGCTTTTGATATGACCTTGACCTATTCCCGACTATGCAGAGCTGCCTGGTGGGCAAAACAAGGAAAAACATACGTAGCCACCAATCCGGACAGAGTTTGTCCTACCGATCAACCGGTGGTTCTTGTAGATTGCGCTTCCATCTATTCATGCATTGAAACTGCAACCGGAAGAAAACCGGATATTGTACTGGGGAAACCTCAAAAAGAAATGCTGGACGGAATTTTAACTTCCAAAAACCTAAAACCCGAAGAAGTGGCTATGGTAGGAGACCGCATCTATACCGATATGATGATGGCACACAATGCAGGAGCTTTTGGAGTTTTAGTATTAACAGGAGAAGCTACTCTGGAAGATGCAAAAGCAGCAGATCCGGAATTAGATATCATATTACCAAGCATTGAAGTATTAGGTAATCTCATAGAACACGCACGTTCAAAATAATAAGAAAATGAGTAAATACAGTCACATAAAAGAAGAAGCCTATCAAGGAAATTTACTATTACCAGAACTAAACCTGGTCTTATTTACCTGGGGAAATGTAAGTGTAGCAGACCATAAAGAAGGAGTTTTCGTCATTAAACCAAGTGGAGTTCCCTATGATAAACTTACTGTTGAAAGCATGGTAATTGTAGATTTTGACGGAAAAGTAGTAGAAGGAAAACTAAGACCTTCTTCCGATACTCCGACTCATGCTGTATTATACAAACACTGGAATGATATAAACGGAATCGTACATACTCATAGTACCTATGCAACCGCTTGGGCACAATCCCAATTAGACATTCCTATCTTTGGAACAACTCATGCAGACCATACCACAGCTGATATTCCGTGTGCGCCGCCTATGAGTGATGAAATGATAAAAGGAGATTACGAATACCAGACAGGCTTTCAAATCCTGAATATCCTAAAAGAAAAAGGATTAAGCCACAAAGAAATGGAAATGGTATTAGTAGGGAATCACGCACCTTTCACTTGGGGGAAAACTGCAGAAAAAGCCGTTTATAATAGTGCCGTACTGGAAAATGTAGCAAAAATGGCTTATTTGACCAGACAAATAAATCCCCAGGCACCAAGACTGAAAGACGCATTAATAAACAAACACTACGAAAGAAAACATGGAGCAAATGCCTACTATGGACAAGAATAACTAAAGGACAATTTAAAACTAAATAAACAAAAAAATGAACATCTCAAACAATCTAGTCATAGGAATAGACTACGGAACAGACTCAGGAAGAGCGATCCTGATGGATGCCGAAACAGGAAAAGAACTAGCACTATCAGTAAAAGAATATCCAAGATGGAAACAAGGATTATACTGTGATCCAGTAAACTATCAGTTCAGACAACATCCTCTAGATTACATTGAAGTATTGGAATACATAGTAAATGATGTAATTAATAAAGTTCCGGGCTCAAAAGATAAAGTAAAAGCATTAGCCATTGACGTAACCTGTTCCACACCGATAGTAGTAGATAAAGAAGGAATACCATTGGCTTTACGTCCCGATTTTGCAGAAGATCCGAACGGAATGTTCATCCTTTGGAAAGACCATACCGGAGTAAGAGATTGCGACCATATCAATGAATTTTCCAAAAAATGGAAAATAGACTATACCCGCTATGCCGGAGGAGGAGGAAACTACTCCGCAGAACACTATTGGGCAAAGGCCTTGCACGTTTTCAGAGCTGATGCCAAGGTTAGAGAAGTAGGACATTCCTTTGTAGATGCCTGCGACTGGTTATCTAACGTGATTGTAGGAATCAATAAACCCGAAGAACTAAAAAGAAATATCTGTACAGCTGGATTTAAAGTATTGTGGAACAAAGAATGGGGAGGATATCCGCCAAACGAATTCTTCAAAGCCTTGGATCCTGTGTTGGACGGAATTGTAGATACCTTTTCCAAAGATGTTTATACCTGTGTAGAATCAATTGGAACTCTTACCGAAGAATGGGCGAACAGATTAGGATTAACAACCAATGTAAAAGTGGCTGCCGGAAATATCGATGCACATGCCGGAGGAATCGGAGCAGGAGTTAAAAACAAAGCAATCGTACAGATTATCGGAACATCCACTTGCGACATCATTGTAGGACCAAAAAGCGAAGGAAACAAGCTGATTCCTGGAATTTCAGGTCAGGCAGACGATTCCGTCATTCCGGGAATGATCGGATACGAAGCAGGACAATCCGTATACGGAGATTACTACGCATGGTTCAAAAAAGTATTAATGTGGCCGTTACGCGAAATCTTTGCTAAAACTTCTTTGGTAGATGAGAAAACCAAACAGAAAGTAATAGACGAAGTATACGATCAGATAATCCCTACTTTAGCCAGACAGGCAAAAATAATTCCGACAAAAGACAGTCACATTATTGCAACCGACTGGATTAACGGAAGAAGAACTCCGAATGTAGATTACGATTTGAAAGGAACTATCACCGGATTAACCCTTTCAAGCTCAGCACCATTACTATACAAATCCATAGTAGAAGCTACCGCTTACGGTTCCAGAGCCATTGTAGAACAATTCATCAATAACGGAATTGAAATTGAAGAAATCATTGCCGTAGGAGGAATTTCTCAAAAATCCCCATATGTAATGCAGGTTCTTTCCGATGTATTGGGAATGCCGATCAAAGTAATCGCAACTCGCGAAGCCTGTGCGTTGGGAGTAGCCATGTGTGCCGCAGTAACCGCAGGAGTTTACACCAAACTGGAAGATGCACAGGAAAAAATGGGAATGGGAATCTCCACCATTTACTATCCGAACGAAGAAAACCATGCACACTACAATGTTGAGTACAAAAAATACCAGCAATTAGAACAAGTGAAACAAATAACTAACTAAATAAATGTGATTAATAGGAAAGATGGCGGGTAGGTAAAACTACCTGCTATTTTACCAAAAGTTCAAACTAAAAACAACAACAAAATGGAACTATCAAATAACTTAGTAATCGGATTAGATTACGGAACAGATTCCGGAAGAGCGATCCTTATGGATGCCGAAACCGGGAAAGAATTAGCACTATCAGTAAAAGAATATCCAAGATGGAAACAAGGATTATTTTGTAATCCGGTAAAATCCCAATTCAGACAACACCCGTCAGATTACATTGAAGTAATGGAATTTATTGTAAAGGACGTGTTGGAAAGAGTTCCCGGAGCAGCAGAAAGAGTAAAAGCCATCAGTGTGGACATGACCGGTTCAACTCCTGTTGCCGTAGACAAAGAAGGAACACCCCTTTGTTTATTACCGGAATTCGCAGAAAATCCGGATGCTATGTTTGTATTATGGAAAGACCATACCGGACAAAAAGATAACGATTATATTAACGATTTCTCCAAAAAATGGCATATAGATTATACTAAATCAGCCGGATGCGGAGATTACTCAACAGAACACTTCTGGACAAAAGCACTTCATATTTTCAGAATCCCTGAAATCAGACAAAAAGCACACTCATTCGTAGAAGCAAGCGACTGGTTACCGGGAATCCTTTGCGGAATTACCAAACCCGAAGACATGAAAAGAGGAATGGGAATCGCAGGTTCCAGAGTTATGTGGAATAAAGAATGGGGAGGATATCCGCCTAATGAATACTTCAAAGCCCTAGATCCGGCTTTGGACGGAGTAGTGGATACATTCAACAAACAAGCCTACACTTGCGATCAGGTAGCAGGAACCATTACAGAAGAATGGGCAAACAAATTAGGATTACCAAAAACAGTGGTAATTGCAGTAGGTAACCTGGATTGTCATGCAGGAGCTATCGGAGCAGGAGTAAAAGACAAAGCAATGGTGGAAATTGTAGGAACATCCACTTGTGCCATTACCGTAGGACCGAAAAGTGCAGGAAACAAATTAGTTCCGGGTATTCCACAACAAGCAGACGATATCATCCTTCCGGGAATGGTAGGATTTGAAGCAGGACAATCCGCTTTTGGTGACCTGTATGCTTGGTTCAAAAGACTATTAATGTGGCCGGTTGACAATATCCTGATGAACTCTACCACAGGAGATGCGGAAACCAGACAAAAACTAAGAGACGAAGTATATGCAGAAATGATTCCTGCATTGGCCAGACAAGCAAAAATAATTCCGCCAAAAGACAGCCAGATTATCGCAACCGACTGGATCAACGGAAGAAGATCACCGAATGTAGATTACGATTTAAAAGGAACCATTACAGGATTAGCTTTGTCAAGCATTGCACCGTTAGTGTACAAATCATTGGTAGAAGCTACCGCTTACGGAGCGAGAAATATCATTGACCGTTTCGTAGATAACGGAGTAGAACTAAACGAAATCATTGCTGTAGGAGGAATTTCCCAAAAATCCCCATACGTAATGCAGGTAATGGCAGACGTTATCGGAATGCCAATCAAAGTAATTGCAACCCGTGAAGCTTGTGCCTTAGGAGTAGCCATGTGTGCCGCTGTAGTAGCCGGAGTTTACTCTAACTTGGAAGAAGCCCAGGAAAAAATGGGAATGGAAATTTCCACCATTTATTACCCTAATCAGGAACACCATGAACACTATAACATAGAGTTCAAAAAGTACCTGCAATTAGAGAAAGTCAAAGAATTGACACAAGAATAAATATAAGTTTGTAGGTTTAGTGAGATGTAGTAGTTCTTTTCATAGATCTACTACATCTTTTACAAAAACAAAAAACCTTAAAATACACTAGTTAAAAAAGAAAAAAGATAGTTGCTTTTGTTTGTACACTTATAAAAAGGTAAAAAATATATCAGTACTTTAAAATCAAAAAACAAAAGAAATGAACGAAAATGTAAATTTAACCCTGAAAAACTCTCAAAAAGCAAAAATCGCAGTATTAGGATCAGGAATCATGGCCACTGCACTAACGTTTCCACTTGCAGAAAACGGACACGAAGTCCATTTGGTGGGAACCCATTTAGACCGTGATATTATCAATTCCATACAAAAAACAGGGATTCATCCTAATTTAGGATTAAAAATACCATCCACTGTAAAAGCATACCAGTTGGAAGAACTGGAAAAAGCATTTGAAGGAGCAGACGTAGCTATGTCTGGAGTAAACTCTTTCGGTGTTGATTGGGTAGGAGAACAACTGGCAAAAGTAGTTAAGCCCGGAATGATGGTATTTTCCATAACCAAAGGAATGCAGGCAGACGAAGAAGGAAACCTGTACATTTTACCCGATGTAATAAAAAAATATTTCCCGAAAGAATTAGTAGAATCCGTTACCTGGTCGGCAGTAGTAGGACCATCCATTGCAGGAGAAGTAGCCGTACATCACGATACTTGTGTGGTTTTCTGCGGAGAAGATCAGCCTTCATTAGACAAATTGGCTGAAATGTTCCGAACCGATTATTATCACGTTTGGACTTCCACCGATTTCGTAGGAATGGAAGTGGCAGCGGCAACCAAAAATATTTATGCCTTTGCAGCCGGATTTAATGAAGGAATACGAGATAAATACAAAGAACAAAATGACCGCTATGTAAGATTCAACTACCAGTCAGCAGTTTTTGCGCAAGGACAGGTAGAACTTACCCAGTTTATACAGTTACTTTCCAATAATGACGTATTGAGTCCAAGGCACCTTTTAGTAGGTTCCGGAGATATGTTCGTAACCTCAATGGGAGGACGAAACGTGAAAGCAGGACGCTACGTAGGAGCGGGAATTCCTTTCTCTGAAGTAAGAGATAATTATATGAAGGGAGTTACTATGGAAGGAGTAGCAGCTATCAAAGTGATAGGAAAAGCATTGGAACCATTGACCAGAAGAGGAGTAATAAAAGAATCCGATTTCCCGCTATTACGTCATTTATACGATATCATTGCAAACGATAAACCGTTGAACATGCCTTGGGAAAAATTCTTTGACGGAGAAAAATAATAACATTAAGAATAAATTAAAACAATTAAATATAAAACTTAAAACTACAAAAATGGCAGATCAATATATTTTAGGAGTAGATTTTGGTACCTTATCCGTAAGAAGTACCATTGTTAGAGTAAGTGATGGTTTTGAAAAAGGAACAGCTGCAGTAAATTACAAACATGGAGTAATGGATACCAACCTTACAGCAAGTAAAGGAGAAGTATTACCTCCCGATTTTGCCTTGCAGGTTCCGGCTGATTATCTGGAAGCATTCCAGCAATCCGTTCACGAAGCAGTAGCCAACTCAGGAGTGGTTGTACATCACATCATAGGGGTCGGGATTGACTTTACTTCGGCTACCGTTTTAACAACCGATAAAGAAGGAAAACCATTGTGTGAATATCCGGAATTTGTTAACCGTCCACATGCTTACGTAAAACTTTGGAAACACCATGGAGGAAACAGTCAGGCAGAACGATTGTTAAAAGTTGCTAAAGAAAGAAACGAATCATGGTTGCCTCGTTACGGAGGATTATTATCTTCCGAACTATTGTTACCAAAAGTATTGGAAACATTTGAAGAAGACAGGGAAATCTATGATCGTACTTCCTATTTTATTGATGCTTTAGACTGGATTGTTTGGTTATTGACCGGAAAACTCGTTTATGCCAGTGCAGATTCAGGATTTAAAAGACACTATCAGGATGGTAAATATCCAGATAAAGAATATTTAGAAACAGTTGCACCGGGCTTCGGTAACGTATTTGAAGATAAAATGGCCGGACCGATTCAACCATTAGGTTCAGAAGCGGGAAAACTGACTGATAAAATGGCTCAGTGGTTAGGACTGGAATCCGGTATTTCCGTAGCAGTTGGAAACATTGATGCCCATGTTACAGCAGCAGCCATTCAGGCAGTAGAGCCGGGAATCATGACCGCTATCATGGGAACATCAGCCTGTTACATAGTTTCCGCTCCCGAATTTAAAAAAGTTCCCGGAATGTTAGGAATTACCTTAGGAGGAATCACTGATGGACTTTGGTGTTTTGAAGCCGGACAATCCGGATTTGGGGATATCTTTGCATGGTTTATCAAAAACGGAGTTCCGCCGGAATATCACGAAGCAGCCAAAAAAGAAAATCTGAACTTACATGATTATCTGACCAAAAAAGCAGCCGCACAGGAAATTGGAGAACATGGTCTGATTGCCTTAGACTGGCACAACGGAAACCGTTCCATCCTATGCGATCACGGTCTCTCAGGACTTATTTTAGGACAAACCCTGACTACCCGTCCGGAAGATATATACAGAGCCTTAATGGAATCCTGTGTATTCGGTGCGCGTAAGATCATAGAAACCATGAAAGAAAGCGGAGTGGAGATCAAAGAAATAGTAGCTGCCGGAGGATTACTTAAAAACAAATGGCTGATGCAATTGCTAAGCGATGTTACCAGAATACCGCTTTCCATCTCCAATGCCACTATGGTAGGAGCCTTAGGTTCCGCTGTGTATGGAGCTGTTGCCGCCGGTTGTTACCAAAATCTCGAAGAAGCATCCGCTGCCATGGGAGAAAAAGTTCCAAATGTTTACAAACCACACGAATATCGTTCAGAAAAATATGATAAACTTTATCAAGAATACTTAACTTTGCATGACTATTTTGGCAGAGGAACCAATCAGGTAATGTACAGGTTAAAAAAGATCAAAGAAGAAGCAGCCAAAAGTAAAGTGAAAAAAGAAGTTGTTTCATAAAACACTCTGATTAAAGGTTTTTTAGATAGAGCTCATATTCCGGTTTATAAATTATAATTGATATACCTGAATCTTAAAATAAAAAATCAAAATATTTGCATCCTATTTCAAGTGGGTTGCAAGTAACAAATAACGTAAAAATACATTCAAAAAATAAAAGAAAAAATGGCGGACATTCAAACATTAAACAAAGCGGCAGATAACATAAGAATATTAGCTGCAGCGATGGTAGAAAAAGCAAAATCCGGACACCCCGGAGGAGCTATGGGAGGAGCTGACTTTATTAACGTATTGTACTCCGAATTTTTAGAATACGATCCTAAAAACCCGAAATGGGAAGGAAGAGATCGTTTCTTCTTAGATCCGGGACATATGTCTCCGATGTTGTACTCAACCCTGGCATTAGCAGGTAAATATACTATGGATGACTTGAAACAGTTTCGTCAATGGGAAAGTGTTACACCAGGTCACCCGGAACTGGATGTAGAAAGAGGAGTGGAAAATACCTCAGGACCGTTAGGTCAGGGGCATACATATGCAGTAGGGGCCGCAATTGCTGCAAAGTTCTTAAAAGCACGCTTGGGAGAAGTAATGAACCAAACCATTTATGCTTTTATTTCCGACGGAGGTATTCAGGAAGAAGTTTCCCAGGGAGCCGGACGTATCGCCGGACATTTAGGGTTGGATAACCTTATCATGTTCTACGATTCCAACGGAATCCAATTGTCAACAACCGTAAAAGAAGTAAATGAAGAAGATGTCGCCGCAAAATATGTAGCTTGGGGATGGAAAGTTATTACCATTCCGGGAAATGACCCGACAGAAATCCGTAAAGCATTACAGGAAGCCAAAACTGAAAAATCAAAACCAACCTTGATTATTGGTAAAACCATTATGGGGAAAGGAGCGGTAACCGCAGACGGACAATCCTTTGAAAATAAAGTTTCCACTCACGGTCAGCCGTTAGGAGAAGCAGGAGCCAGTCTGGAAAAAACAATTGAGAACTTAGGAGGAAATCCGCAGGAACCATTTGTAATTTTCCCTGAAGTTCAGGCTTTATATGCAGAAAGAACCAAAGAACTCGAAAAAATCGTAGCTGAGAAAAAAGCAAAAAAAGAACAATGGGCAAATGCAAATCCGGAATTAGCCAAAAAATTAGAAAGCTGGTTCTCAGGAGTTGCCCCTAAAGTTGACTGGGATAAGATTGAGCAAAAACCGAATGCAGCCACTCGTGCTGCTTCTGCAACTGTTTTAGGAGCATTGGCGCAACAAGTGGAAAATATGGTAGTTTCCTCTGCAGACTTGTCAAACTCCGATAAATCAGACGGTTTCTTAAAAAATACCAAAGCATTTACTAAAGGAGATTTCTCAGGAGCTTTCCTTCAGGCAGGAGTAGCCGAATTCACTATGGCTTGTCTTTGCGTAGGTATGAGCCTTCACGGAGGAGTTATTCCGGCTTGTGCCACTTTCTTTGTATTCTCCGATTATATGAAACCGGTAGTAAGAGTTGCTGCTCTTATGGAACAACCGGTGAAATTCATCTGGACTCACGATGCGTTTAGAGTAGGAGAGGACGGACCTACCCACGAACCGGTAGAACAGGAAGCACAGATCCGGTTAATGGAAAAACTGAAAAACCATAAAGGACACAACTCCATGTTAGTGTTACGTCCGGCTGATGTTCAGGAAACAACCATAGCCTGGAAACTGGCAATGGAAAATACCAAAACTCCTACCGGATTAATTTTCTCACGTCAGAATATCAAAGATCTTCCGGCTAAGGAAAACAGATACAATGAAGCATTGCAGGCAGAAAAAGGAGCCTATGTAGTTCAGGACGAAGCTAATTACGATGTGATTTTGTTAGCATCCGGATCAGAAGTTTCCACTTTGGTAGAAGGAGCTGAATTATTGAAAAAAGACGGAATCAAATCCAGAATTGTTTCCGTGCCATCCGAAGGATTATTCAGAAATCAATCCAAAGAATATCAGGAATCCGTTTTACCGAAAGACAAAAAGAAATTCGGTTTAACGGCAGGACTTCCGGTAAACTTAAGCGGTTTGGTTGGAGATAGTGGAAAAATCTGGGGATTGGAATCGTTCGGATTCTCTGCACCGGCTTCCGTACTGGATGAAAAATTAGGCTATACAGCAAAGAATGTTTACAAACAAGTAAAAGAATTTTTAGGCTAATATTTTAATATATAAAGGATCCATATTTGTGGTTATTTATGGATTATGAGCAGAAAGAAGAATTAATTCAGTTTAATTCTTCTTTCTTGTTAAAAAATTTAATTAAAAAAATGATAAGGAATATAAAAGCGTTTCTGTTCGATATGGACGGCGTAGTAACCGATACGGAATCACAATACGACCTGTTTTTAGGAAAATTACAGAAGGAATATAGGTTGGTACCTGATTTTGTACACAGAATAAAAGGAACTACCTGGACAGACATTATTTCCAACCATTTTTCACATCTTACCATAGAAGTACAGAATGGATTTATGGATAAGGTCAGGGATTTTGAACTGAATGAAATGAAATATATACCCATTCCGGGAGTTATTGATTTTATAATGGCGACAAAAAAAGCCAATATAAAAATAGGTTTGGTAACCAGTTCTGTAAAAGTAAAAATGCAGACAGCTTTAAGTTCATTAAAATTGGAAACTGTTTTTGACGGTATAGTTACCGCAGATGACGTTATCATGGGAAAACCCGATCCGGAATGTTATTTGTTAGGATCAAAATTAGTGGGAATCCACCCGGAAGAATGTTTGGTTTTTGAAGATTCCTTTGCCGGAATTGAAGCCGCCGGAAGAGCCGGAATGAAAGCAATAGGATTATCAACAACCAATACCAAAGAATCCTTGCAGGGTAAAACAGATAAAATTATTCCTGATTTCTTAAATTTTAAACCGGAAGATTTTAAAAAGTTAACAGCTAATGGCTAAAAACTATTAGCTGTTATTTACTAATCTACTAATTTGCAAATTTTCACATTAGTAAATCATTTCTTTATCTTTATAGAACAACCAATAGCCACAGTGGTTGGTGTTTCAACAGGTTTTCCAGCCAATAAAGAATTCACGGCATCTTCCACATATCTTTCCGTTACATCTTTTGGGTTTTCATAATTGTTGTCTATCGTTCCGATATATTTTACAATTAACTTTCCGTTTTCCTTTTGCAGAACAAACACATGAGGAGTCTTGGTTGCTCCATAAACCGGAAATACCTTTTGTCCTTCATCAAACAAATAAGGGAAGGTAAATTTCTTTTCCTTTGCCCTTTTCTGCATTTCCGGATAACTATCCTGAGGCTGAATTGCCGGATCATTCGGATTAATGGCAATTACCGGATATCCTTTAGAGGCATATTGTTTACCTAGAGCAATAATTCGGTCTTCATAGGCTTTTGCATACGGACAATGATTGCAGGTAAATATGACAATGAATCCCTTTGCAGAAGAATAATCTTTAAGGGAAACCATTTTTCCGTCCACATTTTTAAGAGAGAAATCCGTAGCTTCATCACCTACCTGATATCCTGAAGATTCTGATTTCTGCTCAGTAGAAACCTGAGTTTTCGGTCCGTTATCTTGTTTCTTGCAAAAAGAAAACAAGGTAAAAATTCCTAATGTAAATACAACTATTTTTTTCATTTGTATTAGGTTTTTTAGATTATAAATTTGTTTTGACAAGGTTCTCAAGTTCACTTTTGTTTAATTGTTCTTCTTTAAAAAATATCTTGGTTCCGTTTTTATAAATAACAGTGGCAGGAATAGCCCCTGACCATTTAGAGTCTATAGCCGGAATCCAGGTGTTCATGGTTTTCACATCATCTAATAAATACACATCTGTGGTAATAGACTTCTTCCCTAGAAATTTCTTCACGGAATCTATACTTTTTACTCGATCCATACTTACCAGAATCATTTTATAGTTAGGATTGTCTTTATATTTTTTATTTACTTCCATAAAGTCCGGAAGTTCTTCAACACAAGGCACACACCAGGTAGCCCAGAAATTAACTACCAGTAATTTATCCTTTTCCTTATCAATCACTTTTTTTAATCCGTCATAATTAACCACAGTTATCTCTTTTGTAACCGTATCTTTGGATGTGGATTGTCCGTTACAATTCAGAAAAGAAAATAAAAGCCCTATAAATACCATATATTTCATTTTTCACTAATTTTTTTAGGATTAAACAGTCAAAGTCCAATTAAAATTGGAATCACAACAATTTTAATACCAAAATGAATGTTATTAGGAAGTTCAAAGATATAAGAGATAAGAAGTAAGATTTTTGACTTACGAATGAAAATAACAAAAGTTTTAAGAGTTATTAGATAATGGCTGATAACTTACTTTTTGCAGGGATAATTTAGTTTCTATCAGTTCCCGCTGTTCCTTGAAAAATTCAAACCTTTGTATTTCACCGGTTTGTGTGATATGAGTAGAGTATCTTTTCAACAATTCAATCCAGTTTTTTTGTTTCTGACATATCTTGGGATTTTGAAAAATCATATAATCAATGAAATATAGCCAGAGAAAGGAATATTCGGTTGAATCATATTCCAGATGTACATAGGTTGAATCCAGGGTTTTATCGGAAATATATATATCTATTTTCGTTTTTTTATTAGACAGGTTTCCTGTATAAGTGATTTTTTCCATTGTGTTAAGCAAATCCAGTAACTCTTCCTTAAGTTGTAGCAATTCATCTTCTGAAATGAGTCCACGCCTGAAAAAATAATTTATATCCTGTACCATAGTATAAAAAATATTTCTGTCCAGAATGTAGAGAACCTCGGGAATATTCTGAATATGCTCTATAACTTTTTTTTCAAACCTTTTTATTTCCTTGGGCAATACAAGATCTGAAAGGTAAAAATCGGGTTTTACTCCTTGTGACAAGTACATCCAGTTGTAATGTCTGAATAAAGTAAGCTTTTCGTATAACAAAGTAAAACTGTAGGGTAAGAGATTAGTTGCAATTCTTTCCTTGGCATGGGGATACTTTATCATATTGCCGAAAGTCTGTAATAAATATTGCATTCTTTTCAGGTATTGTTCCAGGTAAGTTGAAGCGGAAAATAAAGTATCTACATTAGTAACGGCCCATTTTGTTTTATCAGTTCCCTTGCTTTCTGCTGCAAGATTATCCAGAGAAAAACCCAATTCCTGGGAAATCTTGATAAGTTCATCAACAGTAAACAAAATTTCACCTCTCAATCTGCGATAAATCGACTCTCTACTTAAAGAGAGAAGTTCCATAAGCATGGCTGCTAGGCTGGTGCCTTTAGGTAAATGTGCCTGCATGGTTGCAACAAGCTTTTTGATAAATAAGTTACTCATAATATAAAATAGTGATATCACAAAAACACGTAAGCAGGCAACAAAAACATGTAGACTATATTACAAAAGTACATAGGCGAGGAGTTATATGCCAATACATTTAACAATTATGGGTAATTTAGAATAAGAAAACTCAAAATATGCAACAAAATTATCGCTATACACATAAATTGGGTAATTTAGAATTCGATGTATACACTAAGTACCGTTTTTCAACTTTAACTTTGCACCAGTTAATAATGTAATAGATCATTAAATTAATAATAATAATAGATCATAAATCAAAATGTTTGCAAAGTTATCAATAAGAAAGGGCTTTTATCAAGAATATTATATTTTCATAGTAAGTGTTGAAACTAGATATCAGCCCCACAAGGTCATTTCAACAATTCATTAATATTTCTACTAACTACAGAGAAGATTGATTTGCTCATTGTTCAGTGTAATACAAAATTACAAAACATAATCAATAATTTATCCATAATCAAAAATTAATCTTGATAATACTTATGAAAAACAAATTTTACTTTATGCTATTGCTGATAGTCATATTATTCAGTAATACGATCTGTGCCCAGGTAGGGATGGGCACTAAGCCGGCAACTACTGTTCCGGATGAGGATATTACTTCCCCCAAAGGAGTTCTTCACCTGCAAGGGACACACTACCTAAACGATTCCGTAAGCAGGAACGTGGGGCTTGTATTACCCAAAGTAGATACCGTTGTTGTGGTACAAACCCCCGGAGGAAACCCTGCCGTAGAAGGTTCTATGGTTTTTACAGGCAAGCAGGACTCCACCCAGGTAGGTTGTGTACACATCAGACGATCCAACGGCTGGCAGGACTGTCTGGCCGATAACATCTCACTTGACAATTTCTTTAATTATGATGTATACGGAGGTTTGAACGTACGGGTAAAAAAAGTATCCGCAGGATACCGGTATTCCCTGTTAATAGGTCTGGATGACGGAGCCGTTTATGCCGGAGGATCTAATGCCAACGGAGAAACCGGATTGGGAACCACTTCCGGCAATACAGCCACCTTTAAAATGGCACTGGCACAAAATGTTATTGATGTTTCTGCCGGATATGCCCATGCCTTGGCAGCTACTCAAGAAGGAGTATTGTGGACTTGGGGAGACGGAGCCAACTATAAAACCGCACAACCCACTACCACCGATTTTACCTTCCCTATACAGGTAAAGACTTTTCCTTCAGGGGTAAATCCAGTTCGGGTAGAAGCCGGATATGACAATTCCCTGGTCTTGGGAGATGATGGAAAAGTATATGCCTTCGGGGCAAATACACGGGGAGTAAACGGAAATGCCCTTACCTCCGGAACCCTAAACACCCCGACAGTAATTGCCGGACTTTCCAATATCAAAGATATAGCGCTTTCCTCCTTTTCCGGAGCCGCTTTAGATGATAACGGGAATGTGTGGACATGGGGTAATCAGGCACAAGGAAGACTCGGAAATGGTTCCACAGCCAATATTGTTACAGTTCCGGTGCAAATACTATCCGGAATTTCCATCAAACAAGTAGCCATGGGAACCAACCACGGACTAGCTATAACTACGGACGGAAAACATCTGTACGCCTGGGGAGCCCAGCCAGCGGTAGGTATAAACAACAGTACTCCGTCTGCTACCCCTACAGATATTACCGCACAACTAACCAGTGAAGGTTTTGATCCGGCTACGGAAACCATCCTTTATGTGGTAGCTACCCGGTTTACCGCTTCTGGAACTCCCGGATCCAGCGGAACAGCAGGTGGATCCATTGTTATCACAGATAAAAATGTGTATGCTGCAGGCAGTAATAACAACCCGGACAGGTATGGATTGGGATATTTCCCTACCACCACCACTACCAAGTATTCTCCTGCCACCAGTCCTGTAGTTTTCAACGGATTTCAACCCATATACAACCAGGCCATTTACCCGGGAACTACCTTTGTACAGGCTTCCATGGGAGTAGATCATAGCCTGATGGCACAGACTGTGAACTCTGTTGACAACAGCGGAGGCTACGGTTATGGTATGGGAAGAGTGGATTATAGCCAGCTAGGAGCTATCAATACCGGCTTCAGTCAGTTGCCTTTACCCACCCTGATTAAAAAATAGAATACAACAACCAGTAAACAATCGAAAAATGAAAAAAATACTATATATACTTTTCCTTGTGAGTACGGCCTTTTCTTATTCCCAGGTGGGAATAGGGAATGACAATCCGCAGGGAGCATTGGATCTCAATCTTGCTACCGACACTAGCAAAATGGGGCTCGTATTGCCCAGAGTACAGGCAGTAGATACCCTATATCTTCCCACTACTCCGGACGGAGCCCAAAAATACTTTCCATCAGTTACCGTGCCCAATGATCCATTCCAGGTGATTACCATCAATTCCACTGATGAAGACGGAAACTCAGAAACGAATAAATTCCAGATGCCAGTAAAGGAAGCCCCTCAGGGGACCCTGGTCTATGATGCAAATCAGGATTGCGTACGATATAAAAAATCATCGATTTTAGGAGACTGGAGCGGTTGTATCGTGGATTCAATCAGCTTGAGTACAGATATAAACTATAAATTGTATGGAGGAGCTGACTTTAAAATGCTCAAGGCCTCTGCCGGATATCGATTTTCCATAGCCATCGGGGCGGATGACCAGTCCGTATATGCTGCTGGATACGGTTCCTATTACGGAACAGGGAAAGGAAGAACCGGAAATACCACTTGGTCCCTAATCTTGGGACAAAAGGCGGTGGATGTTTCCGCAGGATATCAACACGGGTTGGCAGTCTTGGAAGACGGAAGCCTATGGACTTGGGGAAGTAATTCCTACGGAAGAACCTGTCAGAATACCTCTTCCGGTTACACAACCACTCCTAAAAAGGTAACCATGCCTGCCGGAGCTAAGGTAGTTCGTGCAGAAGCCGGATACTATACTACCATGATATTAACTGATGATGGGAAAGTATATACCTGCGGAAGAAGTTCGTATGGATTAAATGGCAACGGAACCAGTAGTTCTTCTCCTTATATACTTACCCCTACACAGATGACTACTTTACCTGCCGGAACGGTAGTTAAAGATATTGCTCTGGCACCAAGAGGCTCCGCTATTCTGACTCAGGACGGAAAACTCTATACCTTGGGGGATAACGCATATTACCGTACAGGAAGGGGTACCAACAGTGGTTATACTACAACCCCTACTGTGATAAATCCAACCGGAGTTAGCTTTAAGAAAGTAGCCATGGGAATCGGAAGCGGGATTGCAGCTTCCACTGATGATAAAATATATGGCTGGGGATATCTTTATGGAACACTTAATAACCCAACTTATCAAACACCTACCGCTTTTGCCACTTCGGGTATTGAGGCGGGGGAAACCATTATAGGTCTGGCTGCCGCTAGAGTCAGGAATGGTAGTTTCTATGGAACTTCCAGTATGGTAATTACTAATAAAAACGTATATGTTACCGGAATGAATACTAGTTACGGAACTAATCCGGGAAAACTGGGAATTGTGAACATAGCTACCGGTGCTGCCCCATCCAACGTATCTACAATTTCCCCAAGCGTTGCTTTTGTTCCTATACAGACAAGCGGTATCTTTAGCGGAACAGTATTTACCGGAGGCTCCATAGGATATGTTCATACAATCATTACCACTGATGTATATCCGGATGGTAATAACCGAATCAAAGACAATCTGGGATTCGGCGCTGGTAATAACAGTTATCTTCAGTTAGGAACGGGGAATACTTCCGGATGGAGGATTATGAGTTCCATAAAAAAATAAAAGTTAAAATACTAAATCGTACACCATGAATTTTCAATATAATAAAATAAAATATCTGTTTCTTTTAAGTATTCTTTGTCTTACAGGGGTTATCCAGGCCCAAGTGAGTATAGGGCGGACCAATGCCCGGGGGATATTGGATGTAAACAACCCGAACGGATATGGGAACACCACTGCCATTGTACTGCCCAGGGCAGCCCAGATAGGTGATGTCAAGGCTCCAGATGGAACCGATGCTATAACCGGAACTTTTGTTTATGATATATCAGGTCAGTGTGCCAAAGTAAAAACATCTACTGGATGGACAAATTGTCTGTTGGATGGAGTTGGATTACAAAATGTGGTTTCCAGTATTTTGAGCGTAGGTTCCAACTTTAAGATAGAGCGTGCTTCCCTTGGGTACCAGCATACCTTGGCTATTGGAAAGGACGACCATTCCATTTATGTAGTGGGAGATAATTCCAATGGGCGTACCGGAGCAGGAAGGACTTCTGGAAATACCCAGTCGTTCCTCCTGGTCTTTGCTGCTCCCGTAGCGGATGTTTCTGCAGGGAATGCACATTCCATAGCAGCAACTGTTACCGGGGATGTATATACCTGGGGAAACAATACAGCCTATTACACCGGATTGGGGACTAATTCAGGTATGACCGCCCTTCCTACCAAAGTAATCCAGTTCGGGGATGGGGCTGCTTTCGGAAAAGCCGTAGATGTGGAAGCAGGTTCTACTAATTCTTATGTGCTGACCGATGATGGGAAAGTGTACAGTGTGGGAACTGCCACAGCTTCCGGAACCGGTGCTGCTTTGACAGCTTTTACCCAGCTGGGCATTCCTGAAGATATACAAAGCATTTCTACCTCTGATGCCTCTATGGCAGCCGTATCGGTAACCGGAAAAGTCTATGTGTGGGGAACTGGAAGCAACTATCGTTTGGGAACTGGAGCTGCCGCTAATGTTACTACTCCTACAGCTATCACCACTCCTCTGCCGGTTAAGAAAGTAGCCATGGGGAATAGGAACGGAGTAGCCATTTCACAGGATGGGAAACACGTATATCGTTGGGGATATAGATCCAGTGTAGGGAATGGATCCACTGATGTTACCATCCCAACGGAAATAACCATTCCTAATTTTGATCCGGCTACAGATGATATATTGGATGTAGCTGCTCAAAGGTTTGGTTCCGGAAATGGGGGAATGATGGTAGTTACCACCAAAGGAGTTTATGTTACCGGAGAAAATGGCTCTGCGCAATTAGGTACCGGAAATACTACCAACATTACTACCGGTATGGTATCCGTTGCTACTACCAGTATTTTCCAGGGAACAGTATTTACCGGAGCAGCTATGGGACGTCTGGACAGTATGCTGTTTACCGGAGAAAACCCTGCTAATATCTCTGTAAGTTATGTGGCTTATGGTATGGGAGATGTAAGTTATAGACAGTTGGGAGCTATTACCAGACAGGCACGTATACCTACGGTTATTACAAAATAATATAAATAACTTCTACCCGCTCATTACCTATGCTGGTAATGAGCAGGTAGTATCTTAAACAAATATTTTCAATGCCGGAAATCCGGTAAATTTTCAGAAGATTAACAGAAATAACTAAAGGATAATAATTTATTTTCATCATCTAATAAATTACTAATTATTTGATTTATTCCATAGGAGATTAGGTTTTCCTGTGAAAACTAAGAAATAAATGTTCTTTATATTCATTTCATAAACTAAATTATTAATTGTTTGATCATTTCACAGGAGATTAGGTTTTCCTGTGAAAACTAAGAAATAAATGTTCTTTATCTTCATAAACTAAATTATTAATTGTTTGATCAGTTCCACAGGAAATTAGGTTTTCCTGTGGAAACAAAAAAGATAATTTAAGTATGAAATAATACTTATTTTATAATTAAATTAATGTTATGTGTTTAAGGGCTAGGAATCTAGCCTTTTTTGTTTTTAGAACATTCCTGCTCGTCAAAATCTTCAGAAGGATAGATAATCTCAAATTCATTATGGGTATTTACTTTCTGTTCTACCTTTAGGGTGATAAAATAGCCCTCTTTTCAACATTTCTCTCTCCGCGATCATGATATAGGAATAAACCAAGTGGGGAATCAAGATATAAGAATAGTATACAAATAGTAGCTGAAGAATAAGATACTAAGAAAATTACAGATAGATTATTTTGGTTTTGACAACTCTAAATACCTCTTTTCAAAAATAGGTAAGGAAACAGGATTGGTTTCATCATAATAAATGATTATACTATCTCCCTTTTTATTTTTTTGATCCGGATCTTTCCGGATAATAGTGGAATGAAGTCCACCTTTATCATCTTTATAAAGGATATTCCATACGTTGGTAGTTTCTCCGGCTATTTCTATTTCATTTTTTTCTCCGGTAATTACGGCCTTTGCTTTTTTAGCAGCTGCCAGATTCATTACGTTTTCCGGAGGAATTACAGCAGAACCGCTTTTCTCTTCCTGTTTGGAACAACTAATAACAGTTATTAAAACAAGAAATATATAAATGGAAAATACTTTTCTCATAATAAAAACGAATTATTCTATTTCATAACTGGTTCCGTCTTTTCCGTCTTTAAGAATGATTCCTGAGCTAGCAAGCCGGTCGCGGATTTCATCAGACAAAGCCCAGTCTTTTTCCAATCGTGCTTTATTTCTCAGATCAATTAAAACCTTCATGGCATTATCCAGTTTGCTGTTATCATGAAGAGAATCTGATAATAGTTCCATTCCTAAAATATCATAAAAGAAAGCATGGATAGCTTCTTTCAGTTTGTCCAGATCAGATTGGATTAATGTTTCATTCTTTAGTTCTAGATTATTGATCAGTTTTGCTGCATCAAATAAATGAGCGATTAAAATCGGGGTATTGAAATCGTCATTTAACGCATCATAACAATTATCAATCCATTCCTGAACGGAAAAACTGGAAATTTCCGAAGCCTGTATAGTTGGAAGTTTTTCGATAGCAGAAGTAAGACGGTAAAATCCTTTTTCTGCGGCCATCATGGCTTCATTAGATAAATCCAGAATACTCCGGTAATGTGCCTGTAAAAAGAAAAACCGCACAATAATAGGATGAATGGGTTTTTCAAAAAAAGTATTGTTTCCGGAAATTAATTCATCCGGCAGGATGGTATTTCCGGTGGATTTGCTCATTTTCTGACCGTTCAGTGTAAGCATATTGGCATGCATCCAGTATTTTACAGGTTCTTTTCCGTACGATCCTTTTGCCTGGGCAATTTCGCATTCATGATGAGGAAATTTCAAATCCATTCCTCCTCCGTGAATATCAAACTGTTTTCCCAAGTATTTAGTGCTCATTGCTGTACATTCCAGATGCCAGCCCGGAAATCCGTCACTCCACGGCGAAGGCCAGCGCATAATATGTTCAGGAGAAGCTTTTTTCCAAAGGGCAAAATCCTGAGGATTCTTTTTTTCACCTTGCCCGTCCAGATCGCGAGTATTGGCGATCATATCCTCAATCTTTCGTCCGCTCAATTCCCCGTAATTTCCACCTTCCGTATCATATTTATTCACATCAAAATATACTGAGCCATTTGCTTCATATGCCAGTCCTTTAGCCAGTAATTCTTTGATAAGTTCAATCTGTTCCACAATATGTCCGGTGGCAGTAGGCTCAATATCAGGAGGAAGAAGGTTGAACAGTTCCAGAACCTTATGAAAGTCAAGGGTATATTTTTGTACCACTTCCATCGGTTCTATTTTTTCCAGAACCGATTGTTTGGAAATTTTGTCTTCCTCTTCATTGTCGAGTAAATGTCCGGCATCCGTAATATTCCGCACATAGCGCACTTTATAGTACAGATGACGAAAATAACGGTTGATCACATCAAAAGATAAAAAGGTACGACAGTTACCTAAGTGAACTTTATTGTAAACAGTAGGGCCGCAGACGTACATTCCGACAAATCCTTCAAGAATGGGAATAAAATCTTCTTTTTTTCCATGTAATGAATTGAATAATTTGATCTGGTTATCCTTGTATGTACGCATTTATTAAATTTTAAAATGTGAATCGATTCCTATATAATGTAAAAATTCTTTCCGTGTAGTGGGATTAGTCCGGAACATACCACTCAATTCTGCGGTTACTGTACTACTGTTGTAATCCTTTATTCCGCGTGAGTTTACGCAAAGGTGGCGGGCATCAATCACACAGGCTACATCTTTGGTATTGAGAGCTTCTTTTATGGCTTCCACAATTTGTCGGGTTAATCGTTCCTGAACTTGCGGACGGCGGGCATAGTAATTTACAATTCGGTTTATTTTTGAAAGTCCGATCACTTTTCCATTGGAAATATAAGCTACGTGAGCTTTTCCGATAATGGGAAGAAAATGGTGCTCACAGGTGGAATATACTGTAATATCTTTTTCTATCAGCATTTGTCGGTACTTGTAGCTGTTTTCAAAAGTGGAAACATCCGGTTTGTTTTCAGGTAAAAGTCCTCCGAATATTTCGTTTATATACATTTTAGCCACTCTTTGCGGAGTATCTTTCAGGCTGTCATCCGTCATATCCAATCCTAACACCTGCATGATTTCTGCAAAATGTTTTGCAATCAGGGTTTGTTTTTCCTCTGCAGATAGATCAAAAGCATCCTTGCGAATGGGAGTATATTCCGCATGTGACGGGTGGTCGTGATCGTCTTCTTCTTTACTAAACATGGTGAATCCTCTAAATTTCTACAAAAATAAGGTTTTTAGAGTAATAAACTGTACAATATCATATCGTATTATATTATAGTTTTAAATTTAATTGGAATTAAAGTAGTATCTTTGTATAGAACAAATCTAAATTAAAAAGTGAATATTTATTTGCAATATCTGTTTATAGCAATAATTTTTATTATGGCTGTAGGCTATATAGTTAGGTTATTTAAAGATACTTTTTCTTCTAAGAAAAAGGGATGTGGAGGAACGGATTGTAAGTGCGGGAAAAATTAAATTTTGGAACGGTAATTGATTGAATGTAGAGTAATTTAATAATAGAATAGTACTAAAAATGAAAGCAAAAGAATTAGTAGGTGTAGTCTCAAAAGACAAAACTTTTCTTTCTAAATTTCCTGATCTTTTCAGAATGTTGAAAGTATCGTTTCAGGGGAAGTACCGTCCGGGAATAAAAAACCTGTTTGTTTTTTCATTCCTGATGCTTTATATATTGTCTCCGATAGACTTAGTTCCTGATTTTTTGATAGGTGTAGGAATATTGGATGATATTACCATTGCTTTTTTTGCCCTTTCCCGATTGTTTAAAGAAGTAGATAAGTTCAGGGAATGGGAACAACAAAAGAACCAAGTAATTGTTATTGAATAAAAATCAAAAAATTTTATTATCTGTTGTAGGCCCTACCGCCATAGGTAAGACGCGGATTTCTATTTTGCTGGCTCAATATTTGGGCACGGAGATCATTTCCTGTGACAGCCGGCAGTTTTTTCGGGAAATGAAAATAGGAACTGCTTTTCCGACTCAGGAAGAATTGAACTCGGTTTCTCATCATTTTATCGGGAATCTGAGTATTGAACAGGATTATTCTGTCGGGGATTTTGAAAAGGATGCGTTGAAAAAAATATCGGAACTTTTTGAGAAATACGATCAAGTGGTTATGGTAGGAGGTTCCGGATTGTACGAAAAGGCGGTGAATGAAGGGTTGGACGAATTTCCGGATATTGATCCGGAAATCAGAAAGAGATTAATGGAAGAATTGAAGGTAAAAGGAATAGAATCGTTACAACAAAGATTAAAAGAAGCAGACCCGGAATATTATGCACAGGTAGATTTACAAAATCCGTCGCGGGTAATGCGGGCATTGGAGATTTGTGAAGGAACCGGAAAAAAGTATAGTTCCTACCGGAAAAATCAAAGTGAGGAAAGGAATTTCCAAACATTGAAAATCGGATTAACTGCTCCGAGGGAAGTCATTTATGACAGAATCAATCAGCGGGTGGATCAGATGATGAAACAAGGTTTACTGGACGAAGTAAAATCTTTGATTCCTTACAAAAATAAAAATGCCTTGCAAACGGTGGGATATAAGGAATTGTTTGACTATCTGGATGGAAAAACCTCACTGGATTTTGCAGTGGAGGAAATCAAGAAAAATACCCGCCGGTATGCTAAAAGACAGCTTACCTGGTATAGAAAGGATGAAACTGTTCATTGGTTTGATTACCAGGAAATGGATAAAGTGTTGAAATTTGTTGATGATTTAATGAGATAATGTGCCAATGTTAATGAATATTTTATTGGTACATTAAAAAAAATGTCATATTAAATTCTTCCTTGTTCTTTCAATTTCCAGTAGCGGAGTAATCCGTTTACCGACATCCAACTTGGATTAGCGTATTCATACGCTTGGATCTCTTCATTATTCAGTCCTTTGCTTATAAAATAATCCCGGGAATATTCCATGAATTTAGGGGTGATTTCTTCTGATTTGGTTCCTTGATCGTAATACGGTTTCATCCAGTTAGACCAGTTATCCAGCATGGTTTCCAGTTCATTAAATAAAACATTGGGATTATCGTATCTGCTGAAATGAGTCAGATATACATAGTTGGGATTCAAATTTCTTAGTTTTTGAATAGAGGACTTCCAAAGTTCTATATTGATATCTGGTGGAGGACAAGGAGGAACCACCGGGCCATTTCCGACTTTCACACCTCCCACATCTCCGGTTAGGATAGTATCTCCATACTGGATTGCATTGTGGTGAATGGCGTGACCGGGAGTGTACCATATTTTCAGATCCACATCTCCGATCTTGATTTCATCTCTGTCGTCTACAGGAATCAGTTGGTTTTCTGGAATAGGTTCCATTTTTCCCCAAAGCCGGGCCATATCTTCCCCATAAATTAGTGCTGCTGAGTTCCAGAGTTTTTCCGGGTTTGCCAAATGAGGTAATCCGATTGGGTGAACATAGATTTTAGCCCCGTTTTGGGCAAATTTCCACGCTGCTCCCGCATGGTCAAAGTGAATATGGGTTAGGAATACATGCTGAACGTCTTCTACTTTATATCCCAGTTTTTCGATTCCTTCTTTCAGATATTTATAAGTGGTTTCCGGTCCTGTTTCAATTAATATAGGACTTTCGGAGGATTCGATCAGAAATGAGGCGATGGCATGCTCGTATTCCAAGAAATGCAGATCAATAACTTTAATTTCCTTCATGTTTTTTTGGTTTTATTTGGAATGAAAGATAAATAAATTACTATAAAGAGAAAAAAAAGTTTTTTAAAATTTTTAATTACTTATGGTAGATTAACGACAATTAATTGTTAATTAGAAATTATTAATCACCCAAACCGTTGTTTATTCATTCTGATTGTTTTTATTGTTATCCCTCATACGAACCAAAAATTTTCCTGAATTGGTAGAATATCCGTTGGATAAGCCTGAGGTCTTCCGTAACGATTTCCGCAGATCCCTTCATTTCCTTGTCAAAAGGTAATATCTTGTTGTGAGTGGTTTTTAACCCTTCAGGAAGTGTTACCTCTACATAATAATTTCCC
>JAVBMH010000035.1:0-27662 GCA_031552575.1 Apibacter sp. | reverse complement strand
AAAAGGAGATTCCCTGAGAAGAAAAAAAACAGAGAATCTGATAAATAATGAAATTTAATTTATATTTTTAACACAGTTTTAGTATGTTCTTTTAACTTCAGTTTTAATGGTCATTTTAGATCAGATTTAGGTGGTCAGTTTCAAGTAGATTCAACCGGTCATTTTTTTCGGAATACACACCATACATTAACAGATAAAAAAGTTTTTTACCATGTAGGACTTTAGAATAGTAATCTACTTTCGTATTCTCTGATAAATGGCTTAGTAATGCTTCGGGAATAAATCCTAACAATTCATTTATTCCTACTTTTTGATCTTTAAATATTAACATAATTGTATGGGTATCAATGCTTAAAGATAATAAAAATAATTTGAGTAAGCAAGCATAATTAAATATCACATATTTATATAAAAAATGGTCGGAAGAAAAATCTTCCGACCACTCGTGGTAATTACTTCCTTTTTTATTGTATTATTCGTAATATTTATTACAAATTTTCTTTATGAGGATTATTTGATGGCTTTTCTTTTAACTCTTCACTTGTCTGCTGAGATGCAGCAAAAGAAGTAATCATATTGGTTAGCATATCACTTGCTGCACTTGGAGTATTAGGCAATAAAATCAGGTTTGAACGGGAACTTGCTCCTATAGAACTTAAGGTGTCGTAGTGTTGGGTTACTACAATCAATGCGGATGCTTCCTGAGAGTTAATGTCAACACCATTTAAAACTTTTACGGATTCTTCCAAACCTCTTGCTATTTCCCTTCTCTGGTCTGCGATTCCTTTTCCTTGCAATTGTTTGCTCTCAGCTTCAGCTTTTGCTTTTGCCACAATTTTTATTCTTTCAGCTTCAGCTTCATATTCAGCTGCCAGCTTTTCTCTTTCCGCAGAATTAATCCGGTTCATGGCATGTTTCACTTGTTCATCCGGATCTATATCGGTTACCAAAGCTTTAACAATGCTATATCCATAGCTTTGCATCGCTTCCTGCAATTCACTTTTTACCGCTATTGCAATATCATCTTTCCTTTCAAATACATCATCCAGGCGTAATTTGGGAACTTCCGCCCTTACTACATCGAAAACGTAGGAAGTGATTTGTGCATAGGGATTCTGCAATTTATAAAAAGCATCATACACTGCTGTTTGTACTACCTGATATTGAACGGAAACCTTCAGTTTTACAAAAACATCATCTTTGGTTTTTGTTTCTATCATTACATCCAATTGTTGTATTTTCAGATTCACTTTACCTGCAACTGTGTCAATTACCGGAATTTTCATGTTGAATCCAGCCTGACGGATGGATTGAAATTTCCCAAATCTTTCCACCACGGCTGTTGTTTGCTGTTTTACAATGAAAAAAGCTCCTAATACGGCAAAGATGACAATCAGAAATATAAAGCCAAAAAGTATTCCGACAATTCCTCCAAAAATTTCCATAAATAAATTGTTTTATGTTGTTATTATAAATTATGATTAAAGGTAGGTAAATATTTTAAAACCGAAACTATTGTTGTGGCTTTTGCCCCATCAGCATTAAATAGGATTTTAAAAATTCATCTATCTCTCCGTTCATTACTCCGTCAACATCAGAAGTTTCCATTCCGGTGCGAACATCCTTTACTAATCGGTAGGGCTGCATAACGTAATTTCTGATCTGGCTTCCCCATTCTATTTTCATTTTACCAGCTTCTATTTCTTCACGTTTGGCGTTCCGTTTTTCCAGTTCCATTTCAAATAACCTGGATTTCAACAATTGTAAGGCTTTTTCTTTATTTTGAAGTTGGGAACGACTTTCTGTATTTTCTATGATGATTTCTTTTTCTTCTTGAGTTACTTCGTCTTTGTATTTATATCGTAACCGGACTCCGGTTTCCACTTTATTTACGTTCTGACCTCCTGCTCCGCTTGACCGGAAGGTGTCCCAGGAAATAGCCGACTGATTAATCTGAATATCAATGGAATCATCTACCAACGGATATACATAAACCGAAACAAAGGAAGTGTGTCGTTTTGCGTTGGAATCGAAGGGAGATATCCGTACTAACCGATGTACTCCGTTTTCTCCTTTTAAATATCCGAATGCGTAATCTCCGTCTATTTCTAATGTTACTGTTTTCACTCCGGCAACATCTCCTTCCTGATAATTGAGTTCCCGTACTTTAAATCCTTGTTTATCAGCCCACATCATATACATCCGCATCAGCATGCTTGCCCAATCGCAACTTTCCGTTCCTCCTGCTCCGGCGGTTATCTGTAAAACTGCACTCAAATCATCTCCTTCCGAAGAAAGCATATTTTTGAATTCTATGTTTTCCAATAATTTTGTTATTGACTGATATTGCGTTTCTACTTCTTCTTCCGGGATTTCTCCGGTTTTGAAAAAATCGAAAAGTACAGTCAAATCATCATATCCGGTTTTTATTTCCTGATATTCTTCCACCCATTTTTTCTTGCTTCGTAATTCTTTTAACAGGGCTTCCGCTTGCTTAGGATCATCCCAAAAGGAAGGATTTGCAGATTTTTCTTCTTCATTTTGTATTTCTATCTGTTTTCTTTCTATTTCCAGATATTCATATAGTCCCTGAATCCGGGCTTGTATTTCTTTAAGTTTTTCCTGAGTAATCATAGGATACAAAAGTACAATGTAAATTGTGAAGTGTGAAATGTAAGAGGTAAAATGTAAAAAGAAAACTATTAGTTAAAAATGTTTACTGAGATTTCACCTATTGTGAAAATAATTTTCAAAACGTGACTTTATATTTTTTCTCTACAAATTTAAAAAACATATATAACCTATACTCAAATTCCAATCCATATTTTTCATCCGGATTATAGTCTATTTTCACTTCATAGATATTGGGGTTATATCTGAATGGTTGAGAATACCGGATATTCCATTCGGTTACATAAAAAGTATTTTTAATTTTCAGTGTTTGTTCTGAATAATATTCTTTGGGTTGTTGAGTTATTAAAAACGAATTGTATTCAGGGTCCAACACTATGATTTCCCATTCTCCATCTCCATTTTTATCAAAGGAAAGAGTATTTTCATCTGAAGTTTTTGCTGGTTCTTGAGTAGTAGAACAACTAAACAGAAAAAAGCTTATCAAAACAAGAAATAATATCCTCTTCATGGCTTTGTTATTTCTACTAAAGTTACGAATAAAATAAAGAACTTGTGAAAATTTTGTTTCGTAACTTTGTTCAGATAGAATTTTAATGTTATGATTACCATTTATCACAATCCAAAATGCAGTAAAAGCAGGGAAGGTTTGGAACTAGTAAAAGGAAAGGTGAAAGACCTGGAAATTATTGATTATATGAAAACAGGAATTTCCGAAAAGGAATTAAAAAATATTATTTCCCTTTTGAAAATAAAACCTATAGAATTAGTCAGAACCAACGAACCTATATGGAAAGATTTTTACAAGACTCGGGAAATGAGTGATGATGAAATAATCAAGGCTATGGCAGAGAACCCAAAACTGATCCAACGGCCAATTGTTATAAATGGGAAAAAAGCAATTATCGGAAGGCCTGTGGAAAATATAAATGAAATATTATAGGAATGGAGTTTATTAAAAACTTTTTTAATCAATATCAATTCCAGTTACTGGTAACTCTTGCGGCGGCTATTTTTACTCCTTTAGTCAAACTTGTAATCAAAAAGATTATCCGAAAATACGGAAGACGTACTCAGATTAAGGAATTAAGAACCCGGTTGATACTGAAGTATCTTACCAATTTAATCAACATTCTGGTTTTCATTCTTCTGGTTACGGTTTGGGGTGTAACCCCGGAATGGATATTTGCATCTTTTGCATCTGTGTTTGCTATTGTGGGTGTTGCATTTTTCGCCCAATGGTCTTTACTGAGCAATGTAACTGCCGGATTTATCATTTATTTTACTGTTCCTTTCTGGATTGGAGACACGATAAAAATTATAGATAAGGATACTCCTATAGTAGCTATGGTGGAAGATATTAAGGCTTTTTATATTATCCTGAAAACTACTGACGGAGAGCATATTACTTTCCCCAACAACTTGATTTTACAAAAGGCTATTTCAATAGTAAAAAGAGGAGAATAAAAAATCCGGTTTAAAATTTTAAACCGGATTTTTATATGTTTTTTAATTTACTTATTTTAAGCTACGCTACGGATTCTTTCACTGCTTTTGCAGCATCTTCCAATGTAATAGCTGAAAGCACTTTTAATCCGCTGTCGTCTATCATTTTCTTGGCTACTTCTGCATTGGTTCCTTGTAAACGAACGATAATCGGAACTTTGATGAAATCACCCATATTTTTGTATGCATCCAGAATTCCTTGTGCTACTCTGTCGCAACGAACGATTCCTCCGAAAATGTTCACTAAAATAGCTTTTACGGATTCGTCTTTCAAAATAATACGAAATGCTTTTTCCACTCTTTCCGCATCAGCAGTTCCTCCTACATCTAAGAAGTTTGCCGGATTTCCTCCAGAAAGCTTGATGATATCCATAGTTGCCATTGCCAGTCCGGCTCCGTTTACCATACATCCCACATTTCCATCCAATTTTACGAAGTTAAGACCTGCCTCACCGGCTTCTACTTCAGTCGGATCTTCTTCTCTTATATCTCGTAATGCCACATAATCCGGATGACGGAATAGGGCATTGTTGTCTATGGTTACTTTTGCATCTACTGCTGCTATTTTATTGTCGGAAGTTTTTAATACCGGATTGATCTCAAATAAAGTGGCATCGCTTTCCATGTAAGCTTTGTAAAGAGCTGTTACAAAACGAACCATATCTTTAAATGCTTCTCCACTAACTCCTAAGTTAAATGCAATTTTACGTGCTTGGAATGCTTGTAAACCAACTGCCGGATCAACTTCTTCCGTAAAAATCCTTTCCGGAGTTTTTTCGGCAACTGCTTCAATATCCATTCCTCCTTCTGTTGAATAAATGATCATGTTTTTTCCCTTAGCACGGTCAAGCATTACGGACATATAAAATTCTTCCACCTCTGTTTCTCCCGGATAATACATGTCTTCTGCAATGAATACCTGATGAACTTTTTTCCCTTCTTTGGATGTTTGGGGAGTAATCAGGTTCATTCCGATAATCTCGGATGCTTTTTCTTTCACTTCATCTAAAGATTTAGCTAGTTTAACTCCTCCACCTTTTCCTCTTCCTCCTGCATGAATCTGAGCTTTTACTACCCACCAGTTGGTTCCGGTCTTATCGGTCATTTCTTTAGCTGCTGCTACTGCCTCTTCGGCTGTAGAAGCAACAATCCCCCGTTGTACTCGTACTCCAAATGATGAAAGTATTTCTTTCCCTTGATATTCGTGTAAATTCATGATCTATTATGTTTTTGTGGTTTTTATAAAATGTTCAAAATGTAACGCTGACAAATATAATAATTTTTACCACATTATGGCAATTTTATTTAACTAAATACAATTTGTCTTTTTACTATATTATTAATTATATAAGATAAGAATCTTTTTGTAATCAGAAACCCTTTATATAACATGGGCTTCCAATTTCATTATTGTATTTCTTTTGCCCATCGCAAAGTCAGTTCTTCGGCTGAAATCTCTCTGCATCCGGTAGTATTTTCTCCTGCCCATAAAGGAGAAAAATCACTATTGGATTCTTCTTCTGCGGCTTGTCTCAATATTCCCATTGCAAGGGAAGCATTGGGAAAAGAGGGAGAATTCGGATTCATCAATCCCAATTCTTTGATAGCACGGTTAACGATTCCCCGGGCAGGACGTCCGGTAAAAATATTCGTAATTGCGGTATGCTTTGCATTTTCAGATACCAAAGCCTTTCTGTGTAACGGGCTTGTAAGAGCTTCTTTACAAAGCAAATAAGAGGTTCCTATCTGTACTCCCGAGGCTCCCAATGCCATTGCTGCTTTAATTCCTCTAGCATCTGCTATTCCTCCGGCAGCAATCACCGGAAGGGAAACGGCTTCCGCTATTTGAGGTACTAAGGAGAAGGTTCCTGTCTGGGTGGAAATATCTTCTGTCAGGAACATTCCCCGGTGTCCTCCAGCTTCTGCTCCTTGTGCAATAACAATATCTGCTCCGTGGGCTTCCAGCCAAATTGCCTCTTCCACTGTGGTAGCTGTAGAAAGTATTTTAGTTCCCCATTGTTTCACCTGTTCCAGTAATTTTTTATCCGGTAATCCGAAATGGAAACTAAGTATAGAAGGTTTAAATTCTTTAAGTATTTCTATATGTTCCTGACTAAAGGGTAAACGGCTGGGTCCGGCTTTTGCCTCATCATGGTTTATACCTAATTCTTCAAAATAGGGTTGGAGTATTTGCAACCATTTTTTTTGTTGCATTTCATCCTTTTCCGGCAGGGTATGAGTGAAAAAATTAAGATTTACCGGTTTATCCGTGTGTTCTTTGATTTTTTTCAGTTCGGAATATAATTTTTCCAGACTCAACATAGCACAAGGCAGAGAACCTAAAGCTCCAGTTTTGGACACGGCAATAGCCAGGGAACTATCCTGAACGCCTGCCATAGGAGCTTGAATGATAGGAATATCAATAGATAATAAACGGGTGATATATTTCATTTTCTCAGTTTTTTGATATAAACAATTTTACTAAAAAATAAAGAATTAAAAAAGGCTTTTTACTTTTAAAAGTAAAAAGCCTTGTGCTTATAATGTTGCTATCTTTATTCTAAAGGGTTTCTTTCAACCATTTAAAGAATTCTTTTTGCCAGATAATTCCGTTTTGGGCTCCTTGTACCCAATGACTTTCTTCCGGGAAGTATACCAACCGGCTTTTAATTCCTTTTAACTGCGCTGCCTGAAAAGCTTCCAATCCCTGAGTATAAGGAACCCGATAATCTCGTCCTCCTTCCATGATCATGATCGGAGTGTCCCATTTAGCTACTAATTTGATCGGATTGAAATCTTTGTAGGCTTTTGGCTGAGGATTTTCCCAGTAAGATCCTCCTATATCGTGATTCGGGAAGAAAACTTCTTCGGTAGATCCATACATAGATTCCAGATCAAAAACTCCGCAATGAGAAATAAAGGTTTTAAATCTTTTGTTGTGAATTCCTGCCAGATAGTAAACGGAATATCCTCCATAGCTGGCTCCTACTGCACCTAATCGGTTCTTATCCACATACGGTTCTTTGGAAACCTCATCAATAGCGGACAAATAATCCCTCATCGGTTGTCCTCCCCAATCTCCGGAAATTTCCTTGTTCCATTCTGTTCCAAAAGATGGAAGTCCTCTACGATTCGGAGCTACTATAATATAATCATTGGCAGCCATGATCTGAAAATTCCAACGGAAACTGTAAAATTGGGAAACCGTACTTTGCGGTCCTCCCTGACAATATAATAAGGTCGGATATTTTTTATTTTTATCAAAATTAGGAGGAAAAATCACCCATACCAGCATTTTTTTGCCATCAGTAGTCGGAATCCAGCGTTCTTCTACATTTCCCATGGCTATTTTGTTGTAAGCTGCATCATTAACCGAAGTTAGTTTGGTTTCTTCTCCGGTTTTAATATTCACTTTATAAATTTCGGAAGCATGGTTCATATCTTCCCGACCTCCGATTAAATAATCTCCTGACTGATAAATACTGGTATAATCGTGTTGTCCAGTAGTTATCTGTCTGATTTTTTTTGTCTTAATATCTAGTTCAAAAAATTGTTCAGTAGCATTAATTCCTGCAACAAAGTAAATCTTTTTCCCGTCTTTACTCCAGATATAAGTTCCTACTGTATAATCCCAGTCAGCGGTAAGATTTTCTGTCTTTCCTGTTTTCAGGTTGTAGATTTTCACATCATTCTTATCTGATTCATATCCGTCCGTTTTCATGGAAAGCCAGGCAACATATTCCCCGTTTTCACTAAACTTCGGGTTGGTATCGTATCCTTTGTTGTCCGGAGTTATATTGATGGTTTTCTGAGTGGCTATTTCATAAAGGTAAATATCGGTATTGGTGGAAATGGCATCAGCCGTTCCAAATAGTTTTTTCGCCTGATATACTAAATATTTTCCATCCGGAGAAAAAGAATAGGCTTCCGAATTGAATTTTTCATCTTTATTTATATCTGTCAGAGATTTCGGAGAAGTTCCTACGAAAATATGATCAAAGTTTCCATCTTTCCAGGAATCCCAATGGCGATACATTAAGTGATCGTATATTTTCGCATCTGATTTATCCATGTCCGGATAAATATCGGTTCCCAGTACTTTTTCTTGCTGAACAGGCTTAGTTACTGCCAGATATTTTTTATCTTTGGAATAGGCCAGACCGGAAAGTTTTTCTTTGTCTTTATTGATTTTTACAGTTGATCCGGTTTTCAAGTCATAGGAATATACATCATCTCCCACTGAATAATAAAAAACATCATTTCCCTGGAAAGACAAAACTTTTTCTTTCGAATTAGTAAGTTGTTTTATTTTTCCGTCTGTGGTAATTTGGTACAAATCCCGGGAACTGGTATTTTCTTTTACATCAAAATATTGTACACCATAAATAATATCTCCTTTGTCATTTACTGCATCTATCGATACTCTTCCTAAACTCCAGAGCATTTCGGGAGTTAAATTTTGTTTTTGTGCCATAGAAAAAATTCCTAGTAAAACAGCCGCTAACAGACTAATTTTTTTCATTAATACATTATTGTTTTAGGTTAATCCACTTTTCAAATGTAAGATTTTTCTCATATAACCTCTATAAAATTATATAATCTTTGTATAAAATTTATAAAACCATACTTTCTGGCATAGTTATTTCGGTTTTCTAGATAAATCAAAGCTAAAAAATAAAACAATGGCAATTTTAGTATTAATAAGGCATGGGCAAAGTGTATGGAATCTGGAAAATAAATTTACGGGATGGGTAGATGTTGATCTTTCTGAAAAAGGAAGGGAAGAGGCAAAACAGGCCGGAGATAAGCTGAAAGGAATGCATTTTGACTATGCGTATTCTTCCGGATTAAAAAGAGCACAAGAAACTCTGCAAATAGCATTGGACGAAGCGGGAATAAGTAATGTCCCTACTCAGTATGATATAGCTTTGAATGAACGAATGTATGGAGACCTGCAAGGATTAAACAAAGCCGAAACAGCAAAAAAATTCGGGGATGAACAGGTTCATATTTGGAGGAGAAGTTATGATATTGCACCGCCTAACGGAGAAAGTTTAAAAGATACCGCAGCCCGGGTAATCCCTTATTTCGAAAAAGAAATCGTGCCGAAGTTAAAGGCTGGTAAAAACATTGTGATTGCTGCACACGGAAACAGTCTGAGAGCGTTGATCATGTTTTTGGAAAAGATGACTCCTGAAGAAATACTGAAATTTGAAATTGCTACCGGAGTTCCCAGAAAATATGAATTAGATCAAAATCTGACTATTTTAAAAGTAGAGAATTTATAAAATGTATACATTTATTTATGGAATCTTGATGAAAAAATCATCTTATTAAATAAAAAAAACATGAAACTATCTCAAGCATTATTGTCATCTTTATTGGTCACCCTTGCCGGATGTTCAGAAAAAGTGGTGCCAAAACCGGAAATTCCTGAAGATAATGAAGGTTCCACGACAGGACAACCCAATCCGAAATCCGGACAGATTATTCAACCGGAAGAAACTCCTTTGGATCCAACTGTTGCACCATCAGATTCCGTGCAGGTTATTCCGCCGAAAAAAGCAGAAGATCACTACTATTATTGTCCGCCCTGCGGAAGAGGATAAAAATTAAACCGGAATCCATGAGCAAACCTTTATTAGGCCTCTCCATGATGCCTCAGTTACAATTCCTGCAAGCAACCTATCCTCTTTTTGAGAAAGGAAAGATTGATGTATTGGAATGGTCATTTGATCTGATTCAGAATGAGGAAGATAAACCGGAATGGCTTCACAATATTTTAGAGGAATTCTCTTCCCAACAGAGATTAATCGGACACGGAGTATTGTTTTCTTTATTTGATGCTAAATGGACGGGTCGTCAAAAAAACTGGTTGGAGTTATTAAAAAAGGAAGTCAAACGTTATTCTTATACCCATATCACGGAACATTTTGGTTTTATGAGCAGTTCCAGTGAAAACTTTCATAAAGGATGCCCTTTTCCGGTTCCCTTAAATAGTACAACGTTAGAAATAGGAATTGACCGGTTAAAAAGAATTCAAGATGTCGCTAATCTGCCTGTAGGAATAGAGAACTTGGCATTTGCTTTTTCTGAACAGGATGTAAAGGAACAAGGAGAATTCCTTCAAAAGTTGATTGAGCCTATCAACGGATTTATCATTCTGGATTTACATAACTTGTATTGTCAGTCGATGAATTTCGATATAAATATATTAGATCTTATTCATTTATATCCTCTTGATAAAGTGAAAGAAATTCATGTTTCAGGAGGAAGCTGGCAGGAAAGTATATATGCCAAAAGTGGAAAAGTACGAAGAGACACTCATGATGAAAAAATTCCGGAAGAAGTCTTTGATGTTTTGCCAATTGCTCTGGAAAAATGCGCACATTGTGAATTTGTTATTTTTGAACAATTAGGGGAATCTTTAAATAATCCCATTGATGCTCTGGAATTTCAGAATGATTATTACAGATTACAGGAAATTATTTCCAAAACGAAAGCTTCCTTCCAAAAACAATCCTGGGGAAAAGAAATCATCCTGAATGCTCCCCCAGTTGAAGACCTGTTGCTTGATGAAGAACAAAAACTTCTTTGTAAAACCCTTTTGGAAACAAAAGATTGTCACTCAATAAAAGATAATCTGAAACTACAAAACTGGAATATTGAAAACTGGGATTTATCCATGATAGACACTGCCATCCGATTAAGTGAAAAATGGAGTTAAATCAATAAAAACAAAGCAACATATTGACATATTATAGATTACCTACAATACTTTTTAATTTATAACTCCTTTTTCTTTTCAAAAGTTATACAGAATAATTTGATGTTCAATCAATATTATTTTCATTTTCTCTTGTCAAATCATAGCCAATTTAAAAATTATTCACCTATCTTAATAATATGAAAAATAATATTTCCATAACGAAACATTTGGAAAAAATGAATTAACATACAAATAATCAATTTGTTATAATTAAAATGTTTGTTTTGCTGTTCTGATAAGTTACAAAATATGTCATTTATCATAAAAAAAGTTGCGTTTAATCATTGTTTAGTTTCGATTTGATTAAATATATTTGCTTTAGTAAAATACATAAGTATCATTTTTAATTAACTAAAACCCAACTAAAACATTTTAATTATGAGCACAAAAAGCAATGAAGGACCTTTGGTGATCGCGATTGATTCATCAACAACATCAACCAAAGCCATTATAGTAGACGCAACCGGACATGTATTGGAAACAGCGAAACGCAATATTCAGCTTCATACCCCGGCAATGGATTTCTACGAACACAATCCTATCCGCTGGTGGGAAACCACGAAAGAATGTGTGGGAGAAGTATTATCAAAACTATCTCCAAAAGATAGAGAACGCGTATCTGCAATAGGAATCACTCACCAACGGGAAAGTTTCGCTCCGTTTGACAAAGATGGAAAACCTTTAAGAAACGGTATTCTTTGGCTGGACGGCCGGGCTACCAAACAAATCAGAGCTTATGGTTCACATCATGTTCATGATCTTTCCGGAAAACCTCCGGGAGTAACTCCGGGTATCTATAAAATGACTTGGGTAAAAGAGAATGAACCAGAAATCTTTGAAAAAGCATATAAAATAGTTGATGTACTTTCTTATATCACCTGGAATCTTACCGGACGCTGGGCTTCTTCTTCCGCTGCTGCTGATTCATTAGGATTATTAAACATTCGGGAATTCGATTACAGTGATGAGTTATTAGATATAGCAGGAGTAAAACGTGAACAAATGGCAGAATTGGTTCCTCCGGCAGAAGTTATCGAAATGCTGAAACCTGAACTGGTAGCTGAATGGAACCTTCCAAAACCTATTCCGATTATTGCCGGGCTGGGAGACGGACAGGCAGCAGGAATTGGGGCAGCAGCCGTATCTCCGGAAGTTGCATTCTTAAATTTAGGAACTGCAGTAAATGCCGGAGTAGAAAGTCCTATTTACAAATGCGATCCTGTTTTCAGAACACACGTTTCCGGTATCAAAGGAAATTACGTATTTGAAGTACTTCAATCTTCAGGTTCTTATTTAGCAGGATGGTTCAGACAATCATTAGGAGATCCTAAATTACTGGGAGAACCGGATCCAATATTAGACGAAGAAGCATCAAAAATTCCTCCTGGATGCGAAGGTTTAGTAACTCTGCCTTACTGGAATGCCGTACAAAGTCCTTATTGGGATTCCGTAGCGCGTGGAGCTGTAGTAGGATGGAGAGGAACTCACTCAAGAGCGCATATGTACCGTTCCATCTTGGAGTCTATCGGTTTCGAAATGAAACTGAATTTGGAATCCATCCAAAAAGGAACTGGAGTAAAACTTCAATCTATCCGTGCAATGGGAGGAGGAACAAGATCCAAACTATGGAGACAAATTATGGCAGATACTATCGGTATTCCAATCACTGTTTGTCTGGAAGACGAAATATCTGCATTGGGAGCTTCCGTATTAGCAATGGCAGGTATCGGGGCGCATGGTTCTAACGATGTGGCGAATTCAGCTAAACAGATGGCACATTTCGGAGATACTATCGAACCAAATTTGGAACAAACGGAAAGATATAACGAAGTAGCCCAAATTCAACGTCAGTTATATCCACAATTGAAAGATATATTTGAACAACTTCATGTTTTATCTGAAAAATATCCGTCTACCAAACCGGAATCTCCAAAAGCAGAACTTTAAGTAAAAACTAAAAGTAATATAAAGAAAAACAAAACGATGAATACAAACAAGACTGACGGACCTTTGGTGATTGCCATTGATTCATCAACCACTGCAACAAAAGCGATAATAGTAGATGCCACCGGACATGTATTGGAAACAGCTAAAAACACCATTCAGCTGCATACTCCGGCAATGGATTTCTATGAACATAACCCAATACGCTGGTGGGAAACCACTAGGGATAGTATTACAGAAGCTGTGTCAAAATTATCCCCTAAAGATAGAGAACGTATAGCTGCCATTGGTATAACACATCAAAGGGAAAGTTTCGGGTGTTTCGATAAAGAAGGGAAACCTATCCGCAACGGAATCCTTTGGCTGGATGCCCGGGCTACCAAACAAATTCAAAAATACGGTTCCAATCATATTCATGATCTTTCCGGAAAACCTCCGGGAGAACCACCTGCCATCTATAAATTGGCATGGTTAAAAGAAAACGAACCGGAAACATTAGAAAAAGCGTACAAAATAGTAGATGTACATGGTTACATTACATGGAATATGACCGGAGAATGGCTTTCTTCCGAAGCTTGTGCAGATACTTTAGGTTTATTTGATATTCGTAACCGTACCTATAGTGATGAACTTATGGGCATCGCGGGGGTAAAACGCGAGCAAATGGCCGGCTTAGTATCTCCAGGTGATGTAATGGGAATGTTAAAACCGGAATTAGTTTCTGCCTGGGGACTTTCCAAATCCATTCCGGTGATAGCCGGAGCCGGAGATGGTATGGCAGCAGGAATAGGAGCAGCAGCTGTAACACCGGATATTGCCTATCTTAATTTAGGCACCGCAGTAGTTGCAGGAGTTCAGAGCTCTGAATATAAATACAGTCCGGTATTCCGTAATTATGTAGCAGGTATTCCTGGCAACTTTATTTTTGAAGTAGTTCAGCACTCCGGAGCTTATCTGGCAGGATGGTTCCGTCAAGCATTGGGAGATCCTAAATTATTGGGAGAACCGGATATCCGTTTAGATGAGGAAGCAGAAAAAATTCCTCCGGGATGTGAAGGATTGGTAACCTTGCCTTATTGGAATGCCGTGCAAAGTCCGTATTGGGATACGTTAGCCCGAGGAGCCGTAGTAGGTTGGAGAGGAACTCATTCAAGAGCGCATATGTACCGTTCCATCTTGGAAGCCATTACCTATGAAGTTCAGATGAATCTGGAGTCTCTTCAAAAAGAGACAGGAGTAGCTCTTACTTCTTTAAGAATCATGGGTGGTGGAACAAGATCCAAACTGTGGAGACAAATGGTTACTGATATTACCGGTATTCCGATTACAATTTGTCTGGAAGATGAAATATCCGCATTGGGAGCGGCCGTACAAGCAATGGCCAGCACCGGAGTATTCGGAACGAAAGATATAGCCCACGCATCGAAACAAATGGCACGGTTTGGTGAAACCATTGAACCAAATCCGGAAAAAACAAGAATGTATTCAGAAGTTGCAGAAATTCAGCGTCAGTTGTATCCTCAACTAAAAGATATTTTCAAACAATTGCATGTATTATCTGAAAAGTATCCGTCAACCAAGCCGGAATCACCAAAATCAGAATTATAATTTATAAATAAAAAATAAATAAAATGGGAATTATCACAATTTTAGGAGCCGGTGCCATGGGGTCAGGATTATGTACTCCGGTTCGTGCTGCAGGTTGGGAAGTAAGACTTTGGGGAACCTGGTTGGATGACCATCTGATTGATGCCTGTGAAGCAAAAAAACCGCATCCGCGAACCAATGTTCCTTTAGCAGAAGGGGTTAAACTTTACCGTTGTGCAGAATTAGAACAAGCGTTGGAAGGAGCAGATGTAGTAGTAATGTCGGTAGCTTCTGTCGGAGTTCCGAAAATTACTGAAATGGCTTTGCAGGGAATATCCAAAGCGAAAGCACTTTGGCTTACTTCCAAAGGATTTTGTCCAGATGAGCAGGGAAAAATACAACTTCTTCCGGAAGCTATCCGCACTATTGCTAAAAAACAAAATGTGGAAATTCCTCCGATAGTTGCCATTGCCGGACCAGTAAAAGCCAATGAATGTGCAGAAGGTAAACCTACTGCCACCATATTTGGTTGCAAGGATATTGAAGTTTCCCGTAAATATGCAAGAGAGGCCCGAACTGAAGTATATTGTATTGAAGCAACTGATGATGAAACCGGAGTTGAAATCTGTGCTCCTATGAAAAACGTATATGCGATCGCTTTAGGGATTGCAGATGGATTGGAACAGGGAACAGGTTTTCCGCATCATAATCTGAAAGCAGCTACCTTTAATCAGGCAGTTAAAGAAATGTCATTGTTAGGACAAGCCTTAGGTGCAAAACCGGAAACTGCATTTGGACTTCCCGGAGTTGGTGATTTAGAAGTTACCGGATTATCCGGACGCAATAAGGTTTATGGAGTAAGAATCGGAAAAGGTGAAACAGCCAAAGAAGCTTTAGTAGAAATGGATCGTTTGGAACAAACTGTAGAAGGTGTTCCTGCTGCAGGGCTAGCAGCTACTTTTGTAGAACAATCTGCTCCACAGATAAAAGATCAACTTCCGTTACTAAAGGCGGTTAATGAAATCCTTACAGGTACCAACAGACCTGTAATTAAGGTTGTTTCTGAAGCAGTGCTTCCTAAAATACCTTAGATAGTGATGTTCTAAAGACGTATTTATACATTAAATTTTTGTGGAAAAAGATACCCCTAAGAGGGTATCTTTTTTTCTATTTTAAAAAGTTCAGAATAGTTCATTTGAAGTTAAAAATAAAAACGCAATCAATTGTAAATTAAATAATTACATTTTATGAAAATGAATAAAATCCTGTTTGTTTCATGGATTGTAAAATATCCTGAATTCATTACTTTGTAGGTGATGACCTTTCAACGAAAAGCTGGACAAAAATTTAAGACCTAAGCTGCGAATTGTTTATGTAAGTTTCCCAAAAAGGTGGACACAAAGAATACCCCTATACGAATGGAAAATCAAGGGTTGGGTAATAGTTCTTTTTTTCGTTGCCATTTACGTTTAATATTTTACACATCATCTTTTCATTTCCCTAAGGTATTTATTTTACAGTTCTGTCTTTAGTTTTTGTCTCAACTAAGGTAGCAATTCCATAAAAAGTTGGGGTATTTTATTTACACAATTTTAATTTTGAAAAGACACTAAAAAATACTTTTTACTTCAATTGTCGGCAAAATAGTTAAAATAAAAATTCCAAAACATTTATTTTCAATGCTTTGGAATGCTCTAATTGTAGCCCGTAGGGGAGTCGAACCCCTCTTGCCAGAATGAAAATCTGAAGTCCTAACCGATAGACGAACGGGCCAGATATTCTCTTACGCTATCAATGCGTTTACATGCTTGGTTAATTTTGACTTTAAGTTAGCTGCTTTATTCTTATGAATAATATTTCTTTTTGCTAACTTGTCAATCTGTGAAAAAAGAGAAGGCAATTTTTCTGTTGCAACAGCTTTATCAGTCTCAGCTCTTAATTCTTTAATAGCCGTACGTGCAGACTTATGATAATACTTGTTACGTAATCTTTTTACGTGATTTTGTCTTACTCTTTTTAATGCTGACTTATGATTTGCCATGTTATTATTATCTCTTCTATTTACTTATTTTTTGCGGAGGCAAATGTACTACATTTTTACAATTCCACAAAATTCTTTTCTTACTATTTAGTAGACCCACAGGGATTCGAACCCCGACAAACGGTACCAAAAACCGGTGTGCTACCGTTACACCATGGGTCTGTACCAATAAAAAAACCTCTACAAAAGTAAGGTTTTACTGTCGTGGGCGATGCAGGGTTCGAACCTGCGACCCCCTGCTTGTAAGGCAGGTGCTCTGAACCAGCTGAGCTAATCGCCCAATATAAAAACAAAGATGTATATAAACCTTAATTTTACTTTGTTTGTAATTGGATTGCAAATATACGCTCATTTTTGATTCTTACAAATATTTTTTCAAAAAATTTCAGCAACTACAAAATTGCTCCCCCCCACAAAGACTACATCTTCTGGTAAAGCCTCCTCTTTTGCGGTTATAAAACCTTTCTCTACACTGTCAAATTTTCGATAATTCTTAAAATACTGTTTTACCTTTCCTTCATATTCATCAGGATGTAATCCTCTCTCTATCTGAGGTTTTACAAAATAATACATTGCATCCTTTGGCAATAACGGAAAAATCTTATCCAAATCCTTCCCTTTTACAAAACCGATAACTATATGCAATTTTTGGTAATGCAGACTATTAAATTGCTCTGACAATTGTTTAAATCCGTCTTCGTTATGGGCAGTATCACAAACAATCATTGGTTTTTCTTTTTGTAAAATATCCCACCGTCCGTGAAAATTCATATTGTCTTTCACATGGAGAAAACCCTCTTTTATGTTTTCTTCAGAAATCCGAAATCCTTTTTCTCGCAAAATCCGGACAATTCCCAACACAGTTTTTTTATTCTGTTCCTGATACATTCCTATTAGATCCGAAGGATAAACCTCTTTTATCAAAGTTGCATCCAGAAAATCGGACTTTCTTTCCTTGGCCACTTCCATCAACAAATTCTTTATTTCCGGCTTTTCTTCTCCAATTACTACCGGAATTCCGGTCTTGATGATTCCTGCCTTTTCCCTAGCGATTTTTTCCAGTGTATCTCCTAACAGATCCATATGATCCATCGAAATACTGGTAATAGCACAAACTTCCGGCTCAATGATATTAGTGGAATCCAGCCTTCCTCCCAACCCTACTTCTATTACTGCAATATCTACCTTCTGACGGGCAAAATATTCAAAAGCCATAGAGGTGGTCAATTCAAAAAAAGAAGGATTGAAATCCTGTGTAAAATAAGATTTGATCTTTACCAGAAATTCATGTATGAATTTCGGAGTACATTCTTCTCCATTAACACGAATACGCTCGGTAAAATTCTTTAAATGCGGGGAAGTAAACAGACCTACCTTATAACCTGCTTCTTTCAGTATAGAAGCCGTTATATTCGAAGTACTTCCTTTTCCGTTGGTTCCGGCTACATGAACAGACTTAAACCAAGTTTGCGGATTACCCAGAATTTCACAAAGCTTTAGAATATTTTCAAATCCGGGCTTATAGGCTGATCTTCCTACATTCTGATAATTTGATACTTGGGAATATAGCCATTCTAAAATTTCCTGATAGGTTTGCATGAAACAGAATCCTTTTTAGGATTCAAAATTACAATATTTATGAAATGATGGTGAATTTATATATTCTTTTGTATGAACACAAAAGATCAGGCTTTCTTCACAATCCCAACATATTTTCCTTCAAACTCTACAATAACCGGAGAAAGATTGTTTTGATTCACCCAATCCATAAAAGCAGAGTTATCCCCAATATCATCACTAATGAAAAAACCGTCTTTTCGTATTTTTTCCCAGATCAACGGGTAAGCCCACATTCTTCCGTTATAACTCTTATCACTGTCGTAATGGGCAATATCAAAGGTATTTTGAATTTTAAATATTTTAGGAAGGGTTTCTTTATCTGCCTGACGAAATAACTTTCAGTATTTCCGCACAGAATCTGGAACTACACAGCCTACAAATTTATCATTGTTTCGGCCCAGATAAGGCATATCCGAACTGTACAAAACTCCTTCCCTTTTTTGTAAAGAAAGTAAAGCTGCCGTAGAACTCCATCCGTAAGCCACTCCGGTTTCCAATACATTTTTTGCCTGAGTAGATTCACAAAGTCCGTAAATCAGATCTAACGCTCCGGGACCACCCATTTTCACCGGACAATCGGCCTCTGTCTTTTTTGCCTGTTCAAGTTCCTGAGGGAAATCGTTGTAAACGGAATAAGTAGAACCTGTTAATTTAAGAATCGCTTCTTCCTGGCTCACCGCCTGGCGGGCGCTCCACTCTTCTGATTCTTTTTTTCCTTTGACAGCACTTCCCCTGTCAAAAATATTTTTATAAATCTTTCGCGCTAATTCGGGGTATAATTGTGGCCTTACCAGATAACCAAAAAATGTTTTTATAACTGAGAACATGGATATTTTATTTTTTATTAAATATAATAGTGTAAAAGTAACCAAATTGACGCATACACCAAATATATCTTTAAACCTCGGCTCCGATAGTTTATAAAAGCCATTACAGGAATTTAGTATCAAAATTCCGTCAATATTGCCCTTGTATAAAATTGTAAAATTGTAACTTGCACCTTCTCTGGAATAAAATCCGGTAGATTTTACTAATCAACGCTATAAAAATCAGGTAATAAATGAATAGAATCAACAAACTGTTTAACGATTTTCTGGAAAACGAAAAAACCGCAGGTATCATATTGATATTCTGTACTCTTTTTTCTTTAATATTAGCTAACTCTTCCTATCAGATTTCTTATCTCGAATTCTGGGAAACTCCGGTTCGTTTACAGTTTGGAGATTTCAATTTCTTTAACCATCATGGAGAACCTCTTACACTGGCAACTTTTATCAATGATGCCTTAATGGCTATATTTTTCCTAATGATAGGTTTAGAACTGGAAAGAGAAGTATACATAGGGGAACTTTCCAACTTAAAAAATGCCTTGCTTCCTATAATGGGAGCTCTGGGAGGAATGCTGGTTCCCGCCGCTATTTATCTCTATTTTAATTACGGAACCGAAACCCAGGCCGGAGCTGGAATTCCTATGGCCACCGATATTGCCTTTGCATTAGGGATTCTTTCTTTGTTAGGAAAAAAGGTTCCTTTGTCTTTACGGATTTTTCTCACCGCTTTAGCTGTAATCGATGATTTAGGAGCTATTATTGTCATTGCCATTTTTTATACCCACGATCTCTCCTTATTTTCCCTGGGAATTGCCCTTGCAATCTGGGTAATCCTTTTAGTACTCAATCGGTTAAGAGTTACTACTTTGATTCCCTATCTGATTGGTGGAGTAATTATGTGGTATTTCATGTTAAATTCCGGAGTACATGCCACCATTATAGGGGTGTTATTAGCCTTTGCCATTCCTTTTGGTGACGGAAGTAAAGATTCTACCTCCTATTTGTTGCAATATTCCCTGCATCGTCCGGTAAGTTTTATTATTTTACCTGTCTTTGCCCTGGCGAATACCGCTATTATTATAGATTCACAATTTGGAGAACTTCTTGGTCAACATTACAGTTTAGGAATTTTCCTGGGATTATTTGCCGGAAAACCAGTAGGAATTTTGGGGTTTGTCTTTTTGGCCTGTGCGCTGAAACTTTGCAAACTTCCTTCGGATATTGACTGGAAGCAAATGCTAGGTGTCGGATTTTTAGGTGGAATTGGTTTTACTATGTCCATTTTTATTGCTCTGCTGGCTTTTGACCCGGTTGTTCATCAAGATTATATAAACAATTCCAAATTTATGATATTAATTGCCTCTTTATGCTCAGCCATAGCCGGATTTTTCTATCTGAGCCTGATTTACCGGAAAAAATAATTTCCTATTTTTACACCTATGAAAAAATTCACGCCTTAAATACCTAAATTTATGAATAAAACGCTCTATTTTAGCATCCAGCATCTCTGTTATGACAATGAAAGCACAAACGTATAAAACGGAAAACCATACGGATTCCAAAGGTTATACCTATGAAACGGTTACTAATGATCCTTCAAAATCAAGAATTTACACTTTAAAGAACGAACTAAAGGTTTACCTTTCCCAAAACAAAGATGAACCCCGTATTCAAACCTATATTCCGGTTCGTACCGGTTCAGCTAATGACCCTTCGGATAATACCGGACTTGCTCACTATCTGGAACATATGATGTTTAAAGGTACCAGTAAAATTGGGACACAGAACTGGGGAAAAGAATCTCAGCTACTAACTCAGATTTCCGATCTATATGAACAACATAAGGCGGAACCTGATCCGGAAAAGAAAAAGGAAATTTATAAACAAATTGACAAGGTTTCTCAGGAAGCTTCCGGTTATGCGATAGCAAATGAATACGACAAAATGATTTCCGCTTTAGGAGCTTCTGGAACCAATGCCCATACTTGGCTGGACGAAACGGTTTACAAAAACAATATTCCATCTAACGAACTGGAAAAATGGTTGTTTGTAGAGAAAGAACGTTTCTCCGAACTGGTATTACGGCTTTTCCATACAGAACTGGAAGCGGTTTACGAAGAATTTAACCGTGCACAGGACAATGATGCCCGTTTGGTAAATTATGAATTGATGGACGCCTTGTTTCCTACTCATCCATATGGACAACAAACTACCATCGGGAAGCCGGAACATCTGAAAAATCCGTCCATGAAAGCCATTCACCGTTATTTTGAAACCTATTATGTTCCTAATAATATGGCAATTGTTTTAGTAGGAGATCTGGATTTTGATGCAACGATTCAATTGGTTGACAAATATTTCGGAAGTTTTCCGTACAAAGAACTTCCTATGGTTAAAAAAGTGACTGAAAAACCGTTGACTTCCGTAGTGAAAAGAACGGTAAAAAGTCCGTCGGCCGAACGTTTACAGTTGGCTTTCCGAACTCAAGGCGCGGGAACCAAGGAGGCTTTATACGTAAGAATGGTAGATATGATCCTAAACAACTCAGGAGCCGGACTAATTGATATAAATATCAACCAGAAACAAAAAACCCAGGGAGCCGGTTCTTATACGATGATTTTCAGTGAATATGGCCTACATTCCTTATATGGAGTTCCGAGAGAAGGTCAAACACTGGAACAAGTTCAGAATTTATTATTGGATCAGTTGGAAGAAATAAAAAAGGGAAATTTTGACGACTGGTTGATTCCGGCTATTGTGAACGACCTGAAAACACAACGCATACGAAAATGGGATAATTCCAACGGAGTTGCCACAGAAATGTATAACGCTTTTATTCAAAAGCAATCCTGGAATTCTATTCTGGATGAGTTTAACGAACTGGACAAAATCACGAAGGATGATATTGTAAAATTCGCCAATGACTTTTACCAAAACAATTATGTAATTGTTTACAAGGAAAAGGGAATCAATGATAAATTGGTTCGCGTAGAAAATCCCGGAATTACTCCAATTGTTTTAAACAGAACCGATCAGTCCGGATTTTATAAAGAATTCACCCAAATTCCCGAGAAAGAAATTCAACCTCAATTTGTTGATTACAAGGCTTTAATCAAAACTGAGCAGGTAGAAAAAACACCTTTTTATTTTATTAAGAATAAGAATAATGCATTAGGAGAATTGTATTATATTTTCGATTTCGGTTCCGATAACAGTAAGGAACTATCATTGGCAATGAGCTACTTAACCTTATTGGGAACTGATAAGTATTCCAAAGCAGAGCTGGAAAAGGAATTTTATAAAATCGGAGTTATTTACAACATAAAAGTTCAAAATGAAAGGATTTACCTTAGTTTACAGGGATTAGAAGAAAATCTTCCTAAAGGAGTGGAATTACTGGAACACCTGATCAAAAAAGCAAAGCCTGATTCTGAGGCCTATCAGGAATATGTTCAGACTATTTTAAAGGGAAGAAAAGATTCCAAACTGAATAAACAATCTATTTTTAATGCTTTGGCTCAATATGTCCGATTCGGTGAAAATAATCGGATCCGGAACAACATTCCTGAACAAGATTTGTTAAATAAAAATCCTCAGGAACTGGTGAAAATCATTTTCCAACTATTTGATTACAAACATGATATTTTCTATTACGGACCTGATGAATCTGCCATTAAAAAAGCAATTCAGAAATATCACAATTCCGGGAAAAAACTGGAATATTCTCATTCCTCTCCTTATGAAGAACTGGCTTTATCCGGAACCTTATATTTTGCTCCTTATGATATGGTGCAAACCGAAATTCTGTTTCAATCGAGAGCAGAAAAATTTGATGTTTCCAAAATAGCCTTGGCCCGTGTTTTCGGTGAATATTTCGGAGGCGGATTGTCGTCCATTGTTTTTCAGGAAATACGCGAAAGCCGCTCACTGGCTTATTCTGCCTATGCCGGATATTCAGTAGCTGTGGATAAAGATAAATACGATTTTGTTTCTTCCTATATCGGAACTCAGGCGAATAAATTACCTGAAGCGGTGGAAGCCATGAATCAGTTAATGAACGATATGCCGGAGGTAGAAAAACAGTTTGAAAATGCAAAGAACGGAGCATTGAAACAAATCGCTTCCGACCGTATTACCAAAGCGAATATTTTCTGGTCTTACCTGAATGCCCAAAAACGCGGATTGGATTATGATGTGCGAAAAGACATGTATTCCCAGATTCAGACTTTACAACTTTCTGATTTGCGGAATTTCTTCAACAAGGAAATAAAAGGGAAAAAATATAATGTTTCTTTGATCGGTAAAAAAGAAAACCTGGACTGGAAAGCAGTTGAAAAATTAGGAACAGTAAAGGAACTGAGTATTGACGAATTGTTCAATTATTAGAAAAACCTTTTTCATTCTTTTTTTTACTGAAAGATGAATAACGAAAAAAGTTATACGAAATTCCTGCACTATTTTTCCACGTGGGAAAAGGAATTGGGCTGTTATACTCTTGATGAATTATGTAGGAAACCTCACGCCGAATCCTGGTCGTTAGGCCAGGTTTATTTGCATTTAATAGATTCCTTTGAAGAATTCCGGGAAACCAAACTGGACAAATGTCTGCAATCCAATGAAAACCAAAGAAAAAAGAAAAACTTTCGTGGATTTTTGGTTCTTGGTTTATTGAAAAGTTTCCCTCCGATTAAAATAAAATTTCCTACTACGGAAAGCAAAGCATTCAATCCTGCACAACCTGAAAGTAAAGATGAGATCCAAAAAGGATTGCAGCAAGTAAAGGCTAAAATGAAAGAATATCAGATTTTGTTATCCCAAAATAAAAACCAAGGAAAAGCATCTCATCCGGTACTTTCTTATCTTGACGGAAATGAGTGGTATCTCTTGGCAGGATTACATTTCAAACATCATTTGAGACAAAAGAAAAGACTGGATATATTTTTAGGAAAATAATCTTAATCATAAATATTTTGTTCCCCTTTGTCTTGATACAAAGGGGAGGAAAAATCAAGGCTTTGAGGAAATTTAGCTTGAAAAACTCAACGAAAAAGCTAAAATATTTGAACTCGCTCTGCTCAAACAAAAATATTTTTTAACGCTTTTTCTTCTCCTTTTTCTGACGCATTTCCTCAAAGGCCAGATTAGAAATAAAAATTATAATTATTCAACTTTATTCCTTTATTCTTGTTATACTGAACTCATGTTAAATATACATATCCAAATCTCCTTTTCCCTGACGAAGTAATACAGGTTCCCCGGCGGTTACATCCACAATAGTGGAAGCGGTATAATCTCCTACTCCGCTATCTATTACTAAATCTACTAATTTATCGTATTTTTCAGCAATCAATTCCGGATCAGTAGAATATTCCATAATTTCATCATCACTATGTGTAGAAGTGGAAGCTATCGGATTTCCCAGTCTTTCTACAATCATTCTCGGAATGTTATGATCCGGAACCCGGATTCCCACAGTCTTTTTACTTTTATAAGTAGAGGGTAAATTATTGGAAGCATTTAAAATAAAGGTAAATGGTCCGGGCAAAGTTCTTTTTAATAATTTAAATATGACATTATCTATAGGTTTGGAAAATTTGGATAAATCGCTCAAATCACTGCAAACAAAAGAAAACTGGGCTTTATTCTGCTTCACTCCTTTTATCCTCGCCAGTTTTTCCATTGCTTTATGATTGAAAATATCACAACCCAATCCATATACTGTATCTGTGGGATATACGATTATACCGTCTTTTTTAAGGACTTCCACTACTTCATTGATCTGTTTCTCGGAAGGATTATCCGGATGTATTCTAAGTATTCTTGCCATAGTATTTAGGTTTTATTTTTCTTTTATGAAATCTAAAGATACGGAATTTACACAATATCGTAATCTTGTTTTGGTTGGACCATCGTTAAATACGTGTCCCAAATGGCTTCCACAGTTTGCGCAAAGAATTTCTATCCGGGTCATGCCGTGGGAAGTATCTATTTTCTGAATAATTCTTCCTTTCGCTATTTCCTCATCAAAACTCGGCCATCCGCAATGGGAATCGAACTTTGAATTACTATCAAAAAGTACTGCTCCACAAGCTTTGCATACATAAACTCCTTTTTCGAAATGCATATCAAATTTCCCACTAAAGGGAGTTTCTGTTCCTTTTTCTCTCAAAACATAATATTCTTCAGGGGAAAGTTGTTTTTTCCATTCTTCTTCTGTCTTTTCCGTTTTCATAGGTTTATTTTTAGTGTCAGATGTATTCAAGGACTTAGGCTGAGTACATGAAGCAAACACGACCAGTAAGACGATACTGATTCTTCTTATATTGAATACTGTACTTTCCATGAATTAACGTATTCAAAATCTGTTCCAACAAATTGATTTTTAGCTCTTATGTAGTTCCGTTATCGGTAAATTCATCGGTATAGACTTTTATCAACAGAAAAAACGAAGAAAGAAGAATAGGCCCGAAAATCAATCCGAGAAATCCAAAGACATTCATTCCGAAAATCACTCCAAAAATAGTAATGAGCGGATGAACATCATCCAACTTTTTCAATATGGTAAACCTGGCAATATTATCTGAAAGCCCAATAACCACAAGTCCATATGAGAGGACAAAAATCGCCTGCCAGGTTTGCCCAGAACTAAACAATAAAATGGATATGGGAACATAGGCCAATGCGGAACCTACAATGGGAAGCATAGAAGCAAAGGTGGTAACTACAAACCAGAACCACAAATCATCCAGTCCGACTATGGCATACCCTATCACTCCTACAACTCCTTGAATCAGAGCTACCGCCGGAATTCCAATGGCGTTGGATAAAATCATTTTTTTCAGCCGTTCTCCTAATTTTATAGAATTTTCCTTCTTTAAAGGAGACCATTTTACAAAAGCGGCTTCCATTTTCCGGATATTCGTAATCATAAAAAAGAATATAAAAAAGGCAAAAAAGAAAACGATCACTGAATTAACGGTTGTGTTCAATATTTTAGGAATAGCTTTTCCTGCCCAGGCTGTAACTTGCGTTACATTTTCCTTGCTCAGCAGATTGAATCCATAATCTGTTTGCAGGTCATGGATTATCTTGGTTATGGAGTTATTAATGTTTTCCGAATAACTAACCACTGTCTGGACTTTGGAATAGGTTAATTCTATGACCAGATACACAGGCACTGAAATAATCAATATGGAAATAAGAAAGATAAGTATTGTAGCCAATCCTTTATTCCATTTTTTCTTCTCTGTTAATTTCAAAAAGAAATTCCTGGACAGAACATATAAAGTTATTGCTCCTAATAGGCTGGGAAGAAAAACAGCCAGCTGGCTCATGATGAGTACGAATAACGCAACGATTACAATAATGAATAGTATCTGATGTACTACTTTCCCATTTATTCGGTCTTTCATAATAAAGATTAATTAGTGTTATTATTTGTTTTTATCTTAAAAAATATTCTATGGCTTCGTCATATCCAGGCATTCCTTTTCCTTTTATCTGAAAGATGCAGGCATCTTTAATCACGGAAATTTTTCTGAAATCTTCCCGGTTCTGTATATCTGAAATATGTACTTCTATCGCCGGAGTAGTGATCGCTTTTAATGCATCATAAATAGCATAGGAATAATGGGTATAAGCTCCAGGATTAATTACAATTCCATCATACGAAAAACCTATTTCATGGATTTTATCAATGATGAAACCTTCGTGATTGGACTGAAAATACTCCAGATCAACAGAAGAAAATTTTTTCTGTAAAAGTAGAAAATAGTCTTCAAAAGCTTGGTTACCATAAACTTCCGGTTCTCTTTTCCCCAGCAAATTCAGGTTTGGCCCATTAATGATAAGTATTTTCATAACCAAATTTTCCACTAAGATATTAAAAGAATAAAATAGATAGATAATTTTGAAAGAAAAAAAATAAATAAGTATATTTGCCAACCCATTCACGCCCAGATGGCGGAATTGGTAGACGCGCTGGACTCAAAATCCAGTGATAGCAATATCGTGCGGGTTCGATTCCCGCTCTGGGTACAATAATAAAACGCAATCATTTAATTTATAATTGATTGCGTTTTTCATTGTTCTTTTTTTGTATGATTTATGTATTGTGAAAGTTATATATAATGTATTAATGCTATTCCAGAAAGAAATTTAATTATACGTATATCTCCGGATATAATTTTTAACTTCTTCAAAACTTTCAAAATAATCAGGATTATAAAGAGCATACACCCATCCTCTACTTTCAACCTCACAAGCATATCCTATCAAGATATTTCCATCATAACCGTTATTTTGCAAAAACAAAGTACAATCACTATCCCAGTTTTCTAAAATAGTGGAAGATAAACCTTTAAAATCGTTTTCTTCATCTAAAATTATCTGTTTCATGTTTAGAATATCAATCAATTCTGTTAAAACACCGGAAGTTTTAAAATTGTTTAAAATATTAATAGTCTTTTCTACTTTGTTCATATTTCATCTTATCTTTTACATTGATAACATTGTGTAGATTTCTTTTATACACTTTGAAAAATTTTATTTTTGGTATTCTCATCCCTCATACGAACCAAAAATTTTCCTGAACTGGTAGAATATCCGTTGGATAAGCCTGAGGTCTTCCGTAACGATTTCCGCAGATCCCTTCATTTCCTTGTCAAAAGGTAATATCTTGTTGTGAGTGGTTTTTAACCCTTCAGGAAGTGTTACCTCTACATAATAATTTCCC
>JAVBMH010000026.1:0-34863 GCA_031552575.1 Apibacter sp. | reverse complement strand
TGGAGTTATGGTATTGCCCGGTTCAGGAAACGAATATCCGGTACAGCCGGGAGATTTCATTGTAGTGGCAGATAATGCCGTGAACCACAGAAAACCCAATATTCCGGCATTTGATTTGAGCAAAGCCGATTTTGAATATCCGAATACAGATAATCCGGCTTTGGGGCAGGTTGATAACCCTGCCGTTCCCAATGCAAAAGTTATTTTCAGTACTATGAATTACAATATGTTTCTCTTTCATAACAGAGGATTTGAAAGTTATGTAATAGCAAGATTTCCACAAGGAGAAGACGAAAAAACATTTTTAATCAAGTATAAATACGATTATGAATATATAGATAGTGCCGGAAATATTAAAAAAGAAAGTGCTTATGAAGTACCAAATACCTGGATCATTGATGCCGTAAATTGCAGTATTGAAGCTAAATTTATAAAAATCCTGACCGATCCGTCCTTAGACAGTGGCTGGACCTCATGCGGAAAAATAGATTCCGACCCTGCACGCTTTGGAAAATCCGTACGCAGAAAAATAATCAATACAACGGCTGATAAGAAGAACCTATACAAAGATACGAACAACTCCACAGCAGATTTTGTAAAGGATTCAGAACCAAGTTTAAAGAACGGAATTGTTCACTAACTATTTAGATTTTATGAAAATTAATTTTAAAATAACATATTATGAAACATTACATTTATTATGGAGTGATTTTCTTACTCTTTTTTTTAGTAACATTTATATCCTGTTCAGATAATTTTGATTCAGAAGAAGATAATGGCACTGTTCAAAAATCTTTAGTAAAAGAAGATATTTTAAAACGTATTAGTGGTAGTAATTTAAAAGTTAATATGGCTAAAAGAATAATAACTGGTGATACTATTATTTATAAAGGGACTGTGAACAACAAAAAAAGTAGAACATCAGGAACATGTGGATATAAAATTTATGTTGATAAATATATAAATTGGGTAGGCCCCAATTATGCCCAGTCTTTTTGTGGAGGAACTTTGACTACCACTATGAAAGAGGTTTGTTGGATTATTGATGGGGCACAGATGTGTACGAATAAAATATTTTATTTTGGAGATCTATCGCCATGTGAAATTGAGTTTTTTGAAAATCTAATAGAAAAAGACCCAACCGGAGCCATTGAAAGATTTTGTGATTAGGTTAATTTTAAATATAACAACTATGAAACATTATATATTTTGTGGAATAAGCATTTTATTCTTTTTAGTACTTTTTTTATCCTGTTCAAAAAATATGAATTCCCAGAAGTCCATTAATGTTAGCGGCAGTAATATAAAAGTTAATAAGTCCACAAAAACAATAACCCGGAGATACTCTTATTATTTCTAAAGGGGCTGAAAAACATTGAAAAGTAAAGAATATAACAATTAATTATTAAACAAAAACTTTGACTAAAACAATTTTCTACATCAGTATTTTCTATTTCTTTTTCATGGAATGTGTAAAAGGACAGGATTCCTTGACATTCTACCGGAAAATAAATAATCAATACAATAAGGAAAGAACTTTTGGACAAATCTATTACTATAATCCGGCAAATATGCCGGATTATAGTAATTATTCTTTTTCAAGCCTAAATGCAGGCTATCAAAAAGAAAAAAAACAAAAATATTTGTTACAGGAAGGTTCCGGTTTTGGCGGTTTAATTATAACCGTAGATTCCTATCAGAAATTAAAGAATAACCAAAGTATCTGGGGAGAAGCATCCTACAAAAATTACACATTTAAAAACGTAAAATGGAATGATAATGTTGACTGGAAAATTATCTCTCCCTATGTAGTCGCAGATTCCATCGGCGGAAAGATGAAACAGGAGGAATACCAGTTTGAAGGCAGTTATTCTAAAAATTTTCATAAATTTTCATTAGGAGTTAAGGCTAATTATGTTGCAAGAATGAACTATCGGGATTATGATCCAAGACCTAAAAATATATCTTCCACCATAGAAATTGATTTAGGAGTTTCTTATAACTTTCACAAGGATTACAAAATCGGGGCATTTGGGAAAATATACAAATACACCCAGAACAATACCATCAAATTCGCAAGTGAAATAGAGAGGGCTTACATTTATCAAATGACCGGATTAGGCAATTGGAATCAGTACTTTAGTAGCAAAACGACCAAATCAATATATGAAGGAGTTGGTTATAGAGTAGGAGGGATATTCAACAAAAACAAAGAAAATTTTGTAATTACAGCAAGTTTAGGAAACTTTGATTTAGATAAAGATGTAAGAATCAGCACACAAAGTGATCCGTATGCATTTTCCAAACTAAATAACCGAGATTTTTCATTACAAGTGTTAAAATTGTTTGATATAAACAACCATACATTCGGGGCTAAAGTCAATTATACCCATTTGGAAAAGAAAGGAACGGAAATTTATTATACCTATAACGATAAATATTTAACCAAATTATTGGAAAAACAATTATACAATTTCGAGGAGACCCAAACGATCATAGAAGGTTTCTATCAGTACAGAAATAACAATTTCCACATTACAGCGCAACCTCTATGGGGATATCAACAAACCAAGGAAAAGCGTAAAGAACCGGATACCAGACAAAACTTTACTTATAACTATTACGGAATCAGTATTACTTATTATCAAAAGTTAAATAAAACAAACCTATTAACCATCCGGCCTGATATACTAATCAGAAACGTTGCAAAAAGCAAAAACGGATTAAAAGAAATTCCATATAAAGAAGCCATAAATCAGTGGATAACAAACGACTTTAATATTTTAAGCAGCAATTATACAAGTTTTGGAGCTATAATCCGCTACGATGTACAATTCCGAAAATTACCAGCCTTCTATACCAGTATGCAGTTTCAACAAATAACGTACAATACAAATAAGCATAACGAAAACTATGGGCTCACCATAGGAATCACTTTTTAAAAATCAATACCATGAAAAAACAACTGTCTGTCTTATTAGTATCAATACTTTTTATAGCAGGATTATTTAGTTTTACTCCGGCATTGAACCATATACTGGAAAACGATCCGGAATATCTTGCCATCATAGAAAGTTATAAAAAACCAATAGAAGAATGGCTAAAACCTACTATTGACAAAGGAGTGAAGTGGGAAGAACTCTCAAGTATTCAGTCTGATACCGCTTATTTTACAACACAAGATTTACCCGAGGTTATTTTAGGCAAAATGCTATTCTTCGATCCCAAATTATCCAAATCCGGACAAATTTCCTGTAGCAGTTGCCATGATCCGGAAATGGGATGGACGGACAGGAGGAGAGTAGCTCTCGGAAATGACCATTTGCTGGGAGCAAGAAATACACCATCATTATACAACACTGCCGAACGCAAATCTTATTTCTGGGACGGCCGGGTAGCCACATTGGAAGAACAGGCACAAGGACCTTTAAGTGCTCATAATGAAATGGCTATGGATATTACCATTCTTCCGGCTAAAATAGCTGAGATAAAAGGATACAAGCCACTTTTTAAAGATGCCTATGGTGATGAAACAGTCACTTATGACCGGATTGTACAAGCCATTGCCACTTTTCAAAAGGCCATTAAAAGTCAACCCAGTCGTTTTGATCTTTTTATAGATGGAAATTACAAAGCACTTACAAATCAGGAAATCTACGGACTTCATATTTTCCGAACTAAAGGACGCTGTATGAACTGTCATAATGGAAAATATTTTACCGATGAATCTTTCCACAATGTTGGATTGACATATTACAAACGGGAATATCAGGATTTAGGACGATATGAAGTAACCAAAAATCCGGATGATGTGGGAAAATTCAGGACCCCATCATTACGAGATCTGCTAAATACACGTCCGTGGATGCACAACGGATTATTTGACGATTTGGTAGGAATTGTCAATATATACAACAGCGGAATGCATATGATTGATCCAACTCCGGAACAAAAAGCAAAAGATCCGTTATATCCGGTTACAGACTCATTAATGAAACCTTTGCAGTTAAACAAAGAAGAAAAAAAAGCGTTGGTAGCTTTCTTAGAAGCACTCTCAGGAAGCAGATATAAAATGAGAAGACCCAATTTCCCAACAGAATAGGGCATTCAAAAAATAGTGAAATTTAAATGTAAGGTTTTCACTATCATAAATTCTATTTAACATAATATAAATTATAAGAAAATTAATATATAAAATTTCATACAATAATATTATATATTAACCATTTTTTAATAATTTTGGCATTTCATATGGCTACTATAAATATAAACAAATCTGTATTTTCTCATTATCCATTGGATTCTGATGATGCTATTTGGGGAAAATTGATAAGATTAGACTTTTTAAAGAAAAGTTTACTTTCAGAAAATATAGTTTGTTTTCTAGAAAAAGGAATTATACGAAAATTTTATAATGACCCAAACTCTGAACTAGCTCAAGAAATTTCATTAGATTTTTATTTTTCAGGAGATATATTCATTACAGACTCAGATAAACAAATTACATATACATCTATTGATAGTGGAACTTTATGGTACATCAAGGCAGATGAAATAAGAGAATTGTTTCTTCAATCTGAACCATGTAGAGTGATACAAAAATTTTATCTGGAAAAAGAATTACGAGATAAAACAAAGAGGGAGCTCCAATTACTTAAAAATTCACCTTACGATTTATATCATTTCTTGTTGAAAAATCATCCTAAATATATACAATCAATTCCTTTAAAATATCTTGCTTCTTATATAGGAATAACTCCAATATCTTTGTCCCGGATCCGTAAAAGAATTAATTAACTATTGTTAATTGTTTTCGACAAGCAACTCACCTATTTTTGTCAAAAAAATAAATATGGAAACAATACAAAAATTAAATTGGGCAGGAATAAAAATTTCTACAAATAATAAAACTATTTTAATTGATGCTGTTGAAGATTTTTCAACTTATAAACCTGTCATGGGGAACCCGGAAAAAGAAATTATTACATTTTCAGAAACTACACAGGCAGATTATATTATTTTCACTCACTTACATTTAGATCATTTTGATTTAGAAGTAATTAAAAAGTGTTTAAAACCTAATGGGAAACTAATTGTTTACTCAGAATTAGAAAAAGACGTTAAAAAATTAATTGGCAATATAGAAATAAAAGTTTTAAAATTAAATGACGTTTTTATAGAAGATGATATCAGTTTCAAACCTGTATTTGCTATGGACGGAATTGGAGATATACAATCATCTTGGATTATAACCACTAAATACTCAAAAATTTTTCATGGAGGAGACACAATATGGCATAATCAATTTTGGAAATTAGGAAAAGAAAATGAAAATATAGATTATGCTTTTTTGCCTGCAAATGGGGTAATTGTAAATTTTGAAGTTATAAATTTAGATTATAGTTCTGTTCCTGCTTCATTAACAATTGAACAAGCTTTTAATGCTGCCAATTTATTACATGCAAAAAAGCTGATACCAATACATTATGATTTATTTGAACATAATACATTCTATATTCCTCAAAAATTTAATCATGAAGATATGATGCGATTATCCAGACAAACACATCAAAATTATCTTATTTTAAATGATGGAGAGTTTTTAAAATGATCTCATATAATTCGTAGTATTTTTTCAAGAAATACTACGAATTATTAAAAAACAATATTTTATCCCAAATTTAACAAAAAGACAATAAAAATGCTAATTTTTCTTTTAGCAGAATGTGTAAATTTGTAGTAACAAACACAATAAAGAAAGTAAAGAAAAATTGAACAGTTAGTAAACTTTTATTAATCCGGCCTCTGAGCAAATACGTCAGAAAAACAATCCCCCTGCCCCAAAGGGGAAAAGCCCTCTTTTGGAGGGTTTGGGAGGATTTAGTTTTTTCGATGAGTTTTTTAAGCTAAATTTGCTCACAACCTTGATTTTTTCCTCCTTTTTTATCAAGAAAACGGAGTTTCATGAATACCATTGAAAAGAAAAAGATATATGAATAAAAAAGGGAATTTACTTAATATTAAACTTAAAAAATGAAAACAATTACTTTAACCATAGACTACGATGCTGAAGATAACATCTACAACATCAATAACGGAAATTGGCAAACCAATAAGAATCCGGATACCTGGGAATGCCTCAGCAACGAAATATGTTTTTCCGTAGGCGAAGATTGTTCCATAATTTGTAAATCCGACAAATACAAATTTACAGAGGTAGTTGTTAAAAATGAAAATTTAGGAAACTGGACATATAAAATATGGAATGAAAGTAATACCAGTTTTTTCTCCGCAAAATCGAATATCGATTTTATGTGTGAAATTGCGAACGAATACTTAGTATCATTTCAGATAACAGCAGAAATAAATGAGTAAAAGAATATTTCTAAATTTTCCCAAAATAAACTGATTTTTCACATAACTCATAAACTTTAAGCCTTCCACAGCGCTTTTCTATACAAAATATTCACTAACTTCGTATTTCCAATTTTGTCTAAAAATGGATTTACACGACCAACTAAAAAAATTATTTTCCGACCATCAGTTTCAGGAAGAAGAAAAACAACCGGAAAAACCGGATTTATTCATGCAGGATGAACCCATTATCTGCAAATACGAAAAAAAAGGAAGAAATGGCAAACCCGTTACCATTCTGGAAAATTACAACGGTTCAGAAGAAGATTTAAAAAAACTGGCAAAAGAAATCAAATCCAAACTGGGCGTTGGCGGTTCCGTAAAAGACGATACCATCGTTATACAGGGAAATTACCGGGACAAGATTATGGAAATACTAAAAAACAAAGGCTTCACCGTAAAACGTGTGGGCGGATAAAACCTACTTAACATGATTCACTTAAACTTAAACAAATAAATTAACGTAAGATGGCAAAAAAATTAGCAAGCTCAGAATTAGTTTTGAACCCTAACGGAAGTATTTATCACTGCAACATCAGACCGGAAGAACTGGCGGAAACCATTATTCTGGTTGGAGATCCCAACCGTGTTCCGCGGGTATCCCAACATTTTGATTCCATTGATGTAAAATCCCAAAAAAGAGAAATTGTAGTTAATACCGGAATGATGAACGGAAAAAGGATTACCGTTATTTCCACCGGAATGGGAACAGATAATATCGATATTGTATTGAACGAATTGGATGCTTTAGCAAACATAGATTTAGAGAAGAAAGAAATCAAATCAACCCCTACTCGACTCACTTTTGTAAGGTTGGGAACTTCCGGAGCTTTACAGGCTGATGTTCCGGTAGATAGTGTAGTAGCCTCCACCAAAGGATTAGGTTTTGACGGTTTGATGAGTTTTTATTCTCATACGGAATCATTCTATTCCAACGAAGTAGCTGAGGCTTTCAGATCTCAAACCCCATGGAATCCAAAAAGAGCCGTTCCTTATATTGCAGACGGTTCGGAAGAATTATTAAATCTGATGACTGAAAACTCCGAAGTAGTTTCCGGAATAACTGCAACAGCCATAGGTTTTTACGGTCCGCAAGGAAGAGTTTTACGCTTAGATCCGGACGATAATGATATGAATGAAAAATTAACCAAATTTGAATACAAAGGACACCGGATCACCAATTTTGAAATGGAAACTTCTGCCATTTACGGATTATCCAAATTGATGGGACACAGAGCTTTATCATTAAACACCATCATTGCCAACCGGTATGCGGGAACTTTCAGTAAAGACCCCTACTCTTCCGTTGACAAAATGATTCAGTTTGCGTTGGAAAGACTTACCCGGTCTTAATTAATTCTTAATTACATTATACTGGCTGCAAAAATAAATTGCTTTATTTTTGCAGCATAATTATTTCAAAAAAATGACAATACTAAACTTTAGAAGAATCACCGGAATTATACTCTTACACTTATCATTACTTTCCTATGCCCAGATAGAAAGGCCGAAATTAGTGGTAGGAATTGTTGTAGATCAAATGCGAATGGAATATTTATACCGTTTCAATCCTTATTTTTCCGAAAACGGTTTTAAACGCCTGATGAACAAAGGATTTGTGTATACCAATATGCATTATAACTATGTTCCCACTCACACAGCGCCAGGACATGCTTCCGTGTATACCGGAACTACACCTGTAAATCATGGAATTATGGGAAACAGCTGGTTTAACAGAAGTTTAAAGAAAACAATATATTGTACGGATGATAGTTCAGTGTTGCCATTAGGAGAACCGGAAAAAAAGGAAGAAGGAATGATGTCTCCCAAAAACTTGCAATCCACAACCATTACGGATGAATTACGGCTTTCCACCAATTTCAGGGGAAAAGTTTTTGGCGTAAGCATGAAAGACCGGGGAGCGATACTTCCGGCCGGACATTTTGCAAACAGAGTCTTTTGGCTTTCCGATAACGGAAATTTCATTTCCAGTACCTTTTATGGAAAAGATTTTCCTCAATGGGCAACTTCTTTCAATAACCAGAAAAAATACAGGAAATATGTGCAGGAAGGATGGAAATTACTCAAAGATCCGTCTGTGTATAAAGAAAGTCTGGCAGATGAAAATCCGTACGAAATGATGTCTTACACAAAAGACAAAAAAGCGGTTTTTCCTTATGATTTGCAATCCATGTATGAAAAAGATGGAGCCAAAATACTGGAACAAACTCCCTTTGCTAACAATATGGTAGCAGATTTTACCAAGGAATTATTGATTCAGGAAAATTTAGGAAAAGACAATGACACAGACTTTTTAGCCATAAGTTTTTCAGCAACGGATGTAATTGCCCATATAACCGGACCTCGTTCTATGGAAACACAAGACACCTATTTAAGACTGGATGAAACCATTGCAGATCTACTTTCCTATCTGGATTCCAAAGTAGGAAAAGGAAACTATCTGGTGTTTCTTACAGCTGACCATTCCGGAGCGGAAAATCCGTTATTTCTTCACAACAATGGATATGATGTTGCTTCCAAGGATTACAAGGAAGTTACCAAACAATTAAAAGATTTTTCCGTTAAAACTTTCGGAAAAGATTTTATTCTTTCTTATTATACACAAAATGTTTATATAGATGAAGAAGCTATAGCACAGGCAGGAAAAGACAAAAAAGAGGTTATTTCCAAACTGACCGAATATATTGAGCAGCTTCCCTGGGTAAAAAGAACCTATACGGAAGAACAAATACTCAGTGCTTCTCCTACTGACGAACATGCTTCCATGATATTTCGTGGATATGATAAAACGCAGAACGGACAAATATATGTTTTACTGAAACCTGCCTACATGGATTTTATGGTGCAGGGAACTACACACGGAAGCAGTTATACGTATGACACTCATGTTCCGGCTATTTTTTATGGTTGGAAAATTCCTCATGGGGTAAGTCATAAAAAGGAATATATCACGGAAATAGCTCCTACTATTTCACAGAAAATAAGCATTACTTTTCCGAATTCCACTTCTGCCGAAGTATTGAATGAAGTATTGGAATGAAATTAGTTAATGAGACAATTAGCTAATGTGTAAATGTGCCAATTATTTTTTAATCAGTTATTCAATTATTCTGTTATTTACTCATTGGCATATTAACTAATTAATCAACACTCCTCCGGTAAGCATTCTTCCGGATTTAATAGTCTGACGGCGGGCAGAGAAAAACTGATCCGGATTGGTAACCGTACAAAGTCCGGAAATTTCTATATGATCGGCCTGAATTCCTGTTTGCTGTAATAACAGTTTGTTGGCAAGCCATAAATCCAGATGATATTTTCCGGTTTCCGGATTTTTAGACCCAATTTCTCCTACAGAAAATCCGGCTTTTATAAAAGCTTCTACTACTTCATCTCCTACTTCAAAACAATCCGGACAAATGAGAGGTCCGATTCCTGCCAACAGATTTTCGGGTTTACAACCGAATTGTTTTGTCATAAGCAGAACGGTTTTATACACAATTTTTGATACGGTTCCCCGCCAGCCTGCATGGATGGCTGCCAAAACCTCATTTACCGGATCATAGATCAATACGGGAACACAATCGGCAGTGGTAACCCCAATCCCGATTCCTTTTTGATTTGTGATTATGGCATCGGTATTTTGTAATAAGTTTTCCTGTTCTTCTTTGGATTTCACTAGAAAATTTTCATCAACAATACAAATATGATCACTATGGGTTTGATGAGGAATAAACAAATTATCTCTTTTAATTCTCAATAGAGAAACTAATCGTTGTTTATTTTCCTCTACATTTTCAGGTAAATCTCCGGAAGACCGCCCAAAATTAAATGAAGTATAATTTCCGGTACTTACTCCTCCAGAAATAGTAGTACTGAAATGAAAAAGAGATTTGTATTGAGAGAGATTTTTAAATTGGAGAAGATTCGAATGTAAATAATCAGTAATCATAATTATACTAGTGCGCTTCCAACCAGTTTTGTCCCACTCCGATATCTACCACCAAAGGAACATCTATTTTCACGGCATTTTCCATGGTGATTTTAATTAAAGCGGAAACTTCTTTAATTTCTCCCTTAGGGGAATCAAACACCAATTCGTCGTGAACCTGTAATAAAAGTTTGGTTTGATAATTCTTATCTTTCAACAATTGATGTATTTGTATCATTGCGATTTTGATAATGTCCGCAGCGGTTCCTTGTATCGGGGCATTTACGGCGTTTCTTTCGGCATGGGCACGAACTACGGCATTGGCCGAATGAATATCAGGCAAATAGCGTCTTCGTCCTAATAAAGTTTCTACATAACCGTTTTTTCGGGCAACTTCTATTTGTTCTGCAATGTATTTTTTCAATACCGGATAGGCTTCGTAATAAGCATCAATCAGGTTTTTGGATTCCGAGCGGGAAAGTCCGGTTTGTTCACTAAGTCCAAAGGCAGAAACTCCGTAAATAATCCCAAAATTCACCGTTTTTGCATGAGACCGTTGTTCGCGGGTTACTTCATTCATAGGAACATCAAACACTTTGGCTGCGGTAGATTTGTGGAAATCTTCTCCGTTATTAAAGGATTCTATCATCGCCGGATCTTTGCTCATGGCGGCAATCACCCTTAATTCGATTTGAGAATAGTCGGCAGAAATAATCTGATGATTTTCATTTTTGGCAATAAAAGCCTTTCTTACTTCCTGTCCGCGTGGAGTACGGATCGGGATATTCTGTAAGTTCGGATTGTTGGAAGCCAAACGTCCGGTAGCGGCAACCGTTTGTGCAAAAGTAGTATGAACTCGTCCGGTTTCGGGATTGATTTCACCCGGCAAGGCATCTACATAAGTGGATTTCAATTTTTGTAACTGACGGTATTCCAACAACAAATCAATAATTTTATGTTTGTGCGCCAGTTTCAACAATATATCTTCACTGGTGGCATATTGTCCCGTTTTGGTCTTTTTGGGCTTTTCTATCAGTTTCAGTTTATCGAAAATAATATCTCCCAATTGTTTGGGCGAATTGATATTAAATTCTTCTCCTGCCTGACTGTAAATCTCTTTTTCCAGTCGGGAAAGATCCTGAACTAATTCTTTAGACATTCCTTTTAATACATTGATATCTAATCTGATTCCTTCCCATTCCATATCTTCCAATACCCGCATTAAAGGCATTTCGATTTCATCAAAAAGCTTCTTGAGATTGTCTTTGGCTAACTGGGGTTCAAATCTATTTTTGAGCTGAAGGGTGATATCAGCATCTTCTACTGCATATTCTTTTTGTTGTTCTAAAGGAACTGTGGAAAAAAGTTTTTGGTTTTTCCCTTTTTTACCGATTAATGATTCAATAGGAATAGGTTTGTAACTAAGTTCAGTTTTCGCCAGAATATCCATTCCGTGCCGTCCGTCCGGACTGATAAGATAATGAGCAATCATGGTATCAAAAAGAGTTCCTTTGATTTCCACGTTATATCTTCTCAAAACTTTGCAATCGTACTTTAGGTTTTGTCCGACTTTCAGTATGGTTTCATCTTCAAAAAACGGACGTAAAAGTTCTACAAATTCTATGGTTTTTTCCTTGTTTTGGGACTCAAACGGAATATAATATCCTTTTCCTTTTTCATAGGAGAAGGAAATTCCTACCAAGTCCGCAATCATGGAATTGGTGGAAGTGGTTTCAGTATCAAAACAAACAATTTTCTGTTTACGCAATTTATCTACCAGAAGTTTAACCGCCATTTTGGTATCGGTGAGCTGATAAAAATGTTCAGTATTTTCTATGGTATTCCAGTGAGAATCTTCCACTGCCTGAATTTCCGGTTCCAGAGAATCAAAAAGAGAGGTTTGTTGGGATATTGAAGCTGAGGATACCTTTTTGAGTGTAACTGAAACTTCGGCTTCTTTTTCTGAAATTAGGTTATAGGTTTTCTGGAAATTGAGAATCATATTCCGGAATTCCAGTTCTTCAAATAGTTTGATAACTTCTTCAAGATCAGGTTTGTCTACAGTGAAATCATCGTAATCAAATTCTATCGGGACATTGGTTTCAATGGTTGCCAGTCTTTTGGAAAGAAGTCCTAATTCCTTGTTGTTCTCTATATTTTCCTTCATTTTTCCTTTTAATTCGGAAGAATGAGCGATCAGGTTTTCTACGCTTCCATATTCTTTAATGAATTGCCGGGCTGTTTTCTCTCCCACTCCCGGAAATCCGGGAATATTATCAATGCTGTCTCCCATCATTCCCAGTAAATCAATTACCTGGGAAGGATCTTGCACTTCAAATTTTTCTTTTACTTTATCTATATCCCAAATCTCAATTTCATTTCCTCTGGAAGCGGGTTTAAATACGAAAATATTTTCGGAAACCAGTTGCGCAAAGTCTTTGTCGGAAGTCATCATATAGGTGATGTATCCTTCCTGTTCTGCTTTTTTTGCCAGCGTCCCGATTACATCATCGGCTTCATAACCTTCTTTCCACATGCATGGAATTTTGAGTGCCCCGAGAATCTGGTGAATGTAAGGCACAGCTATACGAATGGCCTCCGGAGTTTCCTGTCGGTTGGCTTTGTATTCTTCATATTCCTGATGGCGAAAGGTTTCCCCTACATCAAAAACAACAGCCAGATGGGTCGGTTTCTCCTTTTTCATTAGATCGAAAAGTGTATTGGTAAATCCGAATATGGCGGAAGTATTAAGTCCTTTGGAATTGACTCTCGGGTTTTTGATAAAGGCATAATAAGCTCTGAATATCAGGGCGTAGGCATCTAAAAGAAATAGTTTTTTATCGCTGTTCTGGCTTGTCATTCGTGTCTTTTTTGGATTGAAATCCAAATATAAGACATTTAAAAATTACTGTTGGCGTTTTCTATCAGAAAACGCCAACAGTATATCTTGTTGTAAAACAGTTATTTAGTCTAAATTGTTCAAAAATTCATTTAATAATTTCTGGTCGTCTTTATTGAATTTAGTATTCCTGAAATAGTTTTCTTCATACCGTATCTGATCCATGGTTCCTTTTTTATCTACACTGTATTCATCAACAAAAGATAAATACATATCACAAAGTTGTCCAGCATAGTTTTTTACATGATCTTTCAGCTTTTTGTCCTTGAATTCAGGTATTTTTTTCTCCAGATCTGTGCAGAATTGTGGGATTCCCTGCCAATAAGAATCTGTTTTTTTTAGGTTATCTATAGCTAAATTTGATTCATTTTGATCTCCTCCTGCTTTTTTATATTCAGATTGGTAGGTTGATACAGCAACAATTGTATCTGCCACTATGGTTGAATCTACTATAGCAGGTGTTTTGAATTTTCCTTGTAATTTTTTAAGTTTTGCTAATTCTCCGTTAAAATCTATAGAAATATAGTTGGAACAAGGAGTAATGGATTTGAGCACAAGTAATGTATCTATGTCTTCTACTATGGATACTGGAAACCCTCTTACTATATCTTTTTTATTGTTATTGATGTAACTCAATACATCAAGAGAGTTATCTTCTACTACACACATTTTTAAATTATCATTTTCACTATTATTACGGTTCTTTTTCAATAGCTTATAATAATTGCATGTATACCCGGAATATTGTCCTTTTTCATTGAGTTTTTCAAATTTATAGGTAAACATAGAATCTGTTTGTGGAATAATAGTTAACGGTAAAAATATTGCATTATTATCCAAATCCACATCTACATTAGCTACTATTCCAGATTTAAGTAATATTTTATTTCCACTAAGATTCACAAACATTCCTTTTTTAGAAAAGTATAAGTCTGCTTCAGTAGGTAATGGATAACCTCTAAGTGTACTATAGGTAAATTTCTTTGTGAAAGTTATTTTTTCTGTTTGAGCAAAGATCAATGCAGGAAGAAATATTGTCCATAATAATATTATTTTTTTCATCTTGTGTATTTTAGTTAGTTTTATTGTTTTCTTTAGTCTTCCTGCCCTTTCAATTTTTCGGCATTTTCTGCAATTTTCAGGGATTCAATCATTTCTTCAATATCTCCGTTCATGAAGTTATCTAGATTGTAGATGGATTTATTGATTCTATGGTCGGTAACCCGTCCTTGTGGATAATTATACGTCCGGATCTTTGCTGAACGGTCTCCGGTGGAAACCATAGTTTTTCGTTGAGAAGATATTTTGTCCAGATGTTCCTGAAGTTTCATGTCATACAATTTGTTTCTCAGCATTTGTAATGCCATTTCCCGGTTAGCGTGCTGGGAACGTGCCACCTGACACTGAATCATGATTCCGGTGGGTTTGTGGAATAATTGTACTTTGGTTTCCACTTTGTTTACGTTCTGTCCTCCTGCTCCACTCGACCGTGCTGTCTGAAATTCTAGGTCTGCCGGATTAATCTCTACATCCACTTCTTCCGCTTCAGGCAAAACTGCAACGGTAATGGCGGAAGTATGTACTCTTCCCTGTGATTCGGTTTCGGGAACCCTTTGCACACGATGTACTCCCGACTCAAATTTCATAATTCCGTATGCTCCTTCTCCGCTTACGTTGATAATCATTTCCTTGTAGCCTTTCACACTTCCTTCTGTGGCATCGGCTATTTCAAAATTCCAGCCTTTCTGTCTCCAATACATGGAATACATCCGGTAAACATCTTCCACAAAAATAGCAGATTCATCGCCTCCGGTTCCGGCACGTAGCTCAACGGTAATATTTTTATCATCTTCCGGATCTTTGGGAATGAGCATGTATTTGATGTTTTCTTCCATTTCCGGAATCTTGCCCAATGCTTCATTTTTTTCTTCTTTTGCTAGTTCCACCATTTCAGCATCTCCGTCTTCCTTAATGATTTCATCTGCATCGGAAACAGTATTTAAAAGAGTTTTATACTGATGATACGCTTCCACCAGTTTTCCTAAATCTTTATATTCTTTGTTTAATTGGGCATATCTTTTTTGATCGGAAATAATATCCGGTTGTATAATTAAATCGGCAACTTCATCAAATCGTTGCTTGATTGCTTCTAATTTGGGTACTAACTCTGACATACAAAATAATTAAGTTTGCAAATGTACAAAAAAGTTAGATGTAAGAAGTTAGAAGTTGGAAGTTGGAAACACTATTGACAATTATTTGTAAAATATGAGATGTAAAAAGACACGAGATTTTAGAAGAAAAAAAAGAAAAAATCTTATATCTAAAATCTATTAACTATTGACTGTCTTAGAAGAAACAAAGCTAAATAATACAGTTTTAAACAAGGAAATAAAACTTATCAAATTAGAGGAACTATTCTTTTCTGAAATAAAGCCTAAGGTTTCCAGAAAACAAAATAAAATCATTATAATCAAAAAATACTTAAAGGCTCCCAATAGTAGTCCGGCAAATCGATTGGTAAAATTTAATCCGATTCCTTTCAATATTTTTTCTATGGAACCTGATAAGAATTTGACTGATAGAAACACCAATAAAACGGTTGTGAAAAAGCTAAGCCAAAGGGATGAATTAGCTGACAAAATTCCTTTTTCAATCAGAAACTGATGGGTTTGAGACAAAAACATTACCGTAATCAGATATCCCGCAATCAATCCGATAATAGAAGAAATCTGTTGTAAAAAGCCTTTGTTATACCCAATTACAGCACCAAAAATAACACTTCCTGTAAGAATATATTCCGGAACAGTCATATTTCAATTTTATGTTCTTTATATTCTCCTAAAATATGCAGAAATCCAGTTTGAGCTTTCATTTCTTCCAATGCTTTGTAGTAATTATCGTGCTGATTTTCAAAAACAATATTAGTATGAAATGAATATTGAAAAACGGAACCGGTTAACGGAACCGATTGTATTTTGGTCAAATTGATTCCGTGTTTGGCCAATACATTTAATACTTTAGCCAGACTTCCCATTTTATGATCGGTAGTGAAATACAAGGAAGCTTTGTTAAATCCTTCAATTTTTTCCGGGTTTTTAGACAATAAATAAAAACGGGTGAAATTATCGGAAATGTCATGAATATTTTCTGCCAGAATCTTGAGATTATACATTTCCGAAGCCAGTTTAGAACCAATAGTAGCAATTCCTTTCATTTTATTCAGGCTTATATTTCTTGCACAGGTGGCTGTATCATCTTTTGCCAGTAAATTCCAGTCGGGATATTGTTCTAGAAAGTTTTCACATTGCAATAACGCCATCGGATGGGTTTGTACTTCGGTAATCGTTTCCAGTGTATCGGAATCCAAAGCCAATAAGTTATGTTTGATTGGCAAAGCAATTTCACCTATAATGTGTAATTTATTTTTTGTAATCAAGGTATAATTGGGAAGAATAGATCCGGCAATGGAATTTTCAATGGCCATCATTCCGTAATCTACTTCATTCTGAACCACTGATTTTACCAGGGAATGAAAAGTTGGACTATCCACAATTTCCACTTCTTCGTCTTTAAAGAACTTTACTACGGCTTCGTGATGAAAAGAACCTTTAATCCCCTGAATAACTACTGATTTCATAAATACTATTTATTGTCTTTTTATTATTATTTTTACACAAAATTTAATATCTGGATAAAAATGTCCGTAAAAATACAAAATCTTACCAAACGATATAAACAACAAGTTGCATTAAATTCGGTTTCACTGGAAATAAAAAAGGGTGAAATTGTAGGATTGCTGGGGCCCAACGGTGCCGGAAAAACTACCATGATGCGCTCCATCGTGGGTTCACTCTCTTTTGATGAAGGGAAAATATGGATAAATTCCATTGATACTCAGGAAAATCCATTTAAAACCAAATCGTTGATTGGGTATCTTCCGGAAAATAATCCTTTGTATCCGGATATGTATGTAAAGGAATATCTGAGTTTTGTTGCCAATATCCATCAAACTGATAAAAAAGAGATCAAGAATATTATTGAAAATGTAGGTTTAACGCAGGAACAAAACAAAAAGATCGGTCAGCTTTCCAAAGGATATAAACAACGTGTAGGACTGGCTCAGGCAATTATTTTTAATCCGGAAATATTGATATTAGATGAACCTACCAATGGACTGGACCCAAACCAGATCATTGAAATCCGGCAATTAATTCATGAATTGGGAAAGGAAAAAACCGTGATTCTTTCCACTCATATTATGCAGGAAGTGGAAGCTTTGTGTTCAAGGGTGATCTTGTTGAATAAAGGAGCTATCATTCAGGATAAAAGTATAGAAGAATTCAAAGGAAAATATTCCAATTTGGAAGAAGCCTTTTTCCAGTATACTCATAATTAATTCGGACCTATAAAAAGAATTCTTCCTCTAGGCCCGAATCATTTTCATCATCAAAATACAAGCTGTATATTACATCTGAGGTTTTTTCTATTGATTGAGATTTTATTTTCCCATATTGGGAAACGGTTCGTATGTTAGGTTTTTCAACCTTTTTTGCTTGTATGTTTGATGATTGGGAAATATATAATTCCGAAGTTATGGGTAAAAATTGATCTTCTTCCATTTCTTTTTCCTCCGATTGCACCGGATTATACAATTCATCTATTACCGAGATTGCTTTTTCATTATTCTTAGATGCTATAGCAGAATTTTCCGTGTTGGTTGTGAAAATATAAACTCCAAACAGGAAGGCAAAAAAGATACAGGCTGCTGCTGAAATCCAATACTGTTTTTTAGAAAACAAAGAAATTACTTTTCCTTTTCCTGTTTCCTTTTTGTCAATAGTTTGAGAAACAATTGCCATTTCCAGATTTTCAAAATAAGAACTTGGCGTTTTGAACGGATTTATTTCTTTTCCTGCTCCTGTAGTTTTCAAAATAATGGATTTTTCTAAACCTGAAAAATATCCTTCAGGAACAAGAAACGGATTTGAACGATCTAAATTATCTATGTTAGTTTTCATCTCAATTAAGTTATTTTTCTACACTTTTTAAAAGAAATTCTTCAATTTTTTTAGAGGCATGATGATAAGAAGCTTTCAAAGCACCTACGGAAGTATCCAGTATTTCTGCCATTTCCTCATATTTTATATCATCAAAATATTTCATAGTAAAAACTATTCTCTGTTTTTCCGGTAAAGTAGCTATTGCCTGCTGCAACTTCAACTGGATTTCATTTCCTTCAAAATAATTATCATCTTCCAGTTTAGATGACAAATGAATAGCCAGTTCTTCGTTTTTCATGTTTTTTTTCTGTGCTGCGCTATTCAGAAAATTAATCGATTCATTGGTTGCTATCCGGTAAATCCAGGTTTTCAAACTTGATTCTCCTTTGAATAATGGTAAATTCTGAAACACTTTAATAAACACATTTTGTGTAACATCATCTGCATCATCATGATCCAGCACAATCTTTCTTATGTGCCAATAAATCGGTTTACTGTATTCTTTAACCAAATACCTGAACCCTTTATTAACATCACTTTCAATCAGAAGCAAAAGCGCCTTATCTTCCATTCTTTTTACTTATTTTGTAGACAACTGAAATTAAAAATAGTTTAATTCACATCAATTAATTTTTATTACATCAATTTTTAGTCCATTATTATTTAGCTTCAATTAATAAACAAAAGTTACACACACAATTATACTGTAACTTTACATACATAATTCCAACCATTTCATAAAATGAAAAAAACAGTTTTGATTACCGGAGCAAACGGAGAAGTGGCTAAAAAGCTGGCTGAAATGCTGAAAGATCAGTACTTCGTTCGTTTTTTAACACGAAAAAGAACTGAAGAAAATGAATTTGAATGGAATATTGAGGATCAAACTATTGATGAAAATGCATTATCAGGAGTTAACCATATAATTCATCTGGCCGGAGCCGGAATAGTAGACAAACCTTGGACTGAAAAAAGAAAAGAACTCATTCTTTCCAGTCGGATAGATTCTGCCAAACTAATTTTGAATACTCTTAAAAAACAGGGAATAAAGATAGATTCTTTTATTTCCGCTTCAGCGACAGGATATTATGGAAGTCAAACCTCGGAAAGAATCTATTCGGAAGAAGATCTGAAAGGAAACGGTTTTCTGAGTGAAGTTTGCTTTCGGTGGGAAAAAGCCACTGATGAATTTCTGATAGAAAAAGTAGCTGAACGAGTAGTTAAAATGCGAATTGGAGTGGTTCTATCCGATGCTAAAAACGGATTTCTGGAAAGAATTAAAAAACCAGTCAGCAATTATTCAGGAACTTGTTTAGGTTCCGGAAAACAATACATTCCTTGGGTTCATATTCACGATTTGTGTGCTATTTTTAAATTTTGTCTGGAAAATGAAAATACGAACGGAGCTTACAATGCTGTATCTCCGGAATCTGCTACCAACAAGGAAATAACTCAAACCATCTCTCGGATTTTAAACAAACCCATTATTCTGCCTAATATTCCTGATTTTGTAATAAAATGGATTTTTGGTGAAGCCGCAGATATGTTATTGGAAGGAAGTCGTGTTTCATCTTCTAAAATACAACAGGCCGGATTTCATTTTCAATATCCGGAACTGGAAAAAGCGATGGAAAATCTTTTAAAGTGAGATTTTAGACATAAGATGTAAGATATAAGATTGTAAGGTTTCTAACTTCTAATATCTAAAAGCTAAAATCTTAGAACTCATATTTATCTTTCCAGAGAGATTGCAGATATTCTTTGAGTTTATTTTCCTTCGGATTGTTTCCCGGATGATAAAATCCTTTGTTATTGACTTCTTCTGGTAAAAATTCCTGATAAACAAAATTACCGGAATAATCGTGAGCATATTGATAACCTGAACCATAATTCAGATCTTTCATCAGTTGGGTTGGAGCATTCCGTAAATGCAACGGAACCGGCAGATTTCCGGTTTGCCGTACAAAAGATAAGGCGGCATCTATGGCTAGATAGGAAGCATTGGATTTTGGGGAAGTGGCTAAATATACCGCACACTGGCTCAGTAAAATTCGTGACTCGGGATTCCCAATTACATTTACTGCCTGAAAGGTGGAATTTGCCAGAATCAAGGCGGTTGGGTTTGCCATTCCGATATCTTCCGAAGCTAGAATTACCATTCTTCTTGCAATAAATTTGATATCTTCTCCTCCTTCCAACATTCTCGCCAGCCAGTAAACGGCCGCATTAGGATCAGATCCACGAATGGATTTGATAAAAGCGGAAATAATATCGTAATGTTGTTCTCCATCTTTATCATATAAAGCCATATTTTCCTGTATGACTTTTTTTACTTCTTCATTGGTAATGATGATTTCTTCGTCTTCTTTAAATTGCTGAATTACCAAATCCAAGCCATTCAACAATTTACGGGCATCTCCGCCTGAATATTGCAATAAGGCTTCTTCTTCCTTAACCGTTATTTTTCTTCGGGATAGTATTTCGTCTTCGGTTATGGCTCTGTGTAAAAGATTAGACAAAGATTTTTTATCTAAAGAATAGAGGGTATAAACCTGACAACGAGATAGTAAGGCGGAAACTACTTCAAAACTCGGATTTTCTGTAGTTGCTCCAATCAAGATAATCCAGCCTTTTTCCACGGCTTGTAACAAGCTATCTTGCTGAGATTTATTGAATCGGTGAATTTCATCTATAAATAAAATAGGGCTTTTTCCACTAAACAGATTTTGTTTTTTTGCCTGTTCTATTACTTCCCGAACATCTTTTACTCCTGAACTGACGGCACTAAGGGTATAATATTCTCTTTCCGATTCTTTAGCTATGATTTCCGCCAGCGTGGTTTTTCCTGTTCCGGGAGGTCCCCAGAAAATCATGGAAGCAACCGTTCTGCTTTCCACCATCCGGCGAATGGGTGCACCCTCTCCTATCAGATGTTCCTGATATTGGTATTCATCCAAGGTTTTCGGACGCATCCGCTCTGCTAAAGGTGCCTGATTTATCATCTTATTTATAAACAATAACCAAAATTACAAAATAGACCTTGTAAAACCTTCTTTTATAGTAAAGAAAAACAGGAAATAAAAATACTTCCTGTTTGCTTTTTGTAATTGTTACTATTTCTTGAGGAAATCTCCTTTTAATTATGATATAGGATTTGTCCGTTTTTCTTCAGGTTATAAATACCGTCTTTCATTTCTATTTTCCATTGTCCATTTTCCCAAGTGGTGGAATTTTGTTGTGTTAGGACAAGAGGTTTAGGTAATTCAGCTGCGGATGCTTCAATTTTGTCTCCTATTACTATCAGATAAGCTACTGTAGTTGAAGTTTTATTTACAGGATTTAATTTAATTCCTTCTTCAAAATATCGAATACAGGTATTTTTTAACTGTGACCACTGATAACCTGCGGAACCTTTACATCCGTTTTCATCCTGATCGTTTCCTACCATTTTATCTGTAACTTGTTGAGTTGAATCTTGTTTCTGTTGTGTTGAACATGAAAAGATCAAAGCTGAAGCAGATAAAGCAATTAGTATTTTTTTCATAATTTGAGTTTATTATTTTTTAGTATTCAGTATAAAAACAATATTTGTGCCAGTATAGTTTTTAGAATTAAAATAATAAAAAAATCATACTATATTATTATCTAAAATTAATAGAGAATCAAGGTATTCCCGATCGTTAGCAAGACGCGGGACTTTGTTTTGTCCACCAAGTTTTCCTCTCTGCTTCATCCAGTCATAAAAAAGATTAGGACGGGCAGAATGGACTATCGGCGGGTTTAACGTCATATTATTATAACGTTTGGCTTCATAGTCGGAATTGACTTTTTGTAATTCGTTATCAAGAACTTCCGTAAATTTATCCAATGAATCGGGTTGCTTCACAAATTCTATGATCCATTCGTGGGCTCCTTTTTCTTTTCCTTTCATAAAAACAGGCCCTGCTGTATATTCGGAAATAATCGCCTGAGTTTTTTCTTCTGCTACTTTCAGTGCTTTTTCTGCATTTTCCACCATTAATTCTTCTCCAAAGGCATTGATGTAAAATTTAGTTCTTCCGGTAACCCGTATCCGGTAAGGAATCTTTGAAACGAACTTTACCGTATCTCCGATAATATATCGCCATAATCCTCCGTTGGTGGAAATTACCAAAGCATAGTTAGTATGTAATTTCACTTCCTCCAAAGAAATAATAGTCGGATTTTCGGAATAGAATTCATCCATCGGAATAAATTCATAAAAAATTCCATAATCCAGCATCAACAACATATCTTTGGAATTATCGGTATCCTGCATGGCAAAATATCCTTCAGAAGCATTATAAATTTCGTAGTAATTTATCGGTTTGGAGAAAATAGATGCATACTGTTCTGCATAAGGAGTAAAACTGATTCCTCCATGAAAAAAGCATTCTACGTTCGGCCAGACTTCATCTATATATTGCTTTCCTGTACTATCCAGTACTTCCCGTAGTAAAACCATCATCCAGGAAGGAACTCCGGTAAAGCTTCCCACATCTTCTTTTATTACCTGTTCTACAATTGCTGGCATTTTAATTTCCCAGTCTTTTAAAAGCGAAACATCTTTGTCCGGAGTACTTCTCCATTCTGCCCAAAAGGGAAGGTTATCAATTAAAACAGCCGATAAATCTCCGTATTTGGAATCAAACCCTTCATAATCTTCACGGGTTCCTCCTAAACGCAGATTTTTGCATTCAAAGATTTTGGTTTCTGGATTATTGAAGGCATACATGGAAAATAAGTCTTTTCCTGCTTTGTAATGACATTATTCCAGACTGTCATTGGTTATGGGAATAAATTTGCTTTTAGCGTTGGTAGTTCCTGAGGATTTAGCAAACCATTGAATCATTCCGGGCCAGATGATATCCTTCTCTCCCATCCTGGAACGGGTAATGTAAGGCTCAAAATCTTCATAGGAAACTAAAGGAACCTGATTTTTGAAATCCTGATAGGAAGTAATATCCTGAAAACCGTATTTTTTTCCGTATTCTGTATCTTTGGCTTTATAAATCAGGGTAGATAATACTTCGTTTTGGGTATCGATGGGATTGGAGATAAAAACTTCCATTTGCTTGACTCTCTTCTTTACATACCACTGAATAAAAGTATTTACAATTCCTGATACCATATTATTAAAGCTTTTTGAGGGTTAAAATTACGGATAATCCTCAATTTGTCCAAAAATCAACAAAAAATTGTAAATATCATGTTAAAGATTATTTATATTTTTGTTTTCTTTGTAAAAATTGCTGACTTTTGTCATATCAATTTCAATTAATAGAATTTTAAATAAGTAGAATGAATTTTTCACAAATTATACTCGATAATCGTAAATTATCTTCTAAAACTGCCCTGAATTTTAAGGAAAATGATGAATGGAAAACGTATTCCTGGCAGAAATTTCATGATCTGATTAAGCAAACTGCAAATGCTCTAAGGGAATTGGGAGCACAACCCAATGATACTATTGCTATTTATGCAGATAATATGCCTCAGTGGATGGTCATGAATTTTGCGATATTAAATATCGGGGCGATAACTGTTCCTATTTATGCTACTCTTACTCCAGACCAGGCAAAATATATTACGGATGAAGCGGAGATTAAAATAATTCTGGCAGGAAGTCAAAAGCAATATGATAACGCTCTGGAAATGTATGCAAAAGGAGGAACTCTGGAACACATCATTGTTGCAAAAAGTTCTGTAGAACTTAAAAATAAACATTCTTATCATTTTTATGAACTGATTAAAAACCAGCCTTTAGAATGTGAAGTTATTCCAAAAGAAAAGGAAGATATTGCTTCTATTATTTATACTTCGGGAACAACCGGTGAACCTAAAGGGGTAATACTTTCTCACGGATGTTACATAGATGCCTGTCAAGCGCACATTCAATTTTTCAATTTATATCCGGAAAATGAAAATTCTTTGGTTTTCCTGCCTTTAAGCCATGTTTTTGAAAAATGCTGGAGTTCTTTTGTGCTTTCTTGTGGAGGACAACTTAGCTTTTGTGAAAATCCGAAAGAAATAGCTCAGTATTTACTGGAAGTGAAACCTACTACTATGTGTACGGTTCCGAGACTTTTCCAGAAAATTTATAATTCCGTTCTGGAAAAAATAGAAAACAGTTCCAAGGCTGCCCAGAAGTTTTTTAAATGGTCTGTTTCTATCGGATCTCAGGTGGCTGAATTAAAAAGAAAGGAAGAAAAAATACCTTTCTCATTGGCTCTAAAATACAAACTGGCTGATAAACTGGCATTTAAAAAAGTGAAAGAGCAATTAGGCGGAAAACTTTGGTTTATTCCGGTAGGTGGAGCTTCCATCACAGCGAATATCACGAAATTTTTTGATGCGATCGGAATCCACCTGACAGTTGGCTACGGATTAACGGAAACTACGGCAACGGTAACCGCTTTTCCTTATACTCATTATGAACATGGTACTGCAGGCAAGCCCATGACCGGAGTTCAGATAGCTATTGGTGAGGAAAATGAAGTTCTGGTTAAAGGATATGGGGTATTCAAAGGATATTATAAAAAGAAGGAAGAAACCGACAAGGTATTTACTAAAGATGGATGGTTCAAAACCGGAGATGCGGGAAAATTTGATGAGGAAGGAAATCTTATTATTACAGACCGAATCAAGGATTTAATGAAAACTTCCAATGGAAAGTATATTTGTCCTCAACCTATTGAAAATATGCTTACTAATGATAATTACATACAGCAGGCTGTTGTTATTGGAGATAACCGTCCGTATGTAACTGCTTTGCTAGTTCCTAATTTTGAAGCATTGAAAAAATTTGCAGATAATTTAAATATTCGCTTTAGTTCGTTTGAGGAATTAATTTCTAATCAAGGAATTAAAGATTTTTATACGGAAAGAATTAACAAAATTCAATCTCATTTGGCCGGATTCGAGCAGATTAAAAAATTCAAATTACTTCCTGCAGATTTTGATATGGATTTGGGTGAAATTACTCCCACTTTAAAAGTCCGAAGAAAAATTGTTCTAGAAAAATTCCAGCTTTTAATTAACGAAATGTACGGAAAGTCTTAGGAAAACTTATCCTTTTCTTACGTAATGATAAAATATTGTCAAAATCAGTAATATGGCTAAAGATATAATCAACTTTTTTAAGAATGAAGGTTTATATTCTGTAATGACTCCTTCTGAGTTATTATTCTGTTGAAACTGAGTTTTACGAATTGATGGATTCTTTTCTGATAAATGATCAATGTAGTCTTTTGCTTCTTTTAAATCACACCCTGTCTTGTCTCTGTAAACTTTAACTGCTTGTATGAGTTTTCTTTGGAAAATAAGATCTAAAATTTCCTGATCATCAAAACTATTATTTACAGACTTAGAATTTTGTATGGAAGTATTACTGAGATTAAAGTTGTCTACATAATCCTTTGCTTCTTTTAAACTGCATTTTGCATGTTCAAAATAAAGTTTAACTGCTTCTATTTTTCTGTTATTCGAAATTAATATCTGCAATTTTTGTTCTAATTCATCTTGTGGCATTTTTATAATATAAATTTTAAAATTAAAATCAGATTACCCCCAATTCCTTTCCCACTTTAGAAAAGGAAAAGACTGCCTTGTCCAAATGTTCTATTGTATGGGCTGCGGAAAGTTGTATTCTGATTCTCGCTTTTCCTTTAGGCACTACAGGATGAAAAAAACCTGTAACATAAATACCTTCATAAAACAATTCATTGGCAAATTCTTGAGCCAGTTTGGAATCATAGAGCATTACAGATACAATTGCTGAATTTCCTTCTATAATATCAAAGCCTGCTTCTTTAATTTTTTTGCAAAAATATACTGTATTTTGCATCACTTTTTCAGATAATAAATTATCCTTTGAAAGCATGTCTATTATTTGGATTGAAGTATCTGCTACAGCTGTACTCAAAGAGTTTGAGAATATATAAGGTTTAGAGCGTTCTCTCAATAAGTTAATAATTTCTTTTCTGCCAGAAGTAAACCAACCGAAAGTTTTTCCAAATGTGGAAGTTATAATATCTACCCTCTCCATTACTCCATGATATTCGTGAGTTCCCCTGCCTGTTTTTCCGATAAATCCGGTTGCTTCAGAATCATTTACGAATACCAAGGCATTATACTTTTCTGCCAGATCACAAATTCCTTTGAGATCGGCCATTATTCCATCCATAAAAAATACTCCTTCAGTAACTATGATTTTAAACCGATAATTATGTGAGGATGCTTTTTTCAACTGATTTTCCAAGTCACGTAAACTCTTGCTTTTATAGTGGTAACAGGTTGATTTTCCTAAACTTGGGATAGTATCAGAAATATGATTCTGTTCATCAAAGATAACAGCATCATCCTGAGTAAATAAAGGATCTAATACCCCTCCGTTTGCATCATATATACTGGCATAGGCTATGGAATCTTCCATACCTAAAAAATCAGAAATCTTTTTTTCCAGACTTCTGTAGATATTTGTTTTATGAACCTGATATGATGATTCAATTTTCCAGATTGATTTCAGAAAATATTGATTGTTGGAAAATCCTAAATAATTACTGGAAGTAAAATTTATTACGCTTTTACTTCCAATTTGTAATTCAACAACTTGTGGTGAAGGCGTAATTATTTTTTTATTATTTGGAATATCTTTTTCTGATGGTTCTGATTCTAAGTAAGTTTGATAATCTTTTGAATACATGATGGTTTTTATATATTTTAAAGATTTCTACTTGACAAATATAGCCATATTATTTAAAATTGTTCTTAATAAATATTTATTTTAATGCAGAAATAAAGATAGAATCCTTTTGTAGTACCTTCATGAGTTCCTGGTTATAAAGAGTCACTCCTTTCTGGTTAAGGTGATTGGAATCGTAAAAATAAGTATCCGATAAATTCAAAATCTCGTTAAAGTCATAATAAGTACCATAATGAGAAAATATTTCATTTAATTCTTTATTATTGGTGAAAGATTTATACAGTTTTTTAGTTATAAGTGCTTGAACTAAAATGTAGTTGACTTTATTTTCTTTTAGAAATTTTAGTATATCTTCAAAGGCCTGAATATTTTCCTGAGACATTTCTACCTTATCAGGTGTGTATTGACTAGAAGAAGAATCGAAGTGTGTTAAATTAGTTTGTACATATCCTCCGGAAATATATGTATCGTATTCTTTTGGATTAAACCGATTATATTTTTTTACTTTTGCTTCTTTATATGAATCGAACTGACCAGACATATCATAAAAGACAGAATATAAAAATGTATTGATAACTTTTATATTTTTCGATTTTACAGCAAGTTCAAAATTAGGCAGATTGGGTTTAGTATTTGAGAAATAATCCAGTTCTGATTCTGTTCCGTCTACAGTAAAAACATTTGGAAAAATATCAATTATTACTAATTTTGGTTTTACTTTAGGTAAATATTTAGTAATCAATAATTGTGAAACAACAGGAGGTTGAGCACTGGAACCTAAATTGATTGTTTTTAAATTATATTGTTTAAAAATTCTCGGATCGTATCCTCTGTAGGAATGAGAAGATCCTATAAAAAGAATATCTACATTTTTTATAGAATCAGATTCTTTTAATCGGGAATATAGATGACCATAGGCCCCTATTCCGAATTTCATGTTTTTGGTAAAAAACTTGGGAAAAAGACTTCCCCAAATAATTAAATAAATCAAATACATTAAAACAGTAAATCCTGAGAAAAGGAAAACCCTGCTTAAAAATTTCAGTATTTTTTTATTGGCGTTCATAGTTTACTTTAAAACTGAAAATAAATAAAAGGAGATTCTTTTAATTCCATATACATAAAAATCAAGAATATAATAAAGGAATAGAAACTCCACCTTAAAAGAAAGTTCCAATTTTTTCCAATTTTTTCTAATCCATAATTATTTTCCCTTCCCAGCCATTCTACTATCATACAAAATCCTATCAATACCAAAATAACCGGAACTTTAATTAATTCTTTATACTGGAAAATAGGAATGGTGAATAAATCTTTATTAAATATTCTCATAATGTAAGCTCCTGCATGATGCAAATTCTCTGCCCTGAAAAAGATCCAGGCAAAAGTCACTACAATAAACGTTATGACAATTGATAAAAATTCTTTGATAGTGGGTAATTTTCTTCCTTTAGCTACAACAATTATATTATTCCGATTAGTCTGTAATATAATTGATGGCATAATAAACAAGGCATTAAGACCTCCCCAAACTAGAAAAGTCCAGTTTGCTCCATGCCAGAAACCACTTACCAAAAATATAATGAAGGTATTTCTGATTCTCATCCAGGTTCCCCCGATACTTCCTCCCAATGGAATATATAAATAATCCTTAAACCAGGAAGATAAGGAAATATGCCAACGTCTCCAAAATTCTGCAACGTCTCTGGAAAAATATGGATAATTGAAGTTTTTCAACAAATTGATTCCTAATAACCGGGCTGATCCTAATGCAATATCCGAATATCCTGAAAAATCGCCATAAATCTGAAAGGCGAATAATACAGCACCTAAAACATGGGCACTTCCAGAATGGTTACTTGCAGGATCAAAAATCATGTTCACATAATAAGCACAATTGTCGGCTATTACCATTTTTTTGAATAATCCCCATAAGATTTGCCTTAATCCGTCTGTTGCCTGATAATAATCAAAAGTTCTTGATTTTTTTAACTGAGGAAGCAGATGGGTAGCTCTCTCAATAGGTCCCGCTACCAATAATGCAAAGAAGCTGACGAACAAAGCATAATCAATAAAATTTTTCTCAACCGGAATTTTCTTTTTGTATATGTCAATTACATAAGAAAGTCCATGAAAAGTATAAAATGAAATTCCAACAGGGAGTATTATTTTCAATGTCCACATATGGGGTTTAAAACCAAATGAGGAAAGAAGGTCTGCAAATGAATCAATGAAAAAATTATAATATTTGAAAAAGCCTAAGAATCCTAAATTAACAATAATGCTCAACCATAACCAGAATCTTCTTTTATTCTGGTGGGTATTCTTTTCTATCATTATTCCGGAAAAATAATCTAGTAAAGTAGAAAACATAAGTAAGAACAAAAATCTCCAATCCCAACAGGAATAGAAATAATAACTGCATAATAATAAAAACAGATTTTGGATTTTCAGTTTTTTATTGAAAACATACCAATATAAAATGAATACTATTGGCAAAAATAGAGCATAACTAATAGAACTGAATAACATTCATTTATCTTTGTTAAGTTCCCCGCAAAAGTATACAATATAAATTAGAATTTTAAACAAATTGTTCCAGTTTTTTTCCATTGACTATAAACCAATCATCTAAACGGAAATCTGCCTGCATTCCTATTTGAGGAAACTTCATTTGTTCCGAATAAAAATATCTTTCTTCGGCATCTACATCTATATGACCATATAAAAAAGAAAGATCGCCAATATCTTCTATTTTAGCTACAAAAGATATCTCATTATCTCCGGGAAGAATCTGTTCTGTGTACTGAATGGCAATATCCACTAAGTTTTTAGAATTTTCTGATAACCTTACATTTCTGTATATAATATCGTAGAAAGAAGTTGAATTTTCAGGGATAGTAAAATAATCTTCATAATTATCTTCCCAGTTTTCTTTTTCAGAAGCATAATACAATGCTGTAATAAGAGCCAAAGAAAAATATTTCCGGGTTTTTTGCCGATAATAATCATTAGGAAAATGTCCTCCTTCAAATAAAAGAGTAGGAATTCCCAGTTTCTGGAAATTATCCCCTACAGAACGAGGATAAAATTCATCTGTAAACCGGGAAATCTTATCAGGTATAATTTGAGAGATTTCTTTATAAATATCGGCGATTAAACCCATAGTTTTTTTGCGGGTTTCCGTTACTTCCCGATTTTCAGATTCGGAAGGAGATAAAAAAGCCAGAGTTGCTGGTTCTTTTTTTCCTTTTACTCCAAAAATAGTTCTTTGATCGTGGAGATTAAAAGCTAGATCGTACGATTTCTGAACAGCTATTTTTTTTAGAATTTGCATTTCCACTGAGGCTTCTGCTAAAAAGTCCCGGTTGATATCAATTCCCATTATATTTCTACGTGACCAGATTTCAGCACCATCAGGATTCAACATAAAAATAATATCTAATGTAAACTCGCTGAGAATTACGTGTACGATATTTGAACCGGATTTAAAAAATTTAAGTAAATCTAGGCAACTTAAAGTACCAGTGGTTTCATTCCCGTGCATTTGCGTCCAAAGAAGAATATTTTTTTTACCGGAACCTATAGTTACTTTATAAATAGGTTTTTTAAGTACAGAAATTCCTATTTCTTCTACAAGTTCATTGTAGTTATTTAATAAAAAATCTCTTAGTTTTTCGGGATGAATATATCTTTTAGTAAAATTTTCTTCTAAATCTAAATTTTGTTCCAGATCAACTATTTTTAATTCAGTGGACATACTACTAATTTTTACAAAGATATTTAAAAATAAAGAGTTTTGCGTTATTTACATTTGTATATTACACATGTAAATACTATTATTTTGCTCAAGAATATTTATTCATGACAAAATGTCCTGTTTGCTTATTATCAAATAGTAATTACACAATTTATTTAAATAAATACATTAATTATCAATTAATTATAATATTTTATTTAAATTAAATATTTAATATTACTTTAACGTATGATTATTTGATTCACATATAATATTATTTTGTAAATTTGTATATATTGATTTGTTACAATTGTAACAAATTCACATTTGTAAAATATGGAAATTAATAAAAGAATAATTACCCTGATAGAAATTCTGGGATTAACTCCTGGAGAATTTGCTGATAAAATAAATGTGCAGCGCTCAGGAATTTCTCATATTACTTCCGGAAGGAACAAACCTTCTCTTGATTTTCTGGAAAGAACTCTCAGTGTTTTTCCTGATATAAATTCTGAATGGTTGATTTTAGGAAAAGGGAAACCTTTAAAATTTAAAAATGAAGAATTAAAAGAAGACAATAATTCTCCTCCTATCAACAAAAATGCTGATTTGGAAAGTCAGTCTCCCCTGCTCTTTCCCATGGATGATTTTACTGATAAATCTCCATCAAACGAAAACAAAACGGAATCTATTGCAGTAGAAAATAATATAGGTAATACGAAGTATCAGACTCAAAAAAATGAATCTGTTGAAGAAAAATATTCAGAGAAGAAAAACAGGGAAAAGAAAGATATAAAAAAGATCATTGTTTTATATAAAGACAATTCTTTTGAAGTTTATGAAAGTTAATTATATAAAAAAAGAGATTAAATATAATCTCCTTTTTTATTTCTTTCTGAAGTGTAAAATTAAGCTTCTTTAATTCTTGCGTCCTTAATTCTTGCTTTTTTACCTCTAAGGTTTCTAAAGTAGTAAATTCTTGCTCTACGTACTTTACCTCTTCTGTTAACTTCAATTTTTTGAAGAGCAGGCATATTAATAGGGAATACTCTCTCTACACCAACATCACCACTCATTTTTCTGATAGTAAAAGTTTTGGTAGCTCCTGTTCCTTTTACCTGGATAACAACTCCTTTGAAAAACTGGGTTCTTGTTTTGTTACCTTCTTTAATTTCGTAATAAACGGTTAGAGTATCTCCTGCTCCAAATTCAGGAAATTCATTTTTTGTAATGTACTTGTCTTGTACGTACTTAATTAATGGTTCCATTCTAAATTTTAACTAGTTAAAACTGAGCAACGTTCACGTCTTTCGTCAGAGGTTGGTCAATCAGACTGCAAAATTAATCATTTTATTTAATTTTGCAAATTGTTTTTCTTTCTATAAAAAATAAAGCTGCTCATTTTGAACAGCTTTTAATTTTATCAAAAATACTTTTTATTTTTTCTTAGCATCTTTGTCTATCTTATCCTGAATTTTCTTAGCTCTTTTTTCGCTATCAGGGTGAGAAGAGAACATTTTAGCTTTTAAGCTTTTATCAGCTCCTGCCTCTTTTTCCATTTTTGCAAATTTTTGGAAAGCTGTAACTAAAGCTTCAGGATTTTTTCCATTTGCTACTAAAAAATTATAGGAATAAGCATCAGAATCAGATTCCTGAGTTTGGGAAAACTGAGATCCTAAAAATTCCTGAGTTACTGCTCCTGCATTGGTTTGCATCAAAGCTCCCACTGTACCTGTAGTGGAACCGGCATATTGTGCGGCAGCTTCTGTTAAAAGTGCTTGTTTATATGCTTTTTTAGAATGTCCTAATTTTACGTGTCCTATTTCATGACCGATAATTCCTAATAGTTCATCATCAGTCATAATATCCATAAGGGATGAAAACACACGAACACTTCCGTCTGGACAAGCAAATGCATTTATGTCTGTTACATAATATACCTTATAATTTAGGTTCAATCCATCATAATTTTTGTACGGACCAAATATTTTTTCTAAACGGTCAGCATATGCTTTTTTCTTTTTGTCTTTATCTTTGGTTGTACAAACAGGATTGTTTTCATCCATCCATTTCACGGATTGCGCTGCTGCTGATGCTATTTCTGCATCTGATACTGTGAATGCTTTAACTGCTTTTGTAGCTGCATCCAACTTTCCTTTGCTAATATTAATCTGAGCATTATAGCCTGTAATAACAAAGCAAGCTAAAGTAAGAGTTAATAAGATCTTTTTCATATTTGTATTATAAATTATAAATTTAAACTTAATTACAAATATGTGATTATTTTTTTAATTATTATTATATGTAAAGCTAATTTATATCAGCTAATTTCCTATTTCATCTATACGGTAACTCTTTCCTACTTCTTTTACTACTAAGCAACCGGACAGAAGATCGTGTAAACATTGGTTTCTATCAGAAAAAAAGAAAAGAAAATACCCAATAAAAAAAGTAAATAAATTCAGATAATTGGCAAAAAATCTTCCTGTTGCCTGACCGAAGGTCACTTTTTGTCCGTCTGCACTGATTACTTTAATTCCCAATGCTTTCTGCCCCACAGTGGACTGACCGTTACTACTTTGTTGTAAACTCCAGTATAACCAACTGGGAATAAAAGGAATAATGAAATTAGGAATAGTAATGATAATAACATCTATGAAACGAGCTAATAATCTTTCCCAAAATGAAGCATATTCATAATGTACTGCTTCATAATCCGTATCAATCGTTACAATTTTATTGGTAGAAAAAGTTATTTTGCCAACCATATCAAGTGAAATAGCAGATAGTTAATGTATTTGTAATGAATCAGAACGATGAAAATTTACACATTAAAACGGAAATGCATCACGTCTCCGTCTTTTACAATATATTCTTTTCCTTCTACGGATAATTTTCCTGCTTCTTTAACTTTTGCTTCCGAACCGTATTTCACAAAATCCTCATACGCAATTACTTCCGCACGGATAAATCCTTTTTCAAAATCAGTGTGAATCACTCCGGCAGCCTGTGGAGCTGTCCAGCCTTTTTGTATGGTCCATGCCCTTACTTCCTTCACTCCTGCAGTAAAATAGGTTTGTAAATCCAACAAGTGATACGCCTGACGAATCAAACGGTTAACTCCTGGTTCTTCCAGTCCTAATTCTTCCAGAAATATCTGTCTTTCTTCGTACGTATCCAGTTCTGAAATATCAGCCTCTATCTGTGCTGCCAACACAATTACTTCTGCTTTTTCATTTTTCACCCTTTCCTTTACCTGTTCTACAAATTCATTTCCGTTTTTGGCCGATTTTTCATCTACATTACATACATAAAGAATAGGTTTGAATGTAAGAAGCTGAAGTTCCGAAACTATCGGTAAAGTAATACCATCGGTTTCAAATTCGCGGGCATTTTTTCCTTGTTCTATAAAAGCCTGTAATTTTTCCAAAACGGAAACTACCAGTTGTTCTTCTTTATTTCCGGCTTTAGCTGCTCTTCTGGATTTTTCAAACTTTTTTTCAATGGTTTCCAGGTCTTTCAACTGAAGCTCTATATCGATAATTTCCTTGTCCCGAACCGGATCTATAGTTCCTTCCACATGGGTGATGTTTTCGTCCTGAAAACATCGTAAAACGTGGATAATTGCGTTAGTTTCACGGATATTGGCTAAAAACTGATTTCCTAATCCTTCCCCTTTGCTGGCTCCTTTCACCAATCCGGCAATATCTACTATCTCCACTACCGCAGGAAGTACTCTTTCCGGTTGCACCAGTTCTTCCAATTTATTTAATCGGGGATCAGGAACAGAAACCGTTCCTACATTAGGTTCAATGGTACAGAAAGGATAATTGGCCGATTGCGCTTTCGCATTGGACAGACAATTAAATAAGGTAGATTTTCCTACATTGGGCAAACCAACAATTCCACATTTCATATTGTTAAAATTTGCGGCAAATATATAAAATTAATAGTTAGCTTCATTCTCCTTTTATGGATTGTAACAGTTACTATTCTTAACCCGTGGTGCATTTAGAAAAATAAAAAATAAATTATTCATTATCAATTAAATATATAAACAACTTCACTCGAAATTACGAAAAAATATTGAAAACATTGCTATTAGTAGAGACTCAGATGAATTTATTGAATCAGATA
>JAVBMH010000011.1:0-284837 GCA_031552575.1 Apibacter sp. | reverse complement strand
CGGAAGTCCGGCATAACGAGTATCCGAATTAGGGGTAAATGCCACTTGTGCCGGTGCGCCATCCATAATGGCAAAAATTTGGTTGGGTACACACCCGGCATTTATATTCCCATCCCACGTAGCTAAAATGGATACCGTCGGATAGAAAAAGCGGTAGGTCTGGATAGCACGGTTCAGGTCGGCTTCATCGTATGCTTTTTGAATAGTGGCTTCGGTGGGATAACCGTTTACAAATTCATAATCATCACTTTTATTATGTTTATCAGGTTGCTTGCATGATACTAATAATATGACTAGTACTAATGCTAATTGGAATATGTTTTTCATAATCATATTGCTATTGGTTTTTATGTTAATTGATTTTATAAAATTAAATCTATAAGCAAATATAAACAAATTATACACCAAATTTAAATAATTTATATACATATTAAATTCTTATAGCCCAAATTGAACAATATTTAGATATATATAATATAGTTTACTTGTTTGATAATGAACAACTTCTTTTTTTATTTTTATAAATGAACCATGGGTTATACTTAATTTCCCAATAAAAAAGCCTGATCAATTGATCAGGCTTTTTTACTATTCTAACTTCTTATTTTGCTCAAAATAAATTAGTACGAATAATATTCTGAGAGCGTTCCGGACCTACGGAAACCAAATATACTTCTATTCCTAAATAATCTTCTATGAAATGTAAATAATCCTGAGCTGATTTCGGTAGTTCATCAAAGGATTTGATTTTTGAAATATCTTCGCTCCAACCATCCAGTTCTTTATAAACAGCTTTATAGCTTGCCAGTTCATCAGTAGTTGCCGGAAAGGCATCAATCAGTTTTCCCTGTGAAGTTTCATAGGCAATACAAGCTTTTATTTTATCAAATCCGCTTAATACATCCAGTTTGGTAATCACCAAATGGGTAATTCCGTTAATCATGCAGGAATAACGAAGGGCAACTAAATCGAGCCAGCCACAACGGCGCGGACGTCCGGTAGAAGCTCCGTATTCGTGTCCTACTTTTCGGATATGTTCTCCCGTTTCGTCTTCCAATTCTGTTGGGAAAGGTCCGTTTCCTACACGGGTGCAATAGGCTTTAGAAACACCAATCAGGTTTTGCAGACTGGTAGGCGGCACTCCGGCTCCGATAGCCACGCCTCCGGTAGTTGGAGAGGAAGAAGTAACAAAAGGATAGGTTCCGAAATCGACATCCAACATCAGAGCCTGAGCTCCTTCAAATAAAATATTGTTATCTTGCTGAATAGCATAATTCAATTCAAACTCACTGTCAATAATCCGGTTTTTCAGTCTTTGTCCGAATTCCAGATATTTCTGGAAAATATCTTCAAATTTTAGAGGTTCTTTATTGAATAATTTTTCAAATAAGGCATTTTTAACTACCAGGTTTTCCTTGATTTTTGCTTTCAGAATTTCCGGATTCAAAAGGTCTATAGCTCTGATTCCTACTCTGGCTACTTTGTCTTCATAACAAGGGCCGATTCCTCTTTTGGTTGTTCCGATCTGGTCTTTTCCCGCAAATTCTTCCCGATAGGTATCGAGTAAGATATGGTAAGGCATGATGATATGGGCCCGGCTGCTAATGTAAACATGGTCGGTAAGCAGACCTTTTTTCTCTATCTGTTCTATTTCATTGAAAAAGGCTTCGGGATTTACTACCACACCGTTTCCTATAATACACTTTCCTTTGCATTGAAGTACTCCGGAAGGCAGAAGATGCAATACGAATTTATCTTCGCCTACGTATACCGTATGTCCGGCATTGTTTCCGCCCTGATAACGGACTACATAATCCGATTTTTCTGCTAAAACATCCGTAATTTTCCCTTTTCCTTCGTCGCCCCATTGCAGGCCAACTACAACATATGTTGACATATTTTGTTTATTTTTAATTTAGTTTTTTATTCATAGAATTCCTATTTACAAAAATAGTAGAATTCGGTTTTTATAATAATTGCCAAGTGTTTTTTTATCAACAATATAACGATTCTGAATGTTAAAAACTTTACTTTTTTATTCGATAAATAGGTAGTAATTTTGTTGATTATACTAAAATGTTTTCAGGTTAGTGGTTTTAAATGTCCATTCCGGAGTAAATACTTTTTCTTCTTTTTCATTGAGTTCATACCAAGGGGAAATCCTAGGATTCTGCAAATTTTTTACTACATGAATGCTTTGTGCCGGCATATAACTTTGTGCTAATAGGTAAATCTTCTTTTGATTTTTAGGGTTCAGTGCTACATCCATTACAATCATGGCGTGTCCGGGGGAACCGCCTTGTATAAAAACATCTCCGATATCCAGGTCTTTGTATGTTTTGGTCTTTAATTCCTGTGAAAGAGACAAGGTTCCGGCATAATTATACACAAAAAAGATATACTTTTTAAAATTCTCATAGGAATAATCAGGTTGTTGAGTTTTAATCCAGCTTGCATTATTCCCACTCATTTGTATTCGGTATCCTTCTGCCCATTTGGTATATTCGGCACTGAATTTACTGGTGAAATTGAAATGAATGTCGGAAAATCTTTTCTGTTTAAATAGATATTCCGCCCTCAATCTCATTACAGCATCGGCACATTGTTGCAAGTCTTTATCACCTACATCTATATCCAATATGGCTGCATGAACTTTTTTGTTCTTTATTTTTCCGTCATAGTAAATTACTCTGGAAGTATCTGGTTTTAACGGAAAAGTCCGTAAATAAATAGCAAAAGAATTCTCCGGATAGTTTTCTCTTTTATATCCATCGGGAAGAAGAAATCTTGTTTCTATTGTTTTTCCCTGAGGATTGATAAGGTTATTCCTTTCCTTTTCTGAAAGTTCCTGATTGGTTGTATTTTTAGTGTCAGGTTGTGGTTTCTCACAGGAAATAAACAAAACTGTGAATAGAAATATCGTAATAATAAATGGCTTATTCATTTTTATGATTTATTTTTCCTTATCTAATAAAGAGATTCTTTACTTCGTTCAGAATGACAAATAAAACGCAAACCTGTCGATTTTGACTAAGGAAAATCTCTTGTAAGTTAGAAATCAGATGTAAGATGTAAAAATTCCACAATTTGGATATACTATTTTTCTAACTTCTTACATCTAACTTCTAACTTATTTTAGTTTACTTCACCGGAATATTCTTTAAAACTTCCTGTAAATAGTTCCAGAATTTTTGTACAGAGGAAACACTCACTTTCTCTTTGGGTGAGTGGGCGCCTTTTATGGTTGGTCCGAAAGAGATCATTTCCATTCCCGGATATTTCTCTCCTATAATTCCGCATTCCAATCCGGCATGACAAGCCATTACCAACGGCTTCTTTCCTGTTTGTTGTTCATAAATCTTTTCTGATATTCGTAAAATTTCCGCATTGGGATTGGGTTTCCATCCCGGATACGATCCGGTAAATCCCACTTTCATGTCAGCCAGTTCAAAAGCTGCTTTTAATGAATCGGCTACCCAAAATTTACTACTTTCTACTGAGGAACGGGTTAAACAAAGAATTTTTGCATTTCCTTCATACAATTCTACTCTGGCAATATTGTTGGAAGCTTCCACTAATCCTTCCACATCCGGACTCATTCGGAAAACTCCGTTATGAGCAGCTTGTATTGCAAAAATTAATTTTTTTCCTTCTGTAAAATCCAATGCTTTTTGAGCTTTATCTATTCCTATCATTTCCATATGAATATTTTCCTCAATGGAAAGAAATTCTTCCTGCATTTCTTTTTTTATCTGCTGAAATCGGGTTTCCAAGTCTGTTTGTTTTTCCTGTGGAACGGAAAAAACTACCACGGCTTCTCTTGGAATAGCATTTCTCAAACCTCCTCCATCAAAGGAAGTCAAAAGAATCTGGTAATCTAAGAATGAATATAAAAAACGGTTTATCAATTTATTGGAGTTTCCTAATCCTTTATGAATCTCCATTCCGGAATGTCCTCCGTGTAATCCCTTCAATGTTAATTGATAAGTCTGATAACCAGTCGAAACTTCTGTTTCTTTACAGGTTTTGGTAGCTGTTACATCCACACCTCCGGCACAACCTATATCTATTTCATCTTCTTCTTCGGTATCGAGGTTGAGTAAAATATCTCCGGAAAGAAATCCAGGTTTTAACCCGAAAGCTCCAGTCATTCCAGTTTCTTCATCAATGGTAAATAATGCTTCTATGGCTGGATGTTGTATTTCTTTTGATGATAAAATAGTCATAATCATTGCCACACCAATTCCATTATCTGCTCCCAGTGTAGTTCCCAACGCATGAACCCAATCTCCATCTACATCCATTTTGATTCCCTCGTTCTCAAAGTCAAAATCCACCTCATTGTTTTTCTGGCAAACCATATCCAAATGGGCTTGTAATACTACTTTTTTCCGGTTTTCAAGTCCGGGAGTTGCCTCTTTCTTTATTAGGATATTTCCTGTTTTGTCTTCCTGAACTTTCAGTTCCAGTGATTTCCCGAAATCACAGATGAATTTTCGTACTTTTTCTTCTTTCTTGGAAGGGCGCGGAACGGTGTTCAAATCGGCAAAATGATTCCAGATTGCTTTGGGTTCCAGATTTCTTATATTTTCGTTGTTCATGAGTTTATTTTGTTATTCACTTTTATCTTTCAAATGTCGTGATTTTGCAGAAATAGAAAAAATTTGTTTTTTAATCTTCTTTTGCCTCTTCATAACCTTATCTTTTGATTTATTTTTAAAATCTTATCTTTACGGCTTTAATCAAAATTCAATATAATGGAAGTAAAAGACTGCAATGGTAATATTTTAAACGCTGGAGATTCGGTAACTATCACTAAAACCTTAAAGCCTAAGGGAGTTTCTTCTCCTATTAAAATAGGAACCAAGGTGAAAAATATCCGCCTTACTGATAATGAGGATGAAATTGAGGGTAAGGTGAATAATATTATGATGGTGATCCGTACTGAATTTGTGAAGAAGGCATAGGTTTTTATTCCTGATTTTAATTAGTAAAAAAGTACAAAGTAAAATGTAATCCGATTTTTTTCGTGAATTTAGTTATGCTTTGTACTTTTTCTTTAAAATTTCCGTTAACTATATTTATTAGTTCATAAAAAAATTGCGTGTGAGTTTTACAAAAAATGATCCTAAAGTAGTCCGTGCATGGAGCTTTTACGATTGGGCCAATTCCGTTTATTCTCTGGTTATTACTTCTACTATATTTCCTATTTATTATTCTATAATAACTACAGATTCTTATAAAAAAGTATATAATCCTTACCGTAAGGTTTGGTATGATGAAGCTGTGCATTCCAAAATAGAACTTTTCGGGAGACATTTTTCCCCGGATGCTTTGTTCAGTTACTCTTTAACCATATCCTTTATTTTTGTAGTTCTTACTACTCCGGTACTTTCTTCGATCGCAGACGTTACAGGAACCAAAAAGAAATTCCTGAAATTCTTTTGTTATCTGGGATCTTTTTCCTGTATGGGACTTTTCTTTTTTACGAGTGAATCGCAAATTTTGTATGGACTAATTCTCAATATCACTGCCAGTATTGGTTTTTGGGGAAGTTTGGTTTTTTATAATTCGTATTTGCCTGATATTGCAACAGAAGACCAGCAAGACCGGATTTCCGCCAAAGGATATATTATGGGATATCTGGGAGCCATGATCCTTCTTATTCTTTGTTTATTATTGATAGAAGTTGTTGCTTCTCCTGAAAATAAAATTTTCTACACCCGTTTAAGTTTCATTTTAACCGGAATATGGTGGTTGGGATTTGCTCAATATACTTTTGCCAATCTACCCGATAACCAAAAAATAGAGGGTGTGAAAAAAAGAAGCCTGGTTTTCAATAGTTTTTCTACTTTGAAAAAAATACAATCTGAGCTTTTTCAGGAAAGAAATTTAAAATATTTTTTGTTGAGCTTTTTCTTTTATTCCATCGGAATACAAACTATTTTCCTGATGGCTGCACTTTTCGGTTCCAATGAGATTAATCTGGAAAGTACCAAACTGATTATTTCCATTCTGCTTACTCAACTTATAGCTATTGTCGGAGCTTATCTCTGTTCTGCCTTATCCAAAAAAATAGGTAATAAACTAACTTTAATAATCTGTATTTCTATCTGGATCATCATTTGTATGGCAGGATTCTTTTTAGACAAGACCAATCCGAATATTGAATATTATTTTTATGTAGTTGCCGGATTAGTCGGACTAGTGATGGGAGGAATTCAGTCCATGTCGCGTTCTACCTACAGTAAAATGTTACCAGAAAAAGACCGGAATATCACAGCCACTTATTTCAGTTTTTATGATGTACTGGAAAAATGTGCCATTATTGTAGGCTCATTTACATATGGTTATTTGATCGACCTGACAGGAAACATGAGATATTCTATTTTTGCCATGTCCATAGCTTTCATTATCGGATTGATTTTCATGCTTTTTGTAAGTCCTAAAAAGATTAACCGGTAATTTCCAAAATTTGAAAATTCATGTTTTTTATCAGTTTGAAAAAACTGGAAGGATATGCAATTTTTTATAATTTTAAACCGCTAAGTAAAATCAAAAAATATGGATGCAAAAGACCAAGTGTTAAATGCTATTAAAAAAGCCGGAGAACCTGTGAATGCAGGAAAAGTAACCGAATTGACCAAACTGGACCGTAAGGAAGTGGATAAAGCCATGAAAAAATTAAAGGATGAAGGGCTGATAGTTTCTCCTAAACGTTGTTTCTGGGAAGCAAAATAATTTTAATTGAAAATCTGATAATTTTTATCAGATTTTTTTTATTATTTTTACGAAGAATAATCTAAATCAATGATATCCAAAAAACAAAAAATAGATTCATTTACAGTAGTAGGTATTTCCGTAAGAACATCCAATAAAAATAAAGAAGCTTCCATAGATTTAGCGGTATTATGGGAACGATTCTATCTGGAAAACGTTCGTGGCCAGATTCCCAATCGGATTTCCGAAGATATTTACTGTATTTACACAGATTATGAATCGAACTATACCAAAAAATATACAGCAATTTTAGGATATAAAGTTCCTTTTCTGGGCCTTGTTCCTGAAGGATTGACTGGATGCCTTATTGAAGAAAGCGAATATCTGAAATATACGGTAAAAGGAGAAATATCTGATATTGCCAACACCTGGCAGGAAATATGGAATCAGGATGCCGTTTTAAATAGAAAATATACGGCTGATTTTGATGTATATAAAGAAAAATCCCAGGATATTGAACATGCAGAAGTGGATATTTGTATTGCTGTAAAAGAATAAATCAGAGGTAAGGTGTAAGATGTAAAGAATCTAAATCTTATTTCTTACATCTTATCTCTTATTTCTTGCTTATAAATCAGATGATACTTTACTAAGTTATCAATAGGTCTTTTTACTATTTCTCCTATTTTTAAGTGATATTCTGAGGCAACAGTTTTTAGTATATCTTCATAGTAATGAGCTATGGAACCGATAAAATTAACCTCTGTTTCTCGGGCCTCCGGAAAAACCATCACCTGATTTTCAAAAAAGGCTTTCATGGCTTCATAAACCAGATTCTGAATAAATGGTTCTCTTTTATGTTCTGCTATAAACCGGTTAAAATTAGCTATATAAGAATTTGCTCTTGGTTTCTGATATACATTTTCCAATAATTCTTCAATAGTCAGATTATATTTATCTTCAAAAGCAATAGACAAATATTTAGGCATTTTATTAGAAAAATAGGCATGAAGCAGCTTCTTTCCCAAATAGCAACCACTTCCCTCATCTCCTAAAATCCAACCCAGAGAAAAAGTTTCTTCCCTAAAAATCGTTCCATCAAAATAACAGGAGTTGGAACCGGTTCCCAAGATGCAAACAATGGCCGGTTTTCCAAAATAGGCAGACATTGCTGCTCCTTTCAAATCATGATCTATGTTGATAACTGCATTAGGAAACAACTTTTCAAAAGGTTTCCGTACTATTTCCTTTCCTTTTTCAGTGGAACAACCGGAACCATAAAAATATACATGGTGAATTTGAGAAGCGATTCCTCGTAGCTCGTCATTTTGTAAAAGTCCTTCTTCTATAACTTCTGAAGTAACAAAATTAGGATTAAATCCTATGGATTCTGTTCTTAAAACCTCCTTTCCGTCAAATTCAATAACCACCCAATCACACTTAGTTGCACCTCCGTCTACAATTGCTATCATGATACATTTATTTTACCCACAAAAGTAATCTTATTTCAGGGAAGTTCAAAACGTACCTATGAATCCTATTACATTTTTATCTAGATTAAGAATAATTCTATTTTATTTCCAGATTAAAGTATAATCAGTAAATTTGGAATTCTAAAAAACATTTTAAATTTATGAAAACAAGATATACTCCCATTGACAAAAACCTATTCATCAAAAACAGACAAAAATTTGTTCAAAGAATGGCTCCAAAATCCATTGCTTTTTTCAACAGCAATGATATTTATCCGATAAGTGCCGACAGTACGCTGCCATTCCAGCAACATCGTGATATATTCTACCTTTCAGGAATTGATCAGGAAGAAACCATTTTGGTCATCTGTCCTTACGCTCACCGGGAAGAACACCGGGAAATGCTTTTTGTTCGGGAAACCAACGATCTTATTGCCGTTTGGGAGGGAGAAAAATATACCAAAGAAGGAGCTACTAAAGTGTCCGGAATCAAAAATGTATATTGGTTAAAAGATTTTAATAAAATCATTGAAACCGTAATTCCTCAGGTTGAAAACATCTATATTAATATCAATGAACATTACCGAGCAGAAAAAGTAGTAGAAACCCGGGAAGATCGTTTCATAAAGAAATTACAAAGAAAATTCAGAGGTCATAATTATCTGAGAAGCAACCCTATATTACAACATCTTCGTTCCATTAAAGAACCAGAAGAAATTGAAATCATGCAAAAAGCATGTAATATTACCGAAAAAGGATTCCGAAGAATTCTTCCTTTCGTAAAACCCGGTGTATGGGAATATGAGATAGAAGCTGAGTTTTTACATGAATTCATAAGAAACCGATCCAAAGGATGGGCTTATACACCCATCATTGCCTCAGGAAAAAACAGTAATGTTCTGCATTACATCCTGAACAACAAGGAATGTAAGGACGGAGATGTGCTTTTGCTGGATGTTGGAGCTGAATATGCCAATTATTCTTCTGATATGACCCGTACCATTCCGGTAAACGGAAAATTCACTAAACGTCAAAAAGAAGTTTATCAGGCTGTTATGAACGTGAAAAATGAATCGACCAAAATTCTGATTACAGGAAATAACTGGTATAACTATCATGAAGAAGTAGGAAAAATAATGACGGAAGAATTGCTGAAATTAGGACTCATCACTTCTGACAACGTAAAAAATGAAGATCCGAAATGGCCTGCTTATAAAAAATATTTCATGCATGGAAATTCACATCATTTAGGATTAGATACCCATGACTATGGCATTCTATCGGAGTCTTTCGTTCCGAACATGGTATTCACCGTAGAACCAGGTGTTTATATTCCTGAAGAAGGTTTTGGCATTAGAATTGAGGATAATGTAGTAATTCAATCCAATGGAGAACCTTATAACTTAATGAGAAATATTCCTATTGAAGTTGAAGAAATAGAAGATTTAATGCATTCCGAAGATTTTTAACCATTCAAAATCATTAAATTTTATAGTAAATCCTTATTTCGATAACTTTAAATTTTTATATCTATACATGTTTAACTACAAAGAAGTAAAAAGAGTTGAACGAATCTCCAAAGAAGATTTCTTCAACAACTACTACAAAACACAAACTCCGGTAGTAGTGGAAAAATTAACCGAAGGCTGGCCTGCCTATGAAAAATGGAACTTTGATTACATCAGGGAAATAGCCGGAGATAAAATTGTCCCTTTATACAACAATGATCCGGTAAGTGCCGATAAGAAAGTAAACGAACCTGATGCCAGAATGAAAATGTCCGAATACATTGATTTACTTCAAGAAGGGCCTACCGATCTGAGAATATTCTTATACAATCTATTAAAACAAGCTCCGCAAATACAGGAAGATTTCACTTTTCCTGACTTGGGGCTAAATCTTTTCAAGAATTTGCCTATGCTATTTTTCGGAGGTGCAGGTTCCAATGTTTTCATGCATTTTGATATTGATTTAGCTAATATTCTTCACTTCCATTTTGCAGGAGAAAAACAATGTATCCTCATCTCACCTGAAGATACCAAATACATGTACAAAATTCCTTATGCCACTATTTGCAGGGAAGACATTGATTTCGATAACCCTGATTTTGAAAAATGGCCGGGTTTAAAACATATTACTCCCTACAAAGCCTGTCTGTCTCACGGAGAAATGCTTTACATGCCGGAAGGCTGGTGGCACTATATGCAGTACCTAACTCCCGGATTTTCCATGAGCTTACGGTCTCTAGCAAAACGACCTGCCAATTTCACCAATGCCATACTAAATCTCTTTGTGAAAAGAAGTTATGACAACTATATGAGAAAAAAGAAAGGTCAAAAATGGCTGGATTACAAAAATGAACAAGCTATAATAAATACCAACAAGGCTCTCAGTTTAGTAAAATAACATCTAACTAAAAATAACATAAAATATCCTTTATATAATAAGGATATTTTTTTATGTTCTGCGAAATTGTTAGAAAAGTGTTAAAAATTTACCATTTTCAATTTAAAAAATAAGTAAATTAGCTGAAATTTAGATAGGTCTATGAAAAAAGTATTTGTTTTGACGATAACTGGTTTATTGCTATCGTCATTTTTATTTTCCCAGAAAAAATATCCAAGCCTCCTATGGGAAATCTCCGGAAACGGATTAAAAGAAAAGTCCTATCTATATGGAACCATGCATGTAAGTGAAAAAATAGCCTTTAATCTATCGGACATATTTTTTGAAAAACTTTACTCCGTAAAGCAAGTGGCTTTGGAAAGTGATCCTAATTTATGGCTGGATGATATGAAGAATACTGAAAATTATGATTACTACCATGACTATGATTATTATGATGATTATAATTCATATAAATATTCTTCATTATATCTAAACCCTATACAACCAAAAACTTACAAGGATGCATTGCGGGTAAATGATTATCTGACTGATGGCATCTTATACCGGAGATATGGAAGCAGCACACAAAATTTTCAGGAAAATACCTATCTGGATATGTTTATATACAGATCTGCCAAAAAACTGGGCAAAAAATTTCACGGACTGGAAGATGTCAAAGAATCGAGAAAAATCATGGAAAAAGCCTACCAATCGGGCGATGATTACTATGATGGCTATTATAGTACAAAAAAACCATGGCTTAAAAAAATGCTGAAAGGTCAACCTGTCCGGACTGTGATGGAAGATGCTTACAGAAAACAGGATCTGGATCTGATAGATTCCCTGCAAAAAGGATATTATCCTCCTAATGTACTCAAATATTCCCTCCATGTAAGAAATGAGAATATGGTTAAATCCATGGATAGCCTTATGAAAAAAGGTTCTCTTTTTTCCGCCGTAGGTGCAGCCCATTTAGGAGGAAAAAAAGGAATTATAGAGTTATTAAGAGCCAAAGGATATAAAGTAGAACCTCTAACAAGTGCCTACACTGAAAAAGGAAGAAAACAAAAGGAAAATATTGATAATCTGATCTATAACCAATCTTTATCTACCCAAAACAATTATGATGGATTTTCTATTAAATCTCCCAACAAATTTTTTAACTTTTCACAAAAACAAACCAATTATTTAGTTTCCTTAGACATTCCCAATGGAGCATTTTTATCCTTAACAAAACTCAGCCATTTTGATTTTTTAACTAAAAGTTCCTATCGCCCCTCAGTACAATCCATTGACAGTCTTTTATATGAAAATATTCCGGGAAAAATCCTGACAAAAAAACATTTTACCAAAGACGGATTTCCGGGCATTGAAGTAACCAGCAGAAGTGATAATGATGAATATCTGGACACTCAAATATTTTTAACTCCACTGGAAACGTATATCTTTAATTTAAACGGAACTAAAAACTACGGAACCAAATACAAAAATACCATTTTTTCCAGCCTAAAATTAAAACCTATTTCCGGTACATTTTCAAATTACAGTCCGAAATCAGGAGGATATGCCGTTAATTTACCGGACTACAGAATCAGTTCCGATACTTTGAGCTCCAGTCCCAGCGTTATTGCTTACGATAAAAACAGCGACTCCTATTACTTCATCAATGTCCAGACTATGGATATGATATCTCCTGAAAAGGAAGAATATGAACTACAAAGAATTCCTTATGAGTTTATCCGGAATCTGGATATTAAAGGATTTGAAACCGTTTCTATTGATGATACAGTTCCTTATTCAGAAACCACTGCTTCTTTGGCCGATAACAAAAAATTGTATTTGAAAACCATTATAAATGGTGCTTCTTACAACCTGATCGGCATTGTTACTCAAAATGAAAATATAAAAACCCGATTTTTCAATTCATTCAAATTAAAAGATATCATCTCTTATAAAAAACCGGAAAAATATGAAAACAAAAAGGCCGGTTATTCCATAAATCTGCCGTTTAAACCTCAGGAAGATCAAAAAAATAAATGGGAAGAGATAACAGCTCCTATTATGGCAGATTCTACTGCTGTTGGAGAAACGCCTTCCTACAATCCGGACGACCACTATGATTATTATCCTACGGACGATTCTGCTTCCTATAATTTAGAAAACAACCAGAAAATATCTATTGTATATTATAGCCCTTATCTGGAAAGTGATTCTCTCAAAGCAGAAGATATCATCAAAGATCACATTAAAAATCAATACGAATCCGATTCCTGCTCTGTTAGCAAAATCCGGTTTATACAAAACGGAACTTCTGATAACGGATATTTTTTCTCCGATTATGTTCTGGAAAATGAAAATGCAGCACAAACACATAAGCTGAGATATTATTACCAGAACGATAAAGTTTACGAAATAAAATATATCATCAATAAACATCAGGAATACAACAATCCTTCTGCCAACGAGATATATAACAATATTTTATTTTTCAAACCAGAAAAAGAGAAAACAGAAGATACCGAAAAGGATGAGAATATTGATGTCTCTGATGAAATAAATTCTGACGAAGAAAGTACAGACGTAGAAAAGCCGGAAAGTCAAATTTCAGATGATGAACCTGATTATTACTCTGATGAATATAAGATTGAAGAGGATTCCATGATCTGGACTGCAATTGATAAAAAGAATCAGCCTGTTCTCAATAAAATAAAAGCTATTTCCACAGATTATAAAAAAGTGGAAAACTTCATGCTTTCCTATCCATCCGATTCTCTTAATCAGGAAATTTTAAATGCTGCTATTCAAACATTGGATTATCATAAACAAACGAAATCCGATTTTTATGAAAAGCTCTACCCTAAATTTAAAAATAATGGAGATTCCCAGTTATCAATCCTGACAAAAATAGTGGAAATTGATTCTGAAAAAGGAATTAAGAAAGCAATAAGTATGATAAAAAAGGAGCTTCCGATTCCAAGTTCCGAAAGTGCCGTTTATAGCTTTTTTAATACCTGTAGTTATCATACCGAAACCTCAGAAAATTATCTTTTACCCGGAATTCTGAACTATTCATCTGTTGATGAATACTATAACCCTATAATGAGCTATCTGTCAGACTTGGAAAGTGAGGATAAACTCAAAGCAAAACACGTAAAAAAATACAAAAATTATTTTCTGAATGAAGTAAAAAACAACTTCAAGCGATTTTTAACACAATCCGGAAATACGGATTCTTACTACTCGGATTATTCTAGTCCTTTGGAAGATCTTAAAGAAAATCTGAACATCTTATCCCTTGTTGATGATTCCGGTTACCAAAAACTGGTTTCCGAAATCAGAAAGACCCGAAAACCGGAACTTCTGGCTGTGCTTGCCAAACTGAAAAAACCAGTGGAACTTACACAGGAAGAATATATTTCTCTGACTAAAGAAACCATTCCTTCCAAAGAACTAAACAAAGCCTATAAAGATAAATTCGGTAAGGATATTTTTGATCCGGAAAAAGACCTGACTGCCGATATGGCAAAAAAAATCCTCTTAAAAAATAATGAAGACAGATATTATGATTATTATTCAGACTCTTCAAAAGATTCTTTAACCCTGAAAGAGGAAAAGATTATTGCTTCTGATACGAAAAAATATAAAGTCTATTATTTCACTATTACCCGAAATAAAAACACGGAAGATTCTTCTTATTCTGAAAACAAAAAGAAAGACAAAAAAGATGCTGTTAAAGAGGAAAAAACAAAAGAGGAATATAACGGAACTGATCTTGCTGCCATAGTTTTTGACCTGACAAAAGAAAAAGAGGATGATGAAAAAAATGAATGTTCTGATTATAATAACTCATCTTATGATTATTCTTATGACCAAAGTTATTATGATGAATCTTCTCTTGCCAAAATAGTTTATTTATCAACTGAATTAAGTTATTACGACGATGATGACTGGAATGAATTGGATAGAAACTTGACTGACTATCTCACAAATAAAGAACATCCCAGAGCTACCACAAAATTTAATGAGAACAGCTATTATGATTACTACTATTAAAAATAGTGAAAATTATTTTTTGTATAACCTAAAATAAATAAGTATATTTGGGCAACTAATAATAAGAATATGACAACACTACTTTTTATCGGGACTTGGCCTTTTGCTAAATTTGTAGGTTTTTTACTTTTTTTAATCGTAGAACTTATCGGATTTTGGTGTTTAGCTTTCCTTGTTGGTTTTTTACCTTACTGGTTAACCTACGGAGTAGCTGAAAACAGAGGAAAAATCAATGCTGATGTAAAACCTGAAGATGTGAGAAGAAAAACCCTTCCACAACAAGAAGGCATAGAAGTAGTTTATGTAAAATAAAACATAATTCATAATAATAGAAAAATCCATTGAAGTATTTCAATGGATTTTTTATTGATTTTATTTTTTTAATTCTCTTTACTTTTCCACTAACTTCAATACGCTATCAGCTATTGCTAGTTCTTCATTGGTCGGAATAATTAAAATCTTCATTTTGGAATCCGGGGCCTGAACTTCCACTACTCCATCCGGAGAATTCAATTCCTTATTTTTAACCTCATCCAGCTTGATTCCAAAAAAATCCAGATCCTTACAAATCAAAGAACGGAGATTATGATCATTCTCCCCTATTCCTGCCGTGAATACAATAGCTTCAGCACCATTCAACGCAGCCATATAAGAACCTATATATTTTTTTACCCGGTAGGAATACAAATCCAGACATAAAACTGCATTTTCATCTCCTTTGTAATATAATTCCTCTACATCACGGGCATCACTCATTTGAGTTAATCCCAACATTCCCGATTTCTTATTCAGTAAATTATCCAGTTCTTCAAATTTCACTCCACATTCCTTCACCATATAAAACAAAACCGAAGGATCAATATCTCCGCTTCGGGTTCCCATAACCAAACCGCTAAGGGGAGTAAATCCCATAGAAGTATCTACACTTTCTCCTTTTTCATTGATCGCTGTAATACTGGAACCATTTCCCAAATGAATAGTTATTACTTTGGCTGCTTCATTCTGCAAATATTTCACAGCTTGTGCCCGAACATATTTATGGCTGGTTCCGTGCGCTCCGTAAGCTCTGATTTTATGTTCCGTATAAAAATGATTGGGAATGGCATATCTATAAGCTTTTGGCGGCATGGTCTGATGGAAAGAGGTATCAAAAACCGCCACTTGTGGAATCCCTTTAAAAAATTGCTCCGCTACTTCAATTCCTAATAAATTAGCTGGATTATGTAAAGGAGCCAACGGACTATTTATTTTTATGGATTCTTTTATTTTATCAGTGATCAGAACCGGTTCCGGAATATCTCCTCCCTGCACTACTCTATGTCCTATTGCACTCACTTCCGACGGATCATTAATAACTCCTGTTTCTTTATCTGTGAGTAATTTAACAATCAATTCCATTCCTTCTGTATGCGATGGAAAATCCTGTTTCAATTTTATTTTCTCCTGTTTATCGTTTTTTCGGTACTTATGAGTAATTATTCCACCTTCAATACCTATTCTTTCTACTAATCCTTTTGCAATTACAGTAGTTGATTCCATATTCAATAACTGATATTTTATGGAAGAACTTCCTGCATTGATAACCAATATTAACATCCTTTAAATTTTGCTGCAAAAATAAGGGTTTATTTACAATAACGGAAAACAATTACTCAATAGTACTAATGAACTAATGAGTCAATGTGCCGATTTGGAAATTAGCAAATGAAGTAAAAAAACAAAAAATCCGGGAAAACCCGGATTAAAAAATTATTTTTTATATGGAAAATCTTAATATCTGTATTCGTCTGTTTTAAATGGTCCTTGAACGGAAACTCCAATATAGTTGGCTTGTTTATCATTCAAAACATCCAGTTCCACTCCTATTTTGGCTAAATGTAATCTCGCTACTTTTTCATCTAAATGTTTAGGCAAGGTATATACATCATTTTTGTAGTTGGCTGAATTCTGCCATAATTCTATTTGTGCCAATGTTTGGTTACAAAAAGAATTACTCATCACAAAACTCGGATGTCCGGTAGCACAACCTAAGTTCACCAAACGTCCTTCAGCAAGAATAATTACATCTTTTCCTTTCACCGTATATTTATCCACTTGTGGCTTAATAGTCACTTTCGTATTTCCATAATTCTGGTTTAGCCAAGCCATATCGATTTCATCATCAAAATGTCCGATATTACAAACAATGGTCTTGTCTTTCATCATTTCAAAATGTTTTCCCTGAACAATATCGCAGTTACCCGTACAAGTAATTACAATATCCGCTCTTGGAACCGCATTATCCATTTTTTTAACTTCAAATCCATCCATAGCAGCCTGTAAAGCACAAATCGGATCTATCTCGGTAACGATAACTCTTGCTCCTGCTCCTCTGAATGAAGCGGCCGAACCTTTTCCCACATCTCCGTATCCTGCTACTACTACTACTTTTCCTGCCAACATAATGTCAGTTGCTCTTCGAACTGCATCAACTGCAGATTCTTTACATCCGTATTTATTGTCAAATTTAGATTTAGTAACAGAATCGTTCACATTAATTGCTGGCACCAGCAAAGTTCCGTTTTTCACTCTTTCATGTAACCTGTGAACTCCGGTAGTTGTTTCTTCTGAAAGACCTTTTATTCCTCCAACCAACTCCGGGTATTTATCCAAAACCATATTAGTTAAATCCCCTCCGTCATCCAAAATCATATTTAACGGTCTTATATCTTCTCCAAAAAACAACGTTTGCTCTATGCACCAATCAAATTCTTCTGCATTCATTCCTTTCCATGCATAAACTGGAGTACCTGTGGCAGCAATGGCAGCAGCAGCATGATCCTGAGTAGAGAATATATTACAGGAACTCCAGGTAACTTCAGCTCCCAAAGCTTGTAAAGTTTCAATTAAAACGGCAGTCTGAATGGTCATATGCAAACAACCGGCAATTCTTGCTCCTTTTAATGGTTGTTCATTTTTATATTCTTCACGAAGTGCCATTAATCCCGGCATTTCAGCTTCTGCCAATTCAATCTCCATTCTTCCCCAGTTTGCCAGAGAAATATCTTTAACCTTATAAGGGATATATTCGGTTTTTGTACCCATAATTTTTACTAATAAATTATTTTTGCAAAGTTATTCAATTTATTTTTCCTCTACAACAGCTTTTTTCTGCCTGACAATTATCAAAAACTTACTTTCCAATTGATATAAAAATGACTTTATTTTGCGTCTAATTAATTTTATCACTGTTTATTGATTCCATTAACTGGCAAATCTGTAATAAAATGAAGACGTTTACTTTACAATCTTATAATACTTCACAAAATATTAACTGAAAAGAAATTAATTTTTACCAGTTTTAGCATGCCTTTATCATTTTATTTTCTTAATTTTATAAAAGGATATTATTATTTCTTTCTGTATAACTATCACAAACTATGGATTATTTAACTTTCAACAAAGAAGAACTGGTTAATCTTGAATATTCACTATCACGAGAAATATTGGGAACAAACAGGGCCGGATCATACATGAGTACAACGATTGTTTGTTGCAATACCCGTAAATATCATGGATTATTGGTTTGCCCTATTGAAAAATTTGAAGAAGAAAGTTTTGTATTACTCTCTTCTCTTGATGAAACCATAATTCAACACGACCAGTCTTTCAATCTGGGAATACATAAATTCCCAGGTGTATATGAGCCCCGGGGACATAAATATATCATCGATTTTGTGTATGAACCTACTCCAACCATCACATATCGTGTGGGAGGCGTTATTCTGCAAAAAGAATTATTAATGACTCATAATTCGGATCAGATTCTTATTCGTTATACCCTGATCGATGCCCATTCTCCTACTATTTTACAACTTCGTCCTTTTCTTGCTTTCCGGAACAGACATCAGTTAAGCAGAGCCAATTTATTTGCAGATACTTCCTACATGGAAGTAGATAAAGGAATTGCTTCCCGGCTTTATGAAGGATTTCCTACTCTGCACATGCAGTTGAATAAGAACAATCAATTCATAGATAATTCCGATTGGTATTACAATATTGAATATCTGGAAGAAAAAGAACGCGGATATGATTATTCCGAAGATTTATATACTCCCGGCTATTTCGAATTTCCGATCAAAAAAGGAGAAAGCATTGTATTTTCTGCTTCTCTGAAAGAAGAAAAAAGTTCCCGCTTAGCTTCCAACTTCACTAAGGAACTGGAATTACGACCTCCAAAAAACAATTTTTTAAATTGTCTTAAAAATTCAGCAGCTCAATTTATTACCCGCAGAGGAAAAGATACGGAAATCATAGCAGGATATCCTTGGTTCGGACGCTGGGGAAGGGATACTTTTATTTCACTTCCCGGACTTACCCTTGCTTCCAACTTTAATCCGGAATTATGCAAAGCAGTGCTGGATACTATGTCCCGTGAAGTAAACAACGGACTTTTCCCCAATATCGGAAAGAATCAACATGCCGCTTATAATTCTGTAGATGCTCCTATGTGGTATTTCTGGGCAGTCCAGCAATATACCAAAGCCCTGAATGATCCTGAAACCATATGGAAAGACTATGGTAAAAAGATGAAAGCCATTTTGGAAGTCTTTAAAAACGGGACATTGCCAACTATGCACATGCATGAAAACGATTTGATCTGGGCCGGAGAAAAAGGAAAAGCACTTACATGGATGGATGCCGTTATTCATGGAAATCCTGTAACACCACGGGTCGGTTATGCCGTAGAAATTAATGCCCTTTGGTACAATGCCGTACAATTCACCCTGGAGCTGGCGAAAAAGAACAATGACAAGAAATTTATCAAAGAATGGGAAAATTTACCGCAACACATTGAAACTAATTTTATCAAAACTTTTTGGAACGAAGAACTGCAATACTTAGCCGACTATGTGGATGAAAAAGGACAAAACCTGGACATCAGATCCAATCAGATTATTGTAGCTTCTCTCCCTTACAGTCCAATCAACGACGAAATAAAAAGCCATGTGGTAAATATTGTAGAAAAGGAATTACTTACTCCGAAAGGATTACGAACCCTTTCCCCCAACCATCCTGATTATAAAGGATTATATAAAGGAGATCAGACCGAACGTGATCTGGCTTACCATCAGGGAACTGTCTGGGTATGGCAACTAAGCCATTATGTAGAATCCTGTTTCAAATTATTCGGAAAATCTTTTTGCAAAAAGGCAGAACAAATAGTTTCCCATTTTGAAGAAGATATGACCAATTACGGAATATGCAGCATCAGTGAAGTGTATGACGGAAATCCACCTCACCATCCGGGAGGAAGTATTTCCCAGGCATGGAGCGTAAGCGAAGTATTACGAATAATCAGCTTAACAGAACAATATAAAAATAAAAAACCTTGAAAATAGTAACCTAAAAATTTTAAAACCTATATGAAAGTATTAATGTTTGGCTGGGAATTTCCGCCTCATATCTCTGGCGGTCTGGGTACAGCCTGTTATGGTCTGACCAAGGGAATTGCACAGCAAGATGTGGAAGTTCTATTTGTAATGCCTAAAGCCTCAGGAGATGAAGATTCCAGCATCGGAACCATAATTAATGCAAGCGATGTTGAAATGCCCTCCATTACTTCTTCTACTGATGACTTTTGGAGCAATGTTAGTTTTCTGTCTGTTGATTCTGGGATAATCCCTTATCTTGGAATAAAAGAATATGAACTTATTCAGCAGGAAACTCACGGAAATGAAACCCGAACATTTACTCATTTAGGTGGAAAATATTCTTTTTCAGGAAAATACGGATCTAATCTGATGGAAGAAGTAATGCGTTATGCCTTAATAGCTTCCAAAATTGCACAAGATCATGATTTTGATGTTATTCATGCCCACGACTGGTTAACTTATCTGGCTGGAATTGAAGCTAAACGTATTTCAGGTAAACCGTTGGTTGTCCATGTTCATGCCACGGAATTCGACCGGAGCGGAGAAAATGTAAACCGAATAGTATATGATCTGGAAAGAAAAGGCATGGAAGAAGCCGATGCGGTAATTGCCGTAAGTGATCTCACCAAAAATATTGTCACTTTACGCTATGGAATTGACAAAAACAAAGTTTTTACTGTTCATAATGCCGTAGATTTTTCAGGAAGGGAAGAAATAGAAGAAACAAAAATTCCGGACGAAAAAACAGTCAAAAAAGAAAAAATAATCACTTTTTTAGGACGCATCACTTTCCAAAAAGGTCCGGAATATTTCATTGAAGCAGCAAATAAAGTGTTGAAACGATACCCAAACGTCCGGTTCGTTATGGCCGGAAGTGGTGATATGATGAACAAAATGGTGAGACGGGTAGCCAAATTACGTATTGGAACCAAATTTACTTTTACCGGATTTCTGGCAGGAGATGATGTAAACAAAATGTATGCAGAAAGTGATGTTTATGTGATGCCTTCCGTGTCGGAACCCTTCGGAATATCTCCCTTGGAAGCCATGCGAACAGGAGTTCCGGTAATAATTTCAGAACAATCCGGAGTAGCTGAAGTCCTGAAAAATGCGATCAAAGTAAACTTTTGGGATGTAGATGCACTGGCCGATGCCATGTACGGATTATTATCCTATTCTGTTCTGTCCGATAACCTGAAAGAAAAAGGAATGAGAGAAGTTAATTCCCTCAACTGGTATGATAGTGCCAAATTAGTTAAAAATTTGTATCAGAAAGTACTCAATAAATAATGTAATAACCACCTAAAATAGCATTAAAGAGATGAAAAAGTCCATTTGCTTCTATTTTCAATTGCATATTCCTTACACTCTGCGCCGTTACCGGTTCTTCGACATTGGTAATTCAGATCATTACTATGACGAATTTAACAACCGAACCTATGTTCAGAAAATTACAGAACAATGCTATCTTCCTATGAACAGGGTATTAATGGACATATTCAAAGAGTATGGAAATCAATTTAAAGTATCATTTTCGATCACAGGAGAAGCAATTGAACTTATGGAACTATACGCTCCTCATGCTCTTAAAAGCTTTAAAGAACTAGCCGCAACAGGAAATGTAGAATTTCTTTGCGAAACCTATGCCCATTCCCTGGCATTCCTAAAAGATGAAAAAGAATTAGAACATCAACTATATAAACACCGGAATCTGATTGAACATCATTTTGGAAAGAAACCAACCACTGTACGGCTTACCGGATTAATTTATTCAGATCAGATAGGAGAAAGAGTGGCTAAATTAGGATTTAAAACCATGCTGACAGAAGGTGCTAAACACGTTTTAGGATGGAAAAGCCCCAATTATGTTTACACCAATTCCATGAATTCCAATCTGAAAATACTTTTACGAAATTATCAGTTAAGCCATGACATTGCCCATAATTTTTCCGATCATCATTGGGATCAATGGCCGCTTACCAGTGAAAAATTTACTACCTGGCTTAATGAGGTCAATGAATATGAAGAAGTTGTGAACCTGTTTATGGATTACATCACTTTTGGCGACAGGCATCATAAATCCAGTGGAATTTTTGAATTCATGCGTTATTTACCTAAACAGGTTTTGGAACTAGGTAATTTTGAATTCTTAACCCCTTCCGAAATCATAAAAAAACACAAAGCCGTAGCTCCGGTCCATGTTCCCTACCCTATTTCCTGGTCTGAAGAAGAAAGGGATTTAAGTATTTGGCTGGGAAATGACTTACAAAACGATGCCTTCTCATCCTTATGTAATCTCGCAAGTAAAATACGGTTCGTTAATAACAAAGAAATTACTGAAAACTGGGAACGCATGCAGGATAGCGACCACTACTACTATATGTGTACCAAATGGCTGGTAGACGGTACTCCACGAAGATTCAGAAACGTTTATTCCAGTCCTTATGATGCTTATATTAATTATATGAATGTACTAAGCGACATTACTATAAGGGTAAATGACTTGGCAGAGAAAAAAATTGCTGCCCTTCTAAAAAATAAAGAAATCGGAGAAAAGATTTCCAAACTATTACCACAAAAAGAAACAGAATTGACCTCACAATTGATTACGAAAATTATGAATATAGAAAACACTCTAAAACCAATAAAAAACGCAGTTAAAAAAGTTTCTGTAAAAAGAACTGTCAAAAAAAATATATCATAAAATTAAACGTTATTCAATTTAGTTAAAAATTTTTAGTTTTGGAAATTGTAAAAAGTATAGCACATTTATTATGTTAAAAGAAAATTTGATAAAACCCGACTACTTATTTGAAGTAAGTTGGGAAGTATGCAACAAAGTCGGAGGCATTCATACAGTAATAGCAACAAAGATTCCCTCCCTTCAAACGACACTGAAAAACACACATATCCTCATTGGACCCGATATTGTAAAAGAAAGAGAAGTAGATTCCGAATTTATTGAAGATACGGTTTTAATGAAAGCATGGCGCGCCAAGGCAAACGAAGAAGGACTTCGCATCCGCATTGGCAAATGGAAAATAAATGATGGACCCATCATCATTTTAATAGATTACACCACCTTTTTCTCCCAAAAAGATGAAATTTTTAAAACCCTGTGGGAACAATATAAACTCGATTCCATTTCCGGACAATGGGATTACGTTGAACCGGCATTATTCAGCTATGCATCCGGAAAAGTAATTGAAAGCTACATTAAATTCCACTGTTCTCCTACAGACAAAATAATTGCTCAATTCCACGAGTGGATGACAGGAGCCGGATTACTATATCTCCGTTCTTCTATGCCACAAGTAGGATGCGTATTCACCACTCATGCCACAGTTCTGGGAAGAAGTATTGCAGGAAACAATCTTCCGTTATACGATAATCTCAACAACTACAATCCGGATACCATTGCCCATAATTTTAATATATCTTCCAAACAGTCACTGGAAAAAATATCGGCTCAACAAGCGGACAGTTTTACTACCGTAAGCGAAATCACAGCCAGAGAATGTGAACATTTCCTGGGAAAACCGGTAGACATAGTTACTCCTAACGGATTCCAGGATTTCATAAATGGTGATTCGGCATTTATCGAAAAACAAAAAGAAGGAAGAAAAAAACTGATAGATGTTGCTGAAGCTGTTTTGGGTTTCCCAATAGACAACAATGCTTTATTGGTAGGAACCAGTGGAAGATATGAATTTAAAAACAAAGGAATTGATGTCTTTATCAAAGCCTTAGGGGTTTTAAATAAAAATGAAGCCCTCACCCGTGAAATCGTGGCCTTCATATTAGTACCGGCAGGTCATCATGGCCCACCGCTCAAATTATTGGAAAACCTGTCAGACAAGAACAACTATAAACCATTAAGTAACAAATATACCACCCATTCATTAAACGATCCGGATTATGATCCTGTATTAAAAGCAATTCAGGAAAACGGATTATTAAATACAAATAACGACCGTGTAAAAATTTTCTTTGTTCCTTCCTATTTAAACGGAAACGACGGAGTTTTCAATATTCCTTATTATGATATACTAGCAGGATTAAACTTGTCCGTTTTTCCATCCTACTACGAACCTTGGGGATATACACCATTAGAAAGTGCAGCCTTCAAAGTCCCTACCATTACCACTACACTGGCAGGTTTCGGATTATGGGTAAAAACTCATTACAAAGGAGAAAGACTGGGGCTTTCCGTTGTGGAACGAACCGATATTAATGATGAATATGTAGTTAACAAAATTACCTATCATATTCTGCGTCATGCCCGGCACACGGAAAAAGAACAGGAACAAGTGCGGGAAAATGCACTGGAAATTTCTAAAATTGCTTTATGGGATAACCTGATTTCCTATTATCTGGAAGCTTATCACAATGCCTTAGAAAAAGTAGGTGAACGATACGATATCAGCGATTATCAATTCCAGCCGGAACCCAAACATCAACCACAAATATACCAAGACGCCGTACCTAACTGGTTCAATATCATGGTTCACAGAAGTGTGCCCGAAAAATTAATTGCGCTCGAGGAATTATCCAAAAATCTTTGGTGGTGCTGGAATCAGGAAGCCATTGATTTATTTAAATCCATCGATTCAAAAATATGGCGGGAAGTGGATCATAATCCAATTGCCCTTCTCGACAAAATAAGTTATTCCCGTTATCAGGAACTGGAAAAAGATGAAACTTTCATACAAAAACTGGAAAAAGTTTCCTCTGATTTCAAAAACTACATGAGTGTCAAAGAACAAATGACAGGTCCAAATATCGCCTATTTCTGTATGGAATATGGAATTCACAGTTCTTTGAAAATCTACTCAGGAGGTTTGGGAATCCTGGCAGGTGATTACCTGAAAGAAGCCAGCGATAAAGGTACAAAAATAACTGGGATCGGATTACTATACCGTTACGGATATTTCACTCAACGCCTTTCCGCAAGCGGAGAACAAGAAAATGTGTACGAACCTCAGCTATTTGATAAAATCCCTGTTACTCCACAACGAGACAAAGACGGAAACTGGATAACCGTTCAGATAGCATTTCCAGGACGTAATGTTTATGCACGGGTTTGGCGTGTAGATGTAGGACGAATAGAACTATTCCTTTTAGATACCGATGTAGAAGACAACCAGCCGGAAGACAAATCCATAACATATCACTTATACGGTGGAGATTGGGAAAATCGGTTGAAACAGGAATTGCTGTTAGGAGTTGGAGGAATCAGAGTACTTGAAAAACTCAATGTGGTAGCCGACGTATATCACTGTAACGAAGGACATGCTGCTTTCACCGGATTGGAAAGAATACACCAGATGATGAGAGAACTAAACCTTTCCTTTTACGAAGCAAAAGAAATCGTACGATCCTCCTCCCTGTTCACCACCCATACACCGGTTCCGGCAGGTCATGATGCCTTTGAGGAAGGATTATTAAGAAAATATATTTCCCATTATCCTGACAGATTCCAGATCAGTTGGGAAAACATTATCGGATTAGGACGTATCCATCCGGATAATAGCAATGAAAAATTCTCCATGAGCAATCTGGCGGTAAATCTCTCTCAGGAAGTTAACGGAGTAAGTTGGCTGCACGGAAAAGTTTCCCAGGAAATGTTCAAGGATATGTTTACCGGATATCTTCCTCAGGAACTACACATCAGCTACGTTACCAACGGAGTCCATCTTCCGTCCTGGGCTGCCCATGAATGGAAAGACCTGTATCAACGTGAATTCTGTGAAGGTTTTGCCACTCATCATTATGACAAAGACTGTTTTGAAAATATTTACAATGTCAGCAATTCCGAAATCTGGGAAATCAGAAATAAACTGAGAGAAAAGCTAATCAAATTCATCAAAAAGAGAATGATTAGCAACAATGAAATCCTGTATTATACTCCAAGAGAAATCATTGAAATTCTCGAACGGTTTGATCCTAAAAAGCTAACCTTTGGTTTTGCCCGACGTTTTGCCACATACAAAAGAGCGCATCTATTATTTAAAAACTTAGATACGTTAAACGAAATTATCAACCATCCGGAACATCCGGTTCAGTTCCTTTTTGCAGGAAAAGCACATCCCGCCGATAAAGCCGGACAAGATTTAATCAAAAAGATTGTGGAAATTTCCAAATACCCACAATTCTTGGGAAAAATACTTTTCATTGAAAATTATGACATTGAACTTGCATCCAAATTGGTACAAGGAGTAGATATCTGGTTAAATACCCCTACTCGACCAATGGAAGCCTCGGGAACGAGTGGAGAGAAAGCTGCCATGAACGGAGTTATGCATTTCAGTGTTCTTGACGGATGGTGGGTGGAAGGATTCCAGCCGGATGCCGGTTGGGCTTTACCATTGGAACAAACTTATGAAAACAATGACTACCAGAACGAACTAGATTCCGAAATGATTTACAGCATCATTGAGAATGAAATTGCGCCTCTTTATTATTCTCAGGATGAAAACGGAGTTCCTCACGACTGGGTACAATACATTAAAAATTCCATAGCCAAAATAGCTTCCAATTTCACTACCAACCGGATGTTGATAGATTATGAAGAACGTTTCTATAACAAACTTGCCGAACGCCACAAATTGATAGAAGAAAACAAATTCAAAATGGCTAAAAAGCTGGTTGCCTGGAAACATAAAGTACTTCGGGAATGGGAAAGCATTGAAATCATATCCGTAAGAATGCCGAATGTTTACAAGGAACCAATTATCCTGGGACATGAATATCTCTTTGAAATAACCGTTTCTCTCGGTACTCTTTCCTCAGATGATATAGGAATCGAACTGGTAATCGCAAACAGAAACATCAAAAATGAAATAGAAGATGTAGCCACTTCCCAGTTCCAATGCGTTTCCACTGAAAACAGCACAGCAGTTTACCAGTTAAAATACACTATGGAAGCTGCCGGAAACTACATGATGGGAATCCGCATTTATGCCAATAACAAATTACTTCCGCACAGACAGGATTTCTGTCTGGTAAAATGGATGTAAAAATTATTAAACATAAAAAGATTAGAAAATGAAACAGGGCAAAATAATTTTACCCTGTTTTTCTTACTTTTTACATCTAACTTCTAACTTCTTACATCTCACTTCCAACTTTATATAATTTTCCCTATATTTATAAACACAAAATAAGTCTTATGAAATCTCCCATGTATAATGACAAAGGACTTGAAAAATACCGTTCTGTAATCAATCACAGACAAAAGAAATATGAAGAAAAACTTGCAGAATTAACCCATAATTCCAATAACCTCAGCGAAATATCCAATGGCTACCTTTATTACGGATTACATCCTTATCCCGATAAATGGATTTTACGCGAGTGGGCTCCCAACGCCTCCCGAATATTCCTGATAGGAGACTTCAATAATTGGCAAAAACAGGGAAAATATGAATTTCATCCTATTCAACACGGAAACTGGGAAATTGAATTACCTCTTGATACCTTAAAACATGGAACCTTATATAAATTATGGATAGAATGGGATGAAGGCGCAGGAGAACGGATTCCTGCCTATTGCAGACGTGTAATACAAGATCCGGTAAGCAAAATATTTTCAGCACAAGTATGGAATCCTTCCCAAAAATATATATGGAAACACGATCAGCCAAAGCAGCCTAAAAATCCTTTAATATACGAAACCCATGTTGGAATGGCCGGAGAAAAAGAAGAAGTTTCCACCTATAATTACTTCAGGGAAAATGTTCTTCCCTATATCTCAAAAATGGGGTATAACACCATACAACTCATGGCCGTTCAAGAACATCCCTATTACGGATCTTTCGGTTATCAGGTATCTAATTTCTTTGCTTCCAGTTCCCGGTTCGGAACTCCTGAGGAATTAAAAGAACTGATTGATACTGCCCACAAACTCAATATCAGTGTAATATTGGACATTGTACATTCTCATTCCGTTATAAATGAAAATGACGGACTTAGCCGGTTCGACGGCTCTTACAACCTCTATTTTCATAAAGGAGAAAAAGGAATACATTCCGTCTGGAATTCCCGACTTTTCGATTACGGAAAAAACGAAGTGATTTCCTTTCTTCTGTCCAATTGTAAATACTGGATGGAAGAATTCCGATTTGATGGTTTTCGGTTCGACGGAGTAACCAGTATGATGTACTACGACCACGGAATTGGTCGCGACTTCACCGATTATTCCATGTATTACGACAAGAATCAGGATGAAGATGCTATTACTTATCTTACCTTAGCCAACAAACTTATTCATGAGTTAAATCCGAATGCCTTTACCGTAGCAGAAGATGTAAGCGGCATGCCCGGACTCGCCTCTCCTATTGAAGAAAAAGGAATCGGGTTTGATTTCCGGATGGCTATGGGAATTGCCGATTACTGGGTAAAAATTCTTGAAAAGCAACCGGATGAAGAATGGCATGTAGGCGATTTATTCTACGAACTGACCAATAAACGAAAAGAAGAAAAAACCATAAGTTACGCCGAAAGTCACGACCAGGCAATGGTAGGTGATAAAACCCTTATTTTCAGGCTTATCGATAGTTTGATGTACACAGACATGAATGTGTTCAAGCGAAATCAGAAAGTGGACAGAGGAATGGCTCTCCATAAAATGATTCGTTTAGCTACGCTGGCAACATCCGGAAACGGCTACCTTACTTTTATGGGAAATGAATTCGGACATCCCGAATGGATCGACTTCCCACGTGAAGGAAATGACTGGTCCTACAAATACGCACGAAGACAATGGAGCTTACTTAAAGATTCCAACTTACGTTACCAGTTTCTGGCAGAATTTGAAAAAGCCATGCTGAAAACCATAAAAAAACATCAGATATATTCCCATCGGCCTTTTGCCATTATACAAAGTACGGAAGATCAGGTTTTGATTTTCAAACGGAATCAATTAATTTTTGCCTTTAATTTCAGCCCTGTAAAATCCTACACAGATTATGGTTTCGAGATAGAAAAAGGAACTTACCGTATCATACTAAATTCCGATGATCCTGAATTTGACGGATTTGATTTGGTTGATACTCAAAGTGAATATCCAACTCATTTAATTGGCGGAAAAAATATACTGAAAATTTATATTCCTTCCCGAACGGCTTTGGTCTTGTATAAAGACAAGTAAAAATTGACTAATTTGACAATGCACTAATAAGACAATTATTTAATTTTACGCATTATTTTTTTAAGTATTTTTGATTTACTAATTCCGGTTATCATGAACAAAAAAGAAAACCTGAGCCTCCTTTTAGTGGAATATTCTCCAGAATGGGAAAATGCGGAAGCAAATCTCAATTTCCTTTCCCAGCTTTTAAAAGAGGTAAATCAACCGGATATTATTATCCTTCCGGAAATGTTCAACACCGGATTCAGTATGAATTCTTCCCAGATTGCAGAAAAACCGGAGGGAAAAACCCTGAACTGGATGAAGGAATTTTCCCTACAAAATTCCACAGCTATTTGCGGAAGTTTGGCTATTGAGGAAAACAACCAATATTATAACCGCTTTGTTTTTGTTTCCAACGGAGAAATTATAGCTCAATACGACAAACACCATTTATTCACTTATAGCGGAGAATCCAAAGCCTACACAGCCGGAAACCGGAAAGTAGTTTTTGAATACCTGGGTTGGAAAATCTGCCCTATGGTTTGCTTTGACCTTCGTTTTCCCGTATGGAACCGGAACACGGAAGATTACGACCTTATGATTAATGTTGCTTGTTGGCCTGATACCCGGATTGAAGTTTGGGACACTTTGTTAAAAGCACGTTCTATGGAAAATGTGAGTTATGTTTGCGGAGTAAATCGTGTGGGAACGGACGGAATGAATCTTGTATATCCCGGACATTCGATGATCTTTTCTCCTATTGGAAAAGAACTGGAACTTATAAAGGAAAAAGAATATCTCTACCGGCAAACTATTTCTCTGGAAGAAATACAAAAATGGAGAAACAAATACCGGTTTTTGGATGAACGGGACCAATTTACTATTTTAACCTAAATTCAATATAACTATTAAGAATTACTAAGATTCCCTTTTGTCTTGATACAAAAGGGAGAAAAAATCAAGGCTGTGAGCAAATTCAGCTTGAAAAACTCATCGAAAAAGCTAAAATATTTGAACTCAGAGCTACGCTCGCAAACTTTGTTTGTGCTCAAACATAAATATTTTTTAACGCTTTTTCTTCTCCTTTTTCTGACGCATTTGCTCAGAGACCGATTAAAAAAGTGGGATTACAACTTTTTCAAAATTTATCTTTCTTTGATTTTATTCCTCCTCTTTTTCCAACCCAAAAAAGGAAAAAACAACATTTCCGTATTTTCGGGATTCTATAAAGTTCGGGTGTTGAGACAAATCTTTTCGCGTACCGTGTTCTAATATAAATTGTCCTTCCTGGGAAAGAAAGTTGTTTGATAAAACGGAAGTCAATAGTTTATCGTAATCAGCATCTGACATATCAAAAGGGGGATCTGCAAAGACAATATCGTATGTTTTATAACTTGGTTTACCTACAAAACTGAAAACATCCTGCTTCACTACATTAACCTCACTTTTTATATTCAGTTCCCTCAAAGTCTCCAAAATAAACTTAACCTGTTTTCCATTCATTTCCACTGAAGTAACATCTTTGCATCCGCGGGACACAAATTCGTAATCCATGGAACCGATTCCTGCAAACAAATCAAGTACGGAAATTTCCGGAATATGATATTGATGGTTGATAATGCTGAAAAAGGCTTCTTTCGCAAAGTCAGTGGTTGGACGAACTTCAAAATGTTTAGGAGCCGAAATCCTTTTCCCTTTTAGTTTTCCTGCAATAATCCGTATCATACCAAATCCAGAATTGTAAAGTTAATTCTTTCAAAATCATCATCCACGCCCGGACTTACCGTTTTAAATTCCAGTGAAAGCTTGGCCAGATTTCCTTTCTGATCTTCTATATTTCCAAAATAATACAAATCGGATTCTGAAAGTGGGAATTTAATATTCTTAGATATTACTTCTAAAAAATAAAGAATATCCTGAACTACTGCATAAGGATAAACATTATAAAGTATCAGCTTCTCATTTCTCACTACTGCCACTTCAAAGTATTCCTGATAGGTATTTAGAAACACGCCGTCTTTTCTGTCACTACTTTTTATTTTAGATAAAAATTTAAATCCTGTATAGGTAACTCTCACTTTCTGTGACGATTCAGAAAAAATATTTTCTAATTCTTCTGGATAATAAAAAACGATCACCAGATCAAACTGAGGAATCAGATTAAAACGTAAAGCTTGATTTTCCGAAAAGGGAACTGTATAATTCAGATATGTTTCTGCCAGATCTTCGTCAAAATGTTCAGCAGGAATCAATGTAAATTTGTTGGTAAGAATGGAAACATCTATCAAGCTATATTTTTCATCAAAAAACTGATTTTCTTTTAATTGACGAACTACTTCTTCAGGATGTGAAGGCGAACTCAACCTTGTCTCAGTAAAAAATTCCATTTTATAATTGTTTTTTCCCTGCCTTTCTATATAAGAAAATTTATTCCTTTCAAAAAGAAAAGAAACGGAAGTAAGCAATTGGGCTATAGATATGTCTTTTTTATTTCTCAAAGTGTATTTCCCTAATGATGTAAGCAAATATAGAGTTAATCTGTTTTATACACAAAATTATATATTCTTATGAGCTATTTTCATCATCAAATGTATTCTGACAAAACAATGTTAGAATATGGTTTTTTCCGGCTATATCCTTTGCTCTAAAATTTCCTTTTCTGAAATACTTTTTGTAAATTTGCCGGCTCATAAACACGAAATTAAATGAACGTTACACAAAACAAAATAGATGATTTAAATACTATTGTTAGTATCACTATCCAGCCTGAAGATTATAAATCTAATGTAGAGAAAGCTCTTGCCGATTACCGGAAAAAGGTAAATATGCCTGGTTTCCGAAAGGGGAAAACTCCTATGGGAATCGTAAAAAAGCAATATGAAGGAGCAGTTACTTATGAGGAAATCAACAAGATATTAAACAGTGCTTTGAGTAACTTCATTTCTGAAAATAAATTATCTGTTTTAGGACAACCTATTCCGGTTACCAATAAAGAATCAGATGTGGAGGGAAAGGAAATGACCTTCGACTTTGAAATCGGGTTGGCTCCTGAAGTGAATGTAGATTTATCTAAAGCTAAAATTCCTTATTACAAAATAGAAGCTACGGAAAAGGAAATTGAGGATACAGTTGTTAGAATGCAAACTCAATTCGGAGAAGTGGTAGATGCTGACAAAGTAGAAGAAGGAGGAAATTTTGCGGGAAAAGTTCAGGAAATTGATGAGGAAGGAAATCCGGTAGAAGGAGGAATTGATACTACTGTAACTTTTCTGGTTGATGACTTAAAAGACAAAAAACCTTTCCTTAAAAAGAAATCAGGTAATGAAGTGGAAATTCATGCTCAGGATTTGTTCAATGATGTTCATCAGTTACAGCATTTCTTTGGTTTATCTCATGATGATGCTCACCACTTCAACGGAAAATTAAAAATCATCATTGAAAAAACTTCAAAAAGAACTAAAGCGGAATTAAATCAGGAACTTTTTGACAAAGTTTACGGAAAAGATAAAGTCACTTCTGAAGAAGAACTTCGAAATAAAATCAAGGAAGAGATTGAAAACTATTATAAGAGAGAATCCGATACGAAATTTATGAACGATTCGGTAGAATGGCTGTTTGAAAATATAAAATTCGATCTTCCTTCTCAATTCTTAACCAAATATATCCAAAGTACGGCTAAGGAACCTTTGACCGATGAGAAAGCTGCGGAAGAATATGAAAAATCTGAAAAGGCTTTACGTTATCAGTTAATTGAAGGTCAGATTCTTTCTGACAATAAAGTGAACGTTCAGTATAATGACTTGATTGAATTCACCAGAAACCAAATGAAGCAACAATTTGCTATGTACGGATATGTAGATATTCCTGATAGTGAACTGGATAAATATGTGGCAAATGCAATGAAAAATGAAGATCATGTTCGCCAGACTTCTGGAAATCTGATTCAACAGGAATTATTCAAAATATTTGACACTCAGGTTAAAAAGACTGAAAAAACTGTTTCTTTAGAAAAATTTGATGAAATATTGAAAAAGGAAGAAGAAAAGAAAGGAAAACATTCTCATTCCCATGAGCATTAATTAACGGATTGAATACTTAAATTATAATAAAAAAGACGATAAAATTTTATCGTCTTTTTTTATTTTACTTTTTACAAAATGGAAAAAATCTTACATCTATGTCTTTTATCTTATACCTGAAGAATTACATATTCCGGGTAATGGCCTGTACAATTCGGAACCTGCTAAAGAAAGTTTTTAGAATCACTCTTAAAACGGTATATCCGGGAATGGCAAAGATAACTCCCAACGGACCGAATAATATTCCTGCTATCAGCATAACCAAAAAGATCTCTAACGGATGAGATTTAACGCTTTTGGCATAGATCAGAGGTTGAAATACAGCATTATCTATTAGTTGGGCAACAAGATATAAAACACTGATCCATAAAATATTAGGGAGAATTTGTGAGTTAAAATCCATTCCTAAGGAAAACATACTGCTCATACTCAACAAATTAATCACAAAGAATCCGATAAGCGGTCCTAAGTAAGGAATCAAGTTGAAAAAGGCGCAGAACATGGCTATAATCAGCATATTATCAATCTGGAAACTTCCTAATATAATGAGATACAGTAAAAACATAGCAAATATCTGTAAAGACAATCCGAGGAAATATCGCGTCAGAAGGTTTTTAATATCGGAAAGCACCTGTATCACTTTTCTGAAATCACTGGTTGGCACGGCTCCGATTATCATTCTGTTGAATAAATCTTTTTCCCTTAAAAAGAAAAAGGTAATGAAGGAAATGGAAAAAACGGAAATTCCTATTTCGGATAGCACGGAAAAACCGCTTTGTAATGTGTCTTGATGTATTTTAAATTGATAATGAGGAGTCAGCAATTGGGCATAATTATCATCAAAAATATGAATGTGTCTGCTTTTTAAAGCTTCATCTATCACTTTTATCTGTTCGGTAATCGTTAATTGTAGTTTATTGGTATCCAATAAGGAAAGATTTCCGGCCTGTTCTATAGCCATAGGAATGGTTACAGTCAGAAAAGCGGCTAAACTTCCCAATATGATAAAAAGGGTAATGATGGCGGATATGGTTTTGGATATCCGTATTTTTTCATTTAAAAAATTCATAATAGGTCGCCCCATCAAAGAAAGAGCAAAGGCAACGAAAATGTAACCCATCACAAAACGTATTTTCCAAAGCAGGAAAAATAGTAAAATAATAAGTGCAATAATAGTTATTGCACTTATGATACCTTTGCTTATTTCTTTATAATTCATGAATTAATTTAAACATTATTATTTTATTCAAGGCTTTCGGCAAGCCGGATTTCCTGAATAAGTTTTGGGTTGTAATTCAACTTTTTAGGTTCTTTGCTTATAGGTTCTTTAGGAAATTTATTAACTCCTATCAAAATCAATTTTCCGGAATCAAAGACTTCTTGTTCTTTTTGAGCTTGAGTGATGATTCTTTTTTGTGCAAATCCGTTTTCCAACGATTTCAAATATCCTCCTTCTTTTTCAATTTCCTGGAAGAATTCCCAGGCTTGTTTTACTAAATATCGGGTAAGGTATTCCACATAATAGGAACCTTCCATGGCATCTCCGAATTTATCTAAAATGGATTCTTCTTTTAGCACCAACTGTTGTTTATAAGCAGTTTCACTTAAAACAGGATCATTGGAATCCCATTTGTAATCATGTAAAAACAATGCATCCGCATCTCCAATAAAAGCTACTACTCCTTCAAAGGTGGAACGGATAAGGTTATTTTCAACATCTAAAGTCGATTTATTTCTAAGTGAACTTTCACAAAGTATATAAGGTTCTATATCAAGTTGATACTGGAAAACTAAGTTATTCCAGAGAATTCTGAAAGCTCTAAGTTTGGCTATTTCAAAGAAATAATTATATCCGATAGAGAATTTAAAGAATATTTTTTCCAGACTGTTTTTCCCAAGTACATTCACATATTCGTTGGCTTTGGCCAAGGCAATTCCTAACTGTTGAAGAATATTGGCTCCTGCATTCTGATGCAAACTTACATCAACCAATGAACTCTTTTTATAATTGGCATTTGATGAAATACGTTTGGCTTTGTCTACGTCCAATGTGTAATTTGCTTCTCTTTCAGCTTTAGAAAACAGATCGAAAAGAAGATAGTTATCTGATTTTGCGTTTACGTTAAGGTTTTCATCTGCCAGAAAAAAAACTTTATCATAAAGCTCTCCTTGTCCTGATTCTTTATCTATAATAAATCCGTCAACATCATTAAAAAACAAATCATTATATTTTGCTATCATGGATGTTTTTGCAGATTTACTTAGAGGGGAAAGGTTAGCGTAATCTACATCTTCTTTAGAAAAATAGGGTTTTACGTTAAGTCCTTCCAGGCTTTGCCAAACTAAGGTTTCATTGAAATCTTTACCTTTAAGTTCTGCCTGAACCAATTGTTTCCATTCTTCCTGGGTAACTTTCGGAAAGTTTAAATCTACATTATTACTCATGATCTTTTAATTTTGTGGTTTTGTTTTATGATTGATAGTATCGTCTTTGGTAACTATTATAAAAATATCTTCGTTGTTCTTTTTAAAAAAATAATTTTCCCGCGCATACTTTTCCCTCGCATCTTTATTGTACTTCAGATTCTTATACTGAGCATTTTCAGAATCCAGCTTACTTTTGTAATATTCTTTTTCATTCTCCAGTTTGGATATTTCTTTATTCAACTCCCGGTGAGTTAAATAAGAATTGGTATCAAAAAACAGCATCCAGATAATAAATACAACAGACAAAATCAAATAGATACTTGAATACCAATGGCTTCCAAATAAGGATTTTTCTTCTGCCATTTTAGAATCTTTTTTAGCCATTTTTTAATTAGAATATTCTTTCAGGGTATTTTGTATAACTGAACTCAACACATCTATTGCTACCGTATTCTTCTTCATAGTCGGAACAATAATATCGGCATACGCCATAGAAGGCTGAATAAATTCTTCGTGCATTGGTTTTAAGGTTGTCTGATAACGTTCCAATACTTCTTCCAGATCTCTTCCTCTTTCCTGAGTATCTCTCCGGATTCTTCGTATGAGGCGTTCATCAGGATCTGCATTTACAAAAACCTTTACATCAAACTCTTTTCTCAATCCCGGATCCGCCAAAACCAAAATTCCTTCTACTATTAATATTTCTTTCGGCTGGATAACTGTAACATCTTCAGTTCTGGAATGGGTAATAAACGAATAAAGCGGTTCCTCTATAGGGATTCCTGCTTTTAATTTTTTCACCTGATCTATCAACAATTCAAAGTCAATAGATCGGGGATGATCGTAATTGAGCTTTACTCTTTCATCGAAAGACAAATTGGGGTTATAATGATAATAATTGTCTTGTGTTAATACGTTTACCCGGTTGGAATCTAACTGTTTAAGTATGTTATTCACTACCGTTGTTTTTCCTGAGCCCGTTCCTCCGGCAATACCTATGGTCAGCATTTAAATAATATTATTTCGCAATAAATTTACAAATCTGTGTAGAATATTCCAAAATTACTTACAGTAAGGTTATTATAATTCTATTAATTTCCCTCTGTAATCTTCTAAAGTATCATATTTTTTCTGCTTCATAATTTCTTCCAATTCAGAAATCAACCGTGAAAAAACGGATGTTCCTTCTTTCATCAACTGCGTTCCTACCTGTACCATAGATGCTCCGCATAAAATATGTTCAAATACATCTCTTCCGGTTTCCACTCCTCCACAACCAATGATAGCAATATCTTTTTTCAATAGATTATAAAACATTCTTACATTCGCCAGAGCTGTAGGTTTTACGTAAGCTCCGCCAATTCCTCCAAATCCGCCTTTAGGCTTAATAACAACGGTTTCATCTTCAATGTACAACGCATTTCCAATGCTATTGATACACGTAACAAATTGTATTGGATATCGGTTTAAAATTTCTGCCATCATTTCGAAATGAACCATATCAAAATATGGGGGAAGTTTTACTCCCAACGGCTTGGTATAGAATGAAAATACTTTTTTCAGCACTTCGTCTGTTCTTTTAAAATCGTAACCGGTTTGTGGTTTTCCGGATATATTCGGACAAGATAAATTTAATTCCACTAAACCTGAAAAAGTTGAATTTTGTACTTGGGTAAGCATTTCTATATTTTCTTCCAGTGTTAATCCTGCTATGGAAAAAAACAGATTATCATTTCCTTCTCCGTGTTGCTTCAATGCGTAACCCAGATAGAAATCGAATCCCAGATTGGGCAATCCCATAGAATTGATACTTCCCAATTTAAGGTCTACATATCTGGGAGAAGGATTTCCTTCTCTTGGTGAAACTGTGCAACTTTTAGTCACCCAGGTTCCTGCACCGGAATTACGTAAGTCGGAAAGTTCTTCCCATGTCATACACTTCACTCCGGAAGCATTCATCAAACAATTTTTAAAGGTTTTTCCTGAAATATTAGTTTGTAAAGATACCATTCGTTTAGTTTTTACAAATATCCGAAATTTTAGATTGAGAATAAAGATTTTCATTCTTTATTTCTAACTTAGAAATCATTAATGAAAATTCCTTTTTCATTTAAAAACCTGAAGGTGCCAAATAAGAAAACGGTTTGTAGGGAAGATTCCGAAGTATAGTGTAAAGTAGAATAATAATAAAAAAACAGATAACAAAGGTGTTATTATATAATATCTTAACTCTTAAACTTTTATCAAAAATAAAATTGTAGAGTAAAATAAAAACCAAATAGATTAAAAAAGGAAACAAAATAACAACCAAAGGATTATAATGAAGAGCCTTCCCGATCTGAAAATGTAATAAATAATGAATAGTCCTCTGTGAACCGCAGCCGGGACAATAAAACCCGGTCATTTGATGAACAGGACATTCGGGAAAAAAATCTCCTTTAACCGGATTAATTAAATAGTATAAAAATAATAAAACTATTCCTGCACACAAAGTAAGGAATAGTTTTATATAGGTTATTTGTTTCAATTTACTATTGACCTTGGGAAGCTGCAGCACCTATCATTCCTACCGTCATAAGTATAAAATACAATATTCCAACTATTACACCAGCTATAGCTCCATAAATTGACCATTTTTTTGCATCGGCAGAAGCTTTTCTAGCCCCTTCGTAATCTCCCTGAGCCCAAAGAGAATTTACTTTAGTAGAACAGATGATGGCATAAATACCCGCAGGAAGACAACAAAGAACCGTACATAGAATAGCCCATACTAAGTTATTATCAGGTGGGGTCTGTTGATTGAACTGAGATTGCTGAGAATCACTAAAATTTGAATCCATAAGTAATTATTTATATGTTTCTGCAAAAATATATAAATTATTCCAAAAAAAAGTAAGGTTTATGTATAATAAATAATATCTTATCTTTTTTTAAATTTATAATATTACCAATCATATTCCATCTTATTCAAAAAATGTTAAATCAAAAATTAAAGTACATATATTTTTCATTATATCCCTCTTACTTTGTACCTTTGCCACTCTTTCCCAAAAGAATAATTTTATAAATTCAAATAAACTATTTTATGAGCAGATATACTGTTACTGCAGCTCTTCCTTATGCAAACGGGCCTCTACATATAGGGCATTTAGCCGGTGTTTACATTCCTGCCGATGTTTTTGCAAGGTTCCTGCGAAGAAAAGGGCATGACATACTTTTAATCGGTGGATCAGATGAACACGGAATTCCTATCACTATCCGTGCAAAAAAAGAAGGAGTTACTCCACAGGATATTGTAGACAAGTATCATGAACTCATGAAAAAAACCTTTGCAGAACTGGGAGTTACTTTTGATAATTATTCCCGAACTACTCTTCCACTACATGCAAAAACAGCTCAGGAATTCTTTCTTAAACTCTACAATCAGGGGAAATTTACAGAAGAAGAAACCGAACAATATTATGATGAAAAAGCCGGAGAATTTCTGGCAGACCGATATATCGTAGGAACTTGTCCGAAATGTGGAAATCCCGAAGCTTATGGCGATCAATGCGAAAAATGCGGATCTACATTGAGTCCAAATGAATTGATTGATCCACATTCCATGTTGAGTGGTGAAAAACCAATTTTAAAGAAAACCAAGCACTGGTATTTGCCTTTGAATGAGTATCAGGATTTTATTTCAGACTGGATTCTGAAAGGACATAAAAACGACTGGAAACCGAATGTGTACGGACAAGTGAAATCATGGTTGGATGATGGTTTGAAACCGCGTGCCATGACTCGTGATCTGGATTGGGGAGTCCCAGTTCCTTTGGAAAATGAAAAAGGAAAAGTTTTATATGTTTGGTTTGATGCTCCGATCGGATATATTTCTTCTACTCAAGAATGGGCGGAAAGAGAAGGTAAAGACTGGAAGCCTTACTGGCAAGACAAAAACACTAAATTGGTACATTTTATTGCCAAAGACAATATTGTTTTCCACTGCATCATCTTTCCTGCCATGTTAAAAGCACATGGAGATTACATTTTACCTGAAAATGTTCCAGCCAATGAGTTTCTAAATTTGGAGAATGATAAAATTTCCACTTCGAGAAACTGGGCGGTATGGGCACATGAATATCTGGAAGATTTTCCGGGAAAACAAGATACTTTACGGTATGTTTTGTTATCTAATGCTCCGGAAACCAAAGACAATAATTTTACCTGGAAAGATTTTCAAACTAAAAATAATTCTGAATTAGCTGATATTTTAGGGAATTTTATCAATCGGGTTTCGGTTTTAATGAACAAATATTATGACGGAGTACTTCCTTCCCTTTCCGATTCATCTCAATTTCCGGAATTAAGTGAATTGTCAAAAACGGCAAAGGATATTTCTCTCTATATTGAAAAATATGAATTCAGAAATGCCTTGAATGCCTTTATGAATCTGGCTCGTTTAGGAAATAAATTTTTACAGGATCGGGAACCGTGGAAAACCATAAAAGATAATCCGGAAAAAACCGCAGATACTTTATTTGTTGCTGTTCAAGTTGCAGCCTATCTGGGTGAATTATCCGAATCTTTTATTCCTTTCGCTTCTAAAAAAATCATGGAAGGATTTAATACTTCTTATCATTCCTGGAATGAATTGGAAAATGGAAAACTTTTACCTGCCGGACACAAAATAAATCAGATTCCTTTGTTATTCGATAAAATCGAAGATGAAGCTATTAATTACCAGATAAACAAACTGGAAGAATCTAAAAAGAAAAATTCTATGATCAATATACAAGCTGAACCTCAAAAAGAACTAATTTCTTTTGAGGATTTCGAAAAAATAGACCTGAGAGTGGGAACTATTTTAGAAGCTAAAAAAGTGGAAAAAGCAGATAAATTATTGAAATTCAAAATCGATACAGGAGTGGATATCCGCACTATCGTTTCAGGAATCGCTGAAAGTTTTTCTCCTGAAGAATTAATAGGAAAACAAGTTACCGTTTTGTTAAATCTCGCTCCAAGAAAAATACGGGGAATAGAAAGTCAAGGAATGTTGTTATTAACTCAAAAACCTGACGGAAAATTCTCATTTATTACTCCTGATGATGTTATTGATAACGGTTCCGGCATAAAATAAAACTATATCATTATAATAAAAGCCCCTGAATATCAAGGGTATTTATTGTTTACTACAAATAGAAAATCTCATAATCATCATAAATATTTTTTTCCAATTTACTAATTTGGAATAATTTTTGTTTTCTTTTTCATTATAACACTAAAAAGCTAATCTTATGAAATACTTATTTAATTCAATCAATGAATTTATCTCTCCGGAAATAATATCGATTACGTCCTTTTCCTTAGGTGAAGACAAAGACAAGGTTTCTTCAGCAATTCAAATAACCATTGCCAGTCTGCTGGAAATATTAACTGAAAAAGGAGAAAATAAAAATTTAGAACTAATTCTGAAAGAATCAGGAAGTTATCATACACTACAAAATACGACCAATCTATTTGGAGGAGAAATAAACATTCAAAGACACCAGTCAAACATCCAGTTTTTACATTATCTTTTAAAAGATGATTTAACAAAATTCAGTTCTATTATTGCTTCTTCTTCAGAAATAACAGAAAAAAATGCAAAGAAAATAGTTTCCCGGGTTTCTTCTTTATTAACTGCTTTTTTAGGAGAGAAATTAGTTTCCGGAATTCATTTTTCAAGTCTAATTGAACAATTAGATGAGGAAAAAATTAATTTTCAGTATTATATTCCATTTGAAATGAGCGCTATAGTAGAGAAGTCTTCTTCTAAAGCTTTTCTCACCCAAAAATTCTGGCTGGCACTCTTATAAAGAAAGTACCATAGTATTTTCAAAGCAATTCCAAACCTGAAAATCCAGAATTACTTAAATTAATTATCTTACTAAAATAAACATTGTATTTTTGCTTTCTAAATTTATGTAGGGAATGATATACTTATTCTTAAGTATTATTTGCAGTGTTTCGGTAGGTATTTTACTAAAAATAGCAAAAAGATACAAAAGTCTTACTTTTTTCCAAATGATAGCCTGGAACTATTTTTTTGCTGCAGGTTTATGTTTTCTGGTTTATAAGCCTGAATTTAACTTAATGAGATTGGACATTCCCCAGCCTTTATTTGTTTTATTAATGTTTTTACTGCCTTCTATATTTATAATTCAGGCAAATTCCATCAAATACATGGGAATCGTCCGAACTGATATTGCTCAAAGATTATCTCTCATTATCTCTTTGTCTGCTGCTTATTTTATATTTAAAGAAACTTTTTCAATACTAAAATTTGCAGGCATTTTTATAGGACTTTTCTCTATATTTTTAATTCTTTCCAAAGAAAGAACAGAATCAACATCCCAACAATGGCAATATCCGGTTTTGGTACTTTTGGGTTTTGGAATAATTGATGTATTATTTAAACAAGTAGCTCTTTTCAAAGAATTTAACTATACTTCTTCACTTTTCATCATATTCAGCGGAGCTTTACTAATATCCATTCTAATTGTGATGTTTCAGGTAATTTTCCAAAAACAAAAACTAAACATACAGAATATGTATTGGGGAGCCGGATTGGGTTTCCTGAATTTCGGAAATATATTATTTTACCTTAAAGCCCACCAGGTATTGCATAATAATCCTTCTACTGTTTTTGCCTGCATGAATTTTGGTGTGATTATTTTAGGTAGTCTGACCGGAATCTTACTTTTCAAAGAAAAAATGTCAAAACTCAATTATCTGGGATTGATACTGGGTCTATTGGCTATTTTATTCATAACATTATCACAGATAAATTTTTAAATTATTTCATAACATTATTTTATCATAATAGCTGACGGATAGCTTATATATTTCATACTTTTGCTGATAATGCTACTTTTTTATCAGTAAATTTTATGATTCATACCCTAGCTTTTTATAATGTAGAAAATCTTTATGATATTTCCAATGACAAAAAAACCTTGGATGATGATTTTACTTTTCAGGGGAATCGCTCATGGAATTTAACCCGATATCAAAATAAATTAATCCGGATATCCAAAGCTATTTCCTCCATGGGAAAAGAACAAACCAGTAATTTACCCACTTTTTTCGGTCTTTGTGAAATAGAAAATAAAAAAGTCATTGAAGATTTACTGCAAAAATTCCCTCCTGATGCTAATTATGGTTTTGTACACCTAGATTCTTTAGACGAAAGAGGAATTGATACTGCATTTTTTTATAATAAAAATTATTTTACACTGGAACATTATGATTTTCTTCGTATTCCGGTTTATAATTCTGATGGTCTCCGCGATTTTACCCGGGATATTACCTATGCTAAAGGAATATTAGGAAAATCCGAGTTGCATTTTTTTGTTTTGCATTTACCTTCCAAGCGTGAAGAAGATATAAACCTGCCCAAAAGAATTCACTTACTCCAGGAATTAAGAAAAAAACTAAATTCTATTTTTGATGAAGATAAAAATGCTCATATCGTGATAATGGGCGACTTTAATGAGAATCCCTCAGCATCTTATCTCTATCAACAACTTTGGTGTAAAAAAACTATAGAAGAACTCTCCTATGGTGAATTATTTAATCCTTCAGAAGAATTGTACAGAAAAGGAAGCTTCAGTGTGTTCCATAGTGGAAGAGGGTTACTATTTGATCAGATTATTTTTTCTCAATCTTTTTTTAAAAAAGGAAATCCTGTTCGTTTTATTAAAGCCGGAATATTTAATGCTCCATTTTTACAAGATCCAGAAAGAGGAAAACTAGGAACTCCCTGGAGAACTTATTCGGGAAGCAGATACTTAGGAGGATTCAGCGATCATTTTCCTGTTTATGCTTTTATAGAACAAGACTAATTCTAGTAAGCAATTCAAAACTAATATCTATTTTTTAAAGTATTTCTTTTTTAACAAAGCAATAACTTCTCTTTGAGTATTAAATATCTCTTTTATCATATCATCCTCCATATTTTCCGAATTAATAACAGGAATTTCTCCATCTTTATTTTCCAGATCATGAAGCAACATATTCCCACTTCCTGTCATTAACCAGGTAGGATTTAATTCAGGAAAAGTATGCAAAATCTTTTCAATAGTATCAGTATGCAAACCCGCCTTATTCCTTCTTGCTCTTCCAATTAACCCTACAGATAAACCAGCCAATCTCGTAATTTTATTGTCATTAAGATCCCTGCATTCCATAAATTCAAGTAATCTGTCAATAGTAGTTTTTGGATTATCTTCCATAAGGTTATTATAATTATAGTAAATATTGATACCAATAATATAGAAAAAATTATATATTTGTACCAGAGCAAAGATAAAAAAAAAAGATAAATATTGAAAATTTTCAAAACAAAAGTAACTAAGTTCATATTGATATATCATTCTTTTAATTATATCGAATCATGATAAAGGACGATTTCTTAGATAATATCATTCGTATTTTTCACCAGGATGGACGGTTTGAATATATTGATTTTAAAATTGATATCAATCAGGATACCTTAAAAATAATCTATATTATTGAGCCTGATTTTTATCTGAAAGTCCAGGACAAAAATCATTTCAAGGAAAAAAATGAAAATGAAAATTTTGATATTTTCGGAGAAGCAGCTCCCGGGCAATTTGCTCTGCATGATTGTTTTTCATTAACCCAAAAGACAGAGGTTTATACTAAAATCAAACAATGGCTGGATAATATCTGGAAGGAAATTACTTATACTTCTCTTTTAGGAACACTGGAAAAAGAACAGGAACAGATCAATGAGATTTGTAAAAAATTTGATTCTATGGAAGGTTACTTCACCACAGACGAAATTATAACAATTAGAAAAGAACTGGATTTATTTAAAAGCGAACTGGAAACAGAAATAAAATCCATGACGATTGGAGAATACAATCAAAAATCTGAAATAGAAAAAATGACTAAACATTTCGAAACCCTGAAAGAAATGGCTTCCTATCTGAAGAAAAAGGGCTGGATCAGAAGTCTCACCGGAAGAGTTTTTCATAATATGAGAAGACTTTATGGTTTACAACAACAAAACATTTTAAAGGATTATCGTTCTTCAAAGTAATCCGAAAAAAATAAACCACAATTACACTATAGAAAAAAATCTATTTAATAAATTTAAATCATATCAAATAATAAGTTTTTTAATCATATTTAGTAAAAACAAGATAAAAAATAAATTATCATTTATAATACAACTAATTAATCATAAGTAAATTATCTTCAATTCATACAAATAATAAATATGTATTTTTACAACATATAGAAAAAAATCTTAAAAAAATTTGTTTTTTAGAAAATAATCTATACATTTGTATGAAGAAATATTTAACTCTTTTTTTTAAAAAAAGAGCTTAATTAACACTAAAAAAGAACACACTAAAGGACAAGAGAGCATAATTTTTTCATTTAAAAATTATTACAACTGATTGAGTATTGATTGAGATTACCTACCCATAGGTAATCTTTTTTATTATAATCCGGTGTCATTATCTTAAAATTCAACTGACTTTCCATATAATTTAATTTTGAAAATTCTCAAAAGCATTCTTATTATCCACCCAAAACCTGTCTAAAGCCAATAATCGAGGCTTTAAAAACGAAAAAAATCATTATCCAGTCCGTTTCACGAAAAACACTTACATTTTCCATTTTTACCTCTATAATACTTATTATCTTTCCTTGTTCATCATACTTTTCCTGAATCCAGACCCAGTCTTCTTTCAGATAAGTTTGCAATATGTTCCGAAACATTTCAAATCTCTCATACAACAATTGCTGAACAACCAAATCTCTTTGTGCCATTTCAATAAACACAGAAGCTGAACGGTTATCCACTTCAACCCTGAAATATAAATCCTTAATTCCTGTCTTATAAACCAATTAACTTTCTTTCCTTCTGATGGCCGATGAAGTGACATATATTGCCCAAAAAGAGTCCAAAATTTTTTCTTGATTTGAAATGCTTCTTCTTTTGAATACATACTACTATTTTCAAACAACAAACCTATAAAATAATGATAATAACTTTCCCGGTAGAACCAACAACGAATTAAAATATATACTTTATTTTAGCAATATCATAAAAAGGAATACACGTGATAAATAAAAATCTGTTACAAAAAGAAGTACAACACTATATTTCAGACAATTTAAACTCGGATATTTCCATTTTACGGATGAAAAAATCGCCTTTCAAAGAAGTTTCCTCATTGGAAATTGTTCAGCAAATACAAGGAAAAAAAATTGCCCGATCTAAATTTCCCTTTTTACTGAAAGAAGAAGAAATCATCTATCCACCTCACCTTAATTTAGAACAAGCTTCATCCGAATCAACCGCAAAATTCAAACAAAAACTTATTTCAGAAAAAAAAGGGGCAGACCTCACCGGAGGAACAGGAATCGATAGTTATTTCATTTCCGAACAAACAGAAGAATTCTACTATATTGAACCCAATCCGGAATTATTGGAAACAGTGAAACACAACTTTTCTGTTTTAAAAAGGGAAAATTGTTCGTTTATCAATAAAACCGCAGAAGATTTTCTTTCGGAAAATTCCTCTCATTTCGACTTTGTTTACTTGGATCCATCCCGAAGGGATGAAAATAAAAACAAAAAAATCCTGTTGGAAGATCTGATTCCTAATGTATTTACACTTCAGGAAAAATTAATAGAAACATCTTCTCAGGTTTTCATCAAACTCTCTCCCCTGCTCGATTTGCAGCAAACTATTCAACAGCTTCCTATTTCAGACATTCATATTATTTCACTAAAGAATGAAGTAAAAGAATTACTGATCAAATTAAATACTGAAAAAGAAAAAACAAATGAAAATCCTTTAATTCATTGTTATAATCTGGAATCCGGGCAACCTGAATTTTCACTTCACTGGCTGGAAGAAAAACAAGCACCTACTCCATCCTATTCACAGCCTAAATCACATTTGTATATACCCAATGCATCCATTTTAAAATCCGGAGCTTTTAAACTCATTGCCTGTAAATATGATCTTGAAAAACTCCATCCTAACACACATATCTATACATCCGATGAAATTATTCCTGATTTTCCGGGAAGAATCTTTTTAACGCTTGATTCTTCTTTTAATCCCTCAAAATCTGAACGAAAAAAATATAATATCATCATCCGGAATTATCCTTTAAAAATCGAAGAAATCAAAAAAAAATACAAATTAACGGAAGGTGGAGATAAATATCTGATTTTCACTAAAACACAGGATAAGAACCTATGTATATTAGCAGAAATAAATAAACAACCTTAATAGATTTAAAATAAATTTTACCAATTATTTATGAAAAATTTAACACTATAAATTCTAACTTGCACCCCTTTACAAATTGACATTATAAAGAAAGACAGAATGCACAAGAAAATATTTGTATTATTAATTTCCACTACTATCCTGACCTTCACTACTTTCGGGTGTAAAAAATCCGAAGGTTCAGATAAATCCACTCAAACCGCAGATGAATCTCTTCCCGGATATTACAACATAAACTTTGAAACCATATTTACCGAAAAAGATAATCATTCCACAAAAGACGCTCTGATTAAAGAACAATTGAATAACTATTTCACTTCCATCTGGCAAGCAGGAAATTTAAGCGGTGGACTTTTAGTCGGCAGGGGAAATTCTATTCTTTTTGAAAAGTATGCAGGATATATAAATATAGAAACAAAAACACCTATTACATCCACCACTCCCATGCATGTTGCCTCAGTAAGCAAAATAGTAACTTCTCTGGCCATTCTGAAACTGGTGGAAGCAGGAAAAATTGAACTAAGTCAAAAAGTAACCGAATTTCTTCCTACTTTCCCTTATCCCAATATTACCATCAAAGAATTACTAAGTCACCGCAGCGGATTATCCAATTATTCCTATTTGGTAGATGAAACCAAAGGCTGGGACAAAAGTAAAAAGATGACCAATCAGGATGTGCTGAATCTGTACGCAACCTTTAAACCCGAACTACAATCCCAACCGGACAGTCACTTTTCCTATTCCAATACCAATTTTGCCCTGTTGGCTTTAATAGTAGAAAAAGTTACTAAAAAACCTTTTCCTGAAGCTTTGGACAAAATGATCTTTAAACCTTTGGGAATGAACCATTCTTATATATTTCAGGAAAAAAATTTGGCCACTGCAAATACTTCCTACTATGCCAAAGGAAAACCCTATCCGTTTGATCACCTAGATCTGGTTTACGGAGACAAAAACCTATATACCACACCCGAAGATCTATTCCGTTTAAGTCAGGCCATGTATGCTCCCAACTTTTTACGAAAAGATTTACTTGAACTTATGTTTACTCCTTACAGCAACGAAAAAGCCGGAGTAAAAAACTACGGATTGGGAATAAGAATGATAATTTTTGATAATGGAAAAAAATTAATTTACCATACCGGATGGTGGCACGGCAGCAACGCAATTTTTGTACACCTTCTGGATGAAAAAGTAACCATTATTGCCATCGGAAATAAATACTCAAGAGCCATATATTCCGCATTAAGACTATCTTCCCTGTTTGGAGATTACCCTTTACATTTGCAGGAACCAGATCCCAATGAAACCAATGACAGTATAGATGCCGTTCTGAAAAAAGTTATCACACATTCCGAATATCAGGATAAAAACATCCAACCGGAAAAAACAAAATCCGATCCGTCAAAAAAACAATAATAACAAACAATTGCCAACAAAATAAAATAATCCATAACATAATTGACCTATCTTTCCATTACTCTATTAGCTAATTACATATATTATCTAAAAATCATTACCTTTGTTTCCTCTTAAAAATAAAAATTAAATGAAAGTTTACAGTATTAAAGAATTATTATCTAAAGGCAAAAAAGCCTTACATGAAGAAGTCATTGTTAAAGGATGGGTACGTTCCTTCCGTTCCAATCAGTTCATAGCACTAAATGACGGCTCAGGACAAAATAATCTTCAAATTGTAATCGATTTCAATAATTTTGATCAGGAAATTTTAAAACAAATCACCACTGCCTCAGCCCTGCGGATAGATGGAATTGTTGTGGAAAGCAAAGGTTCAGGACAGGAAATTGAAGTAACGGCAAACAAAATAAAAACTTATGGATATGCCAGTCCGGATGATGTGCAGGAAACCATTTTACAACCCAAACGTCATTCACTGGAAAAGCTACGTGAACAGGCACATCTGCGTTTCAGAACCAATACTTTTGCAGCAGTAATGAGAGTTCGGAATGCATTGAGCTTCGCCATTCACCAATATTTTAATAAAAACGGATTTTGCTATATCAATACTCCGATCATAACCGGATCGGATGCGGAAGGAGCCGGAGAAATGTTCGCCGTGACAAATTTCGATCTGGACAATATCCCTAAAAATGAAGAAGGAAAAACCGATTTTTCCCAGGATTTTTTCGGAAAGAAAACCAACCTTACCGTTTCCGGACAACTGGAAGCCGAAGCCGCAGCCATGGGATTAGGAAAAGTCTATACTTTCGGACCTACTTTCCGGGCAGAAAATTCAAACACTACCCGGCATTTGGCGGAATTCTGGATGGTAGAACCTGAAATGGCCTTCTATGATCTGGAAAAAGATATTGATCTTGCCGAAGATTTCTTAAAATACTGCATTCAGTATGCCGTAGACAACTGCAAGGAAGATCTGGATTTCCTCAATAAACGATTTGAAGAGGAACAAAAACAAAAACCCAAAGAAGAAAAATCGGAACACAATCTTCTTGAAAAACTGGATTTTGTACTTAAAAATAAATTTATTCGGCTAAGTTATACCGAAGCCATCGACATTTTGAAAAATTCCAAACCCAACCAAAAAGGGAAATTTAAATATCCGATTGAAGACTGGGGAGCAGATTTACAATCCGAACACGAAAGATACCTAGTGGAAAAGCACTTTAAAACACCAGTAGTTTTGTTCGACTATCCTGCAAAAATCAAAGCATTTTATATGCGTTTGAATGACGATAACAAAACCGTTCGTGCTATGGATGTTTTATTCCCGGGAATAGGTGAAATTATCGGCGGATCACAAAGAGAAGAAAGACTGGAAGTATTGAAACAGAAAATGAAGGACATGAATGTGGATGAAGAAGAACTTTGGTGGTATCTGGATACCCGTAAATTCGGAACGGTTCCTCATGCAGGTTTCGGATTAGGACTGGAAAGACTGGTTCTGTTCGTTACCGGAATGGGAAATATCCGGGACGTGATCCCTTTCCCCCGAACTCCGAATAATGCAGAATTTTAGAGAATAATATATAACATACAAACCAAGGCTGCCTTAGTTGAGACAAAAACTAAATTCAAGAGCTGTAAAATAAATACCTTAATCAAATGAAAAAGCAATTTTACAGTAAACCATTCAAAGAACATGCAGTTCAGTTGAGTTATCAGCGGAATAACGTCAAAGAACTGGCAGATGAACCGGGTATTAATGTAGAGAGATTGTATAAGTAGCGTGCAGAACACCGTCTAGTGAGTAATCCCGACACAACAATACAACAGCAGACCAGGAAATCAAGAGACTAAAGAAAGAACTAAAAGCCAAGGAATTAGAACTGGAGATCTTAAAAAAAGCTGTACACATTTTCTCCAGGATCGATGGGAACTCTACCAATTTATAGCAAGTTATAAACATTTATATCCCATTGAGATGATGTGTAAAATATTAAACGTAAATGGCTACGGGTAAAAGAACTATTATCCAACCCTTGATTTTCCATTCGGATAGGGGTATTTTTGTGTCCAACTTTTTGGGAAACTTACATAAACAATTCGCAGCTTAGGTTTTAAATTTTTGTCCATCTTTTTGTTGAAAGGTCACGCTAATTACATTACACATATTATTCTCATTATTGTAAAATAGATTTAATAAAATGAAAATCAATAATCAAAAACAAAAACTTATTTTCATTTATTCTATCTTTTCTTTGGGATAATCCAATTATTTATGTAATTTAGCATAATATTTATTCTTGATACATTTTTTATAATTCTTTCCTAAGTAAAAAGTTGAGTTTTAATGGCTTCTTTTGAGCTTTTGCTATTTTGCCAAATAAAAGTTTACTCACTAAAAAATTAAATATTTTTGATTACATAAATTAAACCTAAAAAAACAAAACACATAAAAAAAATTTATTAAAAAACTAATTATTGAAAACTAACTTATTATTTTTCATAAATCAAAGTCAATAAATTGTAATTTATTGACTTTGATGTTTTTATATCTTTATAAATAATATATTTTATGATTTTGATTGCAGTTTAGTGATTACTTCCTGAATTTCTGCTTCTTTACCCAGTTTATAATCAGAATCCATATAGGCTATCTTTCCATCCTTATCAATAATTACTGTTATCCGGTTATTATATCCTTCCAAATTATAGGCCCCAAAAGCCTGTGAAATAGAATAATCCGGATCATTAACATACTGAATATGGTAAGTTCCCAACGCTCGTTTCCAGTTTTCCAGTATCTCAGGAGTGGATTCGGAAACCGCAAAATAAACAGCTCCTCCCATTCCTCCAATCTTAGAAGACAACCCGTCAAAAGAAACAATATGCATGGCGCACGACATCATGGTAGCCTGATGCACTGAAATTCTTTTAGCTATTACAGCGGTATCAAATTTACCACTATATGCTGCCGGATAAAAAGCTAACACTTTTACTTCTCTCCAATATTCAGAAAGTTTTTTTCCATTAACCAGAATATCCGGAGCCTTATCTCCCACTTTTAAAAATACTTCTGACGGTTTCACTTGCGGATACGGAAGCCCAAAAAGATCCTTCACCTTATATTCCAACGGCTTCAAATGTTCTCCCTGTCCACGATAGTGATCATCCCTCCATACAATTGTATTGGTTTCATCCAGTAAAAAAAGAACCGAATCAGATTGAGAATCCTCAAAAGACGGTAAATTCAATTGACTTCTCAACGATTCATTAATCCCATAGAAAACCTGTATTCCTTCGGTATTAAAGAGATTGGAATATATTTCCTGTGTACTTCTTTCATCAAAAAGAATTTGTTCTTTTTTCTTTTTGTTAACTTCCAGCTGTTTAATCTCCCCATTTCTCTGAGATACCAAAATCACATCCACATTTGCCTTTTCTCTGTCTTTTGGAGCAAAAGCCAGTTTTTCTATAAAATAATTTCTGAAAGCCTGTATAATCATAGATGCATATTCCGTTTTTTCCGTGACGGAAGGCGTAAAAACTACTATTTTTATATGTGAAGATTTCTCCAATCCGGAATTGATCTCCCTTAAAGGAAATTGTTTGTTTTCCTGTGCATGAAAAGTTGCAAAAAAGGAAATTGACAGAAGACTCGTTATTACTAAAAACATCTTTCTCATAACTGTGAATTTATTACATTTATAATAACAAAACTAAACGTTAAAAACGATACCAAAAGACAAAAATAGATGAACTGCACTGATGAATGAGTAAATTCTTTAGTTAAAATGTTTAAAATTGTTTTACTTTACATAACCTTTGAATATGAAATTCCGGCTTTCCTGTATATTGTTGTTCTCTATTGGTATTTGAGGATCTTCCCAAGATACGCAAACCAACACTCTTTATCGGTCAGGGCTCTTTAAACTGTCCCAATCACTGGGTCAGAAACATTCTTTCCTTTCCTTTTGTTCGGGTACATAAATCCCATATCATCAATGTGAATTTTGTGAAATCCTATCACAAAGGTGCGGACGGATATGTGGTATTTGAACGACCTGACCAAAATTGAAATTTCTTCCAGCTACAAACAGGAATTCCTACAAATTTTTAAATCGTAAAGAAAATCTAATAATACTTCAATTCTGTAATTGAAAAACTGTATTTATAATTTTCGTATTCGGTTAGTTTGAAAGAAAGCAATCTGTCTTTTTTCCCTCTATTGGTTTCCATTACTGTATTTTCCGTCTTACTTCTCATTTCCTTAGTATCCTTTCCGGTTTTCTGATAGCACATAGATTTAGTCAGAATATCTTTTTGATCGTTAAAGGAATAATCGCACTGGAATTCTTCATTTCTTAAGAATCCTGTTTTCACATTATCATCATCATAAAAAAATTCTACTGGCATCACTACTGCCCCATCTTCATCCTTGTAATACTCTCTCAATAAATTATTATCCCGGTCGTATTCATAGTAAAGAGTACTATTAAAATCATTATTCTGGTATATATCTTTTTTTGTGATATTTCCATTTACATCATAAGTAAAATACGTTTCTTCAGTTGTATCAGTCTGATAATCCAACCTCACTGTCTTGGACGGAAACCCGTTATCATTATAATAATAATAGGTATCATTGAGCTGATCCACATGTTGAATCAGAAAATTATCTTTAAAATAATTTACGTAATTATTTTTGTTCGTCATACAATCTAACTGACCAATGGAAATTCCCTGTTTATTAAAATCTGTGAGCAAACATTTATTTCCGCTTAAACTATCCTGCTTTGTATATTTTATACTTTTTAAAATGTCTTTGTCATGGTACAAGGTAGAACTTGTGGTTTCCAATGGAAAAATATAGCTATAGCTCTTGTTATTCAGGCTTTTGTACTCACCTCCTCCCAGGTAAAGATCAATCATAGCCATATTATCTATTTCTATTTCATTGAGTTGAATCATTTTATTATCCACAATCGGCTCATACCAGTTCTGTTTAAAAAAATAATCCATATCCGCTTTTTCAGGAAGCCGATATCCATAACGGGCATAAATTTCCTTTTTCATCAAATCTAACTCTTTAGGTTTCATGTTCTTAAGATCTTCTGCTCCCAGTCTTACAAAAGACGACTGGGGATATTTTCCGGGAAACTCATCAGGAATGATTTTTACCTCATCATCATTCAGCCTGCATGAAGTGAAACTGCTGTTTTTATCTTTGGTACAAACCATTGCTTTAATGGCCGGCATGGATTTCTCATAATTAACTCCTTTTTCTTTGAGAAAAACAAAAGAAAATTTAAGCTGATCGGAAATAAATCTCCCATCTTCCAGCTTTATATGAGTCAGGTTTTCCACTTTGCGGTGTAAATCTCCTCCTTTTTTACTGTTAAAGTCGAGAACCACATATTCGCTAATTCCCTGTGCATAGGTTTTACCTGCCAGATTCATTACTTTAATGTAATGACTTCGTGTTCCGTTCTTAAAATGAAAAATAGTATTTACTTTTTTTATACTATCTCCCACATTCTCGTCAATAAGAGACGGATCAATTTTGGAATCTCCCCGGTAATACATTTTCTTTTCCTGCGAAAAACCAATAAATGATACTAAAATCAACAAAATAGAAAACAATTTTTTCATGAACATATAAATTTATAACCTAACAAAAATACTTAAAATAAAATAACGAAAAAATACAATCAAAATTATCCTGATTATGTTCAATTGCATCAATTATTATTTAATCTTTAGTTTCTCTATCGGAATAACAAAATAATCCGCAACGGATCTATATTTATTTTACCTATTTCATTATTTATATTCTTTCTAAAAAAGTGTTTCATTAATCCGGTAAGATTAGTAAATTTGTGAAAATTTAGATAAAACATTAATTATTCCAACCAAAAAAGATGATAAATAAAGAGGAAATAAAGAGCTTTTTAAAGGAAATTGAGGTTGATGATCTTGTCAGAAATATTCAGATCATGGGAGATTCGGTAATGATAGATATGCTTTCCCACTCTCCTGCCATGCACGAAAAGAAAAGAATGGAGGTTGCCATGCATTCAGCATTCGAAGAAAAATTCGGAAAAGATATCAAACTAAAACTGAATATAATTGTAGAAGTTCCTGAAAAACCTCAGATAAAAGGGAATGCTATTCCCGGTATTCAAAATATCATTGCTATTGCTTCCGGAAAAGGCGGAGTAGGAAAATCTACTGTGGCTTCCAATCTTGCCATTTCACTGGTTAAAATGGGATTTAAAGTCGGATTACTGGATGCTGATATTTACGGTCCTTCCATTCCTACTATGTTTGACGTAATTAATGAAAAACCCGGATCCAAAGACAATAAAATAGAACCGGTGGAAAGTTATGGCGTAAAATTACTTTCCTTAGGCTTTTTTTCCGGCTCAAACCAGGCAGTTGTATGGCGTGGAGCTATGGCTTCCAAAGCTATCCACCAGTTACTTCATGATGCCAATTGGGGAGAACTGGATTTCCTTCTTATAGACCTTCCTCCGGGAACCGGTGATATTCATCTTTCCATTGTACAGGAAGTTCCTGTTACCGGTGCGGTAATTGTAAGTACGCCCCAACACGTGGCACTGGCTGATGTAAGAAAAGGAGTTGCCATGTTCAGAATGCCAGAAATCAACGTACCTGTTTTGGGCCTAATTGAAAATATGGCATATTTTACTCCGAAGGAATTACCTGAAAACAAATATTATATTTTCGGTAAAAAAGGAGTGCAAAAATTGGCTGAAGAAATGGAATTACCTCTTTTAGGAGAAATCCCTATCATTCAGTCCATACGAGAAGCTTCCGACTACGGAAGACCGGCCGCTTTACAGGAAGATGATATCATACCTTCCGTTTATATGAACATATGTAAAAATATGATTCAAAGCCTGGTGAAAAGAAATGAAAACCTACCTCCAACCGAAGCCGTAAGGATTACCACCATGGCCGGTTGCTCAACTAAATAATTAAACTGATATGGAGAATACACTTACAGACAGAGTAAACAATGCACTAAAGGAAATACGTCCGTTTTTGGTTTCTGACGGTGGAGACGTGGAACTTATTGAAGTTAAAAACAATAAAGTAAAAGTAAAACTTATAGGTGCTTGTTCCGATTGTTCCATCAATCAGAGTACATTACGATTAGGAATCGAATCAACTATAAAAAAACATGTTCCTGAAATAGAAGAAGTAATTAATATTACCGATTAAATTTAGTCTTATTTTTTTGGTAAAATAATTTTTGGCAACAAGTTTGATTTAGGTAAATTCATTCAATCATACAATCAGGTCTTTTTATTATAATAAGGCCCGTTTGTTTTAAAAATGGATTCATGAGAAAATTATTAACTCTTTTATTGTTTTCATCTTTATTGTTTATTTATTTATCTGCAGATTCAACTTCTTCTGGGGAACAATTCAAGGATGGAGAGTTTTTAAAATACAGAATTCATTACGGACTTCTCAATGCTGGGTACGCTACCTTAACAAACAGTGAAACCCCCTATAATGGCAAACCTCACTACCATGTTGTAGGAGAAGGATATTCTACCGGAGCTGTAAAAGTATTTTTTAAAGTGGAAGATCGGTATGAAACTTTCATGGATAAATCTACCTTACTATCTTCCAAATTTATCCGAAAAATAAAAGAAGGTTCTTATCAACGGGATCAGACTATGATTATAGACCAGGCAAATAAAAAGATCACTTACACCAACAACAAGGACAAAACTTCTAAAAACTATACTTTTACCGGACAAATGCACGATATGATTTCTGCATTTTATTATCTGCGAAACATGAACACGGATAAGTACAAGACCGGAGATTTTATAAGTCTGAATATATTCATGGATAATGAAACTTTAAACTTCAGACTTAAAATTCTGGGAAGAGAGAATATAAAATCTGATTTTGGGACGGTAAAATGCCTGAAAATAAGGCCTTCTGTTCTTTCCGGAAGAGTATTTAAAGAACAGGAAAGTGTTACCATGTGGGTTACCGATGATGATAACCATGTACCGATACAAATAAAAGCAGAATTAGCTGTAGGTTCTTTAAAAGCAGATCTCAGCAGTTATAAAAACCTGCAAACCCCGATTAATTTTACCAAGTAGATTATTTTATAAAAAGTAAAAAGATAATTTGTTAATGTGCCAATGAGTAAATCAGATTGATTTTTTCTTTTTTCGTAAATCAAAAATCGTAAATCGTAATTCTAACTTCTTACTTATTGGATAAACTCCACTCGTCCTTGTCCTTCCGTCCAGTCGGAGCCTTTTTTAATCAAATCTATCAACTGATTATCAAGGGCTTTGCATAAAGACTGAATTACCTTGATATTCTGAGGTCTTCCTGAAGAATCCACCGTAAACTCTAAAATTGCTGTTCCTTGAGCTTGTTCACATTCGGTGTTCTTGGAAAGAAAAATAGTGTTTTTCAAATATTTATTATACGCATCCGTTCCGATAACAGGAATAGCTTTTACTTCTCCTCTTGCAACCGCAATGTCAGCAGCTTTTCTTTTTTTCTTGCTTTTATAACCAATTATGACTTCAGCCAGAGGATCTTCTTCTTTTAGCGTATCTACTTCATATTGTTTTGATTGCGTTGTTGCTCCATCCAATACAATATCTTTATCATTTTGAGAAATTCCGGAAATACTTTTTTCATCATATGTTTTATCCATTGCTATGGATGGTGCCGGAGCAGGAGGAGAAACAGCTTCTTTCATCCTTTTGTCGGAATGATCTTCATATACCCAATAATCTTCTGATGGTGTTTCCGTTTTGGAAACCGGAGGAGACAATTGTGCTAACGGAGCATTTTCTTTGGCTTCCTGCCTGAAAGGCTGTGAAGGTTTCGTATTTTCTAAAGGTGCTGATTTTTCATCCTTTTGTGAGAAGGAGGAAATTGTGTCAGTATTTGTATCTTCTAATTTTACTTCTGCCTGATAGGCTATTTCTTGAGAGCTATTTTTTTCCTGATTTTGAAACAAAATATAAATTCCCACTGAAATAAGAAGCAAAACACTGGCAGCAGCATACCAATAAAAAGTACCTGATTTTTTCTTCTTAGTCTTTGATAGTATTTCCTGCTGCATTCGGGATATATTTTCCCCGTGTTTCCCCTTCACTGAATCATATCCGTCTAGAGCATCCTGTAAAAAAGGATCCTGCATAGCCTCGCGTTCCAGATCGTGGGCCCTCTTTCCTCTCCTTTCTCCGTATATGTAGTCTAATAAATTTTTCACTTCAGGTTCTTCTCTATACAAATTTTCAGATTTCTTTTTCCGTTCTGTATAAAACTTTTCACACTTTTCAACTCATATTGAGTATCTTCCGTAATATCCACATATGATTTTTCCTGAAAAAAAAACATTTCAATAGATATACGTTGAGGTTCAGGTAATTGTTCCAGACATTTTTCCAAAATCTTGAATTTATCTTCATTATTTCCTTCATCCAATAGATGCAAAATTTCCCCGGATTCCATAATTTCCGCATTAAAATCTACGACGATTTCTTTCTTTCCGGAACGAATTTCCTGCAAACAATGATTCTTAGCTACGGAATAAATCCAGGTTTTAAAAGTAACAATCTTATAATTCAGAATTTTGGGAAGTAAATTTTCAAATATCTGCATCACAGCATCCTGAGCTTTTTCTTCTTCCTGTAAATATTTCAGGCAAAGTCCGTAGATCAAGGGAATATAACGGTTATAAAGCACTCCGAAATATTCGGAATCCGTTGTTTCCTCATATTTTTTCAGAAGTTCTTCATCTGTAAACTCAGATATTTTTCGCTGATTTTTCAAAAAACTCAGTTTTGTTATACAATTACAAAAATAGGGATTTTGGTGTATAGTTTTTTACTCTTTTAGGTTTTATAACTTATGTGAAAAATATTTCCTAATAACCTGTTAAATATTCCAGGTTTTTCTTTCTTTTTAATCTATATAAAAATTATCTTTAGTAAATTGCGGGAAATTTTTAACCTGATGAAAAAATCACTGATCATACCATTTTCCCTACTGGCAGCAATGTTTATATCTTGTAAAAACAACGAGCAGTCAAAACAATTAGGTTCTTCTGTTAGTCAAAGTAAAGAAAATGCCTCATCAACCAGCAATAACAATTCTTCCAATGATATTTCTGTGGAAAAAGCACCTGTAATAGAAACCGGAATTTATCAGGACAAGGATAGTTTATATCATTTAAAATATGTGTTGGAAACAGGAAAAACCTATACTCTCAATTCCAAGTCCATCAATAAACAAATCACTACTTTCAGAGATAAAAGTCAGACTATTTCACAAGAAACCTATGAACCTGTAAGCTTTACCGTAATAAGTATCAAAGACGAAGTATATAATCTACAAGTTAAACTTAGCGGAAAAAAAGTAATTACCAAGGCTGAAGGACAACAAGTGGTATTCGATACGAACGGAAAAAAACCTGACAATCCGGATCAGGCAAGAATGTGGAAAATTCAAAAAGCAATCAGTGAAAATACATTCACTATGGACATGGATATGTATGGGAAAATTTCCAATATCAGTGGAATTGATGCTATTTATAACAAGGCAAAATCCTCATTAAGCGGAGATTTAAAAGGAAAAGAACTGGATGACTTCATGACGGCTTTAAAGCAAGGCATTAATCCGGAAGTACTTAAAGCTCAATTTGAAAGCTCCATGACCGTATTTCCTACTAAAGGATTAAAAATAGGAGAAAAATGGAATAATGATCCTTCCCGAAAAAATCAAGGATACAATCAGTTAGTAAAAGTGGATGAAAACACCACGGAAATACGAATTCAGGGATCTCTCCCGTCTCAGTCAAAATCCGATACCAAAGAAGGTGTTACCTATAAAATATCATTCAGCGGCAACCAGACCGGAAAAATCATTATTGATAACAAATCAGGCTGGATTTCCAGTGCTAATTTCAACATAACTGCTACTGAAACCCGGTCAGCCAAAAAAGGAAATCAGTCTGAAAAAGTAGTACAAAAAACCATAAACAACACCTATATTAATTAAAAATCAGTAAAAACAGTAAAAAATGGGAAGGTTATTAGAATTTATTTTATTTGCAGTTGTTGCCTATTTTGTTTTTAAATTTCTCAATCGGTTATTCAGTCCGAATGTACCCAGTAATAACCCTTCAAAACCCAACCAGTTCAATCAGCAACAGAAACCAAAATCTTCTCTTAAAAAAGATATAAACTGGGATGCGGAAACAGTCGATTACGAAGAAATCGAAACAAAAAAAGAAAATGAAAAAAACTAAATACTTACTTCCGGTCATAGGATGTCTGGTTCTGTTTACCATTATCTCCTTCACTTATTTCACTCCGTTATTATCAGGAAAATACATATCCCAACCGGACATTATCCATTATAAAGGAGGAGCCCATGAACTGGAAGATTACCGGAATGCACACGGTGAAGATACCTACTGGAGCAATTCTATGTTTGGAGGAATGCCCACTTACCAAATGGGAGCTGCTTTTCATTCGGATGTCATTAAAAGTATAGATAAGGTATTACGCATCTTCCCTACTCCGGCCAGCTACATATTTTTATTATTAAGCGGATTTTTCCTTTTGGGAATGGTCTGGCTGAAAAACTGGAAATATGCGCTTCTGGGAAGTATTATGTTTGCTTTTTCCACATATTTTTTTATTATTATTGGCGCCGGACACAACGCCAAAGTACATACCATTGCTTATTTTGCACCTTTTGTTGCCGGAGTTTACTTATTATATCAAAGAAAATACATCTGGGGATTTATCCTCTCCACCTTATTTTTATCTCTGCAAATTGCTGCCAATCACCCGCAAATGACCTATTATCTGTTTCTGGCATTGGGAATTTTCGGATTGGTGGAACTAATAAATGCTTTTAAGGAAAAAACATTCAAATCTTTTGCGATTTCCACCGGATTATTCGTTTTATCCATTCTTTTATCCGCAGGAATGAATTCTTCTCGCTTACTTTCCACTTATGAGTATTCACAGGAAACCACACGGGGAAAATCGGAATTAACTGTAAATAAATACAATAAAGTTTCAGATCAAGGATTAGATACGGATTACATCACTCATTGGAGTTACGGAATACTGGAAACCGTAAATTTGTTTATTCCTAATTTTATGGGTGGAGGAAATAATGAAAAGGCTTTTAAACCTGACCATCTTCAACCTGCTTTGCAACAGAATTTAAAATCAGAAAAAGAATATGCCCAGTTCCAAAAGGCTTTCAATGGTTCTTATTGGGGGGAACAACCAGGAACGGCAGGACCTGCCTATCAGGGAGCTGTAGTTATTTTTCTGGCTATTCTGGCTCTGTTTTATTATAAAGGAAGATACAAATGGTGGCTGGTTGCTGCAACTATACTAAGCTTTTTCCTTGCATGGGGGAAAAATTTCGGAATATTCACCGATTTCATGATTAATTATTTCCCATTATATGCCAAATTCCGGGCTGTATCTTCTGCCCTCGTTATAGCAGAATTCACTTTGCCTTTACTCGCATTACTGGGTATTTATTCCTATTTTAAAGATGAAACTTTAACTCTTGAATACAAAAAGAAAGTTTTATTTATCACTTCCGGAATTACTTTGGGAATCCTTCTGATTTTCTATTTGTTCGGAATGAGCTTATTCAATTTCCATACACAACTGGAAGGAAACAGCATAAGTGGTGAAATACTGGAAGCTATACAGAAAGATCGTTTTGATTTGTTTCAATCGGATGTATTGAGAACCTTTTTCTTCGTTTTGGTTACAGCCATTTTACTATTTGCAGCCCAAATTCAATCATTCAAATCGGAATACGCCATTCTGGCAATTGCAGCTCTTTGTCTAATTGATTTATGGATAGTGGATAAAAGATATTTGAATGATGAAAATTTTGTTGATAAACAATATTATAGAAATCCGTTTCCTACGGAAGTAAGTGAAACACAAATCCAAAAAGCAGAAAACGATCCGACTCTGGCGCGCATTGTAAACGCGGTTCCTGTGAATCAGGCTTTAGAAGCTATCCGGGAAAAGGATAAAGCTCATTACCGGGTGTTTAATTTGCTTCTAAGTCCATTCAATGAAACCAATACTTCCTATTTCCATCAATCTATAGGCGGTTATCATGGAGCTAAACTAAGACGATATCAGGATGTTATTGATTTTTATCTTTCAGATAGTTTAAACCTTCCTATTCTGGATATGTTGAACACGAAATACATTATTTCGGCAGATTCCACCATTCATGTTATACCTAATCCGAACAACAACGGAAACGCTTGGTTTGTTAATGATCTGGTTTTTGCTAAAAATGCAGATGAGGAAATTACCCGACTTGGAAAAATCAATAATAAAAGACAAGCTATTATAAGTTCTGGTTATCAAAAAGAATTGAATATTTCGGCATCTTCCGATACTCTTTCTTCTATTGAGTTGAAACAGTATGAACCGAACAATCTGACTTATGTTTCCAACAGTAAAACGGAGAAGTTAGGGGTTTTCTCGGAAATTTATTATCCCCATGGTTGGGTTGCTACGATTGACGGAAAGGAAGCTCATATTTACCGGGCTAATTATATTTTGAGAGCTTTAAAGATTCCGGCCGGACAACATACAATCAACTTTACTTTTGATCCGCCTGTGATCCACAAAGGAAAAACCATCACACTGATTTCATTCGGAATATTTATTATTCTGAGTGCCGGTTTGTTATTCTGGGATTTCAGGAAAAAGAAAGTAACGGAAACCGAGGGCTCTTAAAAATAATCATGGATAAAAAAATCTTAATCGTTTCTTATTATTGGCCGCCTGCCGGTGGACCGGGAGTACAGAGATGGTTAAAATTTACCAAATATCTACCTGAATTCGGATATGAACCTCATGTATATATTCCGGAAAATCCATCCTACCCTGTTATTGATAAAAGTCTGATTGATGATGTAAACCCAAAGGCAAAAATCATTAAAAAACCGATATGGGAACCTTACCAAATCGCTGAAAAATTAACTAAAAACAATAAGGATTTTAAGGCCGGACAATTTGAAACTTTGAAAAAACAAGGTTTATTATCGAAGTTTTCTGTATTCATCCGGGGGAATTTTTTTATTCCTGATGCCCGGAAATTCTGGATTCAACCCTCGATTAAATTTCTGGAAAAATACATACAGGAAAACCAGATTGAAATTCTTATTACGACCGGACCTCCGCATAGCATGCATTTGATCGGGTTAGGTTTAAAGAATAAAAATCCGAAACTGAAATGGATCGCAGACTTTAGAGATCCGTGGACGCAGATTTCTTATTATTCCCAGCTAAAACTGATTACTGCTTCCGACCAAAAACATAAGGAACTGGAAAAGAAAGTAATGCAAACAGCAGATGTCATTCTATCCACCAGTTACACAGACAAGGAAAATTTTGAAAAACTGGGAGCAAAAAAGGTAGTTTGTATCACCAACGGTTTTGATTCGGAACTCAATTCCGTAAAGGAAAAAACTTCTAAATTCACGCTTTCTTATGTGGGAATGCTGGAAACCCTGAGAAATCCTGATAATTTATGGAAAGCTCTGGAACTGTTGATAAAGCAACATCCTGATTTTAAAGCCGATTTTCAATTGAAGTTCGTAGGAAAAATTGCAGATTCTATTTTGGAAGATTTAAACGACAGTTCATTACAATCTAACATACTAAATAAAGGGTATCTTTCTCATTCAGAATCAGTTTCCGAAATGAATGATTCGGATATTTTACTGATTACGAATTTTCCGGAGGAAAAGTTCAAGGGAATTATTCCGGGAAAATTATTTGAATATCTGGTTACAGGAAAAACTATTTTATCCATTGGTCCTGAAAATGCAGATGTGGAAACTATCTTGAATCAAACTCTAGCAGGGAAACATTTTTCTTATGACGACCTAGATAATTTAAAGTTTTTTATCCTTAGTGAATATGAAAAATGGAAAAACAATTTATCCCAAAATTCTCATTCTCAAATTCAAAAATTTCACCGCAAGGAACTGACTAAAAAACTTGTGGAAGTTATTGAGATGTTATAATATTCACATGATTAACCATTAAAAAACTAGGATATTGAGTCTTAATAGTATTTTTCATTTTACTGATCATCTGAAAACTGCTGTCTTAGTTTTCTTCTTACTTTTCTTAAAGGAATACAACTTATCAGGAATACCAGTATTTTCCTCTTCCTTTTTTTTCGTAACAAATAGGAATCAAAAATCTTATTATCCTTGGTTTTAACAAAAATCTTAAATGAAGTAGTAAGGAAGTCAAATTCCTGAGAGGATAAATAAGGAAAAACATTTTTATCCATAAAATCTACGATTATTTTATGTAATTGTTTTTTTTGTTCCGGATTGAAAGGCATGCTTAAATACCGGAATTCAAACGGTTCATGTTCTACAAAACGTGCTAAATGAAGAGCTTTTGTCTGATACAAATTATATCGGGTATAAAATTGCTCTAAAACCCTAAACCATAAAGGAATTTGCTCCAATACTTTGGCGGTATTGGAATTAATCACCAAATGATTTTGTCTTTCATGTTCCCGATATACATAAATTCCTACAGGATTTCCTGATGTTTTATCTGTTAATGCCAATAACTGATGGGAGAACAAACCATCTTCACAAGGTTGTATGTTTTCAGGAAACCGGATATCAGGATATTGTTTTAAAAACTCATGTCGTAATAATTGAGCGCATGTTGGCAATGCTGCCGGATTGGGTATCCGTCGTTTGCAATAATACTCTCCAATTACCACTATATCGCTGTCTTCTTTTTTTGCTGTTTCATAGGAAGTTTTCAGAAAATCCGAATCAATGGTATCATCCGAATCCATAAAAAAGATGTATTCTCCTTCTGCTAATGAAAGTCCTTTATTACGGGCTATAGAAACTCCGGAATTTTTCTGTTCAATATATTTTATTCGTTTATCTTCCTCAACATATTTCTCACAGATTGTCGAAGAGTTATCAGTGCTTCCATCATTGACCAATATGAGTTCCAGTTCCTGAAAACTTTGGTTCAAAACACTTTCAATAGCTTCTTCCAGAAATTCTTCTACATTATATACTGGCATTATAACCGATATCTTACTAATGGCATTCATATATTTAAGGTAAATTTTCGATTATAATTTATTAGAATTCATATTATTGCTGAGTATAGTATCTACATTTTCTTTACTAAAAATTGAATCCAGCTTTTTATATCCGATTTCTTTACTATAATTTTCTAAAAAATATTCTACGGATTGTTTTTTGTATTTTTTATATAATTCCGGATTATTTAATAGTTTTATGATATTTTCAGCAAATTCTTTTTCATTCTCGGCTACCCAACAACCATTATTGGTTTTATTGGATAGACCATCTACTCCTCTTAAAGTACAAACTATCGGTAAACCATAAGACAAAGCTTCTATAACCTTTACTTTTACTCCTGTTCCGGTAAGCATCGGGCAAACAGATATTCTAGTTCTCTGATAATATTCTTTCAGACTTTCTACAAATCTTATTTTAGTAACATTGGAATACTCTTCTACATGATTGGTTATTTTTCCTATCACACAGATAGTTATTGTTGGGGGTAACAAAGGATAAACTTCAGAAAAAAACCATTGACACGATTTTATATTGTGTGGATTGTCACTGGCCACATAAATCAAATCATATTCTTTACGAATATTAATATCTTCTTTGGTATTATCTTCTTCCCAAAAGGGAATTAATCTTACTTCATTTTTACAAAACTGAGTGAAAACATAATACTCATCATTGGAAATTGCCCAGACTTCATCAGCTTTATTAGCTATTTCTATTTCTTCCTGAAACCAAGCTCCTAATAAAAAATCTTTTTCATATTGACAATTTGCTGTTATAAAATCGTGGGTATCCAATATGACTTTCGCTCCCTTTGTATATTCTCTATCAATCAAATCCATAAAAAATATATAGGAAATGATAATGTAATCATATTTTGTTTCTTTTAATAATTGTTTAAAATGTATTTTATGATAAAACCAAACCCTACTATAATGCCCTTTTTTTTTATAAAATTTTCTGGGAATTTTATATTCTGTGAGGTATTTAAAGAGATTATCTTTTTTAGGTTTTCTTTTTAAAATCGTAACCTGATTAGCCAATCCTTTATTTACTAATTGTACTTTTTCTTCTTCTGTTTTAAAATCAAATATATCATCACTTACAAAATCTACTAAAATATCCTTTGATTTAAAATAATCTAAAAGATTTAATACCCGGGTCTTATTTCCAGCATTTTTCAATAACGGATTTTCAGGAAAAAAGTATAATATTTTAATTCTATCTTTCATATTTTAACTAAAAAAGTTATTCAATTACTTTTATTATTCAATAATTTGTTAAAATTCTGATCCGAATTCTTTATTAAACAGCTAAATATTTATTGTAAGTTTGCATTTCATTAATTTTAACTATTATCATTTATATACTCAATGGCGTCTATAAACTTGCTTATTATAGTTTCCCATTGATAATTTTTTTCAACATAGAATATTCCTTTATTGGCTATTTCTTTTTTTTCCTGTTCCGACAGGTTTAATATTTTTTTTATCTTTCCCTCAAATTCTTCATAGGTAATGTAAAGAAAACCCGCTTTACTTAATTTTATATGGTCTTTTAATACTTCACACTTTTTATTAGCCAATACTGGTTTTCCTAAAGACATCGCCTCTAACGTAACCATAGAAAGACTTTCATAGGGAGAAGGAATAATCAGAGCTTCGGCATTTTGTATGTAATTCCATTTTTTCGCTTCATCAATAAATCCTGTATAAATAACATTTTCAGAAGGTTCTAATTTCATAAAGTAATTTCCTATCATAACAAGTTTTACTTCCTTCTCATACGATTTTGCAAATCTTTCAAAGTAATCAACCAAAACCTTACAGCCTTTATTTATATCAATCCGCCCTACATAAACAAAATATTTACAATCTGGTTTTTGAATTTGGCCATAGTTAAACTCCGGTTTATTAAAACCTATAGCTGCAACATCGGATTTTCTATTCTTAGAATCCGGATAGATCGCCTCCACCAAATTCTTTTCCGACAATGTATTATACATAATAACTTTAGGTGTAGAAAATAACCGGCCAAACCCTCCGAAATAAAGAGGTGGTTCATCATGAGCTGTAGGAATTAAAATACTTTTATCTGCAACTTCTCTGATTCCTAAGTTAGTAGGATAATATAAATAGGTGAAAAATATAAATGCTTTGTATTGATCTTTACTTTCTTTTATGTAATCAATTAATCCTGGACAAAATGGCCCCTGCATTTCCTGCCATTCAATAAATTTATTATCCCTGATTTTATATTTTCTTCTTTTTAAAATTAAATACCAAAAATTGAATACAGTCATTTTTCGTTTTAAATATTTCTGGCTTTGATACCAATAATCACTTAGCTTACGATCTTCCTGTATAATTTTCTTTTTAGTATTGAATCGTATTACCTTAATACCATTAATTTCTTCTATTCCTTCAGAATAATGATTACCCCAGGTAATGTAATCAATAGAGCAAGTTGTTAAAACATCAATTTCATATTTTTCTTTTAGCTGCTCTGCTAATAGTTTTGCATGTAATTCTGCCCCACCATTAATCTCCTTACCATATCTCTGAACAATAATTGCAATTTTATCCATTTCAAAAAAAATAATTATTTTTCTCCTCGTAATTTGCTAAAAAACCGATTAACCTTTTTTCGTATTTTATTGTACAGGGATTTTTCTAAATAATGTACTCTTTTTACTAATTCTCGATTTTCTGCTTCAAATGTTACTATTTTTTGACGAATTTCCGAATTAGTTTTTTCCGGTATAAGTTTCGAATTTATCAGTTCCAGTCGTTTTTTCATCTTTGCTCCAACAGCCTCTAAAGAAAGATCAGCCCAAATATCTTCCCAACCTTTTTTTGCTATTATGGCAGTTTCTTCCAGGTTATAAACAACTTTTTTTAATAATTCAGAAGCATGATCAACATTCGCATCAGCCCATGTATTCCCTTTTTTATATAAAGCATAATCGTTTTCCAAACTAACTAATTTATATTGGACCGGAAAACTATTGTTTATGTTCATAAAATCGGTATTTCCGGAATAATATGTTGCAACTACCGGTTTTTGAACGCTCATGGCTTCAGCCATAGTCAAGCCAAACCCTTCAGAACGATGTAAGGAAATCAGACAATCACAATTTTTCATTAATCCTTCTACCTCTTCTTTGGAAATGACTTTGTTTATTATCTTTATATTGGCTAAATTTCCTATTGCCTGTTTCAGCATAGAGGATTCTTTAGGAAATTTCCTATCATCTGAAGTTTTTATCACCAACAGAACTTTTTCATCTTCTCCAAATGCTTTTTTAAATGCTTCTACTACAGCTAAAGGATTTTTTCTGTTAATAGAACTGTGATAATCAAAGAAAGTCAGAATAATAAACTTATCTTTCGGCAAATCCAGATCTTCCCTCCCTAATGATGAAGTGTTTTCGGTAACCGGATGACTAAATTTAAGCACGGGAATGGATGATTTCTGAGAAATTGCTTCCACACAATAATTACTTGGTGTCCAGATTTCATCAAACAAGCTGAAATATTTTACATGTTCATCCGGAAAGTCCAATAATTCCCAGGCCCAATAAGCAATATTATATTTTCCTTTAAGATACTTTTTGTAATCCAGAGGATGGGTTAGAAATTCATCTATACTTTGAGGATTAATCTGTATAAGGTTGATAGCATATTCTTCCACTTCGTATTCTGAGGCTGAAAAAGTAGTATCTTCACATCTGTGGGGAATTTTACTTTCAAAATTTACCAAAGATATTGGGACATCATTTTTTTTTAATGCTTTAGCTGTTAATCTTGCTGCTTCTCCTAACCCGAATTCACCTTTTAGAAAACCAAATACATTTACACCAAATGGATACATATACTATGTTTAAGAACTCAAAAGTAAGTAATTTTATTTATTTTTGTCTTATTTTTATGGGCTTCCTTGTATATTTCAAAACAAAATAATCTATGAAGAAAATCTTACTCCTACATATCAATTTTTTACGATTTGAAAAATATATTGCACAGGAACTAAAAAACAGAGGTCATTATGTAGAGGAATATAATGTTATTACTGATTTTAGATACGAATACAAGGGAAAAGCGGATAGAATCCGGAATTTCTTTTCAAAACTGTTTCTCAATCATAATGTAAAGACAACTTACAGGAATAAACTTATTGAAAATAAACTTACCAGTGATTTTGATGTTGTTTTTATTACGCGTCCGGATATTTTAACTAAAAAGCATCTGAAAATTATAGAAAAATCATCTTACAAGAAAATCACATATTTGTATGATGGTGTGGATAGACTTCCGAAAACCCGAATTGCTGCTGAATATTTTGATGAGGTTTATTCTTATCAGAAAAGTGATTGTGAAAAATACGGATATAAGTTTATCACTAATTTTATTTATAATGAACAATTTCCTGATAAAAAAGATTTTGTTTACGAAATATTCATGATTTTTAAATATGATTTCCGGTTTTCCATTCTGGAAAAAATAGGAAAAATACTTTCAGATAAGAAACTTTCGTATAAATTCATTGTAGTAGATCCGGATAAAAGAATAGAAACAAAATATTGTGAATACAGCAAAACATTTTTAAGTTTGGAAGAAGTCAGTAAACTGGCTCACCAGTCAAAAATCCTGTTGGATTTGCAACGAGACGATCAGCAAGGTCTTTCTTTCCGTCCTTTTGAAGCGTTGGGATTACATAAGAAACTGATTACAACCAATAAAGATATTGTTAATTATGATTTTTATAACCCGAATAATATTCTGGTAATTGATGAAAATTCTACTGAAATTCCGGATGCTTTTTTCATCACTCCTTATGAGGAAGTTCCTGATGAAATCCTGAATAAATACAGAATAAGTACTTGGGTAGAGACTGTTTTCGGTAATGATTTATAAAAATCAGATTTTCATTATATCACTGAACCAATAAGTAAAACTATATTTTTCCTTTATATTTTCTTCTATTTTTACATAGGGTTTATTGATGAATTCTTCTAATTCTTCTAAATTATTCTCATTCCACACAAATATATTATTAGGATGGTAGAAATCATAGGTTTTGATCAGTTCATTGTTGGTAATTAACTTTTTTTCATAACCTAAAGCTTCAAACGACCGGAAAGATAATCCGTTGTGAATAGGATTATGGAAATCCAATAGTATATTTAAATTATAAACTTTTTGTAAATTCTCATAAAAAGGTATGGGCTGTTTAATTGCTTTTAGGAACGAATATTCCTGGTATTCTTTGGGAATTCCTGAATTTTTCTCTAAAAATATATCTACTTCTAAGCCTAATTTCTCTAATAAACTTCCAATCTTAACGATATGAGTAATCCGGAAATCAAAATGCCCGACGAAATATGCTTTTTTAGTATGGGTAATCTGATCTTTACTTAAATCAATATTGTCAAAATAAAAATTATGTGATGCTTTTAAGTTATTGTATTGTATATTTTTAGCAATATCCTTTTTATCAAAAACATAAAAATCATCAAACAAAGGAATATACTCAAATATATCCTTAAATCGATCTAATCCATCCCATTGATAAGCCACCATTCTTTTAGACTTTTTCTTCACTTTATGCAGTAACTCTTTATCTAAGATATCCGGTCGGATAATCAAGCTTAAAACAGATTTATCTTCTATATTTTCTAGTAAGGAAAGTGACTTTTCAGTATAATATTTTTTCCGTAGTTCTTTTTTATAATTTTTATCAAATAATAGGGTTTTCCTGATTACAGCAGTAAAGTGTTGTTTAAAATCTTTATATTCGAATGGTTCTTCCGACATTAACAAGATCACTTTAAATCCGTTATTCTCTAAGTTTATCTTGAAAACTTTATATATTTCCGAATCTTGAGGTAAACTTAAAACTACTGTATTTAAACTCATTTTTGACTAAATGTAATACTACTTTATAAAAATAAACTATTTATTTGAAAAAACAGTATTAATTTAAATTTGAGATTCTCCAAAATTATTAAAATAAATTACAAAAAAGGAATAGGTTTATAAATCAAAACTGCCTTAAATTAATCGCTTAACTTAAGGCAGCTATATTTAAAAATAATTCAGTAGTTTTTAAAATCTTTCAAATGTCATAACAGATTGTCCATTGGATAAAAGAGAAAGGGTATTTCCAGTTTCCTTGATCCCATTCACACTTTTAAAGGTATCTAAAAACAATGACTCATTGTTATTATTACATGGCATTTCGGTAGCTGAAATTCTTGACACATTTATGTTACTATTATTACTTTTTTCATAGTATGCAGTAAATTTATTACATCCGGTAGTTCCATAAATTTGTTTCCAAGGTTCATCAAATCTCATCATAGGAACATTAGTTGGATACAACTCAGAGGCTTCCTGAGTATTAAAAGACGTTAATCTCCATTTCATCACACTCTCAGCTCCCATATACACCATGATTCTATCTAGTTTTGTTTTAACACTTTTAACCTCTTTTGGAATAACTTTTGCAGTATCTGCTCCTGCATCTGATACTTTTTTAGAACTTGAACAACTGGTAAAAAGAACTAAAGGTAATAAACCCACAAAAATGTAAAATCTATTTTTCATATGTAAATATTTCTGATAATTAAAATAATGGGTTAAAGTTATAAAAAAAATAAAATAAAAGTAAAATATTTTTAAGATAATTCTATCTGTATAAATAATATAACAAGAAAATATTTATTTTATAGGGTCATATTACAAGTTAACTAATTATCCTCCACAGCTAATTGATAGTAATATTTTATTTCTTACGTAAATCTAACGTTTCATATTTTAGATAGTTATTACGTTCTCATTTAAATTCAGAATTTACTTTATATTTATAGGTATTTAATTTACTTTTGTTCTTAAATTACTTCAACAACATTTTTATTATGTTATGAAAATTACCGGACTTCTTACAAAAATGATTACTGAAAATGACAATCCTATTCAATATTATTTAAATTTTGATGAGGAAGTTATTGTCATGAATCAACTGATACAAAAAAAACTCAAAATCAGTTTCAATCATTATCAGTGTTTAGAATGCGGAGAAGAAAAAGAGATATTTGCTATGGGATGCTGTAAAAACTGTTATTTCACCTCTGCTCACACCGGGGACTGGATAGTAAGACCGGAACTTTCTACTGCTCACTTAGGTAAAGCCGACAGAGATTTGACTGTAGAAGCTCAGGCACAACTTCAACCTCATATTGTATATCTGGCAAATTCCGGAGGAATTAAAGTCGGAGTAACCCGAAAATCCCAGATTCCTACCCGTTGGATCGATCAGGGAGCTGAATATGCAATCAAGTTGGCAGAAACGGAAAACAGATATCAGGCAGGCCTCATCGAGGTTGCTTTGAAAGAACATATGTCAGACAAAACCAACTTCAGGAAAATGTTGTTGGAAAACACTCCTTTCGTAGATCTTTCTGAGAAAAAAAATGAAATGTATAACTTTGTTCCTGCAGATTTACAACATTTTATTTTAGAAAACAATCACATTGCCCATCTTCACTATCCTATCTATGCCTATCCTTTAAAGATCAATTCCGTCAATCTGAAAAAAAATCCGGAGTTTGAAGGAGTATTAATCGGAATCAAAGGACAATACCTCATGTTTGACAACAATCTGGTATTTAATGTACGAGGTCATGAAGGATTTGTTGTGGATCTGGAAATATAATTTACATCACAAATTCGAAGATTGTTTAATGTCAATAAAAAATAATTCCTCGAATATAAATAATACACATTATTATTTTGATATAAAGATTTAAAATCTTTCTCATCTTTTTTAGTATTTTTGTAATCGATAATTAAAACAATATGGCTGAATTTAAACTGACACTACCTCCTATGGGAGAAGGCGTGATGGAAGCTACCATTACCGGATGGGTAAAAAATGAAGGAGATCACATAAATGAAGATGACATCATCATAGAAATAGCAACAGATAAAGTAGATTCTGATGTACCTTCTCCAGTATCAGGAAAACTCATAAAAAAACTAAAATCTGCTAACGAAATATGTAAGATAGGAGAAGCTTTTGCCATTTTAGAGATTGAAGGGGAAAAAACTCAGGAAGAAACTTCTAATTCTTCTGTCAAAGAAGAAAAATCTGTCATAAAAAACGTAGAAGAACAAGAAGTAATTTCCACTTTGGAAAAACCTTTACAAACTTCATACAGCCAGGAAGAAATAACTTCTCCCATTAAAGAAAAAGAAGAAATCATTTCTACCAAAGATAAATTCTATTCTCCTCTAGTAAAATCAATCTGTAAAGAGGAAAATATTTCTCAGGCAGAACTGGAAACCATACAGGGAACCGGACTGGGTGGACGAATTACTAAAGAAGATATTCTTTCTTACATAAAAAACAGAACTTTAAACAATGTAACTTCTCCAATAACTGAAATACAACAGTCAAAAACTATAAACACACCAGTTACTATTTCTTCCGGTTCTGATGAAGTCATAGAAATGGACCGGATGCGAAAGCTGATTGCAGAACACATGATCGCCAGTAAGCAAACATCGCCTCATGTAACTTCTTTTGTTGAAGCCGATGTTACAAATATTGTACTTTGGAGAAACAAGAACAAAGATATTTTCTTTAAGAAAGAAGGAGAAAAGCTAACCTTTATGCCTATTTTCGTTCAGGCAATTGTTAAAGCCATTAAAGATTTTCCGATGATCAATATTTCTGTAAACGGAAATACTATCATTAAAAAGAAAAATATCAATATAGGAATGGCCACTGCTTTACCTAGTGGAAACCTAATTGTTCCTGTTATCAAAAATGCAGATCAACTGAGTCTTTCCGGACTGGCAAAAACTATTAATGATTTGGCCAACAGAGCAAGAAATAATAAACTGAAACCGGAAGATATTAAAGGCGGAACCTATACTATTACCAATTTGGGAAGTTTCGGGAATATTGCCGGAACCCCTATCATCAATCAACCGGAAGTAGCAATAATGGCTGTAGGAGCCATCATTAAAAAACCTGCTGTTATTGAAACCCCTCAGGGAGATATGATTGGTATCAGACATAAAATGTTTTTATCTCATGCTTACGATCACAGAGTGGTTGATGGCGCTTTGGGAGGAATGTTTGTAAAACGGGTATGTGATTATCTGGAAAACTTTGATATTAATACGGAAATATAACTCTGGCATTATTTTAGTGTTTTGAATCTGATAAGCATTTAATTGTAAATTCAGATCTATGAAAAAATTACTGATAACAGATTGTTTTGCTGTATTGATTATGAGCTGTGATAAAAAACGATCTGAAAATTCTGTTGCTTCCAATAATAATGCAACAAGTGATTCACTGGCTCAGGATTTAAAAAAACCTACAGATATACAAGGAACTTACAAGGGAGAAATCTCTTGTGATGATTGTGAAAGTGCTGAACTAACTCTAAAAGAGAATAATACATATTCTCTGCTTTTGTATTTATCGAGTGAAGTGAAAACGGCTAATAGTATTGTCAATGCCAATGGAAAATATAACTGGAACAAGGACAGTACGGTTATTTTTCTGGATCAATACGACCTTCATTTTAAAGTAGGAAATGGAAAATTGTACTATCTGGATCACCAATCCAATACAGATGAAAATGAAGTTTTGGTAAAAGAGAAGTAAGATACAAGAAATCAGACAAAAGATTTGAATTAATAATTTAAAGTCTTTTATCTATCTTCTAGAATCTAATATCATTTTTACTTTTTACTATTTTCAGCGATTTTTACCGGAAGTTTCCCTTCAGCTTTTGCAGTTCCATCCAACACATCTACAATAGATTTTTGTGTATAACCATTATTCTGATATGTCAAAATGATGTTTTTAACAGAAGAAACATCTAATCCGTTAAGACTATACGGACTAATAAAATCGCACAAGGTTACTACGTATTTTTTAGAAAGTTTGGTTATAGCATCTTTTGATGTTTGTGTCAGTTTGTAAGAATAATACACCGTAGTTTCCGTGTCTTTATGAATTCCTATAATTAACTCATATTTTTTAGGATCGTATTTCCCTGAATTTAAATCTGCCAACTTAACTTGTTGTATGGCTGGAAACCTTTTTTTCAACTCTGAATAAAAAGTCTGATAATTTCCATCTTCCAAAGGAAGAAATAAATAACTTTTCTTTTTATTCAGCGGAAAATTTGCTTTGGTTGATTTATATTCGGTTAATGCCGATCTGAATAATTTTTCTTTTAATATTTCAGAATTTTCATCATTGAGATCTTTCATCAGATTCTCTTCAGAAACCGGAGTAAATCCTTTTCCTAATCCTGCATGATATTTGGCGTATAAAATTTTCTTCACACTTTCTTCCAAACGACTCATCGGAATATCTCCGTTTTCTATTCCTGCTTTGATTTTCTGTTTTCCCACCACCACTCCGTAAGAAAACAAAAGAATGTCATTTCCTGCTTTAAAAGCCAAGTAGTCCATTTCTCCATAAGGATAATTTTTGGCAACCCCCTGCATATTAAGTGCATCTGTTATAATCATTCCTTTGTACCCCAATTCTTCTTTCAATAATTTGGTAATTATATTATAGGATAGCGAAGCGGGAATCTTAGGATCTTTTTCAAATACAGGAACATTCAGGTGAGCTACCATAATTCCATCTACGTTCTGAGCTATCAGCTTTTTGAACGGAAATAATTCCAGACTGTCAAATCTTGCTTTGGTATGATTCAACACCGGAAGGGACAAATGACTGTCCACATCCGTATCCCCATGTCCAGGGAAATGTTTAGCAGAAGAAAGTATATTCTGGCTTTGTAATCCTTTCATGTAAGCTATCGCCTTTCTTTCAACATTATATTTATTCGATCCGAAAGAACGATTTCCTATAATCGGATTATTCGGATTTATGTTTATATCCACCACCGGCGCAAAATCCCAGTTTACTCCTACCCTTTTACAATGCAACGCAATTTGTCTGGCGGTTTCATAAACCAGACTATCATTGGTAATTGCCCCCAAAGTCATTGCCCAGGGAAACTTTACTGTTCCTGTGAAACGTTGTGCTAATCCCCACTCTCCATCAATTCCTATTAACAAAGGAACTTTAGATTGTTTCTGCAATTTATTCATCCATTGTACCTGTTTCAGAGCATCATCCTGCATTAAAATCAATCCGCCTATATGTTCTTTCGTCACCAGTTCATTCACTTCATTCCTATGTTGGGCATCCTTATTTACATAGGCTGCCACAATAAATAACTGGGCTATTTTATCATCTAATGACAGGGAATTATATATGGAATCTACCCATTGTGAGGCCTTTTTTTGTTCATCCTGCATTATTTTTTCATTGGAAACATTTTGTCCAAAGAAAATACCGAAAATAAAAAGCAACAGGCTCAGACTTATTGTTTTTTTCATAAATTTTTGATAATTAAATGATTAAATTTCCAGATCGTAACTAGAAATAGTGAAACTGGTCAATATGTTATTTTCATTGAAATAAAAAGTAGCATAAATCGAGCCCGAATTTATTTTATAGGTTGGAGTTTTAGCATTTTTAAATTTTACTAATTTTCCGGGATATAGTTTCTGAATGGAGGAAAGTGTGGACTTATGTAATGTTATGGTATTTCCCAGTTCCAGTGAATTCAAATTCCCATAATTAAAACTCACTAAAGATATTTCATCTGAAGCTCCTGCTGTTCCTCCTGCACTTGATATAGCACTTATCTGAAAGCCGTTAGTGAAATCCCAGGTATAAATATTTCCTGCTCCCTGAATAGGTTCAAAGCTGGTATAACCTGCAATGGTATTTATAGAAGAAATTGTTCCTGGTAGCTTGAATCCTGTTTTAGTGAAAAACAGATCTTTAATTTTAGCAGCAGATTTTGGTCCGTAAATTAATGGTGGTTTTTTGTATTTACCTGAACTTTGTTGAGTAGTTGATTTATTTTGGGCCGGAAGTTCATAAGTTATCCCCAAAAAAATAAGGCTAAGTAATAGTAATAAGACTCTTTTCATTATCCTGCTTCTTTAATCAGTATAAAGATAGTAATTTTATTTTATAAAACTTCTTGGTATTTAACCCTTCTTAAAAACATAAGAGTTAATATGTGATATGAACCAAAATTTCTATTATATGGTTTTATTAATCAAAAAATGTAGCAACTTTGTGGGTAATAACTGTCAATGCCTTTATAATAATACTTTCTTTTACGTCTTTATGACTTTCTACATAAGTATGTATATTATGTATTATTTTATCATCAGAATTTGCTAAAAGAATCAATCTGTTGGCTATTCTTTCTACATCATGAGAAGAAAGAAAATCACAACATCTCAATACTTCTTTTATAATTTGTTCATTAACAATTACATTATTTTTCAAAGAAAGATATTTAATGTTATTATCAGATAATAAGTTGTTCAAAGCTTTGTATAGAGCCGACTGACTTATCTTATTTTTTCCTTTGTTAAAAATAAATTCTCTTATGTTTTTAAATTTATCTAAAAACAATTGCGGAGTCAGTGGTTGTAGTTGATGGGCTAATTTTATTTTATATGTAACATCATACCGTTTACGGGATTCTTCATTAGACAAGGTTTTATATGCCTGACTTATTTTTGTAAATAATTCATGGCTTTCAACAGTGCCTGAATTTTTATCCGGATGATATTTTAATGCTAACCGTCTATATGATTTTTTTATATCCTCACAAGTAGCAGTCGGGGTAATTTCTAATATCTTATAATAATCAGCCATACATCCATAAATGAGCTAAAATAAAAAACATTATCATCTTGTTGATCCCCGCAAATGTAAAAAAATATTTTATATATCAAAAAGGATTTCCGTAATTATTGAAAAAAATAGTATGAATTACCTGTGGTGTGGAAAATCCGAAAAAATTTCCTTTGTCTGCATCTTGGAATACTTTTTTTTCTGGGTGAAGGAACCAAAAAGGAAAATGGGGATAATTCCTATTCTACCTATGTGGAACTTTCCTATCCTTTTGCAGTTGGAGATGTTGGCTTACATTTAGCAACCGGATTTACTCCTTGGGCAAGCGTGGTTTATGGAACTAAAGGATTTGAATTCACTCAAGTGAGGTATATAAGCTTCCATAGAAATAAAAATAACGGATTCTTTCAGCATTCCTATTTTTGGACATCTGATAGTCAATCCCTCCGGAAAAGATATATACTTTGTATTCGGTTTGAGAATTCAATAATAGTAATCTCAGTAATCAGAAAGGAATTATACTATATAGCCACTTCTCCTTTGATATGAGGATAAGGATCGTATCCCTCAATAGTAAAATCTTCATATTGGAAATTGAAAATATCCTTTACTTCGGGATTAATTTTCAGAGTGGGAAGTGGACGGGGTTCCCGGGTTAACTGGAGTTTTACCTGTTCCAGATGATTTTTATAAATATGGACATCTCCGAAAGTATGGATAAATTCTCCTACTTTCAGGTTGCAGACTTGTGCCACCATTTGCAACAATAATGCATAAGAGGCAATGTTAAACGGAACCCCCAAAAATACATCTGCACTTCGCTGATAGAGTTGAAGAGATAATTTTCTGTCTGCTACATAAAACTGAAAAAGAGCATGACAGGGAGCTAAAGCCATTTGCGGAATATCAGCCACATTCCAGGCGGAAACAATTATCCGGCGGGAATCAGGATTACTTTTAATTTGATTGATAATTTTCGAAATTTGGTCAATATGTTTTCCATCCCGAGTTCCCCAGCTTCTCCATTGGTGTCCGTACACCGGTCCCAGATCTCCGTTTTCATCCGCCCATTCATCCCAGATGCGGACTTTATTCTCCTTAAGGTATTTAATATTGGTATCACCTTTCAGGAACCACAACAACTCATAAATAATGGAACGAAGATGTAATTTTTTGGTGGTAACCAATGGAAATCCTTTTTGGAGATCGAAACGCATCTGATACCCAAATGTACTGATAGTTCCGGTTCCAGTCCGATCTTCTTTTTCTGTTCCGTTATTTAGTATATGTTGTAGTAAATCCAGATAGGCTCGCATAATTTTGATTTTATGTTGTAGTACAAAATTAGATTTTTCCAGAGAAATTGTTGTTGTTTATTTTTTCAGGAAGTAAAAATTAAATTTTTATTACTATTCTTTTTCTGGAATCGTTCTTCTGCCATGCAGTTTCTATATCTTTAAGTTCCATCACTTCAATATCTATTTTTAGTTTTCCTTGTGTGGCTAATTGGAATATTTCAGGCAGAATATTTTTCATATAAAAGGAAATATCTTCCTGTTTGAGGCTTCCGATTCCGGAACCCAAAATTTCTATTTGTTTGCTTCTCAATATGCTGGATGGTAAAGAAATAGTAGCTCCGGCCATTTCTCCGATTGTTATTATCCGTACAGGATGAGGTTTAATTTCTTTTAAAGCGGTCAAAATCAGCTCTACCGGATGTCCCCATACATAATCCAGAACAATATCAACCGGAGTTTCTTTGTTTAGTCTTACCAATTGGTTAATAATGGTTTCATCATCACTTTTGAGGGAAACAATTTCATCTGCTCCTAATTCTTTTAAAGATTGCAGACTTTCCGGATCTCTTCCTGTAACGATTATTCTGGAAGCTCCCCGATATCGGGCCATCTGAACTGCTATTTTTCCTGTAATCCCGGTAGCACCATTGATTAAAATAGTATCATCTTCTTTTATTTTTGCCTGAAAGAGTAAAGCCATGTCTGATCCTATTAAGGCATTTGGCAGAGCAGCAGCAGTTTCAAAATCAATGGAATCGGGAAGTTCCACCCAACTATTTTTTTTAACCAGTGCTTTTTCAGCTATCATTCCGGTAATTCCTGAGGTGTATATCCGTTTTCCGTTTTCCAGAATTCCTGCTCCGTCCACTCCAACCGTGGTGGGAAAAGAGGAGAAAGTGGTATAATGTTTTCCGCTGACTCTCAACTTATCCAGTTGTTTTATAGAAGAAGCTTTTACTGTTATCAAAACTTGTTCTTCGTTTTCAGGAACCGGATCAGGGAATTCTTCATAGTGGGGAATAGTTCCAAGTTTGTGTATTATAGCTGCTTTCATTTTGTTTTGAGAGGATTTTAAGTAATGAATATTTCTTATCTGTAAAATTATAGATAATTATTTTGTTTGATGAAGATGTTGAAGTTTTAAATCTTTTTTCTCAATCGGGCTACCGGAATATTTAGCTGATCTCTATATTTTGCAATGGTTCTGCGCGCAATATTATATCCTCTGTCATTTAAGATTTTCATCAGATTATCATCGGTGAGAGGCTTTTTAGGATCTTCATTTTGAATAACTTCCTGTAAGATGGTTTTGATTTCACGGGTGGAAACTTCATCTCCTTCGGCATTAGTGAGACTTTCGGAAAATAAATCCTTAATCAGAAGAGTTCCGTAAGGTGTATTGACATATTTACTGTTGGCAACCCGGGATATGGTGGAAATATCCAAGCCGGTAATTTCCGCTATATCTTTAAGAATCATAGGCCTGATTTGCTCTTCATCTCCTGTCAGAAAATATTCCTTCTGATAATTCATGATGGATTTCATGGTAACATAAAGGGTTTGCTGACGTTGTTTTACAGCATCTATAAACCATTTGGCAGAATCCAGTTTTTGTTTCACGAACATTACTGCATCTTTTTGTTCTCTGGATTTGTTCTCGGTATTTTTGTAGGTATCCAGCATTTCGGAGTATTCCCGTGAAACTTTTAATTCCGGAGTATTTCTACCGTTGAGAGTCAGATCTAATTTTCCGTTGATGATTTTTATGGTGAAATCAGGAATGATTTGTTCTGTATTTTTTGAATTATTGGTAAATGCCTTTCCCGGTTTCGGATTTAACCGTTCAATTTCGTTGATGGCATCTTTCAATTCTTCTTCTGTAATGGAAAATTTTTGTTGTATTTTGTTGTAATGCTTTTTAGTAAAGGCATTAAACATTTCATGAATAATTTTGTAGGCTAATTCGGTATGTTCTGTTTGGTTTTTGGTTTTTAGTTGTAATAGAAGGCATTCTTGTAAATCTCTTGCCCCAACACCGGTAGGATCCAGTTTTTGTATATAGTTTTCAAGTAGATTGAGTATGGTTTTCTGGTCTGTATAAATTCCCTGTGTGAAAGCCAAGTCATCAACGATAGAAGAGATTTCCCTTCGTAGATATCCATCATCATCCAGATTTCCAATAATAAAGTCTGCAATTTCTTCTTCTTCTTCTGTAAGCCGAAAAGTATGAAGCTGAGAACTTAAATGTTCGTGAAAAGATTCGTATTGAGCAAAAGGAAGTTCCCGGTCGTCATCGTCATCACTATAATTATTGGATTGAGTCCGGTAATTTGGGATTTCATCATCACTCAGGTATTCATCTATATTGATATCTGAAGCATCAATGATATCATTGTCGTTAGAATCTTCATATTCATTTTCTGCTTCATAAGGTTCGGAATCATAGTAATCCTCATGCGAATTGTCTTCCAGGGCGGGGTTTTCTTCAATTTCCTGTTTCACTGCTTCTTCAAATGCTAAGGTAGGTAGCTGCACCAACTTCATCAGTTGAATTTGCTGAGGAGATAGTTTTAATAGTTGTTTAAGTCTTAAATCCTGTTTTAACATAGAATTATCTGGTTTATAAGGGCGTAATTTCTAAACTCAAATTTACATCAATAAATTGTATGTTACAAATTCAGGCATAATTTTTGTGATTTCATTAATATTATTTTTTTCGGAACTTCGTTATAATTAGTAATATTTCAAAGGTGTTGATATATTAAAATCACTTGTTTATTTAATTGATTAATTCTTAATATTCAAAAAAAATTCAAAAAAATAATAACGATAGCCAATTAGGTTATTTTTATTATTTTGAAGCATTAAAAGCTCTAAAAATGATACTTAGACTTCTTCAAGGCGTGTTGATGAGGTAAAACTACTTTTGAGATAGAAGACAAAAGCAAAATAAAAACTGGAAGTTTTCACTTTTAAACAAGTAATACCAATCCGGATACAAACGGTATAATTATTGCACTTCTACCGAATAAATTTGTTAATTATTCATATAAAAACAAGGTTATGGAAGGTAACGAAAATAACAGTCTGGACGAGGAGTTCAAAGTTTTTAAAAAAGCCATTTTTGAATTTTCAAAAACGGTGGAAAATGATGTACAGTTACATATATACATCAAAGAATCCAGAAAATATATTGAATTCTTGATTACTTATTATTTAGGGCTCGGAAAGTTAAATCTTGTCAAAGACAAAATCAACAAGCTGGATTTGGAATTACTGGACGAAATTGAAAAGATTGAAAAAAGAATTGAATAATTTTCTCTTTTAATTTTCAAAATCATCCTCTTTTATTTTTTCCATTTCGCTTATACATCAAAGCAATCATTCCGTCTGCTGCTCCAATTTTAGGAATGTGTATACGCGTAGCATGAGCATATTTCATAATAGAATCGTATATCAATAAAGCAGGGACTACCACATCCGCACGGTCGGGCTTCATATTAAACTTTTCTACTCTTTCTTCATAAGTCAGATTTTTCATGATCTCATATTGTTGATGAATATAAGCATGGGTAAGAAATTTTCCTTCTTTTTTTCCTGAATTTTTAAATATATAATTGATATTTCCTCCCGAACCTATTAATTCTACATGTTTCCCTTTGGTTATTTTGGTTACCCAAGGGTTTATAAAATTGGTGAGATAAGTTTCATCGATTTTTTTATCCAATAAACGTACGGTTCCTATCGGGAAAGATTTACTATGGCTAACTTCTCCTTTGTTCAGCAACGACACTTCTGTACTTCCTCCTCCTACATCTACGAAAAGATAATAATTACTTGATTCCAGAAAGTTTTTAAGATCGGAACTAAATATGATCTCCGCCTCTTCTTCTCCGGAAATCACTTCTATCTCCACTCCACTTTTTTCTTTTACGTTTTTTATTGCTTCAGCGGAATTTTTTGCTTCCCGCATAGCTGAAGTGGCGAAAGCCCTGTAATGATCTACATTATACACATTCATCAATAACTTATAAGCTGTCATAGCGTCTATCAGTCTGTTAATCGTTTTCTTGGATATTTTTTCCTGAGTGAAGACATCTTGTCCCAAACGAATGGGAACCCGTACGAGACTGGTTTTATTAAAAGTAACGGTATTCTTTGTTTCGTAAATAGTATTTATGAGTAGTCTTACTGCGTTAGAGCCTATATCTATAGCCGCATAGGTTTGTATTTTCATCATTTGTTCAATTCTTTTATATATTCATAAATGGTCTCTTGAGAACGGTTTTTCTTTTTCCTGTTTTTCTGATACGGTTCTTCCAATCCTTCTTGTATAAATCTTCCTTTTACATTATCTTCAAATCCGAGGTCAAAGATATGCATGATTTCCTTTCTGTTTTTCAGATTCATAACCGGACATGCTACTTCTATCCTGTGATCCAGATTTCTAGCCATAATATCGGCTGAAGAAATATACACCATATCATCGCCTCCATTCTTAAACCAATACATTCTCGGATGTTCCAGAAAACGATCTACAATACTGACTATCTTAATATTTTCGCTCAATCCCGGCACTTGTGGGATCAGGGAACAAATCCCTCTTACTACCATCCGGACTTCTACTCCATTCCTACTTGCTTCATACAAATGATCTATTATTTCTTTATCGCAAAGGCTGTTTACTTTAATATTGATCTGTGCAGGTAATCCTTGTTTTTTATTATTGATTTCCCTCCGGATTCCTAATATAAGCTTTCTTCTTACTCCCCAAGGACTAACTATAAGATCTTTATAATGTTTTACTAAATAATTGGTATTAAAAAAGTTAAAAACATCATCTACCTGATTTACAATGGATTCATTAGCTGTAAAAAGTGTAAAATCTGTGTAAACCCGGGCAGTTCCTTCATGGAAATTTCCGGTGGAAATAAATGCATATTTTTCTGCTGCACCTCTTTGTGCCTCTCTTTCCACTATTCCTATCTTGGAATGGACCTTAAGGCCTGGAACACCGAAAATAACCTGTACTCCTTCATCCTGCAATTGTTGGGACCATTTAATATTATGAGCTTCATCAAACCTTGCTCTGAGTTCCAATACGGCTATTACTTCTTTTCCATTCTTGGCTGCATTGATCAAGGCACTAAGCACTTGTGAATCATCTGCTACTCTGTATATGGTAATTTTTATCTTCTTGACTTTCGGATCAATGGCTGCTCCTCTAAGAAATTTAAGGAAAACGGAATAATCGTAATATGGTGTATAAATCAGGGTATCTTCCTTTGCAAAGGCTTTGAAATAGTTTTTTTCTTTTTTCAGTATTTTGGGAATTACCGGAGTTATCCTTTTGTATTCCAGATCTTTCCTTCCTAAAGTCGGAAAATTCATGAAATCTTTTTTGTTGTGATATTTTCCACCAGGAGCAAAACTGTCATATTCATCCAAACCAAACATTTTTTTTATGAATTTGAGTGTTTTAACATTCATGGTTTTATCATACACCAGCCGCACAGGAAGTCCTTTCTGTCTTTCTTTAAGTGCTCCCGCTACACTTTCCATATAACTTACCTGAACATCATTATCAATAGATAAATCGGCATCTTTAGTAATCTTTAAGGATTTAGCTTCTATGGTATCGAATTTAAAGAACTGGAATATATCTTTTAAATGATACCGGATCACATCTTCTAAAAACATGACATAGTGTTTATCATTAATATCCGGCAACACCAGAAAACGGGAAAAACGGTCGGTGGGCATTTCGATAAGGGCATAATAATGTCGTCCATCTTTTCTGGTCATGGTTACAATAAGATAAAAAGTATTATCCCTAAGATTTAACACCTCACTTCCTTCTTTCCAGTAAAGAACTGTAAGAGTATGACTTAGTCTGTTTTCAAAAAAATCCTGTACAAAAGGTTTTAAAGTTTCCGGCAAAGTTTTATCATCAACCAATAAGGTTTTTTCCTTAGCGAGTTCTTTGATAATTTGCTCGTATAATTTATCATATTTTTGTTGTTGATGAGCTACGGTCTGGTTTATTTCTTCTAATAAATCTTTATCAGATTGTTCTTCAACTATATTGTTATACTTACTTTTAAACTGGATCATTCTGGCTATATAGGCATACCTCACTTTATAGAATTCATCAAGATTGTTGGAATAAATTCCCAAAAAACGGAGTCTTTCAAGCAGGGGATTTTTTTTATCCATAGCTTCCTGAAGTACACGTGCATTGAATTTCAACCAGCTTATTTCCCTATTAATATAGTTATTGTTAGGTTTCACCATAGTTTTAAAGGCTTAATTGTTCTTTAAAGTTACGATTTATTTTATTTTTTCAACTGTTTTTATATTTTTTCCCATAAAAAAACAATCCATAAAAATTTATGGATTGTTTATAAATTATACTATGTACTTATATTATCGTTGTGTTATGATATCATTCAATACGTTGATGGATTCTCTCAGGTTAAAATCTTTTTTCATTCCTTTATACCAGTCTTCCCTTTTAGCTTTAAGCACAGTGTCTTCTTTAAATTTAACCAGTTCATACGTTGGAGGTTCAACTTTTAACTTAGCATCAAAAGTGGTTTCTTTTTCATATAATTTCCCCTGATCTCTTCTTTTGTTCATTTCTTCCATAAACTTATCGTACTTCAACGGTATTTTACTTGTTTTCTCTAACTCTTTCCCCCACTTTCCTGCGGCTTCTATAGAGGATATATAGGTACTTCCTTTCAATCTTTCTGCACTTTTGGTTTTAAGATAAGTATAATCGATTTGAGGAGTTCCTTTCCATGTTGTGTAAACGGTTGGAGCAATCTGATCCCACGGAAGGGCGTAATCCTGAGATTTCTCAAAAATATCGGAATAAGACATCAATCCCGTAATTACAATATCGGAATTTACTCCTTTAAGTTGGGTGGAACTTCCGGTTATTCTGTAAAATTTCTGAATGGTTACTTTCAATGCTCCGTATTTATCATCTGACATGCTGAAACGGTCTAATGGGAATATAGTTTGTACAGTTCCTTTTCCATAGGTTTGAACCGGACCTACAATCACAGCTCTTTTATAATCCTGCATAGCACCTGCCAAAATTTCTGATGCAGAAGCGGAAAGTTCATTGGTCATAAGAACCAGCGGACCATCCCATACTACCTCTTTTTCTTTGGTTTCCAGTACTTTTATTTTTCCGTTGGAATCTTTTACCTGTACTACAGGTCCTTTTCCTACAAACAGCCCGGTAATATCCACCACTTCTGATAGTGATCCTCCTCCATTGTTCCTTACATCCATAATCAAACCTTTGATACCTTGTTTCTTCAATTCATTGATCTCTTTCTTGATATCATCGGAACAATCTCTTCCCTTACTGTTATTGTCCATATTTACATAAAATTCCGGTAGATACAGAATTCCGTATTTATCTCCTTTTTCATCAGTTAATACCGCACTTCTTACAAATGTTTCCTGTATTTCTATCTCTTCTCTCACTAAAGTTACTATTTTGGTACTTCCATCCTTTTTTTCTATGGTAAGAACGACGGTACTTCCTTCTTCTCCTCTGATAAGACGAATAGCATCATCTAACAACATTCCAACTACACTCACCGGATTTCCGTTCTTCCCTTGTTGTACTTTTACGATCTTATCCCCTGCTTCTACTTGCTTCGATTTCCAGGCTGGCCCTCCTATCACCAATTCCCGAATGGTTGGGTATCCTTTATTATCCTGTAGGGTAGCTCCTATTCCTATGACTTTACCACTCAAAGTCATATTGAAATTATCTTTGTCTTTAGGAGAAAAATAAGTGGTGTGAAGATCGAATACTTCCGTATAGGCATTAACAAAAATGGAAAATAAATCCGATTTTTTTCTGAGTTTAATCTGACGGAAATATTCGGTCAAATTATCTTTTACTTTTTTAATGGCATCTGCCTGTATTTCTTCCTGTGTTTTAGGTTTAGTATCTTTCTTTTTATCTGATATACTGTCTTTTTTAACTCCGGTATCTAAACTATCTTTATTTTTCTGTGAATTGAACATTTCCTGCAAAATACTGTATTTAACATAACTTTTCCAGTATTCTTTGGCATGAGCCTGATCTGTAGGAAAATCTCTTTTCTTCTCATCAGAAATAAAATAATCATCTTCAGTGAAAGTAATAGGCTTACTGAATATTTCATTCACATAACCTTCTGTTTCATCTATCCTTTTGTATAAACAGTCTATAGTTAAATGGTAAAAAGACACATCACTATTAGTGAACATTTCACTCATTTTATCCTGATATTTTTTAAACTCATCCATATCCGATTTCAAAAAATATCTTTTGAAAGGATCCAAATCCTCCATATATTTTTTATATACTTCTCTGGAATAGTTCACGTCCAGTTGCTTAGGAGAATAGCTAGTATAAAGAAGAGTTTCCCTTACCCTGTTAAAAATCTCTTTCTCTTTATCATCCTGAGATGAAGCATTGAAACAGAATACTAAAAGGCTCATTGAACAAAGCGATAAAAATATCCAGGTTTTTCTTAAATTCAGCATTGTAACTTGTTATAATTTTTAAAAAATAAGCTCAAAGGTAAGATATTTTTATTACGAAAAATCTTAGTTTTGCCATAAATTTAAAAAATTTAATAAAAAACAGATGGATAAACCTTTGATACTGGTAACTAATGATGACGGCATTACAGCTCCAGGAATACGTGAACTTATAGATATAATGAATGAAATCGGGGAGGTATATGTGGTAGCGCCGGATAAACCCCAGAGCGGAATGGGACATGCGGTAACCATTAATTCTACCTTGAGAGTAGAAAAAATTGTTATTGACAACAGGCCTCAACAGGAATGGGCTTGCAGTGGAACTCCAGTAGATTGTGTAAAACTAGCTATCGATCAGCTTCTTCCAAAAAAACCGGATTTATGTGTTTCGGGGATTAATCATGGTTCCAATTCTTCCATCAATGTACTTTATTCCGGAACCATGTCTGCTGCTATTGAAGGCGGAATTGAACGGATTCCTTCCGTAGGTTTCTCTTTATGTGATTTTTCCTACAGTGCCAATTTCAAAGCTGCCCGAAAATATATTAAATCCATCGCCGAAAATATCATTGAAAATAATATGCCTGAAGGTATTGTTCTGAATGTGAATATCCCTAAAGCAGAAGAAAAAGACCTCCAGGGAATTAAAATATGCCGCCAGGCAAATGCACATTGGGAAGAGGAATTCGACCGCAGAGTAGATCCTAAGGGAAAAACTTATTACTGGATGACTGGAAAATGGGTGAATCTGGATAAAGGAGATGATACTGACGAATGGGCTCTGGAAAATAATTACATCAGTATTGTTCCGGTGCGGTTCGACCTGACTGCCTTCCATTTTCTGGAAAAAATCAAACAATGGAACTTCGAAGCTTGATGTCAATTCTTCTAAATTTTTATATCATTATTTCTCTTATTGTTAATCTTGTTTAAATATCCTGTAATAATCATTGATTTCCTTACATGATATGAAGAGAAACTAAAAGTTTTTTATAATTTCGTAGCCATTTTTTAACACTTTTGTATGCTTTTTAAAAGAAAACCGATTGAATACATTATAGAAGAAACCGGAAGTAAATCCAGCCTGAAAAGGACTTTAGGAGCTACCGCACTTATTGCTTTAGGTGTAGGGGCCGTAGTGGGTGCCGGATTATTTTCCGTTACCGGTAAAGCTGCCGGAGATTATGCCGGACCGGGAATTATGATTTCCTTTATTCTGGCGGCCATAGGTTGTGCTTTTGCCGGACTTTGTTATGCGGAATTTGCTTCTATGATTCCGGTTGCAGGAAGTGCTTATACTTATTCCTACGCGACAATGGGAGAATTCATCGCCTGGATCATTGGTTGGGATCTGGTTCTGGAATATTCGGTTGCTTCGGCAGCAGTTGCCTCAAGCTGGACAGGATATTTTAATCAGCTATTTCTCAGTTTCAACATACATTTTCCTCCGGAATTAATGAAAACACCTTTTGAAAGTGTTACGATGGCTAATGGTGATGTTGTTCAGGGAATTATGAATTTACCAGCAGCAGTTATCGTTTGTATGATGTCATTAATCTTAATGAGAGGAACGAAAGGATCGGCTTTATTCAACAATTTTATTGTAATCTTAAAAGTTATTATCGTCCTTATTTTTATTGCTTTAGGTTTTCAATATGTGAAACCTGAAAATTTAAGTCCGTTAGTTCCTCCCAATACCTCAGGAAAATTTGGAGAGTTTGGATGGTCGGGTATTTTCAGGGCTGCAGGATTGATGTTTTTTGCCTATATCGGATTTGATGCGGTTTCTACTGCTGCGCAGGAAGCCAAAAATCCAAAAAGGAATATGCCGATCGGTATTCTGGGTTCTCTTCTAATCTGTACTATTTTGTACGTTATTTTTGCGTATGTAATGACAGGTGTTGTCCATTATACAGAATTTGGAAAAGATATAACTTCCGATACGCTGGCTCCGGTAGTTACTGCCATTAAACATATGGGAACTGTTGGTGCCGACGGAACTATCCTACCTACTTATCCATGGTTGAACGTTTTCATTGTGGCCTCTGTTTTGTTAGGATACTCCTCCATTATTCTGGTGATGCTTTTAGGGCAAAGCCGAGTATTTTACTCTATGAGTCAGGACGGACTTATTCCTAAAACTTTTTCAGAAGTACATCCTGAATTTAAAACTCCCTTAAAATCCAATTTTATCTTTATGGTTTTTATCAGCATTTGTGCTGCCTTTGTTCCAGGAGATGTGATTAGTGAAATGACCAGTATAGGAACTCTTTTCGCTTTTGTTTTGGTTTGTATCGGAGTGATTGTTTTGAGAAAAAAGAATCCGGATGCTCCCCGTGGATTCAGAACTCCGTTGGTTCCGTTAATTCCCATTTTAGGAGTTTTATCTTGCTTAGGATTGATGGTTTCTCTTCCACTGGATACTTGGATTCGTTTGGTTATCTGGATGATTTTGGGACTGGATGTTTATCTTTGGTATGGAATTATAAAGAGCCGGATGGCTGTAAATGATACTTTGGCCGACAGGGCTCAGGGCTACCGTGTAACTTCTGTTACAGGAATAGTTCTTTGCGTTATATTAAGCGGGTTAACCTATGCTCATCACATTTTAGGGAATGGAAAAGATATGCTTTTAGTGCTTTCTTCCGCTTCACTTTGTGTTATAAACTTTCTGATTTACATTTATTATTATGTGAAAGGAAAGAACTTAGTAAAGTTTAATTAGTCAATGTGAAGATATGCTAATATGCCAATAGATTTTAATGAAATTGCAAACAAGCATAAACAAGAATGTCTGAAAGAAAAAGAAGCAACCAGACAAAAATCAGGATATGATCCTATTGATGAACAATTTCAACAATATATAAATTCATCTCCCTCAAATTCATTAGATAAAGATGTTGATCTTTCCGGAATTTTCTATGCCGGTGATTCTTCTGCTGAAAATAGAGCTATTGATAGAGCTGTTTCGGATTTATACTAACCTAATCGTAGATATTCAGCAGAAAAAAGATATGTAGATCCTAATTCCAAACGTCCTTCTTCTATTTCTGATGGATTTTTTAAAAAAATTCAAACTAATGAAGCAACACCCATTGTTGGTTCATGTATTTTTGTTATTCTATGTTTATTTTTATTTTTTATAAAAAGAAAGAAGAAGGCATAGCAATAAAAAAATACTTGTTTATTTCATTAATTTGAGCGCTTCCGATTTAAGATCCAGTTTCTGAAGTTCTTCTTCTACCTGGGGAAATAAATACATTTTACCTGCTACCCCAATTCCGATAGTATTCCATTTTTCTTTATACAAAACTTCAGTTGTAGAGAAAAGGTAATAATTCTTTCGTCGTACATGAGTATCAACTAATTCATCAACTACATTATTTCCCAGTAAAGGAGCTAATTTTTTTCCTAAATTTCCGAATATTTTCAGATTGGGATCTTTTATTTTTTCGAGTTCCTCCTCCACTTTCTGATTAAAAATAACGGTAAACTTATCTTTTACAAAAGTTTTATGAGTCTGTTCATCAGGATTCATATAAAATAATATTCCCGCTACAACTATTAAGATCAATAAAATAAAGCTCCGAAATTTCATCATTTATAATATTTAACACAAATATAAATGTAAATTTTACACTATTTTTAATTTGGTAATGAGTAAAACTTTTAATTTTGTGTAAATTTTATTAAAGAATATGGCTAACTACAATTTTGACCAGATCATTGAAAGAACCAATACGGATTCTTTTAAATATGGAGCATTAGAAAAATTATATGGTAGAAAAGATTTGATCCCCATGTGGGTTGCCGACATGGATTTCCTTTCTCCTCCCGCAGTTATCCGGGCATTGATAGACCGGGCACAACACGGAACTTACGGATATACTTTTGCTTCTGACAGATATTATAATTCCATTATAAACTGGCAAAAAAAACAACATCAGTGGGATGTAAAAAAAGAAGAACTTTGTTTCATTCCCGGAATAGTGAAAGGAATCGCTTTTGTAATCAGCCAGTTCTCAAATGAAGGAGATAAAATAATCATACAACCACCGGTGTATCATCCTTTCCGGATTGTTACCCAATCCCACAACCGGGAAGTAGTTACCAATCCGTTATTATTTGACGGAAAGCAATATAAAATGGATCTGAAAGGGTTACAAAAAATAACCGAAAAAGAAGATTGTAAAATCCTAATACTATCCAATCCTCACAATCCCGGAGGAAGAGTCTGGAATAAAGAAGAATTAGCTGAATTAGCCGAAATCTGTTATGAAAAGAAAATTCTGGTTATCTCAGACGAAATACATTCAGACCTTCCTTTCAACGGATATAAACACATTCCTTTTGCCTCCGTTTCGGAAAAAGCAGAACAAAATAGTATTACTTTCAATGCTCCTTCCAAAACTTTTAATATTGCAGGAATCGTTTCTTCCTATTCTATTGTGAAAAACAAGGAAATACGGGAAAAATTCTACCATTATCTGCAGATCAACGATTTGGGAGAAGGAACCATCTTTGCTTATCTGGCTTTACAGGCTGCTTATGAAAACGGAGAAGACTGGCTGAGTGAATTAAAGGAATACATTTGGGGAAATATTCAATTTGTTGATGAATATTTAAAAAAACATATTCCTCAAATCAAAGCAATTATTCCGGAAGCTTCTTTCCTGTTATGGCTGGATTGCCGGGAATTAGATCTTTCCCAAAAGGAATTAAACTCTTTATTTGTAAACAAAGCCCGACTTGCTCTCAATGATGGAACTATGTTCGGAAAAGAAGGAACTGGCTTTATGAGAATGAATATAGGTTGTCCTCGTTCCATAGTGGAAAAAGCGTTGGAACAGTTGAAAGAGGCTGTAATGGAATTTGTAAAATATTAAAATGTAAGAGGTAGATTGATTCTTTAAAATTCTTTTGATTCTAAAAAATCAATAACCTCCTGAATGGTAGAAAAAGAAAATTCTTTTTCTTGTTGATGAACTATAAAGTTACCTTCTTTTTCGGAAATCTGGATTTCCGCTTCTCTTTTTACTGAAAACCGGTTTCGTATCAATGCTTTTTGCAGCCAATACAAAGATTGGGTACATTCAGATATTTGAACTTCCTTTTTCTTCTCTGAATTAATAAATCCGAATTCTCGGGAATTATAATCAAATTCCACCGAATTTCCGGCAAAATATTCCAGAATATTTTCCCTATTTGCCAAATCTTCCGTAAAACCGGTAAATAATTGATTTTCTTTAATTAACCATAATTTATCTGCAACCGATAATCCTAAATTCAAATCGTGGGAAGTAAACAAAATAGTTTTTCCTTTTTCTTTTGCTAAATGACTCAACAACTTCATAATTTCCAGTTTATTGGAAATATCCAGATGAGAAGTAGGTTCATCCAAAATCAACAAAGGACAATCCTGGATCAAGGCACGGGCAATCAATGCTTTTTGAAGATTTCCATCGGAAAGTTCACTCACATAATAATTTTTATATTTCTCTAAATCCAACAAATTCAATATATCCCCGATTTCCTTAACCTCTTTTTCCGTCAGTCTTTCATACCATTTTTTGTACGGGTATCTTCCCAAGGCAATGAGATCATATACTTTCAGGGAAGGACTTAACTCACTGTGGGAAAGAACTACAGAAACCAACTTCCCTATTTCGGAAACAGGAATTTTAGAAATATCCTGCTCCATAATTTTTATATTTCCGCTTATAGCCAGTAATTCTTTATAAATAGTTTTCAGTAAGGTTGTCTTTCCGCATCCGTTTTTCCCTGCCAATAATACCATTTCCCCTTTATTGATTTCAGCCTGTATATGGGAAATTAATGGTTGATGGTACCCAATAGAAAGGTTGGTAAGTTGTAAGATATGTGTATTTTCTTTTTTCAATAGGATGAATTTCTGAATTTATTTTTTAAAATCATAAATAAAATAGCAGGAATACCAATAACAGAAGATACTATATTCACCGGCAACTGAGTCTTAGCCATAATCAGGCTGATAACAAGCATAAAACCTATTCCAGTAAAAATATTCAGCAATAGCTGTTTCCACAAAGAAGACGGACTCCATATCTGTCGGCAAAAATGTGGAATAATAATACCGATAAAAACGATCGGACCTAACATTGCTGTTGTACTTCCTGTCAACAAAACTACAGCCAGAATAATCCAGACTTTCAACTTCGTTACATTCACTCCCAATGTTTTTGCATATTCTTCTCCTAATAAAAAACCGGTCAATTGTTTCACAGACAGGAAAGCTGGAATCAATCCGGCCAGAACACAAATAAGATAAACCATAGTCTGAACGGATGAAAGTCCTTCAAAGGAACCGAACGACCAGATCACATATTGTTTCAGGGTTTCCGACTGGGAATAAAATTGCAAAGCACTGATAATAGAACCACAAAAAGAAGAAACTAGTAATCCTACAATAATAAAAGTGGAAGCATTTTTAATACTTTTTGTAACGGACAGCAAAAGCAAGGAAACCATAAAAGCACCAACAAAAGCGCTTAAAATGATGATCCAGCCACTGAGCCATTCATATTGTTCAAAAAACTGAGGAATTCCCACAAAGATTACCAAAGCTACCGCCAAGGCCGAAGCTGAAGAAATACCCAATACGGAAGGTTCTGCCAACGGATTTTTAAATAATTCTTGCAACAGAAATCCGCTTACAGGCAAGGAAATTCCGGCTAAAACTACAGCTAAGGTTTTATGGAATCGATAGGAAATAATCAGGCTTTTCGTTTCTTCCTCAGAAGAAAAAAAATCGGAAATAGAAATGCTTTCAAATCCTGTTAACAAGTTAACAGTAAACAAAATAAGGCAACACAAAATAATAATTACCAGTAATACCCAAAACTTTTTTGAAAACATGGTTACAAATATAAAAATTCCTTTACCTTTTACTTTTAAAATGACTATTTTCTTTTTTGATTTGTTATTTTTGTATGCATTTTTACCATAGAACAAATGGCTGAATATATCCACTATTTTACGGAACTTCTGGGAAAGGATTCCTGTTTTTATGATGAAGAAAGTCTTGCAAACTATTCTTCCGATCAGACTGAAAACCTGCTATTTCTTCCTACTGTGGTTCTAAAACCTCATACGGTTGAGCAAATTTCTCAAATTGTAAAATATTGCAATGAGAATAAAATTCCCATCACTCCACGGGCCGGAGGAACCGGACAAATGGGTGGTGCTTTACCTATAAACGGCGGAGTATTACTTTCAATAGAAAGGCTGAATTCTATCCTCCATATAGATACTCAAAATTTTCAGGCAACAGTGGAAGCCGGAGTTATTAATTACGATCTGCAATTAGCGTTGGAACCTTACGGATTATTCTACGGACCTGATCCTTCCAGTTGGGGAAGTTGTTTTATAGGAGGAAATATTGCCACCAATGCTGGTGGATTACGGGCAGTTAAATATGGCGTTACTTCTGCAGCCGTTTTCAATCTGGAAGTGGTTTTGCCCAACGGAGAAGTCATCTGGACAGGAGCCAACACCTTGAAAAATTCCACCGGATATAATCTTACCCAACTATTTATCGGAAGTGAAGGAACTCTGGGAATCGTTACCAAAGCAGTTCTCAAAATAGTACCTAAGCCCAAAACAGACATTAGTCTTTTAATTCCCTTTCATTCGCTGGAAGATTGTGCCAGTGCCGTTGCGAACATTTTTACCAATGGTTTACAGCCTTGCTCGTTGGAACTTATGGAAAGAAATGCACTGGAACAGGTAATGATTCATCTGAACGATAACTCCATTCCTTTACAAGAGAAAGTTCAGGCTCATCTTCTAATCTGTTATGATGGAAATTCCCAGGAAGAACTGATGCCTCTGATTGAAAAAACCATGAATGTAGTGGAAAAATATCCGACGGAAGAAATCTATTTTGCAGATAACGAAACGGATAAGAACCGCTTATGGCAAATGAGAAGAAAAGCCGCGGAAATCGTGAAAATAAACGGATATACCATTGAAGAAGATACGGTAGTTCCCAGAGCTGAATTGCCTAAACTTATCCGATTTGCCCATCAGTTGGCTAAAAAAAACAAGGTGAAAGTAGTTTGTTACGGACATGCCGGAGACGGAAATCTACACATCCGGTTCAATCATCCCGAATATAAAAATTCATATAATAATCCCGTTATTCAGGAAATGCTGAAAGAACTGTTTCAATATATTTATTCTTTGGGAGGAACCATTTCCGGAGAACATGGCATCGGATTAATCCAACAACCTTTTCTCTCTATCGTTTTTTCCCAGGCAAACCTGGAAGTACAAAAAAGCATAAAAAAAGCACTGGATCCTAATAACATTATGAATCCGGGAAAAGTAATAAATATCTAAAATAATAAAACGCATAGTATTTATCTTTGTAACAATTTTACAAAATCCGATACCTATTAAATTAGAATAAAAGGTGAAAAGAACAGAGTTAGAATTTTCTGAATTGGTTGAAAAAAATCAGGGAATTATCCACAAAGTTTGTAGGATTTACACCACCAATGAAGAGGATTCGCAAGATCTATTTCAGGAAATTTTATTACAACTCTGGAAATCCTATAAAAGTTTCAAAGGAAATTCCAAATTCACCACCTGGATGTACAGAGTAGCACTGAATACTGCCATTACCCTTTTCAGAAAGTCAACAAAAAATGTAGTTACACAGGAAATAGATACCACTTTATACAAAATATCAGAAGATACTGAATATTCCGAAAAAGAAGAACAGATCAATCAGCTGTATGAAGCCATAAAAAAATTATCTGAAATTGAAAGAGCCTTGGTTTTGCTTTATCTGGAAGATCTTCCGTATAAAGACATTGCAGACACTTTAGGAATCACCGAAGTGAATGCCCGCGTAAAAATGAACCGTGCAAAAGTTAAGTTAAAAGAAATAATGAATGAAGATGAATAACGAATTAGACATAGATAACTTAAAAAAATCCTGGAAGGAACAAGACAATTCCCAGAATAAATATTCTCAGGAAGAACTAATTCAAATGCTGAACAAAAAATCCAGTAACAATGTTAAATACATTGTAATCATAAGCATTATTGAATTTATTCTTCTCATGGTTTCCCTGTTCTTTACATCTATAGATAGTGATACCATAGTACGAAACTTAGATTCACACGCACGGGAAATCTATCTTCGCAATTACAAGATCAGTCAGGTTTTAGTTTACATAAACATTTTCATTTCACTCGGATTCATCTTCTTCTTTTACAAAAGCTATAGGAAAATAAATGTGATGAATTCCACCAAAAACCTCATCAATAATATTTTGAATTTTAGAAAAAGCGTAAACTGGTTTATTTTCATTAATATCACCTTGGGTCTGACTTCATTTTTCCTGACCGGATTTTATGATTTTATGTCCGGCTTTAAAAAAGGAATTGATTCCACTACTCAAAATACCCTGCATATTGAAAAAATTCACACTCCCCTATCCTCTCCCGAATATATTTTTTGGTTTATTCTGGTCTGCGTAATTTCCATTGTAATCATACTACTCTACTATTTCCTGATATACGGAATTTTACTACGAAGATTGAAAAAGAATCTGAAGGAATTACAAAAATACGAGGGTTAAAACCCCATAATTATATCACAATAAAGAATAAACAAATCGTTTATTCATTGTGAATAATTCATTATGAAAAAATAATAAAAAATTGTATTTTTGCTCCACATCAAATATGACCCAGCAAAATTCTCAATACACAGAAGACAACATAAAAACTCTTGAATGGCAAGAGCATATACGCATTCGTCCCGGAATGTACATCGGAAAATTAGGAGATGGTTCTTCTCCTGATGATGGTATTTATATTCTCCTCAAAGAAATCATAGATAATTCTATTGATGAGTATGTGATGGGCGAAGGAAAAAAAATTGATATTTCCCTGGAAAACAATATCATCAAAGTACGCGATTACGGACGGGGAATCCCTCTGGGAAAAATGGTAGATGCCGTCTCCAAAATGAATACCGGAGGAAAGTACGACTCAATAGCATTTAAAAAATCCGTCGGATTAAATGGAGTTGGTACCAAAGCAGTAAACGCCTTGGCTTCCTATTTTAAAGTAAAATCCGTACGGGACGGAATTACCCGTTCCGCAGAATTTTCCAGAGGAATCCTGACGGAAGAAAGTCCTGAAACACAAACCAACGAACGAAAAGGAACCGAAATTTCTTTTGAACCGGATTTAGATATTTTCAGCAATTTCAGATTCCGGAGAGAATACATAGATAAAATGCTGAAAAACTATGTATATCTCAATCCCGGATTAAAAATATACTTCAACGGAGAAGAATTCTATTCTGAAAACGGACTGCAAGATCTGTTACAAGAAAACATAGAAGGAGAAATCGTTTATACTATTGTTCATCTAAAAGATGAAGATATAGAAATTGCCTTAACACATGGAGAACGTTCCCAGTCTGAAGCTTATTTTTCCTTTGTGAACGGACAACACACCACTCAAGGAGGAACGCATCTGAATGCTTTCAAAGAAGCCTATGTAAAAACCATTCGTGAGTTTTACAACAAAAACTACGATGCTTCCGACATACGGAAATCCATTGTTGCAGCCGTTTCCATCAAAATTATAGAACCTGTTTTCGAATCCCAGACCAAAACCAAACTGGGAAGTAACGAAATGGGACCGGATCTGCCTTCCATCCGTACTTTTATGAATGATTTCCTGAAAAAACATCTGGATAACTTCCTTCATAAAAATCCGGAAATTGCAGACGCTTTACAAAGAAAAATAGTTATTTCAGAAAAAGAACGAAAAGAACTTTCCGGAATACAAAAATTAGCTCGGGAAAGGGCAAAAAAAGTAAGCTTGCACAACAAAAAACTCAGAGATTGTCGTCAACATTATAACGATCAGAAATCACCCAGAAAACTGGAATCCACCATTTTCATTACCGAAGGAGATTCCGCTTCCGGTTCCATAACCAAAAGCCGGGACGTAGAAACACAAGCTGTTTTCAGCTTAAGGGGAAAACCTCTGAACTGTTACGGACTGACCAAAAAGATCGTTTATGAAAACGAAGAATTCAATCTCTTACAAGCAGCACTGAACATTGAAATAAGTCTGGAAGATCTGAGATACAACAATATAGTAATCGCAACTGATGCCGATGTGGACGGAATGCACATCCGTTTGCTTATGATTACTTTCTTTTTACAGTTTTTCCCAGATTTAATCAAGAACGGACATTTATATATTTTACAAACACCTCTATTCAGAGTAAGAAATAAAAAAGAAACTCGGTATTGCTATACGGAAGAAGAAAGAATAAAAGCGCTGAATGAACTCGGGAAAAACCCTGAGATAACCAGATTTAAAGGGTTAGGAGAAATTTCTCCCGATGAATTTAAAAATTTTATTGGAAAAGACATGCGACTGGAACCAGTAATGCTGAGTAAGGATACCTCTATTGATGATTTACTGGATTTCTATATGGGCAAAAATACTCAGACACGACAAGAATTTATAATAAACAATCTGATGATAGATGCTGTGTAAATAAAAAACATTATTAAAAGAACACTAGTTTTTTCTATACACAATTAATAATTATGAAATTACAGAACAAACAAACAAAAAGCAAAGTAACAATAATAAATATCATGTTATTTATTATTTTCTTTACCAGCCTTGTCTTTTCCTACCTTGACATTAAATTATTCCGATCTAAAGATGAAATAACCTGTGTCATAAGTTTTATCTTCCTCATTTATATGTCCTATTTAGGATGTCCTCTTTTCCTGTATGACAGTGAAGGAGAAACATTAATCTTTCAAAACAAGAAAGCCATACCTTTTGCATTTCTTGTACACGAACAACAATCAGATTTTCCTAAAAGGAAGCTAAACAATTTCAATATTATCAAAATGCCTTTGTTCAAAAAGAAACTGGAAATTTATATATCCAGTAAAAGAGTGAGCTCGGGCCTTACAAAAATATCCCTTGACATTTCTTACCTCACTTCAAAGCAAATTAAAGATTTAAAGATTTCATTAAATAAAGTTCTTAAAGAGAATGAGATACATGCTTTAGAAGAAAGAAAAGAACTTCAAAAAATTTAGGTTGATACAGAATAATGGAAGAAAACACGAACGAGAAACAGGAAAAACTACCACAAGAAACAGAAAGCATTCAAAAAATATCCGGCATGTACCAAAACTGGTTTTTGGATTATGCCTCTTACGTTATCCTTGAACGGGCTATTCCTTCCATTTATGACGGATTAAAACCTGTACAGAGAAGAATTCTCCATTCCATGAGAGAATTGGACGATGGACGCTACAACAAGGTGGCAAACATAGTAGGAAATACAATGAAATACCACCCGCACGGAGATGCTTCCATTACCGATGCCATAGTTCAGATCGGACAAAAAGAACTAGTCATTGATCCGCAGGGGAACTGGGGAAATATCTATACCGGAGACGGAGCAGCGGCAGCACGTTACATAGAAGCACGACTAACTCCTTTTGCTTTGGATGTTATTTTTAATCCTAAAACCACTGAATGGAGATCTTCGTATGACGGAAGAAACAAAGAACCTGAAAATCTTCCCATAAAATTCCCGCTTCTCCTTTCACAAGGTGTAGAAGGAATTGCCGTAGGTCTTTCCACCAAGATATTACCACACAACTTTATAGAATTACTAGATGCTTCGATAGCTCATTTAAAAGGAAAACCTTTTACTTTATATCCCGATTTTCAGACAGGCGGATTTATTGATGTTTCCAATTACAATGACGGGGAACGTGGAGGAAAAATCCGGGCACGGGCCAAAATCTCCAACTCCGAAAAAGGAATTTTGTTAATAACTGAAATACCTTACGGAACCAATACCAGTTCATTAATTGACAGTATTCTGAAAGCCAATGACAAAGGAAAGATCAAATTAAAGAAAATTGAAGACAATACTGCATCAGATGTAGAAATTCTCATTCATTTAGCCAATGATGTTTCTCCGGATAAAATGATTGATGCTTTATATGCCTTCACGGATTGCGAAGTTTCCATTTCTCCCAATGCCTGCGTTATTGATGAAAACAGACCTGAATTCCTGACCGTTTCCGAAATTCTGAAAAGAAATACCGACAATACTGTCGAATTACTAAAAAAAGAACTGGAAATAGAATTAGGAGAATTGCAGGAACAATGGCATTTTTCCTCCCTGGAAAAAATATTTATTGAAAACCGTATCTACCACCAAATAGAAGAAGTGGAAACCTGGGAAGAAGTAATTTCAACTATTGATGCAGGTTTAAAGCCTTTCACATCTCATTTATTACGGGAAGTTACAGAAGAAGATATTACCAAACTAACCGAAATCCGGATCAAACGAATTACCAAATTCGATCTCGGAAAATCAGAAGAAAATATTCTGGCGCTGGAAGGAAAAATCAAAGAAGTAAAATATCATCTGGATAACCTTATCCAATACGCAATTGATTACTTCTCCAATATCCGGAAAAAATATTCCAAAGGAAAAGAAAGAAAAACGGAAATCCGTACTTTTGACACTATTGATGCCGCCAAAGTGGCCGTTGCCAATATCAAATTTTATGTGAACCGGGAGGAAGGCTTCATCGGGCATTCATTGAAAAAAGACGAATATTTATTCGATTGTTCAGATATCGATGATATCATCATATTCAGACGCGATGGAACCATGCTGGTTACCAAAGCCGATGCAAAAATCTTTGTTGGTAAAAATATCATTCATGTAGGAATCTGGAAAAAGAACGATAACCGTACCATCTATAACCTGATCTATCGGGAAGGAAAATTAGGTCCGTGGTATATGAAACGGTTTCCGGTAACTTCCATCACGCGGGACAAAGAATATAACTTAGCCTCGGATGAAAAAGGATCAGAAATACAGTATTTTTCAGCCAATCCCAATGGAGAAGCAGAAATAGTTACCATTTATTTAAAACCTGCTCAAAGACTTAAAAAACTGAAATTCGATATAGATTTTTCAGAACTGGCTATTAAAGGAAGGAGTTCCAAAGGGAATCTCGTTTCCAAAAATCCGGTAAAAAAAATAGAACTAAAAGAATCCGGAGTTTCTACTCTGGCTCCAAGAAAAATCTGGTTCGACGAATCCATTCAAAGATTAAATGCCGACGGAAGAGGAACTTATTTGGGAGCTTTTAAAGGAACAGATAAAATATTGACTATCAATTCACAAGGTATAGCTAAGCTAAACACCTTTGATTTACTGAATCATTTTGATAATGATTTGTTGGTGATTGAAAAATGGAATCCAGAAAAACCTATCTGTTGTATTTATTATGACGGGGAAAAATCCATTTACTACATCAAACGATTCCTTGTGGAAGATACTTTAAATCCACAGGTTTTCTTCACTTCTGAAAATCCGAAATCCTTTATAGAAATTGTTAAAACCGGCTGGAAATTACTGGCAGAGATAAATTTCGGAAAAGATAAAGAACCTGAAACCATTAATCTGGAAGAATTCATAGCTGTTAAAGGAATCAAGGCTCAGGGAAATCAACTTTCCAAAGAAAAAATAAAGAATATTAAAATTACGGAAGAAATTGAGGAAGAAGAAATAATTGAAGAGGAAGAAACTCCGGAAAATACGGACGAAAACAATGATAATTACGATAGTGAAGGAGAGCAGATCAACTTGTTTGAATAACTTTCATTAACAATTTCGTATAACTACAATTATTTTTTATAATTTTAGTAATCATTACTTTATTTTTAAATACCCTTATAAAATAATACAATACCAGATACTGATATTTATCAGGGAATTTATTACCTTTGTTTAATATAAAGTAAAGTTTAATCTAAAAAACAAAAAGAATATGCCATTTGAATTACCAAAATTACCGTATGCATACAATGCTTTAGAACCTCATATTGATGCAAAAACAATGGAGATTCACCTGACTAAACATCATGCTACTTATACTACGAACTTAAATAATGCAATTGCCGGAACGGAACTGGAAAATTTACCTATTGAAGAAATCATTGTAAAAGGATTTGACAAAACTCCTGTACGAAACAATGGAGGAGGATACTTAAATCATTGTCTTTTCTGGGAATGGCTGACTCCTGACGGAAAAGGGAAACCGGAAGGAGAATTGGCTACAGCTATTGATTCCACTTTCGGATCTTTTGATGCTTTTAAAGAAGAGTTTACCAAAGCAGCAACAACAAGATTCGGTTCCGGATGGGCCTGGCTGGTAGTAAAAGACGGAAAATTAGCTGTTGGATCTACTACAAATCAGGATAATCCTTTAATGCCCGGAGTAGGAATTTCCGGATATCCGATTCTGGGACTGGATGTTTGGGAACATGCGTATTACCTGAATTATCAAAACAGAAGACCGGATTATATCAGTGCTTTCTTTAGCGTAGTAAACTGGGATAAAGTAGCTGAATTATATAAAGCATACAAGTAAAATAAAGTCAATTAAATCAAACTCTATAAAAAAACCATCTTAAAAAAGATGGTTTTTATTTATTTATAAAAATATGTTATTTCCTTCCTTTAAATAAAGATATCAATAAAAGCAAGGCTATTGCTCCTACTGTTGACATGGTCAGCATTCCTACTTTACTTCCTTCATTCACCGATATTTTAAGAAGATTGAATATCCATCCTCCCAACACACTTCCAATTACACCTACCAGTAAATTGATCAAACATCCGTAACCTCTGCCTCTTGTTAAAACTCCAGCCAAAAAACCGGCAATAATTCCTATTACTATAGACCAAATCATAATATAAATTCTTTAGTTTCCTGCAAAATTAATTTATTTTTGCCAATTTCATTTCCGAGCGGATTATTTTTTTCCAGTCAAAATATCCGAGAATAGCCACAATAAACAGAAATACCGTTAACAAAGCATATAACAACAATCCTTTGTGAATCAGTAAAGGAACCGCTGTAAAGTTACTGATATTAAGAAATATCCAGTTCTCAATCTTACGTCGTGCCAACAACCACATTCCCGCCCAGGCAGAAGCACTAACAAAAGAATCCCAAACGGGAACATCTGAATTGGTAAAATGGTGTAAAAATAAATATAAAACTCCCCAGAAAATTACAACGATACTTATTGAAATGGTAGTTTCTTTAGAAGTAGAAAAGCTTACATTCAATCCTTTTCCTCCCCGCTTCGACCAAAGAAACCATCCATAGATACTCATTACAAAATAATAGACTTGTAACAAGATTTCTGCATATAATCGGGAATCAAAAAATAAATAAGAGGTGATTAAAATACTGATTAATCCACAAGGATATAACCATACTTTATTGAATTTAGCAAACAATACTTCCAGAACTGCAAAAAATACTCCGATTCCTTCTAACAAAGAAATATGTTTGATTTGTTCCCCAATGGTTAACATCCATTCTTTTATTACTTCCATCTCAGCAATACTTATAAATAAAGGGAATTCAAAAATAAAAACATACAGATTACTCATTTCCCTACGTCGGCATTATCCGAATCAGGTTCTTAGGGTATAATCTCAGCTTTTATTATAAAAATAAACAAAATGTTTATATAAAGCACCCCTTATGATTTACTTTGCAAAGATAGGAAATTAATGCTTTTGTATGTAAAACGTAAAAAGTATTAGGTAAAAAAGACTTCTTATTAAATAAAAACAACCTGGATAATTCAGGTTGTTTTCTTAACTTATTAAAAATTCTATTCCTAGAATTATTTCTCTTTCAGTTTATTTTCCAGTTCTTGTATTCTCTTTTCCTGATTTTCTATCAGCTTTTTCTGTTCTATAGTATATAAAGTTAGCTCTTCTATTTTTTGTAGAAGAAGATTAGCTATTTCTCCCAATTGCAATCCGTTTTCCTGTATTTCCTTAGCGGAAGGCATATCAGGCAAGTGATGATTTTCCTTAGTAAATTGTTCTACTTCTTTTAAGGTGGGAATCTGATAATTCGATTTTAGTGTAGAAGTTCCGGTATAGTATTTCTGGAATACATAATCGGCAGGAATTTGTAAATCTACTTTTACTTCTTCTGCATGGATTTTTCCTTTTACAGTTAGTTTTTCATCGGGGTTAAGAGTACCTATTCCTACATTTCCATTTCCCTCAATGGTCATTCTATGAGTCCCTTGAGCAAAAAAATCAATTCCAAAATAATCTGAAATATAAGAACGTAAATAAGATTCTGAATCACGTTTATAAAATCCAAATCCATAATGATTCAAATATTTTCCTTTATAAAGAAAATTATCATCCTGAGCTCCTATAATACCTGGAGAAGAATTATTTTGATTGGAAGCTGGCAACATCATAAACTGGTTTTCTATTTTCATATTCCCATTTACATGTAATTTAGCCTGTGGATCTGTTGTTCCTATACCTACATTTTTTGTAGTAGAATTTACAACAAATACATCTCCGTTAGGTCCTACCTGCAACTGATTATCCGTACGGATAACTTTTGGAGTGAAAAAATCTTTATCCATTCGAATCCAATTAGGATCATCCATATAAATAGAACCTTCTTGTGTAAAAGTTAGTTTTTTCAATACAAGAGTTTCATTATTTTTAAATTCAAAACTATTACTCCAATCCCAAATATTTCCTGTAGTACCCGGAGTTATAAATAAAGAAGTTCTTCCATCGTCAGGAGTGTGAAACAACCAACTGTTTGATCCGGGAGAGATTATATCTCCATTAGGGTCAAATTGTGCATAACTAAACTGGGATATTCCTATTATAAAACCAAAAAATAGTAGCGTTCTTTTCATAATATTTAATTTTCCGCTAAGATAAGATTTAATACTCTATCTTGTTTATGACTTATATCAATTATAATCTTATTCTATGCTGATTTTTTCACATTTATTTACTTATATTTGAAAACCTGATTTAATTTCAACTGCATGAAAGCAATAACCCAAATACTTACATTGTTCACTATCATTATTTTCACTGGTTGCAGCATTGATGATGAACCTCTTGTTACGAAAGATCAAGAACAAAGTGAACTGAACAAAAAATATACGGAAATTACTTCTATGGCGAATAAAGTAGAATGTACCGATGCTTCCGCCTGGAAGTTTACTTCTATCGGCTCAAATCCTTGTGGTGGTCCTACCAGATATATCGCTTATCCATCGGCTATTGATACGGTTTCTTTCTTACAGAAAGTTTCAGCTTATACTGCGGCACAAAGCCGGTTCAATACAAAATGGAGAATTGTTTCCGATTGTTCTACACTTCCTTCTCCACAAGGAGTTATTTGTGTTGATGGAAAACCGGAGTTTGTGTATTGAATAAAGTCATTGTTAAATATTCATTTTTTGCAGTCGGACAGCATTCAATATAGCTAATAAAGCCACTCCTACATCGGCAAACACAGCTTCCAGCAAATAAATATCTCCAAATAAGCCTAAAAGCATTACCAATGCTTTTACTCCAAAGGCCAAAATAATATTTTGCCAAACTATATTCTTAGTTGCCTTTCCTATTTTTATCGCCATCGGAATTTTGGAAGTTTTATCATCTTGTATAATTACATCTGCTACCTCAATGGTAGCATCACTACCTAAACCGCCCATGGCAATTCCTACATCACTCAAAGCAATTACCGGAGCATCATTGAACCCATCTCCGACAAAAGCCACTTTTCCGGTTGATTGTGCCTTGATTTCTTTCATCCGGAAGACTTTATCTTCCGGTAATAAATCTCCATATGCCTGATCTATCCCTATTTCCCGGGCAACATTCTGAACTACTGAATCTTTATCTCCACTTAACATCACGGCACCAACTCCTAAAGAATGTAATTCTTCTATATCCTGCTTAACCCCGGATTTGATTTCATCTGCAATTTCTATATATCCTGCAAACTCTTTGTTTACAGCAATTAATACCACCGTATTTACAACTTCTTTGATATTTTCACCGTATGAGATATGAAATAAATCCATTAACTTAAAATTCCCTACCAAAATTTCATTTCCTTCTATTTCCGCTTTAATTCCCTTTCCTCCAATATCTTCCATGGAAGTAATCCGAGAAATATCAGGTTTTATTTTTACATATTCATGAATAGCTGTAGCAATTGGGTGAGTGCTTTGCGATTCTGCCAGATTTACCCAATCCAGTACCTTTTCTTTATCAAAGTTGGGTTTGATATGGACTTCCTGAACTGAAAAATTCCCTTGTGTTAGTGTTCCGGTTTTGTCAAAAACCACTTTTTTCACCTCAACCAAAACATCCAGAAAGTTGGAACCTTTCACTAAAATTCCGTGTCGGGAAGCCAGCCCAACTCCTCCAAAATATCCCAATGGAATGGAAATTACCAACGCACACGGACAAGAAATCACCAAGAAAATGAGGGAACGGTATAGCCAGGTTTGATAGTTATATTCCTGAGCAAAAAAATAAGGAAGCACAAAAACCAATAAGGCTATGAAAAAAACTGCCGGAGTGTAGATTTTGGCAAATTTCCGGATAAATAACTCTGTTTTTGCTTTTTGACTGGTGGCATTTTGAACTAAATCTAAAATTTTGGACAATTTACTGTCGGAATAGGGAACAGTAACTTTTAACAAGGAGGAAGTATTCAGATTAATCATTCCCGCCAATACGGTTTCTCCCTTTTCCTTGGTTTTCGGAGCACTCTCTCCTGTTAAGGCAGAAGTATTAAAAGAAGTAAAATCAGACAATAATTCTCCATCCAATGCTACTTTTTCTCCTGGTTTTAACTGAATTACGGCTCCTACCGGAACTTCTTTTGCTTTTACTATTTGTGTTGTATTGTTTTCTACTATGGTTGCTTCGTCTGGCCTTTGATCCAATAAGGAATTTATATTCTTTTTGGCCCGTGCAACCGCCAGTCCCTGAAAGTTTTCCCCAATAGAATAAAATAACATAACTGCAACAGCTTCGGGATATTGTCCTATATAGAAAGCTCCGACGGAGGCCAGAAACATCAAGGAAAGTTCATTAAAAAAATCTTTATGTTTAAATTCTTCCAGCATTTCTCGAAAAACCGGATATCCTACCGGAAGATAGGCCACAATATACCATCCTAAACGAATCCAGGAAGTGAAAAATTTCACTTCAAAATAATCAAAAGCTACAGCTACTAGCAATAATGCTGAGCAAATAATTGCCGGAAGGAATAACCGGAAAATATTGATGTCATTTCCTATTTCATGATGATCATGATTGTGTTCTTCATGAAAATCCGAACAACTGGAATTATGAGTGTGCATAGTAACTGTTTTAAACTTATATAACAAAATTACATTTTACTATTTGCAACTCAATTGCAAAATCATAAGTAAGCAGAATATTTTTTTACATTTGCATGAAATCTAAAAAAACCAAAATGAGCAACGAAGAATTATTGAAACACTTAAATGAAACTTCTAAAAATACCTTAATGGAAAATTTAGGTATTGTATATACGGAATTTACCGGAGACACCATAACTGCTGAAATGGAGGTTAGTTCCAAAGTTCACCAACCTATGGGTTTTTTGCATGGTGGAGTTTCTCTTGCCATAGCCGAAACCGTAGGTTCTATATTATCTTCCATGACTGTTGATGTAAATGAATATTATATTTTTGGAACTCAGGTAAACGGATATCATTTAAAAGCGGTAAGAAGCGGAAAAATTAAGGCTATTGCAAGTTTTATCAACAAAGGAAATACTTCCCAGATTATTGAAATCAATATTTATAACGACAACGGAAAGGAAACCTTTAAGAACTGCTATGTAACCATGATTAACCGAATTGTTGCTAAAAAAGATTATAAATAAAATGTCTTTTTCTGAAATACTAGAAAACCAACTCTCATCCGGCAATCCTTTTGCCCTAATCCGGTTACCAAAAGAAAATCAAATTCTCTTAGTATCTAAAGATCAGAAAGGTGAAAATATGTATTCTTTTACTTCTTTTGATACTATTAAAAAATATGAATTTCGTTTTACCGATTTTCAGGAAATAACTTTCTCCGATAAAGAAAAGGAATTTCTGATTTCTCTTTCTGTAAAGGAAAATACTCAGGTAATTTCTAAAGATAACTATCTGGATTTACTTGGGAAAACGGTTCAGTTCCTGCAAGAAAAGAAAGCCCATAAGATCGTAATTTCCCGAGAAAAATGGATTAGAAATGAAGATATAAATCCTACTGAATCCTTTCTGTTTTTATGTAAAAAATATCCCGATTCCTTTTGTCATCTAAGTTATTGGAACAAAGAAGAAATCTGGCTGGGAGCTACTCCTGAAGTGTTGGGGATTTTTGAGGACTCTATTTTCAAAACCATGTCTTTAGCCGGAACCTTGCCTGATGAAGATTCTTTTTTGTGGGGAAAAAAAGAAATTGAAGAACAAAAATTGGTTACTGAATACATCCGTGAAAAACTCAGTAATTTTTCTTCTTACCTTTCCCTGAATGGTCCTAATACTTTGCATTTGGGACACGTAAAGCATCTTATCACCTATTTTTCGGTAAAACTGGATGATTCTTCCCTACTTTCTAAATTGATTCAAAATCTCCATCCTACTCCGGCAGTTTGCGGTATTCCTTTAGATACAAGCCAGAACTTTATTTTAAAGGAGGAAGGATATAACCGGGATTTTTATGCCGGTTATATCAGTTTACAAACTCCTGATTCTGAAAAATATTTTGTTAATCTTAGATGTGGAAAACTTTACCAAAACGGAGCTTTGCTTTTTGTTGGTGGAGGAATCACAGCACAAAGCAATCCGGAAAAGGAATGGGAAGAAACAGAACTCAAATCCCGGTTTATCGGAGAGAGCTTATAATTAAATGTACTGATTTCCAAATATGCCAATGTGTAAATGGAATTCAAGATATTTCTAAATTCTTACTTCTCACTTCAAGATATTCTCTTAATCGTATGTTTAATCATACTTTTCACAATAATATAATGGAAAGGAAGAATGGTATAAAAATATAATCTTCCCAACAAATTGTGAAATTTTACCAAAGTAGTTATGGTCAACCTTTTTACATTTGTACTTTCCGGATCTATCTTAACAGAAAAGTACATAACCAAATGAGTATCATTGGCACATAATATTGTTTCGTTTTCCGATTTACATGGAATAGTTACAAAGCGATAACTTCCTCCTGTCCGGATACATTCTGCAAAAGCATTTATATTTTTATCATTACTTCCGGACTGAATTCCAAAAGGCTTTACTAACCAATCCCGTAAAGTGAACAACCTACTAATCCATTTGGGAGAATGAGTCCAAAAAGCAACCTGAATATCATCTGCCGTGATTTCCTTCTCACTGGTAAAAGTACATTCCAAAACCTCTGTATAATTGACCGGAAAGTATTGATAAACCAAATCCTGATCCGAAATTTTTACTTTTGATATTTTCATATTTACTTCATTCCTAAAATAATTAATACAAAAGCAATCAAAAAAATGATCCATTGTCCTACTCTCAGATAATGAAATGGTCTGGCTCCGGATACCAACAAGGTTATGAGCCAAAAAAGTAAATATCCTGAATACAAAAGTGCTACAAACAAGGATAAGTAATGATTGTAAGGAATGGTAGCTGTTCCCATAAGAAAGATGAAAATAGCCGATAATAATAAATCTACGCTTACCATCTGAAATGTTCCTCTCCCCATCAACCATATGGAGAATAATTTTGTATTCTTTCCAGGATTCAATTCCCTGTATTCTTTATCTCCGGCAATCATGTGAATTAACAGGGAAATAAATAAGAAAATTCCGGCTGAAATAAAAAATCCGTTCATATTTAACAATTTTAATGATTATAAATCTTTTGTAATTGATCTAATTCCGTTTTTGATAAATCCGGAAAGAGCTGTTGTATTCCTATCAAAGTGGCGTATTCCAACATAGCATAATATTTTGCTTTGGAATTTTCCATTCCGTCCTGTTTTCCCAATTTAACCAGATATCTTAACCGGGATTTATCTACTTGTTCCACATATTTCTTTACAGTAGGCTGGGAATAACTCCAGGCACGGATCATCTGTTCGCTTTTGTGCGAAGCCTGAACAGCTAGTTCATTCAATAGCTTACGTTTTTCAGGTATCTCTTTTAATTTTTCCACTTTTCGGATGAAAGACAAGGTATTTTCTTCCACCCAATATTCCATTAATGCTTCTATATATCTATCCATATTTTTAAAATGGTGATAGAATGATCCTTTGGTTACTTCCATAAGGCTGCAAAGATGTTCAATGGTGATTTTGGAAAATCCTTCTTTTTCCAGAATAGAAAATCCTTTTATAAACCAGTCTGTTTTCTCTTTCTTTTTCATAATTAAAAAACATACCATACAGTATGGTATGTAAAAATAATTCATTTTTATGAAACTCCAAAATTTTATCTTAAATATTTTTAATAATTACAACGATAAGGCATGCTGACCGGCAGTAAGTATTTCCCGTATCAATCGGTTAACTTCTGTGTCGGGGATAGCTGCAGAAATCCCTAAATAGGGATAGATTTCCATAACAATCTCCTTTCCTTTTTTACAATTTCCCGACAAAGTTCTAATATTTTCAGTATGGATTCTTCTGATATTTCTTTTTGGGAACTAATTCTTTCCAAGAAATATCTGCATAATAAAAGAATAAAGTCCTGCTATTTTCAATTTTTCGTTTCGATTTTTCCAGTAATTGGATTCTGAACTCTTTGTGAACTGATTCTTTTATAGAGTTGAATATGAGTTGTACCAATTCTAAAAAATGCTGCTGCATTCCTAAATGATTAACTGTTAAAGTCAATTCGGCAAAAGTCTGAAAAGGATATTGATAGATCAGATGGTTAATTGTAAGACTTTTGTATCAATGGAAAAAGCCTGGTTAAAGTCCACTTTCACATATTTCACTTCATAGAAATGACTGGCAGTAGCAACAAGTCCCATAGTACTCCAGTCTTCTATAATAGTCACTTTTTCCTGCTAATACCCTGATTTCCAGAAAAAGATATACTGTATTGTATTTACGAAGTAAATTATATGATCTGGATTTTTTAGATGATTAAAAAATGACCTTTATTTCACTAATAGTTTTTCAGCTACCAGATGACTTAATGTTTCCGTTTTACCGGTTTCTGTAACAACAACTGTAACGCTCTGGTCAAACTCTTCAATTTGTTCAATCTTAATTTTTAATCCTAAACGGAAATTCTTGGAATTCAAATACTTCAAAAAATCTTTGGAACTATTAACCACAGCAAATAAAATCACAGTATCTCCCACTTCACATTCACTGAGTTTTTTATAATGTACCCATTCCACATTTCCTTCAACATCGGGAATCGGAGAACCATGCGGATCAAACTTGGGATGGTCCAGCAATTCATCCATTTTACTGAAAAATTTTTCTGAATGTATATGTTCTATTTGTTCTGCAACTTCATGTACATCTTCCCAGCTAAATCCCATTTTTTCAACCAGATACATTTCTGTTAGCCGGTGTTTCCTTAAAATAAGTGCTGCTTCCTTTTTCCCTTTATCTGTTAATTTCAACGGCTTATAGCTCTGGTAATGCACCAATCCTTTTTCGGAAAATTTCTTCATCATACTATTAACCGTCGGCATCTTTATATTCAAAGACTGGCTCAACGCTAACGTAGAAACTTCACCGCTCTCATCAGCCAGGTTATATAAGGCTTTCAGATAATTTTCTTCTATATATGAGTACATGTACAAATATAAAGATTAATTCGATAAATTCAAATTAAACACAATCAAATAAATTTATTAGATTAATCTAATTTTTTAATTTTGTAAGACTAAAAAATAAATTAAATGAATTTTAAACTTACCATGTATGCACTATTTACCGGAAATTTACTATTTTCTCAATCCGTTTCTGATTCTTTACAAAAAAACAAAGAATCAGCTATTGATGAAGTGGTGGTAACCGGAACCATGAAAGAAATTAAAAAATCCGATAGCCCCATTCCGGTTGAAATTGTTACACCTAAATTATTTCAGAAAAATCCTACTCCTAGCCTGTTTGACGCCATAGGAATGGTAAACGGAGTAAAACCTCAGCTCAATTGTAATGTCTGCAATACCGGAGATATCCATATCAACGGAATGGAAGGACCTTATACTATGATTCTTATAGACGGAATGCCGATAGTAAGCGGTTTATCTACCGTTTACGGATTAAGCGGAATTCCCAACAGCCTGGTAGAACGGATTGAAATCGTCAAAGGTCCGGCCTCTTCTCTTTACGGTTCCGAAGCTATGGGCGGAATTATAAATGTAATTACCAAAAATCCAGTAAGAGCACCAAAGTTCAGTGTTGATATTTTCAGTACTAGTTGGGGAGAGCTCAACACAGATATTTCAACCAAGTTCAAAATCGGAAGTACTGTTACCAGCTTATTGGGAGTCAACTACTTTTATTATGAAAATCCTCTGGACAACAATCACGATGGTTTCACAGATCTGACGTTACAAAACCGGATTTCTATTTTCAACAAATGGAATTTCCGTCGAAAAGACAATCGTGCCGCAAGTCTGGGAATACGGTGGGTAAACGAAGACCGTTGGGGAGGACAAATGGACTGGAGCAAAAAATACCGGGGTAGCGATGAAATATACGGAGAAAGTATTTACACCAAAAGAGCAGAACTTATCGGAACCTATCAGTTTCCTTTCAGGGAAAAGATCTATACTCAGTTTTCCTATAACTGGCACGATCAGAATTCCTGGTATGGGAACACCCCATATATGGCAAATCAACAGGTTGCTTTTGTACAAACCTATTGGGATAAAGTAATCAAAAAACACAATCTATTGTTAGGTGGAGCTTTCCGATATACGTATTATGATGATGATACTCCTGCCACAGCTTCCTCTGACGGGAAAAGTAATCAACCTTCCAAAATGCCTCTTCCCGGGGTTTTCATTCAGGATGAATGGACTTTCAATCAAAAAAACAAACTATTATTAGGCTACCGATTCGATTACGACAAATATCACGGAGGCATTCATTCTCCAAGAATTGCTTATAAACTTTCTCCCAACCGTAATAATATTATACGAGCTAGCTTCGGAACCGGATTCCGGGTAGTAAATATTTTTACTGAAGATCATACCGCGCTTACAGGAGCCAGAGAAGTGATAATTGAAAATTCATTAGATCCTGAAAGATCCTATAACGGTAATTTGAATTATGAAGTGAAATTTCCGGCAGAAAACTTCTTTGCCACTTTTGACATCACCGGATTTTACTCTTATTTCACGAATAAAATTGTAGGAGATTTTGATACCGATCCTACTAAAATTATTTATGATAACTTGGACGGATATGCAATTTCCCAGGGAATATCTTTAAATATGGACTGGGCTTTTTCTTTTCCATTAAAAATTTTAGCTGGAGTTACTTTTATGGATGTTTACCTGATGGAAAAAGATGAAACAGGTCACTATGTGAAAATACAACAATTGCATGCTCCGAAATGGTCGGGAACTTTTGTTTTTTCCTATAATTTTCCAAAAAATATCTCTTTAGATTTATCCGGAGAGTGGAATGGCCCTATGCGATTGCCTATAGAACCTCACGATTACAGAAGGGAATATTCTCCCTGGTTTTGCATTGCCAATATCCAACTGACCAAAAGATTTAACAATGGAATTGAAGTATATGGCGGAATTAAAAATCTTTTCGATTTCGTACCTAAAGATCCGTTGATGAGGCCTTTTGATCCTTTTGATAAGTATGTAGACGATCCGATAAACAATCCATACGGTAACACTTTCGATACTTCCTACAATTATGCTTCTTTGCAGGGAATACGCGGATTTGTAGGAATACGGTATAATTTATTTTCAAATTTGTAATCATGAACTTTTTAAAAAATATAGAGTTAATTCCAACCAGAAAATATCACTGGTTGGTTCTACTTTCCTTTCTATATTCCGGTTTAGTATTTTCCCAGATTTCCTTCGATCAGTTGAATACCGAAATGGAAAAACAACCCAAGCCTATAGTATTATACATCAACACAGACCATTGCCCTTACTGTTCCATTCAGGAAAAGCAACTGGAGAAAAACAAAGAAGCAAAAGAACTATTACAACAGGATTTTTATTTTCTCAAACTGAACAGCAACACTAAAGAAACTATTACATTCAATCAAAAAATATATAAAAACAACAAATCCGGAGGAATCCATGAATTAGCCTATCTCTATGCAAATCAAAAAGGAATACCTTCTTTCCCAACCTGGATTATATTTGACAATAATTACCAGGTTCTGTTTCAATATCATGGCTTATTACAACCCAAAGATTTATTATCCATACTAAAAGCCATAAAATAGACCTACAAATATTTTTCAAACGAATATTCCTATTTATAGTAAATTTGTCTTTCAAATAAACAATATGATTATTTTACCTAGTTTCTACTTTGCTCCTATTTCTTATTTCTCACTTTGGCTGCAATCGGAAAAAATTTATCTGGAACAATGGGAAAATTTTCCCAAACAAACCTATCGGAACCGTTGCATCATACAAGGAGCAAACGGAAGATTACCACTCATTATCCCTATTGAACACACAGGAGTACGAATGTTCAAAGACATAAAAATCTCTTATGCTTCCCAATGGCAGAAATTACACTGGAAATCCATACAATCTTCCTATCAGAGTTCTCCCTATTTTGAATACTATGAAGACAGCCTGTATCCTATTTTTGAAAAAAAGGAAACTTTTTTATTTGATTTAAATTTAAAAACCTTAAATTGGATAAATGAAAAAATAAAGCTGGATTTATCCTGGAAGCTAACAGAAAAATACGTAAAAATACCTAACGAAACAGACGCCCGGGATTTTTTCAATGCAAAAAAAGAAAGTACATACCAAGGACAAAAGTATATTCAGGTATTTTCAGACCGTTTCGAATTTATGAGCGACCTTTCCATTCTGGATTTAATTTGTAACGTTGGTACGAAATCTGCTACATATATGCACAACAATCTTTAACACATCTAAAACATATATTGTATGAAAAAAATATTCCTGAGTCTGACCCTGGCATTTACTATTGCTACTTCAGTTTCTGCCCAAATTTCCGGGCAAACCGTAGATTCAACAGCAATAAAAAACTGGTATCACCAGAACTATGAAAAAACAAGAGTGTACGGTGTAGGAACCGATGATGCTCTGGCATTTTTAAAATCCAAAGGGCTGAAACCTTCTACCATTGTAGTAGGAGTAATTGATAGCGGTATACAAATTGATCATCCTGATTTGAAAAGCAATATCTGGGTAAATCCGAAAGAAATACCGGGAAATAACAAAGATGACGATGGAAACGGATATATTGATGATGTGAATGGATGGGATTTTATTGGTGGAAAAGATGGTAAAGATGTAAACCACGACACCATGGAAGCTACCCGGGAAGTGTTAAAATATGAAAAATTATTTGACACTCCGGATCAGAAAACCAATGAAGCAAACAGAAACAAATATCCGGCAGAATTTAAGGATTACCAAAGAGCAAAAATGATTTATGACAAGGAATTGGGGGAAGCAAAAGAAGGTCTAGCCCAAATTGACAGTCAAAGAAGTATGGTCAATCAGATGACCGAAGCCTTGAAACAAGTTCTTGAGAATAAACCTTTAACCGTTGAAAATGTAAATGCGGCTACTTTTCCAAACCCTCAAATGAAACCATATTTCCTTCAAATGGCTCAGAGTCCTGACATACAAGGAAAAAATGCTGATGAAATCACCAAAATGGCTAACGATCAACTTAAAGAAGCAGGAGAATACTATGGAAACAGAGTACAGTTCATGCTAAACAAAGAATTTGATCCACGCTACATTGTAGGAGATAATTATTCCGATCTTAAAGAAAAAAACTACGGAAATAACGAAGTAGAAGGACCGGATGCCTTACACGGAACCCATGTTGCCGGTATTATTGCTGCTGTGAGAAATAATAAAATCGGAATGGACGGAATTGCCGGAGATGTAGCAAAAATACTGGTAGTACGTGCCGTACCAGATGGGGATGAAAGGGACAAAGATATTGCCAATGCTATTTTCTATGCAGTGGACAATGGATCTAAAGTAATTAACATGAGCTTTGGAAAACCTTTTTCACCTGATAAAGACCGGGTTTGGGAAGCTATGAAATATGCTGAGAAAAAAGGAGTTTTAATGGTGCATGCCGCAGGAAATGATAATATAGATGTAGATACGGAATTCAATTTCCCTACTAATTTCAAAGACGGAGAAAAAGAATCTTTTGTAAACAACTGGATCACTGTGGGAGCCAGTACCCGATACAATGATAAATTAAAAGCCTCTTTCTCCAACTACGGAAAAGAAAAAGTAGATATTTTTGCTCCGGGACTGGAAATCTACTCAACCGTAACCGGAAGCAAATATAAATTCTTACAAGGAACCAGTATGGCTTCTCCTGTAGTTGCCGGTTGTGCTGCCTTACTTTGGGCTTACTTCCCTCAGTTAACCGCCGTACAGGTTAAAGATATCCTGTTAAAAACAGCCAACAAATCTACCGTAGCTACCACTGCCGGAGGTGAAGAAGGAAGCAACAGTTCGAAAATTGACACTACTTTCGACCAGTTATCTACCACCGGAGGTGTGGTGGATGTTTACAAAGCAGTGAAATACGCTTATGAAAACTATCCTCCGAAAAAATCAAAGAAATAAAAAATCTTTTCACTTTAAAATACAAAAGGCTATCCGAACGGATAGCCTTTTGATTTCACAAAGTTTAACTAGTTTATGATAAAATTACGATAGGCTCGCAATACCTTCTGTCAATGATTTTATAAAATTCTTCAACGGTTTTTCTACCATTGCGGAAATAAACATATTGAATTTCCCGTCAAAAATAAACTGTATTTCACAGGAAGTATCTGTAACTTTTTCTATAAAAAGACTCAGATCAAAACTCAACGATTCTTTTGCAGAAGTCAACACTACTTTGGAATTAGGAACTTTCTCTTTTATTTTCAATCCTATTTCCGGCATTCCTTTTAAGGCAAAAACAAAACCATCCTCATTTGCTTCGAACTTCTCAATACTTTCAGGCATAAATTTTTCATATTCAGCAGGTTGTGAAGTTAGAGAATAGATTTCTTCAGCTGATTTATTTACAAGTGTTTTTTCTCCTGTTATATTCATTTTTTGTATTTTTGAAAAAATTGTAATCAAATGTACAAAATTTTTGTCAATGACAAACCTCTTACCTTTGGTAAGAAAGAAATTAAGAAAACATTGAATTTACCTTATACATCAAAAAAAACATTTGATGCCGCCTTTGATATATTATTTAACACTAAAATAGAAGCGGTCAATATTTTTCATTCCAACCCAAAACAAATCTGGAAAAAATTTCAAAAGTTTACTACTCCGGTTCATGCTGCTGGTGGAATCGTAAAAAATTCCGATGGCAAATACCTATTTATCAAACGGTATGGAATGTGGGATCTGCCTAAAGGAAAAGTAGAAGACAAGGAAAATTATAAAGAAGCTGCCATACGGGAAGTAGAAGAAGAATGTTCCATTCAGGATGTTAAACTGGGAAAATATATCACGACTACTTATCATGTATATTTTGATTCGGAATACCTTTTAAAAGTGGTTCACTGGTATAAGATGAAATATGAAGGCACGGATATTCCCCAACCTCAAACGGAAGAAAACATTGAATTCACCGACTGGTTTTCTAAAAAGGAAATTCCTGGTCTTCTGGAAAATACATATGAAAACATCCGGACGTTGGTTTCCAATTATATTCTGTAAAAGAATTTTAGATTTACGATTGCCGATTTTTGATTTATAGTTTGACTTCCTTTAGTTTGAAGAAAAATCTGTGTTCATTTTTTTTAAATTTAACATTCCTTCATGCGATTTTTCCTTTATAGCCAATGGTAAAAAATAATCCTCTGCTTTCTTTAGCACTTCTTCCGGAGTTTCTACCCGAATGTAGAGACCTTCTTCTCCTGGAATTTTATGAATTCCTATAGGAATATCTTTACAATAATACCCTGGAACCTTTATTTCCCAGCGGTAGTTTGAATAGGCCCATCTATTCAGCTCGGTATCTTGAAAAAAGAGAAAATTTTTATTATAGAAACCTTGAAAATAACATGACCCTGTACGGGTATATAGGAATATTTGTATTTGTTTTTTAAGCACTCCTACTTTTCTTTCATCAAATTTTGCATTAAATAAATCCATTTTTTACATTTTATATTTACATTAATCACTAAATATTTAGATGTTAGTCTGTTTTCTTACTTCTTTTTTTACTGCTAACTTATTAAGTAGATACTTCCTTCCGTCAGCATGATATAATTTGCTAATTAACAAATTGGCATATCAGCAAATTCTTACTCCTCACTTATAGTCCCCACAAAACCAGTATAGAATCTGCTTGTTCCTTGGTGATTTCCGTATTTCCTGAATTTTCCGTTTTCTGACATTCAAAATTGCAATTCCAGCCCTTCTTTTTCAATTTCTCTGTTCTCCATCTTTTCTCCCGGTTTTCATCCTGAAAATAATAGCTAATTGTTAACCTTTCTGTCATAGTATTATCTCTATCAACACTTGGATATTTATTTACACCGTAATATAAATCTGTTTCATATATAATTTGCTTATTATTATCGAACTCAACTAATTTTTGAAAATGACAAGGATATTTCTGGTTGGGATTTAACCAACGTTCTGCATTTCCGTCCCCTCCGATAATTTTGTCATATCTCCAGTTTTCCGGAAGCATCGGCAATCCTACTTTTTTTCGTTCCTCGTTAAAAATCTGTTCCATAATAGATTTTACTTTTTGTACATCCTATAAGTGAAACCAGGGAAAATAAAATTCCGGCTATTTTGTTTCTCATTTAAGTGTCACATCCCGGTATCCAGGGAAGACAATAAGTATCTGAAAATCGTTTGAACAATTCTTCCGGTGTTTTCCACTGGATCTGTTTCCCTTCTGTTCCCTGCTCTTTTAGATATTCTGTAAAATCTTCTTCATTAATAAATCCTCTGGTAACAGATTTATCAGTAAGAATAACGAACCAGGCTTTAGACTTTTTCTCTCCCGCAATAATAGGCTCATCTTCACAATAACAAATGATGACATTATCATTGATAATATTTATTTTTTTTATTCCAAATATATCATTAACATCATTAAAAGTTTTGGGTTTGGTTCCCCCTTTCATATTCCAGGATTTCTTTCCGTCTAACGAAATTACTTCATAAGGCTTTAGTAAGGGAAAGCGGACATAGTCAAATCCGGAATCCTCTATATAAAAAGCATCCTTATCCTTATCAGGATTGTTTTTTATTCTTTCTTCGCTTTCCTTGCAGGAAAGCACTGTTTTTACCAACAAAAGTGCGGCAATTATCTTTTTGATATCCATTCTGCGTTTATTCTTAATTCATCATTTCCTCCCAATACATCATGATAGGCTGTACCCAATACTCCGGTAGCTGTATTATAGGCCCCGCCCCTTCCGTCTCCCGGGCGTAAGTCAAATACATCTGAAAAACTATGGCTGAGGGTCATAGTTCCGTCTGCAGCTACATTGACCGTTGAGGTAACATTCGTATTTCTTACCAACCAGGTAAGTTCATTTCCTGCTACTTCCCAGGTTGCCCGGTACTTGGGATTCAGCGGATCCTTTAACTGGTCCCACATTTCTCCCGGTGCCCGTTCTCCTCCAAAACCTATTACTTCTGACGATGTTGCAGTGAATGCTTCATTTCCGTAACGAGGATCATTTTTAGCCATATTTACCAATTCATTTTCCCTTGCTACCATTGCCGGATCTTTTTTCACTTTTTCCAACGCCGCCCCGGTAAGGTTTGCCTGGTCATACTGTAACATAGAAAGCAATCCAGCATCAAAAACACTGTCTATATTGGTATCAAGGCCTAAAATTTCTCCTAAAAGCTGCCGTGGGCCATGCCCCCAGCCGGAACCCGTATAGTCATCTCCTCCAGTCCACCAGTCTTCCAATATATCCTTCCGGCTGAGGCTGCCAGGCTTGATGTCCATAAGGGCCTTTACCGGATTTCCTCCACCCATTTGCTGCAACATTTTCTCCAGGGCTGGAATAAGGGCATCCAGCATATGGCCGTCCAGCCAGGAACAATCCTGGGGAACTACAATACGCTGCATTCCTTCCTGACGGGGCATTCCTCCGGTCTGCAATCCCCACAATCCGGAACCTCCCAAAAACATACCTGCCGCTGTTCCTCCGGCTCCGCCCAAAACCATGCCTGGTGCTCCGCCTAATGAACCGATGGCCGTTCCGGCAACCGGAAGTGCAGGAGCGACCATAACCCCACCGGACAAGACCACCTCCCGGTTGTCCTGTAAGCCGTTCAGCGGGTCTTTGGTTCCCACATAGGCCTGAATATGCCGGGTATTGGACGGATCTACTCCGTTTCTCTGATAGGTTTCCTCATGCACTGCTGCGGCATTGTAGGTATAAGTAGGATAGCCGGTAGCTGCTCCGGCTATGGTAGCCAGCCCACCGCCTAAGGAATGCCCGGTAATGGTAACATCCCCTGTAATATCTCCATTTTCTTTTGCTTTCTGTATTTTTCTTGCCAAATCTACCGAAGCATTATACTGATCGGAACTGATTCCCATAGCCTGTACATAGTCTTCCTTAATATCGTTTATTCCTGCTCCGGGATCGGTTCCCCGGTAAGCGATTACCACGTTTCCGTTTGAATCCTCATACAAGGCTGCATAAAAGCCGTTTTTCTTATCCTGATTTAATAATTTTTGCCATTTATCTCCCAATAGTTCTTCCGCCCGTGCCGCATCTACTTCCTTATAACCATCTGTTTCTCCCTTAGAACCGTTATTATAGGAATCCTTCGCCAGATTCGCCATGGTCAGGGCTGTTTTCATATTGGGGATCACAATATAGATAATTCCTCCCATCATACAGCGCAGGTTGGCCTTTTCCAACAGTGCCCTTTTTCCACTGATCTTCACTTTGGGATGTACCACCGTCCATTTGGAAGGAGTGCAAAGGGTGGAACACAGGCTGGGAAGCAGGTTGGTGGACAATTGGTTTCCGAAGAGTCCGCCCAAAAACCGTCCGCCAATGTAGCCTACAAAGGCTCCTACCGGTCCGCCCAGGCTGCCGATAGCAGTTCCAATGAAGCCCATAGCAGAGGAAGTTCCTACCACCATCTTCTGACAAAAGAAGTTATCAGAAAAGCGGTCTTTTTCCGTAGCTTTTAATTTTCCGTTGATCTTAACAGTAGTCTGCGATTTTACTTTAATAGCAGAATTGCTTTTACCGTCTAAGCAGGTGGTAATCGCGCCATCCGGTACATATAATTGGCTCATAACTTAGTTTTTTATAGTTTGACCTGTGATTGTTTTCCCTACTGCTAAAGAGTCTTTTACTCTTTGAAAATATTTCTTACTGGTCTCCATTCCGTATAGGGATTTAATCTCTGCCGGAAGTTGTTCATATCTGCGTATTTCTCCTTCTATGCCTTCTCTTCTTCGTTGTTTGACTGGAAATTGCACATGGTATTGCTTTTCCAACCGAACCTTTAGTTGTTCCAATACCTTCCTTCCTTCTTCTGTTCCCCGGTAATCCGCTAATTCTTCCTGTATATTATAAGCCAGGTTTGCCCCATACCTATCCAATGAATTAACCGGATCGGCTCCCTTGTCTAGAAAATAACCAATCAATCCATATTTCCTCCCCAAAAGGGCAAGTTGAGCACTATTTTCACATCCACCATATTCCTGGTAATTGGCGTCTGCTCCATACTTAAATAACAGGTCTATATACTCCTGCATATTTTTATGGCTCATAGCATCATGAATAGGTAGCATACCTACCGGAGTATTGGGGTTCGCTCCATTCTTTAGCAGGATTTTGGTAATCTCCATATTTCCCCGCCCTACGGCAAAGGAAATACAGGTTTCATCATCACTTTCTTCCGCCGGGCGGTTTAATGGCCGCTGGGGGGAAACCTTGTTGGGGTCGGCACCCAGGTCTAAAAGCTTTTGCACGGCTTTGGGGTCTTCCATAATGCAGGCATAGAGCAGAAAACGGGTGCGCCCGTTGGAACTCATGCCGTTGGGGTCTATTCCTTTTTCTTTTACCTGCCGCTCTATTTCTTTGGTATTACCGGAATAAATGGCTTGTGCCATGGGCAGGTAGTCGCCTTCAAACCAGTCGGCTGGCTTGAAGCGTTGTCGGTTTTTGTCGCGTATCGGATCCATACAATTTATCAGGATTAGAGCTCCTGTTACCAGGAGGATGAATAGTATTATAGGTTTTTGGTTCATATTCTATATTTTAGATTTTAAAGCTATTGGCTGTTGGCCTTATTTCTTACAATCTTATACCTTATGTCTTACATCTAACTTCTTACTTAATTAGAGATACTTCCTATCGTCAGCATGACAAGTTTGCGTTTAGTTTGTCATCCTTATATCTTATATCTTACTCCTTACTCCTAAATCCAAGCCCATCCGGTACATATAACTGGCTCATTTTGTTTCTTTTGTTTTATTGTTAATTTCTTCTATGGTCAAACCCCAATAGGTTTTTCCCACTGCCAAAGAATCTTGTATTTTTTTTCTGAACTCAGCACTTTCTTCCATACCATACAAGGATTTAATCTCTGCCGGAAGTTGTGCATATCGTTGTATATAAAGCCTAGCACCACGTTCGTAATCCCTTTTTACCGGAAAGTGGATATGGTACTGCTTTTCCAGCCGGTCCTTAAGTTGTTCCAACATCTTCCTCCCTTCTTCCGTTCCCCGGTAATCCACAAGCTTTTCCTGAATATCAAAAGCCAGACTACTTCCATCCATATCCGGTAAAGAAGGATTTGTACCTTTGTCCAGAAAATAGCCGATCAATCCGTATTTTCCTCCCAAAAGAGCGATCTGAGCGATATTCTTATTATCTCCATATTCCTGGTAATTGGCATCCGCCCCATACCTAAACAAGAGGTCAATATACTCTTGCATATTGTCATGTGCCATAGCTTTATCAAGTGGTAATAATCCTACCGGAACATTCGGATTTGCTCCGTGCTTTAACAATATCTTGGTGATCTCCATATTCCCCCGCCCTACAGCAAAGGAAACAGGAGTTGCATTCTGGGATTCATTGGCCGGGCGGTTCAACGGCCGCTGCGGAGAAACCTTATTGGGGTCGGCCCCCAGGTCCAAGAGCTTTTGCACGGCTTTGGGGTCTTCCATAATGCAGGCATAGAGCAAAAAGCGGGTGCGCCCGTTGGGGCTCATGCCGTTGGGGTCTATTCCTTTTTCTTTTACCTGCCGTTCTATTTCTTTGGTATTACCGGAATAAATGGCCTGTGCCATAGGCAGGTAGTCACCTTCAAACCAGTCGGCAGGCTTGAAGCGTTGTCGGTTTTTGTCGCGTATCGGGTCCATACAATTAATCTGGGTTAGAGCTCCTGTTATCAGGAGAATCAATAGTATTAAGGTTTTATGGTTCATTGTTTATATTTTAGATTTTAGATTGTTGATTTACGATTTACAATCTTAGATCTTACTTCTTTTTTCTTACGAGATTCTTCTCTCCGCTTTGCTCCGTTCAGAATGACAGGTTTGCGTTTAGTTTGTCATCCTTATGCCTTACATCTTTCTTTACATATAACTGGCTCATTTTATTAAAGTTTGGTTATCAACTTCTTCTATGGTCATCCCCCAGTAGGTTTTTCCTACAGCTAAAGAATCTTTTTCTCGTTGTGTATATTCTGCATCTGCTTCCATCCCATACAGGGATTTAATCTCTGCCGGAAGTTGTTCATACTGACGTATTTCTCCTTCTATACCTTCCCTTCTTCGTTGTTTTACCGGAAATTGCACATGATACTGCTTTTCCAGTCGGGATTTTAGCTGTTCCAATATCTTCCTACCTTCTTCTGTTCCCCGATAATCTATCAGTTCTTCCTGTATATTATATGCTAAACTTCCTCCATACCGGTCCAAGGAATTAACCGGATCGGCTCCCTTATCCAGAAAATAGCCGATCAATCCATATTTTCTCCCCAAAAGAGCAAGTTGAGCACTATTTTCACATCCACCATATTCCTGGTAATTAGCATCCGCTCCGTATTTAAATAACAGGTCTATATACTCCTGCATATTTTTATGGCTCATAGCATCATGAACCGGAAGCATACCTACCGGAGTATTGGGGCTGGCCCCATGCTTTAGCAGAATTTTGGTAATCTCCATATTTCCGCGCCCTACGGCAAAGGAGATGGGGGTTGCATTCTGAGCTTCATTGGCCGGGCGGTTCAAAGGCCGCTGTGGAGAAACCTTATTGGGGTCGGCCCCCAGGTCCAACAGTTTTTCTACCGCTTTGGGGTCTTCCATAATGCAGGCATAGAGCAAAAAGCGGGTGCGGCCGTTGGGGCTCATGCCGTTGGGGTCTATTCCTTTTTCTTTTACCTGCCGCTCTATTTCTTTGGTATTACCGGAATAGATGGCTTGTGCCATAGGCAGGTAGTCGCCTTCAAACCAGTCTGCCGGCTTGAAGCGTTGTCGGTTTTTGTCGCGTATCGGATCCATACAATTTATCAGGGTTATAGCTCCTGTTATCAGGAGGATCAATAGTATTAAGGTTTTATGGTTCATATTCTATATTTTAGATTTACGATTGTTGATTTATGATTTACAATCTTATATCTTACTTCTTTTTTCTTACGAGATTCTTCCCTCCGCTTCGCTATGTTCAGAATGACAGCTTTATTCTTTTTTCTAACTTCTAACTTAGTAAACGGATGCTTCCTTTCGTTAGCATGATATAATTTGCTAATTAACAAATCGGCACATTGGTAAATTCTTATATCTAACTTCTAACTTCTTCATGTTCTTCTTTCAGTAAGGAAAAACGATATTTTGCAAGGTAAAATACTTCCCGGCTTGCTTGTTCTTTTATATAAATAAGGGCATCAAGCAGTATTCCGGTTTCTTTATCATAGGCATATTTTCCTTCAATGGTGAACCCGAAGCTAAATGGGGAATCAACAAAGGAGGAATAGCCTTTTTTATATTCTTCTCCAAACGACTGAATAAGGGTATCCGGTCTTACTTCGGAATGAACGGAAACGATAAGCTGTTCATTTTCCCAGTAGCTTTTATAGTTAAGGTCGTAAAAAATATACTTCATGGGAAATATAAGAGAATTAACTCTGCGGTCTTTTACTAACCTGCGGGGGTATTCTACCGGACAGGTAATGGTGGAAACCTGCAAAAACAGCAACTGGTACAGTATGTTTTCAGCTGTGTTTTTCTGAATATTCTGAAAGACTTCATCGTATTGTTTAACGATCATTTGCAGGTATTCATCCTGCATTTCGGGTAATTTGATCTCCTCAAACTTGATCTTTTCCCATCTGTTCCAGATCTCCTGTTTATTAAGTACTTCCCAGATGGTTTTTTCTTTGTTAAACTGTAGGTGGAGATGATCTGAGGCTTCATTGATCTTACTGATAATGTCCATCAGTTGTTTTAACTGGGGATCGTATTTTAGTATTTTTTTATCTGTTACCTGTACGGAAAGAGAACGGGCAGCACTATCTTCGTGTATTTCCCAGATGTTCTCAGTGGTATTCTGGTTCATAGGCTCTCCTTTGAGGTAGAAGGAATTCTGAATACCGATTTTGTAACGGGAAGCTTCTCCCAGAGAAAGGGTGACGGGAAGCTTTTCTCCGGATGATTGTCCGGAATGGTTACCGGGAATAATGATACGGGTCAGATGCCTGGGAATCTGCGGTCCCATTAAGTCTTGCATTTCGCAATATCTATTGTGGAAACTTCTGATTTCTTCAGGAGATATTCCCAGCTCCCGGGCTATGCTTTCCAGGGTATCTCCTCTTTTGAGTTTATAGGTTTGATGTTTCACTTTACTGGTATTTAAATTTGCCTGATAAAGTATGTTATGTGCTTTCCTATAAGGGATTTCAAAGTCGTCCTAATCATTTACTAAAAAGATACGTATCTTTTGACTGAATGATGCATATCTTTTTGGTAAATCGTCCGTATCTTTTTTAGGATTTGTACTTTTCGAATTTTAACCCCTTCAACATAGCCTTGATATCCGCTCCGGGGCGATATTGTATTTTGCCTGACTTGATAAGGGAGGAGTTAAATTTTTCGGGAGTTTCTGATCCATGACTACTAAGGTTTACCTGGAACGAACCCAGTTCTCCCAAACGTACGATTTCGCCTTCTGCCAAATGTTCGCAGATCAACTGGTTCAAAGCTTCCAGTACTGCTACGGTATCGGCATGATTTACAGTACTGCGCTGGGTAATTTCTTTCCCCAAGGCTTTGAGGGTTACTTCTCCGGTACTTTTGGCATTGGCATACCATTTTTTAGGTTCTTGGGGTTTCTGTGGGTTTGCTTTTTCTGTAATTGTATACTTTACTGACATAAGAACTTCTTTTTGGTTATTATTTACTATCGGCTAAATTATAAAAATATGAAATAATAAACAATAGGTTTTGTTTGATTTAAAAAATAAATACTTTATAACACGCATTAATACAGAAAAAAAAGAGAATGTTTTTCACATTCTCTTCTTGATATATATATTTTTGTAATTTCTAGAAAGTAAACTGCAATCCTACTTTTACACCGAAATGATTGGCATCCGGCATATCGAAATAGTTTCCTCTCCAGTTGAAATCGATCCGGAAAATCCGTAAATTCCCTAATCCTATATTTTCAATTCCAAATCCGTATTCGTAATAAATATCTTTATTCGGAGCTAAATACATGATATTGGATGCATTTATGGCTTTAGAACCGTCGGAAATATCACCCCAGGCACCTCTGATGAATACCACTTCCCGCAACTGCAATTTCTTCAATCCCGGAATGTAGGAGAACAATCTTCCGTTGAAGTGATGTTCTACATCTAATGTTGAATAAATATCGGTTACAAAGTCATAATAATTCAATAATCCGAATGTATTAGGAATAATTCCATAGGACTGGTTACCCGGTATCACGCTTAGTAAAGAAAGCGGAAGGCGGTTAAATGATTTCCCAAACTGGAAGGTTACATTGGTTCTCCCGATTGGTCCCCAAAGTATCGGTTGGGAATACAGGAATTGTAATTTATCGTAGTTGAAATCACTATTGATGACTCCGTCAAATCCTTTAATATATTTTAAAATAATAGTAGGCGCCAACGTGGTATGTTCGTATCGGTCCAGTCCATAACGGGAATACTTGGCTCCCGGCCTCAACATGATGCTGAACGTCAGGTGGGAATCGTACAAATCTTCCCGAACGCTTCCATTTTTATCGTAATATCCGATATCAAATTTCCCCGGATTGGCTGATTTGATGTATTGATAACTTCCGTCTAACCTCAACTGAACATTCTTCCATGGTTCTATGGATAAGAAAACATTGGTTTTATTCAGGGAACTCAAAAATTCATTGTCTCCTCTGGAAATAATGGAAGAGGAAGCAAACGAACGTGTCATAATTCCTTCATCTTCCGTCAGGGAAACTCCCAATTGGGTTATATCCCGCTTGGTTCCTGCACCAAGAGTAAAACGATTGAATTTATTGAACATCACCCGACCTTCTCCTCCATACTTAAATTGATTGTCTTTGAATCCGTAAGCAGTATATCCTTCCAGTCTCCACATATCATTAGGTGTAAAGTAGGTTCTGGCTCCTGCCCTGAGCCTAACTCCTTCCACATCATTAAATCCGAAGGACTGGTACAAATCTCCTATATCTATGGAATTGGCAACATTGATGTATCCGGATGATAAAATTTCTACTGCATCTACTATATTCCGGAATAACCGTGTTTTGGATACTCTGTCCACCAAATCATAGGCTTTTTTATCATCTTCTCCCAAGCGTTCCGGACGATTATTCTCCCAAAAATCATCTTTGGTGTCATAAGCTCCCTGCGATATAGGTTCCCATTGCCTGTTCAACAAGGATTCTACTTCTCCCTGCGGCTCATCAAATTTGTAATTATCGTAGGTGTAGGTTCTTTTGGCGAACATTCCTTTCGATCCTTCTTTTTTGGTAAGAAGTGACATATCCAGTACGGTATAATTTCTCAATGGAATGAAGATGGAATCGTTCACTATATCGTAATCCAATTCCATATAAATGTCATTAACGAAGTTTACGTTAATTCCGGCAGAGGACTGCAAGGTAACGCTTTTTACAGCGTAATCTTTCTGTGAAATATAAAGATCTCCTTTGAAAGTGAGCTCATTGGCACGCAGAGGACGATATTTTATATGGAAACAACGAACTCCGTCAATGTCCAGTGTATCTGCTAGTAAGTATTCGTACACATCGAATCCCATTGTGGCTACCGGACTGGTAAATCCTTTGTTGAAAAAGTTCAGTACGTTATCGTAGATGTTTACGTCTTTGTATAAATTCTTAACGGTATTAGCAACTATATCGTTGTTGGGAATTCCTGAAGCTCTGTTTCCTTTTAAAAAGGATTTTTCTCTTTTTGTAGGATCATTCTGCCCAACTACATCAGAAACGGATTCGTTTATGAACACCGGAATATAGGTTTTTCCGGACATGGCATCCATTGCATTGATGTCGTCAGGAGTAATATCCAGATTTTTAAATACTTTCTTACTGATAAAAGTACTATCTACATTATTTAAATCAAATTCTATTTTTTCGTATTCTCTGTACTGATAGTTCTTAAAATTGGTTAATCCGTTGGTTCTCCTTCTTTTCCATAATTCCCTCAATATTGCATAAGCCGGATTTTCTTTCTTTTTCAGGCGTTTAGGTGGAAAGCCTATCACAACTACTTCATCCAGGTCTTTTGTTCTTCCTTTAACAGTAGTATCACTATCTTTAGCTTTAGGCTCAATATTCAATGTCAGATTCAGGTTATCTCCTCTTTTTAAAGGAAAAAACAGGGTTTGATCAATTGCGTCTACTTCCAGAGCATCTATATATTTTTCTGATTCTATCTGGAAATATCCGTTCTCGTCAGAAGAAGTATAGATTGCTGTTCCTTTAAGGAAAATATTGGCATCAGGTATGGGTTTCTGGGTTTGTGCATCAATTAGCCTTCCTGTAACCTTTACATAATCAACTGTATCTGTTCCGTTCTTTACGGTATCTGTGGCATAACGGACAGTATCGGATGCATTTGCTGGATTTTCAGCAGTTATGAGTTTATCTGTCCTATCTAAAAAACTTATAATCAGATTGGGATTATCTCCTTTTTTTAAGGAAATGTATCTGGGTTTATATCCTGTTAGTTCTATTTTAAGGGAATCAGGATTTTGTTGTGATTCAATTTGAAAATATCCGTTGAGATCGGAAATAACAGATCCTGGAACATTTTTATTGAAAGATAGGTTTGCCCCTGAAACAGGTCTTTGAGTATCGGAATTAATAACGATACCTGTAACTTTTACTTGTGCATGAAGAAAAAAACCAACTAAAAATACAGATAACAGAGTTATTTTTTTAACCATTGAGCATTGTTTTTAATAAAGAAAAAACTTTCATCCAAAACGCTAAGTTACAAACGAAAGTTTTAATTTATTATTATATTTTATTATTTATGTTTATGAATCAAACTATAAACAAAGTTTATCTTTTCTCCAGAACTTCATCTATAAGTCCGTATTCTTTGGCTTCGGCAGATGTCATCCAGTAATCTCTATCGGAATCTTTTTCCACTTTTTCAAAGGGCTGACCTGAATGTACTGACAAAATATCATATAATTCTTTCTTCAGCTTTAAAATTTCCTTCAATGTAATTTCCATATCGGATGCTTGTCCCTGTGCACCTCCCATCGGTTGGTGGATCATAATGCGGGAATGTTTCAGCGCAGATCTTTTTCCGGCAGCTCCTGCTGTTAATAGAACAGCTCCCATTGATGCTGCCATTCCCGTACAGATAGTGGCTACATCCGGTTTGATTATCTGCATAGTATCATAAATCCCCAGTCCGGCATACACCCCTCCTCCTGGAGAATTTACATAAATCTGGATGTCTTTGGATGAATCGGTGCTTTCCAAAAATAATAACTGTGCCGTTACAATATTGGCTACCTGGTCGTCTATTCCTGTTCCCAGAAAGATAATCCGGTCCATCATCAACCTTGAAAAAACGTCCATCTGAGCTACATTCAGTTTTCGTTCTTCCGTGATGTAAGGAGTCATGGATGATATGTATTGATCTACTGCAAGACCATTTATTCTTTCATGTTTTACAGCATATTTTCTAAATTCTTTTCCTAAATCCATTGTGTTCAATTCTTTTTAATTTTTACTGTTTTTTCTCTGCTACTTCTGTCTAAAATTATACCAAACCCCAATTTATAAATATGATTTTATTTTTTCGGCAATTTCTTCGAATTCTTCCGGTTGTAATGTCAGTTTATCGAAGAACTGCATGTCTTTAGGTGAATTTAATGGTATGAGATGAACATGAACATGAGGAACTTCCAGTCCCTGAACGGCCATACCTACCCGCAAGCACGGAATGGCTTTTCCTACTGCCTGAGAGATTTTATAGGTGAAGTTCATCAACTCGGAATATTCATCCGGTGGCAATTCAAATAATTTATCGGTTTCTTTTTTAGGTATAACCAAAGTATGTCCTTTTACTACCGGAAAAGCATCCAGAAAAGCAAAGAATTTTTCATCTTCTGCTATTTTATAACAGGGAATTTCTCCTGCTACTATTTTTGAAAAGATACTGCTCATAGTTTTTTAATCTAATGAAATTTCCAATACTTCAAAGTTAATCTTATTTCCATTAGGTAAAAGAACATCTGCTTGTTCTCCTACGGCTTTACCTAAAAGTCCTTTGGCAATAGGTGTGTGTACCGATATTTTTCCTGCTTTCAGATCTGTTTCTGTATCAGGAACCAAGGTATATTTCATCTCCTGTCCGTTGGCTGTGTTCTTTATCTTAACCGTACAAAGTATGGCTACTTTGGAACTATCCAGCTGAGACTGGTCTATGATTTTAGAGTTTGCTATTATATCTTTAAGTTTTGCAATCCGCATTTCAAGCATCCCCTGAGCCTCTTTGGCTGCATCATATTCTGCATTTTCAGACAGATCTCCCTTATCTCTTGCTTCAGCAATCTGTTGCGTTATTTTAGGCCTTTCCACTTGTTCCAATTGCTCAAGTTCCTTATGCAATTTCTCAAGCCCTTCTTTAGTGACATAACTCATGATAATATTTTTTGTAATTTTACGTTTTCAAAATAAAAAAATAACCCGACCAAAAATTATTTTGTTCGGATTATCCGTAATGCAAATTTAATAAATTTTATTATGATTAAAAAAATATTTCCTTATATATTACTCCTGATCTTGTCTTTTTCCTTCCTACAGTGCGAAAATGGAAATAAAACTATAAGCTGTTTTCCTGATTCTTCAATAAATGTAACTGCAGATTTGAATTTACCCCAGTTCCAAAAACTTGCCAGTGTTGGAGGGTGGGTATATATTGATGCCGGACCTCTTTCCGGAACGAGAGGATTAATTCTTGTCCGAACCGGCCTTTATGAATTCAAAGCATATGACAGAAATGCCCCTCATATTTGTCCGGGAGAAAATACAACGCTAAAAGTAGAAAACGAAATTTATCTTTACTGTCCTGAAGATGGAGCAAAATGGATTTTACGGAACGGACAATCTTTGGAAGTAACCAGCACTCCACCAAGATCCTATCATACTCAGTTTTCCGGAAGTATTGTTTATATTTCACTTTAAATCTGGTATTTTTCCACTTTTACTTATCTTTATCTGTAATTTTAAAATTATTTTTTAGATTTGTCAAAATCGTTTATTTATGGGAATATTCATAGAAAAATTTAATGTACGATGGTCTGATGTGGACGCAAACAGACATGTAGGAAACTCGTCATACATGAATTATTGCAGCCAAACACGGATGTCTTTTCTTAACTCAAAAGGATTCGGTATTACTCATTTAGTCAGATGGGGAATCGGACCCGTAATATTAAAGGAAAATTTCACCTTTTATAAGGAAATTCATGTAGATCAAACCGTTTTTGTTACTTTGGAAGTCACCGGTATGTCTGAAGACGGGAACATTTTTGAATTCACCCATAAACTTTATGATTCTGAAGGAATACATCATGCTTCTTCTCTGGTTCAGGGAGTTTGGATCGACATGATAAAAAGAAAAAGGACTTCTCCGCCGGAAGAGTTAAAACAAACTTTACTGGCAACTACAGACAAAAGTAACCTGAGGACAATAACTATGGACGACATAAAAGATAAAGAAAAACCGGAAAACCAAGATCCTGATTTTTTAAAAAACAATTATTATATACACTAAATGCTTGACGATAAGAATCTATACAAAACACATATTTCCCAATACGGAGAATTTGGGTTGATTAAACACCTGACAGAAAATTTTGCAATCACCCAAAAATCGACTCTCAAAGGAATTGGAGATGATGCGGCAGTGCTTGATCCCCAAGGCAAAAAAGTACTGGTTACTTCAGATATTCTGGTGGAAAACGTCCATTTTAATCTGACTTACACACCGTTAAAACATTTAGGATATAAGGCTACTATCATCGGCCTGAGCGATCTTGTCGCTATGAATGCTATTCCTGAACAGATCATTATTTCCATAGCCGTTTCCAACCGTTTCCCGGTGGAGGCTTTGGAAGAAATCTATTCCGGAATCCAGGCTGCTTGTAAGCGTTATCAAGTTGATTTGGTTGGAGGAGATACCGCTTCTTCCGATTCCGGATTGATTATCAATGTTACCGCCATCGGATACGCAGAAGAAAAAGAAATCGTTTACCGAAACGGAGCAAAACCTAATGATTTATTAGTTGTAAGCGGAGATTTGGGCGGGGCTTATTTCGGACTTCAAATACTGGAAAGAGAAAACACCGCTTTTAAATCCAATCCTAATTTACAACCTGATCTAGCTGGATATTCCTATCTTTTGGAACGTCAGTTGAAGCCGGAAGCCCGCACAGATGTAAAAGCTTTATTAAAAGAAATGGATTTACACCCTACTTCCATGATCGACATTTCCGACGGACTGGCTTCGGAAGTTATCCATTTATCCCAACAAAGCAACGTAGGTTTTTCTGTATATGAAGAAAAAATCCCGATGGATAGTCAGGTTATTACTACCGCCGAAGAATTTGGAATTAATCCGGTAACTGGAATTTTAAACGGAGGTGAAGACTATGAATTGTTGTTTACTATTCCTATTTCCGAAAATGATAAAATCAAGCATAACCCTAATTTCACCATTATAGGCCATGCTACGGAAGATAAAAATACAATCCTGATAACAAAAGGAAATTCACAAACAATTCCTTTAACTTCCCAAGGCTGGGATGCGTATTTAAACAAAGATGAAAAGTAATTAGTTCATGTGCTAATGAAGTAAATAAGTATTTTAGATTGATAAACTCATGATTTTAGATTTTCCAACTTCTAACTTCTTTTTTCTAACCTCTAACTTCTTAAAAAATCTTGCAAATAACAAATAAATTAGTATATTTGCAAACTTAAAAATAACGGGACGGGTTCCCAAAAAACAAAAATAATATGTCAGTAAAAATCAGATTACAAAGACACGGTAAAAAAGGAAAACCGGTTTTTCACATTGTAGTAGCAGATTCCAGGGCTAAAAGAGATGGTAAATACATTGAAAGATTAGGAATCTACATACCTACCACCAACCCTGCAACTATTGAATTAGATGTAAACCAAGCTGTAAACTGGCTGGAAAAGGGAGCACAACCTTCCGATACTGCCAGAGCAATCCTTTCCTATAAAGGAGCTTTATTGAAAAAACACTTAAATGGTGGAGTGAAAAAAGGTGCTTTTTCTGCTGAAGAGGCTGAGAAAAAATTCCAAGCTTGGATAGAGGAAAAAGAAAAAGCAGTCCAAACTAAAAAGGATAACTTAGCTACCTCTAAACAACAAGCTAAGAAAGATAAACACGAAGCAGAGAAAAAAGTAAGTGAAGCTCGTGCTATTGCTCAACAAAAAGCAGAGGAAGTTGTGGAAGAACCGGCAGAAGCAAATGATGCTGAAGAAGTAGGAGAAGCTGTTGTTGCACAAGATGAAGCTGCAACTGATGCTCCTGTTGCTGAAAACAACGAAGAAACTCAAGAAGAAACTCAAGCTTAATTCATGTTATTAGAAGATTGTTACTATTTAGGCACAATCACAAGAACACATGGATTAAAGGGACATTTGGTTGTTAAGTTAGACACGGATGAACCTGAAGCTTACGATAATTTGGAATCGGTATTTATAGAATTTAATGGAATACCGGTTCCTTTTTTCATTGAAGAATGTCAACCTTTGAATAAGGATCAGTTAAAAATAAAATTTGAAGATAATTCTGTTGACATTCAAAATATCATAGGTTCTGATCTTTATCTCCCTTTAAATACATTACCGGAATTAACAGGAAAACAATTCTATTATCACGAAGTAATCAGTTTCGATCTCAAAGATGAAAATCAACAAACCATCGGAAAGATTATAGAAATAAATGATAATGCTGCCCAAGCTCTTTTTGTCATACAACTTTCCGATGAAAAAAGTATTTATATTCCAATTATAAATGACTGGATTATAGAAGTAAACCGGGAAAATAAATTCATCTCCATGAATCTTCCTGATGGAATATTGAATTTATAAAAATACATCAAGAAAAATCAATATCTATTTCTTTCTATTTTATAAAGCTATGACTTTGTATTTTACTGATAATAAAGTTCATAAAATCAATCAAATTTCTTAAACCCAATTTCATATAAACAAAATGGTATTATTTTGCTACAGTATGCTAAAAATTAGTATATTTAGCAACAAATAAATTCAAAATGGAATATTTAGATTTTGAACTGCCTATCAAGGAATTAGAAGATCAGTTGGAAAAATGTAAAGAACTTGGAAAAGAAAGCGGTGTAAATATCGTATCTGCCTGCAAGGAAATTGAAGACAAAATCCTGGAAACCAAGCACAAAATTTACGATCATTTAACGCCTTGGCAAAGAGTACAGTTATCCAGACATCCCAACCGTCCTTATTCTTTAGATTATTGTTATGCTATCACCGATGGTACTTTTGTAGAACTACACGGAGATAGGAACTATGCTGATGATAAGGCTATGATCGGAGGACTTGGCAGAATCGGAGGAAAAACCTTTATGATTATTGGTCAACAAAAAGGAAAAAACACCAAAGAAAGACAATACCGTCGTTTCGGTATGCCAAATCCGGACGGATACAGAAAAGCTCTTCGACTAATGAGAGTAGCTGAAAAATTCAATATCCCGATCCTGACTTTAATCGACACTCCGGGAGCATTTCCAGGGCTGGAAGCTGAAGAAAGAGGGCAGGGTGAAGCAATTGCTTATAATATTGCCCAAATGTGTATCATCAAAGTTCCTATTATCTGTGTAATAATCGGAGAAGGAGCGAGTGGAGGAGCTTTAGGAATAGGAGTCGGAAACAAGGTATATATGATGGAAAATACTTGGTATTCAGTAATTTCTCCTGAAAGCTGTTCCTCTATCTTATGGAGAAGCTGGGAATATAAAGAAACTGCCGCTGAAAACTTACATTTAACTCCGGAAAATAGTTTGGAATTAGGTATTATTGATAGTATTATCAAAGAACCATTAGGAGGTGCACATTATCAGCCGGAAGCAGCCTATCAGGCAGTGAAAGACCAAGTTTTAAAAGCCTGTGCAGAACTGGAAAAAATGGACACCGATAAACTGATAGAACACAGACAAAACAAGTTTATTGATATAGGAGTTTTTAACGGATAAACTTCTTTCAGAATAGATATAAGCACTAATCAAAAAGATTAGTGCTTTTTTACTTATAATCTTTATATATTATGAACACTGATATCGCTTTATTTGAAATTCAGCAATTTGTAAAGAAAGAACTATCCAATGATAGTTCAGGCCATGATTACTGGCATATAGAAAGAGTAGTAAATAATTCCAAGAAACTTCTTAATGGGGAAAATGCAGACGGATTAAAAGTTCTGATAGCTGCCTGGTTGCATGATATCGGAGATTATAAACTCCACAATGGTACAGATAAAACCCAGGAAATTGTATTTCCTTTACTTACTTCTTTGGGTTTTACTGAAGATTTTACTTCAACTATTATTCAGATTATTTCCGAAGTATCTTATAAGGGAGGACATAATTCTCCCCTTTCTTCCATAGAAGCAAAAATTGTTCAGGATGCAGATCGGCTGGATGCCATCGGAGCTATTGGCATTGCCCGCGCTTTTGCCTATGGAGGGAGTAAAGGGCGGGAAATATTCAATCCGGAGGAAATACATACGGAATATACCGATAAAGAATCATATCAAAACGGCACCTCTTGCACTATCAATCATTTTTATGAAAAATTGTTAAAACTAAAAGACCTGATGAATACAGAAACTGCTAAAACAATTGCTCATGAAAGGCATAATTTTATGATACGTTTCCTAGATGAATTTCTTGATGAAGTTTCGGAATAACACGATTTATAATTCCTGAAATAAATAATATACAGAAATAAAGAAACTCAACTAAATTACCAGTTTAGTGAGTTTCTCCTATCGTCAAAGCGACAAATCATTCAATATGAGTTGAAATTATTTTTCTAATTACAAGGCAGAAACATTAACTTCACAGTTGTCTTTATCTACCGGATATTTTTCTGTAAAACAACCAAAACAATGATTTTTACTTCTCAATATTTCATATAAACTTTCCAAAGAAAGAAAATCCAATGAACTAACTTTCAGATAATCCCGAAGTTCTTCTTTTGTTTTATTGGCAGAAATCAGGTGGCTCTTGTCCGGAGTATCAATTCCCAGAAAACAAGGGGCAATAATAGGCGGAGAAGCACTTCTGAAATGAATCTCTTTTGCTCCTGCTTCTTTGAGGATTTTTACCAACCTTTTGGAAGTGGTTCCCCTTACGATACTATCATCTATAATCACAATTCTTTTCCCTTCAATTTCCGGATGTATCGGATTCAGTTTTAAATTCACAATCCTTTCTCTCATTTCCTGAGTCGGAACAATAAAAGATCTGCCTATATAACGATTCTTTATCAAAACCGGCATAAACGAGATACCGGATGCTTTGGAATATCCTATGGCTGCTGGAACTCCGGAATCCGGAACTCCGATTACTATATCGGCTTCCACCGGATTTTGTTTGTACAACTTCTCTCCGCTTTCTACTCTTACTCTGTGAACTTCCACATTTTCAATTATCGAGTCGGGACGAGCAAAATAAATATATTCGAATGAACAGATTCTTTGTTGGGTTTCTTCAAATATCATTTCAGATCGCAATCCGTTCTCGTCAATAACAATCATTTCTCCCGGAAGCACATCTCTAAAAAACTGTGCTCCTACTCCATCCAATGCGCAGGATTCCGAGGCTAACACATAAGTATGTTCGTCAATAATTCCTATGCATAATGGACGTATTCCGTTAGGATCCCGAAACGCCACCAGTTTATTGTTAGTTAAAGTGAGAACAGAATAAGCTCCTTTTATGTTTTTTATGGTATCTTTTATGGCATTTTCAATTCCTTTACTTAAATGCCTTTGAATCAGACGAAGCATTAATTCTGTATCAGAAGTAGCTAAAAAATTGATTCCTTCTTCTTCCAGTCTTTTTCTTACCGGTTCTACACAAACCAGATTTCCATTGTGTACAATAGATAAAATAGTCCGGTCGTATTCGTTCTTGGCAAATAATGGTTGAAAGTTGTATCTTTTCTTATCTCCTGCCGTAGTATACCGGGTATGACCTATGGCTGCATTTCCCTGGTAATCTTCCGCATTCTCTACTGATTTAAAAGCATCTAAAACCAACCCTTCCTGTTTCACGGTGTGGATTACTCCGTCTTTCAAAACAGAAAAACCACAAGCCTCCTGTCCTCTGTGCTGTAAAGCAAATAGTCCGAACTGTACCAAAGAAAAGGCATCTATTTTCCTGTTAGAGTATACTCCAAATATTCCGCATTCTTCTTCCGGAGAATCAAAAGGAATATTTTCCTCTATTCTGAATCTGTTTCTTTGATAAAAATCGACTGATTTCATTTATTGATAAATCTTGCTTCTTTTTAAGATAATACTTTTCTTAACCGGTTCAGAATTTCTTGGTAAGCATCTTCTACTTTCCCCAAATCCCGTCTGAATCTATCTTTATCCAATTTTTCTAATGTATCTTTATCCCAAAGGCGACAAGTATCCGGGCTTATTTCATCTGCCAACAGAATCTCTCCTTTGGAGTTTTTACCAAATTCAATTTTAAAGTCAACCAGAATAATATTCATTTTCAGGAATAATTCTTTCATCAAGTCATTAATTTTATGAGTAATCCGGAATATCTGATCTAGTTCTTCGTATGTTGTTACTCCTAATGCCACTGCATGATCGTTATTAATCAACGGATCACCCAGTTCATCTTTTTTATAGCAAATTTCGGTAATAGTAATCGGGGATTTGGTTCCTTCTTCTATCCCTAATCGTTGGGCCATACTTCCGGCAATGTAATTACGAATAATTACTTCTAATGGAATAATGGAAACTTTTTGTACCAACTGCTCCCTGCCATCCAGCTTCTCAATGAAATGAGTAGGAACTCCGTTTTTTATCAAATATTTGAAGATCAGAGTAGTAATTTCATTATTCATTACTCCTTTGTCTACAATAGTTCCTTTTTTCTGGGCGTTAAAAGCAGTAGCATCATCCTTGTAATGTACAATTACTTTATCTGTATCTTTAGTGGTATAGATTTGCTTGGCTTTGCCTTCGTAGAGAAATTCTTTTTTTTCCATTAGCTTTTTAGATTTTATTTTTGATAAAGTTCGGATTCTTTATAATCGGATTCCTGATGACTAGTTAAATTTTTAAAGTGTTCCACTCCATTTTTAAATATGTTATGAAAACAAGCTCCCGGAACGTTTTTTATCAACCCCTCGGCATATCTTTCCGGATGTCCCATTCTTCCGTAAATCTGCCCGCACTTGCTGATCAATCCTTCTATTGCATAAATAGAACCATTCGGATTAAACGGCATTTCCATAACCGGATTTCCTTCAAAATCTACATATTGGGTAGCGATCTGATCTGATTTTATCAGTTCTCTGATCGTGTTTTCCTCTGCATAAAAACATCCTTCTCCATGAGAAACCGGAATAGTATAGGTTTTTCCTATCATTCCTTTCAGCCACGGACTTTTCTCTGTTACAACCTTCACAGTAACCATCTGGGAAATGTGCCGCCCAATCCGGTTATGGGTTAAGGTAGGAGAAATGGTTTCTGCATCCTGTATTCGTCCGTAAGGCAATAAACCGGATTTTACCAATGCCTGAAATCCATTACATATTCCTAAAATCAGCCCTCCACGTTCCAGTAAATTATGAATTTCCGTTTTAATTCTTTCATCTTTTAAAATGGAAACCATAAATTTTGCTGATCCGTCCGGTTCATCTCCGGCAGAAAAACCGCCAGGTAACATCATAATCTGGGAATTCTTCAGTTCCTTTTCTAAGGTTTGAATGGAATTGTTTAGTTTAGTTAAGTTTAGATTGTTGATGATTATGGATGTTACCTCTGCGCCTTCTCTTTCAAATACTTTTATACTCTCATATTCGCAGTTGGTTCCCGGAAATATGGGAATTACTACTTTAGGTTTTTGTACGGTTTGTTTTTTAAGGGTTGAAGCCTGAATTTCTTTTTCAACCTGTATCTTTCTGAATGGTAGAACATTCTGAGTTTTTGATGGAAAAACAGGTTCTAATGTTTTTTGGAAGGATTCTTTGAGTTTTGATATTTCAAAAACCTGAGAATTTATTTTTAATATAGGTTGTTCTATTACTTTTCCTATGTATTCTAGTTCCGGATGATTTAATTCTTCCATGCTTTCTATGAGTAAGGACCCTATCGGACAGATTTCATCTTTTAAGTTAATTTCTGCCCCCAGATCATTTCCAAAAGACATTTTCGCCACTTCCAATGCAGGATGGGAATTTTTAATGGTCTTCATGGAAACAATTTTCTTTTCCTGAACTTTTAGATGAAGCCAGCTATAAACAGCTAAAAGCTGTTTATAGCACGGCATTTCACCTTCACTTAATGTATGATTAAACAAATAAATTGAATTTCCTGCTTTTTTAAATTCCGAAGAAATAATATCTCCTTTGTTTCCTGTAGCACAGGCAAAAGAGATTAAAGTCGGGGGAACGTGAATATCTTTAAAGGTTCCTGACATACTGTCTTTTCCTCCGATGGCTGCACATTCAAAAGCTAATTGTGCCTGAACGGAACCTAATAAGGCTGCTAAAGGTTTCCCCCATTTCTGCGGATCGGTTCCCAATCTTTCAAAATATTCCTGAAAACTGAACCTGATTTTTTTGTAATCGGCTCCTAATGCTACCATCTTCGCTACTGATTCCACTACGGAAAAAGCTCCTCCGTGAAGCGGGCTCTTTTTGGATATTTCAGGTGAATATCCCCAAGTTGCCAATGAAACGGCAGACGTTTCTCCCTGTTGTACCGGAAAGGTTTGAACGCTTCCTTCCGCCGGAGTCAGTTGATTTTTTCCTCCCAACGGCATCAAAACCGTAGTTCTTCCTACCGTACTGTCAAACTTTTCAATCAGTCCTTTTTGAGAACAATGGGTTAATGAAGATAATTCTTTGATTATATATTCTTCTGTCAGATTAATTTCCTGATCATCAAAAACTTTCTGGTCTATATTTACCTGAGCCTGATTCTTTTTGGAAGCTCCGTTACTATCTAAAAATCTTCTGGATAAATCCACGATTTTCTGCCCTTGCCAATACATTGTTAAGGTGTCATCGGAGGTAACTTTAGCGACTTCTACGGCTAAAATATTTTCGTTTTCCGCCAACCGGATAAATTTCTCTACATCTTTGGCTTCTACTACAACTGCCATCCGCTCCTGAGATTCGGAAATTGCCAGTTCGGTACCATTTAATCCGTCATATTTAGTTGGAAGTACATCTAGATTGATTTCCAGTCCGTCCGCTAATTCTCCTATGGCAACCGAAACTCCTCCGGCTCCGAAATCGTTGCATTTTTTTATGAGTTGGGTAACTTCTTTATTTCTGAAAAAACGCTGAATTTTTCTTTCCTGTACCGCATCTCCTTTCTGCACTTCCGCACTCAGGGTATGAATGGATTTTTCGTCGTGTGCTTTAGATGAACCTGTAGCACCTCCCACTCCGTCGCGTCCGGTTTTTCCTCCCAATACAATAATCCTGTCACCTTCTGCTGGTTTTTCCCTTCTTACCCAACTCTGAGGAACTGCCCCGACTACCATTCCCACTTCCATTCTTTTGGCTTTATATCCGTCATCATAAATCTCTGATACATGAGTGGTTGCTAATCCGATCTGGTTTCCGTAGGAAGAATATCCATCGGCTGCTCCTTTGGTAATTTTTCGTTGTGGAAGTTTATTAGGCAAAGTTTCTGCATAAGTTTCCAACGGATTTCCGGAACCGGTAACTCTCATAGCCTGATAAACAAAGGCTCTCCCACTTAACGGATCGCGGATTGCTCCTCCTATACAGGTAGAAGCTCCCCCAAAAGGTTCAATTTCTGTCGGGTGATTGTGGGTTTCGTTTTTAAACAGTAAATACCATGGTTCTTTTTTTCCGTCAATATCTACTTCCACTTTTATGGTACAAGCATTGATTTCATCGGAAACGACCAGGTCTTCCAATTTTCCCGTTTTATGGAAATATCTTCCTACTATGGTAGCTAAATCCATCAAACTAACCGGTTTATCTTCTCTGTTTAGTTCTTTCCGAAGGGATAAATATTGATTGAATATGGTTTCGAGTGTATTTTTAAATCTTCCCTCAAACCGAATATCGGTCAACTCAGTCATAAAAGTGGTATGACGACAATGATCGCTCCAGTAAGTGTCCAGTACTTTTAATTCAGTTTCAGTGGGATTCCTGTTGATTTCCTGAAAATATTTCTGAATAAATTCCAGATCATCCAATCCGAAAGCAAAATTGTTTTGTTGGTAGAAATCTGCTAACTGTGCAGAATCATATTGGATAAATCCTTCATGAATTTCAACCTGATCCGGTTTTTCCGATGGGGTATTTTCCAGCTTGGACAAATCTTTTTCCCTGCTGTCCACCGAATTGATCAGATAGTTTTTAATTCCTGAAACATCTTCAAGTCCTTGCACTTCATACAGTTTTCCTGTTCTTATCACACATTGGGTATTCTTGGTCAGGATAGCAATCAATTTTTGTGCGGAATCTGCGCGCTGATCGTATTGTCCCGGCAAGTATTCTATAGCAAAATGGATATATTTTGCCGGATTTTTTTCATAACAAATATCGGTTACTTTATCTGCAAAGATAGTATGTAAGGTTTGTTGGTATTCTTCTTCAGAGGTATCAAATATATCGTAGATGAGATATATTTTTATAGAAGTTATTGGATAAATTTCTTTTAGTTCGTGAAACAAATCCCGACTTTCAAAGTCAAAATCAGGTTTCTTCTCTATGAATATCCTTTTGTTCATATTCTGTTTTCCCTCTCAAATAAGCGACAAGCTCTACAGTAATAAAGACAAATGAATATCATTTATTTGTAGAGACAATTTTACGGTTTGTCGTAGAAACACTCATCCTTATTATGAGTTTATACAAATGATTTAATCAACTATTTTTTAATAGTACAAATATAGGGCATATTTTCTTTAGCCTTTAATTTATTTTTTAACAAAGTTATTAGTTATTCTTTTGTCTTGATACAAAAGAACCAAAAAATCAAGCCTTGAATCCATTCCCCAGTCCGAAATCTTCATTCCGAAGTGAAAGAAATCGAACTCGCTAACACTCGAACCTGATTTCTTTTATTCACTTCTTCTCTTGATTTCTGCCTATGGATTCAGAGGGCATTCTACAATCTAAGTGGTATAAATTGAGTAAAAAGATATTGAAATTTTTCTAGTTTCTACTATTTTTAATCTAAAATCTATTTACATTTTACTTAAATATTAAACCTTTAATTCGGTATCAATTCCTATCAGGTTTTTATACTTTTCGAGAATCGGGTTTACTTCCTGTTTTAAAAATTCTTCGGTTTGTTCGGGAGCAAAGCCAATGAAATTGGATGGATTCAACAATTGCAATAATTTTTCTTTGTCTATGTTTACATTCTTATCTGCAATAATGCGATCTATCAAGTCGTTGGTTTTCCCTTCTATTTTCACCTGTTTGGCTGCTTCCATAGAATGTGTACGAATGATTTCATGCAATTCCTGACGGTCTCCACCGTTCTTCACTCCTTCCATAATGATGTATTCGGTAGCCATAAACGGAAGTTCTTCGTTGATGTGCTTTTCTATCATTTTCGGATATACTACCATTCCGTCCAGAATATTGTTCCAAATGATTAAAATAGCATCTATAGCAAGAAAAGCCTGTGGAATGCTTAACCGTTTATTGGCGGAATCATCCAGTGTTCTTTCAAACCATTGGGTAGAAGCTACCATTGCCGGAGAGGAAGCTAAAGAAATAACGAATTTAGCCAGTGAGGAGATCCGTTCGGAACGCATCGGGTTACGTTTGTATGCCATAGCGCTGGAACCGATCTGGTTCTTTTCAAAGGGTTCTTCTATTTCTTTCAGGTTTTGGAGTAACCGTAAATCATTGGTGAATTTATGCGCCGACTGGGCTATGTTGGAAAGGACTTCCAATGCCTGGGCATCTATTTTTCGGTCGTAGGTTTGCCCACTTACCTTAAAAACCTGTGTGAATCCGAATTGTTCGGAAAGTTTTCTATCGAGTTCTTTTACTTTAGTAAAATCTCCATTAAAAAGTTCTTGAAAACTGGCGGCAGTTCCGGTAGTTCCCTTCACTCCACGGAATCTCAAGGTTTCAATGCGGAATTCAAGCTCTTCTAAATCAAGTAGAACCGATTGCAACCACAAGGTCGCACGTTTTCCCACAGTTGTTAATTGTGCCGGCTGATAATGGGTGAACCCTAGAGTTGGAAGGTCTTTATATTTGAGGGCGAAATCGTGTAATCCTTTGATTACATTCACCAGTTTCTTTTTTACTATCTGAAATCCATCACGAATCTGAATTAAATCGGTATTATCTCCAACAAAAGCGGAAGTAGCTCCTAAATGGATAATCGGGCGGGCATTGGGTGCCACATCTCCATATGCATGAACATGAGCCATTACATCATGGCGAAACTTCTTTTCGTATTCGGCCGCTTTATCAAAATCTATGTTGGAAATGTTTTCTTTTAATTCCCGGATTTGTTCATCAGTAATTTCCAGACCTAATTCTTTTTCTATTTCAGCTAAGGCTACCCATAATTTCCTCCAGGTTGTAAATTTTTTTTCAGGTGAAAAGTTATATAACATTTCATCGCTGCAATAACGACTTTCTAACGGATTCTGATATTTGTTCATATTTAGTTTAATAAGTTTAGTTTATGAATTTCTTCAAAAATATGGATAAAAATGAAATTTATCAAATTCTATTTATTTCCCGATTTACAAAACTTTTCTATAAAATACTGGTGTACTTTATTGGAAGTGGTAAGTTCGGGATGATAGGAAGTAACCAAAATGTTATTTTCTTCTGCAGCTACTATGTGTCCGTCCACTTCTGATAAAACGGTTACCCTATCTCCTACCTCTGTAATATAGGGAGCACGAATAAAAGTCATAGGGATTTTACCTATTCCTTTAAATTCCGCTTCAGTAAAGAAACTTCCCAATTGCCGTCCATAAGCGTTTCTTTTTACTGTAATATCTATCAATCCTAAGTGAGGCTGATTATTTCCTTCTACATTTTTTGCCAGTAAAATCAATCCGGCGCAAGTACCAAAAACAGGCAATCCATTTTCTATTTTGGATTTTAATTCTTCCAGCATATCCAAATCTCGGAGTAGTTTACCCATGGTGGTACTTTCTCCTCCGGGAAGAATAATTCCGTCCATAGGTTGGGCTAAATCTTGTTTTTTCCGGATTTCAAAAGAGTTTATTTTTAGTTCGGTCAGTTTTTTTCTGTGTTCAATAAAAGCACCTTGTAAGGCTAATATTCCTATATTCATTGTTTGTAAAATGTAAAAAGATTTTAAATTTCAGACATTAGACACTAGAAAAATCTAAAATCGTAATTCGTCAATCTAAAATCTTATGTCTTATATCTTAAAATCCTATTTTCCTCTTTCTGCCATTAAAAGCTCTATTTCTGCTTCGTTTATTCCTACCATGGCTTCTCCTAAGTCTTCGGATACTTCCAACAGAACTTTAGGGTCGTCATAATTAGTTACAGCTTTTACAATAGCCTGAGCTCTTTTTTCTGGGTTTCCGGATTTAAAAATCCCTGATCCTACAAATACTCCTTCTGCTCCTAACTGCATCATTAAAGCAGCATCGGCCGGAGTGGCTACTCCTCCTGCAGCAAAGTTTACTACTGGTAATTTTCCGTTTTCATGTACATATTTTACTAAATCATAAGGAACCTGAAGTTCTTTTGCCTGAAAGAAAAGTTCGTCTTCCTGCATATTCTGGATTCTTCGGATCTCTTCTCCCATTGCTCTCAAATGGCGTACTGCCTGAACTACATCGCCGGTTCCAGGTTCTCCTTTGGAACGAATCATTGCTGCTCCTTCCTGAATTCTTCTTAAGGCTTCTCCTAAATTTTTCGCTCCGCAAACAAACGGCACTTTGAATTTGGTTTTATTTACGTGATACCGATCGTCTGCCGGAGTCAATACTTCACTTTCGTCTATATAATCAATTTCCAATGCTTCCAGTATCTGAGCTTCCACAAAATGTCCGATCCGTATTTTTGCCATTACAGGAATACTTACTGCTGACTGAATACTTTTAATCATTTTAGGGTCACTCATTCTGGATACTCCTCCTACTGCCCTGATGTCGGCCGGAATTCTTTCCAATGCCATCACTGCACAAGCTCCTGCTGCTTCCGCTATTTTTGCCTGTTCGGGGGTGGAAACATCCATGATTACTCCTCCTTTTAACATTTGTGCCAAATTTTTATTCAGCTCATATCTGTTGTTTTCCATTGTTTGAAAATTATACTGTTTTAATTCACAAAAGTAGTATAAAAAGAATTTATCTGCTAAAAAATAATTTCTTTTTATTTGTTAATCTTCGGTATTGATTTTATTAACTTTCTTTTTATGCCTTATTTCTAAAAAACAAATATTCTTTGCTACTAAAAATTGCAATCAAAAAAGAATTTAAAATCAACAGATAAAATCCGTATTTGATCTGCCTATAATCATCTGACCAAAACAACAATAAAAAATAAGATATCAAAACCAAAAATAAATTCACAATAGAAATCCATTCCATTTGCTTAAAAAAGAAAAAGATGAACAAAACTAAAGAAAACAATGTAAAGGGTATAAATAAAAATAGTGCCCAAGAAATTTTATCATCCGGAAGAGATAATTGGAATTTTCCTTCTTGAACAAAAAATGCTTTCACAATCTGATATCCATTCATTGTAAATTTATTTTTGTCTTTTTCTAATTCCCTATCATATATTGATTGTTCTTCAGAATTTAATTTCAAAGAATCTTTTGAAGAATTATCCATTTCCGGGTTTGCTATCTGTTTCTTATTAAGGGATAGTATTGTCGAGTCGGAACAGGCTTGGTACATAGGAGCTGCTAAAATCAAAAAACTGAGAAGAGTCGAAATACGTAATAACATAAGGCTTTATTTTTTTAAATTATATTTTTCAAAAATAAATCTATCCGTCTGTTACTTTGTTGTTTGATCATTGTATTTCTTTTGTAAAATTATTGTAAATTTTAGTTATTTCAACCGGAGCTTGATACAAGTATCATGTATAATTTATTGATTATTAAATATATTCCCTTTTATCTTGATACAAAAGGGAGAAAAAATCAAGGCTGTGAGCAAAATTAGCTTGAAAAATTCCAGTCAAAAACTAAAATATTTTGAACTCGCTTCACTTCGCTCTGCTCAAACAAAAAATATTTTTTAACGTTTTTTCTTTTCATTTTTCTGACACTTTTGCTCAGAAGCCAATTAGAAAATGAGATTATATTTTTCAGCTTTATCTTTTTTTATATTAACCTTATTTTAAATAAGAAAATTAAAATTTTGATATTTAAAATAGTCTGCTCTATACAAATTATGCTGTACTTTTGTCTGGTTAAATTTTAACTTAAAAATTACATCTTAATATGAATAACTCAGAAGAAGAACAACTGATAACTAATAGTTTTAAGCAAAAAAGCTGGGATGAAATTAAAACCCGGAATAGTTGGATGCTTTTTAAAATTATGGCGGAATTTACTACGGGATTTGAAACCATGACCAAAATGGGACCCTGTGTTTCTATTTTCGGTTCTGCCCGAATGAAACCGGAAACTAAATATTATAAAATGACTGAAGAAATATCCTATAAGCTGACTAAAATCGGTTTTGGGATTATTACAGGAGGCGGACCGGGAACCATGGAGGCGGGAAATAAAGGAGCCAAAGCTGCCGGAGGAAAGTCCATCGGGCTTAATATAGAACTCCCTTTTGAAACTGGAAGTAATCCTTATGTGGATTATAAACTGAGTATGAACTTTAATTACTTTTTTGTAAGAAAGGTAATGTTTTTAAAGTATTCCCAGGGGTTTGTTGTGATGCCGGGAGGTTTTGGTACTATGGATGAATTGTTTGAGGCCTTAACTTTGATTCAAACTAAAAAAACGGGAAGATTCCCTATCATATTAGTTGGAAAAGAATATTGGAAAGGTTTACTGGATTGGTTGGGAAACTCTATGCTGGAGGAAGGATATATTGTGGAAGAAGATTTTAATTTGTTCCGGATGGTGGATACAGCAGACGAAGCAGTGGGGCATATCCAGGCTTTCTATGAGAAATACAGTATCAAACAAAACTTCTAGGAAGGCATTTGGCATCAAATTTGCTTTTTAGCCTGATGAGAACTAAATTATAATTACTATCTGAATGAAAAAGATTATTTCCATAGTTTTATCTTTAACTATATTTTTGGCTTTTTATGCTTTTTATTCCAATGATTTTTATACTTCAATCACCAAAGTAGAATATGTTGGTAGCAGTAAAACATTAAAAATATCCTCAAAGCTAAATACTGAACATTTGGAACAAACTTTAGGCAAGAAAACGGAGGCTGGTGATTTTGATGCTGCTTTGAGCAGATATCTTCAAAATAATATCAAAATCAGTGTTAATGATGCTCCTGTATCTTTCTCTTTTTCCTCAAAAAATCCTGATGGAAATGTGGTTTGGGTCTATTATGAGGTTTCCGGAGTGGATAATATTTCTTCAATTACGATGAAAAATACTCTATTAATGGATAAATTCCCTGATCAGCAGAATTTTACCAATTTTATTGTCAATGGACAAAAGAAATCTTTTGTTTGTAAAAAAGGTTCTGAAACCGGAAAAGTAAATTTTTAAATCAAATTGATATAAACTTTAAAAACTTTGATATATGAGAAAATTAATTTTTATAAGTATTGTAAATTTATTTTTAGTGTATTCTTGTGCCAGCAGTAATTCTGATTCATCAGGTTCAGGATCATCCAATCCTAATAAAAGAAATATGGGTGCCCAGAAAGAACTGATCGGTACATGGAATCTGGACGATGTTTCTTATTCTGAAAGCCTTGTAAAAGTAAAAGCTTTTGATTTATACGATGCTCAATGTTTAAAAAACAGTACTTGGTTTTTTGTTTCTAATAACAATACTGGAAATTTCACTCTTACCAGTGGTGGGGAATGCCCTAGCAGCACACAAAAGTTCACCTGGTATATTGACCAGCAGAATATGTTTATTTTAAAGCTTCTGGGTGAAGGAGACAAAGCGAAAAAAGTAACTACGGGTACTACTTATTTATTCCAAAGTATCTCAGAAAATGAATTTACTTTAACGCAACAAGTTAACGAAGTTAAAATCGCTTATCATTTCACTAAATTATCTTCAAAAAAATTAAATTAAAATAGTTTAAATTACAGATATGAAATCAATGTATACAAAATTAACGGCTATCTTGGTATCGTTAGGTATTTTACTAACGGCTTGTAATGCTAATAACACTCAAAAAGGTGCCGGACTTGGAGCTGCTGCCGGAGGGGTTTTAGGTGCAGTAATCGGTAATAATGTGGGAAGTAAAAACAATGCTGCTTTAGGAGCTGTTATCGGAGCTGTAGTAGGTGGTACGGCCGGAGGACTTATTGGAAACAAGATGGACAAACAAGCTCGTGAAATACAGGAAAGTGTGCCTGGTGCTACAGTGGAAAGAGTTGGAGAAGGTATTAAAGTGGTTTTAAATGAAAATGCTATCCGTTTCGATTTTGATAAAGCTGTTTTAACTACTACTGCTCAACAAAATCTGGATAAAATCATTACTGTTTTTAAACAATATCCGGATACTAACATTGGAGTATATGGATACACCGACTCTAAAGGTGCTGATCAGTATAATTTAACTTTATCTCAAAAAAGAGCGCAAAGTGTAGCTGATTATTTAGCTGCTCATGGAATCAGCTCCAGTCGTCTTACTACTAAAGGATTCGGAAAGGAAGACCCGATCGGAGATAATTCCACTGATGCAGGAAGGGCTTTAAACAGAAGAGTCGAGTTCTCTATTACCGCCAATGAAAAGATGGTGCAAGATGCTCAAAACCAGACAAAATAAATAAACCCTTATATTTTAAAATAAAAAAGGAAGAATAATATTCTTCCTTTTTTATTTTAATAATTTTTCATCTATGAAATACTGGATAATGGCTTTCTTCATTAATAAAGTCTGTTCATTGGGCTTTAAATCCGGTAATTTTTCCACTAACTGATAACGTGGCCAGTTATCTTCATCATATCCATCCAGCCGGTAATATCCGAAAGGTTCAAGTAACCTGCATACAGCTATATGAATCAGATTCATTTTATCATCCTTTTTATATTTTCTATACCCCATTCCTAATTCCTGTAAACCTATTAGAAAAATAATAGTATCTAAATCAGGCGTTTCTCCTGTAAATCTCTCTTTAAAGAAATCTTCTATCTGTGTCCAAATCTGAATTTCATTCATATCTTCTTTACTTTTTAATTTTGCAACTGCTCTTCAAATTTATAATAAAAATATAAATAAAATATTCTTTTAATTTTAAGCATGAAATTATTAAAGAAGCATATGTTTTATTATATATTTGTATGCAATTAGCACTAAATCAAACAAAATAACCTAATATTAAAAACCAATATGACAAAATCCAAATTAGAGGATTTTCACTGATGCGGTTATTGCCATTATTATGACTATTCTTGTACTGGAATTAAGGTCTCATTTAACAGATAAGTTTTCCAGCTTGTGGGATATCATAAGATTTTCATTTATATTTTAAGCTTTTTTCTCTTGCCATCTATTGGAATCATCATTTATTCCAGATTTCAAAGAAAATTAATGGAAATGTGCTCTGGATCAATATGCTTTTTATTTTTGTCAAGAGAATTTATTTTCTGATTCAATATATCTATTTCTTTTTCATTAATGCAATTGATCAGTTCCACCTGTAATAGAAAACGGATTATTTTATCTTCAGACAGGTTTCTTAACACCGAAAAATGTCCGATAGCATTTTTAATTCTTTTATCCTGATCAATCCCATAAGTAAACAAACATTCAATAGCTTTTCCGGGATAGAAAACAGGGGAATCTACCACATACCAATAGATACCGGATATCGGGATTGGTAATAATATTTAAGATCATTTTTTCAATACTCAGATTGGGAATGTATATTCTACCAACGATCGCGATATCATTCCATTGGAAAAATGATGAATTCAAATTATCTGAGGTAAGAGTGCAAACAGCTATTTTCCCTTCCGGATTTACCCCCTGATGACTTCCACTTACCACAGGCCAGCGATTAGTTTTATTCTATCCGATTTTTTAAAAAAATCTCTGACTAAAGTCATTCTATGAAACATTTTTACAGCAACAGGATTGTCTCCTATTTCTGTTTCAGGAAAATAATCTTGTTAAAAAATGTATTATTTTTTTCATATAATTTTTACAGAAAAACTTCTTCAAACCGGAAAATCAAATTTACAAATCACAAATGATCCAACAAAACTATCTTCTATCTAATGGAAAGTAGCAAACAAATAAGTTAAATTGGAAAATTATTGTCTAAAATGTTTAGCAAATGAAAATTAAACTATTAATAACCCAATAATTATATTTTCATGTAGTACTCACGACCGGACTCGAACCGGCACATCCTTACGGAAACCACCCCCTCAAGATGGCGTGTCTACCAATTCCACCACGTGAGTATATTCTTTTAGTGTATAATCAAAAATAGTGACTTCGGAGGGGCTCGAACCCTCTACCCATTGATTAAGAGTCAATTGCTCTACCAACTGAGCTACGAAGCCAAAAATAAAAAAAGCCCGAGAAATCCTCAAGCTTTTTGTGACCTGGCTGGGGCTCGAACCCAGGACCCCAACATTAAAAGTGTTGTGCTCTACCAACTGAGCTACCAGGTCTCCTGATAAATAGTAGGGATCTACTATCCCTGAAAATGTGACTTAAAAAAGCCTGAAAAATCGTGACCTGGCTGGGATTTGAAATACTTTTCTAATCATCTCACCTTGTTCCAACTACTTGCTGTTTTAACATTCTGGTAATGATTTGGTAATATATATAAAATCATTGCCACGCCACTGAATCAATCAAATTAATTCGGTGCAAATATACATTTAATAAGTATTAGAGCAAAATTATTTGTTTGTTAAATTAATGTTAAAACCATTCCAGAGTCTCACCCGACATCGTGAATACATCCCAATCATAAAAATGATCTTTGCCAGATATTTAAAATTATTTGATATGGAAGTCATTACAATGGAAAGCAAAGCATTTAAAGAAATTACTTCAAAGATCGACAAGATAAATGACTACATCTGCAAAAACGAAGATAAGGATAAACCAGATATTAAATCAGAAGAAATAATCCTTGAAAGTGATGATGTCTGTTTTCTTCTGGATATTTGTTCCCGTACCCTATTTCGCCTTAGAAAGAATTTAAGCCTTCCCTATAAATACGAGGGTAAAAAATGCGTGTACAAACTATCAGACGTTGAAAAACTGATTCGGAAAAAGCTTGTCACTACTAAAATTAAATCAACGGAAGAATTGTACAAAAAGTACACTTCATACATTAACTCTAATTCTAACGAATAATGCTATGAATATAGACAGAGATTATTTTGATTTAGGAATTAAGAAGATTATGACAAAACTTGATTCTATGGAAAAACTCTTTAAATTCCAGAACTGTTTGGTGGAAAGTGAGCATTACGACAATCAGGATGTTTGCCAGCTATTGAATATCAGTAAACGCACACTTCAAAGATACCGAAGCGAAGGAATTTTGCCTTACTGGAAGAAAGGGCATAAGATCTATTATAACAAAGAAAGTGTATCTCAATTTATTTCTGAGAACCATGTGAAAATTGACTTGTCGAAGAAGTAATTATTACATGACAAGTTTCAAATATTTTATCAATACTATGAAACATCAAAGAGTGTTCAGGTAAGATACACTCTTTTGATGTTACTATTTTTCATATTGGTCCTTTATATTTAAGAAAAAAATCAATATCTTTGCAAAATACATCAATATTCAAACGAATGGAGCAAATTAATAGATTAAAGGTTGTCCTTGTAGAGCAACAACGTACGGGAAAGTGGCTTGCGGAGACTTTAGGAAAGAACGAAGCAACCGTTTCACGTTGGTGTACAAATGAATCCCAACCATCACTTGAAACATTGGTGGAAATTGCGAAGGTTCTAAATGTAGATGTGAAAGATTTACTTGTATCTACAAAAAAATAATGAAGAAATCAGAAATACAAGGATGAGTAAACATCTCATAAATAATAAACGACCAGAAGGTTGGGTTGAGGTTTCTCTTGGCGAAATTATAACTCTTGAATATGGTAAAAGCCTGATTGCTACTGACAGAGAAAACGGACAGTATAAAGTCTGGGGATCTAATGGTGTTGTTGGCACTCATAATGATTTTTTAATTGAAGGCCCGGTAATTATTGTTGGTCGAAAAGGTTCTGTGGGAACAGTACATTACTCTTATGAGGGATGTTGGCCTATTGATACAACGTATTATATAAATTCAATTAATTCTCTTTCATCTCGATTCTTATATTATTTGCTCAAATATCTCAATTTGGCGGATTTAGATAAGTCAACAACAATACCGGGACTTAATAGGGAGAGTGCATATTCTCAAAGAATGTTATTGCCACCCTTAGATGAACAATATCGGATAGTTGAAAAGATAGAAGAGTTATTTAGCGAAATAGACCATGTAGAAACCAACTTGTATGATGTAAAAAAGCGATTTGATTTTTATTGGCAAATCATACTGAATAGTGCTTTTTGTGGTGATTTGTCAAAAGAATGGCGGACAGGATTTAAAAGTGAAAAACATTGCACTATCAATGCTTTAAACTCAATGTATGAGATTCCAGCCGAATGGGAATGGGCAGAACTTGGGCTATATGCTGATTTTGTTGGAGCAGGTTCAACCCCTAAAGGAGGTAGAAATATTTATGTGAATAAAGGAGTACCTTTTATCCGTAGTCAGAATGTTTTAAACTACTCTTTAAATTTGGAAGATATCGTATATATAACAAATGCGATAAATAGCAAGATGTCTCGTACCCAAACGCAAGCAAATGATGTTTTATTAAATATTACGGGTGCTTCTATTGGTCGATGTGCATACATTCCCGAAAATTTTGCTCAAGCAAATGTAAATCAGCATGTTTGTATTATACGAACAAATTCATCACTTTCCTACAAGTACTTATCCCTATATCTTAATTCGCCGACAATTCAACGATTGATACAAGAATGGAGTTCCGGAGCCACTCGTGAGGCATTGACTTTAAGTCAAATAAGAGGTATCCTTATTCCAGTATGTTCGTTAGAAGAACAGAAATTTATTGTTGCCGAGTTAGAAACTCAGCATACAATTATAGAGAATATTAGAAGTACAATAGAAATGGAGATTGTCCAAATTCAGATTTTGAAACAATCTGTTTTAAATAAAGCGTTTGAAGGAAGGCTTGTGCCTCAGAATCCAAGTGATGAATCCGCATATGAATTATTGAAAAGAATCAAAGCAGAACGGATTGAATATGCACAAAATAAGCCCAAAGAAAAGAAAGTCAAAATTAAGATAGAAAAGATGGAACGAACAAAATCGGTTCTTGATTTATTGAAAGAGGCTCAAAAGCCTGTTTCGGCGAAAGAAGTTTGGCAACAATCCAAACACTGGGAAAGTATCGACGATTTTTATGCTGAGTTGAAATCAATAAGTGATTCGATTGAGCAAACAAAATCAAAGACAGAGATTTTATTATCATTGAAGAAATGAGAATACATAAAGTTTACATAGAAGATTTTAAGAATCTCAAGCAGTTTAAGATAAATCTTGACCCTAATGAGATGAATAGTGTCTTATTGGGACAGAATGCAACTGGGAAGTCGAATTTCATCGAAGCCCTTGTTCTCATTTTTAAATATCTTGATTTAGAAAAAGAGCCACCTAAAGAAACAAACCTAAAATACAAGATAGAGTATGAGTGTAGGGGTAAAAAAATATTTGTTGATTGTTTAAACGGGAAATATACATTCCATATTGGACATAGAAACATCTTAAAAGGCAAAGAAGTTTGGTTGACAGAAGCTAAAGGCCCATCAAAAACAGAATTCTTTCGCAAGAAGAATGAATATCTTCCCAAATATGTATTCACTTATTATTCGGGAATTAGTAATCGTCTGAAGGATCATTTTGACGAGCATCAAAAAAAGTTTTATGACAAAATTATTGATGCCGATGCGACTAAAGATAATGTAGATGAATTACGTCGTCTATTTTATGTGCAATTAGTTCATTCCTACTTCGTACTGATGGCCTTTTTTACTTACGAGATAGATGAGACAAAACAGTTCCTTCAAAAATACCTATTCATTGAAGATTTGGAATCCATTTTGTTTAAATTTCAACGACCTTATTTCGCTTCAAATAGAAAATTTCAAGATACATTCATGTGGGGGCAAAAGGATTGGTTAGAGAATTTCTTGATAAGTTGTGGGAATTATCTTTAGCCCCTATTGATATTGAAGAACCATATAAAGAATCATTTAGAGATAAAGGGAATAAAAAAAGAGAGTTCCTTTATCTGTTCATTCAAGATAAAGACAATTTGCAATCTCTTGCAAAGTTCTATAAAGGAGGAAATACAGAGTTGTTTAAGGCGTTAGAGAGTACCTATATTTCAGATTTGATAAATGAAGTAAGGGTTCGTGTTAAGAAACGTAATGTTGAAGGCAATATTACCTTTAAAGAATTAAGTGAAGGGGAACAACAGTTACTAACCGTTCTGGGACTCTTGAAATTTACAAGGGATGAAGAAACACTTATTCTCTTAGATGAACCCGATACGCATCTTAATCCTCTTTGGAAATGGGAATACTTGAACTTGCTCAAAGATGTGGTAAAAAAAGACACAACAACAAATAACGAAGATGATACTACTCAAGTCATATTAAATACACATGATCCATTAGTGATTGGGAGTATGGACAGAAACCAAGTTCGTATTTTTAGGCGAGACTCTGGATCTGGAAAAATCACAGCTGAGCAGCCTGATATTAGCCCCAAAGGTCTTGGCGTTGCAGGTATTCTGACAAGTGAGTTATTTGGTTTACCAACAACGTTAGATTCTGAAACGCAAGAAAAACTTAATGAAAAGAATCAGTTAACAGTAAAACAAGCCTCCGGAGAATTGACTTTAGACGAAGCAGAACATCTTAGAATCTTATCAAACGAATTAACAGAATTAGGTTTTTCTCGCACATTTAGAGACCCACTTTATCAGAGGTTTGTAATAGCACTTAGTCAAAGAGAAGAATTTAAATTAAAAAATTACAGTGAAGAAGAACTTGAGCAACAGAATAAAATAGCATTAGAAATCTTAGATGAACTCATGAATGAGGGAAAGGAGGATGAGGTATGATTTATATTGATTTAGAAAATAACCCACCACCCCAAGAGTGGATTGATAAGGCTAATGCTTTGACGCAAATTTTAATTGCTGAGCCTGATTTGCAAAAGAAGAAGAAAATAATAGACGAAAATACTAAAGTTTGGGGTGAGATAAAAGACCATCTTCTTTCTCTGTCTTATGGGAAATGTTGGTATTCTGAAACAAAAGATGTTTTTTCTTATCCTCATATAGACCATTTTCGTCCTAAAAAACGAGCTCTTAATGAGAAGGGTAAAGATAAAGGAGGGTACTGGTGGCTCGCATTCTGTTGGCAAAATTATCGACTTTGTGGAGGTGTGGGAAATGTAAAAAAAGGAGACAAATTTAGAGTAAAGTCTAACAAAGCAAATAAGCATACAGATAATATCGATGATGAAATAATTTATTTTTTAGACCCAACAGATATTGACGACCCTCTGAAAGTTTCTTTTAATGATAATGGTGAAATGATTCCCTCATCGGAAAATAAAGAGGATTGGGATTTTGCCAGAGCGGATTATACAATTATTAATTTAAATTTGAATTATGGCCCTCTTGCAGATAAAAGAAAGGAACATTGGGCTGATATTGTTTTAAAAATAAGAGAGATACAGAATCTTATAAATGAAGATAATATTAATCCAAGTATTTCAAGAAAAACAAAAATTAAAGAGAAAATGCAGCTATTAAGAGGTTATGTAAACCCGAAATCTGAATTTTCAGCAACTGCAAGTGCCTGTTTGTATAGTTCAGGACTTGAATGGGCAAGAAGAATCGCATCTTAATAAATAATTCATTTATGGAAACGAATCAATTAGTAGATAAAATCTGGAAATTTTGTGATACACTGCGCGATGATGGTGTTACATACGGTGATTATTTGGAACAAATAACATACCTTCTATTTCTTAAAATGGCAGATGAATACTCTGTAGCAAAGGATTCTAAAAATTACAATATTCCTAAAGGTTGCGAATGGACTATCTTAAAGAAGCATGATGTAAGTGTCATTTCTTATGAATATCAGAATGCTTTAGATATTTTGGCCAATTCCGGAGGAATGATAAAGAAGATATTTGCCAACGCCCAAAACAAAATCAGTGATGCAAAAAAGCTTAAAAAACTTATTGATTTTATAGATGAAGAATCTTGGATTTCTGAATCGACTGATGTAAAGGGAGATATATACGAAGCATTACTTCAAAAAAATGCTGAAAATAGTGGCGCTGGACAATATTTTACCCCTCGTTCTGTGATTAAAACGATGGTTGAATGTATCCGTCCTAAATTAAATCAAACAATAGCAGACCCTTCATGTGGAACAGGCGGGTTCTTTTTGGGAGCATTAGAATATATCCATAAAACGAATAAAAAAATAACATATAAAGATGCTGAAATTTTGAAGTTTCATACTTTTCATGGGTGGGAAATAGTGGATGAAACAGCTCGCTTATGTTTGACGAACTTATTTCTGCATGGAGTCGGTGATTTAATTAATACCCCGGAAATTGAAGTTACAGATAGTCTAAAGGGGGATCCAAAGAAAAAATTCGACATCGTATTGGCAAATCCGCCATTTGGGAAAAGTAGTAGTGATATTCCAACTAATGATATTAAAAAAGCGGAAAAGGATAATCATTATTATTATCGCGGTGATTTTTGGACAACGACAAGCAATAAACAATTGAGTTTTCTGCAACATATTGTTTCCATGTTGGATGAAAATGGTGTCGCTGCCGTAGTCCTTCCTGATAATGTCCTTTTTGAAGGTGGTGCAGGAGAAGTGATTAGAAAGGAACTTTTATAAAAAGTTAATTTGCACACTATTCTTCGACTACCCACAGGTATCTTTTACGCCAATGGAGTAAAAGCTAATGTGTTGTTTTTTCAAAAAGGTACTAAGACCGAAGAAATATGGTATTATGACTATAGAACAAATATTAACCGTACTTTAAAACAAAAACCATTACGGTTTGAAGATTTAGAAGAATTTGTTTCTCTCTATCATTCTTCTAATAGGACGGAAACATGGAATGAAAGCAATCCTAATGGACGTTGGCGGAAATTCTCGGTTGAAGAAATTATATCACGTGAAAAAATAAATTTGGACATATTCTGGCTCAAAGATGAGAACTATATTGACTTGAATAATCTTCCTGAGCCAGATGAAATAATTGATAGAATCTATCAGGATTTAGAAAGTGTGTTACGTAGTGTTCAAACCATTAAGGATAGTCTAAATTAACAATGCAACCAATGGGAACAAAATTCACTTGGATAAAAACCTACAATGAAATTGCCAAATGGTTATTAACGAAAGAAACCGAACAGTCTCTTCTGATAGAAATATTAGAAGATGTAGGAGTAGAGTTATCCAGTGACATAGATGGAAAAGGAGAATATTTAGATTTAAATGAAATAGACCCATTTACTTTTTTTGCCTACATAAATAAGTATAAAAAAGATTCAAGAAGGCTTGAAATTCTAAGAACTATTCATGCCAAACTTGAATTTAAATGTGATAAACCCACTGATGTAGTAGGTATTCCAACCTCTCATCCTTTAAAAGTTTGGCTATTCCCGTTCAAAAAATTCAGAACTAATAATGAAATCAATAACCTATGGAAATTATTTAAGCAGGTTGTAAACAGAAAAATTGATAATACACTTTTCCAAAAAGTTCTCTCAATTAGAAGTGTTGGTAAAGGAAAACTTAGTATAGCATTTTTCTATACTGATCCAGAATATTACTTGCCTCTTGATTCTAAAACGGTTTCCTATATTAGGAGACATAAGATAAAATATACTTTCAATACAGTTGAGGAATATTTATCTATTTCCGATAACGCAAAGAAAAATCTAAAGTTAAAGCCTTATGAGATATCTTATCAAGCATGGGAGCATAGAGAATCAATTGATAATACATACGAAGAAGAGAATGTGAAGATTGGGAGTATCAGAACCCTTCTTGATGTTTTAGATAAATTAAATGAAGATAGTTACAATGAAAATGTTGCCATATTTTATAGAGGACATTCTAGTAGTAAGTTTGAACTTAAACCATCTATATATAGAACTAAAAGCCTGATTAGTAACGAGGATATACTTTTTAAGGATATAATTGCTCGTAGTCCATATGAATTTAAAGAATGTGATTCGACTTTTGAGAAATTGGTAAAAATGCAACACTATTCATTGCCAACACGATTATTAGATATAACGTCAAATCCTTTAGTAGCACTATTTTTTGCATGTAAGGATGATAGTCAGGAAAATGAGGATGGGCGTTTATATCGGTTTGAGGTAAAAGAAAGAGAGATGAAGTATTTTGATAGTGACGCAGTAAGTGTTGTTTCAAATATCTCTCGACGCCCAATGTCGTTTTCAATAGAACACCTAAACGGAGAAGATGATCGAGATACAGTAAATGACGATGATGTAATTCAATATTTACTGCATGAAATTCGTTCTGAGAAACCACATTTCTCGGCAGTTATTGACAAGAAACATCTTGAATGTGTATTTTGTGTAAAACCCAAACTTGATAATCCAAGAATCATAAGACAAGAAGGAGCATTTTTTATCTTTGGAATTGATGGTAATAAAACAAAACCTGCTTATTTTGATTATGACCATGAATCATACATTATCAGTAAATCTGACAAGAAAAAAATATTGAAGCAATTGGATACTTTGGGAATTAATGAATCAACATTGTTCCCAGAAATTGAGCATGTCGCAAGGCATTTAAGAGAGAAATACTGATAAACAGAGAAGTTTTACCAAAACAAATAAAATATGAATTTTAGATTTTTTCTGATATTATAAGATCTTTCTTATTAAAGAAATCTTTGAACCGAATAAATTGAAATCATCGTACAAATGTAGATTTCTTAGGTGACTGATACTGATGTTATTATTACAACCAAAAATAAATCTTCAAAATAGCAGATAGTATGAGCATACTCCTGCTAAAACAGATGGTCTTTCGATTCAACCTTTTCAAATGAGTTCTGAGTGTTAGGTGGTTTCTTTCGATATGATTAGTTCCAAAATTCTTGATTTTATGAATTTTTTTCTCAATCAAATAAGCATAATTTCGTAACCTATCGGTAAAAATAGAACGAGCCTCTGAAAGGTGTAAGGTTGTCAAAACATGGTTTAAAGTCTTATTCGTTCTTGCACCGACACAAAAGTTAACCACTCTCCTGCTCTCTTTTTCTAACGCATATACAATCCAAATTAGGCGGTTTTTACTCTTTATGAAAGTCCGGATTTCATCCACTTCATAGCTTTTCCCTTTGGGAACAAATGGCTTAGGGATATTTTTTGCAATGGAAAGTATTCTTTTCAGTAAAGTAGTAGGGGAAATGCGTAATACTCTTGCGGTACTCCGTATTCCTAATCCTTCTTTAGTCAGTGTTACAATTTGCCGGTTGGTTTCTATTTTCCAAGCCTGATAAGTATAACTGCCAACCTGTGTCCTTCCACAATTTTTACAGAGATAACGCTGTTTTCCATAGCGGGTTTTACCATTTCTAACCATGTTTTTTAGCTCATCAACACAAGTGGAACATGAAGGGGTAAGTGGTATCATTTTTAGGGCTTTTAAGGCTTCGAAAATAATAAAGATAACCTAATGGTTATCTTTATTATTCTTTTCCGAAGTTTGGTTAATGTTAAGAATCAATTGATTAGATAAATGACATTAACAAATCAACACTTCTGATACACTACCACGATTTGGCAACAAACTTTATCTCATATATTACCGAATGTTGTGAACTATGATTTTTAGAGATTTCATTAAAAATTCTAAAAGAGTTGTGACCTGGCTGGGGCTCGAACCCAGGACCCCAACATTAAAAGTGTTGTGCTCTACCAACTGAGCTACCAGGTCTTGCTATTTGTTGTAAGCCATTACTCTTACTTTTTAGCGAGTGCAAATATAACCACTTTTTTATTCTCTCCAAACAATATGGTAAAAAAATCTCATATTTGTGGAAACATTTTATCTTATGATTATTTCTTTAACAGGATATATGGGAAGCGGTAAATCTACTATTGGCAGAAAGTTAGCCCGGTATTTTAATTTCACTTTTATAGATCTGGATGAATATATTATTTCTCATGAAAAAAAGAATATTAAAGATATATTCTCAGAAAAAGGGGAAATCTACTTCCGAAAATTAGAGCATTCTTATCTGAAAGAAATCCTGAATCAGGATCATCTGGTTTTAAGTTTGGGCGGAGGAACTCCTGTCTATTACAATAATATGGATCTTATTAATGAAAAAAGTATTTCTTTTTACCTAAAACTAGGTCCTGTTGAGCTATCTAAACGCTTAATCAAAGAAAAAAAACATCGGCCTCTTATTTCTCATCTGAAAGATGAAGATCTGACAGAATTCATTGCCAAACACTTATTTGAACGTGCTCCCTACTATGAAAAGGCAAAATACAAAATACACAACTATAAAAAATCTATTGAGGAAATATGCAATGAAATAATAAATATTCTTACCGATGAAAGGGGAAACCTAAATTAAGACATCAAATATTCCTATACATTATCTTCTCCATCTTCCCATATGGAAAAATCATCTGCCGTATAATCATCCAGTTCTCTTCGGTCTTTTTTAGTTGGGCGTCCCAAACCTTTTTGCCTGTAGTATCCTTGCGCCTGCATTCTTGTTTTCAGTATTTCTATTTGTTCTGGGTCAGTTAAATCTTCCACATATAAGGATACCAATTTAGCTCCCAACCTATTAGTTGGAATCTGGACAACCTTAATTTTATAATCAATTTGATTTTTCCTGATTGTATAAACATCTCCGATAACTACTTCTTTAGATGGTTTTACTGTATTATCTCCTACGGATACTCTGTTTTTTTTGCATTCTTCTGTGGCAATGGTCCTGGTTTTATAAAAACGGACACACCATAAAAATTTATCTATCCTCATATATTTTAAAAAAATTCATCAATTTTAAATTATGTTGTAACTTAGCCCACAATTTAAGATATTTTATTCATATGATTAAAAAATTTCTTTTAGCAGGCTTTGTAGGATTCTTTACATTGATAATTTCTTGTAAGAGTGATGATGATTCTTCAACCAAAAAACTTACTATTGAAGAACAAAATACTGCTGACGATACTGCCATTTTAAATTTCTTAAGCAATTATTATTTTGATGATCAGGGAAAGGTAGCAAAGTTTTCAGATACGGTTACTTCTGATGATAAGGATCCTTTAAGCAAAAATGCCGTACAAGATCCTTCCGGATTCTGGTATGTCATCAATCCGAATGCTCCTGCCAGTTCAGGAACTGCTCCTGACGGAACTAATGAAATACTTATTCATTGTATTCTTAAATATTTTACTGCTACTGAAGGCGGAAACGGTTATTCTACTTTATATAATGCTTATAGTACTATTGACGGTTACGGAATTCCTAAGGAAAGTCCATTCTTTTACAAAAAACCTGCAAGTGCTACTAATGATAGCAGTTATTATACGATCAAAGGACTCATTGACGGATTGAAATTTTTTCAACCTACCGGAAAGGGAAAAAATGATCCTTACGAAAAATTACAAGGTGTTATTATTGTTCCTTCACGTTTAGCCTATGCTAGAAATTCAAACTACTTAGGTTTAGCCGATGCTACTTTCATTTTAAACTTTGAATTATATAAGGTTTGCCCTGAAGGAGATACCTGCCAATAATAAAATTTTACTTCTTAACTTTTCACTATGGTTTTTATGATAAAAATCATGTTTTATATTTATACTTAATTATATTTCATTTAATTTTGGGTGGAAAGTATCATATTAAGATAATTTCACGTTAAAAAAATGTTAATCTTTTTTTGTCTTTCTTAGTTTTATTCATATATTTGTCGCAGTAATTTAAAACTTGAAAAAATGAAAAAATTATTCTTAGTAGGAGCTTTAGCATTAACAGGTTTATTTGCAACAGCTCAAGAAGGTCTTCAAGGGACTTGGTTTGTAGGTGGTCAGTTAGCTTTTGGTAATTCAAAAGACAATGCTACTGATACTAAAGTTAATAACACTACCATTTTACCTATCGCTGGTACTTTTATTTCTCCGTCTGTAGCTATTGGAGCTGGTGTTGGATATATGAGTGGAAAAACTGAAGTAGCAGGCCTTGATATAACAAAAAATGAAGCTTTTGTTATTAAACCTTTAGCAAGAAAATACTGGAATATTACAGGAGGATTATTCTTCTTCGGACAAGCTGCTATTCCAATGATTTTCGGAACTAATAAAAATTATGATTATGTAATCAATCCAGGAGTTAAAACTGAGCACAAAACCAATACAACAGACATTGCACTACAATTGTCTCCAGGATTTGACTATGTAATTAACAAATGGTTAACTATTGAAACTTCTTTCTCTATCTTCAGCATGGGATATTCTAGCAGCAAACCTGATGGAGGAAAAACTTCAGATTCTTTTGACTTTAACTTTAATCCTTTCAACTCTATCAATGATAGAATGGTAGGAGACCTACAAGTAGGTGTTAAATTCTTATTCTAATAAGATTAATCATCTTAATAAAATAAAAGACCTCACTTTTGTGAGGTCTTTTTATTGTTTCTAATAAATTTCCGGATTATAATTTTCAGGATATTTAGCCATCTCCGGTTTATAAAATCCCTGTATTTCTTCCAACACCTCTTTTACTGTTTTATCTTTAACAGAAATAACTTTGGCAATTCCAGCTGTTTTATTTTTATAATCGGCATAAGCTAATACCACCGGAACTCCTGCTCTTTTGGCTATAAAGTAAAATCCTTTCTTCCATTCTTTTGACCAGGAACGTGTTCCTTCAGGAGTGTTCACCAATGCCAAAGAATCCGATTTTTTTATGAGGCTGGCAGCATGTTCTACTAAATTATTGCGTTGTCCCCTATTTACTCCTATGCAGCCTAAAGATTTAAATATAAATCCGTACCACGGCTTAGTGTAATTATCTTTGATCATTATCTTATAGGGAATCCCCATTGACCAAAAACAGGCTAAACAATAATAAAAATCCCAATTAGTGGTATGAGGAGCACAAACCAATACACTTTTTTTAAAATCCTCCACCGGAACTCTAGTTTCAAATTTCCATCCTGCTATGGATAACATAAATCTTCCTATTAACTTCTTCATCTGTTTTATTTTATAGTTAAAAAAAGTTCAGTCAAGATAATCTCTTAACTGAACTTTACAAATGTATATATTTTATTTTATTCTATGGCTAACTAAATAAGGCCATTATCCAGTCTACAACAACTAAAACTATTTTAAAGAGAATCTGTACCATGATTTTTAATTTTAATGCCTTGTTTATTAATATTTACTTCTACACTGTCTTTACCGGATTTAATCCTAATTCCGTCTTTGTTGATGTTTATGCTTTCATCTGAATTTTCATCTTCATAAAAATGGTTTCCTTCACAAGTTAAACATTCCAAAGAATTTCCTGTAAATTTAAAAACTTTATTTGAATGATTTTCATAATCTTTAAAAATATCAATTCTTCCATTCTCTTTGTAGGAAACTTTCTTTATGTTCCGGGTATTTATATATTTACCTTTGGGTACGTATAGAGTTAATTCTACTTCCTGATTCCTGAATTTGCTGTCTTTTGGCATAGAAAAATAGGCATCAAGATTTAATTTATTGCTATCTATTTTGTATTTGTAATATATGCGGGAGAGATTTTTTTGTGCAGTATATTCATCTTTTCCTGAGGCACTATTTTTTACTTCTAAATAAAAATTAGAATCCTGACTTTGCTTTATTTCCAATTCCCTGTCTACTTTCTTTATAATACTGTCCTTTGTGAATTTAATATCATCTATATTAACTCCGAATCTTTTGCTATAAAATAAATTGGAACCTGATTTGTAATCATTCATAACCACAGTTAATGTATCAGAAGAATGATTAATAACAAATTTATTGCTTTTTTCCACAGAATCTCCAAATTGAGAAGCTACCAAAAAAATACTTATTACTGTTAAAGCTATAGTTGATATTAACCATAACACAATAACTGTAACTACTGCTGTTGTGGTTGTTTTAATGATTTTCTTTTCTGTAATCAACCTTAATCCTATCAATATGAGGAACAAGGATGGAATTATAACCACTATTCCCAATAAAGCTACCATTGTGTACAATTGCCAGGAGGAATCAAAGATCAAGTTAATATATTGCAAAGAATTTACACTGGTCAGAGAAAGAGAAAAGGAACAAACAAAATAAGAAATGATAAAAGAAATTCCCATAACAACCAATACTATTCCAATCAAAATGGCCAAAATTTTTACTACGACTTTAAAAAACGATTCAAAAAAATCTCCTACTCCACTACTTGCTTTTGAAATGTTTTGCTTTATTTTTCCTGTTTGTTCAGATACTTCTTCTTTATTTACATATTCTTTTATGGATCCAAAATTAACCGGCTTTCCTTTCATTTTCAACTTCTCTGAAGTGGAAACTGCCTTAGGCATTACAATCCAGAGTATAATGTAGATAACGAAAACCGTTGGAGCTAATCCGTCAAAGAGCCAGCCAGAGGAAAGAAACAATAATACGGTTATTAACCTAACCCAAATAGGCTGAATTCCAAAAAAGTGTGACAATCCGCTACAAACTCCTGCAATCATCTTATCATCCATATCCCGGTACATCTGACGTTGATAAAATTTATTTCCTTTTTCATCGGATTCAGAAGGATTCTTTGATTTACCAAAGTTATTCGGTTCCTCTTCTCCTGCTTCTGTATGATATTGCTCCGGAGTTCCCATAATTCCGACCATTTTATCTACATCTTTAATATCTACCACCTGACGATAGTTTCCCAGCCATTCTTTAAATAACTCTGCAATACGTGCTTCCACATCTTTAAGAATTTCAGCAGTGTCTTCTTCTTCTGTTTCCAATGATGCTTGTACATCTTTAAGATATTTTTGTAGCTTCTGGAAGGCATCTTCTTCTATGAAAAAGGATAATCCTCCTAAACTTATTGATACTGACTTATTCATTGTTGTAGCTTATTATTAGTTGTTTATTATTATATTCACTGATTCAGTCAATTCTCCCCAGGTTTGGGACAATTCCTTTAAAAAATCTTCTCCTCTGGAAGTAATCGCATAATATTTTCTAGGTGGGCCGGAAGTAGATTCCTCCCATCTGTAGGTCAGAAATTCAGCATTTTTAAGCCTTGTTAAAAGTGGATACAAAGTTCCTTCCACTACTATGAGCTGTCCTTTTTTCAATTCATCAATCAGATCAGAAACATAGGCATCTCCCCTTTTTATAATGCTTAGAATGCAGTATTCCAATACCCCTTTTCGCATTTGAGCTTTAATATTTTCTGTATTCATTTTACTTAACCTATTAAATGGTACTACAAATATATAAATAATATTTAGTATTATGTAATACAAAGTAGTGATTTTTTAAATTTTTATTTCCTTGCCTGAAAATATTTATATTTGCATCATTATTAATCATAATTAATGTAGGAATGATTCCTGTTACAAAACCTCAACTGCCTCCTTTAAGTGAATTTAATGATTATTTAAAAAAAATCTGGGATAACCAATGGCTAACAAACAATGGTCCTTTTCATCAAGAATTGGAAGAAGCCTTATGTGAGTATTTGGGCGTTAAGTATATCAGTTTGTTTTCTAATGGCACTTTAGCTTTAATAACAGCCATACAAGCATTAAGACTTTCAGGAGAAGTAATAACCACTCCTTATAGTTTTGTAGCCACTACTCATTCTTTATGGTGGAATAATATTAAACCTGTTTTTGTAGATATTGAACCGGATTTTTTAAATATTGATCCTAGTAAAATAGAAGCTGCTATCACTCCACAAACTACAGCCATACTTCCAGTCCATGTTTATGGAAATCCTTGTAATGTTGGAGCCATCCAAAAAATAGCAGATACATACGGGTTAAAGGTATTATATGATGCTGCTCATGCATTTGGAACTAAAATAAATGGAAATTCCGTTTTAAACTATGGTGATTTATCTATTTTAAGCTTCCATGCTACCAAAGTTTATAGTACCATTGAAGGTGGTGCTATTATTTCACATGACCTAAAAACAAAGGAAAGAATTGACAAATTAAAGAATTTTGGTTTTGCTGATGAAGTAACGGTTGTTGCCCCGGGAATCAATGCTAAATTAAATGAAATCCAGTCAGCATATGGGTTAGTTCAACTGAAGTATGTTGATGAGATGATTGAAGGTAGGAAACAGATTGACAATCTTTACCGAAATTTACTTAAAGAGATTGATGGTATTGAAATACTACCTCAACCTCTAGGTGTTGTTACTCCTCACTCTTATTTTCCTATTTTTGTAGATAAAAAAAGATATGGAAAAACTCGAGATGAATTATATGAGTTTTTAAAAACAAAGAATATTTTTGGAAGAAGATATTTTTACCCTTTAATTAGCAGCTTTCCCACATATAGAGGATTTGCTTCCGCATCCGAATCCAACCTACCTATAGCAAATAAAATTGCAGAACAAGTACTTTGTTTACCTATATATCCAGATTTGGAACTAAGTGAGGTTGAATTTATTTGTCAAAAAATTACAGAGTTTTAATAAAAAAGAAATTTATTTATGAAGGTAGCCATCATGCAACCCTATTTTTTCCCATATTTAGGTTATTTTCAATTAATAAAAACTGTAGATAAATATGTAATATATGATGATGTAAATTTCATTAAAGGGGGATGGATTAATCGAAATAAACTTTTATTAAATGAAAATGAGTTTATGTTTAATTTAATTTTGTCTGGAGCAAGCCCTAACAAATTAATTAGAGATATTTCTATCTCAGAAAATCAAACTAAACTTTTGAAAACAATAGAATCGGCATATAAAAAAGCTCCTTTTTATTCAACAGTTTTTCCAATAATAAATGATATAGTTAATTATAAAGATAAAAATTTAGCAAAATATATTGGAAATAGTTTAATTCAATTGGCTAATTATTTGGAGATTAAAACGGATATCATCTTTTCATCAAATATTGAGAATAAAGATTGTTCTTTAAAAGCACAAGAAAAAGTAATAAACATTTGCACTATTTTAGGAGCAACAGAATATATTAATAACATAGGAGGAATAGATTTATACCAAAAAAAAGATTTTGAAAAAAATAATCTTAAATTATATTTTTTAAAAACACAGTCAATTGAATATAAACAGTTTAATAACGCATTTATTCCTAATCTTTCAATATTGGATGTGATAATGTTCAATAGCTCAAAGGAGATAAATGCAATGTTAGACCAATATGAATTGATATGAAAAAAGCTATAGGAGGATACTTTGAACTATCCCTTAATAAATTCCCTCCATATCATCAAGGGGATAATTGTATCGCACTTAATACTGCGCGAAATTGTTTTGAATATATTTTACGAAGTAAATCATATAATAAAGTATTAATACCTCATTACATCTGTGATGTAATGTTAGAACCTGTCACTAAACTCAATATTGCAATAGAGTTTTATCATATTAATGAACTATTGGAACCCATTTTAAACTTTGAAAAGATTGACAGCAAAAGTGTTTTGCTTTATGTAAATTATTTTGGCATTAAAGATGAATATATTACAAGTTTAAGTAAACATAACATTAATCTGATTATTGATAATGCACAATCTTTTTTTTCAAAACCTACAGAAGGAGTAGATACTTTTTATTCTCCCAGAAAGTTTATAGGAGTTGCTGATGGAGGTTATTTATATACTGATAAGTTCTTAGATATACCTCTTATTCAAGATGAAAGTATAAACCGTATGCAACATTTATTGTTGAGGATAGATAAAAGCCCTGAAGAAGGATATCTCTCTTTTATTCAAAATGATAAATCTCTTGAGATGAATGATATAATGAGAATGTCTAAGCTTACCTCAAAAATATTATCTTCAATTCATTATGAGAAAATTATAGAAAAAAGGCTTGTAAACTATAATTTTTTAGATCAACAGCTAAAAAAAACAAATTTATTACAAATTTCCAAACCAAAAGGGCAAGTCCCTATGGTGTACCCTTTTTGGACGGAGGATAAAGTTTTAAGGAAACGATTATTAGAAAACAGGATATATTGTGCAACTTATTGGCCTAATGTAATTAATTCATATAAAGAAGGGTCATTAGAGCATAATTTATCCAATAATATTATTCCCATTCCTGTTGATCAGAGATATGGGATTGAAGAGATGAATAGAATAGTTGAACTTATTAAATAGTAGTATTATGAATATATTAGGAAAAAAAGTATTACTTCGGGCTATTGAAAAAGAAGATCTGCCATTGTTACACAAGTGGGCAAATGATTCTTATATTAATACAATGATTGGAGGGTGGCATTTTCCCACAAATATGAATGATCAGCAAAAATGGTTCGAATCTTTATCTGTAGGATCTTTACAGCAAAGATTTGCCATAGAAGTGCCTGATTTGGGACTAATTGGAACAGCCAATTTAGTAAACATTAATTGGAAAGATAGAAATGCATATCATGGAATGCTATTGGGAGATAAAGAAATTAGAGGAAAGGGATATGCAGCAGATACCATCATGGCTATAATGAGGTACTCATTTGAGGAATTAGGTCTTAATAGATTAGACGGGTCAATAATTGATTATAATAAGGCTTCTTATGGAGTATATGTAAATAAATGTGGTTGGAAAGAAGAAGGAATACAAAGAGAATGGTATTTCAGAAACAATCAGTTTTGGAATAAAATTATTGTAGGAGTAACTAAAAATGATTATTTTGAATTGATACGGAACACAAACTATTGGGATGAATAATTATACAATAGTAGGTAACCAATCTGAAAATCCTACAGTTTCCATTGCTATGCTAACTTATAATCATGAAGATTATATTAAAAAAGCAGTTGAAAGTGTTTTAATACAAAAAACAAATTTCTCAATTCAATTGGTAATTGCGGAAGACTGCTCAACAGATAGAACCCGGGAAATTGTGTTAAACTATCAAAAAAAAAATCCAAAAAAAATAAAATTAATCCTTCAACATAAAAATGTAGGAGCTGCTGTTAATAACCAGGATTTGTTTGCTAATTTAGATGGTAATTATATTGCTGCATTAGAAGGCGATGATTACTGGATAGATCCTTTAAAATTACAAAAACAAGTAGATTTCATGGAAGAAAATCCTGAATTTTCCGTTATTTTCCATCAAGTTCAGATTTTAGAAGATAATGTATTGGGGAAAATATATCCTAAGGAAAATGAAGTCAATACTGTTACTACAATAGAAGATCTTTCTGTATATAATTATATCCCCACACTTTCTGTTTTATATAAAAACCCTCATAACTATCCGGATTATTTCATTCACTCACCAATGGGTGATTATCCTCTTCATCTATATAACGCTGAAAAGGGAAAAATAAAATTTATTCCAGAAGTAATGGGAATATACAGAAAAGGAGTGGGTATATGGAGTTCACAAGATAGTTTAAAAAGAACTAAAAATACTATAATTTCCTTAAGTTTAATTCAAAACCATTACAAAACTAAAAAAATAGTTCATAATAATATAACAAAACTAAAAAATGGCTATTTATATTATTATGCCAAAGTAAAAAATAACAATAAAGGAATATTTCATTTTATAACAGAATTACAGAAAAATGATTTATTTAATCAAATCCCTATTCAAACAAAAATTATATTTTGTATAAAATACTTACTAAAAAAATAATTTTCAATCATCATGGATATCCTCATCAAATCATTTAACCGACCTTTTTATCTGGATCGATGCATCTCCAGTATCTACCATTTTATAGAAGGAGATTTTACTATTAAAGTCTTAGATGACGGAACTCCGGAGAAATATTTAGATAAAATCCAAAAAAAATATCCTGAAATTATACTCCTAAAATCTGAGAATTATTCAGAAAAAGGAAAAGCGATTGAGGAAAACATAAAAACCGGTAAAGATATTGATGGATTTAAAATTCCTACTCAATTATGGATTGAAACTGCACAGAAAGCCTCGCCTTACTTTATCATTACGGAAGACGATGTCTGGTTCACAGAAAAAATTCATATAAATCAACTGGAAGAAACTATGAGTAAAGAGAATATTGCTTTAGTTAAATTGGGTTGGTTGGGGAGTGATTCTTTGCTTCATGAATTTGAACATCATAAACTGACTGATACTATTATTACTGTTGCTCCCAAGTTATTTACCGCTCCGGATTTCATTATGGATTGGTTTTTCTTCAACAAATATAAATTCTTCAGTCTTTTATTCAGGTTAGGATTAGTTAACAATCATACCAAAAGCAAATATTGGGTGCTGAATTCCATTCTGATGGGAATGTACAAAAAAGAATACTGGTTGCAAATATGGAAAAATGCAAACGGAAAAGTAGACGAAAAAAGACAACTCCTGAATGCTTCCATTTACTACCGAAAACATAAAAAAAATAAAAATTTACTGGCTCAACTAATAAAAGAAACCATGAAAACCACTTTTATTTCTTCAGCCACCAACTCCTATCATCCTTCTGCTATTGATTTTGATGCAAACCAGTTCAATTACATCATCAATGAAAAATGGTATAATAATGAGTTTGATTCTCTCCAAAATTTTCCTAAAGATTTTTCAGAGGAATATATTTTTTCCATTTTAGATGAAGCTAAAAATGAAAAAGCATCCTCATCCGAATGGAAAAAATGGGCAGATAAATTCAAAGCACAATACAAAAAATTAGGCTGCGAAGTGGATAACTAAAATAACTGAGTAATTGAATAATAGAGTAATTTCAAGTTAGAAGTTAGATATACGAAAATCAGAATCTAACCATGTTAGAACTCTTCTAATTTTATCTTTTATATAGAACTCAAATTAAAACTCTATTTAAATTTTAGGTATAAGACTTTTCTCTTCTAATTTCGTATATCTAACTTATTCAAGAACTTTTCTTTGCCTTAATCATAGCTTCCAGCATATCCCACATTTCTGCCGGAACCTGTTCCAGCATATTGAATTCTCCGGCTCCCAACAACCATTCTCCGCCATCAATAGTAATAACTTCTCCATTAATGTAGGCAGAATAATCGGAGACCAGATAAGCTGCCAGATTAGCCAGTTCCTGATGCTCTCCTACTCTTTTCAACGGAACTTTCTTAGCCAAATCAAATTTATCTTTTAAATCTCCCGGAAGAAGCCTGTCCCATGCCCCTTTAGTTGGAAATGGTCCCGGAGCAATTGCATTGAACCGTATTCCGTATTTTGCCCATTCCACTGCCAATGAACGAGTCATGGTCAATACTCCTGCCTTTGCCATTGCTGAAGGGACTACATAGGCCGAACCTGTCCAGGAATAGGTAGTAACAATACTCAATACCGTTGCAGACAATTTGTTTTCAATCCAGTACTTGCCCAATGCCAGCGTACAATTCTTGGTTCCCTTCAATACAATATCAATAACCGAATCAAAGGCATTGGCTGAAAGTCTTTCCGTCGGAGAAATGAAATTTCCTGCTGCATTATTCAACAATACATCCACTTTTCCGAAATGAGAAATCACTGCATCCCGCATTTGTACTACCTTTTCATAATCTCTTACATCACAGGCATAAGTCATAACTTCTCCTTTGGTTTGCTCTCGCAACTCCTGTGCGGCAACTTCCAGTTTTTCCAGATTCCGGGAAACAATAGCCACCTTGGCACCCAACTCTAAAAAATATTTTGTCATGGATTTGCCTAGTCCGCTTCCTCCTCCTGTAACTATAATAACTTTATCTTTTAAACTGCCTGGTGATAACATTCCTTGTGTGTATTTCATTTTACTAGTTTTTGATTTGAAGTAAATATATAAAAAAATAAGCAGATAAATCTGCTTACTTATTCTTGATAAAAATTTTACGAACAAACGGAAATTTATTCTTCCTCGTTCTCGTATTTTTCAATTTCCGAATCACAAAAACCAAATGCTTGTTCCAATAAAGAATTTACTTCATTTGTAACTTCCTCTTCTTCTCCTTCCAACTCATCAAACCATTCCACTTCTTCCTCTTCTACATTCAGAATAAATCGTGGATATTCGGTATGTACTACAAACAGATCATCTGGAAACTCAGAATTGTCTGCCATTAAAAATTTAGGTAATTTCATGCTTTTGTATTTTGTTTTTTAATCATTCAATAAATCTTTTAGTTTTATCAACTCTGCTTTCACTGCTTCCAGTCTTGAAATAATTTCCACTTTTTTGGAAATTCCGGTCTGAGTCTGTAAAACAGTCCTTGCTCCTTCCAATGTATATCCTTTTTCCTTTACCAGATGATAAATGATTTTCAGATTCTCTATATCCTTGGGAGTGAAAAAACGATCTCCTTTTTTATTTTTTTTAGGGGCTATAATGTCAAATTCTTTTTCCCAAAAACGAATAAGAGAAGTGTTTACATTAAAGGCCTGCGCTACTTCTCCTATAGAATAATAAAGTTTTTCGGAAAGCTGAATATTCATTGTTCAAATCTATGATATTTTATTTATTTAATGAAAAATTATTGATGGAATAAAATTAATTTTTTACATTTGCCCTGTTTTGGTATTTGTAATTATTGTAAAATATTTACAAATGTAAAAGGGAATTCGGTGAGAATCCGAAACAGGCCCGCTGCTGTAATCTCCAGTAGTATTTTAGGAATTATACACCACTGAGAATGTTCTTGGGAAGGTATCTTAAAATGGAGTAAGTCAGAAAACCTGCCAAATCATTAAAATATAGTTAATAGCTTTCGTGGAATAAAAGCTAAAAGCACCAAAAGTAATTATTTACTACTTTTTTTGTTTGTTTTTCATGGAACCTGTTAATTATATTTAAAAAAATATAACTAACAGGTTCTAATGTATATAAAAAAAAATATTCGCTTTTTACTTACCTTTATTTTAGGAGCTAATTCGTTTCTACTTTTTTCCCAGGTACAAAAAGACAGTGTTAAAATAACCGAACTTGAAGAAATCATCACCTTTGGAAAAAAACAAAAGGAAACTGTCATTCCCTATCAAAAACTTTCCGGTAAGGAACTGGAAAACCTGAACAGTGTATCCGTTGCAGATGCCCTCCGGTATTTTTCTGGGGTTCAGTTAAAAGATTACGGTGGAATTGGCGGTATGAAAACCGTGAATATCAGGGGAATGGGAAGTCAGCATGTAGGTGTTTTTTATGATGGAATAGAATTGGGAAATGCCCAGAACGGAACAGTCGATTTAGGAAAATTCTCCCTGGACAACATGGAATCTATTTCCCTATACAATGGACAAAAAGGCCAAATATTTCAGTCGGCTAAGGACTTCGGATCCGCAGGAAGTATTTATATGGTAACAAAAAGACCTGTTTTCACTGGAGAAAAGAAAACCAATATAAGCGTGAATTATCGTTCCGGTTCCTTTAATCTTATCAATCCTTCCATTTTATGGGAACAAAAAATCTCCAACAATATTAATTCTTCTATAAATGTAGAATATGTCAACTCAGATGGAAAATATAAATTCCGTGAAACACAAAAAAATAAGGACGGATCTATACGATGGGACACCACATCCATCCGGCAAAATGGGAACATCAGCGCTTTTCGAGCGGAAGCCGGATTATTCGGAAAGCTGAATAAGGGGAACTGGAATTTAAAAACCTATTATTACGATTCCGACAGGGAAATTCCGGGAACTATTATAAAAAATGCCTATGAACGTTATCAGTTTGCAAAACAATGGGACCGGAATTTCTTTACCCAGGGCTCTTTTCAAAAAGAAATTACTTCGAAATATAAAATCCTGGTTAATGCCAAATATGCCTATGATTATACCCATTATTACGACCATGAAGAATTTGAAAATGAAAAACATGAAAAAGAACTATCCAGACACATAGATAATACCTATAAACAACAGGAATTTTACCTTTCCACTGCCCAACAATATTCCTTGTTTCCTTTCTGGGAGATAGCTTTATCCGCAGATTATCAATATAACACATTGGATGCCGATCTTCCCAAATTTGCCTATCCGAAAAGAAATACGGAATTGGTTGCTATAGCTACCAACCTTCATTTTCAACGATTTAAGTTTCAGGCCAGTATGTTAGGAACCTTTGTTCAGGAAACCGTTAAAAACACTACAAACTCTTCCGCAGCTCCCGATAAAGAAGAATACACTCCTACAATTCTCGCAAATTATAAACTTCTCCGCAAGGAAGATCTGAACATACATGCATTTTATAAACGGATTTTCAGAATGCCTACTTTTAACGACCTATATTATACTGACATGGGAAACTCTATTCTGAAACCGGAATATACCACCCAGTACGATATAGGCATTGACTATAACAAAGACTTCCAATCCGGATTGATAAGAAACATAAATCTAGTAGTCGATGGTTATTATAATGAAGTAAAAGACAAGATAATCGCTTATCCCAAAGGACAACAATTCCGGTGGACAATGTTGAATCTGGGAAAAGTCAAAATCCGGGGGATTGACATATCTGCCCAAACTTCCCTGCTTCTTACCCCAAATCTTCTTTTGAATCTACGGGGAACTTACACCTATGAAGATGCGGAAAATCTGACTCCGAAAACTACCTACTATAAAGATCAGGTTCCTTATATTCCCTGGAACAGCGGAAGTTTTCTGGCAGGACTAGTATATAAGACTTGGAATCTGAATTACAGCTTTATCTATACCGGTGAACGATACAATGGTGTAGCCAATACACCTGATACTTACGAAAGCCCCTGGTTTACTCACGATATATCTGTAACCAAAGAAATACAACTAAAAAAAGCAAAATTGAAAGTCGGACTGGAAATAAACAACATTTTCAATGAACAATACGAAATAGTAGAAAATTACCCCATGCCCGGAACAAATTACCGGATTTCACTAAGAGTTAACTTATAATAAAAATATGAAAATTATGATTATACGAAATTTACTTTTGGCTGGTTTTATCCTTTTAGGATTAACTGCCTGTAGCGATGATGACAACTGGAAAGAACCGGATAACCCCATTCCGCCTGAACAGGGAGACGTAAAAGGAGTATATATCCTGAATGAGGGAAGCATGGGAGGCAATAATTCCACCCTTTCCTATTTTAACTATGAAAGCGGAACTTTTACCAATGATTATTTTTCCGATGTAAATCCCAGTCAGGGAGGCTTAGGCGATACAGGCAATGATATCCAAATATACGGATCCAAAATGTATGCAGTAATCAATGGTTCCAATTATGTAGAAGTAATGGATGCCAAAACCGCTAAACATATTGGAAAGATTACAATTACCAATGGCAGGTCTATTACTTTTGACAAAGGTTTTGTTTACGTTTCATCCTTTGCCGGCCCTATACAACCTAACAATTCCCAATTAGGAACAGTTATAAAAATTGATACGGCAAGTTTACAAATTGTTAATAGAGCAACCGTAGGCTATCAGCCGGAAGAAATGGTAATAGTTAATAATAAACTCTATGTAGCTAATTCCGGAGGATATACATCTGAAAGCTATGACACTACCGTTTCAGTTATAGATTTGAATTCCTTTACAGAAACAAAGAAAATACAGGTAGGGCCAAATTTATGGAGAGTGAGAGCTGATAAAAACAACCAGTTATGGATTACTTCACGAGGAAATTATGCAGATATAACCCCATTTTTAGCAGTCATTGATCCTAATACAGATACAGTTGCAAAAACCTTAAACCTTACCGTTACTAATTTTGACTTTTACGGAAACAATCTGTACTATTATGGAGTAGATTATGATAGTAGTTATCATCCAATCAACAGTTACGGAATAATTGATATTACTACCCAAAGTAAAACTTCTTCCCATTTCATCAATGGAGATACAGAATCTCAGCTTACTGCTCCTTACGGAATAAAAATAAACCCCGATAACGGTGATATTTTTATTGCTGATGCCATGGATTATATTTCTCCCGGAAAAGTATATTGTTTAAACAAAAGTGGAAATCTAAAATGGGTAAAAACAGCCGGATTAAGTCCCGGTCATTTTGCTCTTCTGACAAAATAGAAAGATAAAAACCTAACATATGAAAAATAAGATAAAAAACTAGTATTTCTAGTTTTTACGGCAATTTTTTTGCCTTCATGTAGCAATGATGACCTGACAGAACCCAGCCCTTCGGAAGTAGCTCCATCAGAAGATTCACCTATACAGGGACTGTATATACTGAATGAGGGAAATATGGGAAGTAATAGAGCTTCATTGGATTATTTCGATTACACCACCGGAATATTTACCAAAAACATCTACGAAAAAGCCAATCCTAATGTAGTTGGTAGTTTAGGAGATGTCGGTAATGATGTTCAGATATACGGCTCCAAAATGTATGCTGTAATTAATGTATCCAATTATATTGAAGTAATGGATGCCAAAACAGCCAGGCACATAGGAGAAATCCGGATTCCCAACTGCCGTTATATCGTTTTTGACAAAGGCTATGCTTATGTTTCCTCCTATGCTGGGCCTGTAAGCATAGATCCCAATGCGCCTCCGGGATATATAGCAAAAATAGATACCACAAACCTGCAAATAGTTGGAAAAGAAGTGGTAGGTTATCAACCCGATGAAATGACTGTTACCAACAACAAACTCTATATCGCCAATTCCGGAGGATACCGTGTGCCTAACTATGACACTACCGTTTCCGTGATTGATCTCAACATTTTTAAAGAAATCAAAAAAATCAACGTAGCCATTAACCTGTGGAGAGTACGAAAAGACAAAAACAACAAATTGTGGGTAACTTCACGGGGAGATTATACACCCCAAAATCCTCCTAAAATCTATTTACTGAATCCTGATACCGATACGGTTGAAAAAGAGCTGAATGTTCCCGTTTCTGATATGGATTTCATTGATAATAAAATGTATTATTATGGATATGCCTGGACATCTCAAGGAGCCACTTCATCCTATGGAATCATAGATATTGATACCCAGGAAGTAATTTCCAATCAATTCATTAAAAACGGAGCAGAAGCAAATATCACCATTCCTTATGCCATTAAAATCAATCCGGTAAACGGTGACATCTTTGTTGCTGATGCGAAAGATTACGTTTCACCCGGAAAGTTGTTCTGCTTTGATAAAAATGGAAATCTGAAATGGAATGCTACCACCGGAGATATTCCCGGACACATGACTTTCTTATGGAAATAATTATAACCTTAAACTATAAAAAATGAAAAAAGTACTATTGACAATCTGGAGCCTGACTGCCTTGTTATGGTTAGCCTCCTGTTCTGACGATGATTCTATAACACCTCATGATGAAAACGGTGAAACAGGATTGAAATCCGAATATACCGTTAACCGGTTACAAATCTTAGACATAGTTATCAATCAACTGGCTTATCCGAGTGCCTCTTTTGAATGGACTATAAAAAGTAAAACCACTCAACAGGATTCACTTACCATTACCGATCGGAATTTATCTTTCATATCCCTCTATCCGGGGACTTATCCGGTTACTCTGAAAATTAAAAACGGAAATGAGATTATTAACCAACAAACCTACATTTACGTACAAAAAGAAAACACTCCTTACAGTGCTTACATTGCCAAGGTATTCGATTTCCTTCCCGCAGTAGGACAATTTACCAATGCCTTACCTCAATGGAACAACGGAGACAGCAGGGAAGTTATAATCAGCAAAGCTAACGATGCAATCTCAGGTTCCAATCCTTCCATGATCAGTTTAGGAGGATATGGAGGTTATGTTGTTTTTGGTTTCGATCATACTATCATTAATATAGAAGGAAAAAGAGATTTTAAAGTTTTAGGAAATGCTTTTTGGGCCGATGCCAGTGCCAGTCCGGGAGAAAGAGGCGGATCCTGCGAGCCCGGAATTATCATGGTCTCTTATGATAAAAACAAAAACGGAATTCCGGACGATGAATGGTTTGAAATTGCAGGAAGCGAATACTACAAAAATAACACCTTAAAAAACTATTCTATCACTTATTACAAACCCGATTCTAACAAAACTCCCGTTCCCGGAACAGAATTCTGGCAGACAGATATACAATACATCAAATGGGAAGACAATCAGGGAAATTCAGGATATAAAACCCAAAATATGTATCATGTTCAAAACTATTATCCGGAATGGCTTTCCTCTCTCTCAATTACTTTCACAGGAACTAAACTGGAAAATAATTTTTACGACCAAAGCGGAACTGGAAGTTATTGGGTTGGAAAATCCTATGAATACGGATATGCTGATAACGCTCCCAATAACGATGAAGCTTCCAGTATTGATATAGATTGGGCAGTAGATAAAAATGGAAACAAAGTAAAACTTCCGGGAATCGACTTTGTTAAAGTTTACACCGGAATAAACCAGGAAGCCGGATGGCTGGGAGAAGTTTCCACCGAAGTAGCCGGAGCTTATGACCTACATTTAAAAAAATAAACGAAAACTCTAACAATTAAACATATAATAAAATGAAAAAGTTCTATGTACTATTTATTTCCCTTATTTTTTCGGGGGGAATGATCGCTCAGGTTACCGTTCAGGGTATTCCCAGAAATGACATGAATGCAGATCAGCTAAAAGCTTTAAAATCTGCAAAAGAATTAAAACTCAATGCCGATGAATCCTTTTCTTTTAATGACATTCAATACTGGATAGGAGAAGGAGCCAACAAGGCTGCCCTGGTAATACAATGGAATGACGGAAAAACTCCGGATGCACTGGTATGGGGATACAAATGGAACGGAGATGCTTACGGAGTAGATATGGTAAAAGCCATTGCCAAAGCAGATCCCCGTTTTTATACACTTTTCTATTCGGGAACTGCATATGGAACCGCTATTGGCGGTTTCGGTTTTGATCTGGATCAGAAAAATACTATTTCTCTCATTCTAAACGGAGATACAACTTATCCAAATTATCCATTTGAAGGAATAGTAAATACCTCTTCTGACCCCTAACGATCATTGGCAATCCGGATGGACTTCCAAAGGATATTGGTCTTATTATGTGAAAGAAGATGGAGGAAGTTTCAGCTATTCCGGATTAGGAGCTTCCAGCAGAAAACTAGAAAACGGTTCCTGGGATGCCTGGTCTTTCATGCCCGGATTTTCAGGAGGAAGTCTAAGCGATACTTTTACAGCGGTTACTCCCTATTCTGCTCCTGCTATAGATTATACCAAAGGAATATTTATTGTAAACGAAGATTGGTTCGGACATGCCAACGGTTCTGTTAACTTTTTAACAGAAAACGGCGACTTTGTTTACCGGGCTTACAGTAAAGAAAATAATAATGAAGCTTTTGGAGCCACTACCCAATATGGAGCTATTTACGGAGATAATTTCTATTTCATTTCCAAACAAGCAAAAGACGGAGGAGATTCTTTTTACACTCCGGGAGGAAGACTGGTAGTAGCTGATGCTAAAACCCTAAAAAAGAAAGCAGGATTTGATAACATTGGAGGAGGAGACGGCAGATCTTTTGTCGGAGTAGATGAAAATACAGGATATATTGGAGCTTCTAACGGAATTTATCTTTTTGATATTAAAACCCCCACTGTTGGGAACCTCATAGACGGAACCGGAGGAGGAAGCAGTTACAGCGGACAGATCGGAAATATGATCCGTACTTCCAAATATGTATTTGCCGTGAAGCAAAGCACCGGAGTTTTGGTTATTGATCCTGCAACTCATACAGTAATAAAAACCATATCCGGCTCTTTCAACACTATAACTCAATCTAAAGACGGAAATATCTGGATCGGTGCAGGGACTAAACTAATCAAAGTCAACCCGGTAACTTTTGACACCGAAGAAATAACACTTCCTTCCACTTCCATTTCCGGTTCCTGGAGAGCCTGGAATGCCGGAAGTCTATGTAATAGTGTAAAAGAAAATGCTATTTACTGGATAAGCGGAAGTAAAATTGTTAAATATAACATAGACTCCGAGACTTTAAATGAAAATTTTTCGGTTTTACCCGGACAAGATTCTTCTCCTAAACAAGTTCTGTATGGAGCAGGATTACGGATAGAACCTTCTACCAACAATTTAATTATTACCACCACCCGAACCGGAGGAGCAAATTATCAAAAAAACTGGATTCACATTATAGATAATCAGGGAAATTTACTTCATACCTATCAACTGGATGATTATTATTGGTTCCCTTCTTTACCTGTTTTTCCAGATAATTATGCTCCGGAAGTATCACAAGAACTTAGTTCTGTAATAAATATCTCTTCCGAAATGACTATAGACTTAAAAGATAAAGCCACAGATACAGATAATCTATCGGTTTCCATCGTAAAATCAGTAAAAGAAACGGATAACAACGGAATTATAACTTCTGTTATTGATGAAAACGACAATCTTGTAGTCACTCCTTTACAAGTAGGAACAGCAATCCTCGAGATCAGTTTTACTTCCAATGGAAAAACCGTGAAAAAAGGAATTACCATCAACGTAACTTCTCTTTTAGGTGTAGAAGATATTACCACTAACTCATCTTTACGCTTATACCCTAATCCGTGTACAGATTATTTCTTTATTGATGCAAACACAGCTCAAACCTTATCTGTTTATTCAATAAACGGAGCCAAAGTTCTGGAAAAACCAATAAAAGAAGGGAAAAATCAAATAAATGTTTCTCACCTTAATCAGGGAGTTTACTTTATCAAAGCAAACAATCAAACCTATAAAGTGATAAAAAAATAACTTTTTCATTACTAAAAATTACCTCAAAAAACAGCCTGAGATTCGGGCTGTTTTTTTACTTTTTTAATTTCTTATTTTGATTGAAAAATAGTAACTTTGGCAACGAAATAAAATAAAATCCTGATTTGGAATGAGTGTCATTGTTGTTATTTTTGTAACCGCTATTTTGAGTTTGTATTCCGGAATTTTCGGATCCGGTAAATATGCGCAATCTTTTGGCATTATCGGACTGTTTGCTGCTTTAGCTACAACCTTTTATGGAGATTGTTCTTTCTTTAGTCGTTATGCTTCTATGTTCGTATTTGACAATACAGGTAAAATCTTTACTCAGATAGCAATTATTATTACAATACTCATTTTTTTCCTGGGAAAATATGCCTTCCGGCTGATCGATCATCATCAGGCAGAAGTTTACAGTTTATTACTTTTTTCTCTTTGCGGTGGAATCATTCTTTTCTGCTATCAAAATCTGGTAACTTTATTTTTAGGGATTGAAATCCTTTCCATACCACTTTACGTACTTACCGGAAGCAACAAAAACGACTTACGCTCCAATGAAGCTTCCATAAAATATTTTCTGCTTGGTGCTTTTGCCACCGGTTTCCTGTTATTCGGAATAACTTTAATCTATGGTGTAACCAGTTCATTCGACCTGAACACCATCAGACAATACAGTATAGAAACAACTCACTTCCCTACTATGTACATGACAGGAATTATCCTCATGTTAGTAGGCTTGTTATTTAAAATATCCATAGCACCTTTCCATTTCTGGGCTCCCGATGTATATGAAGGTTCTCCTTCTTTAATAACTGCCTTTATGGCTTCTGTTGTTAAAATCTCAGGATTTGTAGCTCTATATAAATTAGTAGAAACTGCTTTTGTAGGACAGCTTAACGAATGGCAATATATTATTTTCTATGTGGCAATTTTAACTTTGTTAACTGCCAATATTGTTGGGGTTTTACAAAAGAATGCCAAAAGAATGCTGGCTTATTCCAGTATTTCTCATGCAGGATATTTACTTCTGATTTATTTCAACACGGATGCAAACTCGGTTTATACTCTGGCTTTCTATCTATTGGCTTATTCTTTGGCTACAGTAGGAGCTTTTGCAAGTTTGGTTTATGTAGAAAAGGTTTCACACGGTATATCCGATATCAATGTATTTAATGGACTGGCAAAAAAACAACCAGTACTTGCCTTCACCACTTCCGTTTCCTTGTTATCTATGGCCGGAATTCCATTAACTTCTGGATTTGTTGCCAAACTGACCTTATTTACACAGGCTTTGCAAACTCAACCAACCTTAGTAATAATTGCTATTATCGGTTCGGCAATCAGTATTGCCTACTATTTAAGACTTATTATAGCTATGTATTTTAAACCGGAATATCAGGAACTTCAGGAAGCAAAAAAAGCTCCATTAGTTTATAATATAATCGCTTTAGTGGTTGTAGTTCTGATTATTGTATTGGGTATTTACCCTGAACCTGTTTTCAATTGTTTATCTCTGAAGTAGTAAAAGGTAATACACTATTCCAATATGCCGATTTGTAAATTAGCAAATTAGATAAATGCATTCCTAAGAAATTTCCTTAAAATTATAAAATAAAAAACCTCATCTTAAAAGATGAGGTTTTTTTATTATTGAATTTAGTTGTATCTATTTTACCAAACCTCTGGAAATAACAATTTTTTGTACTTCGGAGGTTCCTTCATAAATCTGGGTGATCTTAGCATCGCGCATCAATCTTTCTACATGATATTCTTTTACAAAACCATATCCTCCGTGAATCTGCACTGCTTCTACGGTAGTTTCCATAGCCACTTTGGAAGCATATAATTTTGCCATAGCTCCGGACTGATCGTAATTCTGATGATTATCTTTATCCCAGGCTGCTTTTAAACAAAGTAATCGGGCTGCATCAATTTCTGTTGCCATATCAGCCAATTTAAATGCTATTGCCTGATGATTGATGATTTCTTTTCCAAATGCTTTTCTTTCCTGAGAATATTTCAATGCCAATTCAAAAGCTCCGGATGCAATTCCCAATGCTTGGGAAGCAATCCCGATTCGTCCTCCGGAAAGAGTTTTCATCGCAAATTTGAATCCGAAACCATCCTCTCCTATTCTGTTTTCTTTAGGAACTTTCACATCTGTAAATAGTAAAGAATGAGTGTCTGATCCTCTGATTCCCAATTTATTTTCTTTAGTTCCTATCTGGAATCCAGACATTCCTTTTTCTACAATCAAAGCATTGATCCCTCTATGTCCTTTTTCCGAATCAGTTTGGGCAATTACTAAATATACAGAAGCCGAACCTCCATTCGTTATCCAGTTTTTTGTCCCATTGAGCAAATAATGATCCCCCATATCTATGGCTGTGGTATTCTGATGAGTGGCATCAGAACCTGCTTCCGGCTCGGAAAGAGCAAATGCTCCTATAATTTCCCCAGTGACCAAACGGGTAAGATATTTTTGTTTTTGTTCTTCCGTTCCATATTTTTCCAACCCCCAGCAAACCAATGAGTTATTTACTGACATAATAACGGAACATGAAGCATCTACTTTCGATATTTCTTCCATAGCCAATACATAGGAAACGGTGTCCATTCCGCTCCCTCCATATTTAGGATCTACCATCATACCTAAAAATCCTAGCTCTCCCATTTTTTTAACCTGCTCTGCCGGAAATATCTGTTTTTCGTCTCTTTCTATAACTCCTGGTAATAATTCATTTTGAGCAAAATCTCTAGCCGCCTGGCGTATCATTTCCTGTTCTTCTGTAAATTGAAAATCTATCATTTTTAATGTTTTAGTTTTATTTGGTTTTTATTTTATATTATACTAATGATAAATGTACTATTTATATAAATATTATTTATACATCAGGCTAAATTAAAAAATATTTACTTATCTGGTTTATATTTTTCATCAAATATTTATCTTGCTTATTTTTCAATATATTATATATATTGAAAATCCGGTAAACACTACTTTTATTCTATTTTATTATTAATGATTTGACCAAGTATTTAGGAACTTCTGTATATCCTTGCCTGTAATAAAATTTATGTGCTTCGGTTCGCCGGAAATGACAATGTAATTCTATTCTGTCGCAATTTCTCTGCCTGGCTAATTCCACTGCAAATTCTTCCATTTCCTTTCCTATTCCCTTGCTCCTTTCTTCCTGATCTACGGAAAAATAACTGATACGGGCAAAATCTCCTTCCAATGCTATCTGGGGAATAAAATGCATAGATATAAATGCCAGAACTTTATTTTCTTCCTCGTACACAAAAATTTCTTCGTCCGGATGATTTAACATGATTTCCAGCTTTTCTTCCAGAAAAGTTTCCGTATCGCTATATCCTAATTGTTTCAGTAAATCTGTGATTTTCGCGGAATCTGATAAGTTGGCTTTTCTTATTCCCATGTTTTCTGTTTTTAGATTGCCGGTTCCTGCTGACTTAAGCAATGAAAACTTCCCAATCCCCAGATAATATCGGTAGAATCTATTCCTACTACTTTTCTGTCAGGAAAACATTGTTGAATAATTTCCAATGCAACTTCATCATTTTCACAATTATAAACCGGAACAATTACTGATTTATTGGCAATATAAAAATTGGCATAGGACGCAGGTAAACGACATCCTTCATAAACAACCGGAGCAGGCATAGGCAATTCTATGATGTTCAAAGATTTTCCATTCAACAATTTCATTTTCTTTAATTGTTTTAGATTAGTTTGTAAAATCTCATAATTTTCATCTGTAGGGTCGGATTCGACCACTGTCAATACCGTATCTTCGTTTACAAAACGAACTGTGTCATCAATATGGCCATCCGTATCATCTCCTACAATTCCATCATCAACCCAAAGCACTTGTTTTACTCCATAATAATTTTTAAGATATTCTTCAATCTGATTTTGGTTCAATTGCGGATTTCTATTTTCATTCAGTAGACAAGATCTGGAAGTAAGAACGGTTCCTTTTCCGTTAAATTCTACTGAGCCTCCTTCCATTATAATTCCCGGAGTGAAAACAGGTAATTTTTCTTCTTTTGCAATGAGCAACGGAATTTCATTATCCAGATCATAGGGTGGATATTTATCTCCCCAAGCATTATAACCCCAGTTAACCACTGCTTTTTTATGTTCCAATGATTGCGGGTTGATTAAAAAAGCCGGACCGTGATCGCGGCACCAGGCGTCATTGGTTGGATGAATATAAAAGTTGATATTATCTAAATTTGCTTCTGCCTGATTTATATAATTCATAGCAAAATCTTTCATTTCCACGTTTGCTACATTGATGTTAACCAATTCGCCTTTTGATACTTCCGCTATAAATTCCGAATAGGGTTTATAGATCTTTTCAATTTTTCCGGGCCAGGAAGCTTTTTTGTGTGGCCAGGAAAACCAGGTTGCTTTATGCGGGGAAAATTCTGCCGGAAAATAATAACCTAATTCTTTCGGTGTTTTGTTTCTTAATTCTTCCGGAGTATATTTTTCGTGGTTTTTAATCGACATTCGTTATTCTTTTTATATTTATAAACAAGCTAATTATTTGCTCCAAAATTACAGAAATAAAAAAAAATAAACTACTTTTGCAAAGTTTTATTAGATATATCAAACAGTGATTGCTTCCATCAAAAGACATAGAAAACAACTTATCTTGTTCTTTATTGCAGGTGCCCTGAGTGCTATTATTGAGATTTCATTAATGAAGTTGTTTAGCCTACCTCAAATGTTACCCAGCATTTTTTCTTTTGAAAATAAAACTCATGCTTATCCTCTTTCCAATCTTTTATCTACCGGAGGCGGAATTGTAAGTAATTACTTTTTCAGTATCTATTTTGTTTTTGAAAGAGGTAAACATTCCCGGAGAAAAGAGTTTTCTTTATTTATTCTTCTTTCATTGGCGACCATGCTTATGAGCTGGGGAGTTTTTGCCGTTTTTCATTCCTTTATTCATACCCCGGTAAATCTTATTTTTTATACCATGGGTGATATTGTATTCTGTAAGGCTGCTGCTATATTTCTTGTTTCCTTAGTAAACTATATAGTTAAAAAGAAAATTATCTTTTCCCGTTAAATTTTATTGATAAAGCTGACTTTATCTTTTTTTACTTCCAGTGTTGCTTTTCCTCCCATGATAATGGCACGGGTATCAAAAATGTGACCGGAAGGAAAATCAAATACTTTAGGGATGTTATATCCTTTGAATCGTTCTGAAATTACTTTGTATGCTTCTTCATCAAACGGTTCTTCGTAATTTTTATTTTCTTCTTTGGTATCCATTTTGGTAAATCCACCCACGATTAGTCCTTTGATTTTTTTGAACATTCCGGCCCGCTCCATTCCGATTAGCATCCGGTCTATATGGTAATAATTTTCATACCAGTCTTCTATAAAAAGAATTTTATCTTCAAAACGATCCTGAGAACGACTTCCTATCAAACTGTATAAAATGGATAAGTTTCCTCCTGTAATAATAGCTTTTACTTTTCCTTCCTGATTGAATGGAGTGTTTTCTATGGTATAATTGAGTTCTTTTCCTTCCAACACATTTACCAATGTGGAATAGGTTTCTTTGGACTGATTTTGAGGTAAAGGCTTGCAAACGGTTGCATGCAAAGTGGGAATTCCTCTCCGATTAAAATGCTGATGAAAAACCGTGTTATCGGAATAACCGATCAACCATTTGGGATTCTTTTTGAATTCTTTTATATGCAATGAGTCCACGATCTGAACTCCACCATATCCTCCGCGTGCGAACCATACGGCTTTTGCATCGGGATGATCCAGCGCCCATTGCATATCCTCCAATCGTTCCTGTGGAGTTCCTGAATAATTGTATCCGAAAGAATACTGATTAAAGGTATTTTTTCCTATTTCATATTTCCAGCCTTTCTTCTTAATTAAATCCAAAGCCGGTCGAATTTGTTCGGGGTTTATAACTCCTGCCGGAGCAACGATCAAAATTGTATCTCCTTTTTTTACTTTCTGCATATTCTTATCCTTTTGAATCTTTAGGCAAAAATGTCTCAAACCATTCTGTTAAAACTTTCTGATCTTTCTGAGACAAAGCTGCTTCTTTATGTATCCATAAGTAACTGTCTAACGGCATATTTCCTTTTTGTATGGTTTCCGGCAAATCTCCTAAAATATGTTCTTTCTGATATTTATTGTATTTTCCGAATTCTGAAAAATTCACATGTTCTCTTCCTTCGTTGATATGTCCTTTTACATACCAGGAAATAGGGGCAATATTGGTATACCACGGATATTTTACTTCGTTGGAATGACAATCATAACAGGCTTTTTTCAGAATGACCTTTACATCTTCCGGAGCTTGAGTTACATTTACATAATCTTGTTTCGGATCTACCGGAAGATTAGTTTTATCTATTCTGATAAATTGTATGGCAACAAGAACAAGTACGATAATAACGAGTGTTTTTTTCATTTTTATTTTTTCTCAATCAGGTATGTTCAAAAGATGAACCAAATTATAGAAATACATGATTATTTTATAATATCCAGACTTCGTTGATATTCCAGAAAGCCCTGACATCTATGGGTTGAGGATATATATAGGTTTTCTCTGCGGGTGTAAATGTTTCCAGATCTGCCGGATCCCAAACTCCATTATTGTTTTCATCAACCAGAATTCGTACTAAATATTTTCCCGGTTTCAGGTTTTTGAATTCAAAAGTTTCGTTCTCTCCATAAATACTTTCCACTACCTGATATTTTTCGGTAAGCAATTGAAAAAAGAATTTAAAAGCAGGTTTATTCTGAATTCTTATATTCAGATTTCCGTAATCACTTTGCTTCTTTGTCGTTATCGTGTAGGTCAACGTATCTGAATTTTCATTTCCCAAAAAGTCTTTAAATGCCTTTGCATTAATCCGTATCTGATATTCCGAATCAAAAGCTATGGGAAATTTAATATTCACATTTTTTGCATTGGTGGAATCAATTTCCGTTTCAAATGCTACAGGCTCTTTATTTTTGGAATCCTTATTTTTATAAACTTCTATTTTACTATTGTCGGTTTGTGTAATATAATTACTGGATTTCAGAGTAAAGTAATTGGATGGTGTAATTTCTTTTTCTACTGCTGCCAAAGCTAATTCCGTTTTTGTTGTTGTATCGTACAGAGCACTTAAAGTATCGGTTTTTTCTTTATATTGGGTTAAAAACTTCAATCTTGCTCTTTTGTTTTCCGTTTTTAAATCATTGTTATTAAAATAGATGTATAAACTATCTGCATAATTGGGATGATTTATTCTTACAGGTGGAAAATCTTTTTCTAACGGAGTAATGGTTACTTCTTTGGGATTTCCTTTAAACTTAACTTTAATAACTCCCTGTCCGTCTTGTTCTGCTCCGACTGCTCTATACTGTTGTTTTAGCGGAGAAAGTACCAGATCGTATTGTTTTGCATTTTTTGGGTTCACTATTTCAGTGGAAAATCCGGCTATTTCCTTCTCCGGATTAAGAATCAGGTCAGAATTCAGATCGTTAAAAGCAATCAATCTGAAATTTCCTTCATGTAAATGATCCAAACTGAATCTTCCTGCCGTGTCAACTCTTGATATATAATAGGGTTTTCCTTTTAGATTCACGGAATCCTGGCCTTTGGAATCTTTTTCCAGCTTATATAAAGAAACTACTGCTGTAGATAGCTTACTTCTTTCCAGACTTTGCTTAACTTGTCCGGCTATCTGTAAACTATCTATTTTATCACCTGTAGAAAAGGTATAGGAAAAGTTTTCCAGTTTATTTCCTTCATTGTTATCCTGAATTCCGGAACCAAAATTTATAGTATAAGTGGTATTTTCTTGTAAAGGTTCGTAGAATTTTACCGAGACATACTTCCGGGCTGTAGAAGCCGGTTCTATGGAAGGAGTTGCCTTGGGCGCAGGGGAAATAATTACTTGCTTGGATATATCTTTTACTATTACATATTCATCAAAGTTTAAAATTATTTCTTTGATGTTTTTGTCCACTTTGGTAGCTAAGGTATCCGGTTTTGAGCCTAAGAATTTAGGTGATGTTATATCTTTGGCACCTCCTCCGGGTGTTCCCATTCTTGCACATGAAACTATAATACTACTTAAAACTAAAAATCCAATCAATTTCTGCATAGAGCAAAGGTAAAAATATCTGGTTTACAAAGATAATTATTGTGTTTTATTATTATGGAAATCTGAGTCATAAATAGTCTTTGCCTATTATTCTAAAGTTTCTTGTTCTTCTGTTTCTTCATCGTTCCTGATCAAAACTTTTAATTTCTGATACAAAAAAGAGGTTCCCAATAATATCAGTCCTAAGATCACAAAGGAAATAATTCTTCCCGCCTGTGTCATCTTCCAAACATCATATAAATACAATTTAAGAATAATTAGAGCAAACAGAACCAGTGATATTTTTCTTAGTATTACTTTTCTGTATTTCATTCCGGCTATTATTAAAATCAAGGCAGAAAATCCCCAAATAACCGGATATGCAATGGTATGAACACTTTCTAATATACTTTCATCATACCAGATTAATGCCAGATTATCGGTTTCCACACTCAAGGCATAAACTGAAGCTATGGAAGCTATCCAATAAATCACATTTTTGTTGTTCAAAATATTTTTTCTGCAAAGATGAGTTATCAAAACAACAAAAGCAGGAATAGTCAGAAAATGCAGTAAAAAGATACCTAAACTAAAATCTTCTTTATAAAATCTCTCTTGTATAACGGAAAGAACAATATATCCCAAATATACAACCGGATATAAAATGATAAGAATCAAATTTCCGTAATAAAATACTTCCATTAAACGGTTTCTTTTTATAAGAGTATATGCCATTGCAAATAAATAGGTGTAAACTCCTTGTAATAAAGCTATTTCGAAATAGGAATAATTTCTTATATATAGTTGATAAGTAAGCTCTGTGAAAGGAAAAACAAACAATAATAATAAAAGTATCCCACTCAAAATTTTATATAAAATAGAAAACTTGAATATTTCAGTCTTAAATAAGGTGATAACGGAGTTTTCTATTTTTCTCAGTATAAACAGGTCAAAACATAGGTAAATGATTACTAAAGTTCCGGTAATAAAAATCGGATTTATAATAATATTAAGAGAGTCTGTTTCTATGAAATAATAGGTAAGGTAATCTATAAACAAAGAGCCTAAAGCTAGTATTTCCAAAACAAGAAAACTAAAACTGAAAATTTTAATTCCTGAACGTTTGAATAACCATAACAAAAGAAGTGCTTCCACTCCCCAAAACATAGTGATGGCAGAACCTTTTAGTTGTACCGGAATTGACAAGCTCACAAAAGTAATCACTATTGCTATGAGCAGATGAAAAAACAGTCGGTCCTTTTGTTTTGATTTTAGCAACAACAAAACCGGAATGATATTAATTACTGCCATTGATAAGGTTATTGCTCCTTTTATATCCTTCCAATCCCTGAATAGGTAAAACAAAAAAACATAGAGTAAAAAATTATTACTCAAAATGATAAATACCTGAAAAGGAGATATTTTCCTGACTTTGAAATATTCTATTAAAACCAAAATATAAAACTGAAGGAAGAATAAAATGCTGAAACAAGAAGCTCCGTTCCTATTTTCCACTTCATAGGATAAAAATAACCATGGTCCATAAAATATATAGGTTAGGAAATAACTCATTAAACTTACCACAACCCATTTTTTCTTATAAGCCAGAATCAGCATTCCAGTATTAAGTATAAAAATATAAGAGAAAAGTGTGATGTAACTTCCTGTTCCGGAACTAACCAAAAGCGGAGAGGCAAAACCTCCTAAAATGGAAAATATTGCTAATATTCTCTGATTATAATAAAGGGAAAGCAACACGGAAAGAATAGTTATTACAATTAAAATAATAAAAGCTGTTGTTTGTGAAAACAGTTCATACTCCCTGTAAGCCAATGTAATACTGATATATAAAACCGAAATGCCGCCTCCGGCCAATAATGCAGAAAATGCCAGATATTTAGCCCTTAATTTGTGAGTTATTCCAATGATTCCTATTCCTATCAACACTCCGATAGCTACACGCCCGGTTTCACCAATCCAATTCTGGTCGATAGCATATTTTATAAAATAGGCAATTCCTAAAACCAGTGTAGTAATTCCTATTTTACTGAGAATATTCTCTCCAAACAATTTTTCAAAATCTATTTTTTTAGTTTTCTCAGCTGTTTTTTCTGAAAATGTGTGTGTTTGTTTTTCTTCTTTTTTAACCGGATTTATTGAAATACCGCTATTTACTACTTCTTTTCTGATTTCCTGTGATGATAAAAATGTTTGTAAAAGTATTTCTTCTTTTTGTATTTCTTCTGTTTTCTTTTTTTCTTCCGGTTGATGAACTGTTTTTTCCGGTTCTGCTTTAATTTCCGGAGATACTAAATCTTCAAAGATGGAAGATTCTTTGGAAAGAACTTCTATTTTTCTTTCATTCAGCATACGGGTTAAGGCATCTATTTTATCATTTAATTTCCAGATGTTCCGTTCTGTTCGTTCCATCTGATCAAAACCCACATTAATTTTCCCTATAATCTTATTCAATAAAAACAATACAATAACAAGGAGTACAATAAAGCCAAATATCATCAAATCTTCCATATGATACGAATTACAATGAGTAAAGGTAGAGATTAAATCATTATATTGCATTGGTTCTAATAATTTTGATTCAACCCAAAAATAAAGTAAGTCAGAAAACATGATAAATATCAGATATATTAATCTATATTAATCAAATTTGTAATTAAAAATATGTATTTTAGAAAGCTTTATTTAACTAAATAAAATAAAACCAAAAAATATGTTAGAAAGATTCTTGAAAAAAATCGATTTCAGTTCCACAGAGGATTTTAATGAAAATCTGAAGATTGAAGTACCTCAAAATTTCAATTTTGCTTATGATGTAGTGGATAAATGGGCAAAAAAAGAACCTAATAAAAGAGCATTATGCTGGACAAATGATAAAGGGGCTCACCGGGATTTTACATTTTCCGAAATAAAAAGCTTAAGCGACAAAGCTGCTTCTTATTTTCTTTCCATCGGAATAAAAAAAGAAGACAAAGTAATGCTCATCCTGAAACGTCATTATGAATTCTGGATCAGCATACTTGCCTTACACAAAATAGGGGCAATTGCTATTCCTGCTACTCACCTGCTGACTGAAAAGGATATTATTTACCGGAACCAGATGGCACAGGTGCGTGCCATTGTCAGTTGTACGGATGATATTCTGGTAGAAAGCATCAATCAGGCAAGAGAAGAATCTCCCAGTGTTGAGTTTTACATAGGAATCGGGGACGAAGTTCCGTATCATTGGCTAAGCCTTAATGAAGGAATAGAACATGCTTCTGAATTCGTCCGGCCGGAGAATGTAAATACCAATGAAGATATCATGTTATTGTATTTTACTTCCGGAACAAGCGGAAATCCGAAAATGGTGGTTCATAATTTCACTTATCCTCTGGCACACATAGTAACTGCAAAATACTGGCACAATTTGAATGAAGACAGTCTGCACTTAACCGTAGCCGATACCGGATGGGCAAAGGCCGCCTGGGGAAAAATATACGGACAATGGGTTGTAGGAGCTTCTGTTTTTGTATACGATCATGAAAAATTCCATCCATTGGATTTTCTGGAATTGATCGAAAAATATAAAATAACCTCTTTCTGTGCTCCTCCAACCATATACCGGTTTCTGATAAAAGAAGATATAAGTAAATTCAATCTTTCCTCTTTAAAAGAATGTACTACCGCCGGAGAAGCCCTGAATTCATCGGTTTTTGAAACTTTCTATGAACAAACCGGAATCAAGATCCGGGAAGCATTCGGACAAACGGAAGTAACAGCCATCATTATCACTTATCCGTGGATAGAACCTGTTCCGGGAGCCATGGGAATACTTAATCCTTTATACGATACTCAATTGATTACTTCTGATGGACGGATAGCCAAAGAGGGTGAAGAAGGCGAAATTGTGATCAAACATACCATAGAACATCCATTAGGCTTGTTCTCGGGTTATTATGGTGATGAAGAACGTACCAGAAAGGTTTATAGCGATTACGGATATCATACCGGAGATATCGCACGAAAGGATGAAAACGGCTATTACTGGTATGAAGGAAGAGCGGACGATATGATTAAAAGTTCTGGTTACCGCATAGGACCTTTTGAAGTAGAAAGTGCCGTATTAACACATCCTTCTGTTGTGGAATGTGCAATTACAGCTGTTCCTGATGAAATCCGGGGACAAATAGTAAAAGCTACTGTGGTATTAGGTTTAGACTACAGGGAACAAGCCGGAGAAGATCTGGCAAGGGAAATCCAGGATCATGTGAAACATATAACGGCTCCTTATAAGTATCCGAGAATCGTTGAATTTGTGGAAGCTTTGCCTAAGACGATCAGTGGAAAAATCAAACGTGCAGAAATACGAAGTTATGACAATAACTAAACCAAGTAATATGTAATCAATTTAGAATACACTTCTAAATCATTGTTCGATATAGAAAAACCTATATCGAACTTTTTTATGTATTTGCTTTTGCCTTTGTTACTACTTTCTATTTAGCTGAAGGTATTCCAGAAGTTTCTGTATTAATAAAAAGAGACGGATAATTCTGTTTGTAAAAACTTACTATCATTTTTACTGCATAATTATAGGTTACTATTCCATCCTGATTATTGGATTTGAGATAGGCATCGTTCATGTAGGAAAACATATCCATTCCTAAACCCGACGTTTGCGAGTAAAATCTTTTTTCCCGTTCCCTGTCCTTTTTCATTCCTGCGGAATAGTTTTCCAAGGTTCTCTTCACAAAAATGGAATCATTTGGATAAATTTCTCTTAGAACATAGGCAAGTGCTTTATATTTAACACTATACTGATATGCTCCATTGGGAGAAGATTCTCCCATATAAAAGGAGTAAAAATTAGCTTCATCTTCACGGGCAACTCCTACCTGATGAGCCATTTCATGTGCCAAAGTGAACGGTATTGAAGTATCCGGATATCCACTTACTATCTGGGCTTCTCCTGTAAACGGATTATAATATCCGGCAATTCCTACCTTTCTCAATATCCAGCTGAATAATGATACTTTCAAATTAACTTTTTGCTTCGGAATATCCCAAAAAGCCCATTGTTCCAGATATAGCTGATCTGTCATTTTTTGCTGATCTACCGAAAACTCTCCTTCTTTATTCACGATTACTTTTTCCCGTAAACCTGTGCAATCGGATAGTAACCGGTTTGCCACAATCTTCATTTCATTTACATATATTTTTTCATTAGGATCTTCAAAAAGAGGAAAATTCTTATGATTATATAAAATCCCGAACGAAAACATGAATATTGCATACAAAATATTGACTACCAACAAAATTTTTAGTGAATATGTTTTTGCCTCTTTTTTATTCTTCTTAACCAGCCAGATAATCCCGCGCACAAGCCAATACAACAATACGATAGTTAAAATACAATAGAATACATCGCCTACCGAAAATCTGAAAAGTCCAAAAACAGAATTCAAAAAGAACTTTATTTTCACTATGAATGAAAAATACCAATTATTTATGGGATCCATGGTCATTTTCACAATCTGGAAAAAGAAAAATTGCAGAATTAAAGCTGACAGCAAACCTTTATTACTTACTCTTATTTTTTTCAATGCCATATTATTGGAATTTTATAGCTTTAATTGGAGATATTTTTGATATCAAATAAGAAGGCAAAAGCAATACTAATCCGCTAATAACCAAAGCCGAAACAGAAATAATCAGTATATGGAGAAAATTAATATAAACCGGAACTGAACTCACATAATAATTCTCAGGATTCAGCTTGATCACCTCAAAGTACTTCTGAATATATAGCAAAACAATTGCTATTACATTTCCTATTACTAACCCCGGAATCATAATAAAAAGAGTGTAATGAATGAAAATCTTCCGGATTTGTTTATTGGAAGCTCCTAATGTCTTTAACATTCCTATGGAATTAGTCCGCTCTATAATCAGGATCAACAAAACCATAACTATGTTAATAACCACTACCACCATCATAATGGACAGAATAATAAATATATTCGTGTCAAATATCTGTATCCAGTCATTGATCTGGGAGAAAGTGGTCGTCGCCTTTTCCGCAAAATTATTATATCCGGCAAGGTCTTCTATGCTTGAGAAAACACTATCCAGGTTTTCTATGTCTTTTATGAAAATATCGTATCCTCCTATATCCCCTGACGACCATTGATTTAGTTTCTGTACGTGCCGAATATCTCCTATCAGAAAAACATCATCAATCTGCTTGATATCCGTACGGAAAATTCCTTTTAAAATAAACCGGCGGTAAATAGGCTGCTGATTTTCCTTCACAAAAAACATGACAAAAGAAGAATCCAGATCCAGTTTCATTTCTTTGGCTATCTTCTCCGACATAATCACTTCATTGCTTACTTCATTTTTGGAATAATCAGGGATTTTTCCTCTTATCATGAATTCTTCAAAACGCTCCCTGTCAAAATCACGTGAAACTCCTTTTAATATCACTCCGGCAAAACTGATTTCTGTTCTTATCACTCCACTTTTAGTAGCATATTCCTGAACAGTGGCAACTTTAGGATTCTCCTTTATTTTATTTAACTGTACACTTTTCTTGTTTAATTTGGAACTATTAAAGGAATTGTTGCTATCGTAGCTTCGGATAGTGATATGTCCGTTGAAATCCGCCATCTTTTGTTTAATGGCCTTTTTTGAACCCAGTCCGATAGCCAAAGTTATCACGGAAACCAAAATTCCAATAGCAACTGCCGTTTGTCCTATCCGAATGATAATTTGGGAAAGATTATTTTTATTACTTTTGGAGAAAGCAATTCTTTTAGATATGAACCAAGTAAAACTCAACTCTGAAAAAATTTTTGTCAAATATACTCAATTGTTTAGTATTTTCTTTTGTTTTTGTCTTATTTCCGTATCTGCTCAAACTAAGAAAATACTCAATGAATCATCTTCTTCCGATACTTCAGAAATTATTACCGGAGCAGATCAACCCGATTTATATCTTCCTTTGCTCAAAGGAAAAAAAGTAGGAATTGTAACCAATCAAACAGGAATCATTTCTTATTATCCTTCTCCCATCCCTCGACAAGATTCTGAAGGAAACTCTATTTGTGCTTTACCTGCAAAAGTTACCGTTCACCTAGTTGATTTCTTACTTGAAAATAAAGTCAACATTCAAAAAATATTTGCTCCTGAACATGGCTTCCGGGGAAATGCAGATGCCGGAGAACAGGTAAAAGATGGAAAAGATTCCAAAACCGGAATTGAACTGGTTTCATTATATGGAAATAACAAAAAACCGACAAAAGAACAGCTAAAGAATGTTGATTTACTTGTTTTTGATATTCAGGATATTGGGGTACGTTTTTATACTTACATTTCAACGCTTCACTATGTAATGGAAGCTGCTGCCGAGAATAATATTCCGGTTATACTTTTGGACAGACCTAATCCTAACGGACATTATGTGGACGGTCCGGTTCTGGAAGAAGGATTCCAGTCTTTTATAGGAATGCACAAAGTTCCTGTGGTTTACGGAATGACCATCGGGGAATATGCCCAAATGATAAATGGAGAAAAATGGTTGAAAAATAAACTTCGCTGTAATCTGACTGTTATTGAACTGAAAAATTACAGCCATTCCTCGAAATATTTGCTTCCGGTTATGCCTTCTCCTAACCTGAAAACCAATCATGCGATTAATCTCTATCCGAGTACTTGTTTTTTTGAAGGAACCAATGCTACCGAAGGAAGGGGAACTGATTTTCCTTTCGAAGTTTATGGTTCTCCCTATATAACCGCTTACGGATTTGAGTTCACACCAAAGCCAAACCTGGGAGCTAAAAATCCGAGATATAAAGGACAAGTTTGTTATGGCGAAGATCTCCGGGATGAACCATTTTTATCTGAAATAAATCTGGATTGGCTTCTAACTGCGTATTTCAATAATGATAAGGAGCATCCTTTTTTCAATAAAGATTTGTTTTTTGATAAACTTGCCGGAACGGACAAACTCCGCAAACAAATTTTAGCAGGAAAAACGGAAACTGAAATCAAGAACTCATGGAAACCCGGACTGGAAAAGTTTAAACAAACTCGTACAAAATATTTGCTTTATCCTTAATAAACCTGTATTGTAAAGGTATTGAGTATAATTCCCATCACTAGATAATATTTTAGCTCATCAACACATTTGAAACACAAGATCACAATGTAATGTAAGCTTCCCCAATGTTAGGACACGAATATAGTAAGAAAAGAGTACAGATAGTGTAGTTTAGATTTATTTAGATAATAATAAAATGTTTTATATTTTTACATAAATATAGGGGATACCATCTGTCCATTCTTTGGGGGGACTTACAAGAGCTCGCCTTCGGTGGAGATTCTGGCTCGCCTGGCGGAAGTGTTCGGGGTAACGGCGGATTTCCTGATCGGGATCAGTGAGTTTGCTTCTCTGGATAAACTAACGGTGCAGCGGATCCGGGATATTGAGGATCTGGATAAGCAGACCCGTGAGATACTGTTTAACCTGATTGATACCTACATCCAAAACTACAAGACTAAAAAGGCGTTCGGTAAATAAAAACCAGCCCCGAAAGGGCTGGTTGATAAAAAGAAATTTCGATTTCTTAGTGTTTATTTTTTGTTTACTAAATTCTGTAATATTTCCAAAAAGGATTATTATTTCGTTTTCCGCATTTTGGGCAAACAATAACTCCCTGTTTAGATTTAACTTCCCAAGATTCATCACAATAGCCACAAAAAACCCAATTCGCATCAATTATTTCAGCAGATTTTATGTTGTTATCTGGGAATTCATTATCCATTAGCTCCTTATTTTTAGAAAATATTTCACAAGTATTATTTTTACAATCCAGAATATCTTCAAAGAAATACTCATTTTCTACTATTTCTTTAAATGAAATTAAATTAGGGCATTTTATATTCTTTATAGGAAATTCTTTTTCTTCTGTTCCTATCCAATATTCTGATATTCGATTATTTGTTATTTCAAAAAATTCGGATGGATATATTTTAGGATAAGATACTTCAGTGTCATCTACTATTAAAAAGTTTATATATCCTTCCTTAGAATAATCTAATCCATAAACAACATACTCTTTTTGATAAGTTAAATGAAAGCTATCAGGTAGAATATTCCATCCATCATAATATTCTTTTTCATTGGGAGTTAAACCCTCCTTTAATCTTTTTTGAATATCTTTTATCTTGTATTGTACTTTCATATACTGATATTTTTAAGGATAACGATGTCCTCTACTCTTTGAATTAGTATCATCTTTAATCTTAAAATTAGAAGTTTCTCCAGTTTTCTTATTTTTATCATAATGTACTTCTGTTTTAGTACCATCTCCATGATCATGATTATGCTGCATTTTTTCTGTGTCCCCTTTTTTATATTTATCATCTTTGAGTTTTCCTTTCATGATCGGTTCTCCTTGCCCTGACTTAGCTTCATCTAATGTTAATTTTTCTTGTAAATCTTTAGGTTCTGTTCTGGCACCAGGTTTGGTACTTTCTTGACTACTACTACTTTTCTCACTATCACTATTCAGTACGCTGTTATAGAGGGTTTTCGCAGCTTCTGTTGTTAGTACTACAATTGCAGCCTTTTTGATAGTTTCTCCAAGAACAACTCCTTTTCCCCAGTTTACAAGTTTATTAAAACCTTCCTTTACTTCCGTTTTGGTAGGGAGGCGTGCAGGTTGCAATGTTCCACTTCTTGGATATGCACCTGGTACGGGAGCAGGAACCGGTGCCGGTGCTACAACAGGTACAGGCTCCAATCCTTCCAGTTCACGGGAATCAATCACCCTATTTCCACTAAACACATAAGGGGCCCAATCTGTATATTCTTCTGCCAACGGATCAATATTAAAGAACCTACCAATATCCGGCATATAGTTTCTCCATTTGAAAGAATACCAATTCAATCCTAATTCATCTTGCAGTTCTTGGCCTTGGTATTTGTAGTGGTAATTGCTTAGGTAATTTTTTGGATGGGCTTGCTTTTGCTTATGCCCGGTTAAATAACTAACCGGTACAGGCTCATACCCCACTCTGGGAGGGCTCATAAATTTTTTAGGGGTTAGTTGCGGACGTTGCATAAGGAAGTAAAAGTACGGATTTATTTTATATGTTTTATGCTTTTTTTATAGGTTTTTGGCAGGGGTGTTTTATCGTAATCCTTTGTTGGTTAGGGTTTTGGTCTGGTTTTTGAGCGGATGCTACTCCAACACTTTACTTAGGGGGATTCCTGCCTGTGTGTACACTAATTTAAAATTAACCTAAAAATTTTATGTTATGAGTAGACAGAAAGGCATTATTAAACTGGTTGGGAACATCGGGGGTATTTCTTTTTATACTTCCAATGGGGAGTACCTGGCACGGACTGCCGGGGGCCCGACCAAGGAACAGATTGCTACGGGTTCGAACTTCCGCAGAACCCGGGAGAACAACAAGGAGTTTGGGGGTGCGGCCAAGGCCGGGAAGGCACTGCGCATGGGGCTGAGTAGCGTATTGCAGAACATGGCCGACAGCCTGCTTACTTCGAGGCTTACTTCTCTATTCAAAATGATTAATAACAAGTCGGTGGGCATCCGGGGCCGCAGGCCTATTGCCCTTTCCCAGAACAAGGAACTGCTACGGGGATTTGAACTTAACGGCAAGAACAGCTTTAGTACGGTATTCAATGCTCCTTTTACGATATCTGCCAATGCAGACCGTAATGAGATTACCGTTACGGTTCCGGATTTTATTCCGGTGAATTATATCAATGCTCCGGCCGGGGCTACGGGTTACCGCCTGTTGTTGGCTTGCGGTCTGGTTTCAGATTACAGCTACGACCAGGGAACGCAGGGCTATGAGCCGGACGTTCCGGATCAGAACGGTTTGGGTGTGGTGGCTGCTTCGGATATCAGTCCGCTGGATAATGTGAGCGTTGATTTCGACCTTACGGCTACTTTCGAGGTGGAGGAAGCCTTTGGAAGCGGTGTCAGTGTGGTAGCCTGCCTGGGAATTGAGTTTTACCAGCGGGTGGATGCTGCGGACTATCTTTTTGCACAGGGCAGCACGATGCAGGTAACCGAAGTATTTTAGGCAGGGATTAATCCGGTATATACTTAAAGCTCTCCGCTTGCGGGGAGCTTTTTTTGTGGTGTCTTCCTTTTCTATGGCTTGTTTGGTTGGCGTTACAACTTTGGGAGATAGTTGGGAGATTTTCCGCATTAGTGGGCTCATATACGGGACATACCCGGCTTATCGTCGGAACGTCTGCGGAACATCGTCGGGATATGGCAGGGAGGATTTTAGATGTTAGATTATAGATTTTAGATTGAGATATAAGGTATGGTAATGGTGGTGGGATGTTGAACGGGCTAAAACTTTTTATTTCTTTTGAATCAACCTGATTATACTATAAAAAGTTTTGCCCTTTCAATGTCTGCGGTGCCCGCCACTTGGGGCGGGTGGTCGGGGAGCGGAAAGCTGTCGGGTCGGGTGGCTATTTATACATAATGCATCTTCTGGGCTGTACAGACCAGTAAGGTGCTTGCATTATGTTAAATAGCTTGGGGGACCAGGGTTTTTGCATCAGCGTTTTGCATGGCAGCCCAGCGGGTGAACCTGCGGGGCTGTCCGGATTTAGTGGCTGGGGCTTTGGCTGGCGGTGAGTGCGAAGCGGAGTACACTTCAGTTTATGCAGCGTAGCAGACGAACCGGTCAGCGGAAGCCTACGGGGCGGGGAAACAGGGAACACATCGGCCGGAGAACCGGCTGGACATGAGCCGCCGGGGCAAAAAACCTGTTCTCCGGCGATGGGAAGGGATGGCTCCGGTGGGGCTCTCTAAAGTGGGAAGTTAGAAGTTTAAAGTTAGAATCAGGGAGTTAGTCTGTTTGTTTGGCGGGATTCTGGCGGGCATCGAAGATGGATAGGATCTTGATGATGTCCTTGCCCGGGGTTTCTTTGTACAGGATCTTGTAATGACGGCAGATCATTCTTCTGTAATTGGTGTTGATATCGTCTTTCTGGTACTGCTGGGTATAAAGGAGGTTAGATACGGTATCGTAAATTTCCTGTACGATTTTTTCAGCAGACTGGGGACTTTTTTCTTTGTAGTAGTTATACAGGTTTTTTAAGTCGTTTTGGGCTTGTTTACTCCACCTTATTTCCATTTTTTCATTTCTTTTTTGAGTTGTTCATGGGTAAGGTAGTCTCCTTGCTCTATTTGTTTTTCCGATTCTTCCAGTATTTTTGTGTATTCGCTGCGGGTCAGGGGTTTTCCTTCTGTGGTATGGGCTACAACGGCTTTATCATCCTGACGGAGCATGGCGTATATCATTTTGAGCAGCCGTTCATCGGCTTGGTCTATGTAATGGTGGATGCGTTTTTTTATGTCTATGGTTGTCATATAGGTGTTATTTTGTGCTTGCATTTCAAAGTTACGGTTTTTTGGATTGTTGATTGTAGATTTTTGATTTACGATTCTATATTTTAGTTTTATGATTTTCGGATTAGATTTATTCGGTTATTGTCAGGGAACTTAATCCGTAGTAAAGCTCTGTTGGTACATCGGCGGGATATCTATGTTTTCGGCTCGGCTTGGATTTTTCTTTCATTTTTTTCTTATTTTTTAATTTAATTGTTCTAACTTCTTTACTTTTAACTTCTTACTTTTTATTATTTCATTTCTTTGATTTTTCTTCTTTATTTTTTTAATGGTTTCTTTTTTAGTTTTGGCTTGGTATGATTTCTCCTAACTTTTTTAATTTTAGATTATAGATTTTGGATTTTAGATTTTTATTCTTAGTTATTAGTTTGTTGATTCTTAGTTTATTATATTCTTATTCTTTGATAGTTTCTTGGTTTGACTTAGGTATGATTTCTCCTATTTTTTAGATTTCAGATTTTAGATTATAGATTTTAGATTGGTTCCTTATTCCTTAGATCTTATATCTTACTTCTTTTTTCTAACTTCTTACTTATTTATTATACAGCTTTTTTATTTTCCGGGCTTAGGCCTTTATTCTATTATTCTGCTATTGGGTTAGTATCTATAGGGGGTGGTATTTGTCTATTTATTCACTGCTCTTTTTTATTTTTATTGGTGTTCATGAATCTCGCCTTTTTATCTTAATGGATGATAGAGCTCGATTTCATTCTGTAAGTCCTCTACATCATTGATTAGATACATTTCGGTGGAGTATATATTCTTGTGTCCTGCTTTGTATTGTACTTGCCTTAGGTTATATTGTTTGAGCCAATGGGTAATAATACTTGTCCGTATCTGTTGCAGGTTTATCAGCTTGGGGTTTTGTTGTTTGAGTTCTTGGGTTAGGGTTTTCCAGATTTGAAGTTTTCCGTTTCCTGTAGCCTGTTTTTCTCCGGAACTGGGAACGCTTAAAAATAATTGTTGGGTGGGTTCTTTATGGTAGCTGAGCAACTCGGTTCTTGTTTTGTACTGGTATTCCATGATATCCATAATCTGGTGGGACTTTAATTCCAGTGTCCGGTCGGCTCCTATTCTTCCGCCTCTGATATCAATGGTTCCTTTGCGTAAATCCAGATCAGTAACTAAGATTCTTTTTATTTCTGCTGTGGTGATTGCCTGGTTAACCAGTAATCCTGTAATGACTTTATTTCGTTCTTTGCTTAGTTTATAGGGGGTAAACCAGTTTTTATGCCGGTTCTTATCATCTTGCCGGGGAACTTGATAGCTTTCGTACAGGTTCTGTAATTCCTGGATCGTAAGTATGGGGTAGATCTTTTGTTTCTGGGTTTGTTTGATATGTATTTTCTTGGCGGGGTTATCATTCCTTTTACCTGTTTCTATCTGGTAATCAAAGAAGTGTTTGAGCCCGTAGAGCCGTACTTTTTTGGTAATATTGCTCAGGTTCTTTTTTTGTAGTTCTTTCAGGTAGAGTATGATTTCTTTTTCGGTGCAGTTCTCCACTTCGGTATTATCCTTGTCCAGGAACGATATAAATTCCAGAGTATGGTAACGGTACATTTCTACGGTAGTTTTGCTTAAATCCTTGTTTTTTAAATAATCAGTAAAGCTCATGATTTTCTTCTATTAAGTGGGTATAAATCTCGGTGGTATCTAAACAACTGTGTCCTAAGAACTTTTGTACTTTCTGTATATCCATTCCGTTGGCCAGTAAATGGGTGGCTATGCTGTGACGCAGGCTGTGCAGGCTAATGGTTTTTTCTTTGAGTTTGATATTATTGCTTTCTGCTGCTAACCGTTGTAATCTTTTGTTCAGGGTTCCTCCGGTCAGGGGTTTTCCGTATTGGTTGATAAAGAGTTTGCCTTGGGTTTTATGGGTTATCAGGTAGTTCCGGTATTCATAGATCCAGTCCCGCAGGAGTTTGGCTGATGTCCGGCTAAAGGGGATCAGGCGTTGTTTCTGGTTCTTTCCTTTTTTTACATGCAGGATCCGTGTATCCAGGTTGATATCTTCGAGGTTTAAGTTCGTTCCCTCGGTTCTCCGTAATCCGCAGCCGTAATAAATGGTCAGCATAACTTTATCCTGGTAGTTCAGGGCTTCCTGTTTGGGGTTGGGGCTTTCTTTTTCTTCGATGGTTTGGTAAAGTTGTTTGATTTCGGACTGGGTAAGGATTTCCCGTTTGAGGCTGTCTATTTTTAGTCTTTTGAAGTTGAGCTCGGGCAGGTTCCGGATTCCTTTGTGATACAGGAAGCGAAAGAACTTTTCCAGTGCCCAAAGGTGGTGGTTGATATAAGCGCTGCTTAAGGCTCCCCCTTGTTTTTGGTGGTTCCGGGTATGCAGGTAGTTATAATAACCTTTGATATGCTGGTTGGTAATTCCGGTGATCTGCTTGCAGTTACTTTGTTCTAAGTAGTGTAAAAACTCCCGTATGCTGTGGGGAAGATTGTAAACGGTTCCCGGGCTGAATCCTAAAATATCGAGCCACTGCCCAAAGGCTTTTTCTAAGTAGAGATAGCCGGTGTTTTCTAAAGGTAATAGTTTCATTTTTTAGTCCGCTTATGTTTTTTTATATAGTTCCGGTTCGGTTAGTTTATTGTATTGGTTTTCTTGGATTTAACGGGTTTAGTTGGCTTTTGGTTCGGTACTGGTTCGGTGGGGCGGTTCTCCAGGGTTTTTATGATTTGATTCAGGGTAGTATCTATCTTGTTTTCAAGGTTTTGGTATTCTTTTTCGTCAATAATCTGGTAGTGATGGGTTTGGGTTTCCTTATTGTGGAGTTTTTTAATAATGCCCTCGTCCATCCATTGGTATAAATACCGCTGGGCGGTGCTTTTGGATATGCGTAAATGACTTCGTAATTGTTGATTGGTAAAGGGTTCTTGGGGATTTTTGATTTTTGATTTTAAATTTTCTAATAAGTTGCGGCTTCTTCCGGTAAGCAGGTCGGATTTGCGAAGGAGTATTTCTTTGAGTAACTCATTGGCTTGTTTGATATCTTCGATCGTGGTTTCTATGTATTCTTCCCCGGTGGACTGGTCTACTTTTTTCTCACGCTGGAACTGGTGGTACCAGGTCAGGATTTCTATAAATTGCAGGTAATGGGCATTGGTTCTTCTGGGTTTGAGGATTTCTTTGGGAAGCTGTACGATTTCTGCATAGGGGTTAATCACTTTTACGGGTTCCAATATCCGCTGGGTGTTCTGCAACAGGGTTCTGGCTTTAATTTGCTGGTCTATATCTATCTTTCCGGCACTGAGTTTCCGCTGATAGTCCATGATTCTCTGGTCTTGCTCTTCGGATTCGTCCAGATAAATTAAGAATGAACGGTTGGCGTTATCTTCGTAAATGCTTTCCTGTGTGGTACATCCGGCTACGCATACCGGGCCTTCTACAGTTAAATGCACGGTTTTGGTTTCTCCTTTGGTATTTTTAAAGGCAATGGTTTTGCTGATCTTCTTTTTGGATTGTAATTCCCGAAGCGGGTAAAGTGCCTGTAAAATCCCATCCAGATCTTCAATGAGTATCAATTTGTGTTTGAGTTCCTGTTGTCCGAAGTAGTAAAAGGCTTCTCACTCAGGGTGGTGATTTCTATTTTTTCTTCGGACGGGATTAAATTTCCGATGCTTTCCTGTAAATGGGTTTTTCCGGTGCCGCTGCTGCCCAAGCTAATGATGTGCAGGGGCTGTTCCCGCTTGCGGGAACTGAAGATCAGGTACATAATCAGGCGGTTTACTTCTTCCCCGATAATTCCGCTGGTTCCGATGAGCTCGTTAGTGGTAAGGAGTAAGGAGGAAGATGTAAGGAAGGTCAGGGCTTCGTTGTATTCTGCTTCGGTTAGTTGTTTGGTTTCTAAAGGCTGTTGGCTGTTAGCTAATTGCTCTAATCGGTATTTTTCGAGTTCTTCAATCAGTTCGTTCAGTCCGGCTTCGATGACACTGGAACCGATTTCGAGCTTGGTGGCGGTTTACGGATGAGTTTTTCGACTTGCGTGTCATTGTATAAGTCCAGGTTATGGCGTACAGCGATCTGCTCCGCCTGAGGGCTGCGGAGTTTGAGCGTTACCCGCATACGGTCAAGCCCCTCGATGCGGAGCCCGCCCAGAACACTGATATGCAACACGGGATTCTGGTATTCTAACTGGTTTGGATTTTGGGTGTTGAGCATAGTACGTATTTTTTTTAATGATAAGGATATATGGCAAATGTATAAAATATATTTCTTTTTTACTCAATATTCTTGTTTCTTTTGTTAAAAACTTATTGCTATATTTGCCTGAATTGCTTATAAACAGCTTACTTTTGATAGATATGTTAGACATTGGAAGCAGGATTGCAGAACTCAGGAAGGCCGCTAATTGGTCACAGGAAGAACTGGCCAAGAAGATCGGTTCTTCAAGGGTGATGATCGGGAACTATGAACGGAACTCTAATACGCCCTCTATTGACATTCTTTTGAAGCTAGCCCAGGTGTTTGATGTGTCGGTGGATTTTCTGGTGGGACAGGGCAAGGCTGCCAAATTCAACAAGGAAACCCTCGCCCGGATTGAGGATATGGATTTGCTGGATAAGCAGACCCGGGAGATCCTCTTTAATGTTATTGATACCTATATCCAGAACTACAAGACTAAAAAAGCCTTTGGTAAATAAATAATCCCGCACTTGGCGGGATTAGTGTTTGAATAAAATATTTCTTAATTACGCCATTTTTTAACGGCTTCTACATAATCTAATTTGAGTCTTTTTCCATCAGGTTTCACTACATGGATATACAAACTATCTTTCTTCTTGCTTATCGAGTCTCCTACATCAATTAATTTTTCCCATTCTGCCATAATCTGATATTCATATCCATCATTTAATACAGCCACTTTAACATTATGATTATCCTTTTGCCTGTATTCTGAAGCTACTTTTCCTTTAAAATAAATCTTAGATTCAGAACTTAGGAAAGATTCTGCTAAAGAAGTTTTATCCAATAAACCAATAATGATAAAAATTATTAAACATAAAACCGGAATACCAAAAATAAAATAAAGTATTCTTTTATCCTTTTTGGGAAGGGATATCCCTTCCCAATAATTATCTTCCTTGCTCATGACTTTATTTGCTTAAAGGAATTACTCCGGTGGTGGAATATGAATATATCAGGGAAGCTCCCGCCTGGGCATTCTTTAAGGTAGGCTTGGAAAATTCTCCTAAACTTCCTCCTCCTGTAGTATAACCTCTGGGATTTGATCCCCATTTATTCTCTCCATAATTTATAATTTTATCACCAGCACTCCAGTTTTTATCAACAGTTCCCCCTTTGCTTATTCCTAAACCCAGGGTTCCTGCACTATAAGTAGAACTGTTCCCTGCAAAATCTTCCACAGTAAAAGGCTCACTGGAAGTTGGATTTATAATTCCTCCTTCCAGTCCAACACCAATTCCTGCTCCTATATTTCCATTAAAGGTGCCATAGAGTCCCCAGTCTCCTTTCTGATCTCTTACTACTCCACCTCCAAAGCCATATCCTCCTAAAAAGGCCATATTGTATGAAGCTCCCGCATAAAATGGGGTATGTTGATCCCGGGTTCCATCCAGGGCTAAGATTCCAGCTAGCTCTGCTTGCTGTACATAGCCTGACCAGACACTTATATTAGTTCCTCCTTCTGTAGTAAGGGATTCGCGTACATAGTCTCCGTTGGAGTCTGTAACAGTACCATTGTCGTTTAAGCTATAGGAATAAAGTACATTATTATCGGCATCGGTTCCTTTAAGACCAGTTATCCTTGTAGCATCATTCCCATGCAATTCCTGATAATTACTTGCATTGGCGTTAGGATCAAAGAAAATGTTGTTCCCTTTTTTAATCCAGTCTGTTCCTTCCATTCCATCAGGATCTATGAAGTAAACGGGGTTGTTAAATGCATATGCATACGGTGAGTAGGCTGGATATTTTTCTGCCAACGGATCGATACTATACCACAACTGCGTACCTTTTACCTCGTGCGAGGCTTTTACTTTTGTAACATTGATGTAACAGGTTGGCATATTGAGTATTTGTCTCCCAAATATATGCTTTTTATTTCATTTGAAAGAAAAATGTAAAGTCTTTTTCTGCGGTCTGTTATGTTATTGTTACATTCCGGAGATAGCTACGGGAGATTTTTCGCATGGGTGGGATTGTCTAAGGGATTTTGTTGTGTTTTTCGGGATAAAGGGTCGGCTTGTCCCCGGGACATCCCCGGCTCATCTGTGGAACATCATTGGGATATGGTGGTGGTAATGGGATGTTGAACGGGCTAAAACTTTTTATTTCCTTTGAATCAAATCAGACATACTATAAAAAGTTTTGCCCTTTCAATGTTTGTGCGTCCCGCCACTTGGGGCGGGTGGTCGGGGAGCGGAAAGCTGTCGGGTCGGGCGGCTATTTATACATAATGCATCTTCTGGGCTGTACAGACCAGTAAGGTGCTTGCATTATGTTAAATAGCTTGGGGGAACAGGTTTTTTGCATCAGCTTTTTGCATGGCGGGACAGCGGGTGAACCTGTTGGGACGTCAGGCTGATGCGGCTGGGGCTTTGGCTGACGGTGAGTGCGAAGCGGAATACACTTCAGTTTATGCAGCGTAGCAGACGAACCGGTCAGCGGAAGCCTGCGGGGCAGGGAAACAGGGAACACATCGGCCGGAGAACCGGCTGGACATGAGCCGTTGGGGCAAAAAACCTGTTCTCCGGCGATGGGAAGGGTTGGATTCGGTGGGGCTTTGTATTACTATATCGGCGGGATATCGCAGGCTCATGCCGGATTGGGATTTATTCGGTTATTGTCAGGGAACTCAATCCACAGTAAAGCTCTCTTGGCACATCGGCGGGATATCTCCATTTTAGATTTTTAATTTCAGATTGTTAGATTTTAGATTGATTTTTTATAGTTATTTTTCTGATTTTCCTTTTTATTTCTTTGTTCTTTTCTTTTGGTTTTTTCTTTTGAAGTTCTTTTTTGTGATTCGGCTTGATATAATTTCTCCTATTATTTTATTATTTATTTTTCTAACTTTCTTATTTCTAATTTTTTACTTTTTACTATTTTATTTCTTTTAGGATTCTTTTTTGTGGTTCGGTTTGGTATCAGTTCTCCTAACTTTTTTAATTTTAGATTATAGATTTTGGATTTTAGATTTTTATTCTTAGTTATTAGTTTATTGATTATTAGTTTATTATATTCTTATTCTTTGATAGTTTCTTGGTTTGACTTAGGTATGATTTCTCCTTTTTATTATTCTAACTTCTTTACTTCTAACTTCTTACTTGTTTATCTATTCTATTATTCTGTTATTCAGTATTCTAATTCAGTAGGTTTATAATATAGTATTCAGGGGGTGGTACTGGTTTATAGCACTTTGCAGAGCTTCTAATTCACTTTGTTTGTATTGAATGGTGGTTGATGCCCGTTTGTGTCCTGCAAAGACTTGTACGATTCTTGTATCGTTTTCTTTTTTTAACAGGTTGGCTATCACGCTTTGTCTTATCTTCATCGGCTGGATCTGTTCGGATTTTAATCGGTTTTCATTTATCATTTTACCTATTCCATGCGGATTGATCTTTTCTCCATATTGTCCTATTATAAAGGCTGTTTCATCAGGATTTGGCTTATTGTATTTTACTAATTCTTTGCGTTCTTTCTCCAGGTAATGGTGGAATAAGAGTATTTGTCTGGCTTGTAAGGGCAAGGTTCTGCTTTGTTGGTGGTAATGGGATTTGATATGGATATGGGCATTATCCAGGTCTATGTCTTGTATTTCCAGGTCTGCAATTTCCCGTACTGTCAGGGCTTGATAGATTAACAGGCTGATAATGATTTTGTTCCGGTTTTGTAATTGGCTCTTCTTCTTTATTTTATAGTTTTCTAAAAAGCTTTCCAAAGTCTGTTCACTATAGAGGTTATCTACTTGTATTTGCCTGTTTATCTGGTCTTTCAGGTTGAGTTCACTACAGGGATGGTCTTTTCTTTTTCCGGTTTCTAATAGGTAATTGTAGTAGATTTTTACTGCATACAGGCAATGTTTGAGCGTTTTGGAATGTAATTGGTGTTCTTTGCGTAAGTAGGCGATATAGTGTAAAATATCCTGATAACTGGCTTTTTCTGCTTTTTTTTGGTAATAATCGGTAAATCTCTTGATGTTATACATATTGGTATACAGGGTACTGGAACTGTATTTCTTTTGCAGGTATTCTTTTAGAGTCATTGTAAGGTATTGATTTGCTCCTGGGTAATATGGGTATAAACTTCCGTACTTTCTATATGGCTGTGTCCTAATAGGTTTTGTATGTATGGTAATTTCATCCCGCCTGCCAGTAAATGGGTAGCTATGGAATGGCGTAAAGAGTGGATTCCTATTTTGTTAAGCTGTTCTTGTGTGAGTTTTTTTCCAAATTCTGTTCTTTTTATCAGGTTTTTTAATTCCCGGTTAAAGGTCCATTGTTGCATTCTCCGGCCTTTATAATTCAGGAAGATGGCTTGTTGATCGGGATCGGTTGATTGTATAAACTCCTGTAGTTCTTCTGCCATTTTGGGAACTATGGGTATGATCCGTCTTTTGTTGTTCTTGCCTTTTTGTACTATAACCTGGTTTTCACTCAGGCGTAGATCTTCTTTGTTTAACTGGCTTAGTTCTTTTACCCGCAGGCCGCAACCATAGGCTAAATGCAACAGGGCTTGTTCTTGCAGGGTTTGGGTTATCCGGTAAAGTTCTCTTATTTCCTGCCGGGTAAAGATTTTGCGTTCTACTTTTTCCTGTGGAAAACGGAATTTCAGATGTGAGGCGGGATTGATTTTGATTTTACCTATATGCAGGATATAGCCTAAGTATTGTTGTATGCAACGCATGATGTCATAAACCATTTTTTTACTGAGGTTTTTATCTTCTTTAAAACTTTTCCTGTTTTGTATGTACTGGTGGAAGTCTATGATTTCTACAGTGGTAATATGGGTAAGCTGGTAAATTCTTCTTTTTTCTAAATGGGTAAAAAATTCTTTTAACCACAGATACCGGGCTTGTATCGTCGGTTCTTTGTATCCTAAACTAAACAGGTAGCTGCGCCACTGATAGGCTTCTTTTTGGTATAGTTCGCTGTAAATGATATGGCGGCTGGGTTGGCTCATGGTAGTAGAATGTATCTTTTTTGCTTTTGATTGAGTTTGGATTTAGGAACGCTGGATTGATTGGTAATTATAAATTATTAATTATCATGTCATTAGGTTTGTTTTCTTGTGTTCCTTTGGTGTTCCGCTGTGTTCCTTTGGGTTTTTCTTGTTTAAGTTTTTGTATTTGCTGTAACAGGAAGTCTTTGATTTCGGTTCTTAGTTTTTGATAATTGTCCCAATGGCTGATTTTATATTTAATTCCTTTGTTGGGGTAACCGCCGGATTGTTTGATGTATTCCAGTTCGGTAAGGGTCTGTATGTACCTAAATACCTGTGTTTTGCTTATGTTCAGGGCTTGCCTGATTTCCCGAAGTATAAATTCCCGGTTCTCATTCTTTATGTAGGCCTTTAATCTTTCAAAGAATTGCCGTAAACTTCCGTCCAGTTCATCTACTTTGAGCAGGATACTTTCAAAGAGTATTTCCGTGGCTTGTTCTATGTCTTGTATTTCGGTTATCAGCTGGTTGTTTGGGGTTGTTTTGCGTTGATACTGGTATAGCAGGGTTACTTGCTTGATTACGGCCTGGTACATTTCATTCAATCGTCTGATTTTATGTACTTTTTCCGGTAGATGCAGCCGGGTAGCGTAAGGGTTGATTACTTCGTATTGTTTAAGGTTTCTTAGCAGCTGTTGTATGAACATTATAGCTTGCTGCTGCTGGTTCAGGGCTATTTCTCCGGCGTTTTTTTTATTCTGGTATTCTATGATCCTGCGGGTTTGTTCTGAACTTTCATCTACGGCCAGTAAAAAACTGCGGCTCATATTATCTTCGTAGGTTTCTCCTTTGGTGGTGGCGCTTAAACTGCTGAACTGTCCTTTTACTATTTTATGGGCGGTTTTGTTATTTCCTTTTTTGTCCTTAATGGTAACGGAGCTCCGCAGTACCTGGTTGGAGATAAATTCCCGAAGGGCATACAGGGCTTCTTCTTTTAAGCCGTCCAGATCTTCTATGATGATTACTTTTTGATACAGGTCGTATTCGCCCCAATTGTACAGGCTGCTTTCGGTAATTCTTGTAAAACGTAAAACATCTTCAGGGGGAATTAAATCGGCAATCCGGTTGATGATATGGGTTTTTCCGCTGCCGCTGGAACCTTGTACTAATGCATGTAAGGGATGTTTGTTGCGGTAGCTCAGGGTAATTAAAAAGAGCAGCAAGCGGCTGGTTTCTTCTCCTATAATGCCACTGCGGTTGATTAACTGGTTCAGGTCTCTGAGTAAATGTTTCTGTTTTAAAAAATCTATGCTGCTGCCGGTTTGGGTAAGGGGTTCTTTTTTCTGATTGTTGGCAGTTGTTTTATTTTCAGGTAAAGAAGAAGATTCTATGGTGTGCCTGTTGTTTAGCAGTTCGGTAAAGATTTTTTCATCATGCCCCTGTAGTACTTCGTTTACGTCCTTATTAGGAAGTTCCAATTTGCTAATCTTCAAATTGGCATATTGACTGATTAACTCATGGGCTAATTTTTTTACTGCTTTCTCTCCGGCTTCATCATTATCAAAGGCAAAGATGATTTCTTCTAACTGTTTTAATTCTGATACGGCCTGCTGGTGTTCCGGTGTAAATCCGTTAGTTCCGTAGCAGGCAATAATCCCCCAACCCCCGAAGGGGGCTATGATGGGTTGCAATGAGGCTGCATCAATAATGCTTTCGGTCAGGATGAGTATTTTGGTTTCTTGTTTGGGATATTCCGGGTACAATCCTGTCCTGTCCTTTAAATAGTAGTGTCCTTTGTCTTTTATGCTACGCCCGTACAAACTTACAATCTTGTTGTTCCTGTCCTTCAGGGGAAATACCAAACAATTCATGATTCCTTTATACGTCCGTCCGTTGTAGCCTACTTCCAACTTCTCCATGTTCAAACTTCTAACTTGGATATACTTCCGGGCTGCTGCACTTTGCTTAAGGTTGTTCTTCGTCCTATAAAAGACTTCTTCTAACTTGTCTATTGGTAATTCCTGGTATTCTTTAGACCGTTGGCTAACAGAATGGCTGAGTAACGGAGTAACAGAATTAGCCGTTGATTGTTCTATCGGCATACCAGCTAATTCGCCTGCTTTTAAAATCGCCTGGTGCTTGGTTATATTTTCTTTATACATGATAAAGTCTATGACATCTATAGTTTTGTTGGAGTGGATGCAGTTGCCGGAATAGCACCTAACGGTATTGCTGTTGTCGAATACTTGCATGCTGGGCGTTTTATCTTCATGGAATGGGCAGTTAATCATCCCGTTCTTGGGCTGCAATTGGTAATGATGTAAGACTTGCTTGATACTGAGCTTTTGTTTGATGGTTGGGATTTCCATTGTTGATAAATTTTTTTGATACGTTTGTGTTTTGCAATAATACATAATTGTTTTAATATATCTTATCTCTATGTTTCTTTTTTTATCAACAGGGTTTTAAACAGTCTGCTTTTTTTGTAATTTTGCTGCATACAGGTAGGATTATGCTACTTTTACGTTGTAAGCAATGGGAAACATTAATGACAGGATTAAGGAGTTGAGGGTTAAGAATAGTTTAACCCAGTCAGAACTGGCTCAAAGGGTCGGGCTGACCTATATACAAATTGGAAGGTATGAGAAGGGCAAAAGCTCGCCTTCGGCCGATGTGCTTGGCAAACTGGCGGATGCATTGGGCGTTTCTGCGGATTTTTTGATGAACGGGGAATCGGACAAGGTACAGCAGCAGCTCTCGGATCTGGAACTGATCCAGCAGTTCAAGGAGGTGGAAGCACTAAGCTCCGAGGATAAGCACCTGGTTAAAGTTTTTATTGATGCGTTCCTTACCAAGAAAAAACTCCAGAAACTCGCATTGTAAGACTGCTGTATTTTCTAAATAAATTATGTTTTTATATATACAAAGCCCAATCCTAATCAGGATTGGGCTTTTTGGTTATGCTAGTGTAACGGTTACCGATATTTAACATACTTTTCGTATCCCATAACTAAAGCAATAAGAATCATAATTATTATTAATGCTATATAATAATTTTTAGTAGAGTTAAAAGTCCGGTCTATTTCATCATCTTTTTTCCTGCCATTTAAGATCTCGGAGAATTTTACTTTCTTTCCCCTTAACCGTAAATACCAATATCTAATACCAGCTCCTAAATAAGTGGTTAGTTCTCGTCCAAATAATATATCGAATATATGCATCAATAATTTATCTTATCATAAAATATTTACGATATGTAAAAACTATAATCATAATTATAAATCCAATAGCAAGTGCTATATAATAATTCTTGGAAGAATTAAAAGTCTTGTCTATATCATCATCTTTTTTCCGGCCATTTAGGATTTCAGAGAATTTCACTTTCTTCCCTCTTAACCGTAAATACCAATATCTGAAAACTGCTCCTAACCAGGTAGCTAATTCTCTTCCTAACAGTATGTCGAATATATGCATCAGTAATCTACTTTTTGATCTATTTTCTTAGCAGCTCCTCTCATTTTTCCAGGTAATTTCTGAGGGGCTAATTGTTGATTTACCTTTTCAATACCCCAATTGATTCCTTTATTGACTGCTCCTCTTTCCTGTGCTGTCAATCCTTTATTCAAAGCAGTTCCTTTGGTTATTGTGGAATACTCGCTTGCCGACAGCTTACCGAAGGTACTTCCGACTGAAGTCTCCGCTTTCAGGAATGGAAGCAAAGTAGATACTATGTTTAAGGTTATTTCTCCCGAATCATTTAACCTTGTTCCGTCTAAATGTAAGTATTTAGAGTCACTGATGGAATAGGTGTCGCTTTTAAATGTATCTAATGTTGCAAATTGGAATGTTGTGTACCAAGAGTCTACATAATTATAAGCAAACTGTCCTAAAAAACTGTCTGAATTTGACCATTTACTTAGGGTGCTAATATGATCACTATTGTAAGCCATTATCTCTCCAGGATAACCTGCTGCATTTATTTTAGGGTTTGTAAAGGCACGCTCTATTGCTGTGGTGTTTTCTTGCCAGTCTTGCCTTACATCATCTATACTGGCTCCTATATAGCTATGTCCTGCAACAATAGTTGTTACATTTGGTTCTGTATCAACCCATATATACTCTCCTGTCTGTTTATTTTTATACCAGTCATCCACACCCACTCCTTCCATTCCTGTAGGATCTACAAAATTAATAGGATTATTAAACGTGTAGGCGTACGGTGAGTAGGCTGGATATTTTTCTGCCAACGGATCGATATTGAACCATCTACCGAGTGCCGGGTCGTAGTTTCGTGCCCCGTAATCATAGACATTGAGGTTCAGCTCGTCCTGGAGTTCCTTACCGTTGTATTTGTACTTATAATCAGGTTGCAGATTATTATTAGCATATCCCTCATGTTTCAACCCGAACGGATAGTAGTTATTTTCTTCCAGAATATCCAGATTTCCCGTCACCTTATTTTGGGTATAACTGAGTCGGATATTCCCCAAATGGTCGGTATAATTATAAACATAACTATACATCAGGCCACCCTTTATTCCCGTCTCTGCCTTTATATACCCTTCGGCCGTAGGAAAGAACTGCAATTGTCCTACTATATCTTTAGGAGGCCTTCCGCACAAGTCAGGCTTGGTAAGATACTGGAATCCTCCCAGATAATCGGTTTCGGGGTTTCCGCAACTGTTGGATACGGTTTTCTTCATCTTTACTCCGCTTGCATCGTAAAGGTACTCAATGTAATTGCCATTTCCAAAAGTTATTTTAGTTGGCAGGTTCAGATGGTTGTAGGTAATGGAAGTGATGTTCTTGTTGAGGTCTTTGGTCATATTCCCATTGCTGTCATAAGCATAGTCGTTTCCAGTTTTGTTCCCGTCGTTAAATCCGGAAGGATGGTTTTCGTCATCCTGAACTGAAAGCAATTGATTGGAGTTTGATTTGTACGTGTAGTACATTTGGTCTATCAGGGTCAGGCTCAAATCATTAGTTCCGTACCTCTTCATTTGCAGGATATTTCCGTTTTTATCGTATTTTATAAAACGGGTATTGTAGTTCCCAGGAAAAGGATTAGTACTTTCCGGTTTATTGTAAAATGCATCAGTCAGCCGGTTGAGGTGATCGTACACATAGCTGTATTCCCTTAGGATATTATCGGTGGAGGTTCTCCAGTAGGTTTCGGAGATATTACCGTTGTATAAGGGTTTAATCTGTCCGTATATAGAATCAAATAATTTATCATAACCGATTCTAAAAGTAAATAGATCTCCCGGTTGTCCTTGTGGATTTAAATTATTGAGATCGTTGATATCCGTCATCCATCCCCGGATATTGTATTGGTAGTCTATTTGCTGCAATCCTTCCGGGGTTTGTCCCCCTACTTTCTTGTTCTTAAGCTGTCCGAGTTCATCATACACATTTTGGGTAAGGTACTCCACATTTCCTCCATTAAGCTGGTGGGTGTGGGTAAGAAGCCGTTCCTGGTTGTCATAGGTGAATGCTTCGCGGATGGTAATCCCCTCTGTCCCCGAAGGGGATAAGGTTGCCCGGCTGTGTTTGGTTATCGTATGTTGGGCTGTTCCCCGGAAGTAATCCAGTTTGGTGTCGGTCTGGGTAAATCCTCCGAGGTAGTTTTGGGTAAGTACCCTCACTGGACGGGCTTTGGTATCATACAGGGTATGAGTCCAATTACCTGCCCCTTGTGTATTTCCCAAAATCCCGGCAAAGGAAACGGTTGGTAATCCTTTCAGACTGGTTCCGGTTCCCTGAAGAATTTCCTGTCCTTCCACGGAAGAGGTTTGCGGGGTGTTGGTATTTTCGTAGTTATCGTAATAGTTGATGCCGGTAATGGTCATGCTTCCAGTAGGAAAGGCCGTCTTGGTATAGTAAACATTGATATTGTTAAGGGTAAACGGACTGGTGGTGCGCTGTTCGTTGTTGTTGGCATTGATATTCATGCTGTTTATAGCTGTCTGCATGGAAGCCCGGGTAGCGGTGTTAGCGAAAAGCCCGGAGTAAACCACCCTCCCAAACATATCATACTTGCTAAAGTTCCACTGTTTGCCTTTCTGGTTGGCATCCTGGGCAAGAACTAAACGGTCCTGTTTGTCGTAGACCATATACTCCCATCCTTTTCCAGGGAGTTTCTTTTCCACCAAACGGTTTCGGTAATCGTACTTGTACTGGTAGCCCAGGTCATCGAGTAAGGTTTGAATAACAGCGGGCTTGTCGGATAACAGCGGGGGAAGCACATAGGTCAGGTTCCCGTAAATATCGTACACATAGTAGGTATCGTGGCTCTGTCCATTATTGTAGGTCCGTTTGAGCACGACTTTTCCTTCCTTGTCCTTGAATTCTTCGGTGGTATTGTTTTTTCCATCGGAGGAAATCCAGTTCTCATTCTTGGTTACGGTTTTATAAAGCTGTCCGGCAGAGTAAGACCCGGATTCGCTGAGCGAAGGTTCATACCCGGAGGCAAGGTTCACTTTAAACAGGCGTACTTCCCCTGTGGTATTGGTTTGGTACTGGATCTTCACTTCATGTCCGGCTCCGAGCCTCCAGGAATCTCCGGGAGCGGCTTGTTTAAGTACCCTGCTAAGCGGAGAGTTTTCAATTTCTTTTTCGGAGTAGTAGTACTGGGTATTGTAGGTCTGGGCATTTCCATAGTACTGGTTATACAGGGAGATTGGATCGGTAATGATAGAACCCTGGGAACCGTTGGAAGGCACGGGAAGGTAATCCTTGGGCTGTCTTCCAAAGCCGTCGTATTCATAGTGGGTGATGAGGTCTTTCCCCTGCGGGGTAGCGGCTACCTGCACAGCTTGTTTTTCCCGCCCGAGCCCGTCAAAATACAGGATAGAAGTTTTTTTGTTTCCTCCTTCCCCGTTCTCGGTCAGATACTCGGTGCTCTTGATGTAGTTCTCATTCTGGGAACTGATGGGAACCGGTGGAGGAACGGGAAGGTTGATCGTGAAATCCGGACCGTCTATATAGGGGGAATTTCCCCCGGCATTACCGGCCAGTACCCGCCACTGGTAGGTTCCCTGGGAAAGAGAGGGTACACTGTATCCGGGAATGGTGAGTCCGGCAGCGGTGATCCAGCTGTCGGAGAAGGATATCTTGTATTGCAGGATATACTGGCTGGCCTGGCTGGCGGAACTCCAGTTGAAGCTTACAGACGTCCCGCTTACGGAGGCCTGTAAACCGAAAGGGGCGGTCGGTGGGGCGACAATGGTAAAGCTGGGCCCCTGAACAAAAGGGGTCATTTTGTTTCCATTGGAGGCATTTACTTTCCAGGAGTAGGTGCCCGGGGGCAGGGAACTCAGGACATAGCCCGGTTCTGAGGCAAGCACAGCTACCTTGTTTCCGGAGGGTAACAACTGGTATTGCAGTTCGTATTCAATGGCATTACCTGAGACCCAGGTTAACACGGCGGTATCGGCAGTCACCAGTACCTTCAGGTTGCCGGGAGTAATCGGGGGTCCTGTGGGAAATTCAGGATCCTGGGGCAGGGATTCCTGGGCCCTGAGGGTGCTCAGGGATAAATGGCAAGTTATAAGAAGTAAGGCAGGTAGAAACTGTCTTATTGCTTTCCTTACTTTGGTTTTATAGGGATGAATTTTACTTTTCATGATTCCGGGTTGTTTGTCATTTAAATATGGCTATTTTCATTTTTCTAACTTCTCACTTCATTTTCATTCCTTATACTTGTATTCTAAGGATTTCAGGATTTTTCCGTCCTTGTCCTTGATCTGTTTGAGCCTTCCGAAGGAGTCATACTCGTAGTATTCGGTCAGTCCGTTTGGAGAAGTGATCGTGGATACTCCCACCAGTGGTTTATGGGTATAGGTGGTGACCATAGTGTTTTGCAACACAGCATTTACCCGGAGCTGGTTCATCAGGTTCAGATGGAACTCCTGGTTATCCGGATAAACGGAAGTCTGGGACTGGAGGGCATTGATAATGTCAGCAATGTTTCCCCCTCCGTTTATCATCGCATCATATCCGGTTCCCTCGATTTTGGCAATGGGGTATTGCTGGTTATATCCCCAGATAATGCTTACTGGGGTTCCGTTTTCTAAAGTATACTGTAAGAGGTTTCCTTTGTTGTCGTATTTATCATAGGTGATCTTTTTCTCCAGGGTGACTTCTCCTTTGTTGGCCCAAACATATTTGGGTAAAATCAGCTGGGATGTGGAAGCATCCTTGGCATAGTCGGTTTTGATAAAGGATAGCTGTTTTTCAGCATTCCCTTCTTTTTTGCGTACTTCGGTGGTAATGGGGCTTCCGATTCGGTTCTGGGCGGTTAAGTCATCCATCAGGGGTTGTCCTGCCAAATCAGGGGGATACTGGTAGATAGTCCTTGTCTCCCCTTCGGTGGAGGTGTCGGTTACCTGGGAGGTGAGCTGCAGGTGTTTCGGACTGTCGTAGTTGTAGGTGGTGGTGGTAACCACATTTCCGTTTTCTAAATATTGGGTCTCTTCAGTGCTTTCCAGATAATAAAAGGAGGAGTTGATGTAGTATGCATTGAATGCATAATGGTCAGGTGTATTATCTACTGACCCTGTGGATTCATCACCAGGAGCACTGAAACCGGAAACAAACATGTATTGTGTAGGTTGAAGTACCTTGTATTGCTTTTGCCTGCTAAAATCCGGATAATAATTATAGGACTTTTGCCTTATCAACGAAGAAAGGTTGGAATTATATTCACTTTCCCTTAATAATTTTCCATTTCCAAATGAATTGCTCAGGGGAGTTCCTATAATACTAAGGCCTTTAAACGGGTGAGCCTTTATAGTATAAGGTAACTGATCCTGGATCTGGTCAAAGATATATTCGGTAATGATGTTCTTCCCATCATTTAATTTCAGGTTATATTTTTCTTTATACACATGGGAATAGGTTATGGACGGACGTGACAAGGAATATAACGGGGTAATGGAATTACTGTTGTATACAAAGGTCTGCATTCCGGAAACGAAATAATCATTATGCTGCGGATCAAATTTTACCTTGCTAAATGCCATATAGGAGGTATATCCATTAAAATCTACTCCTGTATTTAACATCCCGCTACTAAAATTACTCAAGGATTTTATAGTATCATATGTTGGTACTTTGTAGTAGTAATCGGTAATTTCAGTGTTTTCACCATCGTAATTAACTAACTGCTTTACCCTCATCCCCCCGGCTTCTTTATTTACTCCCGAGGCAAAATAATCGTTTCCTTCGTAGTAAATATCGGTATATCCCTTGGTAGGATAAGTAATCCGCTTTAATAAGCCGAATTTGGCATAATCGGAATCTGGAGTTCTATTGGCGGAGGGAGGCATATTAATTGCTTCCTTAGGGACAAATAATCCGGAATGGTCTATTAAATGAGTATTTAACGCTCCGTTGTAATATCCGAAATTATCCTGGGAATAGGACAAACGTGGAGGTAACTGGGTGGGATCATAATAGTCAAACTGGGAAGTTCGGATGGTAGTATCCAAACCTCCCTGCTCCTGTATTTCTTTCAGGTATAACCGTTTCTGTAAATACGGATATTTTCGGATTTTTTCCGAACTGTATCTATTTTCATTATACTTCAGTGGAGTATCTATGACAGAATAGGTAAACTGGTAGGATTTTACAGTGTTTTCTTTATTGTCCTGCAGGGAAATTTTACTTATCCGTTGTCCACTTGCTAGTATTCCCGGGTATTTGATCTCATACTCCAGTTTTATTTTATTCCCGTTGGATGCGGTAACTTCCTTTAAAAGATGATCATTGGTAAGACTATGGGAAAAACAGGTGGCATAAGCAGGACTTATATACTGGTAACTATAATCATACTGGGTTGCATCCAGTGTTATAGACATATTTTCGTTTACCCCCAGGTAATAACCACCAGAGTCAACCAGATAATTGAAGTCTATATAATTACCATCAGGATATTCTATTTTTGACAGTAGCCAGGATGTATCTTTCCCATCTATAGTTACTGGTCCGTTCAATTCTGTTTTAATACACTCTGTCTTAATATTTGACTTTTCCGTAAAATTCTGACCTCCGAAATAATATTTAACTCCCTTAGTGTCTATCAGGGTAAACTGCATATAACTGTTATATTCTCCATTAATAAAATTTCTGATTATTTTTACATCTGTTTGATCGATCAATACAGGTTTTCCCAGATCGTCAAAGTAAAATTTACCAGAAAGGCCATTGACACTAAAGGAAAATATATCCGGTTGAGTATCTCCCCCCCCTTCTCCTCCTCCTTCTAAAGCAGTTACATAGTCTTTATTAGAGGTGGGATTGGATACGGCCGGAAGTCTAATTGAGGTATCATCCGGTTTACCAAAAACAGTCCGGTTGATTACTCCTCCTAAGTTTAATACCCAGCCTACTCCTACGGAACTTTCGTATTCATCTACTCTCACCCCATTGCTGGAATAGGTTATGGCTGCTTCTATATTGTTTTGTCCGACCGGAAAATCAAAAAAGGGTATTTTGTGATTCATGGTGCCGGTACTTAAATCTAATTCTACATTCCCATATTTTCCTAAAGCTGCTGCATTAGGGCTTTGTGGGGCTATATTCGGAATGTATCCTTTACCTGTTAATTGGGCATCGAGCTTTGCAAAAGGCAGGAAGTAAAAAGTAAAAAGTACAGCCGAGATAAGGGTTACTTTTTTATTGGTTGTAAGTCGTTGTGGGTATATTTTGTTTTTCATAATTTTCTGAATTATGATTTGTATTTAATTTTTTTATTTGATGGCAAGAAGTAAGAAGTAAAAAGAAGGCTTCACATTTTGTGTATTGTCATTTTCTTTATTCTTTTTTCTAACTTCTAACTTCGTACTTCTCTCTTCTAAAATCTAACTTCTTTCTTACTGATTGTTCTGTTTCAGGATTTTAATGGTTTCCGATTTTCCTGTAGGAAGAGTAATATGGAAGACATACACCCCCGGCTGATATCCGGACAGGTCTATTGGGGTGGTGGAGTATTTCACCTTATTCTGTTGCAGTTGTTTTCCGGTCATATCAAACACCGTGATCTGTTCCTTTCCGGTAAGTTCCCCGTGGATAATGACATTGACAAATCTCTCCGTTGGATTAGGGTAGACTTCGGTATCCTTAGGTTTGATTTCTTGTGTCTTATCGCTGTTATCTATAAGCTTCACTACCCAGAAGTCGGTCTGTCCCTGGCTGTCCACAGTCTTGTCATTAGCCTTACCTGAGTTGGAGGTGCCTGCGAGTACGAGTGCTCCGTCCCTGGTTTCTACTGCGGATTGAAGGAGGTCCCGTTTGTCTCCTCCTATTTTCTTTTTCCAGAGGATGTCTCCTTTTTGGGATAGTTTGATCGCGACATAGTCGCTTTCGAGCTCTCCTTTTTTGTTTATGCTTAAGGCACTTCCGGCTAGTGTGAGGCTTTGGTCTTTGGGGTCTTCAATGATCTTGCTTACAGCATCGTTTCTTCCCAGGTCAATAGTTTGCTGCCAGAGGATATCTCCTTTGTTGTCTGTCTTTACGATCCAGATATCGGAACCTTCTCCATTGGGAACGGTCTTCATTCCTTCCTGCGGGGAAGTGGAACTTCCGGCTAATAAATAGCCTCCGTCTTTGGTTACGATCATATCGGTGAGCTCATCATTGCCTTTGCCTCCGATGGTTTTTTCCCAGAGGGTCTTTCCGTTCTTGTCCAGTTTTACCAGCCAGTAGTCTCCTTCTCCTATATTGTCTTCTGCCTTGTCTTCGCTTTTGGGGGAATTGGAATAGCCTGCCAGGATATATCCGTCTGCTGTTTCTTTGATGCTTCGAAGGAGATCGTAGTATTTTCCTCCGAGTGTTCGTTGCCAGAGGATGGTTCCGGTTTTATCGAGCTTGAGTACCCAGAAGTCCAGGGAGCCTTTGCTGTTCTCTGTTTTTTCAAAGGAGATAGGGGAATCGGAAGATCCTCCAACAATGTATCCTAAATCCACTGTTTGCTGGATGGAAAGGAGTTTGTCGGAACCCCGTCCTCCAATCGTTTTTTGCCATTCCTGTTCTCCGCGGGCGTTGAGCTTGATGATCCAGAAATCATCTTGCCCTCTACAGGAGTCTTTTTTATCTGCGGAGATGCCGGAATAGGAGCTTCCTCCCAGAATATAGCCTGCATCTTTGGTTAAATTAATACTGTATAGGAAATCAGATTTATCTCCTCCGAGTGTTTTTTGCCATTCTTCGTTTCCCTGTTCGTTCATCTTCCAGATATAGTAATCCAGGCTTCCCTTGTTTTCTTCCTGCTTGGTTCCGGATACTGTGGAAACGGAGCTTCCGGCTAAAATAAAACCATAATCGGGAGTGGGTTTCATATCAAAGAGATAGTCCCCTTGTTTACCTCCCAAGGACTTCTGCCACTGTAAATTCTGGGCAAGTGCGAAAGAAAAGGTGAAAAATGAAAAAGGTAAAATGAAAAATAGCCCTAAAGGCAAAGGATAAAGTTTTATCATAGTTGGTTATTGTTTATGTAAATATTTGAATTAAGATGGAATGAACATTATTGAATTTTTTCATTGTAATTATTGCTGGTTGTAAAGTTTGCTATCTTCTCTGAAAGGAACAAACCTATAGTAATTTTTTATGGTTTATAAAAATAACGTAACGAATTTACTATATTATTTTAAAATAAAAAAGAAATAAGTTAAATAGTTAGTCTTAATTAGTGCAACTATCTAAAAAAGAACATAAAATAATTATATATAAAAATATTGCTCATATTAGTAATGAATATACTACATTTATACCCAAAATATATAATATATGAGTGTAAAATACACAGTAGTGGAAAAGGGGAATCCTGGAAAACCTGAGGAACCTAAAAAATGGTATGCCAATACAAAAAGTGCAGGGGAGATTAATCTGAAAAATCTGAGCAAGGAAATATCGGAAGGCTCAACCACCGTTAGCGATACGGATGTTCTTGCGGTACTGAATGATTTAACGAAGCTCCTGCGCCGCCACCTTGCTGAAGGCAAGATTGTGAAGCTGGGCGACTTCGGGAGTTTTCAGGTTAGCCTCAGCAGTTCGGGAGCGGAAAGTGAAGATAAATTCAATGCTTCCCTGATTAAAGGCAACAAAGTTTTATACCGCCCGGGGGTGGATATACGGGATACGCTTAAAACAATTAAATACGAAAAAGTGGGTAAATAAAATTCGTTGGGACGGATGTAAAAAAACGTCTCGACCGATCAGTCAAAACGTCTCGAGGGAATGATCATTCCCTCGGGACGTTTTGTATGCCGCTTCAATAAAGGATTGCAGAAGGGCATTTTTGAAGGAAATCCTTCCTTGGTCGGATGACAATCTCCCAATCCCAAAGGAGAAAATCTGTCATTCTAAACAAGCGAAAGGAGGGTAAAGAATTTCATCGGGACGGATGTAAAAAACAGTATTAAATTTGTTTACTGAACCGGAACTGGAAAGGTTCAAGTAAACTGAAGCAATTACTTGCTTTATTCTTAATTATTTTGCCCAGTCCATTTATCCATCAAGGAAAAATTAGGGAATTTGATTGGCTTCTTATTATAAAAATCCAACAGGGCATTGGTTAGAAAATCCTGATTCACATTATCGGCGGCATTTGAAATGATACAAGTGTTTATATTTTCTTTTTCAAAGTACCTCAACTGAATCTGAAAGCCTTTCAGCTTTCCCTGGATGACATATCCGCCAACGGTCTTATCTTTTTCATTATATAATCCTATTCTGCATTTATTTTCCTTCTCTTTAAAATATTTGTCTACATTTTTCCTGCGGAACAATTTACCATTGTACAAAGCGGAAATAAACAGATTCAGATCATGTGGATCGGAATAAATTCCTCCTGAAGTTCTATAATAATCAAAATCCTGATTGAAATTCTTTTTCCAATCATTGTCTTTTTTATAATACGAAACTGCTAAATGTTCTTCGGGAAGTTTTTCTCCATAAAATGTATTCTTCAATCCTATCCTGTCACTGATTCTTTTTTTCAATAAATCGTGAAAGTTTTCTCCTGAAACATCTTCCAGTATAAAACCTAATAATAGGTAATCAAGATTAGAATATTTTTCTTTTTTTAATTCCGGATTTTCCTTTAGATATTGTATTACTTTTTCTTTTGTGTTATTAACATATAATGAATCGATTGATACCAATCCACTTTTATGCCTGAGCAAACTTTCCAACGTGATATTACCTGAATTTGGAATTTCTTTATAATAACCGGAAAGTTTATCGGAAAGTTTTACTTTTCCATCTTCCATCAGTTGAAAAAACAGGGCTTGGACAAATAATTCTGTTATTCTCCCTACAGGATATACAGTTAAGGAATCATTTTTGCGTTTCTGCCAACTATTCTGCCAACCTATTGATTTTCTATATAATGCCTGATTGTCTTTTAGCAATTCTGCACTTCCGAATAGTTTATCTTTATTTTCATATAGAGTAAACAAACTATCCAGTGTATTTTTCGGATTATCCTGACTTTTTACTACTGCAAAACTAAAAAACAAAACAAAAACAATAAGATTTCTCATATTTATAACCCTTTTATTTAAATCGGGCAAATATAAATAATTATTATCTTATTTTGCCCAATAAATATCTGTACTGTATTCAAATTTTATTTTTCCGTTTTGTTGAAATTTATTGAATATTTCCTCTACTTTCTTCATTACTTTTTCATATTCCGGTCCTTCTTTGGGTGAATAGGAAGATGATCTTAAACGTCCTGTTAATTGTTCCAGGTCAAATTCCTGGGAATTATCTATACTTTTTCTTTGCAGAACCTGAGGAAAGAAGAAATCTTTTATAGCATTTTCCGGAATATTTTTATGGGTTACTCCTTTGTATTCAGGAATAGTATCCCTAAGCATTTGTTCGTATGCTTTCTGAAAATCTGTTGTCTCATTCCGTACATTCCAAACCAATACCACAGAACCGCCCGGTTTCAGAATCCGGTCAAACTCTGCCTTTGTTTTTTCTTTATCAAACCAATGAAATGCCTGTCCACTGAACACAAGGTCAATGCTCTTATTTTCCAATGTTGTTTCTTCCGCAGTTCCGTTAACACTTATAAAATTGGGAACTCCAGAAAAAGCGGATTCAGCTGCTTCCCGCATCTCTTTATTCGGTTCTACTGCATATACTTTATTTCCGTTATTTAAAAAGTTTATGGAAGATATTCCTGTACCGGAACCTATATCTGCTACAACAAAATCTTTAGTTAATCCCATTTCTTTTTCTAAAACTTGTATGACTTTTGCCGGGTATTGAGGACGATATTTTACGTAATCTTCTACTCTGTTAGAAAATCGGGTGATATTAGTTTTCATTTTTGTAAAAAATTAATAGATTACTATTTTTGAGAATCAAAGTTTATGAAATATTCTTTTTTACTCCAGAAGTTCATTTAAAAATTCTTTCAGAAGATACATTTTTTTATAGATACCGGCAGCATATTCTACAAAATCTTTACTGAACAGTTTTTCTTCCGGTATGGGCTTCAACACATAAAAATGTTTGAGCTTCAAATATTCGGCAGCGGGATGATCTTTATCAAAATCATTGGGAACGCGTTTCAGAGCATTTTCATCCCGATACAAATCTCCAATCTCTTTTTTAAATTTATCATTCAGTATTTTCTGGAAAGTATCAAAATGTTCATAAATTCCTTTTCTTATCTTTTTTATCTGATTCGGAGTCAACATATAATGTCCGCAGGTAAGAAAACTTTCTTCCGGATCAATATGTAAATAATATCCTGAATTTTTCACTTCACCAAACACAGCTCCAAAATGGGTTTTATAGGGTGTTTTATCCTGAGAAAAACGGGTATCGCGATAAATACGAAAAATACATTTTTTGGGTTCGAGGTATTTTATTTCCTGATCAAATTCAGCCATTTCTGGAATGAGTTGGGCGATCAACTGTTCAACATCTGCACGGGAACGTTCATACCACGCTTTATTTTCTGCAAACCACTCACGGTTATTGTTCTTTTTCAGTGTTTTTAAAAACTTGAAGGTATCTTTTTGTAGCATAATTTTATTGTTTTTTTAACGTAATTTATTCTGTTTCTTTTCTCCAAAACTGCCTAAGTATATTTATCAATAAGTCAGAATAAGACCATCCTATTCCTCTGGAAGCCAAAGCTGTAAGACTATCCTGATTCTTTCGGTGGGATCGTGAAGATCCTGTCATATTCGGCTTCATATTCAAATCGAATAAGTAGTAATTTCCGTTGTTATCTGCTCTGCAATCAATTCTGACAGGAGCCTTTGCCTGTACTAATTCTGCTGCCCGCTCACATTCTTTCCTCAATATTTCTATTTTTTCCGTGTTTATCTCTGTTTCACTCAAAATTGTACTGTTATCAATAACTGCTACTACTCCGCTATAAGGTGCAATACCGTTCTGGTGATTAAACCGGTGAACAGGTGGTAAACTCCAATGGAACAGCATCTTTTTTTCTTTGTTGTCGATAAAATAAGTTCCCGGAGGCATAATTGTCAGTGTTAGTTCTTCTCCCGGAAGATATTCTTCCACATAAAGGGCTGTACCATATTCTTTTGATTGTAGCAAGGAATCAATTGTTTTCTCCAGTTCTTCCTGATTATCTACTTTGTACACTCCCTGACTTCCTCTTCCCCGTATGGGTTTTACCACCACCGGAAACAGAAAACCGATCTGACAGTTTGTTTTATTTTCTTCTGAAACTAAAACCGATTGAGGAATAGGTAGATAATGAGATTGTAATAAATGGCCGGTAAACCACTTATCGTCATAAACTTCTACATTTTCAGGGATTTGTCCTATAACTGCTATTCTTTTTTCAATAAATTCTTCTACAGGATGTCCTTTGTATAAAACCGTATTCAGCCAAAGTATTTCTGCTCCTTTGGAAATTGCTGCTTCAATTCCTTCTTTGGTATCCGGAAATACCCAATCCATATCCTGAATTTCCTGAGGATTTTCAACAGGAGTTATTACAGGAATCTGTGCTTTTTTCAAAGCAAAGGCAATATCAGCTCCACTGTCTGAGTATCCTCCAAGTTTCATGGGTTTAATGATACCATTAACTTCTGGTGGTTTTTCTGCCTGATATAGTATGGCTGTTTTTAGCATAAATGTGTGTTCCTGAAATTAAAAAATCCTAAACTTTTATCAAATTTAGGATTTTTACGGATGTACTTTTTATTTATTTTTATTCCCATTCTATGGTAGCCGGTGGCTTGGAGGAAATGTCGTAAGCAACACGGTTAATTCCTTTCACTTCATTGATAATCCGACTAGAAACCACTTCCAGAAATTCATAGGGCAATTTAGACCAGGTTGCGGTCATAAAATCGATTGTGTTGGCTGAACGGACTACTGCAGTAAATTCGTAGGTTCGTTCGTCACCCATTACTCCAACGGATTTTACGGGCAATAATACCACAAAGGCCTGACTTACTTTATCGTATAAATCGTGTTTATATAGCTCTTCTATAAAAATATCGTCGGCTTCCTGTAAAATTTTTACTTTTTCTTCATCTACTTCTCCTAATACACGAATTCCTAATCCTGGCCCCGGAAATGGGTGACGGTACACCAATTCTTCCGGTATTCCGAGTTCTACTCCTACTTTCCGCACTTCATCCTTGAATAATTCACGTAAAGGCTCCAACAATTCCAGTTTCATTTCGTCCGGAAGTCCCCCTACGTTATGATGTGACTTAATTACGGAAGAAGGTCCTTTCACTGATTGAGATTCAATAACATCAGGATAAATAGTTCCCTGTGCTAAGAAATCTACATTCTCTATTTTATGTGCTTCTTCATCAAATACTTTGATAAATTCATTTCCAATGATCTTTCTTTTCAATTCCGGATCATCCACTCCTTTCAGCTTGAAGAAAAACCGTTCCTGTGCATTTACTCTTTTGATGTTCATATGGAAATGTTCTCCATATACATCCATTACCTTATCCCCTTCATTTTTGCGCAATAATCCGGTATCTACGAAGATACAGGTCAACTGATTCCCTATAGCTCTATGGATTAGTACAGCGGCAACGGAAGAATCTACTCCTCCGGAAAGCCCCAAAATTACTTTTTTCTTTCCTATTTTTTGCTTGATTCTCTTTACTTCTGACTGTATGAAATCGGTTAGTTCCCAATTTTTTTCACATTGGCAGATATCAAATACAAAATGTTGTAAGATTTCACTTCCTGCTTCGGTATGGGAAACTTCCGGGTGGAATTGTACGGCATAGATTTTCTTTTCATCATTCGCCATACAGGCTATGGAATTGGTAGAGGTTCCTATTAATTCAAAGCCTTCCGGTAAAGTAGTTACTTCATCAAAATGACTCATCCACACGGTAGACTTTTTCGGAATATCTTTAATCAGTATATTTTCCTTGGTTATTTTAAATTCGGATTTTCCGTATTCTCCTTTCACTCCTTCGGATACTTCTCCTCCAAGCAATTTTGCAGTTATCTGCATTCCGTAGCAAATCCCCAATATGGGAATTCCCTGTTCGTATAATTCTCTTTTTACCAAATGGGCATCTTCTGCATTGACAGATGACGGACCTCCGGAAAGAATAATCCCTTTGGGCTGATGGGACAAAATCTCTTCTAAAGGAGTGTAATAAGGTAAAATCTCAGCATAGACTCCAAATTCCCTAATACGGCGACCAATTAACTGGTTGTATTGTGAGCCAAAGTCTAAGATAATTATTCCGTTTTTCATTACTGTTTTTCTTTAATAATTAAGTTTTTAGGTTATTTTTTAGTGTGATAGAAAACATTGTTTGATTAATTTAGTTTGGTTTATATTGTCTAACAGAAACTCTGAATATCTTCTTTAGTTACCGGATCTCCTCCCAGTATGATTAAACGCTCTACTACATTCCGAAGTTCCCGGATATTTCCTGTCCATTCAAAAGATTCCAATAATTCTATTGCTTCTTTAGTAAACTGCTTCACTTTTGTTCCTTGTTCTTCTGCTATATCTTCAGAAAAAAACTGAACCAACAACGGAATATCTTCCTTCCGTTCTTTTAACGGCGAAACTTTCAGTTCTATAACGGATAAGCGATGGTACAAATCTTCCCGGAATCTTCCGTTTTTTATTTCTTCTTTCAAATCTTTATTGGTTGCGGCTAATACCCGAACATCTACGGAAATTTCACTATCACTTCCTACTCTGCTTACTTTTCCTTCTTGCAGTGCTCGCAAAACTTTGGCCTGTGCGGATAAACTCATATCTCCTACTTCGTCAAGAAAAAGTGTTCCTTTATTCGCTAATTCAAATTTTCCTTGTTTGTCTTTCACTGCTCCTGTAAATGAGCCTTTCATATGACCGAACAATTCGCTTTCTATTAGTTCGGAAGGAATTGCGGCACAGTTTACTTCGATTATCGGCATGGTTGCCCGCTCGCTTTTCTCGTGTATGGAATGGGCTACCAGTTCTTTTCCTGTTCCGTTAGGTCCTGTAATCAAAACTCTTGCTTCTGTGGGAGCTACTTTATCTATAATGGTTTTGATTTCTTCCAATTTTTTGGAACTTCCCACCATTTCGTATTTTTTGCTTACTTTCTTTTTAAGTAATTTGTTCTGATTGGATAATTTTAGATTTTCGTGTATAAGGTTTTTCTTGTCCAGTGCATTTCGCACAGCACTTAATAATCTTCCCAAGTCAGGTGGTTTGGAGATATAATCAAAGGCTCCTTTTTTTATGCAGTTTACAGCTATTTCTATGGTTCCATGTCCTGAAATCATAATAAACGGCAAATTCGGTTTTTCTTCCATTACTGCGACCAACAATTCTTCTCCATCCATCTTTGGCATTTTTATATCGCAAAGGACCAAATCATAATCTGCTTTATCTATGAATGTTTTAGCTTCTACACCATCCCGGGCTTCATCAATCTCAAATTCTTTATTTTCATCCAGAAGAATATTTTTTAATACTCTTCCAATAGTTTCTTCATCCTCTACAATCAATATTCTAGCCATAGTTTCCCTAAATTAATCAGCAAAGATACTGATTTTTTTTGCTAAAACTGAGACCTATATCATTTCTATTTGTTAATTTTGATATTATTAAATTTAATAACACTAAAAAGAGTGAATAGAAATAATTATCTTAATTTTGTTCTATTCTAAATAATGGAGATGAAAAGACAAGCAAAAGCAAAATTACCTACCGACTGGGGAAAATTCAATATAATAGCTTATTCTGAAGATGAAAATGACTGGATGCCTCACTTGGCAATGATCAGTGAGAAAACCGATTTTTCTCAAACCGTTACGGTCAGAATTCATTCGGAATGTATTACCGGAGATTTATTTCATTCTAAAAGATGTGATTGCGGAAAGCAACTGGATTCTGCAATGAACTTTATTCATGAGCATGGAGGAATCTTGCTTTATTTAAGACAGGAAGGAAGAAATATCGGAATTATTAATAAGTTGAAGGCTTATAATCTTCAAGACAGAGGACTGAATACGGCTGAAGCAAATATAGAACTGGGTTTTCCGGCAGATGCCCGGGATTTTAAAATCGCCATTGAGATTCTAACTGATTTGGGGGTAAAATCCATCAACCTGATGACAAATAATCCGGAAAAAATTCATTTTATAAAAGAAAGTCCTATCAAACTGAAAAAGAGAATTCCTTTGGAAATAAATCCTGAGAAGGAAAATCTGGAATATCTGAAAACGAAAAAAGATTACTTCGGTCATTTTCTAAACCTGAAGTAATCTTCTTCTCAATAATTTATACTTATTATACTTAGTTAAAAAAATAATAGCAATATCAGCTGTGCTCCCATTATTCGTAAGAAGGTAGTTAATGGATACACGGTTGCATAGGTTATTGCCGGTGCATCGGAACCTGCAGATTGATTAGCAAATGCCAATGCTGGCGGGTCGGTTGATGCTCCTGCCATTAATCCGCATATTTCTAAAAAGTTAAGTTTATAAAAATATCTTGCTACTAAAGCTCCTATAAATAAAGGTATCAAAGTAACAAACACTCCGTATAACATCCAGTATAATCCATCTCCATCAGTAAGAGCCTTCCAGAAAGAATTTCCGGCTCCTAATCCGACACTTGCCAGGAATAATACAATCCCTATTTCTCTCACCATTAAGTTGGCACTACTGGAAACATAGTGGGTTACTGAAATCCTTCCTCCGTAACGGCTTATTAAAATGGCTACAATTAATGGTCCTCCTGCTAATCCTAATTTTACCGGAACCGGAATTCCTGGAAAGTGAAACGGTATGCTTCCTACTAAAACCCCGATAAGAATTCCTAAAAATAATTCTGCAATGTGCGGTATTTCCAATTGTTTTTTGGAATTTCCGAAATCTTTTGCCAAGGCTATAATGTTCGCTTCTTCTCCAATTACTACAATGGTATCTCCAAACTGCAATTTGGTGTTTCTCTCCGGAATGAATTCTACCCCTGCCCTGATAACCCGGGAAATGGTAACTCCATATTTATCACTTACTCCTATCTCTCCTATTCTTTTACTATAAGCATAGGGTTTAGTCACATTGATTCTCCTGGAAATTACATTTTTTCTCTTTCCTTCTGCTGACAAATCGATATTCACCGTTTTTCCTATCACACTTTCCAACGCTTCCTGATCGTCATGAGAGGCAACAATTAACAATTTATCTCCTTCATTTAGAATGTAATCTTTACTAGGAGTGAGAATTTCTTCATTATGTTTAACTCTTGAAACTACAAAGTTGAATTTCATTATTTTCCATAAAACCCTTAATTCTTTTCCTACTAAGGCCGGATTGGTAACTTCCAATACAATTTTATCTAAAGAACTTCCTGTTTTGTGTTTTAGTAGATTAAGCCGTGTTTCTGCTTCTATGTCCACATGAAACAATTTTTTTATTACAAGCATGGAAAAGATAATTCCTATTACTCCAAACGGATAGGCAATTGCATAACCGGTAGATAATGTCTGCATAATGGAACTATTCTCAGAATGGTTCGGTACCAGATCTTTTACTGTTTGCTGTGCCGCTCCTAATCCCGGAGTATTGGTTACTGCTCCAGACATGATTCCTACCATGGTGGTAATGGGAGTTCCTGTAATGTAATGAATTGCTACTGTAACTATGGCTCCTGAGAGAACAATTAAAATTGCCAGTAAATTCAATGTCATTCCTTCTTTCTTAAATGAAGAGAAGAATCCGGGACCTACCTGTAAACCAATAGTGTATACAAAAAGTATTAGTCCGAATTCTTTGATAAAGTGTAAAATGTGCTCATTAATGATAAAGCCAAAATGAGATACCAATATCCCCATAAACAGTACGAAGGTAATACCAAATGAGATTCCGAAAATTTTTATTCTACCCAGAGCTACTCCGGCACAAATTACAAAACTATATATTAACACAGTATAAGCAACCGATTCATGGTTACTCAACAATTCTGATAGCCATTCCATTATATAAGTATTAATTAAAGCTGCAAAATTAAAAGTTATTTTCTGCCCCTGAAATGATACAAATCACAAAAAAACCTGTTATTTATAAGGTTATTTAAAAAGTAATGAAGCGTATTTTGAATCAAATAACTGATCCACAGTGCTGAATACATCTACCGGTTCATTTAGCTTTCCCGAAATGTAAACACTTATATACATTTTTGAAGTTTCCCCGACATCTTTGTCCGGTTCTAAATGTTTATCAATGTAAACCTCATATTCCTTCCCGTCAATTTTGCCCAGAGTGAGTAAAACTTCCGGTTTCAAAAAGGTCAGATTATATAAAAAGAAATATGCCTTCTCCTGATCTGTCAAAAATTCCGGATCTGTATTTCCGCTTATTTTTATTAACATTTCTTCTTTTTTCGGAAGCAGGGAATATGCATAAATATTCCCATCCAGATCTCTTCTGAACTGAATACTTTTTTCAGAAGTACGATAGGTAGCTAAAACTATTTTTCTTTTTGTATCTTCCTGTCGTTGTTTAGGCCCTTCATCCGGCAGCCTGAATCTTATTGGTAATTGGTAGTAAGAATTTACCCGTTTTCCATCAACTTTTGCCGGAATTATTCTGATTTTTCCGTAATCTATGGAATCTTTCAGTTTATTTATAACTTCCAATGCTGCATTGTCCAGACTTGGATGCACCTGATCTTGTTTTACTACAGATGCCTCCAGTTTACCTTCAGATGTCAAAATATATTTCACCAAAACCTTTCCTTCATAGCCTTTATTCAATGCCACCTCAGGATATTGTAAATAATGAGAAATAAACTTGGTCAACTCATACGAATTACAACTTTGTAATTCATTATCGCTCAATTTTTCACATTTTGGGAACAAAATATATCCATCTCCTTCCTTGCCCTGAGCATAAGATGAAGAAGAAAACACCAAAAAAAATAGTATTAAATAATAAATTCTCAAACTTTTTTATTTTAAATATAATCATTATTTTAAAAATCCGATTCATTTGTCCGAACAAAACAACCGACTATCTGAATAGGATGCTCTTTGGTAGATTCTTTTCATTTTAATTTCTTCAATTCTTTATCTTTGAACAGAAATAAGAATCATTCTCATAATAGTAAAAGTTAGTTTTTCATGTGTTAAGGGGAATATTTTATGTTTAAACATTCTCTTTTTTTATACCTACAAAATTTGATCCATTCTATTATATTTCTCCCTGTCAATTAATAATTTTTTTAATTTTGTAAAAATTATAGTATAATAAATAATATGCACTTACCCCTATCTGCTGAATGGCAGGATAAACTTCTCAAGCGATTCTTACATTATGTCAGCATTCATTCTACCAGCCAACCTGGAATTGATAAGATTCCAAGTACAGACAGACAATGGAATATTGCCAATTATTTGTATGAAGAATTAAAATCCATTGGACTAGAAAATGTATCCATTGATGATAACGGATATGTTATGGGATATCTTCCCTCTAATATAGATAAAATAGTACCGACTGTTGGTTTTATTGCTCATTTCGATACTTCTCCCGATTTTTCCGGAGAAAATTGCAATCCACAGATATGGAAAAATTATGACGGTTCGGATTTAATTCTAAATAAAGAAACCAGATTTGCTCTTAAAACATCCGAATTTCCGGAACTGAAAGATCATATAGGGGAAACTCTGATTACTACAGATGGAACTACTTTATTAGGAGCTGATGATAAGGCTGGTGTTGCAGAAATCGTTACTGCTGCTGAATTTCTATTGGCACATCCGGAAATAAAACACGGAAAAATCGCCATTGGATTCACTCCTGATGAGGAAATAGGAAAAGGAGCCGATTTGTTTGATGTGAAAAAATTCGGTGCTGACTGGGCTTATACTATGGATGGAAGTGAAGTAGGTGAACTGGAATTTGAAAATTTTAATGCGGCTGCCGCCGTTATTTCCATTACCGGAAAAAGCGTACATCCCGGGTCAGCAAAGGGAAAAATGATCAATGCCGGATTACTGGCTGTAGAATTTTCCAATTATATGCCAGAAAATGAAACTCCTGCTACAACAGAAGGATATGAAGGTTTTTACCATCTTACTCATATTTCGGGAAATGTAGAAAAAGCTCAGCTACAATATATTATTCGCGATCATGATCTGAAAAAATATGAGGCAAGAAAAGCTTTTATGCTTGAAACTACGGATAAACTCAACAAAAAATATGGAGAAGGTATTTTCAAAATTGAACTGACAGATCAGTATTTCAACATGAGAGAAAAAATTGAGGACAAAATGTTTATCATTGAACTGGCTGAAAAGGCTATGGCCAAAGTCGGAATTAAAGCAAATATCAAAGCCATACGCGGCGGCACTGACGGGGCACGGTTATCTTATATGGGACTGCCTTGTCCTAATATATTTGCCGGAGGACTGAATTTCCACGGACCTTATGAATTTGTTCCGTTGGAATCCATGGTAAAAGCGACGGAGGTGATTATAACCATTACAGAAAGTATTGATTAATCATTTTTATTATAATTTATATTTATTTCTAACAATCAGTTTATGAAAAAATTTTTATTTGCTTCTTTACTATTCACTTTTTGTTTACTTACTGTAAACGGACAAAAAGTATATTCCAACCAGATTATAGTAAAGCTAAAAAAAGAATACAATTCCAATGGAAAAGGAATTGATGATGCTCAAAAAGTAACGAATGTAAGTAAATCTTTTTCTGCAAAAAGAATAAAAAAAATAGTCCTTAATTCTAAGGAAAATCTATTTCTTTACACCATTGGATTTCCAGAAGGAACTGATTTTAACCAAGTTATCAAAGAATATGAAAAAACCGGAGAGATAGAGTACGCCGAACCTAACTATGAAATTAAAGCTCCTGAACCTGTGGCTTTCGTACCAGATAATCTTCTTTTTCCCCCTAAACAACCCTATTCTTATTCCAAAGTATTAGTAACTGTTAATGATCCTTATTACTACAAACAATGGGGATTAAAAAACAACACTACCGCAGGAGCAGATATTAATATTGAAGGAGCTTGGGATATACAAAAAGGAAGTAATAATATTATTGTGGCAATACTGGATACTGGTATTAAAATGGATCATCCGGAACTTGCGGGAAGAATATGGGAAAATTCCAGTGAGATTTCTGGCGTCCCTAATTTTGATGATGATGGGAATAACTATAAAGATGATTTCTATGGGTGGAACTTTGGAGATGACAACAATAACCCTGTAGACGATATTGCTAAGTTTAAAGGACATGGGACAAGAATAGCAGGAATAATTGGAGCCAATACCAATAATAGTGTTGGCTTTGCCGGAGTAGATTGGAATTGTAAAATTATGAATTTACGAATCTACAATTCCCAAGGAAATACAAGTTATGATATTATGGCTTCAGCTATAGGCTATGCACTTGACAAAGGAGCCAAAGTAATTAATATTTCCTCTGCATCAGAGGGTTATTCCTTGGCTATTAGAGATGCTATAGCTAATGCTATTTCTAATGGTATTCTTTTTGTCATTTCTATAGGAAATTATAATGATGGCTCTAAATACTATTTCCCATCTGCATTCTCCAATTGTACTTATTTTCCCACAACATGTAATGGAGTTATGGCCATAGGAGCTACTGATGCCAATGATAAGAGATGGGTAAATAGTAACTATGGGAATTATATTTCTGTAATGGCTCCAGGAAAAGACATCTACGGATTAAGTAATGCAAGCACAGACACTTATAACACAACAGATAGTGGAACTTCCTTTTCAACACCTTATGTTACTGGACTAGCTTCTTTATTATTTGCTCAAGATCCGACCCGTACTCCTGTACAAATAAAGGATATTATCCAAAGTACAGCAGATAAAGTAGGAGATGTTGCTTATGATTCCAATGGGTGGAACCAATATTACGGATATGGAAGAATCAATGCTACTGCAGCACTTTCCAAACTTTTATCTACGGAAGACATCTCTTCTCAGGCAGATGCTATAAAAGTATATCCAAACCCTGCTCCGCATCAATTTTATTGTAATTATCCAGAAGGAACCAAAAAAGTGGATATTTTCTCATCTTTAGGACAACTGATTACCAGTAAGAATGTGGAAGGATCAGACACGCAAAGTTTTTATCTCTCTGAACCGGGAATCTATTTTGTACAGTTTACATTGAAGGACAATAAAAAAATCAATAAAAAGATTATAATAGTTAAATAAAAATACAAAAGCCCTGTTAATCACATTAATCACAGGGCTTCTTTAGTTTTATATTTCGTTTTCATTTTATTTTAACTGGTAAAAAGAAACTCAACGGATTTCGTATAAACAATCTAAGTGCTGAATATAATATCTTTCCCATTTCCCGAGTTGGAACGTTTACCGATTTCATGGCAACCCAAAGAGAAAGTGAGAAACTTATAAGAAAGTTAAAAATTCCTATACCGAATATTCCTACAAAACCTATCAGAAAATCTTTCCAGTAAATATCAAAGTCAAAGTAACACAGAGCAATAGCATAATTACCTGCAGAAAAGGTAATATGCCGGATATCAAAAGGAATACCTAAAAAATTCCCTATCAGAAAAGCACTTCCCAAACAAAGCCCCAAAAAAGCATTTCCGGTAATTCCTCCTATTTTATCTTCATACCAGTCCACCCACTTTCTTCGTCTGTTTTCTTTCATAACCTTCTTCAACAACGGATGATGGTACAACCGTTCGGGAATATTATGATACCGGGTATAGTTTTCCATAATACCGGAAGCCAATCCTGATAAGAACAAAAATACACCGGCAATAGAAGCAAACCAAAAAATCTTAGCATCCAGATTAATTAATTCATCCCTGAAATCATCCGCTTTGTGCTGATTGATAATCTCTATATCTGTAAAATTATGTAAGAGATAATAAATGGAAACCGCCACTATAAACACAGCAAAAACGTTTCCTATAAACGCAATAAACTGACTCCTGAATAACCGGGTAAAAAACAATCCAAATTCCTTATAATCACTTGCCGATTTCTCATCCTGATTCAACGCATGCGCCAAAGTGGCTGCCGTCATGGCCGGTTGTTTGGTTGCCAAAGTCCAGTGCATCAAATAAATGGCAATAAATCCCCATGCATAATTAAAACTATACAGCACCGCCTGTACAAAAGGAGTATGTATCCCCATTCCCATCTGTGTTTTTATGAAGCACAAAATTGCAACTACAAAGCCTCCTCCTGCTGCAGAATAAAACATTTGTAAATATTCCTTAGGGGTAGAAGTAATGTATTTTTCTCCTGTTTGCCGATTATACCAGGTGACTAAAAACGTTACTATATAAATAGTACTTTGAAAAGAATTGGTCACATTACTTTTAGGCGAATAAAATCCCAGCCAGTTTTTGGTAATATTAGCCATTGCATAAGCCAATGATCTTGTATCCAGCAAATACAAAGCGTCCAGTAAAACAGAAATTCGTTCCAGTTGCTGCCTTAACCGTGTTATTTTAATGGTTATCCGTAAGGATATTCCCTTTTTTTCTTTCTGATCTATAATATTATCCAGATAGATCTGGCAAATCCTGATCTGATGTTCTAACTCTTCCATTTTTTCAGAATCTATCATTTCATGATCCTGAAGGGTTTTAATTAAATTCCGTGCTAATTTCTGAAAAGGATTTCCTTCAATCTCTTTTATATAATTCATTTTGAATACTTCCGGATCTACCGCTCCACCTATTATCCTGTCTATTAAAATAATGGCTCCTTCCCGTATCTGTTTCTTTACGTATTCTTTATTGCAAATTATCTTGTCATTCGTGAATAAAACTTCAAAAAACTTCATCCACCGGTCAACCGGGATTATTTTCACAAAGTTGTGATTATCTTTGGAATACAATACTTCGTTTGCCAATGATAATAAAGTTTGATCATCTGAAATCTGGGGCAGAATCTTAGTACCTATCTGACGGAAAAATAAAGTAATCAGTTTATCATCTGAAAAAATCCGGAAATCCGTCATAAACCTCTGCATGTAAATATTTCTGAATATAGGATTGAGTCTTCCTATAAACTTTTCCTTAATAATCGGGTTGGTATAAATTGCCTCTGTAAGGAAATCTATAAATTCAATGGAATTGCTGAAATCTCTTCTCCCATACCTGATTAAATTCAACAAGAAATTTCTTTCTCCTGATTTAATCAGTATCTTTTCTAATTTTTCTACCATTTTTTAATCGTTCAGATTAACAAATATATTAAAAAATAAATTTAACCCTCTGGAATTCTATATTAGAAGTAAATATCACGAAAAATCTTTGTTCTTAATATTTAATACAATGACCTTTTTTCAGGTAATATATAACTGGTCTATAAAACTTTCAGTTTTGCAAATTTCAGCAGGAGTTTCTTTTCTCCTTCATTTTCGAATTTAATGATGGCTTTGGCATTGTCCGGATCTCCTTCTATGGAAAGAACAACTCCTTTCCCGAAACGGTCGTGCAACACTTCATTTCCTACTTTCAGATCGGAAACTGATCCACCTACCGGATGGGATAACTTAGCACTGGAAACAGGCTTTAAATTCTGCAGAGTTTTAGGAGATTCTTTGGGCTGATATTTGGGAGAAGGTCCTTGCGGATAACGGGGTATAAAATCATCTTCGAACAAATCTGCGTTTAATCCTGAATTATTTCTGGCAGATGAAAGAAAGTTGATATTCAACATTTCAAGATGTTTTTCATTTATTTCTTCCAGAAAACGGCTAGGTTCTCCATCTACGATTTTTCCCCATCGGAAGCGAGTAGTAGCGTAAGTGAAATAGGCTTTTTCTTCGGCTCTCGTCAATGCCACATAAAATAACCGGCGTTCTTCTTCGAGTTCCTGACGGGTATTTAATGACATTTGGGATGGAAACAGGTTTTCTTCCAGCCCTACTATGAAAACAACCGGAAATTCCAATCCTTTTGCCAGATGTATGGTCATCAAAGACACTTTGTCTTCCTCTTCATCACCAGAATCCAGATCGGAAGCTAAAGCTATGTTTTCTAAAAAGTAATTCAGACTCGGATCTCCTTCGTCCAATTGCCGTTGTTCTTCCACAAATCCCTGTAAGCTGTTCATCAACTCCTGGATGTTCTCTACCCTCGAAATTCCTTCGGGTGTATCGTCTTCTTTTAATGTTCTCAATATACCTGAAGTTACCGCCACTTTCATGGCTACTTCATACACATCTTCCGTTTTCAATAAAACCTGAAAACTTTGGATCATTGTCCAAAAATTGGCTAACTTTTCTATGGTAGGTTTATTCAATCCGAAAGATTGTCCGTATAATTCTATATTCTCCAGTATTTCATCCAATGATTTTCCTTGCTGATCTGCTCCTACAATCAGTTTGTTTACAGTGGTATCTCCTATTCCCCGTGTGGGATAATTGATGATCCGCAACAAGGCTTCCTGGTCTTTGGGATTAACGAGAACCCGAAGGTAGGCCAATAAGTCTTTGATTTCCTTTCTTTGGTAAAAGGATAATCCTCCGAAAACACGGTAGGAAATGTTTTTTTTTCGTAATGCTTCTTCTATGGCACGTGACTGGGCATTGGTACGATATAATACGGCAAATTCTTTGTTCTTCTTTTGTTGCGACATTTTCAGAGAAAAAATTTCTGCTGCAACATAGTTAGCTTCGTCCGCATCGGAAAGTGCCCGGTATACGGGAATTTTATCTCCTTGCGGATTTTGTGTCCAAACGCTTTTTTCCAGTTGTTCCTTGTTTTTCGCAATTACTTCATTGGCTGCTTCTACAATGATTTGGGTGGAACGGTAATTTTGTTCCAACGGAATCACTTTGGCATCGGGGTAATCTTTCTGGAAATTCAAAATATTCCGGATGTTCGCTCCGCGAAAGGCATAAATAGACTGGGCATCGTCTCCTACTACACAGATATTTTCAAACCGGGAAGCGAGTGCTTTCACAATCAAATATTGTGAATGATTGGTATCCTGATACTCATCTACCATGATATAGCGAAACCGATCCTGATATTTTGCCAGCACTTCGGGAAAACGGGTCAGTAATTCATTGGTACGAAGCAACAGATCATCAAAATCCATCGCTCCGGATTTGAAGCATCGTTCTACATAAGCTTTGTAAATCTCCCCGATCTTCGGACGCATAGCAGCAGTGTCTGCCTCCACCAGTTCCGGATTGTTGAAATAAGCCCGAACGGTTATCAGATTATTTTTATAGGTGGAAATCCGTCCCAATACTTGTTTGGGTTTATAAATATCGGTATCCAGCTGCATTTCCGTGATCACTTTTTTAATCACATTTACACTGTCCTGCGTATCGTATATGGTGAAATTGGAAGGAAAGCCCAATCGGTTTGCTTCAGCACGAAGGATTCTTGCAAAAACGGAGTGAAAAGTTCCCATCCAGAGGTTCTTGGCTTCTGTTCCTCCTATAAGGGTGGAAATTCTTTCTTTCATTTCCCTTGCTGCTTTGTTGGTAAAAGTTAAAGCCAGAATATTGAAGGAATCTACTCCTTTTTCTATCAGGTGCGCTATACGATAGGTAAGTACGCGTGTTTTCCCTGAACCGGCTCCGGCAATAATCATTAAAGGACCATCGGTAGCACTAATCGCTTGTTTCTGAACTTCGTTTAAGTCTGCAAATAAATCTTTCATATGGAACGTCAAAGGTAGGGAATTTTGTAGTTTTTACGGAATAGGTTTCGTATAAAATGTAATTTGAAATATATGGAAAAATTACGGAAATATCCGACAGCCATTACTACCGAGTGATTGACTTATGTGAAAACAAAAAACCCTGAAAATTCAGGGTTTTTTGAGTTATTATAGAGTTAAATCTCTTATAATTTTGGTCCAGCTACCACTAATTTTTTACCTTCTTCAGTATCAGTATACTGTTCGAAGTTTGCAATGTATTTAGCTGCCAGGTCTTTTGCTTTAGTTTCCCATTCTGATACGTTAGCATAAGTAGTTCTTGGATCCAAGATATCAGAAACGTTGTCTAATTTAGTTGGGAAAGTAAGGTTCAAGAAAGGAACTGTACTTCTTGGTGCTTTATCAATAGAACCGTCAATGATGGTATCAATGATTGCACGGGTATCTTTTAATGAAATACGTTTTCCTGTTCCGTTCCATCCTGTGTTTACCAAGTATGCTTTTGCTCCATGTTCTTTCATTTTAGATACTAGGGTTTTGGAATACATAGTTGGGTGAAGGGAAAGGAATGCTTCTCCGAATGCAGGAGAGAATGATGGTAGAGGTTCTGTGATTCCTCTTTCAGTTCCTGCTAATTTGGAAGTATATCCACAAAGGAAGTGATATTGTGCTTGTTCTTCATCTAGGATGGAAACCGGAGGTAATACTCCGAATGCATCAGCAGAAAGGTAAATGATTTTTTTAGCGTGTCCTGCTTTGGATGGAAGAACGATTTTGTTGATGTGATAGATCGGATAAGAAACACGAGTATTTTCAGTAATGGAACCGTCAGCGAAATCTACTTCTCCGTTTGGTTTTACTACTACGTTTTCTAATAAAGCGTCTCTTTTAATTGCTCTCCAGATATCCGGTTCTTTTTCTTCGGAAAGGTCGATAACTTTTGCATAGCATCCTCCTTCGTAGTTGAATACTCCGTTGTTATCCCATCCGTGCTCATCGTCTCCGATTAGATAACGTTTAGGGTCAGCAGATAAGGTTGTTTTTCCTGTTCCTGACAAACCAAAGTAAACAGCTACATCTCCGGCTTCTCCTACGTTAGCTGAGCAGTGCATGGAAGCCATTCCTTTTAATGGAAGGTAGTAGTTCATCATGGAGAACATACCTTTTTTCATTTCTCCTCCATACCAAGTTCCTCCAATAATTTGTATTTTATCTGTAAGGTTGAACATTACAAAGTTCTCGGAGTTCAAACCTTGTTCTTTCCAGTTTGGATTGGTTATTTTTGATCCGTTCAAAATAGTGAAATCCGGTTCTCCGTAGTTTTCCAGTTCGTACCCGGAAGGACGGATAAACATATTGGTTACAAAGTGTGCCTGCCATGCTACTTCCATAATGAAACGAACCTTCATTCTGGTGTCTTTGTTTGTTCCGCAGAAAGTATCTACTACGTATAGCTTTTTATTGGAAAGCTGGTTGGTAACCAATCCTTTCAGGTCATTGAATATTTCGGTGGTGGTTGGAAGGTTGATTTTTCCGTCCCACCAGATGGTGTTTTCTGTTACTGAGTCTTTTACTATATATCTGTCTTTGGGAGAACGTCCGGTGAAAATTCCTGTCTTTACGGATACGGCTCCGGAGGTAGTTAGCTCGCCTTTTTCGTATCCTTGGTTGGCAGGATCCATTTCCGCCTGAAATAATTGTTCATAGGATGGATTATGAATAATTTCTTTAACGCCGGTAATTCCCAGCTTTTCTAATGATTTTACTAATTTTTCCATGATTTATTTTTCTTATTTTTTGCACTTGCAAAGGTACTATTATATATCAAAATAATCTTTTTTCTTCGATATGATATAACTCACACCCTGAAAATGCATGATTTTTATTCATATTAAAATTAAGGATAAAGATAGGAAAAAAGGATGGTTATCGGCTTAAAAAAAACGGTAATTTTTTAACTGTTTTACTGTTTATTATTATTTTCTTTTCATGAATTAAGACAAGACATGCATTACTTCTGACAAGCTGCCAAGTTTTATCTATCCAAAATAGAAATCCCGCCAGAGCAATCCTAAGGAATACCTGACAGGAAATCTTACAATTAATCTAAAACGTCATTTAAAGTTATTCAGTGTTTATATATATATATGTTATGTTTTTAAAGTTATTTTGTACATAAAGTGGCCATAAACAAAATTTTATATTTTGATTATTGGCTCTCACACCTAATTCTTTAGTCATTTTTTTCTTTCTGTACATAACTAAAAGTTTTACAAACCACCAGACATATTACCTGTTCCCGTACTTGATGAAGAAAGATCATATGTCTGGGTAAATAGCATATTCATTACGGAATTATTAATGGTAATACAATAGATTTCCTAGGTTCCATCTCCACTTCTAATGGAAAATAATTCAGAAGAAGTGCTCCCACATAATCCGCATGTAAATGCCATTTATCTGTCGTTCTATAAATAGGGTCATTATTGTTGCCAGTTATCGCTACATCATTATCTGCATATACATTAAACAGGGAAAATGTTCCTCCAAGGCTAGTATCTGTCTGCTTAAGACCTACTAAATAATTAGCCATGGGCGTTGAAAGCTGAACCTACAATAATAACTGTGTATTGACTTGTCGGAATATTGGTAATAAAATCCTTAACAAAATCTCCATCTACCTTTTTTAATTTAATACATACTTTACATAATTAAAGGCAACTACATCTGGGTTTGTAGGAGATTTTACTGCATACAACTGACCTGTCAAATTATCCACCACTAAAGGATATGTACCATCTTGCGGTGCTGCTGGTGTTGTTTTCAGATAAATTACATCATTTATCTGCCCGGATCCACCCACTTCCAGTTTTTGGGTTGGGATAACAGTACCTATACTTACATTTCCGGTAGATAAAATCCGCATCCGATCAAAACTATTAGTTTTGATTACCAAATCTTTTGCATCTGTGGTTCTGAGAAAATTTGTTCCGAAGATTGTTCCCAAGTTTTCGGTCAATGACCAGTTATTCGGGTTGGCTCCAGATATACCGTTATTTATCCATTTCCAAACGAAACCATTCCAGTAGTAAATTCCTTTTCCTTTGTTTTTGGTGGGAGAATTCTTTGAAGCGGTGTTATACACTAACATTCCGGCGGTCTTAGAATCATCTGTCAAACCAAAAGTAAGAGTATCTGCTATTGCTACACTTGGCAATAAAATTCCTTTGGTGCTTAAGTTGTCTGTTTGATTTTTTAAATCTAATAAGGCTCTACTGTCAGATTCTGTTATAGCTCCTATGGTAACCTGACTATGTACTATATTTCCGTATAAATAGAAGATAATAACAAAGGATAAAAGTTTTAAATTTTTCATAAATAAAGTGTATTATTTATTTTTATAGTTTAGTTTTTTGTTATTGCTTGAAAATTCGTTATCAGAGAAATTATCAATGAACATTATTATATCTTATTTTTAACATAAGATGAACTTTCTTTACTTTTTTAATTTCATTTTTTGTACATTTGTATTTATTATTTTAAATAAGTTTTGAACTTTCTTTAATAAGTTCATCTATTTATCCAAAAAACAATTAATCTTTTATTTTAATTAATAATTTAATATCTAATACAAAAGTATTAAATAGAATTTCTTTTATTACCTATACTAAAGTATGGATTTGCGCTTCCAGAGCAAAAACTAAACTTTAGTATAGTCTGATAAATCTAGTTTTTACTTAGTTTAGCTTATACTATTTAAAACATAACATTATTTACTGATTTTTTGGTTTTATGGACATGAATGGAATACACCAATTTTTTGAAAAAATAAATGCTGATGATAAAAATATAGAATTAATCAAACCCTTTTTTAATTTGCTGGATGCTTTCTCAAAGGTGATGAGACAGAGTATCTATGTTGTTGATTATTACAAACGTGGATTTGTATATGTTTCTTCCAACCCGTTATTTTTATGTGGATATAAAACCCAAGAGGTTCTAAAAATGGGGTATTCTTTTTATAAAAAAGTAGTGGTTGAAGAAGATTTAAAATTACTTTATGAAATTGACAAAATAGGATATGATCTTTTCCACCAATTACCAATTAATGACAGAATGAAATCAATGATCTCCTATGACTACCGCTTAAAACAACCCGGAGGGAGAACCATAATGGTAAATCAGAAATGTACTCCTGTTTTTTTGACTGAAGAAGGAAATGTTCAGTTTGCCTTATGTGTTTTAGGATTATCCACTCATAGTAATCCCGGGAATGTTATGGTAAAGGTAGACGATGTTTTAAATAATTATGTTTATTCTTTTAAAAGCAAGAAATGGGATGTCATTTCAAAAATCAAAATAACCAATAGGGAAAGAGATATTCTTCAACTGGCTGCTCAGGGATATTCTAATGAAGAAATAGCCAACATCCTTTTTATTAACGTCAGCACTGTAAAATTCCATAAATCTAATATTTTCTCCAAATTCAATGTTAAGAATACAACTTCAGCCATTGTTTTTGCATATAATAACAAATTATTATAGAAAACTTCCCTTATAAAGTCATACCTCTCAACTGTTTATTCGTTTGCAGCAAAATCTCTGCTACCAACTTATTTCAATTTATTTTTGATTGGTATTCCTTGGTATCTGGCAATAATTATTTTAAATTTACATCAAGCTTAAACCTATAATAAAATGTCCAGACTATTCACTCCTCTCTTATTAAAAAAATCAACCTTAAAAACAGAATTGTTATGTCTCCTATGTGTCAGTATTCCGCACACGACGGATTTGCAAACGACTGGCATCTGATACATTACGGAACGCGCGCAATAGGAGGTGTTTCAGCCATCATTCAGGAAGCAACTGCGGTTTCCCCTCAGGGTAGAATCAGTTACCGTGACCTGGGAATCTGGAGAGATGAACATATACTGGAATTGAGTAAAATTGTAAATTTCATTCATAAACAAAATACCCTGGCCGGAATTCAACTGGCCCATGCCGGAAGAAAAGCAGCAACAAAGATACCCTGGAAACCGGAAGAAAAATTGGAAGAAGGATTCAGCTCCTGGCATATAATCGCTCCCTCTCCTATTCCATTTGATGATGCCTCCCAAAAACCAAAGGAATTATCTAAAGATGAAATCAAGATCATAATTCAGGATTTTAAAGAAGCTGCAAGACGGGCAATTATGGCAGGTTATGATTTCATAGAAATTCATTCAGCCCACGGTTATCTGATTCACCAATTCTTCTCTCCAATAAGCAATAAAAGAACAGATGAATATGGTGGAGAATTCCAAAACAGAATCCGTCTTTTACTGGAAATTGTTGATTCTGTTAAAACCATTTTTCCTGAATCTATGTCTTTATGGGTGAGAATTTCCGCTACCGACTGGGTTGACGGAGGTTGGTCTGTGGAAGAATCCGTAAAACTTTCAAAAATATTGAAAAATTCAGGAGTAGATGTTATGGATATTTCTTCCGGTGGATTAGTTCCTCATGCCCAGATTCCTTTAAAACCAGGGTATCAAGTACCTTTTGCCAATCAGATCAAAAATCAGGCAGATATTACAACAGGAACAGTCGGATTGATAACCAATGCTATTCAGGCGGAAGAAATTCTGGAAAATGGTGAGGCTGATCTTATAATCCTGGGCAGGGAATTACTCAGAAACCCTTATTTCCCATTACAGGCAGCAAACATCCTGAGAGAAGGCATAACCTATCCCAATCAATACTTACGAGCCAAATTAAAATAATTTTATAGTACTGAAAATCAAACTATTTAACCATAATCCTGACAAAACTCATTACTGAAAAACCCCGGCATTTAAAAGGAAAGCCTTTAAATTTGTACACTAAAAGCTAAAATTAAAGAATATGAAACCTCAAAGAATGCTGGGATTAGACAATCTGAGATTCATCATGGTTGTTTTTGTAATCGGTTTACATGCTGCAATGACTTATATGGAATATGTTCCGGAATGGTGGTATGTAATTGATAAAAATCAAAGTTTAGGATTTACTGTTCTGGTTGTAATTCTGGACTCTTTCCCCATGACAGTCATGTTTTTCCTTGCCGGCTATTTTGCTCTCCCATCTTTGGCAAAAAGAGGCAAGAATTCTTTTATTTACGATAAATTCATGCATATTGGCTTGCCTTGGATACTGGGGGTTTTATTAGTAGCTCCATTTTTCTCACGTGCATCCGTAGTTGCGTTAGGATATCCCTCCACTCCTATTCTTGAATATGTAACTCATTCCTTTTTCGGACCTGCCTACCAGCAAGCCCATTACTGGTTTTTAGGAGTTTTATTCTTTTTTCTTGTTGTCTATGGATTAATTTCAAACACAAAACAAAACAATGAAAACAAACCTGAATCCATTTCCCCTGCCTGGATGATTTTCTTGGTTATAATAATCACTTGTGTAACCTATTTTCTTTCATCTTCCTATTATAAACCTGTTAACGACTGGTCTAATATAAGTTATATTCTATATTTTCAACCCGCCCGGATTATCGGATATGCCGCTATGTTTTTCTTAGGTGTTTATGGAAATAAATATCGTTGGTTTACCAAGGAAGGCTGGGTACCTGAACAAAAAATATTTGTTCCCATAGCTGTTCTGTCTTTGTTATTCCTGGTTTACTGGAAATTTATTTGGGCGCCTACGCTTAGTGAGTCTTTAAACGGAATTATTAATGCGGTATCATACAGTCTAACTTCTGTAATTATGACTTTTGCCCTTATTTCCATATTCCTGAAAACAAAACCGAAATTTCAGGAAACCCTCTCCTTTTTTACTCCCTATTCTTATGGAATATATTGGCTGCATCAAATCATTTTGATGAGCATGGTTTATGCACTACTTGATTTTAATTTTCCTCCTGTAATTAAATGGACTCTGGCAGTATTGATAACTGTTTTAATTTGCACTTTACTAACACGTCATATACTCAAAAAAGTACCTTTCTTCAAAAAAATATTTTAATTATTTTTGAATTCGTGCTTTGGTATTATTTTTGAATAAATGTTAACATACTATATCAGAATGAAAAAGATTATTGCATTTGTTTTCTTAGCATGTTTAAGTTTCAGTCTATCAGCTCAATCAATTTCTTTCGCCCAAGATCAAATTGATTACGGAACTGTTAAAAAAGGGGCTGATGGTAAACAAACATTTAAATTTACCAACACCGGAAATAAACCTCTGATTATTTCCAATGTAAAATCTTCCTGTGATTGTTCTATTCCTTCCTGGACCCGGACTCCCATTTTACCTGGAAAGACGGGAGAAATAACTGTGCAGTATGACACAAAAATCGTAGGCAAATTTTCAAAATCCATAGAAGTGTTCAGCAATGATCCAGTTGCTTCCAGAAAACTTTTACGGATCAAAGGAGAAGTAAAATAATTAATTAAACCTATATAAATATACAGATTCAGAATATGAAAAAATTTCTTTTAGGCTCAGCATTCATCCTTGGCGCTTTCATTACAGGAAAAGCACAAGAACTGAAAATCACCAATTATGAAAATAACACCGTGGATTACGGTACGGTAACCAATGGCTCCGACGGACAAAGAATAGTAAAATTCCAGAATGTAGGAAACAAGCCTCTTATTATTTCCAATATAAACACCTCTTGCGGATGTACAGTACCTAAATGGCCAACGGAACCTATTGCACCAGGAAAAAAAGGAGAAATTACCGTAACTTATAATACAGCTAACATTGGTAATTTCAATAAAGTTATTACCATTAACTCCAACGATGTGAAAAGTCCTGCTTTAACAGTAAAAGTTCAGGGTAAAGTAGAACCGACACCTCCCATACCTGTCCAAGAAGCCAAAAAGTCTACATCAAAATAAAAAAACTAATTTATCTTTTTTTATATTAAAAACCTACCCATATGGATAGGTTTTTATCTTTTAAAATTCATTTATTTAATTCTGTTTTAAATAATGTTTTTTGTAGATTTGTAGCCATATATAAAATGGTGGAAAATATATTTTTTTCATAATTTGTGCTTATTTATTAATTATTTTACATGAAAAAGATTGTCAATATTTTTTTAATATTCCTGTTCTTACTAATTGTAGCCGGTTGCATCATCCCTTCATTTCTTCCAAAAAATATTGAAATCCATTCTTATAAAGAATTTAACAATCCCATAAGCGAAGTTTTTCTGGAATTTAATGATCTGGAAAATTATGGAACCTGGGGAACTTTAATCAGTGAAGATTCAATAAATACCCGGGTCAATTACTTTTCTCCTTACAAAGGAGAAGAAAGTAGCCTTACCTGGTCTAATAAAAAAAACAGCAAAATAGGAAAAGGAGAATACAAAATAATTAAAAGCAAAATCAACCAATACATACAGTCCCAAATAATATTTGTAGAAACCCGTGTTATCTGTACAGAAGACATTCAGTTTAAATCCGAAAAAGGAGTAACTCAAGTTTCCATTAACTTAAAATCAGGAGATTTCTCCTATTTCAACCGTATTTTTGCCTATTTATATACGAATAAACTAAAAGAAAACCTGGAAGCCAGCCTTACAAAACTGGAACGAAAACTAAACAAAGATGACATTAATAAGGATTTAACTGTGGGGGAAATAAACTATATGGATTTCCCGGGAACCCAGTTACTTGTCATGAAAAACGAAACTTCTACAAACACGGAAGAAATGTATAAATCCATGTATAAATCTTTACATGAAATAAGTAAATACCTGACAGACAGTCTGCGTTATATTCCTGCCGACATAAAAAATCCGATTGCTTATTATGTTAAATTCGATACCATAAGCAAATCCACCATATTTTATTCAGGATATCCTGTGAAATTAGAAGTCCTGCCTTCAAACAATGAAATGAAATTAATTTCCATACCAAAAGGAAGAGCCATTTTTACCCCTATCAGCGGAAAAGTAGAAAATCTTATACAATCCCGATATATCCTGAATAACTATTCAAAAGAGAATGGAGTGAAATTAAACACACAATTTTTCTGGGAAGAATATCAGGATTATCCACTCTCTTACGATGATGAAATCAAAGGAAAAGCATTTTACCTTATCACCGAATAAACCTAAACTAATTATAAACTAAATAAACGTATATTCATGAAAAGAGCTTTAATAAGCGTATCAGACAAAACCCATCTGATAGAATTTTCGAAATTCTTACTTTCCCAAGGATATGAAATCATCTCTACCGGAGGAACGTACAAACACCTTCAGTCAAATGGAATTTCGGTTATTGAAATTGATGAAGTAACTCATTTTCCTGAAATGCTGGATGGACGGGTAAAAACCCTGCATCCGAATATCCACGGAGGAATTCTGGCGTTACGCGACAATGAACAACACCTGAAAATCATTGCAGAACACCAAATACAGCCTATTGATATGGTTGTAGTAAATTTATATCCTTTCTTTGAAAAGATGAATACCGGATTATCTGAACCGGAAATGATCGAATTTATTGATATAGGCGGACCTTCCATGTTGCGGTCTGCAGCCAAAAACTTTAAATCGGTAACCGTAATTTCCCAAATTGAAGACTACGAAGTAGTGACCAAAGAAATGACAGAAAACGGAGATACTTCCCTGGCTACACGAAAATTATTGGCCGGAAAAGTCTTTAACCTGACTTCTGCCTATGATGCTGCCATTTCCACTTATATTTTACAAAACGATTACCCACACTATCTTCCTGTTTCCTATGAAAAAGTAGAAGATTTACGATATGGAGAAAACCCGCACCAGAAAGCCGCTTTTTATATAGACAAAACCACAAACGGAGCTATGAAAGGTTTTGAACAATTACAAGGTAAAGAACTTTCATTCAATAATTTCCGTGATATGGACATGGCATACAAAGTGGTAAACGAATTTGCAGAAATTGCCTGTTGTGCTGTGAAACATTCCACTCCATGCGGAGTTGCGTTAGGAGATTCGGTCGCCGAAGCTTACCAAAAAACCTTTGATTGCGATCCGGTTTCCATTTTCGGAGGAATTGTAGCCTTCAACAAGGAAGTAGACGGAAAAACAGCGGAACTGTTAGCTCCTACCTTCCTGGAAATTGTTATTGCACCTTCTTTTACACAGGAAGCTTTACAGGTTTTCTCAACCAAAAAGAACCTGCGGATCATAAAAGTAAACAATCCGTTATCTGACACCGTAGAATTTGTAAAAGTAGACGGCGGATTACTGGTTCAGGATACCGACAAAACCACTGCCAGCGAATTTGAACAAGTAACCAAACTGGCTCCGACACGAGAACAACTGGAAGATCTGGTTTTTGCACAGAAAATCGTAAAACATGCTAAATCAAATGCGATTGTAGTTGCCTCCGGTAAACAGGCAATAGGAATCGGAGCAGGACAAACCAACCGGATCTGGGCTGCCCAACAGGCTATTGAACGGGCAAGGGAAAAGAAAACCGAAAATCTGGTGCTTGCCTCCGATGCTTTCTTTCCTTTCCGTGATGTTGTGGATGTTTCCGCTGAAAACGGAATTAAGGCGATTATCCAGCCTGGAGGTTCTATCCGCGACAAGGAAAGTATTGAAGCCTGCGACGAACACGGTATTCCTATGATCTTCACCGGAGTGCGGCATTTTAAACATTAACTTACACTTTCAATTATAAAAATCCTGCTTATTAGGCAGGGTTTTTTCATTTATTTTCTAATGGAATAATTTTTGTCATATCTTTGCAGCATGAGATTATTTCAGTCTATATTTCTGATTTGTCTGATTTTATTCACAAATCTTAACATCTTTGTGTACCAGAACTGGTGTCACGGAGAAAATATAGGCTACACAGTAAATTCAAAAAAGTTTGACGGAACAAAGAAACTTCCCAATACAAAGGAAATTCCATCCTTCAAAAAAGACAATTGCTGCAAAGATGTTCTCATCAAATCTAAGGAAAACAGCATTTTCTCATTTGAAAAAGCATTTCAGTTATCCGGATTTTCCCTTGTAGGAATTCAAACTGATTTTTCTTTTGACTTCACTGATTATTCCTTCAATCAGGAGAATAAAATACCTCAATTATATTCAAATCCTCCGCCTGCACAGGAGAATCTTTATCAACTCTACTGCCGGTACACTTATTATGGCTAATTATTTTTTCATTTTTAATTCTTGATTTTTTTCAGGCTCTGTTCCTATCAGGAAAAATGAGTTTGTTTATTGATTATTTACTAACTATCAAAAAATTAAAAGCTTTAACACTAAGAGTAAAAAATGAAAAAATATATAACAATACTCCTACTTTGTATAGGAACATTTATGCTTGCCCAGCACAATACACTAAAAGGGCGATTATTTGTTTCCACACCAAGTGGAGACATCGTTCCGATCAACGGAGCAGAGGTTCACTGGAAGGAACATCCGGTCATGAAAACCGTAACGGACAGCTTGGGAAACTTTGAGTTGATGTACCATGCCGGACTTTATAATATTGTTGCGGAAAAAGAAGGATTCGCAACTCAGGAAATAAAAGTGGAATCCATAGATAAACCAATTGAAGTTTACCTAGAACCGGAATATCCATCCGATGCTAAGGAAAAAGTACTGGACGAAGTCATCATCCGTCAACGGGCAAAAGCAGTAAACATCAAGGCAAATTCCGTTGATCTTACTTACCAGATCAATAAAACAGAGTTACTGAAAGCAGCTTGCTGTAATCTGGCGGAAAGCTTTGAAACTAATCCTACGGTAGATGTTTCCACTACCAATGCCGCCACCGGATCTAAACAGATCAAAATGCTGGGACTGGATCAAAAATATACTTCCATTACGGTGGAAAATATGCCGGAAGTGAGAGGACTGACTTCTGCCAGTGGTATCAACTTTCTTCCCGGAACCTGGATCAATTCCATACAGCTAACCAAAGGTGGAAGTACGGTAAATAACGGATATGAAGCCATTACCGGGCAAATCAATACGGAATTGATGAAATATAAAGACAAGGATTTCACCAACCTGAATTTTTATGCCAACCAAAATGCCCGTCTGGAATTTAATGCGGTTAATGCCACCAAGCTGGAAAACAATTGGAGCAATACTTCCCTGATCCATCTTGACGGAAGATTTGCAAAGGAAGACATGAATGATGATAATTTTCTGGATGTTCCTTTGTCCAAGCAACTCAATGCCATGAATATCCTCCGCTACGATGGTATTCAGAAAAACGGATGGGGATCAATTTTTGCCATTCAGGGATTGTATGATAAACAAGTGGGTGGTGAGAAAGATTTCCGAGAATCTACAGACCGGCTTACTCAAAATAATTATGGAGTAGGAATTGAAAATTCCCATTTTGAAATCTGGAACAAAACCGGATATGTTTTTTTAGACAAACCTTACCAAAGTATCGGGTTACAAACCAAATTCATTACACACAACATTGACAGTTATTTTGGACAACGGTTATACAACGGAAATCAAAATACATTTTTCACTAATTTATTGTTTGAAAGCATCATAGGAAATACCAACCATAAATATACGTTGGGAGTTGGTTATCTTCACGATTCCTACAATGAAGATTTTGAAAATGTAAATTATAAAAGAACGGAAGATGTTCCCGGAATTTCTGCGGAATATACGGATACTTCCTTAAAAAATTTAACTGTAGTTGCCGGTTTACGTACCGATTTTCACAATTTGGCAGGAACTCAGTTTCTACCTCGATTAAATATCAAATATGTTGTCTTGCCTAAAACTACTTTACGACTGGCAGCAGGAAGGGGAATGAGAACGGCTAATATATTTGCTGAAAATATGCAATATTTTGCTTCTTCCAGACAGGTTCATATACAGTCAAATGGTGGAGATATTTATGGTCTGGAACCCGAAATTGCCTGGAATTACGGAGCAAGTCTGGTACAGGATTTCAAGATCGGAAAGGTTAAAAATACTTTCACAATAGATTTCTACCGAACCGACTTTGAGAATCAGGTTTTAGTAGATCTGGACAGATCTCCTCAGGAACTTTGGTTTTATAATCTGAATGGTAAATCGTATTCCAATTCCTTTCAGGCTGTTTGGGATATTTTCCCTACCAATAATTTAGAATTCCACCTGGCTTATAAATGGTATGATATTAAAGCTGATTATATGGACGGAAAAAGACAAGTTCCTTTTACTTCCCAAAACAGGGGATTGTTTACCGCTTCTTATTCAACCAATGAAACGGAGAAAAAGGATAAATGGGCTTTTGACTTTACTTTACAGTATATAGGAAAACAATGTTTACCAGATACTTCTCAAAATCCGGCAGATTTCCAACGAAGATCCTATTCTCCTGATTATGCTTTGATGAATGCTCAAATTTCCCGGTATTTTTCAGATAAGCTCAGAGTTTATGTTGGAGTGGAAAATCTGGGAGGATATGAACAAAAGAATCCTATTATTGATGCGGAAAATCCTTTCGGTTCTTATTTTGATACTTCTATTGTTTATGCTCCTATAACTCCTGCTATGTTCTATTTGGGTATTGATGTGAAGTTATAAGATGTAAGGAAGTTAGAGAGGAGCATTTTTCCGTTCTAATTTTTATAAAACAAAAAAGGCTGGAATTGTATTCCAGCCTTTTAATTTGCTACTTACTTTATTAAGTTAATTAATAATTTCTTCTGAAATTGTTTCTAGGCTTTGATTCTCTCGGCCTTGCTTCAGAAACATTAATCACCTTACCGTCAAGTTCTTTCTGGTTTAGTTCTTCAATAGCTTTTCTAGCTTCCTGATCTGCCATTTCAACAAATCCAAAACCTCTGGAACGTCCAGTTTCACGATCTTGAATTATTTTTGCTGATTGTACTTCTCCATACTCTGAAAATAGTTCTTGTAAATCTTCGTCTGTTAACCTGTAGTTCAGGTTTGAAATAAAAATGTTCATATAAAAAAATTAAAATTTTGGTAAAAATCATTTGAGAAAAAATCAGACTTAAAACTAATCTTTAAAAAGTAGAAGAAAGTACAATGTAGAATCTCAATGTGCTAATTTACACATTTTTATTTATAAACTACATTTTTTTCTTATTTTTTCTTTTATAAAGAATTAATAAAGTTGGTAACTTCCTTTAATAAAAGAAAACTCTGAATAAATTATTCAGAGTTTAACATTTCTTCTTGATAATAGTTAATTTTTAATTATTTTTTTCATAATTACCTTATCTCCTGACTGAAATCTTACTATATAAATACCTGAAGGATAAGATTGAATATCTACCTCAAATTCAGTTTCTTCATTTAGCTGTCTTGTATAAATTTCATTTCCGTTTATATCTGCTATACTTAATTTTCCATTCTGAATATTTTTGAAAAATATTTTAAAAATTCCCGTGCTGGGATTTGGTGAAATCTGTATGTCTGAATCTATTACTTCTGTTGGAGTATCACTTTTTTCTTCCACATTACTACTAATTTTATTCATACTATAGGTATAAATATAAATCGGAATAGATAACATATTATTATTTTCATTGGATTCTTTTACTCCGTTATTTGGATCTACCCGTATCACCAAATAATATTTCCCACCACTTGTTAACATATTCTTATATTGGGAAAACTGAAAAAGAGGTATATCCAAGCTAATATTTTGATTCCCATTGGGAGATAATCCGTATATGGAAGGATTCACATTGAGATCATATGTGGGCTGATCCTTAGCAAGTCCTATATAGGTCTTAACAATACATGCATTTGATGAGGCATTCCCTATATTTTTAATTTTTAAATTATTAACTGATATACCAAACTTTGAAACAAAATGTGTACTATTTCCTGACGGATTCAAATTAACTCCTGGCGGGCATGAAGTACAATCACTCGTAATAGTTGCTCCGGAATAATCAATAACCAAATCTGGAGCTCCATCACAACTTAAATTATCCTGAATATTTATACAATAAACACCATTTGATGAGAAATTTTCTTTAAACCAACTTGTCCCAGCTTCCAAATTTACTTCTACTCTTGATATTATATAATATTTACCTTTAGGAACTTCTTTTGTTATATAATAATCAATTTCCATCACAGCATTATTATCAAAATAATGTCCTGAAGTCCTTCGAGCACCTAATAGAACATCATCACTACTTAATTTATTATCTTTTGACAGATAAGTATAAATATACCCTCTTGTAAAATTATTGGTTAACCCTATCGTGTAAATTATTTCTTTATTAGTAGGGGTAGGTGACTGCTTAAGAGTAATTGGATTGACTAAGGTTACCTGTGAATAACAAAACAATGTTGTCAACAAAACAAATGATATTTGTACTATTTTTTTCATTTTTAATTTATTAGTAGTTAATTTAGTTTATATTTAAAATAAGTAGCAATTTTAAATTTATAAAGAATTAATAAATGTTAACAAAGCTTCTCTTTTATCTGTACTCAATGCCTTGAATTTATCTTTGGAATCTAAGGCTTCTCCTCCATGCCATAGAATAGCTTCTGTAATACTTCGTGCCCTTCCGTCATGTAAAAAACGGGTATGACCATTAACCAACTGAGTTAGACCTATTCCCCACAAAGGGCGGGTTTTCCACTCGTTTCCGGTCGCCAGAAAATCAGGTCTGCCATCTGCCAGATCATCCCCCATATCATGCAACAACATATCCGTATAAGGATAAAAAATCTGATAAGATAATACAGCAATCGGATTATATCCTGTTTTTTGCTGTGGAACATGACATTTGGAACAGTTGATCTCTTCAAATATGGCTGCTCCTTTCTTCACTGTAGGGTCTTTAATGTTTCTCGGAGCCGGAACCCCTAATGTACGGCAGTATTTTTCCACTAAATTTAGTGTGTTCATATCAATCTCCGGATCGTCATTTAAACCGTCATCAGCATAGGAAGTTTCTGTTAATCGGTACGGACTGGTAATACTCATATCTCCGTGAAAAGCTCCTATGGTTTGTACTAAAACCGTAGGATTATTGGCTTTCCATCCGAAACGTCCTAACTCCATCCTCTGGCTGACTTCATTCCATACATAGTTTGCTTTTCCTGAAATTCCGTCGCCATCTGCATCATTAATATCCTGACGTGCCAGAATATCTGCTTCAGGAATGGCTTCCAGTAAACCTACCCCAAATACCGGCATTCCGATTCTAGGAGAAAGCATTACTCCTGAAGGAAGAGGAATATAGGTATCCGTTAAGGTATAATATGGTTTTTTCAGGATCACTACAGTTCCGTCTGCCAATACTTCGCTTATATCTGTATAGATAACTTGGTATCTTGCTTCCGGCTGGTATCCGAAAATTGCCTGATTCTGTACCTGATCTCCAAATCCGGGAGCCGGATTTGGTCCTCCGTGTTCATTGGTTCCGGGAACACTGATCCGAAGGAAAAATCCGCTTAAGGCATTAATATTAGATTCCGGAAAATCCGATCTTCCATCCCCCGGGTGGCAGGCTATACAGGAAACATTATTATAGATAGGGCCTAATCCTCCATATAAAGAAGCCGGAGCTGTTACAAAGGAAACATTAAAAAGTCTGTCCCCTCTGTCATGGTCATAAGATTCCGAACCTGAAAGCCCTGGCGAGGGCCAACCATATGCTTTACTTGAAATAGAATATACGGTGGTTGCTCCTCCGGCCTGCAACCGGTCACTGATGTCCGGATAATCAATAACAGGTGTTCCCGGATCAATGCTATCATCATCTGAACAGGAAAAAAGAAAAAAAATGAACATGGTAAAGAATAATAACTGTCTCATGATTTGTAGTTTTTATATTGTAAAGCATAAAACCCTGAATAAAATTTTTATTCAAGGTTTTTAATTTGTTTCATATTGTATTATAAATTGTTACTCATATAAGGAATAAGCTGTTTTTCAAATACTTGTGAAAGTTCTCCTACTTTTGCCTGGGCATTTTCTACTGCTGCCCGGTTGTTATATATAGCATCGGTAAAAGATACCGGTACAGCTTCAATGGCCTGAATTGCTGCTATTATTTTGGTTTTCACCTGTGCATCCAAGGTAGGATTCAAAGGTGCAATAATATGAGTTAATCCTTTTCCCTGAACTGTTGTACCATAATTTCCCAAATAAATATTCTGGATGCTTCTGATATTATCAGCAAAATCCAACAGGGAGTTTTTACTGAACCGGGATTCTTCCTTTTCTGGGAAAGGGTTTCCACCATTTCCATTTAGCGGTTCTTCTATTTTCTCTGTTCCTACTTCATTTGCTATAGTGGCCATTCCTTCTGCTAATTCTATTAAAGCGGCCTGCTGAGAATGATAAGGTGCACCATTAGCCAATACTAATTTGTCGTAATAATTTTTTCCTGAAGGAGACCATTCGTTTACTAATTGTGCCGTTTTATTTTCCAGATCCAAAGCCACCGCTTTTAAATATTCAATTTCACGGTCTGTAAGCTGGGAAGCTGTTTTGTTTCCGCTAACTCCCCATAGGTAGTACTCCAAGGTATGAAATCCGCGAGTTTCATTATTAGCTTCAATAACAGACTGTGTAATGGGAATTCCACTGGCAAAAACTGCATTAATAGCAGCAACATCCACCGGCCAGGAATCAATAGCTGCATCTATATCTTCCGGTTGTTTAACTGGCCCAAATAAAAAAGCTTCTGATAATTCCCATGGGGCCCGGGCTGCCACCCAGGCATCTTTAGCTTTCTGTAATGCTACTTCGTCCCCTATACTTAAGCTATATATTGCATTTTTTAATATGGTCGCTTTATTTGCTAAATCTGTATAGGTAGCTATAATTACCATAGCATCATTAGACAATACTTCTTTATACGAAGAGGTAACTTCTTCATTTACCGGATCGGCATCATTGTCACTACAGTTGATAAACAAAAGGGAAGTTAAAAAAGCTAACCCCAAATAAAATCCTATTTTTTTCATATTTTAATTAATTTTAGTTTTAGTTATTATTATTTTTATTTTTTAGAAAGAAAATCCAATTCCTAAGCTGAAAGTGTCTTCTTTTTGCTTTTTTCCGGTATATTGCAATGTTACAGGATCATAATTCTGTGAGCCCAATGTCCGGTTGGCATACATTCCTTTTATCACGATCTGAGGAATCACAAACCAGTTCAATCCGGCAGTAATGGTGCTTCGCTCCCATTTCGGATTTTTCACCACATTTCCTTCTACTTCGTACATGGTATCGTAGTAATCATATCTGAAGAAAGGATACAGCAATTGTTTGGTATTGGGATTTATGAGATGAAGAACATCATATCCTATTTCGGCAGAAAATCCCAGAGCATTTTTTCCTACTGCATTCCTTTTAACTCCTAACGTATTGGAAAGCTTGGAATTGGCTTTGGATACTACGTCTGAATTTTCCAGATTTCCATAGAGGAAAATGGTATTAAACCGGAGGAAATTTTCGTTATACGATGCATGAGCTTCAAAAATAGAAACATAAGCTGATTTCTTCATGTCATTTTTGGGTCTGTTCGGAGCCGAATCTCCTACATATCCCGCAATTCCTACATAAGTATCTTTATGAGTTCCAAATTTATAGTCTAATCTGCCTGAAACGGCTAACGCTTCAGCATTAATCATCTCAAATTTTGTCTGATGTCCGTCCTTTATCCAACCCCGGGAACTGAACCCTGAAGAATCCAGTCCGTTAGTTAAGGATAATTCGTAGTTCAATCTTTTCCAAAAGGTTCCGTATATCTGAATACCGTTTTCATACCAACCTAAGGGAAGTATTTCATTCTCCATTTCAGGACGATAGGTGGTGAAATATTGGATCGGTCTATCCAAGCTCTGTGCTAAGCCAAAGTGAAGTTTCATTCTTCCTACTCTTAGTTTTAACCAAGGTTTAATATCAAAATTAATGTAAAGCTGTTCCAGTTTTACTTCTCCTCCCGATTCTATTTCTTGTTCAAATTCTCCTGCTTCTTCCTGTACGTCATATTCCAGTGTAGATCCGGTACCTCCATGTTCAAATTCTATTTCTGACCTCAAACTCAACCAATCGTTAAACTTATAACCTAAATATAGATTTAGCCTTTCTATATCGGTTTTATCTTTGAGGTTGGGATCCGTATCGTAATCGTAATTGTAGTAATTGACAGCACCATACCCGCTTAAAGTAAAATTCTTTAAACTGAAAACTTTATTATCCGATTTTTCTTTTTTGTTTCCGGAAGCCATTTCTGTTATCAATTCAGATTTTATTTCTTCCTTAAGCCTAGCCCTTTCTAATGAATCTAATGATTTGTTTTGTGCATTTATTCCACTGATTATACAACATAAAAAAAGCAGTGAACCTATTTTTTTCATAGTTTAAAGAATATTTTGGTTTCAACATTTAGGGCAAATTTATATTTTTATTTAGACTAATTATATATAATAAGCATGATTTTTATCATACTTACACTTTGAGAAGATGGTGAAATTTTTTATTTTACTATTATTTTATTCGTACATTAATCAAAATTTAAGTCATGAACATAAATCAAGCATTAATTGCAGAGTTACAGCAAGAAGCGGCTAATACAAAGAAAATTCTAAGTATCGTTCCTTCAGATAAATTTAACTGGAAACCTCATGAAAGATCCATGTCATTGGGAGAGTTATCTCATCATGTTGCAGGATTAACGGGATGGGCAAGCCAAACCATTAATTCTAATGAACTAGACATGGCTGATTATAAACCACCCATACTTCCTACTAGTACTCAGGAATTGATTGATTTTTTTGAGGAAAATCTGACTAAATCTTTGAATTCACTGGAAAAGGCAACGGATGAGGAGCTCCACCAGATATGGAAATTGAAGAAGGGAGATCAGGTATTTTTTGAATTGCCTAAAATAGTGGTCATCCGCACTGCATGTTTCAATCATATATATCACCACCGGGGACAATTGAGTGTTTACTTGCGTTTACTGGATGTGAAAATTCCGGGAATGTATGGTCCCAGTGCTGATGAGCAGATGTAAAAATAAAAAAACTCCTAATTAAATCAGGAGTTTTTTACTTGTATTATTTTGGTTATTGTCAATCCTATAAGGCATCCTATGAAATCGCACAGCATATCTGAATATTCAAAGGTTCTTCCCAGTTTCATATATCCTTGCAAAAATTCAATCAAAATTCCATAAACCGTAAAAATAATTACAAAAATTATGGGTTTTGTTCTGGAAAATGAAAAGATTCCTAAAAGGGTCAACAATAAAAATGTTGTTGTATGAACTATTTTATCATTATATAGAAAACCGAAATCTATATTTAATAATTCCAGATCTTTTTTTTGGGATCTTCTCAGCAAAAGCCATGTTAGGGTAACAGCATAAAGCCAGAATAGGATTCTGATTCCTGCTGTATGTTTAGCTAACCAGATCTTTATATTTTTCTGCATTTAATAGATGAATTGTAGAAGAATCTGTAAGTTCCACTTTAATTATCCAGCCTTTTCCGTAAGGATCTGTATTAACTAAATCCGGTGATGTTTCTACGTCAGGATTCAGTTCTATTATTTTTCCGCTAACCGGCATAAAAAGATCTGAAACTGTTTTTACTGCTTCTACACTACCAAAAACTTCTCCTGCATTCAGCATATCTCCAATAGTTTCTACATCAAGGAAAACAATGTCTCCCAATTCTTTTTGTGCATAATCGGTAATACCTATATAAGCTGTGTTGCCTTCAATCTTCACCCACTCATGTTCGGGGCTATACAATAAGTCTGATGGGATATTCATATTTTTTATTTTTATTTTGTTACAAATGTAATTAATTTCCGAATGTGAATGTAGCACTCAATCCGGCTCTTATGGTTGATAACGGATAGGCGGTTGATATTTTATATTTGGTAACCATTTGTTCATAGAAAAATTTGAGGTTGAAATTCTTGCTAAAGTTATAGTCGGTAGAGAATTTAATAGACAACAGATTTTGTCCTCCGGTTACCTGGGAATCCATTTCCACCAATCGTCTGATGGTAGTTTTATTATCTCTTAAAGATATGTCTCCTCTAATGTTCAAATCTCCGGTTATTGATTTATAAGCTCCTCTATACCTTAGTTTTAATTTTACGTCTTTCAATATATAACCTAAACCGAATACTACTTCATTTCCATAATCTTCCTGCAACGTGTAATTGGTCAATCCTAAGGAGGAAATACGGTCTTTATTATAGGCTACTCTTATTTGTATGTTATTCCTCATGGTCATATCTACTCCGATCAAAGGACTGAATCCTTCCGCCATTATCACTGTTCCATAACTGTAATAGTTATACCAGTTTCCGTTTATATCTGTAGGTTTTACACTACTGTCATTTATAGCTGCATAATAATCCGGATTGGTTTGTACGCCATTTACGGTATAAGTGGAAATATATCCGTGATTTAGTCTTATGTCTTTGAACCAATAGTTAATAAATGGAACATTTTTTAATCCTCCATACGATATTTTCCAGTTCGGTATCGGCATTCCCCGTTCATATCCTAATTTTTGTTTTTCCGGGTTTCTTCCGGTAAATGCGGAAACAAAAGAAGGTAATAATACTTCCGAGTTTGTTAATCCATATCCATCCACATATCCGTTGGCATCTTTGGTTGCTGTGGATCTTCCGTCTGATATGGCTACTCTTTCTGATATGATTTTCGAGTTTTGAATCATTTGGTTATAAACATAATCTCCTGATTTAAAGGCTGTGGAAATGGAAATAACACTGGAACTAAACATAGCTGATCTGTTCTCAAATGTATTTAACCGAGACCCATCCGGATTTCTTAGATTATATCCTGACTGGGACAGAGTTTTCTGGTGATTCCTCATAATATTCAGATCAATCTGCAACTGATTTACTGGTTCTAATTGTAAATTGGCCGTTAGTTGAGAATTACTGGTCTGTATATACGGAGTGGTCATTAACTCACTCGTAGAAATCCAACCTTCCGTAACTGCTTTATTTCGTATGTCAAACTGTGAACCAAATAGGAATCCTAAGGTCGGACCATTGCTTGAACCATGGTAACTTCCCATTCCAAAAAAGCCCGGTTCTGCATAAAATCCCGGTAATATAGTTCCTTTGTTTTCGTTTACCTGAACCTGCCCGCGTTTAAAGCTACTTGCAATCATCCACAGATAATCGGTAGGTTTATATTTGGTCTTAAAGTTATAATTTTTAAACGGTCTTGGTGATTTACGTGCAAAGTTAGTTTCGTAAGCTCTGTTCAAGGAATCTATCTCTCTTTGTCTTTTTCTTCTTGTTTCTTCAAATTTCTTGTAACCTGAAAAATAGGAATATAATCTGGAAAAATCTGCACTACCCATCAATGATAGTGTCTGTGCATTCTGTGCTGTATTCCCCAAACTGGTTGATTGAGTCGTCAGATAGGTAGAACTTGCCTGCCAATCGTATTGTGCGGTATATCCCAATTCCAGAGAAGTGAAGTCCATATAAGGTAGCAATTGAATCGGTACTTTATAATTGGCTTGTAATCTTTGGTTGTAATTGATTGGCCTACCTGATCTGAAAAGTCCGTCCCAAATCATTCCGTCATTCGGTAATCCATTACCGATATCATCCAGAATAGTCCGGGTTGCTGAAGTGAAGTCCAGTTTAAAAGAACGTGTCAGGTTAAAGCCTATGTTATATTGCCATCCGAAGAGGAAATTATTGGAAAATGCTGGAGTATAACTGCTCGGATTTCCGTTGAGATAGGCGTTGACATCTCTGTACTGGAATTCATTATAGGTTCTTGCTATGTCTGTTCTGAATGAGAACCGTGTCGGAACGGGGTTGAAGTTAATTTCTTTCAACCATTTCAGGTATCTGGCAAATCTGCTGGTATCCTGAACTACTCCTAATTTTTTAAACGGTTCGTAATATCTACCTCTTGGAGTAAAGTTATAATCTAGGGAAGCCTGTAAATTTTTCCTGATATTATAGGAAGTATAGATATCCCGGTAATAATCATCGGCATAGGCGAAGGAAGCGGTTAGATTCTCTACATCATAGAATTTAGGTTTTTTACTTCCTGTTCTTTCTTTTCTTAAATTGGTAACGGCAATATTCTTTTGGGAAGAATAAGTTCTTACTATTTTATTGAGTTCGGCCTTTCTCGGATCATTTTTCAATTCCACATCATTATCCAATGGGTTGTATTTCGGATCTATGAAGGTTTCTGAAATACCTACACTGACCGGAATTTTTACTCCCCATTTTTCCGGTAATACTTTATCTACGTTCACCGCTGCATTTACCATGTATTGCTTGATCTCATCCTGACTTCTTTCACTTGGTTTGCTATCCAAAGCTCCAAAACCTACTGATTTATAGGTTCCTGAGGCTGAAACCTGAGCAAAATCCGCCAGATTGAAGTTCACACTGGCATTGGCTGCGTATCCTCCTTCGTTATCTATATCCGTTAATCGTAACTCATCCAACCATAAGATCAAATCTTTATTTACTGTACCATTATTTCTTACTCCCATCATGATATTTGTGATACTTCCTATGGATGGACGTCCTTTTACGTAGATGGCTTTTCCATCATCGGTTATTACGCTGCTTCTGTATCTTACTATACTATTATAGGAATTACTTTTATCTTTTTCGTTTTTAGCTTTTACCAAATCATTCAGATTAAGTTCTATGGCATTATCTACCGGCCAAATGTCCAGCAGACCTGTCGCTGTCTGAGGGGTATTTTTTAAAGGAATTTCATATTCATAATAGTTATCGGATAAGTCGCTTCCCATTCTGATAAAGAAGGTAACATCTTGTATTTTATCTAAGGAAGGATTATTTATTTCCTCTGCGTGGATAAACATTTTCAGAGTTTTATAACGTCTCATATCCAACGCCATATTTTTATAGATTCCTCTTGGTTCGGAATTTTTCAACTGGTTTACTTCCAACTTTAAAGAGGCTTCGTTCTGCATCTGGGTTCCTGTAGTTCCTCCCAAAACTTCCCGGCTGATTCCTGGAGGAAGCATGTAAGGTGGTCTGGAAGTGGAATTTTCTTCAAGATTCACTGCACTGATTGCCACATTGGTTATGGCTGTAGGTAATGCTTTTCCTTCATCCTCATCATTTCCAGTGGTTTGTGCGGAAGAAATATCTCTTTCGTATTTTCTCCAGTCGCTTCTTACCAAATCAAAAGTACCGAAACGAAGCGTCATGGTATTGGTAACTCCTTTCATTAACATACGGATAAAACGCACATTATTTAAAATATCAGTACTTCCTTTTCCGCTTTCAAAGCTTGAAACAGGAATTCTTACCAGATACCACCGGGTATTTCCTTGTTTTCCATTAGCAAGAGTTATGTTTAGATCTTTTTTATCAGCTATGTAAAAGTTATTTGGATCTCTTAAATTGGCATCTGTTAAAGATAATCTGTATTGATTATAATTTTCAGTTTCATCCATATTATAATCCTTGTTCAGGTCTTCGGAATCCGGTGTCTGGGAAGAGGCATCCAACGAATTGGATGGTGAATTGCCTTCCAAATTCCTGAAATATCTATATCGATTAACAATAGAGCTTTTAAATTGGGAAGAATCCCACCCACTATTCATATAAAATACAAAATCATCTGCGGAAGGGTCTTCCTGGCCAGTAATGAAATTATCTTTTTGTGGAAGTCCATCAATATTAATTACACTTCCAAAAAAATTTCTTTCCTCTACACTTGACATCCCATCATATCCTACATCTTGTTTTTTTCGGGTTTCTGCATCCGAATCAAAGGCATAAACCAATGGATAATTCTTGGGTTGATATCCCCAAGCTGTAGGTGGTTGTACCATTTGAGTTTTATCATCTGTTACTCCGTTTTCATACAGCATTTGTCCGTCTTTCAATACATCTTCGGAAACATTTCCTAACTGGATCAACAATTCCGGATTATTTCCAAAGGGATTGGAACTTGGAGAAGTACTATCAGCATAAGGGTCCATCATCCAAAATTCTACATATTCTATATTGGATTCTGCAAAATTGGTAACACTGATCGGACGCATTAATCCACCCCAACGATCTTCCGGATTTTCAGTGGTTGTGTTTAGATTGTAAGGCCCTCTTTCTGAAGGATAATAGGAAACGTCAAAGGTATTCATGTATAACTGCTCTCCAGCTATATAATCCCGGTTCGGATATAATTCCTTATATTCTACTCGCCTCTGCATATTCAGGGAAAGGGCATCGTTATTAATTCCTTCCGGTTGCCCTCCTCCAATTCCATAAAATCTCGGGTCTATACTATACCAACTCATTAATCCTCTTCCAAAACCATTTCTAATGTCATTATTGTATATGGTCCCAAATTCTGGATATTGCTCAGGTTTACTGGCCAATCCCCAATATGCCGGATCTTTAAGGCTTATTTTGGAAGCTGTGGTTTCAAAATCGTCTATATAGGACTGATCGTCAATGGTTTTATTTTCTCCCGGAAGTAAGGCGGCTCCTTCTACCTTGAAACTCATAGTAGATTGTGCTTCCGTTTTTACTCCCGGTATCATGTTTGCCAGTTTGGTAAGGAATGGCATATTTTTGTTCAACATCATGTTGAATCCTATCATGGAGTTGTTTACCGGTTCGGAACCATATTGTACTTTCTGGGTTAACGGTCTTTCTTTGTAATTGAGATAGGTTGCTCCTATAATGAAATCTTCACTGAACTTGTGTTCTACATTCAATCCCATAAATCTTTTTTTCTGAAGATTGAATGCAAACTGGTTTTCCAGACTTATGTTAATAGGAACTCCTGAGGTTTTATAGGTTTCATTGATGATGGTTACTGTTCCCATCTGGTAATCCACTATATAGTCCGCCCCTTCCATTAAAGTCTGTCCATTCGCCGTTACTTTTACAGAACCTCTGGGAACGTTAAAGGCTCCTAAAGGAATACCGCTTCCTACGGTTCCTTTGAATCTTCCTTCAATGGTATATCGTTCTGCTAAAGGGTCGGAAGTAACTGCAATACTATTTTTCAGATTGGTGTACAGATTAGTAAATATTAATTTGGAATTTACTGATTTACTGAGCAAATAACTACCAAAAGGCTCTACTTTGGTAAATATTAATTTTCCTTTCTGAGCATTAATGGTAATTCCGTCTACAAAGTCAAAGATACCGTCTCCCTGCCCGGAAGCGGAGGCATCATTATTCATGTTCAAACGATCCCAGTTTAATACCTGAATCAATGGTTGGTTATTGACATTAGGATCGGGTAGGTAATTGATTTTTCCTTGTGAAGGGTCTTTGTACATCACATTCAACATGAAATCTTGAGATGTAATCTGGGAACCTTCCATGGAATAGATGTTTTTCATCATCAAATTCCACATAGGAGAAGTGGTAGAAACTATCTGATTGGGTTTTAGTAGCTTTACAATCAAAACACTGGATCCATCACTGGTAAATTCTCCTACTTTGTATATTTTTTGTGGATTACTGGAATCCGAATATTGAAAGGCTACAGCTAACAGCTGATCATTGGTCAGTTTCTGATTCAATGAAATATATCCCAATCTTGGATCAAAGGTATATTCTGATTCTGCCAGTTTTTTTGCTCTTTTATGGGTAACAAAGTTTTCTCCACTGACATAGTTCTCTCCTGCGGGGTTAGTAACTGTCGGAAAAGGATTGCCGTTAATGGCATTATATACGGTGGAAGGATCTCTTACATCAGGAATAACTGAAACTTGCTGATAAAGTCCTAAATTAGAATTATCCGGAAGAACTGTACTACCTGAGGTTTCCCCTAAATCCCTGAGGGCAAGTATGGGACGTTGTTCCTGAAGATTGGAATTCCCTGTGTCTATTCTCCAAACCTCAACTTTAGTTATGTTTATGGTAGAACTAATCAAAGGATAATTTTCTACTGCATCATCATACTTACTTCTAAAATACTGATCTAAAAAGTAGTGTTGATTTTCATCGTAATCGGCTACTTTTATGTTGAAGGTGTTTACTACTCCACCACCTTGTACAGTAATGGTTCTTGCTTCGGATTGTTGTTCTGAAAAGACTCCTGTCAAATAGGTGTTTCCAAACTGAAATTCTCCTTTAACTCCAAACAAGGATTGAGCTCCTGTTAATAAACTGGTACTCAAAGGCATATTTACATTACCAAACTCTATTTTCTTTATGATCTGATCTTCTCCTCCTGATAACGGATCGGGTTTCCAGCCTAAGTTTAATTTGTTCTCAAATTCAAATCCGGCCTGTGTATCGTAATTTACTCCTAAATGTACATTCTTCCCTACACTTCCCTGCAAACTCATCTGAATCCTCTGCCTGAGATCAATGGTAAAGTTCTGTCTGTTTTGTGGTAATATTTGTGGATTGTCTATTTTCTGGTATAAAATACCTAAATCAAAGGAAGCAAATCCTGAGGGTTTCAATTCTATCCGGTTTCCTCCGAATATTTTTTCAAATAATTTTGATTTAACGGTAATTCCGGGAATAAAGGCTTTTCCCTTTACATCCTTTCCTTCTTTGGCAGCTTTAGCAACTTCCTCCTGCAGTCTGGTTTTTTCTCGATAATACTCATCAAACTTTTGTTGCATTACATATTTGGTATACTCATCAGAGGTCATGGTCACCGGTGTGCCCACCACTACGCCTCCTACTTTAGGATATAATATGTAATTGCCTGTTTTATAATCGTAATAGGCTTCATACTTGACCGGATCGTCAAGTTTTATTCCTTGTTCTTCCCCATTTTCCTGCGCCAGTAAAGAATTATTACTTATACCAATAATAACAATTATAAAAAGTAAGCAATATCGAAAATTCTTCAACGCTTCTAAGTTTAGTATTATAATTTTTTGAGAGTTTCCTTGATCAGGTTTTCCACTTCTATTTCCGGATTGCTCTCTATTATTTTTTCTATTATTTTTTCAGTAATTTTTTTAGAAATACCTAAGACTTCCAATGCTGTTAACGCTTCAAATTTATTTTTATTGTTCTGGCCACCTTCTAATATTTCAGAGGTATCAAAAGCAGATAATTTATCTCGTAAATCAAGAATGATTCTTTGTGCTGTCTTTGCTCCGATTCCCTTGATCTTTTGCAATGCCAGGCTATTTCCACTGGAAATTGCAGAGGAAATTTCAACGGCTGACATGGAAGATAGCATCATGATTGCAGACGCAGGACCTACACCATTGACACTGATCAATAAATTAAAGAGATTCCTTTCTGTTTTTGTGGAAAATCCGTACAATAAATGGGCGTCTTCTCTTATTATTTCCTGAACAAATAATAGGGTTTGTTTTAATTTCTGAATATCGGTATAGGTCTGCAAACTGATAGTTGCGTAGTACCCTACTCCGTTGCAGTCTATTACTACACTGGAAGGAGTTACTTCAAAAACTGCTCCGGACAAATGGGTTATCATACCTGAATAACTTTTTTACGAAAATAGTTATTATTTTCTTAATTGTGCATCTATTGCTGCAAGTGTCGCCAAATTTACTATTTCTTCTACACTGGAACGCATACTCATTACATGAATCGGCTGACTTAATCCCATAAGAACGGGGCCGATAATTTGGGAGGATTTTAATCCTTTTACGAGTTTAAAGCTCAGGTTCGCAGAAGTCAGATCTGGGAATATCAACACATTTGCTGGTTTATTTCCCATTTTTGAGAATGGAAATGCATTCAGTAAATCTTCATCCAGTGCAAAATCCGGTTGCATTTCTCCGTCTACAATTAATTCTGGATCTATATCATGAAGAATCCGAACTGCTTTTGCTACTTTTTTGGAAATAGGTGAATAGTTTGAAAAATTCTCGTAGGAAAGCATGGCTACCCTTGGTTTTATTGCCAATGCTCTGGCAAACCGTGCAGTAAGCTGGGTTATTTCCACCAAGTCATCTGTACTTGGATCTACATTTACAGAAGTATCTGCAATGAAAATAGGTCCTTTTTTGGTTATCATGATCATGGCAGAAGCCACTTTTTTGGAATTTTCACGGTCTATAACTTCTAAAATCGGATGTAAGGCACTTTTATAACTTTTGGAAAATCCGGTTAGGAAGGCATCTGCATCTCCCATTTCAATTGCCAATGGTCCATAATAGTCACGGCTTTTTAGCAAGCGGTTCGCCTGATAAATGGAACTGATTCCGTTTCTCTGTCTTTTGTTATAAAGGTAATTGGCGTATTTTTCAAATCGTTCTTTGTTCTCTATATCATCCATATCCCAAACAGGAATATCAATGCTAAGATTATATTTTTTCTTGATTGCTTCTATTTTGGATCTTCTTCCTAACAGGATTGGTTTGGCAATTCCTTCTTCTGATAAAATCTGTGCTGCTTTTAATACATTGTATTCTTCGGCATTGTTCAACAGTATTTTTTGCGGATTTGCCTTGGCTCTTGTTTGAAGAACACGAATCAGTTTCTGATCCATTCCTCCCATTCTGTCCAGCAATTCTTCTTCATAGGCCGCCCAATCAGTAATATGTTGCTGGGCTACTCCACTATCCATTGCTGCTTTTGCCACAGCCATGGAAACTTTGGTTATCAGTCGGTTATCAAACGGTTTAGGAATAATATATTCCCGACCAAATTTTATATTTTTTACATTGTAAGCTAAACTTACTTGTTCCGGAACACTTTCTTTTGCTAATTGTGCCAATGCTTTTACTGCAGCCAGCTGCATTTCCTGATTGATGTCTGTTGCCCGAACATCCAATGCTCCTCTGAAAATGTATGGAAACCCTAATACATTATTTACCTGATTAGGATAATCGCTTCTTCCTGTTGCCATGATCACATCTTTACGGGTTTCTACAGCCAGATTGTAATTGATTTCCGCCGTCGGATTTGCCATAGCAAAAACAATCGGGTTATCGTTCATAGACAATAACATTTCCGGAGATACGATATTTCCTTTGGAAAGGCCAATGAATACATCACTGTTTTTCATAGCATCACTCAAAGTTCTGTCCTGAGTTTCCACAGCAAATTCCTGCTTTTCTTCATTCAGATCCGTACGTCCTTTATAAATAACTCCTTTGCTGTCGCACATTACAATATTTTTCTGTTTTGCCCCTAACGCTTTATAAAGTTTTGTACAGGCAGTTGCTGCTGCTCCGGCTCCGCTTACTACAAATTTTACCTTTGAAATATCTTTTCCTGAAATTTCCAAAGCATTAATTAAAGCAGCGGCTGAAATAATAGCAGTTCCGTGCTGGTCATCATGCATAACTGGAATATCCAGTTCTTCCTTTAATCTTCTTTCTATTTCAAAGGCTTCCGGAGCTTTTATATCTTCGAGGTTAATCCCCCCAAATGTAGGAGCTATGGATTTTACTATGTCAATGAATTTATCGGGATCCGTTTCATTTACTTCTATGTCAAAAACATTAATTCCTGCAAAAATCTTAAAGAGCAATCCTTTTCCTTCCATTACCGGTTTGGAAGCCTCTGCTCCAATGTTTCCCAATCCCAAAACCGCTGTTCCATTGGAAATTACTGCCACTAAATTACCTTTGGATGTATATTTATAGCTATCAGCAGGATTATTTTGTATTTCCAAGCAAGGTTCTGCTACGCCAGGTGAATAAGCTAAAGCTAAATCTCTTTGAGTTGAATGTGGTTTGGTAGGTATTACTTCAATCTTTCCTTCTGGTTTCGCATTATGATATTCTAAAGCAGCTTCTCTTAAGTTTTTTTCTTTTGACATTTTTTAATTATTTTGAACCTACAAAAATACGTTTTTTTTATATATACATTTTATGATAATTCACATTTATAATGCAACTATGTTATAATTACAGGAAGAACATTATAACAATCAGAAATAAAATATTTTAAAGGATTTTACTGAGGAATAATTATTCTACTTTCTATTTACAATAACTTAATCAAACTTTCCTAAATAATTGATAGAATAAGAATACAGTTGATATAAGTCATAAACGGGATAGAATAATAATCTTATATTTTTAGAAAATCAAGAAAACGAATTGAAACTCTTTTTTCTCAGTTGTGTGACCAATTTATGATTCGTAAAAATTATGCCAAATCTTTTGATGGGTTCAAAAACAGAATATTATCTTAATTATGGCTTTGACTGTGATACAATTCATAAATAAAATAAACAACCGAAATATCAGCAATCTAAAAACCGTTATTGCTTAAATGTTATATTATATTGAAAAATATAAACATTAACCTCCTGGATACACAATTTCTGTATCTTCTTTTATGAGGACTAATGTTTACATTTTTTATTGAACCTGATTCTATAATCTATGATTCACAACTACTGCAACTTACCAGATTAACCACCATTTCTTTTGCTACGCTCTGGCTTCTTTGATAATAAAGGGTTTTTACCCCTAATTTCCAGGCTTCTATAATCAACCTGTTTACTTCTTTAACCGGTAATTCTGCCGGAATATTCAGATTTAACGATTGGGACTGGTCTATATATTTCTGGCGTATGGCTGCTTGTTGTATTATTTCGAGCTGACTTATTTCTTTAAAGGTTTTAAATATCTGTTTTTCTTCGTAGGATAATTCTTTTATATGTTGCACACTTCCTCCGTTGAGCATGATACTTCTCCAGGTATCTTCATTGTTTATTCCCTTTTCTGTCAATAATGCATCCAAATATTTATTTTTTCGCATGAAATTTCCTTTGGATAGTCCTGCTTTGTAATAATTAGAACTGAAAGGTTCTATTCCCGGTGAAGTTTGTCCTAAAATAGCCGAGGAAGATGTTGTCGGAGCAATAGCCAATAAGGTTGTATTCCGTTTTCCGTATCCTTTCAGTAAATCGGGTTCTCCGTAAATTCTTGCCAGGTCTTCGGTTGCTTTGTTGGATTTATCCTGAAGGTATTTGAATATTTCAACTGTTTTTTGTTTTGCTTCCATTCCTTCAAAAGGAATCATACTCTTTTGTAAATAGGAATGCCAGCCCAATACTCCCAATCCCAATGCCCGATGTCTTTTAGCAAAATTGTGAGCTGCCGCCAAATAATAATTTCCTTCGGTTTTCACAATAAATTCCTGCAAAACAGCATCTAAAAAGAAAATTGCCAGTTTCACCGCTTCGGTATCTTTCCATTCTTCGTATAATTCCAGATTCATGGAAGATAAACAACAGATAAAAGATTCTTCTGCCGTGGAAGGAAGCATGATCTCGGAACAAAGATTGGAAGCATGAATGGTCAGACCGTGATCTTTGTATACTTGTGGTTTATTTTTATTTACATTATCTGAAAAGAAAATATAGGGTAATCCTTTTTGCTGACGGCTTTCCAATACTTTTGCCCATATTTTTCTTTTATCTGTATCTCCGTCAATCATTTCCTGCATCCAGTAATCGGGAACGCAAACTCCGAAAAACAAATTTTGAATCGGATTTCCTATATCTTTGATAGTAAGAAATTCTCCAATATCAGGATGGTCTATATCCAGATAAGATGCGAATGCTCCTCTTCGTACTCCTCCTTGTGATATGGTATCCATAGCGGTGTCAAAAAGTTTCATGAAACTTACCGCTCCACTACTTTTCCCATTATCTGAAACTGCTGAACCCCTTTCTCTCAATCCACCGAAATATCCTGATGTTCCTCCTCCTATCTTGGTTTGCATGATTACTTCTCCTAATTTATGGGTAATCCCTTCTATGTTATCAGGAATATGAACATTGAAACAGGAAACCGGTAATCCTCTTTGTGTTCCCATATTTGCCCAAATAGGTGAACTCAGACTCATCCAACCTCTTTCAATCATCTCCTGAAAGGCTTCTTTCAATTCCGGTTTATACAATCTCTGCGCTGCCGCAGTCGTAATCCGGTCAATGGCTCCTTCTACCGTTTCTCCTTTTAAGAGATATCCTCTATTTAAAACCTGCTCACTTTCTGAGTTTTTCCACCAAAGTTTCTCGTTCATAATTACTAATCTATTCTTTTTACCATTAATTCTAATTTTCCTTTTAATCCGGATTCTTTGTGTACTACCAATTTCCTAAGAAAATATCCGTTATCTTTTCCTTCGGTATCTATAAACGGCATTTCATAAAAATTCGTCAATTCGAAATTTATTAAATATTGTGATATTCTTTCTTCCAGTTCTTCCAAAACCTGAAGATGTCTAGTTCTGTCTGCCAGGTTTGTGGGGATTTCCCTTTCCATGGAAGCGGAAAAATCCAGATATAGAAAACTTGCTTTTATCAAATGAAAATCTCCCATTTAGAATAAGTCATCTGCGGTTATACTTTTATCGTGCTTGGTATATTCTGTCGGACGTTTAGCAAAGAAATCATCCAGACTATTGGCAAAAACTTCTTCTTCAAACCAAGCCATAGGCTTGTATTGTTCTGCGGAAATATAATACAATTGTTCTATTCCTATTTGTTGCAGACTTTCATCTACTCTGAATTTCATAAAATTGAGCAGGTCCTCTTTTTGTATGGTTGTTACTTCTCCTGATTCAAAAATCCAATCCAGGATTCTTCCTTCTATCTGAATGGAATGTTCTACTGTTTCCCGAATGTGTTGGATCATATCCTGGTCAAAATAATCGGGATATTCTTCTTTAATTTTATTTACCAGATATATCCCAGCATTGGCATGTATTTGCTCGTCAACAGAAGTCCAGCCGATAATGTTACTTACATTTTTCATCAAGCCTTTGAAGCGGGTAAATGAAAGGATAATGGCAAACTGACTGAACAGGGAAACATTTTCTATAAGGATGGTAAACAGAATGAGTGAAACTACATATTTTTTTCTGTCATTGGATTTTGCGTGTTTTAACGCATTTTCGAGATATTCTACTCTTTCATTGATAACGGGAATTTCCAATAGTTTTCCGAATTCGTTGTTATAGCCTAAAACTTCCAATAAACGGGAATAGGCTTCAGAATGCCGGAATTCACATTCTGCAAAGGTACTTCCCAATCCGTTGAATTCCGGTTTTGGGAAATGCTGGTAAATGTTTCCCCAAAAGGTTTTTACTGCTACTTCTATTTGTGCAATGGCCAATAAACTATTTTTAATTGCGTTTCTTTCTCTTTCTTCCAAATGGGAATGAAAGTCTTGTATGTCTGCGGTAAAATCCACTTCCGAATGCACCCAGAAAGCCCTGTTAATCGCTTCTGTGAATTGAAGTATTTCCGGGTATTCAAAAGGCTTGTAGTTAATTCTTTTGTCAAATATTGCCATAATCTGTATCTTATTAATTGCTGTAAATTATAGATAAAACTTTCCTTAAAGAATCTGATTAACAGAAATTTATTTCTGTAATGCCTATCCTTTTTTCTTTTTTAATCCTTAAATGTTGTATTTAGTCTTAGCTTACTAAACCGAACTTTTCCAGCCGTTATTTGTGAAGTATAAAATTAGAAATATTTGTCTCTTGGGAAGCGAAAGGGTTTGAAAAGATATTAATAACTTATAAACAAAAATATTGTTATCACCTTATAATCAATACATTACAATGATAAAATCAATTTCTGGAATCAATTCCCCAGTTTAGTTTTTCGCGAAGATTTTCGAAGTAAGAGTAGTTTTTGTATTTGACAATCTTTATTTTAAAGTCTGCTTTTTTTATTACAATTTCGTCTTCTTCATCCATGGTATTGTATCGGGAATCTAAAGAAAGTGAATATTTGTGTGAACGACTGTGTATTTTTAACCGAATGGAGACATCATCTTTTAAGATTAACGGTCTCACATTCAGATTGTGTGGCGAAATGGGAGTGATAACAAAAATATCTGCTTTGGGATAGATAATAGGTCCTCCGCAACTTAAAGAATATCCCGTGGAACCTGTAGGTGTAGAAATAATTAATCCGTCAGCCCAGAAAGTATTCAAAAAAACGTCATTCACAAAGGTATCTACAGTTATCATGGAAGTAGTTTCCTTCCGCATCACTGCTGCTTCATTGATGGCATAGGGATGAAATTTATGGGAATGGCACCGCACTTCCAACAAGGAACGTTCACTAATGCTGTAATGTTTATCTAAGATTCTTGGTAATTCTTTTAATATTTCTGTTTTCTGCAAGGTTGCCAAAAAACCCAATCTTCCTGTGTTCACTCCTACAATAGGAATATTGGCGTCTTTAACAAAGGTAACAGCTGAAAGAATGGTTCCATCGCCACCAAAAGTGAAAAGCAAATCCGTATCCTTGGGAAGTCCTTTCTTTTTGGTAAATGAAAAAAAATTGGAGTTTTTGTATTGTAATACTTTATACAATTCTTCTATGTAAGTGTCGCAAACCAGAATGGTGATTTCTCTTTCTTCTAAACGTTGAAAAAAAGTCTGAAGCAGTTCTTTGTCTTCTTCTTTAACTATTTGTCCGTAGATTCCTACTTTCATTATTTTTCTGATTTTTTTTGGCTAAACTTCCATAAATTTCTGGAGCTGATCAAACCGGTCTTTTAACAATTCTTGTTTTGAATCTTCAAAGTATTTATTGGAAATCTGGTATCCAAATCGTTCAAATGTATCTCCAATGGAACTGATATTTTCTGCATTTATTTTTAATGAAATCCGGGTGGTTTCTTCGTCTGTATTGATAACCATCAATCCCAGAATTCTGCCGTTATTACTTTCTACAATGTTTGCCACTTCACTGATGGAATATTTCTGGATAGGAGTTGTTACTGTCATAAACACACCAAATTCTGTAACGAACGGAAAAGTGGCAAATTCTTCTATTACATCTTCTTCCAACACAACTCCCAATAACTTTTCTTTTGCATTGATAACCGGAATTATGTTTGTTTCATTATCGCTAAAAACACGTAAAGAATCAAAGATCAATGCTTTTTCGTACAAATAAAATTGCTCCAGTTCTATCAGATGATCTTTTATGCTATCTTCTTTGTGTAAACTTCTAATTGCCTCCAAACTTATATTTCCTATTAATTTTCCTTTGTTTACTACGGGAAGATGAGTCAGCTTAAGATCCAACATCAACTGTTTGGCCTTTTTTACTGTATCAATTCCGCTTAAAGGGGAAACCTTGGATATATAATTAGTGATAATCATAATGCTAAGGTATAACAAGATTTTTTAGTTTCCAAAATTTTGTAATTCTGCTTTCTGCTTTTTAGTCAACCCTTTGACAACTTCTTCATAGGAATGTTTAATCAGTTCTTCTAAAAATTTATCTGGTAGATTTCCTTCAAAATTTACTGTATTCCAATGTTTTTTATTCATGTGATATCCGGGTTGCACTTCCTCATGTTTTTCTCTCAACTCCAGTGCATAAGATTCTTCACATTTAAGGTTCACGGTAAAAACAACACTATCCAGTCCGGTAAGAGCAAATATTTTATTCATCACTTTAAATACCAATGTATTTTTATCGAACGGAAACGATTCGGTTACTCCCGGAAGCCGTATGCAAAATTCCCTGAATTCTTCAATGTTCATGATTGTTCATATTTATCTCATTCAAATATACTATAATTTAAAAATCTGTCAAGAATTATTTTTTTCAGATATGAGATATTAGAAGAAAGACAAAAGACTTTTTAAATATTGTTATTTTAGGGTAAGGGATTCTTCGCTTCGCTCTGTTTCAGAATGACAAATGAAACTCAAGTTTATCATTCCCAAATCTCAAAGGGAAAAATCTGTCATTCTGAATAAACGTTAGCGAAATGAAGAATCTTTAAAACTACTGCACAGAAGAATATAAACAAAATTTACTTCTTACTTCTTACTTCTTACTTCTTACTTCTTACTTCTTACTTATAAATAAGTTTTTGTTTTTTGCACGATATATCTATAACTTTGTTTTCATGTTTAGACTTTTCTTACTTGTTTCAGGAATCTTATTTTCCCTCTGTTCAAAGGCTCAAACCGATTTTTTGAATTCTCATTTTACTTCCGATTTTTACAAAAATCAATGGGTGGGTTTTTATTTGTACGATCCTGCGGAAAAAAAGAAAATCTACAATTATCAGGGAGAAAAATATTTTATTCCGGCTTCAAATACAAAAATTTTTACTTTGTATACCGGATTAAAAATGCTGCCGGATTCCATTCCTTCTTTAAAATATATGGTAAAAAAAGATACTCTTTATATTGCCGGAACCGGAGATCCAACGTTGTTGGAACCTTATTTCAAAGAAAGGAAAGTCATTGATTTCCTGCAACAAAGAAAAGAAAATATTGCATTATTTCCGGATAATTTCAATGATACTAAGTTTGGTCCCGGATGGTCGTGGGAAGATTATATCGAAAGTTTTTCCCCGGAAAGAGGCTCTTTTCCTATTTATGGAAATGTTGTTACCATTACTTCTTCTTCTGATGTAATTCCTTCTTATTTTTCAAATTCTGTAAAGAAAGAAAAAAAAGATTTCTTTAGAGACCTGACAAAAAATATCTTTTATTCATCAGGAGAAAAGAAATTACAGATTCCGTTTATTACTTCCGATACATTAACAAAAAAATTGTTGGAACTGGAGATTCATAAGTCTGTCACTTTAATACATAAATTTCCAAAGGGAAAAACTAATCTTTTGTACAGTATTCCTTCTGACAGTTTATTCCGGAGAATGATGCTGGAAAGCAACAATTTTTTGGCAGAACAGATCTTACTTATGGGAAGTGCTTCCATTTCAGAGAAAATAAACAGCACAACTACTATTGATTATATGCTATCCAAGCAACTGAAAGGATTGCCTCAGGAACCGCGTTGGGTAGATGGTTCCGGATTGTCACGATATAACAACTTCACTCCTCAGGATTTTGTTTTTGTACTAAATAAGATGTATCAAGAATATCCTTTTGAAAGATTAGTCAAATTATTCCCAACCGGAGGAATTAACGGCACTCTGAAAAATAGTTATAAGGGAAATACACCTTACGTTTTTGCCAAAACCGGTTCTATGGGACAAGTTTTTAATTTAAGTGGATTTTTACAGACAAAATCAGGAAAAATATTGATTTTCAGTTACATGAATAATAATTATCGTCGTCCTAACGGTGAAATCAAGGCACAAATGCAAAAAGCACTGGAATATATACGAGATAATTATTAATTTTAATATGAGTTCAACACACTTATTAAGTGTATTTATTTGATCTTTAAATATATTCCCTTTTTTCTTGATAAAAAAGGGAGAAAAAATCAAGGCTTTGAGAAAATTTAAAATTGTGGTTACAATTTTTTTCAATTTTACTTTTATGTCGAACTCATGTTAATGTTAATTTTATAATCTTACTTACATTTTATTTTTCAAATGAACTTATAAAAAAATACCTCAAAATAATTGAGGTATTTTTATTGTATTGGATATAAACTAATTAATTGTTTAGGTTATCTGATTAATATAAGTTTTACTGGGTTACTTTTATATTAAAATGGGCTTCTAAATCAATTTCACCTCCTAATTGTTGTACTGAAGGCGCGTTGGGATCTTTCACTGCCGGTTGGTGAACTAAATAAATAATCTGCGGACTTTCTCCCTGAGATAAGGTCCAGACTGTTTTTTGTCCTAGCTGGATTTGATTGGAATCCCGGACATCGTCACCGGCATAGGTAATGTTCACATTGGAATTATTGATTTTTGAATAATACACAAAATGTTCATCTTTGTCGTGTCCGAAAATTTCATCAGTCAAATCTTCTCCATCTGCTGCAAACATCTGAATTGATACATTATAAGTTCCGGCTGGTAAATTCGTGATCTGTGTAATTACCGGTTCGGTAGTTCCTTCGGGAACTTCATACACATAGGATTTAGCCAAACTTGAAGTGGTGCTTTGAAAATTCAATACCAGTTTTACAGGTTCTTCATGATCTCCTTCGGGAGTTTCTACTTTGTCTAAATAATCGTCATTGGATGAACAGGAAATAAATCCTGTTGTCAATAAACCGAATAATGAGAAAGCTAACGTTGTTTTTATGGTTAAATTTAGTATGTTTTTCATAGTTATATTTTTTAAAAATTATATTGTGCTCTTAAAATAAAATTTCGTCCTGCCTCGTCGGCATAATATCTCAAACGGTTCAGGTAGTCCCGGTAAGATGTGTTGAAAATATTTCTTACTGAAAATGAAATATCCAGTTTGTTTTTTGGTGTGATATCCAAAGCAAATCCGGTGCTGAAATCAAAAAGCTGGTAACCCGGCGGTGGAGTGCTTATATCTACCAGTTCGGATACTATTTCTCCATCCTTTACTACATTTACATTAAAGTTATAATCGGGATAATGGGTTTGCTCAAATACGGAAATAGAAGTCAGTTTTGCAAAGAAATTCATCCAATTGGTATTTTTATATTGAATGGAATTTACCCATTTTGCCGGAGGCATATTGATTAAAGCTACATTGTTTTTGGTATCATTTCCCCGTAAATAGGAAAAGTTGGTTGAAAAGTTCCAGTTATGAGTTAAATTATAATCCGCCGTTACATCAATTCCATAAATTTCTGCGTTGGTCTGCGTATACTGCCAAACAGGAAAGGCTCCTCTTATGGTATATTCTGCTCCTACGGGAATTTCATTAATGAAATCTTTTATGTAATTATAATGTGCGGTAACTTCAAGGTTTAACTGATAATTGAATAAACTGCTTTTTAAAGTCGCTAAAAACTTATTGGATTTTTCATTTTTCAAATCCAAATCTCCCAATTCAATAACTGCTGCCGAATGATGTAATCCGTCACTGAATAGTTCAGCAGGATTAGGCGCTCTGCTACTTAAGGAATAGTTAAATGTTAGATCTGTGGTATTTCCTAATTTATAGGTTGCTCCCAATGTAGCTGCATATCCGCTGTAATCCAGTACAGGATTGGTCAGGTAGTTTAATCCCGTATCGCGGATAATCAGGTCTTCGTGTTTTTCATCATATCCTAATGCTTTCCATCTTGTTTTTTTGTAGAATTTCAATGCATCTATTTTCTGATAATCGTAACGAAAACCTCCTTCCAACGTCAGATTCGGGTTTACCTGATAATTTTCAATCCAGTAAGCTCCCCATTTATTTTCTGTGTAATAGGGAATCAACGGACTTACTCCTGTTCCTGCATTGGGATAGTTTTCCTGAAATACATAGGAAGCACCGATCTTTCCTTTAAAACCATTGAAGTTTTTATGGTCAAAATCCAGGTTAAAGTCATGAGTGGTTAGATCCAGATTCAGGGAAGGGATATTTTCGAGTTCTCCGCGTCGGATGTCATATTCTTTCCGGTTATTGAACTGATATCCGTAGGTAAAGCTCAATTTTCCAAAGTCAAAATCATAATAGGTATTGAATTTGGCTAAATTATGCTGAATTTCCTGTTTAGGAGCATTAATTCTTGTAGTGAAATCTTCAATAATCAAGGGTTGTCCACTATTAATGGCATTTACCAGATTTTCAAGATTCCCGATATGGGAAGCTTTTAAAATTCCTGTTTCAGAACCGAAAAAACTGTAATATCCTTCTATCCCGAAATTATTTTTATGATATCCCAATTGTGCAGAGAAATCGTTTTCCTTCACTCCTGTATTGGAAAGGTTATAATCCGGTGCAGATAAATCTCCCAGTTTTTTATAGGTTCCCTGCAACCTCAACGCCCAACCGTTTCCCCAGCCTTTTTCTACATTGGCCGAAATGTTTCCTCCTCTTCCGTTGGAAATATAAGAGGTTAAAATTGAACCTAATAGAGTATCTTTAGTTGTCAGTCTTTTAGGTTCCACCAACACCATTCCTCCAATGGCATCTCCTGCATATTGCAAAGCTCCTGCTCCTTTAATAACGGAAATGGAATTTGCAACATTCAGATCTATGTCCGGAGCATGTTCTACTCCCCATTGTTGATCTTCCTGTATGATTCCATTATTTAAAACCGGAACCCGGCTGCTATGAAGTCCGTGAATTACCGGCTTTACAATATTATTTCCGGTACTCAAGATACTTACTCCTGCAATACTTGTTAGTGCCGTTCCTAAATTAGTATCTGAATAGGAATCAATCTGGGATTTTGACAACATGGATTCTACGGAAGTTTTTGTTTTCGACTGGGCTTTTCCTATGGATATTACTTCTGCAAGTTCTTTTTCATGATGTTCCAAAGTAAAATTCTTCGTTTCATCTTTATTTATTGATAATTGAAAAGTTTTGGATTTACATTCGGGATGGGAAACTTTTATGATATAGTCACCAGAACAAATATTCGAGATATTGTATTCTCCTTCCTGATTTGCTTTGCTGAGATAAATTTCTTTTCCTTTCTTATCCTGAACGGAAATTTCCGCTTCTTCCAGAAATTCTCCGGAATGTATATCCGTTATTTTTCCGGATAAAGTATTGTTACAATTGGTTTGTGCTTTTAATTGTATGCAAAACAACACTAAAAACACCCATAATATCTTATTCATAAAATTTTTATAATAGAAATTAAATTAAAAGAACCCGTGGTTCATTTAAGCAATACGAATTTTCAAGTTGTTAATATTTCGGTTATTTAATTTGTTTATGAGTTGTATAACTGTCAAAGCCATAATCTTAGACAATATTCGATTTTTAAAGCCATCAAAAGACTTAGCATA
>JAVBMH010000034.1:0-91122 GCA_031552575.1 Apibacter sp. | reverse complement strand
ACTCCTGTGGAGTATTCCTGTAAAATCGCCAGTATCTGGCTCTCACTGAATCTTTTTCTTTTCATTTGCCTAAAATTATTGATTCCTATTCTAATTTTAGGGGTTATTTTTCGTCCAGTTTTTTGGGTGACTTACACTTTTAAATAATCCCCAAATTTTAGTAATACCTATGGGTCTTCCTCAATTTTATTCAGAAGATGATTATTCAAGAATGGTAAAAAAAGGACACTTGGGCCCCCATATTATATTTCCGTTATCCCAGCTCATTAAAAAAGAATTTCCCAAGGCAAATTTCAAATTACCAATGGAAATTACTGAATGGAAAACTGAGGAACAAAAAATTCTTATGATGTTTTTGTTAAGTACCTCCAGTTATGAATACATGAAAGTTTATTTGTCAGAAACAGATATTAGGTTAGTTGAAAGTTCGGAGGCTATAATTAAAAATGAAGAATTAAAACAATCGATCTGTACATGGAAATTCCATAAGATAGAAGTAATTCTGGAAGATGAAGCATTAACCATAATTGAAGGTAGTTTATAAATCCAGAGGTTATGATTTCGGTAGATAAAGCCAAAAAAATACTATCCAGCAAAGGGAAAGAGTATTCTGATAAGGAAGTGAAGGAAATTTTAAGAGAAATGTATATTTTAAGCAATATAGAGTATGAAGAGTTTAAAAAATCAGAAAAGAAAAAGAAAAGCAGTAATTTACACTAGGGTTTCTACTGATGAACAGAAAGAAAAAGGATTTAGCCTTCAAGACCAATATGCAAAACTTGTAAATTATTGTGAAAGAAATGATATAGAAATTTTAGAACATTTTCAGGACGAGCATTCTGCTAAAAATTTTAATCGACCGGAATTTAAAAGATTTTTAGATATAGTAAAACAAAAAATAATCAAACCAGATTTATTTTTATGTGTTAGACCTGACCGTTTTTCAAGGAATCTCGAGAATACTTTAAAAATGCTCTCGGAATTTAGAAAACTAAATATAGAATTTAAAACATTAGAAAATCATACAGATTTAGATACTCCTGAGAATTATTTACCCTTTATCATTAATAATGTACTTCCCCAGATTGAAAATGAGAGAAGGGGATTAAATACCAAAAGGGGAATGAGGCAGGCAATGCGTGAAGGAAGAACCATGGGAAGACCTCCGATAGGTTATCTTAATGACAAAGTAAATAAAACCATTATAAAAGACCCTGTAAATGCTCCCTTAATTCAAAAAGGATTTGAACTTATTGCTCAAGGGGTGTTACCCATAGAAGAAGTCCGCAGAAAATTGATTGAGTTAGGATTGAAAAGATGCTGTAAACAGAATTTTTTGAACTTAGTCAGGAATCCCTACTATTATGGATTAATCATAATACCTGCATGGAAAGATGAGCCGGAAGAACATATCATAGGAAAGCACGAACCCCTGATTAACAAAGAATTATTTGAGGAAGTTCAGGCTGTTATTTCAGGAAGGAGGAAAAGCACTACTCCGGTTTTGCTTACCCGAAGGGAAGAATTACCTCTTGCGGGGATTTTATACTGTGAAATATGCGGAAGAAAGCTAACAGGAAGTGCTTCCAGAAGCCAGAATGGTTCCCGGCATTTCTATTACCATTGTCAAAACGGATGTAAAGCAACAAGGTTCAGGGCTGATGTAGCAAATTTCATTTTTGAACAACAATTCTTAGAATCTTTTTAAATGCCTCCGGAGGCTTTGAAACTTTACAAAGTAGTATTACAGGATATATTTAGTCAGGATGAAACAGAAAGGGAGAATCAGTGCAGAATGGTAGATGAGAAAATAGAAAAACTAAAAATAAGACAAAATTCCTTAGAAGATAAATTTTTAGAAAATATTATTAGTGCGGAGGACTATCAATCCATTAAAGAACGATTACAGCGGGAAATGGGGGAGTTGGAACAGCAGAAAGAAGAATTTACAATGGATAAAACCAGTTTCCAGAAATATATGGAATATGGACTCCCTTTTTTATATAATATGGCAGAATATTATCGTAAAGCAGATTTGGAAGTGAAACAGAAAATTGTTGGTTCGATATTTCCCGGCAAACTTATTTTTTCAGAAGAAAAATATCGAACCACTGAGCTAAATGCGTTATTAGCTCTATCAACCTTAAAAATCAATGGATTAGAGGAAATAAAAAATGGACGAAATACTATGAAAAGTAAATCGTCCACTAAGGCTCCTCCTGCTGGGCTCGAACCAGCGACCCTCTGATTAACAGTCAGATGCTCTAACCAACTGAGCTAAGGAGGATTTTGAGTGTGCAAATCTATAGGAAATATGCATATTTTCCAAATATTTTTAAATTGTTTTTTATTTTGATGTTCTAATCCTCTTATCTTCAACTAAAAATAATTCTATTTCCCTTAAATCAAAAACTACTCTAAAAGATAAACTCATTTTTTAAAAGATAAAATAGTATTTTTGTTTCATTATTGAGAAGTTATAAAAACATATGGATAATACATTTCTTTTACTAATCTTCATTACCACATTAATACTCATAATAGGAGTATTCATCCATATGCTCAACCGTTTTTTTCAATCCGAAAAAGATAGAAGAAGCTTTGAATTACGGATGAAATATTCCGAAGGGCTTTTACCTAATAAATTACAGGCCTATGAAAGGATGGCTTTATTTTTGGAAAGAATCAGACCTTCTTCTTTAGCTTTAAGGGTAGCTGCTATTGGAGATGTAAAAAATTATGAATACACACTAATTGAAACTATACAAACGGAGTTTGAACACAATTTGGCACAACAGATATATATAAATCCGGAAACCTGGAAAATTATCTTTTCTGCCAAAAATGCAACTCAATTACTTATAAAAGAAGCTGCTAAATCGGTAGGAGAAAATACCTCAGCAAAAGACTTACAGGAAGAAATCGTGAAACAATCCATGAATGACACTTCTCCATCCTCAGTAGCTATTTTATATTTACAAAAAGATATCCAAAACTAAACTGACTTTTTATGAATATAAAATCATTGGCAGAGGACGAACGCCCCCGAGAAAAACTATTGGCTAAAGGAAAAAATTCCTTATCCGATGCAGAACTTCTTGCAATTATCATAGGAAGCGGTTCCAAAAATGAAAGCAGTGTACATTTAGCACAAAGGATTTTATCATCTGTTAATAACAACTGGAATGAATTGGCTAAATTATCCATCTCTGACTTATGTAAATTCAATGGAATAGGGAAAGTAAAGGCAATAGAAATCACTGCTTCATTGGAAGTTGGAAGGAGGAAATCTCTTCAGGAAGCTCTTAAAAGAGAAAAAATCTCATCCTCAAAAGATGCTTTTGACATTCTGCAGCCCATTATTGGTGATCATACTTTTGAAGAGTTCTGGGTATTATTTTTAAGTCGATCAAATCAGATTTTAAGTAAAGAAAAGATTTCCCAGGGAGGAATAACCGGAACTGTGGTGGATTCCCGCTTAATTTTTAAGCACGCCCTTGAGCTTAATGCCGTTTCCATCATCATTTCCCATAATCATCCTTCCGGAAATCTTCAGCCAAGCAAAGCTGATTTACAACTGACTCAAGAAATCAAGGACGGAGGAAAATTACTCAATATCAATCTAATTGATCATCTAATTATTACACAAACTTCATATTTCAGCTTTGCTGATGAAGGAATTTTGTAACTTTATAAAAAATAATCATTAATGATTCTCGTCTATGTTTCTCAAATAAATGAACGTATCCAATATACCTTTTCTTTTATTTTTGAGCAAATTTTGGGAATTCCTATTCAATTTACAGATTCTACTCATTTTTTTCAGAAACAAAAAATATCTAAAATATCCTATTCAATTCAACCTATTAGTGATGAACCTCATTTTTCATCTGCTCATTTATTATTTGAAGAAGATATTCAGGAACAAGATGTTAGTGAATTACTGAAAGATCCGTTTGCTTTTTCTTTTTTTTTACTTGCAAGATATGAGGAATATCTTCCATTCAAAAAAGATCGGCATGGAAGATTTTCTTATCAGGCTTCCATTTTAAAAGATCGAATAGATGTAACAAAACCCTGGATTGATGATTTTGCTTACCAGATTTACGAGCAGTTGAAACACACTTTTCCTACATTGGAAAAAAAAGACCGGGATTTCCAATTCATTAATACTATTGATATTGACCATGCCTGGTTATATAAAAATAAATCATGGAAAAAAAACACTTCATCTCTTTTAAAGAAAGCACTTAAACTAAATGGGAAAGGTATCATTAACCAAATAAGTATTTTATTAAATTTTAAACAAGATCCTTATTACATCTATCCTTACATACAATCCCTTCAAATTCCTTCTATTTATTTTATTTCTTTTGGAAAGGGAACCCGATGGGACACCAATCATAATCATAAAAATAAAAATTACCAAAAGCTGATCAATGAACTGAAAAAAATCCTTTAAATTCTTTAGGTTTACATCCCAGTTATTATTCAAACTCCAAACCTGAAGTTATAAAAAAAGAAAAAACAGAACTAGAAAAGGTTATCAACAGAAAAATCACTCAATCCCGTCAACATTTTATCAAACTGGAATTTCCTGAAACTTATACAGAATTATTAAATGCGGAAATTACAGAAGATTATTCTATGGGATTTCAGGATCATATCGGATTTCGCGCCGGAACTTGTACTCCTTTCAAATGGTTTGATCTAACTAAAAACAAAACTTCCGAGTTAACGATTTATCCTTTCTGTGTTATGGATGTTACGTTAAAAAATTACATGAAATTATCAGAAAAGGAAGCGGAAAAAGTTATTTTGAAATTACTTGAATCTGTAAAAAAAGTAAATGGGACTTTTATTTCCATTTTTCATAATGATAGCATCTCGAATTATGGAGAATGGGAAAGCTGGAAAGAACTTTATGAAAAACTAATTTTAAATGTAAATGATTAAAAAGTTTAACCATAAAAATATTGACAGGAAAAAATACACTTCCTGTATCCAACAATCTATGAATTACAGGATTTATGCTGAGTTATGGTATTTATCTATTGTTTCTCCTGATGGTTACGATATATTAGTTTTAAACGATTATGAAGCAGTTATGCCTATTCCTTATCAGAAAAAATGGAGATTCAAATTCGTTTGTCAACCTACATTCTGTCAGCAATTAGGAATTTTCTATCCAGAAAAAATATCATCTGAATACTTTACCTTATTTTTTTTCTGTCTAAAAAAATACAAAGTAAGAAGTTATAATTTTAATGAGGAAAATACAGAATATTTCCCTCCAACCCAGGAAAGAAGAAACAATCAGATTTTATTCCTTTATCCATCTTATAATGAATTATATTCTCATTTTTATTCCGGAAGAAAATCAGAGGTAAAAAAAATCAACAACTCCAATTTTATTATAAAGACTCAAACTTCATTTACTGATATTTATGAATTACTACAAGACCAAAATCTGTATTCGAATAAACAGATTAAAATCATTAAAACATTTATGAATGAAAGCATTGATAGGAATCTTATTCATTCAGTATCTGTACAAAAAGAGAATCTTATTTTAGGCTGTATTGTTTTTCTAATATCTAAAAACAGGATCATTAATCTTTTATCTGTAAGAAACTATCAAATCCCAGAACAGGGAATTATTACATTCATACTAAATCAGATAATACAAGAGTTTTCCAACTCTGATAAAATACTGGATTTCGAAGGCTCTATGATCCCGGGAGTTGCCTGGTTCAACAAAAGCTTAGGAGCTATTGACCATCCATATGTCAGCTACAAAAATTTTATTTGGTTTGAAACCATAAAAAAGTTATTTCAATAATTCTTCTTGAAATTTATCAACTTTTTCAATTAAAAACAGTAATTATTGACTTTCGTTTATCAATCCTGCTCTTTTCAATAAAGCTTCCGGTTGAGGTTTCCTTCCTCTAAAAGAAATATAAAGTTCCGTAGGATCTTCTGTTCCTCCTTTACTTAATAGAGTTTCAAATTTTTCGGCTGTTAATTTATCAAAAATTCCGGTTTCCTTGAACAAGCCAAAAGCATCTGCATCCAAAACTTCTGCCCATTTATAGGAGTAATAACCTGCCGCATATCCTCCTTGAAAAATATGAGAAAAAGAGGTACTGATAGATGTTTTCTTTATTTCCGGATATAATTGTGTCTGGCCGATCTGTTTTTTTTCAAAATTTTCAATAGAATCTTTAGATTTTAATTTATTGGTATGATAAGCCATATCCAACAAACCAAATCCTAACTGTCTCAATGTCTGATATCCCTGCATAAAATTGGCAGAAGCCACAATCCTGTCAATCTTTTCTTCGTTCAATCCCTCCCCTGTTTTGTAATGCTTAGCAAATGTTCTTAAAAATTCTTTTTCATAACAATAATTCTCCATAAACTGAGAAGGAAGTTCTACAAAATCCCAATAAACATTGGTTCCTGACAAAGATTCGAAAGTGGTATTTGCCAGAATCCCGTGTAATGCGTGTCCAAACTCATGGAACAAAGTAGTTACCTCAGTAAAAGTAAGTAACGAGGGAGTCCCCCCATTAGGCCGGGTAAAATTACAAACGATAGAAATATGTGGTCTTACATTTTCCTGTAGTGTTTTATATTGTCCTTTGTAAGAAGTCATCCAAGCTCCGGCACGTTTTCCTTCCCTTGGGAAGAAATCCGTATATAGCAACGCATAGTGTTTGAAATTTTTAAAAACTTCATATACGGTAACTTCCGGATGATATTTCTGGATATCTTCTCTTGGCACAAAAGTTAATCCGTAAAGTTTATTGGCTACATCAAAAGCTGCATTCAATACCTGGCTTAACGGAAAATAGGGTTTTAATTCTTCCTCTGAAAAAGAATATTTTTCTTCCCTTACTTTTTCAGCATAATAGGAATGGTCATAAGGCATCATTTCTGTAATACCATCTTTTAGTGCCATTTCTTTTAGTTCTTCTATCTCTTTCTCTGCAAAAGGTTTTGCTTTATCTAGCAGATCAATAAGGAAATTCTGGACGATTTTCGGAGAAGATGCCATTCTTTCCTGTAAAATCAGATCTGCATAGGTTTTAAAGCCTAATAATTTTGCTTTCTCTTCCCTCAATTCAACGATCTTATGGATAATATCTTCATTGTTGTATTCGTTGTTTTTAAAGGCCTTCTGCATAGAAGCCAAATAAATTTCTTTCCGAAGTTCTCTGTTTTTTGCATATTTTAAGAACGGAACATAACTCGGGAATTGCAGAGTAAATACCCAGCCATCCAGATTCCTGTTTTCTGCTTCCCTTTTTGCCATATCTGTTATAGATTCGGGAAGACCTTCTAAATTCTTTGATTCTGTTATTTGTAAAAAATAATCATTGGTTTCTTTTAAAACATTTTGTCCGAACTTCACTGAAAGAACAGCCAATTCGTTAGAAATTTTTCGTAATTTTTGTTTATCTTCTTCAGATAATAAAGCTCCATTCTTTGAAAAATCTTTATATGTTTTATCCAGTAAACGGTATTCTTCCTGAGATAATTTGGATTTCAGAGTGGTATCGTAAACTATCTTTATTTTTTCAAAAAGAGATTTATTAAAGATGATATCGTTTGCATACTCTGTAAGCATAGGAGATATTTCCTGTGCCAGATTCTGAAGATAATCATTTGTTTCAGCTGAATTCAGGTTAAAAAAAGTAGCGGAAATTATATTTAACTTTTTCCCTACTTTCTCTAATTCTACAATGGTATTTACGAACCTTGGCGGATCTGTATTTTTTATTATATTTTTAATTTCCTTTTTTGCTTCCTTAATACCCTCTTCTATAGCAGGTTTAAAATCTTCCTGATTAAACTCCTCAAAAGGAATACTCTGAAAAGGAGTATCAAACTTTTCCCCTAAATTATTCATTGTTGTTTAATAAAAATATCGTTAACTTAATTCTCAAACAACAAAAATACACTATTTGTAACAAATATTAAACAAATGTATCCACATCAACTGATTCGCCGATGGGTAAAAAGGTTAAATGTTTTTCTTCTGATAAAAATATATGTTTTGCTTTTTCTTTGTTAACTCTTATAGGAGGGAAAGTGTCATAATGTGAAGCTATAGCATTTCGTGTATTCACAAATTTAGCTGCTATCATAGCATCGTGAACTCCCATAGTATAATTATTTCCGACAGGAAGTATCGCCACATTAATGTAGCCATAAATGTAAGGAAGTAATTTCATGTCTGTGGTCAAAGCAGTATCTCCTGCAACATAAATAACTTTTCCATCCATTTTCATTAAAAAACCGCAAGCCAGTCCTCCATAAGCTCCATCAGGAAAGGAAGAACTATGAACCGCCTGTACCATTTTCACTTTGCCAAAATCAAATTTCTTTACTCCACCTATATTCATGGGAATAACTTTATATCCCAATTTTTCATAATGGGAAGCAATTTCTGCATTTCCTAAAATTGTGGCATCATTATTCTTTGAAATGGTTTCCACATCCAGAATATGATCGTAATGGGCATGAGTTAAAAAAATATAATCCGTTTTTATCTGGTTCACATCTATGTTCTTAGCCAGTTCATTTCCAGAGATAAAAGGATCAATAATAACTCGTGAAGTCGATGTTTCGAAGCCAAAACATGCATGGCCGTAATAGGTTATTTTCATCTTGTTCTGAGATTAGGTTTTATTGTTTTTCAAATGTAATAAATAATAATTATCTTTGGTAAAAATTATATTAAAAACCTTATTTATGAAAAAAAAATTATTTGTAATAGCTTTATTGTTGGTTTCAGTTACTGCTTTCTCCCAGATAAAATTTGGGGTGAAAGGAGGAATGGCTTTTGGATATGACGGAACCTTGAAACAGACAGTTACCAATATAGAAGAAAGTAATGGTAATAATAATACAGGCTGGCATGCAGGAGTATTCAGCCGGATTAGTATTTTAGGTTTTTTTATTCAGCCTGAAATCTATTATTCATCCATGAAAACAGAATTTGATACCACTACAGATGGCAGTTTCTCAACTCACACCAACAACTTAGACATTCCTATACTAGGAGGAATAAAACTATTGGGAATTGCACGTATATATGCTGGGCCTGTTTTCTCAACCACCTTGAGTGATGATATTTCCCTCAACAATGTTAAGAAACTTAGTAGTGATGATTTTTCTGTAGCGGGACAAGCCGGCATCGGAGTAGATGTTTCTGTATTAACATTTGATGTACGATATGAATTCGGATTTAACAATAATGATGCAAATTATATCAACACGATTACTAACCAGGCATTTACCATAGAAAAAAGGCCTAATTCAGTATTGTTAAGTGTTGGATTTAAATTTTAAGTAAATTTTAAAATCGTTCATTATCCCTTTGGAAAAAATAGAATAAAAATAATAATATGAAAAAAATATCTCTAGTCCTGTCCTTATCCTTCTTATTATTACTTTTAATTTTCTCCTGCAGGGATGATTATAATTACGATTCCGCTTCCAAACCGCTTAGGTTTTCAAAGGACACAGTTATGTTGGACACGGTGTTTGCCACTGTCCGGTCAGAAACATATGTTTTAAAGGTATATAACCAACAGAATGAAGATGTAACCATTCCTCGGATTTATCTGGAAAAGGGAGCAAGCTCTCAATTTAAAATTAATGTGGACGGAGTTCCCGGAGGAAGTGAAAACAATAACAGTTTCCAGAATGTTCCTATACGGGCTAAAGATAGTTTATATATTTTCATTGAAATTGCCCCGAATGCCATTTCTTCTTCTGAGGCTGTAGCGGATGAAGATTTGATTTTTAATACTATCGGACACACTCAAAAGGTAAAACTTCTTTCCTTAGTTGAAGATGCTGATTTTTATTATTCTTCTACCGGAACTAAAGAAATTTCTTCTGATATGACTTGGGATAATTCAAAATCAAGAGTTATTTATGGAAATTTAAAGTTTATCAACGGATCTAAACTGACCATTCAGGAAGGAACGAAAGTATATCTTCATAACGATGCTAATTTAATTATTGATACAGGAGGGCAACTCAACATCAATGGGGTGTTGAACAAGGAAGTCATTATACGTGGAGACCGACACGACCCTAAGTATGATTCTTTGCCAGGAAACTGGAATCAGATCCAGTTGGCAACCAATAGTACAGCCATTGTAAATTATGCTAATGTAAAAGGCGGAAATAATGCGTTCTACATAGAATCTGGTGCAAATCTTACCATTTCCAATTCTAAAATTTTCAATTTTATGAATTCCGGAATTTATTCTATCGGAGGAAAAGTAACCGGAACCAATCTGGCCATGAATAATTGCGGTTCTGCTGATTTATTGGTGGAAAATGGCGGAACTTACGATTTCACCCACTGTTCCTTTGCCAATTACTGGAACTTAGATGTTGCTCCTGCTTATAGTGTCTACTTATCCAATTCCTATCAGGGAACTAGCGGAATAGTGTATAACCCGTTGAATGCTGTTTTCAAGAACTGTATTTTCTGGGGTAAAAATGCCAATAGTGTATATTTTAAAAGTAGTTCCAGTGCTCCTTTTAATTATATATTTGATACCAATCTGGTTAAAAACAACAATGGGGTTACCATTACCGGAAATCCTAACTTTATAAATACTTTTGTGAATCAGGATCCGCTTTTCACTCAAACCTTGTTTTCCAATACTTTGTTAAATCTCAAGGCAGGTTCACTCGCTTTTGGAAAAGGAAATTTGACTTATGCGAGTGCTGTTCCACAAGACATTACCGGAACTTCCCGAACCAATAATCCTACATTGGGAGCCTATCAGAATTAACAAGGAATAAGTTTGTTTATTTATAAAGATTCTTCACTTTGCTTCGCTCTGTTCAGAATGACAATTTAAACACAAGTTTATCATTCCGACAAAGGAGGAATCTCTTATAATCAAACTATGTTATATATCCTTCAATAAGGTGTTTCCTTCTTTTTCTGCAACATAGTTTTTAACTTCCAGGGTTTTGTTCCAGACATTCCTGAATTCATCCCGGATGTCAATAATAAAATCTTCGGAACCAAACTGATCCATTTTATTGAAGAAATAACTTAGTGTAATTTGATTAATATCTGTGGCAGGAATATAAGCACAAACCAAGGAATCTTTTGTAGGAGTTTCCACTATCAATCCTACCTGTAGCAAATAAAAAATGGAATCACTGGTTAATTGAGTCGGGATTTTATATTTTTCGGAAATTTGATCTGCTGTGTAAGGTTTTCCTCCTGCTTCAAAACGTTTGATGATTAATGTGGTTATCATCAACAAGACAAAATCTTTATATCGCCGGCTGATATTGGTTATTTCTTCTTCAAAACTGAATTTATTTACATTCTGATAGGAAAAGGATAATTGTACTCCAAACAAGCAAATAAACCAACTCAACTGAAGCCACAATAATAATAACGGCAATGCTGCAAAACTTCCGTAAATGGCGTTATATTTGGAAATCCAGAACTGCCCTGAAATATACAACATCTGGAAAATCTGGAAACAGGTTCCGCTAACGATTCCTGCAAGAAATGCTGCACTAAATTTCACTTTAGTATTAGGCATATATGCATATAAAAGTGTAAACAACAGAATAGTAATAACATAGGGAGCTATTTTAATTATAGAGCCGGTAAGCGACCCAATGATAGTAATATCCAACGTTGAATTGAGTAAAATAGAAAGTCCAGCATTACAAATTAAAAAAACAGGCATAATAATAATCAAGGCCAGATAATCTGTGAATTTACGAAAAAGGGTTCTTTCTTTTTTTATTCTCCAGATGGTATTGAAATTATGTTCTATGTTGGAAAGCAACATGATAACCGTATAAAGCAATAAGATCATCCCGATTCCCAAAAAGATTCCTCCTTGAGCAAAGGCTATGGATTTGTCAATAAATTCCATTGCTCTTGAGATAACTTTCCTCTGACCTGCGAAATATTCAAAAAGCTGGCTTTCCACTATTTTCTGAAACCCAAATCCGCGGGCAATAGCAAATAATACTGCCAGTAAAGGAACTATGGACAACAAAGAATTATACGTTAAAGCAGCAGCACGGGTGTTGAGCTGGGAACCGTTTATATTCCGGAATGTTAAAAGAAAGGCCTTAATTATATTAAACAATCCAATTCTCCTTGCGGAACCGTCCTCTTCAGTAATTCGCCAGATATCATAGGTAAGAAAATGGATTGTTCTGCGTATTTTTAATTTTAATTTGGCTAACATTTCGTTTATCGAATTGGTGTATTTACTGATCCACAAGTGGATGTGTAAAAATCTATATAGTTGGGAATGGCATTTTTATATTTGAATTTCACAATTTCAAGTTTATTGATTAAGTCTGGACAACTGTCCTGAAATAATTGTTTACTTATTTTCACTATTTGATCATCTAAGTCAAAGCCGGCCAATCCGGATATGTTTTTAGGAGAATTATAATACAGATAATAAATATTTTCATCTCCTTCTTTTCCTAAATAATAGGATACTTCCGAACCCGGCTCTATTTTTCCAGCAGACAACATATTACCGGTTTCAACAGAACTTCCTCCTACCACTTTTAATTTGTTGGAGTAATATACATAATACCATTCTTTTTCTTTGTTTCTTTTAATCGTTCCGTCATTCTTAATCTCATTATTGTAAAGCCTTTCCACAGCTATGGAATCTCCCTTCTCACTATAAAATACTATTTTGGATAATTCTGAACTTGAAATTTTTTCGCTTCCTCCTTTTCCAGAAGTTTTAAACCGGACATTTTTCGTTTTATTATCTACCAATTCGGCAAATCCTGACTTTGTAGTGCCATTTTCATAAATCAGAGTTGCTTTATAATATTTTGCTTGTAATGTTGTTGTTACTAAACACAATGCAAATAAAAACCATTTATTCATTTTAATTGTTCTTTAAATCAATCAAAAATACTCAAATTAATTGAATAACTGAGTGATTGAATGATTGAATGATAGAATAATTGAGTAACGGAGTAATTTCAATTTGAACAACGGACAAGCTAATGGCTATTTGCTAACAGCTATTGGCTCTTTTCCCTTTTTAAAATCAGATACTTAGTTGTCCTATTTGAAATTTTAAAACGATCATCCAACCGGAAATCTACTAACCAAATGATTGCTCCTGAGGCATCACAAAGAACCAATACTTTTTTTTTATCCGAATTAGAAACTTTTTCATCTTTCAAATATTTACTGATTTTCTTTTTTCCTTTTCCGTTAATCGGATAGAAAAAATCTCCTTCTTTCCAGTTTCTCAACGTAAGTGGAAAGGAAACTTTTTTAAAATCAACAGTTTCAACCCCTTCATCGTTCGATGGTTTTTCAGAGGAAATAATTTTCAAACAAACCGGAGTTTCTATTTGAAACGGAACATTTTTTATAAGTTCATTAAGCTCAAAATTTTCAGAATCAGTTAAATTTTCAACAATCAACTGATCCCGGTTAATCCATATTGTATGGGTTTTCGACTGAAAAACACTTCCGGTTTTTGCTTTTATTATATTTTGACAATCTTGTTCATCGGTAAATCCATACTGGGAAAGAAAATGATAAACCAGAATAAAATTAGATTTCTTTATTTTTTCATAAGAAAAAATATAAGCATTTCCTTCTATAGAAATAAAAGTTTCCTGCTTTAATTCATTTACTTTCTTTTCTATAAATTGATAGGAAGAATGTATGATTTCCATACTCTTTTCTGCCTGATGAAGAAAAACGGGATTAATTTCTTCTAAAACAGAAACAACCTGATGGCGGATTTTATTGCGGAGATAATCCAAGGTTTGGTTGGTTGCATCTTCCCGCCAGATTATTTTATTCTCTACAGCAAAATCCAGAATCTCCTTTCGGGTAAAAGGTAATAAAGGCCGTAAAATCCGGTCGCTTGCCGGCTGCATTCCCGACAATCCTTTCAATCCTGAACCCCGAAGCAGATTAATAAAGAAAGTTTCCACATTATCATTCAGATGATGAGCGGTTACCAGATAATCAAACTGATGAATTTCAATGAGTTCCTTAAAATATTCATATCTGAGATTTCGGGCGATCATTTCTACCGATTCCCTGTTTTTTTTTAGTTTCAGAGTGTCAAATCTTCGTGTAAAAAATTCTACATGATTTTTTTCACAACAATCCTTTACTAGTTGTTCGTCTAAATCCGATTGTTCTTCCCGAAGCTGAAAATTACAGTGAGCTACAATAAATGTTAATCCTGATTGTAAAAACAAATGAAACAACACCATACTGTCCAATCCTCCGCTTATGGCTAACAGATATTTTTTTTTGTTATCCAGATTTTGTATTGCATGGGTTAATTCCATAAACTGATTATTTCAAATTTTCTTTATTCAGTTACAAAACAAAGATAGTTTTTTTTCATATAAACTTTACCAGAAATAAAAAATGGAATGGTTAAAAACCATTCCATTTTTCATACTTACTGCATTTATACTTTAGTTTTTTATCTTATAATTACTTTTCTGTTCACTTCAAAATCAACACCCACCGCTTTGATGATATAAACTCCTGAATTATAAATATGAACCTGTACTTCATCCTCGTTATACAGATTATCCACAGTTTGAACAAGTACTCCGTTCATGTTGAAAACCATAACTTTTTTGATCCTGGCTTTATCATCTTTAGATTTTACGTAAACAATTCCATCAGACAAGGTAGGATAAACTTCCAAGAAATTCCGTGGTTGATATTCGAAATCGTCCGTTCCCATAGATTTCCCCCAAACGGTTTCTACCCATTCCGGATGGTCAATATACGGATTCCTGTTTCCCTGTTTTGCATAAACTGCTTCATTTAGAGCTAATTCTCTATCACTTACCGGATCCATGGTATTCCAAACCAATAAAATATTTTTGAATGTATCTGTAAAAACCTGATTATTTGTACCATTAAACATAGCATAACTCCAGAAACTTACCTGATCTTCATAACGGGTAGCAAAATAAAAATAAGCACGAGCTATATCTCCTTTAAATTCATCAAGCGGTTCAAAAACAGTTCCGTTATATCCCTGAGAGTATCCAGAATTCAGGTTAGGTCCTAACTTAGAACCATTTTTAGAAGTATCGGAAGCACTTCCTACTTTTCCAAATGCATAATTACCTCTCATACCATTCACTTTTCCGTCTGTAGGCCAGATATGAAAAGCATCGGAATACATCGGATTTTTAGAACTGAAAACCGATTGGGGAATCAAGTGTTCCCGGTTATAACAATCGCCTTCTACCTTATATTGTCCGCACTGATCCTGTCCTACTTTGTAATTATACGGATCGGGAGCATTCGGAATTTCAGAATAAATATCTAATATAGTATTATCCTTTTCATACCAGTTGTCATTGAAAGCACTTGCATTTTTATACAAATCCCACAATCCATTATATCCTATTACAGAAGTACCGGTAGAAATAATAGTTTTAAGTTGGGTTTTTAAAGTATATCCTGCACCTGTTGCCGTATTATAATATCCAGCAGGAACTCCTTGTACATTCATTTCCTGGGCATGGAAAAAACAAGAAACCCATAACAAACAATTAAAAAATAAAATTCGTTTCATACATTTTGTGATTTTTTTTAGTGATAATGCAAATGTAGACTTAAATTATTATTTATTTTTAAATATCCATTATAATATTTGTCAGTATTTTTGTAATTATGAAATCAAGTTTCCAATCTCATGAATTAATTTTTAAACGTCCGGCAGAAACTTCCAGAGGAATCCTGAATACCAAACTCACGTATCTTTTAAAAGTTCAAATTTTCGGTACGGAATATATTGGAGAATGTGGTTTTTTTAAAGGACTGAGTGCCGACCCGGAACCGGAATATGAAAAAAAACTTCAGTGGGTTTGCGATCATATGGAGGAGGATAACGAGCTGTTTCTACTAGATTCCTGTAGGGAATTTCCTTCCATACAATTTGGCATAGAACAAATTTTCAGGCAAGTAAAAACTCAAAAACAAGGCTTATTCTTCCCTTCAGAATTCACAGATGGAAAAAAGGGAATTCTAATCAACGGATTAATCTGGATGGGAAATCTGGATTTTATGAGAGAACAAATCCGACAGAAACTGGAACAAAAATATACCTGTATCAAACTAAAAATAGGAGTTGACTGGGAAGGGGAATATAAAATTTTACAGAATCTGCGAGCAGAATTTCCGCAATCACAATTAGAATTACGGGTAGATGCCAACGGTGGATTTACTTATGAACAGGCTCGTGAAGTATTGGAACAACTAGCAGAATTGAAAATACATTCTATAGAACAACCTATAAAAGCCGGACAAATTGACGAAATGGTTGATTTGTGTAAAAATACGCCTGTTCCTATTGCATTGGATGAAGAACTGATTGGAAAATTCTATCCTGAACAGAAAGAAGAACTGTTACAGAAAATCAATCCACAATATATTATCTTAAAACCTTCGTTGGTAGGCGGATGGAAAGGCTCTCGGGAATGGATTGATTTGGCTGAAAAGCAAAATACCGGATGGTGGATTACTTCTGCTTTGGAATCGAATATCGGGTTAAATGCCATTGCTCAATGGACAGCCACTTTGAACAATCCAATGCCACAAGGATTGGGAACCGGAAGTTTATTTACCAACAACTTCCCTTCCCGATTGGAAGTAAGAGGTGAAAAACTATTTTATAATCTATAGTAATAAAACAATATAGAGTTAAATAATGATTTGGTTAGATTTTTCAAAAGAAATCCGAATTGAAGAAATCCCACAAAAAGAAGAATGGCAACAAAATATTGTTAATTTCCTGAAAGACTGGCATTCGGATTCAGAGATCGTAGTTACCAAAACTTCGGGTTCAACCGGAACTCCTAAAAATATAGAACTGGCAAAATCTGCTATGATCCAGAGTGCCACCATAACCGGACAATTCCTGAATTTAAAAAAAGGAAATTCAGCCCTTCTCTGTATGCCTTCTTTGTACATTGCCGGAAAAATGATGTTGGTACGCTCCATAGTATGGAAACTGAACCTGTTTTGCATAGAACCATCCTCTCATCCTTTGAAAAACATAAACCAGACTATCGACTTTTCTGCCATGACTCCGATGCAGGTAGAAAATTCTTTGGACAATCTTTATTTATTAAACAAATTAATTGTAGGTGGTGCCCAAATTTCTTCTCATCTTCTGTCTAAACTTAAAAATCTGCCTACTGATATTTACGAATCTTTTGGGATGACGGAAACCATTTCCCACATTGCCCTGAAAAAAATATCGGGAAGGGAAGATAATCCCCTATTTCAGTTAATGCCCAAAACTAAAATGCGACTGGACGAAAGAGGCTGTTTGTGTATAACTCCGCCTTTCCTGAAGGAAGAAATTATAACTAATGACATGGTTTCCATCCTTTCTAAAAACGAGTTTGAATGGCTGGGAAGAATAGATAATGTAATCAATTCCGGAGGAATCAAAATATTCCCTGAAAAAGTGGAAAAACAATTGAAAAGAATCATTGACCGGGAATTTATTATTTCCTCCCGAAAAGATGATCTGTTGGGAAACAAGGTGATTCTGGTTGTGGCAGGAGAAAAAATTCCTGATCTGGAAGAAAAAATTTCCCGTTTTCCCTTTGAAAATAAGTATGAAAAACCTAAGGAAATCATTTACATAAAACATTTTGACAAAACTCATACCGGTAAAATTTTAAGAACCCAAGTATTTTTGTAATTTTGTCTGAATCTTAAATAATTTCCCTGTATTATTTTTTCATTGTTAGTGAAATAACAACAGGAATGCTTTATTTTTATTAACTCATGGATCATCAATCTTTCTTTTCATCTGAACTTTACATAAATTCTTCACTCAAAATAGTTGTACCATAACCATGTCCTTATCAAAATCAAACCTTAAATCCGACATTGTAGCCGGAATCGTTGTTTCTTTAGTCGCCATTCCTTTATGTCTGGGAATTGCAAAAGCCTCAAACATGAACCCGTTTGCCGGTATGATCGCCGGAATCATAGGAGGACTGGTCATTGGTTCATTAAGCAAATCACCACTGAGTGTGAGCGGACCGGCAGCCGGACTTATCACCATAGTTGCAACAGGTATTGCGGATATAGGAATCAGTAGCGTTCTGTTGGCCATTTTTATCGGCGGACTGTTTCAGGTTTGCCTGTATTTACTGAAAGCCGGAAGCATTGCCTACTATTTTCCTTCCAGTGTCATTGAAGGCATGCTGGCAGCCATTGGTATAACCATTATTTTAAAAAATTTACCTACCCTGTTAGGGATTTCCGAAATCACCAGTAATGAAGCTCCGGTTTATTACATTCAAAGAGTTATCGGAAATATAGGCCAACATATAAACATAGTTGCTTTGGGCGTCGGCGTCACTGCCTTACTTTCCATGGTATTGTGGGACAGATTCAAGCCTAAGGCCTTAAAAGTTTTCCCCGGAGCTTTGGTTGCCGTAATTGTCGGAATACTGGGATATCTGATATTCCAAACCTCAACCGAAAAATCGTTTACTTCCAGCGAATTAGTGGAACTTCCTATTATAGATAGTTTTTCTTCCTTCACTCATTTGTTTGTTCTTCCCGATTTTGGAAGAATTTTTGATTCCAAAGTCTGGGTTTTGGGGATCACCATCGGATTGGTGGCTTCTATAGAAACACTGTTAACGATTGGGGCAACAGACAAGATTGATCCGTTGAGGAGAACCACCCCGACCAACAGAGAGTTATTAGCACAGGGAATCGGAAATTCTTTGAGCGGACTTGTTGGTGGATTACCCATCACTTCCGTGATCGTACGGTCTAAGGCCAATATTGATGCCGGAGGAAGAACAAAAGCTGCTACCATCACTCATGGAATTATACTTTTATTGGGAGCATTGCTTATTCCCCGCCTGTTAAATATGATTCCGCTGGCTTCTTTAGCTGCTATTCTGGTAGTTACCGGTTACAAACTGGCCAATCCTTTCCTGTTTAAAAAAACACTCAGTTTAAGTAAACACCAATGGGTTCCGTTTTTTGTTACAGTTATTGCCATTTTATACACAGACTTATTAAAAGGCGTGGCTGTGGGAATGCTGGTTGCTATTTACTTTATACTGAGGGGAAATATGAAATCCTGTTATGATTTGTATTACGAGATAAAAAACGGAGAATATTTTTACCATATAGAACTCTCCCAGGAAATTTCCTTCCTGAAAAAAGCGACTATAGTTAAAACGTTAACCCGAATACCTAAAAATTCTCATGTAGTGATAGACGCAAAAAAAACGATCTATATTGATTTTGATATTCTGGAACTGATAAAGGAATTTCAGAAAGATATTGCTCCACACAAAAATATAAAACTGGAATTGATAAACTTTAAAGATGCCTATGAGATTGAAAGCGAACGCGGAATAAAAATAGAACATTTACGGTCACATAAAACGAGTATTTAAACTTGGAATAATTCCCCCCTAATCAAACAAACCAAGACATTAACAAAATAATCAAATAAATTAAAAAAGACAAAAATGAAAAGAAAATTACTACTGTTATTACTATTAACATCTACATCTCTATTTTCACAAAAATTATTAAAAATAAATTCTGCAAGTAATGTAGAACTTAACGGAGTACGCCTGACCTCAGATCAGGTAAGAGATGTTTTAAAAAATAATTCTTGGGCACTCGAAAATTATAATACCGGAAAAACACTTAATACCGTAGGAAGTGTATCTTTAGGCCTGGGAATCGGTTTCTTTTTAGGAAATGGTATTTACAATTTAAGCCATTCAAATAGCTCCGAAATATCATATGGAGATGATAGTGACAGTGGAACATCTGCATTTTTTGTTATAGGAGGAGTATTTATAGCTGCCGGGACAATATTGAAAATAGTAGGAAACAACCAGGCAAAAAAGAGCATGGAAGATTATAACGAAATGGAAAGCAAAGCAGCAAAAAAAGAAATTTCCTTAACTGTTGGTTCTAATGGGTTGGGATTGGCTTTGAAATTTTAAAACTAATGTAACTTAAACTATGTTTATACATTAAATACCATTTATAAAGCCAGCCCTGCGGGCTGGCTTTATTTTTAATATTGTTAGTTAGTAATAACCAACAACCCTTGGTGAGGTTTCTCATTTCTTTGGAATGACAAGGTTTATACTCAATCTATCATACTTTATACCCTACCTCTTATATCTTATTCTCTACTAAATATTCCCTATGTCTTTCCTTACGTAGTTATAATCAAAATGTATTTTTTCCATGTTTTTATAGGCTTCCACCCTGGCTTCTTCCAGTGTATCTCCCAGCCCTACTACATTTAACACCCGTCCTCCAGAAGTGTACAAAGCTCCATCATGCATACCGGCCCCTGCCACAAAGTAAGGACAAGTAACCTGATCTAATCCTTTAATCTTAAAACCGGTTTCGTAATTTAACGGATATCCTCCGGAAGCCATTACTACGCAAACCGCATGTTGTTTTTTCCATTGTAATTCAAAAGATTCTCCTTTTAGTGCATGGGAAAGAATATCTAACAGGTTATTTTCCAGTAACGGAAGTACTGCCTGTGTTTCCGGGTCTCCCATTCTCATATTGTATTCCAGCAAATACACTCCATCTTGGGAAATTAACAACCCAAAAAAAATAATTCCAGCAAAGGTCAGATTTTCGGATAGTAATCCGTTCAAGGTAGGTTGTAAAATATCTTTTTCGAAGGCTTTGAAATGTTCTTCCGTAAACAACGGATTAGGAGCTACCACTCCCATTCCTCCGGTATTTACTCCTGTTTCTCCTTCCCCTATTTTTTTATGGTCTTTGGCTGAAATAAACGGAATTATTTCTTTTCCATTGAATACGGATAAGATGGAGGCTTCGAATCCTTCCAGGAATTCTTCTATTACGACATGGTTTCCGGCTTCTCCAAATGCTTTTTTGTTCAGCATTTCATTTAGGGCGTTTTCCGCTTCAAATTCGTCGTGGCAAATAACTACTCCTTTTCCTGCCGCTAAACCGTCCGCTTTTATTACCAGCGGATATTTTTGCTGTTTTGCATATTCATTGGCTTCCGAATAGTTATTGAATGCTTTGTATTTTGCTGTTTTTACTCCGTATTTCAACATGAAATCTTTGGCAAATTGTTTACTTCCTTCCAACATGGCTGCTTTTTTATTGGGTCCGAATATAGTCAGTCCCCTTTCCTGAAAAGCATCTACAATTCCTTTTACCAGCCAGTCCTCCGGCCCTACAAAGGTTATGTCGATTTCATGATGATCGGCAAAATCAACTATTTCTTCTACCGTAGTAAGAGCTAGGTTAACTCCAATCTGCTCTGTTCCTCCGTTTCCATGATTGAAAAAAAGTTCCACTTCCGGATTATTTTGTTTTATTTTCCAGCCTATGGCATGTTCTCTTCCTCCGTTTCCAATAATTAATACTTTCATAAAATTCAGATTTTAGTTTAATTTTTTCTTATAACGATATAATACAAATGTAAAACTAAAAACATAAAATTGTTACTAAATAATTATTTTTTCATCATTATCTGTTCTCATTGTATGCTCTCACTAGTAACCAACCGGTAAGCCGCTGACCATTGGTAAGTTCAATGCTGTACCAGTAGTTAGTTGACGGTACAATTGATCCTGAATATTTTCCATCCCAAACCGGATTATCAGTAAAAACTTTATCCATTAACATCCGACCATATCTATTAAATATTTTAATTCTTGATCCGGAATAGGATTTGGGATCTGCCAGATTCCATACATCATTAATCCCGTCGCCATTGGGAGTAATTGTATTAGGTATATCCAAAAGCCCGAAAGGATGAGGATCTGATATACACCCATGAACGCTCCTAACATAAGCCTTATGCATCCCGATAATTAAATTGGAAAATACCGGAGAACTTTGCCAAGTTACTGAATCTAAACTGTATTCCAAAGAACCGCTTCCTTCTGCTATTATTTCTATGGTGTTACCATTTATTTTTACATTCGTAACATATGGCTGATCTGTTATGTTTACATTAACCTCCGCTGTTGTACTACATCCTTCTGCATTGGTAACAGTAACTGAATAAGTGCCGGAAATGGTTACTGTTATGGTTTGAGTAGTTTCTCCTGTACTCCAGAGATAAGTGCTTCCGGGATTTCCTGCATCTAAGGTAACTTCTCCCCCACACTGATTAATATCCGTACCTAAACTCACTATGGGTTTCTGAATTAAATCTACTTTTATTTCATCAATTCCTTCACAACCGTAACTACTTGTAACAACGACTGAATATACGCCGGAACTGGCAACTTCAATGGTTTGAGTGGTTTCTCCGGTACTCCACAGATAGGTGCTTCCAGAGTTTCCTGCATTCAAGATAACTTTCCCTTCACATTGCTCTATATCAGGCCCTAAATCTACTACCAGCCCCTGAGATATGCTAACTTTTATTTCATCAGTAACCTGACATCCTCCGGTATTGGCAACAGTAACTGAATAGGTTCCAGAAGTGGTTACTGATATGGTTTGAGTGGTTTCTCCGGTGTTCCATAGATAGGTACTTCCGGGATTTCCTGCATCTAAGGTGACTTCGCCTCCACATTGATTAACATCTGCTCCTAAATTCACAACAGGTTGGGAATACACCGTAATTGTCTTGGTAAATGTGCTATCCTCACCTCTATAATGCATAGTCACAGTAACTGTATAAGTTCCGGGAGTAGCATAAATGTGTACTGGAACGGAATTATTGGTTACAACAGGTGATCCGTCTCCAAAATTCCAATCCAAAGTATATCCTGAATCAAGATCTGTTTTCAAAGAAAAATTAACTTCTTTGTTCTCACAGATATCGGAAGTATGTATTGATCCGTTTACTATTATATTTCCTTCAAAAAATGAGGTAATGAAAGGGGGTAAGCCATATTTGGTTATCCTGCCTTCAAGGTAAATTGCTTTAGGTGTGAATTGTGCTCCTGTTCCTAAAACATCGGGCTTGTTAATAACCGAAATATAATTGGATGTGAAGTTCGTATAATATATTTTTCTGTCTAATCCTAATTGCAAGGCTCCTCTAGCTGAATTAAATTTTTTAACATCAGTAGGAAATGTATAAAGTATATTTTCCGTACCCGGAATATCGGGAGCTGCTAAATCAAACTGAACCAGCCTTCCTTCTTTCCAGTCCATATCTAGTTCAGTATAATTACAACTTTCTGTAATTCCCTGAAACAGATCATATTCAGCATAGAGAATTTTACTGCTGGGAGAGAATTCCACTCCATAAAAGGCTTTTTTATCCTGATCACTTAAAATCACTTCATTTGAAACTATTCCGGTATTATCATTAAAATCATAAAGCCCCAAAACCCCTCCATGAGAATAAACGGTAGCACAGTTTGCAACATAGGGATTAGGCAAACTGGAATAATCACTATCTCCAACATTACTAAGGTGTGCTATGACTATCTTTTTTCCATTGGGAGAAACTTTAATGTATCCACGTGCATTGTTGGGATATACTAATTTATCTTTAATTTTAAAGGGAATTGTAACTCCTACTTTGGAAACAACAGGAGTGCTTACTACTCCGGTATTATTTACTAAAAATGCATAGAAACTATCCAGAAAGTGGGTAATGACCCAAATATCCTTTCCGTTGGCATGTTTTACTGCCGTAATTTTCTCGGAGCTTTTCTGAATCCCATTTAAAGGTAGCGGAATGTTCTTTTGAGTTGTTACAATACCTCCCAATCCGGAGGCTAATGTCATATCTACTACTGAATAGTGAAGTCCTTTTATTGAATCAGGATTTTCATCATTAGCATCTACTGTAAAAACATAAAACAAATTATTATGATAAGGATCAGGAACAATAATTCCGGACTGAGTGCTGGTACTATTTCCCAGTAAACCATATCCATTGGACATTGTAGTATGCTGACGATTGTATACAAATACCCCATCAGTATAAAATAATAAATTTCCCTGTTTGTCAGAAATTGAAGAACACCCTTCATCTGTATATAAACTTCCCGCCAGATCCACAACGGGTTTTCCTGAAGTAAAATCCAACCCTGTTCCTCCTCCAAAATACCAATGTGCTGTTTCTTTCTGGCCAAAAGCAAGAGTTGATAGGAATAGCATCAAAAAAGTTTTTAGCGTCTTCATTTATTAATCTTGACGTAGTGTTAATTATAACAAAAATAAAAAATATTTTCAATATTACAATTAAAATTATATTAAAATTGTTACAACATGAGTCAAATTGACGTTAAATAAAGGTTTTTAAATAATAATATTATTATTTAAAAAATAAATATCTTGAAAATTAATATAGGAAGTTATAAAAAATATGATTTAGTGTTCTTAACCTGTCTTAATTTGGTGAGGACTGGGAAAAATCAATATAGATCTCATTCCCAATCCAAAACCTTCTATCCTTGTATCTATTTAATAAACAGCTACAAAATAATCAGAAGTTCTCCTGCTTAAACAAGCATCCCATAAGTTTAATAAAGTTTTTTACTGTTAATTAGAGTTCTTTTTTAAAATTTTTTAGTGTCAATTATTAAACCTTCATATGAAGAATTTTAATAATACAAATGTACCTGAATATTGGGAACTTATCTACAAAATAACGGTGAAGTTCCTTGTATATTAAACATATTTATTTTACTTTTATAAGTGAAATAAATCACTTTTTATGGAAAAGCGAATATATAATGTTCCGTTTTACGAATTATTGACAGAAGAAGAAAGAGAACTGCTTATTAATAACTGTACTATTGTAGATTTTGATTCAAGAGAGGCTATATTCAAGCAGGGAAGCTTTGCCCTAAATAGTTATATTATACTGGATGGATCATGCAAACTCACTTTCCAGTCAGGAGATAAAAAAAGACTCACTTCCATATTACACAAAGGACAGATGATCGGCAAAGATTATGCTTTGTTTGATAATTATCCTTGCAGCGCCCATACCTTGGCAAAATCAACTCTCATGATCATTCCTAAAACTCTTCTGAGTGAAATTTGTAAAACCAACAGTCTATTTTACATTAAACTAGCTAACAGATTAGAGCTCAGAATGATCAATTCATTGACCTGGCTGGTAACTCTTAGTTTTAAAAATGTGGAAGGTGCACTCGCTATGTTTTTACTAAAATATTATAATGATGAAAAGTATGAAGGTATTGAATTGACCCGAACAGAAATAGCCGAAGCTATTGGATATTCACGGGAGAGCATTATTCATACCTTAAAAAAATTCGTGAAAGAAAAGTTAATAGAAACCAAAGGAAAAAACATTCTCATCAAAAATCACAATAAACTGAAAGAAATAATAAAGTATAGCTGATTTTTTCAGAGCAAATAAAATCATAAATATCTCATAATACAATTGTTAATTGACAAACAAATCCTATCTTTGCACAGATTTTTAAAAATACTTAATGAATTTATTCGAACAGTATGGTCTTTCAGAAGATTTATTAAAGGCCATCAAAGAGTTAGGTTATGTTGAACCTACTGAAATCCAAAAACAAACCATCCCGTTTTTACTGTCTAAAGAAGAAGATCTGATTGCATTAGCACAAACGGGTACAGGGAAAACCGCAGCTTTTTCATTACCTATATTGGAAATGATTGATAGCTATCAAAAACAAGTACAAGCTTTAGTACTTTGTCCTACACGAGAATTATGTCTACAAATTTCCAAAGATATAGCCAGCTATTCCAAACATCTCTCTAACATACGTTCCCTTGCAGTATACGGAGGAGCCAGTATTTCAGAACAGATCAGAGGATTAAAGAACAATCCGCAAATTGTTATCGGAACACCAGGAAGAGTAAACGATATGCTGAAACGGGGAGCTCTCAAAATAAACCAGATTCAATGGCTGATATTAGACGAAGCAGATGAAATGCTTTCCATGGGATTTAAAACAGAACTCGAAACAATCCTGAAAGAAACCCCTAAGGAACGCCAGACCCTGTTATTTTCCGCAACCATGTCTAAACAAGTAGAAGCCATAGCGAAAAACTACATGAAAGGAGCACAGAAAATTTCAGCAGGCGGAATTAATGAAGTAAAGAAAAATATTACCCACAAATTTGTTGTAGTAAGAGACAGACAAAAAAATAACGGATTGCGAAGAATCCTGGATGCAAACCCGGACATCTATTCCATTATCTTCTGTCGTACCCGGTTGGAAACACAAAACGTAGCCGATTTTCTCATGCATCAGGGATATTCAGCGGACGCTCTACATGGAGATCTTTCACAAGCACAACGGGATACCGTTATGAAAAAGTTCCGGTTGAAAAACCTTCAGATTTTAGTTGCTACTGACGTGGCTGCCAGAGGACTGGATGTAAACAATCTTACTCACGTAATCCATTTTTCTTTACCTGATGATCCTGAAATCTTCGTACACAGAAGCGGAAGAACCGGACGCGCCGGAAAAGACGGAGATTCAATAGCCATTATCCGACCAAGTGAAATGGTGAAATTCAACAGGATCAAAAAAGAAACTGCCATTAAAGTGGAGGAAATGAAAATTCCTACTAAAGAGGAAATCCTGCATGCAAAAGAACTATATCTATCTTCCAAATTACTTCATTCTGATTTTGATACAGAGGAATTTGAATTAAGCGGAACCCCGGATCTTTCTGATATTTCCAAAGAAGAGTTGTATAAACGGGTCATGTTCCTGGAATTAAAATCAACTTGGGAATTTTATAAAAACGAAAAAGATATAACTCCTATTGATAAAAACGAAAGATTTTCAGACAGAGACAGTGATAGACCATCCAAACGAGGAAGAGATAGAGACAGAGATAGAAACCGTAAAGACAGAAAAGATTCTAAAGATGGTAAATCTAAAAGAAGTAATAAAAAGAATGCCAATTTCACCCGTTTTTTCTTTAACTTAGGTAAAAGAGATAATTTAAACAAGGTAACTGTGATCGACCTGATAAATAAAAACACTAAAGGGGCCCGGGCAGATATCGGAGATATTGACATTCGAGACAAATTTACTTTTTTTGAAGTAGATTCCAATTATACAGACCAATTACTAAAAAAAATCAACCAGTTAAGTTTTAACGGAAAAAATATGTCATTGGAAATTGCCCAATAAACCATAAGATTCTTTAATAAAAAACACATGATAAATATCACGTTGCTGAGGTTTGGTATGAAAAATGTAAATATTCTTAATAAATTTGATAATAAATGAATTTTATTACTAAAATATTAACAGTCCTTGTAATCTTCTTAGGATCTATTCTAGGAAATGCCCAAATGAAAAATCCAAAAACCACAAAAGTGAAGGTTTATGGAAACTGTGAAATGTGTAAAGCAACCATAGAAAAAGCAGGATCAGCTGAAAATATTTCACTAGTAGCATGGGACCAAAATACCAAGATGGCTACCATAACTTATGATGAAAAAGCAACAACATTAGACGATATACTAAAAAAAATAGCAAAATCTGGATACAGCAGTGATAAATACAAGGCAAAAAAAGAAGATTACAATAAATTGCCTCCCTGCTGCCAATATTAAAAATATAAGCGTTCTTCGAGAAGTAATTCTCAAGTATTTAATACATTAATTTATCAAAAAGAGGACTAGGTCATTAACGGATTTAGTCCTTTTTCTTCATATCCGTTAACATTAAAGCTTGGCTTTTTTAATCCTTACAGAATAAACAAGATAATATATATAAAATAACAAATGTACTACAGTTAAAACAACAGAAGAATAAACCAATCCTTTATCATCCCCATCTCCCAAATGATGATGAGCATACGCCAAAATTCCTAATAATATACACAACACTATCCCCACAACAGAAGTTACATAATAACTCTGTGATCTGTTTAAATAGGTATCATTTACAGATAAATGACTTTTCTTAATTCCATATAGCAAATAAATATCAAAACCGATTATCATCCATAAAACCAATCGTATCCAAGTATCCAAAGGAAGAAAAGCCATCATTCCCATACAAGTAATTACTCCTAAAACAGGAACAAGAGGAACGAGAGGAGTTTTAAACGGACGTGGAACCTCCGGATTGACCTTTCTCATTACTATAACCCCAATACAAACCAATATAAAAGCAAACAAAGTTCCTATACTCGCCATTTCCCCTACCACTTTTCCCGGAACAAACGCAGCAAAAAGACTCACAAAAACCATGAATAATAAATTCGTTTTAGCCGGAGTAGCAAATTTTTTATGCAAAGAAGAGAAAAAAGAAGGAAGCAACCCATCCTTGCTCATGGAATAAAAAACTCGGCTTTGCCCCATCAGCATAACCAAAATTACCGAAGAATAACCCAATAAAATGGCAATAATAATAGTTCGGTTCAACCACGGATATGCAGGTACTATATTGCCGGAAGCATCCATATGCCCCATATGATTAATCGCTGTAGCAACCGGTGCCAGATCATTATCGCCCTTTCCGAACTCTGTATAGTTAGCAACCCCAAGCATAACATAAGCAAAAGCAATATACAATGCTGTACATATCAAAAGCGCTCCTAAAATCCCTATCGGCATAGCCTTTTTAGGTTTCTTGGTTTCCTGTGCAGCTGTTGAAACCGCATCAAATCCAATATAAGCAAAGAAAACAATTGCAGCTGCCCGGACAATCCCTGTCCATCCGAAATTACCAAATTCTCCCGTTTCATTTTTTGGAACAAACGGAGTGAGATTTTTGGCATCCACATATTTCATTCCCACCACAATAAACAATAAAATTATTCCTACTTTAAGAAATACAATCAAATTATTCAATTTAGAAGATTCCCTGATTCCACGAATCAGAAACATCGAAATAATTACCACAATAAACAAAGCCGGCAAATTGATAATTCCCGTTTCCACTGTTCCATCCGGAAGCGTATAACTCTCAAACGGAGTTTTCAACAACGAAAAAGGAAGAGAAAAACCAAAAGATTTTAGGAATTCATTTAGATAGCCGCCCCAACTGGACGCTACCGTAGCCGCAGTAACTGAATATTCCAAAACCAGATCCCAACCAATGATCCAGGCAATAAACTCTCCCATAGTGGCATACGAATATGTATAGGCACTTCCCGCTATCGGGATCATAGAAGCAAACTCAGCATAACAAAGCCCTGCAAAAGCACATCCGATAGCCGCAATAATAAAAGAAAGAATAATTCCCGGCCCTGCATAATGCGCAGCAGCCACACCCGTAATTGAAAAAAGCCCGGCACCTATAATGGCTCCGATACCCAATGCTATAAGTCCTACAGCACTTAATGATCTTTTTAATTCTTGTCCTTTTTCAGCCTCAGAAATTAAAGATTCCACCGATTTTTTAGAAAACAGCATACTATTTTGTGTTAATTATTAATCAAACAAAAATATAAAAATTTATTACCTGACCTTATTTTTTTCAAATAAAATTACCCAACAATAAAGATAAATTATTATTTATCCATATTTATTGAATTTTCAATATAACAACCCTTTATTTAACCCTATTCTTAGCCCAACTTAAAAAATAACAAATCTCAATAAAAACTAAATATTGATACATTTTAGGTTTTATTAATTACAGCGAATCTAAAACTTTCATACATTTGATTAGTAGAACAAGCACTTTATTTCTAATTTAAAAACTTTATTAATTATTAAAATTTACAACACAAAATCATGAAAAAATTCATCAACTCTCCCGAAAGTGTAGTTACCGAATCTATGAAAGGATTTGCAGCCGCACATTCCGATATGGCAAAAGTCTATTATAACCCAAATTATCTCGTTCGCGCAAATGCCCCCGTAAAGGGAAAAAGTAGACTGTAAGAAAATTTTGATTGTTGATTTACGATTTTAGATTTTGTTCTTCTTATTTTTCACAAAATATTTATCATTTATGAATCATAAATCGTCCATTTCTAACTTAAATAGCCATCACAATAGCTTTAATAATTTCCCGATCACTATCTTATCCACTGGAAGCGGGATTTTTTCTATATCCAATTTCTGTAAAGGGATCCAAACCACTTCTTCTATACTTTTATCTACAATCTCCAATGTGGATAAATCCTTGCATTCCACTTTGTAATAAACTGTTAATAATTGTCTATCTGGAGTTAATTGGGATCTGAAGAAAAAATCCTGGGTATAGAAATGTTCCTTAACCTCTACTCTTAAATTCAACTCCTCCATAAACTCCCGCTCCAGAGTTTCCCTTGTTCCCTCTCCCAATTCCAATCCGCCTCCGGGTAATTTTAACAACCGATTCCCTTCATACATTTCCTTTAGAAACAGAAGTTTATTATCATTTATCAAGAGTGCATATACCCTTACATTCAGTCTTTTTATTTCTTCCATGCGTTTACCATTTCTCTTTTTCCTTCAGGTCCTGTCTTTTTCTCCACCAAAAATCCTACCTGCTGCATTGCCCGTCTGGCACTTCCCTTACTGGAATAGGTGGTTAATAAAGCTCCTGAAGTCATTACCTCATAGAGTTGTTTGAATATTTCTTCTTCCCACAATTCCGGCTGAACTCTTGCTCCAAAAGCATCGTAATACACCAGATTTATACCGGAAATTGGAAGATTTTTCAAATCGAAAAAATCGGATTCAAATTTAGTTAATCTGAAAAACTCGTCAATTTCCACCATTTTCCCCCACTCTGCTTCATGTAAGGAAAAATACTGTTTTTCAGCATCTTTCCAATCTACTATCTTTCCATATTCCAATTCTTCTATTTCCCTTGCGCTAACCGGATATTTTTCTATGGTATAATAATTGACTTTTTTCTTTTTTTCTTTCGCTCTATATAAGGTCAAAAAAGCATTCAAACCGGTTCCGAATCCCATTTCCAGAATAGATATTTCAGGTAAATCTACCAGATCAAATCCGTTGGATATAAATACATGAGAAGATTCCTGTAAAATTCCGTGCCGGGAATGGTAACATTCATTCCATTCTGGTATTTGTATGGTTTTAGTTCCTTCGGAGGTAGTTACAATTGTTCTTAGTAACATATATTATCTTAATTCTCTCCAAAAATACAATACTTTTTCATGAGCAGGAGGAATTTATTTACTAAATTTGAGCTATTAAACTTCAATTCACAACTAATGAAAATAAATAAAACCCAACATTCAAAATTAGATAAAGTAGATCCGAACAATTCTCCTTTTGGAGTCAATATTTCCGACCATATGTTGATTTGTGAGTACAATGACGGCAAATGGGGAGAGCCTATTATTATGCCTTATGGCGGAATGAATTACTCTCCTGCGTTAATGGCGATTCATTACGGTCAGGCTATTTTTGAAGGGATGAAGGCTTACAAAGACAAAAATAATGAGGTTTTCCTATTCAGACCTGAAAGAAACTTTGAACGGTTCAATAAATCGGCAGAAAGGCTTGCCATGCCCCATATTACGAAAGAAGCGTTTCTGGACGGATTGTATGCTTTAATAGATTTGGATCGTGGATGGATTCCTACCAAGGAAGGAAGTTCGCTATACATACGCCCTACGATGTATGCTTCAGAAGAAATGTTTTCGGCACGTATTTCCAATAAATATACGTTTGCCATCATGACTTCTCCTGCCAATAGTTATTATGACAAGCCTTTGAAAATAAAAATCGAAACCTATTATACACGAGCAGTAGACGGTGGTGTAGGATTTACCAAATGTGCAGGAAATTACGGAGCTTCTTTCTATCCGATCTCATTAGCAAATAAAGAGGGATATGACCAGGTAATCTGGACGGATAGCAAAGAACATAAATATTTTGAAGAATCGGGAACCATGAATGTGATGGTACGGATCGGAGATACGCTGTATACTCCGCCTACTTCCAATACTATTCTGAGCGGAGTTACCCGCGATAGTCTGGTGAAGGTTGCCAAACATCATAACATAGATGTAAAGGAAGAACGTATTTCGGTGGATGATGTAGTTAATGCTTACAAAGCCGGAACCTTGATGGAAGTATTCGGTTGCGGTACGGCCGTGGTTGTAAACCGATATTCTCATGTAGGTTATAATGACCTGGTTATGGAACTTCCTCAACTTACTGATGAAGAAAGTTATGCGGCATTCCTAAAAAAACAATTGGTAGGCATACAAACCAATCAACTGGAAGATCCTTTTGGATGGCGTTTTAAAGTGGAAAAGCAATTAGTTTAGATATAGCTGCTTATAGAGCACATACATGAAAACTTCCGGTTGTACCGGAAGTTTTTGTTTTTAGCTTATTGTCTACTCAATTTAAGTTATAAATTTGTCAATTAATAATTGACATTTGTAATGAAGTTCAATAGTATACAAAAGATACAATTCTACTTTATATTTATTTTATCTGTGCTGAATTTTATTCAGGCTTTTACTTTACCGTTGATTGATGATGAAGCTTATTACTGGGTTTGGTCTAAATTTCTGGATTTCGGATATTACGATCATCCACCTATGGTTGCTCTATTTGATAGGTTAGGATATTTTATTTTTCCTAATGAGTTGGGAGTTCGACTCTTGGCTATAGTATCCAACACCTTGATCTTTCTCAGCTGGATACAGATTCTCCGACCTAAAACTCAAAAGGAAAATTATTTATTTTTAGGTTTGTTTGGTTCAGTAGGAATATTTCAAGGATTAGGTTTTATTTCTACTCCCGATACTCCACTATTATTATTCGGTTCTTTTTTTCTTTGGAGATGGAAATCATTTTTAGAAAACCAAAATCTGAAAAACGCTTTACTTTTAGGACTTTCTATGACCCTAACGATGTATTCAAAGTATCATGGAGCTATTCTGATATCTCTGGCTTTTCTGCCTTCCATCAAAATACTGTATAAAAATAAATGGTTTTATGTAGCACTTCTTCTATCTCTAATATTATATTCGCCTCATCTTTACTGGCAATACAACCATAACTGGCCTTCCGTCCGGTATCATTTATATGGAAGAAACCAGAAAGAGATTACCGGATTTCCTTTTGGTGAATGGTTGTTAGGGTTATTGGTTATTGCCAATCCTTTATTGCTTTATTTTTATGGGAAATCTATTTTTAAAAGTTCTGATTTTAAAGATAAATGGACTCTTTCTCTTAAATGGATTTCCGCAGGAAGCATTTTATTTTTCGGACTATGTGCTATTACACGGAATGTTCAGCCTCAATGGAATCTGATTATTTATGTCGCTTTGATTCCCCTTACTTTTTTATTTTACAGAAACAGACTTCATTTTTGGGTAACACGACTTTCATTTATTTATATCGGATTGTTAGTCTTGGCGAGAATACTTTTATTCTTCCCTCTTTTTATTTCTTATACTCCCATGTATAAATTGAAACAATTTGTGTTAAATGCACATGAGGTCAATACAGGAATTGCTGTTTTTGAACGGTATCAAAAAACTGCTTTATACAACTTTTATACCCAAGAACCTTCCATCTGCTTACAAGTTTACACACACAGGGAGTCTCAGTATGATTTATGGAATTCCGAAAAAAGCATTCAGAGACAAACCATTACTTTTTTTGGATTGGAAAGTATTTCTTCTGATTTTATTATGGATGAAAATAATAAAAAAGAGTTTTATAAAACGATTGATGATTTTCATTCCTATCCTAAAATAAAATGTGAAATTACTCCTGTCAGTTTTTCAGCAGAAGAAAGTTCTTATCAAACTATGGATATAAAATGGAATAATCCTCATGATGAAGATTTGACTTTAAAAAGCGGCAGCAGTCTGGAAGCCGGAATTATATTTGTTAATAGCAAGTCTTTAGAACCTATTGTTTTTATTCCTTTTTCCGAACCTATTGAAATACCCGCTAACAGTGATTTTGAAAAAACTCTTTCCATAACTATTCCCGTATTACCGACCGGCACATATAAAAGCTATGTAGCAATCAAACCTTTCGGAATTTCGGGAAAAATAGTTTCCAATGAAATGACTACTGTTGTTCAGTAAGTTTTTAGTACTTTTGATAAAATATTTACATGATACTTATAAAAAACATACATAAATCTTTTGGGAATTTAGAAGTATTGAAAGGAGTTTCCCTGCATATTCTGAAAGGTGAAATTGTTACCATAGTAGGAGAATCCGGAGCCGGGAAATCGACCTTATTACAAATTATAGGAACGTTAGACAAACCCACTTCTCCGGAAAAACATCACAGTATCATTGAAATTGACAATTTACCTATCACTCAACTACGAGATAAGGAACTTTCCCAATTCAGAAACAGGAATATTGGTTTTATATTTCAGTTTCACCAATTATTACCGGAATTTACTGCTTTGGAAAATGTGATGCTACCAGGAATGATTGCCGGAAAACCAAAAGTGGAATTACAGAAAAAGGCAAAGGATTTATTAAATTATTTACGTCTTTCTCATCGGTTGGAACATAAGCCCGGAGAACTTTCCGGTGGTGAACAGCAAAGAGTAGCTGTTGCACGTGCTTTAATGAATGATCCAAAAGTGATTCTGGCAGATGAACCTTCGGGGAATTTGGACTCAAAAAATGCGGAAGATCTGCATCAATTATTTTATCAACTGAGAAAAGAATTCAATCAAACTTTTATTATAGTTACCCATAATATGCATCTGGCTGAGATGGCAGATAGAAGATTGTTAATGAAAGATGGTATCATCGCAAATTCATAAGTCTCTCCTTAAAACGTATATCTTTTCTAAATATTCACCTGAAAAACACAAAAATGCGGTAAAACTTCTTTTTTGATTTTCTAAGTTTAATAGAATTAGCAATTTAAAATAAAATATCTTTCTTCTATCTTCTCTAAAAACATAGTTCTTATAACCTATTAAATTCAATTTATTTATTTTTTACAATAAATAAATTTGGCATCCAAAATGATTAAGAGACATAAACATAGGAATAAAAATATTATTTTTTACAATTATAACACAAAATAATTATATGGTATAAAATTTTTAATTATAATCAATATTAGGCAAATTATTTTAAAAAAAATACAAAAATATAAGCTATTATTATTTTTATATCTATATTTGTAAAAAATGATACACTTTCATTTTTTTGTACACTCAAACAATTTATCTAAAATATTAATATTATGAAAAAGTTCTTTATTCCTGCTCTGGCATTTATATGCCTTAAATTTATTGGTGCCCAGGTAGGAATTAACACAAACACCCCCCAGGGAATCTTTCATGTCGATTCTTATGGAGACACAAACGGATCTTTAAACATTTCTGATGATGTAATAGTTACTTCCAATGGAAATGTTGGTATTGGAACTTTAAACCCTAGTGAAAAACTTCACATTTCAGGACAATCATTAACCAGTGGTGATTCAGAAATTGGTAACACTCTGACTATTGGCGGTAATGGCCTGATTAAAGGTAAAATAAGTGTTAACGGAACTCATACCCCAGAGGCTTCTGTTCATGTAAAAAATAATTCCTATTCTATGAAAATAGAATCTTCTAGTTACGCGTCCGAAAAATTCATAACTTCAGATGCCAGTGGATATGCCAGTTGGGAAAAACAATTAGCTGATTCTGAGGTAAAGGGATTAAATATTCCTATGTATTCTTCAGCCATATCAATTAACAACACTTCTAATAATTATGTCAATATTACAAATACCCCATTAGTTCTATCCAAGGGAGTATGGCTGATTATTGCACGATTTGGAACCAGAAGTAGTTCTTCCGGAGGCTCCTCCACCATCTCAAATCTTTTATGGACCAAACTGGAAATGAATACGGGAACAGGATGGACAGATGTTATTACAAACGCAACTCTAACTGAAACTGGAGGAAGTTCTGCAACCTCTGCCAATAGATGGAGAACCGCTATTTCTCAACTAATACATATTATGAATGTGGAAAAAGATAATACAAGCATCAGGATCTCTGCTTATCTTAACTATGGTTCAAATTATGTCACTGTTACTTCTGCAGAAACAACAAGTTCCTATTTTCCTGGTTTTATGCCTGTATTTGTAGCCATCAGATTAAATAATAAGCCTATATAATATTTATCATGAAAAAATATTATCTTATATATACAGTAACTTTTCTGTTACCCATCTCAGCTGTTTTTGCACAAGTGGGAGTAGATACAGAAAATCCTCAGGGAATCTTTCACTTAGACCCTAAAAAAGACACTAACGGAACTACTAATGTTTCTGATGACTTTGTCGTTTCTGATTCCGGACAAGTCGGGATTGGAACTGTATCTCCGGCAACCAATCAAAAACTGCATATCGCAGGAGACAGCAAAATTTCAGGAAATGCATACAAGCAGGGAGATGCAATTGTGGAAGGATATGGTCAGGTAAATAAAATCGGGATATCCGTAAATGCTCCTACCTATCCGATACATATTTCTGCTTCTGATCCTGATAAACTTTTCCGCCTATCCGATACCTCAGAATCACCCGGTTATTTATTAACTTCGGATACTAATGGATATGCTTACTGGGAAGCACTCAAACCCATGTCATCCATTGTAAGAGGAGTATTAAACACAGAAATAACCATAAATGACGATAATAATGGAATAGATATAACCAGGACAAGGTTAAAATTGGCTGCAGGAAAATGGTTTATTTTTGCCCGGGCTGCCACTCAGGGTAATATAGGTGGTTTTGCTATGTATATACAATTATTTTCAGATGAAAATTCTTCTAGTGCAATAGCAAGGACAGCCGGATATGCACAGCCTAGCAGCCCTTACCCTACAATTATAAACCTGGCTTATGTAGTTGATATCCCTTACAATTCTTCGAAACCTTTTACTGAATACTGGATTCAATTGTCCTCTTCAAGTAATAATGGAGTAACCACAAACAATTTTGGACCTATGAGCTTCTATGCACTCCGCATAGACCGTGATCAATAAAAACTTAAAATTGTAAATTATGAACACCAAGATATTTTTATTATTATTTTCTTTTTGTATAATCCCATTATCATTATCCGCACAAATCGGGATTAACACTAATGAACCTCAAGTACCTCTTCATATAGATTCCCGTGGGGATACAAATGGCTCTTCAAATATTTCCGATGATGTAATAGTTACTTCTGATGGAAATATAGGCATAGGCACACTTACTCCCAGAAAAAAACTGGAAGTGCAGGGAAATGCTATCATTACAGGAACAGATCTTGTAGAGGGAAATATTAAATCCAATATTATTTCTGCACAACAAGCTTTAAGAATCAATACTTCTGATTTAACTAATGTCTCCCCTACATTGGAAATTTTTGCCAATAATCCGGGTGAAGGACTGAAACTGGAAGATGGAACCCAAACTATTAATAATGAACCCAGCATGAGAATGATTCCTGTTATGCAGGAAAAAGCAGGTGACCCAGGAGTGATGCAATGGGTGAATTTACCCTTAGTTACTAAAACCGTAACTGGAACTATAACTGGTGGAACTTCTATTGGAACAAGTTATACTAATATTGGAACAAGTATGACATTAAATGAACCGGGAAGATGGATTATATTTGTCTCTTTTGCCGCTGTAAACAGATCTACAACTCCAAGTAACAATAATCGCTCTAATGTTTTCGTATCTTTATATGATGTAACAGGAGGTGGAAATACAGAAGTAACTCGGGTCGCTTCGTCATCGGAAAGTAGTGGATGGAGGGTATCCATCCCCCAGTTGATTCACTTGGTTGAAACCACTTCTTCCAAAACCTTCCAGGTAAAAGCTAAATCATTGATAGGAAGCAGTAACTACAAAGTTGATACGGATTTTGGAACTCCTAAACTATTCGCTGTAAAGATTGATTGATAGAAATCAATCCCTTACTTTAATTAATTTAACAAGGAGAAAGTATCAAGTTAAAACTTGATGCTTTCTTATTTTTACCCTTAAATATAATCTGATTTTTGAACAAATTTTTACAACATTACTACATTCTCAATGCTGCTTGCTTCTTTGTAATATTCAATAACAGAAGTAGAATCCACCACATAAAGAATAATCGTTACACTGGTATATTTCCCGTTCTTACTTTCTTTCATGGAAAAAGTTGCGGAACCGTGATCAAATATTTTGTGTAACTGGGCTATTTCTTTGTTACCTGTAGGAATTATAAATTTAAACATATAATTGCCGGGGAATGTATGTTCCTTTTCCAGTTCTTCTTTAAATCTTGAATAAAATTCTTCCGTATTTTCTTTTTTATTTCCTATTATTTCTATTTTAGATTTCTTTTCCATGTATGATCTAATGCAAAACCTAAACCAATTTGTTTTTCTGTCATTATGACCCGGACCCGAAATTATTCCGGTTTCGATTTATCATACATTTTGTTATATAGATCAATGTACTTTTCTTTGATAATTTTCCTTCTCAATTTTAAAGTTGGAGTAAGCTCTCCTCCATCTACGGACCAGATTGTCGGAGTTAATTCAATTTTTTTGATTTGCTCCCAGTTACCCAACAATTGATTTACTTTTTCCACATCTGCCATAATCCTGTTTCTGATAACGGGATTATTTACTACTTCTTCTTTGGGCATGTAGGCGTTCATGTGCAGGTGTTTATATTTAATATACTCCGAAATAAAATTAAAATCCGGTTGAATAAATGCACAAGGCATCTTTTCTCCATCTCCTACCACCATTGCCTGTTCTATGAACCGGGATTGTTTTAAATAATTTTCAGTGATCTGAGGAGTAATGTATTTTCCTCCGGAAGTTTTAAATATTTCCTTTTTCCGGTCTGTAATAATCAGAAAACCATCTTCCATATGTCCGATATCTCCGGTCTTGAACCAACCATCCTCTGTAAACGCTTCCTTGGTTTTTTCTTCATCATTGTAATACCCTATGAAAACGTTAGGTCCTTTGGTTAGAATTTCTCCGTCTTCTGCAATTTTCACCTGACTTTCTTTAATAAGTGGTCCTACGGTACCGAACCGGAACAATTCTTTTTTGTTTCCGTTTACTGCGATTACCGGAGAAGTTTCTGTTAATCCGTAGCCTTCCATGATCGGTAATCCGGCAGCATAGAACATCCTGTTCAGATTTTCTGCCAAGGCTGCACTTCCGCATATAATAAGGACTAAACTTCTTCCCAAGCCTTCTCTCCATTTTTTGAAAACCAAAGCATCTGCTATTTTATGCGCCAGACTGGTTCTTGTAAATGGTTCAAATTTTTCAGCTACTTTAAGCGACCATAAGAATATTCGTGATTTCAGCCATCCACCGGAAGTTCCTTTTGCATATATGGCTGCATACAATTTTTCAATTACACGAGGTACAGCAGTTATAACATGAGGTTTGACTTCCTTTAAGTTTAATGCCAGTTTTTCTATGCTTTCTGCAAAATAAATGGTATATGACCGATACATAAAAATATAGGTTACCACTCTCTCCAATACATGGCAAATTGGTAGAAAACTTAATACTCGATAATCATCATCGTTTTCTATTATAACTCTTTCGTGGCAGTTTAGTACATTGGAAACTATATTGTGGTGAGTTAACATTACTCCTTTAGGTCTTCCGGTAGTTCCGGAAGTATAGATCAAAGTTACCAGATCATCCGGTCTGGCCATATCTTTCAGGCTATCCACTTCATATTGAGTACCGGTATCCTCTCCCATATCCCGAACTTCAGTCCAGTTAGTAGCTCCTTCTACTTCATCAAAGGTAAAAATGCTTACCAGTTTTGGACATTCTTCTTTTATGTGATGGATTTTATCATATAACCCTTCGTCTGATACAAAACAAAAAATGGCTTGACTGTCATTCAATACATATATAGTGTCTTCTTTGCTCAAGGTAGGATAAATAGGTACTGTAACCGCTCCTATTTGCTGAATGGCATAATCCATAATTAACCACTCTGTTCTATTAGTAGAAGTAATAATGGCAATTTTATTTCCTGGTTTTATTCCATATTTCAGCAAGCCTCTACTTACCTGATTTACCTGATTTATAAGTGATGGGGTTGAGGTATATTCCCATGTACCATTTTTTTTAGTGACCAGGGATTTTTCTATGGACTTATTCTCCTGTTGATGATACAGAATGTCGAATAATCTGGTTACTTTCATTTTTTTGTGTTTTTTAATTTTTGAAAAATACTAAAAAATATCATATTGACAAAATGATTTTTAATAATTAATTTTGTTAAATTATGGTGTGTTGTATTTTTGACTCATCTGTCTGAATATTCTTATTCCTAGTTAAAAAATAATTTTCATAAAAAAACTTATACGGAAGTTCCCTATAAGTTTTTTACGGTTTTCTCTTACCATTTAAATAAAGGTCTGGAACTCATTAATGAATTCACTTCTGTTTTAACCTTATTAATTTTGGATTCATCTTCCGGGTTTGAAATTACTTCATCTACAAATTCTGCGATTTTAATCATATCTTCTTCTTTCAACCCTCTTGTTGTTGTTGCTGCTGTTCCAAATCTGATACCTGAAGTAATAAACGGACTTCTGTCATCATAAGGAATCATATTTTTATTACAAGTAATGTCTGCCTGTTCCAATACTTTTTCCGCTACCTTTCCTGTAATATTTTTATTGTGTAAGTCAATTAACATCAAATGATTGTCTGTTCCTCCGGAAATAATTTCAAATCCTCTTTCCATTAATGCTTTTGATAAGGCTTGGGCGTTTTTCAGCACTTGTAATATATAGGTGAAATATTCGTCGTTCAACGCTTCTCTGAATGTAATTGCTTTTGCTGCAATAATGTGTTCTAAAGGTCCTCCCTGAGTTCCCGGAAAAACGGCACTGTCTAAAATCTGAGACATCATTTTTATTTCTCCTTTCGGCGTTTTTTGTCCAAAAGGATTTTCGAAGTCTTTTCCCATCATAATCATTCCTCCGCGTGTTCCTCTCAAAGTTTTATGGGTGGTTGTGGTTACTATATCACAATATGGCATCGGATCATTTAAGATTCCTCTTGCAATTAATCCTGAAGGATGAGAAATATCTGCCAAAATAATAGCTCCTATTTCATCTGCTACTTCCCTGAATTTTTTGTAATCGTAATCTCTGGAATAGGCTGAAGCTCCGATTATAATCAACTTAGGTTTTTCTCTTAAAGCTGTTTCAGCCATTTCTTCATAGTTAATTCTTCCGTCCTCTTTATTAACCTTATAAAAAACCGGACTATAAGTGAGACCTGAAAAATTAACCGGTGAACCATGCGTCAAATGTCCTCCATGAGCGAGATCCAGTCCCATTACTTTATCTCCCGGCTTCAGACAGGCAAGAAAAACTGCTGCATTGGCCTGAGCTCCGGAATGTGGCTGAACATTGACAAATTCGGCTCCGAATAATTCTTTTGCCCTGTCAATTGCTAACTGTTCTACTTCATCAATTATTTCACAACCGCCATAGTATCTTCTGCCCGGATATCCTTCCGCGTATTTATTCGTCAGTACGGAACCTGCTGCTTTCATCACTTCTTCGCTTACGAAATTTTCGGAAGCAATGAGTTCTATTCCTTTTACTTGTCTTTGTTTTTCTTTTTCTATTAAATCGAAAATAATGTCCTGATCCATAATTTAGTTTAGTTTAATTTTTATTCAAAGATAATGGGTTTACAAAAAACTATCTTGTTTTTTTATTCATTTTGTATATGTTTTTCCCAATTCCAGGAATCTTTTACCATATCCTCCAAGGATAGTTCTGCTTTCCATCCCAGAATAGAATTTGCTTTGGAACAACTGGCATAAATACTTTCTACATCTCCTGTCCTTCTCGGCCCTATTATAAAAGGCACTTCTACCTGATTTACTTTTTCAAATGTTTTAACTATTTCCATTACCGAATTTCCTCTTCCTGTACCTATGTTAAAGGTGTCAAAAGAAATTTCCCCACTTCTGGTTAACAGGTAACCACAGGCTTTTACATGCGCTTTAGCTAAGTCCACTACATGAATATAATCGCGGACACAAGTTCCGTCCGGAGTATGGTAATCACCTCCAAAGATGGTTAACTTTTCTCTTATTCCAATGGTAGTCTGGGTAATATAGGGCATTAAGTTACTGGGTACTCCTCTCGGCAATTCTCCTATTAATGAGGACGGATGCGCCCCAACAGGATTAAAATACCGGAGAGCTAATGTTTTCAGCCAACCAGTTGCACAGACTTTTTCCAAAATATCTTCTGCCATTTGTTTGGTACTCCCATAGGAGGACAATGATTTTTGTAATGGAAATGTTTCATCTACCGGTAATCGATCCGGTTCTCCATATACGGTGGCTGAGGAAGAAAATACAAAGTGATTTACCTTGAATTCTTTCATTACATCCAGTAAAGTAAGTAATGAAACTAAGTTAACCCGATAGTAGGTTAATGGTATTTCCATTGATTCTCCTACGGCTTTTTTTGCTGCAAAATGAATGCATGCTTTTATGTCTTCATTTTCCTGAAAAACAGATCGTAGTTTTTCTGCATTGCATACATCATAAGCATAAAATTTGGGTTTAAAACCTGTAATTTGCTCTATTCTGTCCAGAATAAATAATTCTGAGTTGCTGAGGTCATCAACAATAATTGGTTCAAATCCTGATTGAATGAGTTCTACTACTGTATGCGAACCTATGAAGCCTAAACCTCCTGTAACTAAAATTTTTGTTTTCAACTAAATTTAGATTTTAGCAAGGAAATCAATCCTTATATGTTTTTACTCTTTTAATTCTACTTTTGTATATTACATCTGTTAGCATAGGCACCTGCTCTACTTCTACATTATAAGTATCCAATCCTAAAGCTGCAGTATCTGAAATTCCTACCCATTTGACCATGTTATAGAATCGCAATATAAATCTTTCTTTGATGGATAACAGGTATTCCTGATTGAATACTCTGTCTATCAAAATAAATTTAAAGTCTGAAGGAATTTCATATTTCCTTAATGACGGATAATTACTTACTAAGTTTATCCTTCCTGCTGCTTTCAAATCTTCCAATACCTGATTGAAATATATGTTAACCATTGGCTCTACTTTAAAACCTAGTTTGAAATTGACTTTATACAGGGTATTGGGGATCAATTCCAAAACATCGTATTCAAAAGTGTACGGATTGGTATCGTTTTCTACTCTCAGAAACCAATAGTAGTCTGCCCGTTTGGGATTCTTATTTATAATGGAATAGATAACTTTTGCTTCTACTTCTGTTGGCTTTTGAGCTCTACTGATATAAACGAGGTTTGTTGCATATTTTGAGATACTGGAATCGCTTTTCATATCCTGTATAACAGGAAGATAGGGTTTCAGGCTAATATACTGTACATATTTATTTTTCAGTTTTCTACCGTTAAACCAAACATACATACAAAATGCTATAACTCCGGCCAAAAACATGGTAATCCACCCTCCGTCTTTAAATTTCAGCATATTGGCATAGAAAAAGCTTCCTTCTATTGTAAAGTAAACCAATGCAAACAACAAAATCAAAAATACATTTACTTTCTTTAATCGAAGATAATAAAGGAGTAATACAGAAGTCATAAGCATGGTTACAGTTATTGCTAAGCCGTACGCTGCTTCCATTTTTGAGGATTCTTTAAAGTGAAGGACTATGAAGATACAGGAAACCAACAATCCCCAGTTTACCGCAGGTATATACATTTGCCCTTTTTCGTGGGTAGGATATTCAATCCGTTGCCTCGGCCAAAAATCCAAAGACATAGCTTCACTAAAGATGGTATAGGAACCTGTGATTAATGCCTGACTGGCAATAATTGCCGCTAAGGTGGCCATGACCACTCCTACTACAAGGAGGTTATCCGGCATCATCATAAAAAACGGATTTCCTCCGCTTCCGGCTTCTACAGGATTTGAAAGAATCCATGCTCCCTGACCTAAGTAATTTAAAATCAAACATACTTTTATGAAAAACCAACTGATCCGGATATTTTTTATCCCACAATGTCCCAAGTCAGAGTATAAAGCTTCAGCCCCTGTTGTACAAAGGAATACAGCTCCCAGAATCACCAAAGTACTTGGTTCATAAATTATTAGCTTAATTGCATAGTAAGGGTTTATTGCTTTAAAAATATAAGGGTGCGGAATGATCTCAATGATTCCAAAAACGGCCAACATAATAAACCACAGAAACATAATAGGTCCATAAAATTTACCAATAGACTGTGTTCCAAATTGTTGTATTACAAATAACGCTATAAGAATTAGTATGGTTATTCCTATTACATCGGTTTGCGGATTATAACTTTTCAACCCTTCAATGGCTGAAATAATGGTCATGGATGGAGTAATAATTCCATCGGAAACCAAGGCAGCAGCACCTAAAATAGCTATAACATACAACCACTTTTTCTTTAGTTTTTTTACCAAAGAATAAAGTGCCAAGATTCCTCCTTCTCCGTTATTATCTGCTTTAAGCGCTATTAATACGTATTTTACTGTAGTTTGAAGAGTTAAAGTCCAGATGATACAGGACAAGGCTCCTTCAATAAAATCCTGATCGATGCTATGACTTCTGGCGGCTACGATAGCCTTCATCACATACAAAGGTGAAGTACCTATGTCTCCATATACAATCCCTATGGTAACAATGAGCCCAATAAAGGTTAGCTTAGATCTTTTGGAATTATGTTGCACAATCTAAATTTTTTAAGTGACAAGTGCAAATTTATATATTTTTATAACTTAGTGTTGATTTTTTACACAACTTTTATTTTAAACTATTTAGCTGCTTCCAATTTATCGGAATCTTCTTTTAACTGAACTATTGCTGTCACAGGATAATGATCTGAAAAATCAACTTCTTTATTGACATAACTTGCTAAAGGGATAAAATCTTTACTTGTAAAAATATAATCTATTCTTATCGGATAAATATAATCATAGAAAGTCATCCCCAATCCTTTCCCACTCAATTCAAAAACATCCACCAGATCTTTTTTCAACGCAAAATATTCGTAAGATAACGGAACGGAGTTAAAATCTCCACAAATTATGGTAGGATAAGGTGATTCTTTAATGTATTTGGACAAAAGGTCTATTTGCACCTGATGTTTTTTAAATCCGGTTGATAGTTTTTCAGTAGCAATTTTAGTTTTATCTTTAGCGTCGTCTACTTTTTGTATTTTAAATATGTTTTTATTCAGGAACATCGGTTCCAGATAGATACTTATACATCTGATTACTTCCGTGCCTTTTTGAATGTCTGCTAAACACGCATATCCATTTCCCGGAAGTATTATTTTTTGTTTATTGATTATGGGATATTTGGAGGATATTCCAACCAGATCAAAAACCGCGTTGTATCTGTCTGCCAGAAATGTTTCTTTAGATCTCCATTGCCGTGTATAAATTTCCTGAAAAAATGCTATGTCTATATCCTGTTTAACTATATATTCTTCTAATGCGCGTAAATCCTTACTTTTATTGGCATATCGAATATTATAGGTGAGTATTTTTAAATTTTTTTTAGAATTTTCAATTTTAGTGATTTCTCCTCCGAAATGAACGTATTTTCTTACAGGAAAAAGAGAAAGAATCACCAGTAGAAAAAAAGGCACAAATACCATTTCCTTCTTAATCAGCCAAATAAAGGTGAAAAGAAGATGAATGCAAAATAATACGGGAAAGAATAAGGAAATTATGCCAAAATAGGGAAACGTTTTGGGTGATATAAAGGCATTCAGATAAACAGAGCATAATAAAAGCACTACAATGCAATGAATTGTAAAAAACAACCAGGTTCTTTTATTTTGCTTTATGAATATCATTGTTATTTTGATGAATTAAACAAAAAATCTTTTTCTTCTTTTGTTAAACTCTCATATCCACTTTGGGAAATTTTATCCAAGATGGCATCCATTCGTTTTTGCTTTTCCGCTTTTTCGCCAGCAAATTCTTCGTCTGTTTTAGAGCGAAAAGACTCGTTCCTGTATTCTTTTTTTTCTTTCTTTACTTTTGAGCGGGAATTAAATCCGGATTTAAAAAAGGAAATTATCTTATTAAATGTATCAAAGTCCGGAACCCATTTTCCTAAAAAGTCGTTTCCTGCCTGAAATGCTTTCATATAAAAATATCCGAAGGCTGCTGCGCCCAAACGGGATACAACCAGACTAAGAGCTTGATTTTGAGTAGCTATGGAGAAAACATCCAATCCGACCAAAATAAGGCCTAAAATATAAACCGGAAACTGAACCGGTAATGGGAACAAAGCGACCTGCATTTTAGGGTTATAGGATATAACTGCAAACATAACGCTGTAAACGCCTAATATAGCTCCATATAAGAATGCAAATGTTTGTCCTGTTAAATAACTAACAATCAAAAAGAGAAATCCTCCTGCTATATTTCCTAAAAAGAAAAATTTAACAAAACTTTCTCCATTAAAGTGAACCCTGAAAATTCTTTCTGTGAAATAAAGCATTATCATCACAAATACTAAGTCTAAGAAACTTATGTGAATAAATGAAAAAGTAAAAAGGGTCCAGATAAAAGGAATAAAATGTTGGGCTGATAGTAAAATAAATGCAGAAAGGGATATATTGAAAAACTTAATTAAAATGAAATCAAATATCCAATAAACAACTGAAGCAATTACACAAAAGTAAATTATCTTTATTCCTTCTGTACCTTTATGGTAATATTCGGTTAGTTTATCTACAAAATCATTCATTGTTTACTTTTTAGTTCCACCGATATCGGTTTTTCATCCAGTGCCGTGTCATAAAAAATCCGAAAACAGCTCCGCCCAAATGAGCAAAGTGTGCAACATTATCACCTTGTGCTTGTTGAAGTCCCAAGTATAATTCCAATAAAACCATAATAGGTATGAAATATTTGGCTTTCATAGGAATCGGAGGGAAAATAAGCATCAATACGGAATTAGGAAACATCACTCCGAATGCCACTAAAACTCCGTAAATAGCTCCACTTGCTCCCATCATTGAAGTCGTTAAATCAAGATAAAATTTTCCAGCTAATTCAAAATCTGTATTTTTGGGCAATGTGGAAAGCCACTGATCTCCTAATTCAAGAATACGGTTATTGTTTACATCGTAGCCTAATTTCGCATATTTCCCTATTTCGTCCAACGGAACATTGGCTGCAACTAAGGCATCATAAACTTGTTTGAATTGAAAATAATTTACCAGATTAAATAGTGCAAAAGCTCCCAATCCGCATACAAAATAAAGGATCAGGTATTTTTTTGCCCCTAACGCTTGTTCTACAGCCGAGCCAAACATCCATAAGCTAAACATATTAAAGAAAAAGTGGGCGAAATTTCCATGCATAAACATATGGGAAATTACCTGATACCAGTGAAAATTGGGTGATAACGGGAAAAAAACACCTAAAATTACATCCAGATTAATTCCTCTCATTGCCAAAAGGTATTTTGCTGCGAAAAAAATAGCATTGAGGATTAATAAATTTTTGGTTACTGGTGGTATATATCTGTTCATTCTTTATTTCTATGTTAATTAAAATCCGGAATAGTCAATATTTCATAATTCTTTTTCCCAAAAGGATTGAATTTAGGAAACCCTAGTGTTTCAAAGCTTTCCCAGACCGGATGGAACTGGGATGCCTGAATAAATTCATTTCTTTTTTTTGCCGAAACTCTGGAAACCGATTTACTAAAAAATATGGTAAATTCTTTTTCTGAATGTTCGGACAATTCACTTAATAAATCATCTATAAGGTCCAAAACTTTTTCCTGTGGAATATCTGAAGGTATGGCTGATATAGTCAATAGATCTTCTTCAATATCCATATCAAACCCCTGGGCAAAAAGGTCAGTTTTAATTGAATCTAATTTTTCTTTTTCCATTTCATAAACCGGTCTTTCCAAAGGAAAGAGTAATTGCTGACTTAAGACATTTCCCTGAGAATTTTTTAAATGATTTTCATATAAAACTGTTTGATGAATTCTATATGGATCTAAAAACCATATGTTATTTTCTCTTTCTACAATCCATCTTCCATTGGATAATCTTAGCAAAGATTGTTCCTCTGTTGAAAAAGAAGGCATGTCAAACAGATCAGATGTCAAATTGTCCTGTCTGGAAGAAGCATATATTTCATTTAAACTTATTTTCTCAGCTTGGTACGGTTTATTCGGACCTTGTTCAAAGGGGTTATAAGCCGGATTTATCTTTATTTTCGGTTCAACTATCGGAGAATCCTTCCTGACCGGAGAAAAACTCCAATCGGGGTTTTGTTCAAAATCCAAACTGGGAGCTATATTATATACTCCTAATGATTTCTTTATGGTCGTCCTCAATAATGCGTAAATAGCGGTTTCATCTTCAAATTTTACTTCTGTTTTGGTGGGATGAATGTTAACATCTATTTTTTCGGGATCTATTTCAATATACAGGAAGAATGAGGGCAAATATCTTGGAGGAATTAGTCCTTCAAAGGCATCCTGAACCGCTTTATTGAGGTAGCTGGATTTGAAAAAACGATGATTGGCAAATAAAAACTGTTCTCCTCTTACTTTTTTGGCACTTTCCGGCTTTCCTACAAATCCATGAAGTTGAATCCAGTCCAATTGTTCTGAAATCGGCACTAGCTGATTTTGGATTTTTCTTCCAAAAATATCGGAAATTCTTTGTAAGAGGCTTCCTGAACGAAGTCGGAACAATTCTTCTTCATTATTAAAAAACTGGAACTGAATATTTTCATGCGCCAATGCTACCCGATGGAATTCATCCAGAATATGTCGTATTTCCACTGAATTGGATTTTAAGAATTTCCTTCTGGCAGGAACATTAAAAAATAAATTTTTAACTAGAAAAACGGAACCGACAGATGTATTCACCGGATTTTGAGAGGTTATTTCGCCTCCTTCTATGTTTATCTGCGTTCCCAGCTCTTCATTTTCTTTTCTGGTTCTAAGTTCTACCTGAGCTACTGCTGCAATGGAAGCCAGAGCTTCTCCTCTAAACCCTTTAGTGCGAATGTGAAAGATATCTTCTGTGGTCGATATTTTAGAGGTTGCATGCCGTTCGAAAGACATCCGGGCATCCGTTATACTCATTCCAATTCCATTATCTACAATCTGGATCAGGTTCCGTCCGGCTTCTTTAATGATTAATTGTATCTGGGTTGCATTTGCATCTATGGCATTTTCCAATAGTTCTTTGACCACAGAAGACGGTCTCTGAACCACTTCCCCTGCAGCTATCTGATTAGCAACATTATCCGGAAGCAAGTGAATTATATCAGGCATAGATACAAAGTTATTAAATCTTTTGAAATCGTTGCTGCCTCTTTATGTATTGTTATTATGTAAATTTATTTTGGTTCTAAAATTATAACTACTTTTTGCATACTTATCCTACCGGATGTAATATTATTCTTTATATTTATGTATAATTTAGATATCTTTTCTTTGTAATATGTTTTTACAAGATTAAAATACAAAGAATTCTTTCTTATTATTTTATTATTTCTTAGTGTATTTATCTCCTTTTCATTAGGTAAAGATAAAAAATTAAGCTCTTCTCCATTTTTCTTCTTATTTTTCTTATTTTCATTTTTTTCCTTTTTATTATAGAAATCTATAAAATTATCGTATCCTATATATTTACATACAAAATCTAAGATTTTCCTATTGGGAACTCCTGTTGCATTTTCTTTCCCTCCAATAAATTTATCGTAATATCTTACAAATGTTTTTTCACTTATATATATCCTGAAATCATGCTCTATTTTCGAAGAAATATGTTTTGACAGAGGGGTTTTCAAGGTTTGCAAAGATTCTTTTCTAGCTTTTTCAAAAGCTAAAACAATGATCTGTTCTATAACCTTTCTATATTCCATAAGTCAAATTAGGTTTTACCTTTTATTAATAGCAAAACATAAAAAAACAACTTTATATTTTATTATAAAATTGTCTTTCACAAGTCTTTAGTTTGTCTGCATTCTTTTTTCTTTATTTTGGTTACTTTGTTTTAGCACGTTTTAATACAGCATATTGTTACAAATGTACAAAATGAATTCAATACCAAACAGAAAAAACAATAGAACATTAAGGATTATGGAACTTTCAATTTATTTATTTTTTAATTATATCCATCATCAATGTAATACATAAATAAAATATCCTTATCTGAAAATTCATTTTCAACATTATCTCAATATTTCATTATTACTGACTTATTATAATAAACAATTAAAATTATATAAAATGAAAAAACTATTTATTATTACAGCTCTAATTTTCGGTTCATTAGTTATATCATGTACTGATGATTACAACGATCTTACAGAACAATCACCTCTTAGCAAAACCGGTTCTCAAGAATCAAAAATTGCAAAAGATCCAGACACCAACGGAGAAACTTCAAATCCTTCTGTGAAAAGAACTACTAAATCTTCTATAGAAAGTGACACCAGCGGAGAAACAATAGCAAATCCTGTGAAAAGAACTACTGAATCTTCTATAAAAAATGATACCAGCGGAGAAACAATAGCAAATCCTGTGAAAAGAACTACTGAATCTTCTATAAAAAGTGATACCAGCGGAGAAACAATAGCAAATCCTGTGAAATAATAAATCAACACATATGTAAAACATTTAAATTGAAGCAAATAATAATCAGATAAAAAATCATGGATTATATTAAAAATAAAAGATACAAAATTGTATCTTTTATTTTTTGTCCTTATTTAGAAATTGACTACTTTTAATGCCCTATAATAATACTCTTTTGCACTTAAAGTTTTAATGAAAAGATCTCTTGTTTTATTATTTTTACTGATAACATTTGTTTTTTGTATATTCCAATCCTGTAAGGATAAGCATACCTTTTCTACAGCCACAAAAGAACATAAGGGGACAATTCAAATTATTGATTATAGTGACAGTACTATTGGAATTGCCTATAATACTATTATAAACGCCAGAAAAAATAAAAATACCACTTTATTAGGAAAAACCTATTTTGAACTTGGTTATTATTATCAGACCAAGAGTAAAAGTGACAGTGCCTTTTATTATTTTAATCATGCTAAAGAAGAGTTTTTACAAGTAAATGACAGTTCTTTTATAGGAAAAAGTTTGTTAAATATGGCCATTGTTCAAACTACTGAAGGGGATTATTTTGGAAGTGAAGAGACGGCAGTTGAAGCACTAAAATTCTTGAGACCTCCCAAATATTCCCCCTATATTGCTACCATATACAATTGCCTTGCTATTTCCAAAACGGACCAGAAAAATTATTCCCAAGCCATAGAATATTATAACCAAGCCCTGAAATATCCAAAAGATACATTAACAGATATAAATATTATAAATAACCGGGCTGTAGTTAATATAAAGGCAAAGAATTTTAAAACTGCTATAAAAACACTTTCCGATTTACTGAAAGATCCTTACTTAAAAAAATATCCAAAAGAAATAGCCCGGATTACAGATAATTTAGCTTTTGCCCAATGGCTAAACAATCCTTCCCACAATGCAGAACCGGAATTATACCAAACTCTGAAAATCCGGGAAAAAATTAAGGATTCTTTAGGACAAATTGCCAATCATTATCACTTATCCCAATATTTCACAAAAACCAATCCCGAAAGAGCTATCTATCATGCGGACAAGATGTATGAAATAGCTAGTAAGAAGGGAACTCCGGACGACCAATTGGAAGCACTGCAAAAATTAATTTCATTAGAAAATCCTATGCAGGCAAAAAAATATTTTTCTACTTATTTACACATTAATGACAGTTTACAAACCGCCAGAAATCAGGCTAAAAATCAATTTGCCCTGATCCGGTATGAAGTGGAAAAAAACAAAGAAGAAAATTTACAGTTAAAAGCTGAAAATGCCCAAAAAAAATTACAAATTTTTAAACAGCAGGTCATTGTGTTTTCCATAACGGGATTTACTCTGTTAGGAATCATTACCTCTTTCTTCTGGTATAAAAGAAGAAAGGAAAAATTCAGACGGGAAAAAATGGAAGAGGTTCACCACACCGAACTTAAATATTCTAAAAAAATTCATGATGAAGTAGCCAATGGAATCTATAATTTAATGATTCTATTGGAAAATAATCCTCAAATAGAAAAAACAAATATTTCCAATAATTTAGAAGATTTATACAACAAATCAAGAAACATTTCCCACGAATCAGAACTTAAGGCTAATATCAAAAACGATTTTTCTTTACTTTTAAAGGAGATGTTATATCCCTATGGTGGACAGAATATAAAAATTATCATCATAGGAAATGATATTCAATTGTGGGAAAAAGTACCTGCGAATAAAAAAGAAGAATTATATTATGTTCTTGTTGAGCTAATGACCAACATGAAAAAACATAGCAAAGCAAATTTAGTAACGCTAAGATTTAAACAAGAAAAAAATGTGATTTGTATTGATTATTTCGATAATGGCATAGGATTCGCGGATAAAATCCAGAAATCAGGTAAAGGAATAAAAAATATGGAAAGTCGTATAAACTCTATTCAGGGGAAATTTTATATTATGAATAATGTTGAAAACAAAAAAGGATTTTCAATAAAAATAACTGTAACCATTTAAAAATATATTTTGTCGTGTTTAAAAGAATACTTATTTCCGAAGATTTTGACAGTTATAACCTAGGAATTAAAAAAACCATGGATGAATTCCATGTGTCTGTAGTGGACCAGGCTTTCTATTGCGATGATGCCTTACTGAAGATACAACGGGCAATTATAAATAAGAAGCCTTACGAGTTATTGATTACTGATTTATCATTTGTCTCCGACCATAGAGAACAAAGACTTAAAGATGGTGAAGATTTAATACAAGCTGCAAAAAAAGAACAACCCTCTCTTAAGGTAATTGTTTTTTCCATTGAAAACAGGTTCCATAAAATTAAATCCTTTTTCGACAAATATAAAATTAATGGTTTCGTTACTAAGGGAAGAGAAGATATAAAGGAATTAAAAAAAGCAATTACTGCCGTTTATCAAAATCAAAATTACATATCACACAATCAAAATTACAAAGAAACATCTGAAAACAATATTCATGAACTTACGGAATACGATATTAATTTATTAAAATTACTTTACCAGGGATATACCCAAAAACAAATAGAACATTATTTAAAAGAAAAAGATATAACACCTAATAGTGAAAGTTCCATAGAAAAAAGACTGGCTTCATTACGTGAATCTTTTGACGCAAAGGATACCAAACAACTCTTAATTATAACCATGGGGTTAGGAATTATCTGATCATCTTACTCTTACTGATTTTAATCATTTTTTTTAATTTTTTTCCATTCTTTACGGAAATCCGTAAAAATTATTAATTTCCTTATTATACCTTTGGCTAATAATAAAAACAAATTATAAAATTCTGAAAGTAGATAAATTTTAAACATAAGTGTACAAAAAAAGGTGTTGATTAATATGATCAACACCTTTTTTTATACACGAAATTCATATCTTCCATAATTACTATTATTTCTAAATTATGATTTTCTATAAACACAAAACCTTAAACTACGATTTATCTAACTTATAATTAATAGACTAACTAATTATTTTTAATGAAATATCTATCTTTATACAAAAATACATGAAAACAAAATTAAACCACGTTAACATTTTATAAAAAAATCAAACAAATATATCTCATTGCTTTTATGATATAAAATTATGTTTATAAATTTAATCAATTAATTATAAAATTATTTATTATGTCATTTAAAGCAAAATTAGAAGTAGAAAGAAAGAATTACAACATTTTAAATGTAAATTACTCCTTAGCCCAAGAAACTGATCCGACCAGACGTCCCTCATCCCAAACCCGAGGAGGTAGAATTGAAATAACTATAGAATCCACTGGAGAATCAATTTTTTTTGAGTGGATGACCAATAGCTTTGAAAGAAAGGATGGAAAAATAATCTTCATGAAAAGGGATTCCTCAGCCACTCTGAAAGAATTGAATTTTCCGGAAGGTTATGTAGTAAAATACAAGGAAATTTTTGATTCTGTGGGAAGAAACCCATTGACTGAAACTTTCATTATATCAGCTAAGACCTTAAAGATAGGGACAGGACAACATACCAATGAATGGATTTAAAAAACACTAAAAAACGAATACAACTTTTTAAAACTTGAATAAAAGGAAGAAAACTTCCTTTTATTTTTTCACCCCTTTCATCAATACTCAATCCTGTTTTCATTTTCTTTCCATAACTGAAAAGACTTTAATGCCTGTTCTCTCAACAAAGGGATTGCAGGAATGACTCTCTGCTTCGGGGTTAATGCGATTTGCTCATAAATAAACGAATCATCAAAACCTATTTCCCTGGCGTCTTCTTTTGTATTTCCGTAATAAATCTTATCCAGTCGCGCCCAATAAATAGCTGATAAACACATGGGACAAGGTTCACAGGAAGTATAAATTTCACATCCTGATAAATTAAACACATTCAACTCCTTACAAGCTTCTCGAATAGTAATCACTTCCGCATGCGCAGTAGGATCATTATATTTGGTAACACAATTAGATCCCTTAGCTATAATCTTTCCATCTTTTACAATGATTGCTCCAAAAGGCCCTCCCCCGTTTTTAGCACTTTCTTCTGCCATCCGGATGGCTTCCTTCATAAATTCTATATTCATCTTCGTATTTTTTCAAAACATTAAAATTACAAATTATTCTATCTGTCAGTCAAATTCCTTAAATAGAATTTTCAACTGAACTCCTTCTCTGAATTCTTCACCCGATTCTATTTCCGAATTTTTTATGCTTAATCCGATCAACCTGACTTTAGCGGAAACATCTACACCATAAATTAATTCCAACGCACATTTGTACAAAGTCTGATAATCCGTAACCGGTTTTAACAATGTCTTGGAACGTGAAATCACTTTAAAATCAGAAAATTTGATTTTTAAGGTAACCGTTCTTCCTTTAAAAGAACTTTTAGTAATTCTCTTAATCACATCTCTTGCTACCAATTCCAGTTCCAAATGAAGTTTCGGCAAGGAATCCGTATCGTACATAAAAGTATTTTCCGAACCTACCGATTTTCTGATCCTGTTCGGATCTACTTCCCTGTAATCAATTCCCCTTGCATTCAGATAATATACTTTACCGTATTTTCCAAAAATCCGGACGAGTTCTTCTTCTGTTCGTTGTTTCAAATCCCAACCGGTATTGATTCCCATCTGGTGCAATTTCTCTGCTGTTTTCTTTCCGATTCCGAAAAAATCTTCAATCTTTAACTTTTCTACAAACTTTTCTGCCTTCTGCGGAGTTATGACAAATAAACCATCAGGTTTATTGTAATCAGATGCAATTTTCGCCAGAAATTTATTAAAGGAAATTCCTGCAGAAGCTGTTAATCCGGTTTGTTTTAAAATCTCCAACTTTATTTCCTTTGCTATTCCCGTGGCGAACTCCATGTTCTTATGATTTTCCGTTACATCCAGAAAAGCTTCGTCCAGAGAAAGAGGCTCAACCAAGTCCGTATATTCAAAAAAAATATTTCGTATTTGACGAGAAACCGATTTGTAAACTTCAAAACGGGTGGGAACGAAAATCAGATCCGGACATTTTTTTAATGCCAATTTGGATGACATGGCAGAGCGAACTCCGAATTTACGCGCTTCATAACTAGCAGCAGCTACTACTCCCCTATCACCTGCATAACCTACCGCCAAAGGTTTTCCTCTGTATTCTTCGTGATCTCTCTGTTCTATGGAAGCATAAAAAGCATCCATATCTATGTGAATTATTTTCCGCACAATAACAAAGATACGAAGGTTTAGTTTTTAGATTTTTATCTCTGAAATTATATCAAGAAATTTACAGAAAAATGGAATCACATCTATCCCATATCCTTTCTCCACCTGATGAATTTCAGTTTCTTATGATTATTGAATGGATAAATCAGAACCAGAATTAAAATCCCTATCCCTATAATAATCAACCAACCCAGAATAATTTTTAAGGAAACCGTCAATGCCTGAACCTGTACCAGATTATACAGATTGGTAGTGGCATATTGCTGTGCTTCATTAATACCAAATCCTTTTGCCAGTCCGCTTCTATAATACTGTGCATACCGGTCTGTCACAACGGGATTGGTATTGGTGATATTGTCGGAGAGTTTCACTACATAATATTGCTGTAAGCGGTAAATCCAGTTTGAAAAAATAGAATATTATCCAAGATAATGGCTCTGACTATGATACAACTCATAAATAAATTAAAAAACCAAAATATTAACAATCTAAAAACCGTTATTGCTTAAATGCACCACGGGTTAGTTGAATGTTCAACTATTAATTTGATCACTATTTTTGGATTTTTTAATAGTATAATTTGGTATGATTTATGACATGATCATTAATAGCAAAATTTAAAATTGTTAAAAAAATCTTAATATTGTATTAAAGGGTTCTTAAATCAAAATGAAATCGACTTATTTTTTAGCACTATCCGCAGCATTTTTATTACTTAGCTGTAATAAAAAAGATATTGAAACAGGAGCAACCCCACTTTCTCCAGAAAAAGATTCTGTTGTTAAAGACAGCATTGAAAAGAAACCTATTATTTCTTCCAACGAGGAAGAGACAAAAACAATGAAAGATACCAGTAAATATTATATTTATCTCACTCTGGATGACGGACCTCAACTTCCGGGAACCCAAAACTGCAAAAATATTCTGGATAAAAATGATGCCAAGGCTACTTTTTTTATGATCGGATTGCACAATTCAGGAATTGAAAATAATAAAATAGTGGATTCCATTCACAATGATCCTCTCTTTATTGTTAGTAATCATAGCGAAACCCATGCTTTCAGAAATAAATACAAAATATTTTATAATAGTCCGAACCTATCTATTCAGGATTTTCTTCAGGCAGAAAATAAATTAAGTATTAAAAATAAAATTGTCCGGCTTCCGGGAAGAAATACCTGGGCAATCAATAACCAACTAAAAGGAGAATCTTCCGGTTTTAAGGTTGCCAGAAAACTAGATTCTATGGGCTATTCTGTCTATGGATGGGATCTGGAATGGAGATTCACTCATGAAGATATTCCTGTAGAAAGCGCCCACCAGATGGTGAAAGAAGTGGAAAATGTGCTTAAAAGCGGAAAAACCCATCAACCTAAGTCTATTGTAATCTTAGTACACGACCGGATGTTCGGAAAACCTCAGTATGCAGATTCTCTTAGAAAATTCATCACTACATTGAAGAAAAACGATTCGTACATTTTTGATACTCTGGACAATTATTCTAGTTTAACTTCACTTGAACGTGAAAAGAAATAATATTTCAGAGAAAAATATTCTCTGATTTTTAATTTCATCCGTATTAAAAATATTTTTTACAATTTTTTGTAACATATTTATATTTTTTCATACTTATAATATAAAAGATAGATGCTTGATATGATTCTGAATTTAAAATAAATTTACTCAATCAATACAAAGTTAAGTTGTTTTTCATACAAAGGAATAGGCTGCCCTCTTTTACTAATAAATCATATAAAAGGTAGCCTATTTTCTGTTTAATTTACCCTAATAACACTATAAGGCTAAATAATAAAAAAATCAATACATTGTTTATTATTAATAACTACTTTTGCATTGTATTTTCTTCAAGAGACTAATTATTAATATAAAAAATTTATTAGTAGGGAGTATATAATACAATGATAAAAACATTCATAGAAAGGCCTGCATTATCTACCGTAATATCCATATTCATAGTGGTTTTAGGAATAATCGGGATATTTATGCTTCCTACAGAACAATATCCCAATATTGCACCTCCTACAGTACGGGTTTCTGCTACCTATTCCGGGGCCAATGCAAATGTTGTTCTAAACAGTGTCGTTATTCCATTAGAGGAAAAAATCAACGGAGTAGAGGGAATGACGTATATGACTTCTTCTGCAACCAACGATGGGGACGCTTCAATTACCGTATATTTTGAACAGGGAGTAAATCCGGATATAGCTGCTGTAAATGTACAGAACATGGTAGCAAGGGCGGCTTCTTTACTTCCACAAGAAGTTACCCAGAATGGAGTTAGTGTCCGGAAACAACAAAGCAGTACAATCCTGATACTTACGCTTTATTCCAACCGCCCGGATTATGACGGGAAATTTCTTCAGAATTATGCCAATATCAATCTCATCCCTCAAATACAACGGGTAAAAGGTGTAGGTGATGCCAGTGTGAGAGGAGCCCAGGATTATTCTATGCGGATATGGTTTGACCCTACAGCTATGGCTTCCTATCAAATTACTCCTGCTGAGGCTATTGGTGCCTTGCGGGATCAGAATATTGAGGCTGCACCAGGAGAACTGGGACAACAGGGAAAACAATCTTTTCAATATACACTCAGATACATCGGAAAACTGAAAACTGAAGAAGAATTTGGAAATATTATCATCCGTTCATTTAATGGACAGGTATTAAAGCTGAAAGATATTGCCAAAGTGGAATTAGGCGCTTTAAATTACACCATGATATCCCAATTGGACGGAAAAGAAGCGGTATCCATTAGTGTGAGCCAAACATCCAGCGCCAACGCCCAGGAAGTAATCAATAATATCAAAGACGAAGTGTCAAAAGCTTCTGAAAACTTCCCTCCGGGACTGGGATATGTATACATGACAGATGCTAATGAATTCCTCAGTGCTTCCATCTCCAAAGTAGTTCATACTCTGGTTGAAGCCTTTATTTTAGTATTTTTAGTAGTTTTTATCTTTTTGCAGGATTTCAGATCAACCGTAATTCCGGCAATAGCCGTTCCCGTCGCCATTATAGGTACTTTTTTCTTTTTGAAAATATTCGGCTTCTCCATTAATTTACTTACTTTATTTGCTTTAGTTCTTGCTATAGGAATTGTGGTAGATGATGCCATTGTAGTGGTTGAAGCTGTTCATGCTCAGCTAGACAAAGGAGTTAAAGACCCTAAAGAGGCAACCCTGACCGCCATGAAAGAAATTACTCCGGCAATCATTTCCATCACTTTAGTAATGGCTGCCGTATTTATTCCTGTCAGTTTCATTGGTGGAACCAGTGGTATATTTTATAAACAATTCGGATTAACACTAGCCGTTTCTATCGCCATATCGGCTATTAATGCTCTGACACTGAGCCCTGCTTTATGTGCTTTATTTTTACGACCTCATGATAAAACAGAAGAAACTAAAAAAAATCTTTTAAACCGATTCTATTATTATTTTAATTTAAGTTTTAATTCCCTCACTCAAAAATATAAAACTTCACTTCAGTTTTTAGGGAGAAAAGGACATCGTTGGATCACAATAGCCATTATTGCTATTAGCCTGGGAGTCTTACTGGTTTCTATGAAACTTATCCCAACCGGATTTGTTCCTCAGGAAGATAGCGGTGGAGTAATGGGAGTGATTACCCTGCCTCCGGGTACTGCGCTGGAAAGGACTGATTCCATCACTAATGAAGTGGTGAAAATAGCTGAAACCATTCCTGGTTTAAAAGGGGTAAGTAAAACAACTGGACTGAGCCGGTTAAGTGGTGAAAGCAGTTCTTATGGAAGTATTATTATAAAAATGCAGCCCTGGGATCAACGAGATATGTCTACCAATGATGTGGTTACTTACCTGAAGAAAAAAACAGACTCGATTCAAAATGCCCAATTTATGTTTTTTGGAACCCCTACCCTGCAAGGCTTCGGAATAAGCAGTGGAGTGGAAATCCAGGTACAAGACCGGACCGGAGGAGATATTAATAAATTTTACGCCATTACTACTGCCTTCATAGATAAAATGAAGGAGAGAAAGGAAGTGTTATCGGCTATGACTACCTTTAACCCTAATTTTCCTCAAAAACTCATTGAAGCAGATATTCCTAAAATAAAGGATGCCGGACTTACTCTTACCGACGTAATGTCCACATTACAGGCTTATATCGGAAGTATGTACATTTCCAATTTCAATCTTTTCGGAAAACAATTCCGGGTAATGGTACAGGCAAAACCCGATCAACGGGCAACTTTGGATGATTTAAACAAAATGTATGTAAAAACAGCCAGCGGGGAAATGGCTCCTATCACCCGGTTTCTGAAAATAACCGATGTTGCCGGACCTCAAATGTTAAGCCGTTTTAATATGTATTCTTCCATGAGTGTTACTATCACGCCTAATTTTTCAGAAGGATATAGCAGTGGAGATGTAATTAAGGCTATAGATGAAGTTTCCAAAGAAAAGTTGCCTACAGGTTATACTTTTGATTATTCAGGAATGACCCGGGAAGAAGTAAATAGTGGTAATCAGCTTTTCCTGATATTCGCCTTATCTTTAGTGTTTGTATATCTGTTATTGGTTGGATTGTATGAAAGTTATATTCTGCCTTTTATCATCATTTTTTCTTTACCGATAGGATTGTCCGGTATTTATTTGTTTGTGGAATTATTCGGACTTAAACAAGGGATTGTGAATAATATTTATGTACAGATCTCTTTAATAATGTTAATCGGATTACTGGCAAAAAATGCTATCTTAATTGTAGAATATGCCGTTCAGAGACGTCAACAGGGAATGAGTATTGTAGATGCTGCAATAAACGGAGCCGTGGCACGTTTGCGTCCAATCCTGATGACTTCTTTTGCTTTTATTTTCGGACTTCTTCCTTTAGCTTTAGCAACTGGAGCCGGTGCTATTGGGAATCGTTCTATCGGGATCAGTGCTATTGGAGGAATGTTTTTAGGAACTACATTAGGTCTATTGGTTATCCCTTCTTTGTATATTATATTCCAAAGTATACAGGAAAGAATCAGTAGATCCAGTCTTCTCAATAAAACTAACGAGTAATTTTAGAAACGTTTTTTGGAAAATACCTGAATTAAAATTCGTTAATCATCTCCAATTAAATCTCCAATCATCAAAAGACTAAACAAATCTATAAGCCTTCGTTTGGTTATTTCCGTATCTGCACTCAATTTGACTATACTCCAGATAGTTCCCCCTCCTGATTTTTCATATTCCTGCATGGCTAATGCGGAAACCAGTTTCTTTTCACTATCACGAAATTTAATCCAGCTCCGCTGAGATTCTCTCAACGTTTTTATATCTTCTTCCTTCTCAATAGAGGTAATCAGGGTTTGATAATATTTATTTAACAATCCATCGTATCCTTTTTCCAATTCCTTTAATGCTTCCTTCATTCCGGCTGTGGATGAATCTTCAGTCTGCATATCCCGAAATATCCGTTCCACCCGGGCTGTATCCTGTCTGAACATTTCTTTGTAAGCCTTATAATCCTGTCCGAAAATAAAAGTGCCACAACTAAAAAACAATATACAAATCCATATTCTCATAATCATATTATTTAAAATTTAAACCGCAAAAATCCTCTACAAGTAAAAATGAACAATATGATAAATATCTAACAAATTCTTGGTAATTGTTCTCCAACCAATGGATTAACTACTCGTTTTCCTCCAAAAGCGCTTTCCATAATCACTTTGGAAGGATGTTCAGAGGTTATAAAACCTATATTGGAAGCATTCGGATTTTCAGACTGAAGAATTGCAAGGGCTTCATTTGCTATTTTTTGATCTATAACACAAACAAAAACGCCTTCATTCGCTACATAAACCGGATCTAATCCCAACATTTCACAAGCATTTCTCACCTGATTTTCCACTTTGATTTTTTCATCAAAAAGATTAATTCCAAAATCAATTTCGGAAACAATCTCATTCAGAACCGAAGCCAATCCGCCACGGGTTGCATCCCGTAAAAAGTGAATCTGATCTCCGAATTTATCAATCAGGTTTTTTACGGAAAAATTAAGATTCCGTGTATCGCTCAGAATATCACTCTCAAACTGTAATCCTTCCCTTTCACTCATAATTGCCATTCCGTGGGAAGCAATCGGTGCGTTAAGAAGAATTACATCCCCGTATTGTATTTTCTGTACTTTAATATCCGCTTTTGGAAGAATTTCTCCTATTCCGGATGTATTAATATAAATTTTATCTCCTTTCCCTCTTTCCACTACTTTAGTATCTCCGGTTGCAATGCACACTTCTGCCTTTTCAGCAACCTGCTTTATGGAAAGAATAATTTTTTCAAACTCTTCCATAGAAAAACCTTCTTCTATAATAAAAGAAAGTGAAAGATATCTGGGCACCGCACCGCACATGGCCAAATCATTTACAGTTCCGTTTACTGCAAGCTCTCCTATATTTCCTCCTTTAAAGAAAACAGGTGAAACTACATAACTATCTGTAGAAAAAGCCAGATTTCCATTTAAACTCAGAAAAGCTCCATCGTGTTTTACATTGAGAACCGGATTACCTAAGTGTTTAAATATTACATTATTCAACAACTTATTCATTTCCTGTCCTCCGCTTCCATGCTGAAGATTGATGATGTTATTCATAATTTTAGATATAAGATATAAGACGTAAGAAATAAGTCATAAGACAGAATTACATCTGACAATATTTTAATTTGAAAGGAAAAGAAATAAAAAGATTTTTCACTTCTAACTTCTTTTTTCTAACTTCTAACTTACTTCTTAATTTTCCGATTCAAGTTCCAGATCTTCTCCCATAAGTTTCAGGGCTTCCATTGTCCGCTTTGCTTCCTCCTCATCTATAATTCCGATAGCAGCTCCTACATGAACCAGAATATAATCCCCCACTTTAGCTTCCGGCACCAATGCCAAGTTAACTTCCTTTACAATTCCCTCAAATGAAACATTTCCTATTCGGAAAGTTTCATCTAATTCTGAAGTTATTTTTTCTAATTTTCCGGGAATAGCTAAACACATAACTTATTATTTTATATTGCTTTGTAAAAACTCATACCACTCATTCATGCCTTCTCCGGTTGTAGCTGAAACTTCAAAAAACCGGATATGCGGATTAACCTGCAAAGTATAACTTTTCAGTTTTTCCAGATCAAACTGTAAATGAGGAAGCAAATCTATTTTATTTATAATACAAACCTGTGAACCGTGAAATATATCCGGATATTTAAGCGGTTTGTCTTCTCCCTCGGTTACGGAAACGATAACTACCCGCATACTTTCTCCCAGATCAAACATGGCCGGACAAACCAGATTCCCTACATTTTCTATCATTAATACAGAATTGGGTTGTGGTTGAAGCAGTTTTAACGATTTGGAAACCATTTCACTGTCTAAATGACAACCTTTCCCGGTATTAATCTGAATTACCGGAACTCCGGTCTGGTGAATCCTTTTTGCATCATTGCTCGTTTGCTGGTCTCCTTCAATCACTGAAAGTTTAATCTTATCTTTCAAATCCAGAATAGTCTTTTCCAAAAGAGTAGTTTTACCTGAACCGGGAGAACTCACCAAGTTTATACTGAAAATATTCAATGCTTCAAAAAAACCACGATTTCTCTCAGCTTTTAATTGGTTTTTTGCTAAAATATCTTTCTCCAGATCTACCACATGATCATGGTCATGATGGTGGTGATGATGATGTCCGTGCTCATGGTCATCATCATGGCTATGGTCGTGGTCGTGATCATAATCCTCATCATGGTCATGATCGTAAACCTGATCTTCCTCTCCATTTATTATTTTTATGGTAACTCCGTTCTCATCGCTACCACATCCACATGTAGAACACATAATTTTTTAATTTTAGTTTATTATTAATTTTTTAATTTTCATTTCCTTACCTGAAATTATTTCCTTAAACGGACTATGACATTTCGGACAGGTATCATAAATTTTTTCCAGAGCAAAAATAGTATCACATTCCGCGCACCGGGCCATTCCCTCCGGCTCTAACACAATTAGTTCTGCATCTTCCAAAACTGTTTCCCTCATGCATTGTTCCCATGCAAAATATAAAGAATCTAACTCTATACCTGAAAGTTTTCCTACCTTCAGAGTAATTTCCTTTACTTTTTTTCCTTTTACTTTCTTAACTTCCTCTTCTGTAATTTTCAAAATAGAAGTAACCACAGATAATTCATGCATAATTTTCAGGAACTTTTTATTCACAAATATAAAAATTAAACTGAAACACAAATAACTTCATTGATATTTTGCTGTTATATTTCCGATTTTAAGATGTTTTTATCTTTTATTTTATCCAACATAATCTTAATATACAATTACTTATTACTATTTTATCATTATTTTTTTGAAGTGTGAGAAATCTTTTTATATATTTGGTTTGAATAAAATTAATTCCACAAAAAAGAAATTGATCATGACAAAAGGAAACGATACTACTCCTACCACCTATTACAAAAGTATCGAACAACAAGGTTATTCCAGAAGGGATTTTTTAAAGTTTGTTGCTTTTATAGGGGCTTATATGGGAGTACAAAGTTCTGCTCTTGGACAAATTGTCAAAGCATTGGAAACCACGCCAAGATTACCCGTAATATGGGAACATTTTCAGGAATGTACCTGTTGTAGCGAATCTTTTATCCGTTCAGATCATCCTATTGTAGCTGATATAATACTGGATAAAATCTCTTTAGATTACACACTTACTTTAATGGCAGCATCCGGTCACCAGGCCGAAGCAGCCAAACATGCTACTATGGAAAAACACAAAGGAAATTACATCCTTTGTGTAGAAGGTTCCGTTCCATTAGGAGATGACGGAAACTATTGCTGTATTGCAGGAAAAAGTGCCATTGATATTTTAAAGGAATCGGCAGCTGGGGCAAAAGCAATCATTGCTTGGGGAAGCTGTGCTACCACCGGCTGTGTGCAGGCAGCAAAACCTAATCCGACAGGAGCTGTACCTATTGAAAAAATCATTACGGACAAACCTATCATCAATGTTCCGGGATGTCCTCCTATCGGGGAAGTAATGGCCGGAGTCATTGTGCATTTGGTAGCATTCGGTAAACTTCCGGAACTGGATAAACAAAAAAGACCTAAAGCCTTCTACTCAAAAAGAGTTCACGACAGCTGCTATAGAAGACCTTATTTTGATGCCGGATTATTTGCCGAAACTTTTGACGATGAGAATGCCAAGAAAGGATATTGTCTGTATAAAGTAGGATGTAAAGGTCCAAGTACATACAATGCCTGTGGAAATATGAGATGGAATGGAGGTATCAGTTATCCTATCCAGTCCGGTCACGGATGTTTAGGCTGTAGCGCCGATAACTTCTGGGACGCAGCAGACAGTTTCTACTCCAGAGATCTGGCAATCGGAGGAAATATAGAATCCAATGCAGATAAAATAGGAATGGCTGCTTTAGGTGCAGTAGTTGCCGGAGTAGGTATCCATGCCGTAGCTTCCAATATCTCAAAAAGAAAAGAATTGGTAAGACGGATCGAAAAAGGTATGGAAAACGAAAAACAAATTCAAGAATAACCATTTAAAACCATCAAAAAATGGCAGAAAGAATAGTTGTTGACCCGATTACAAGAATTGAAGGTCACCTGAGAGCTGAAGTAGAAATTACTGACGGAACTATAAAAGACGCCTTCTTATCATCTACCATGGTAAGAGGATTAGAAAATATTGTTAAAGGAAGAAACCCAAAAGATGTCTGGGCTTTTGTACAAAGAACCTGTGGGGTTTGTACCACTACCCACGCCATTGCTTCCATCCGTGCGGTGGAAGATGCGTTGGGAATTGTTGTTCCACCTAATGCGGAAATGGTGCGAAACATCATGTTGGGATCTCTATATCTTCACGACCATGTCGTACACTTTTATCACCTTCATGCCTTTGACTGGGTAGATGTGGTAAACGGACTGAGCGCTGATCCGGTAAAAACATCCCAATTAGCCCAATCTATTTCCAACTGGCCTAAAAGTTCTCCCGGATATTTTTCCGATCTACAAAAAAGACTGAAAAAATTCGTAGAAAGTGGTCAATTAGGAATTTTTGCTAATGGATATTGGGGACATCCGGCCATGAAACTTCCACCGGAAGCCAATCTGATGGCAACCGCCCACTATCTGGAAGCATTGGAATGGCAAAAAGAAATCGTAAAAATCCATGCTATATTCGGAGGAAAGAATCCGCACCCTAACTTTTTAGTAGGAGGAATGGCTTGTGCCATTAATATAGATGATGCCAGCGGATTAAATGCCGAGCGTTTAGCATTGGTTCAAAAATTATTGGTTCAGGGAAAAGAATTCGTAGAACAAGTATATATTCCGGATCTCTTAACAATTGCTGGTTTCTATAAAGACTGGGGAGCTATCGGAGGGTTCCATAATTTTATGGCTTTCGGAGATTTCCCAATGGCAGGTTATGGAAATACAGATATGAATAACTTCAAATTCCCTTCAGGAGTAATTCTTAACAAAGATCTATCCAAAGTCCATAACTTAGACTTAAGAGACTTAAAAACCGTTGAGGAATATGTAAATAATTCCTGGTATGACTATACCGGAGACGGAAATTCCGGAAAACAACCTTGGAGCGGAGAAACCAAAATAAACTATTCCGGACCAAAACCTCCATACGAACATCTGGATGTATCTAAAAAATATAGTTTTATCAAAACTCCAAGATGGAAAGGACAACCGATGGAAGTTGGACCACTTGCCCGGATGCTGGTAGGTTATGCATCAGGAAGACCGGAATTTAAAGAAGTAGTAGATTCTGCTTTGTCCAAACTGGATGTTCCGGCAGCCGCTTTATTCTCTACTTTGGGAAGAACAGCCGCGAGAGGTTTGGAAAGCCAGTTAGTAGCAAACTGGAATCTGGAATTCTATGACAAACTGATCTCCAACATCAAAAACGGAGATGATCGAATGGCAAATATGGAAAAATGGAATCCTTCCAGTTGGCCTACCGAAGCAAAAGGTGTCGGATTAACAGAGGCTCCGAGAGGTGGATTAAGCCACTGGATCGTGATCAAAGACGGAAAAACAGAAAATTATCAGCAAATCGTACCTTCTACCTGGAACGCATCTCCGAGAGATCCTAGGGGAGAAAGATCTCCTTATGAAAGTACACTGATCAATACTCCGGTTGCCAATCCGGAATTACCACTGGAAATTATCCGTACCATTCACTCATTTGACCCATGTATTGCCTGTGCCGTTCATTTATATGATGAAAACGGAGATATTATTCAGGAAATAAATGACATATCTGTTTGTACTGTATAATTTAAAAGGATTTAATTATGCCTATTTTATCAACTAAAAATTATAAACGAGCCTATATATGGCAGTTGCCTGTGCGGTTTTTCCACTGGATCAATGCCTGGTCTATAGCTTTCCTCATTATTACAGGATTTATTATAGCCCATCCACCGGCAATCCTGACCAATCAGGAAGCTTCTGAAATATTTTGGCTGGGTTACGTGCGAATGGCCCACTTTGCCTGTGCCTATGCTATGGTAGCCGTAATGATCTGGAGAATTTACTGGGCCTTTGCTGGAAATAAATTTGAGAACTGGAGAGTCTTTGTTCCTACAAGCAAAGGTGCCCTTAATAAGATGTGGCACGTAATCAAATACGACATTTTTTTACAGAATGAAAAAGAATATAACTTTAAAAATATATCAGTTGGACATAATGCTGTAGCTGCTTTTTCCTATCTGATTATGTTTTTTCTGGCATTAGTAATGATTTTCACCGGATTTGCCATGTATGCACCCACTTCATCCTGGTTTTTCCCTAAAATGTTTAGTTGGGTAACTGTACTTTTTGGAGGAGATGAATTAAAAATGAGAATGGTACATCATGCTACCATGTGGTTATTTATTTTATTTATCATTGTCCATGTATATCTGGTATTCTTCCACGACTGGCTGGAAGGACGAGGAGAAACTTCAGCTATGGTAAGCGGGTATAAATTTGTACGATCCGAAAGAATAGACCACGAAGACGAACCGGAAACAACAACAATAAAATAGTAAAAATTTGTAAGAAGTAAAATGTAAAGCGAATTTTGATTGACGATTTTTGATTTTCTACACATTTGACGAAAATCAATCGTAATTCGTAAATCTAAAATGATTTTGATTAAAATCTCTTTTAACATTTTACTTCTTACCTTTTACAAAACATCTTTTTAATGGAAGAACAATTATTTACCTATCAGGTTGATTCATTTCACTCTGAAGGTAATGATATATTAATACTCGGAATTGGGAATTACCTGATGGGAGATGAAGGAGTAGGTGTCCATTTTATTAAAAATATGGATACTGCCCGGTTTCCTGAAAATGTCAGTTTCATTGATGGCGGAACCGGAGGATTCACCTTGATACCCTATTTTGAGAGCCATAAAGTAGTGATTCTGGTAGATGCCACGATGGATAAAAAAGCTCCTGGCACAATCAGTCTCCTAAAACCTAAATTTTCCAAAGATTTTCCTCAATCCTTAAGCGGACATAATTTCGGATTAAAAGATATGATGGAAATCCTGACTATGCTGGAAAAAATGCCCGATATTTACCTTTTCACCATTTCTATTGAAACTATGAAACCCATGTTTCTGGAACTTTCGCCTGAAGTGGAAGCCGCAATTCCCCTAGTAACTGAGCGGATTCTGGAACTGGTTCAGGAAATCAGAAATAAAAAAGCAGAAAAGATTGATTAAAACCTATCAGATTCATATTTCCGGACGAGTTCAAGGAGTCGGATTTCGGCCTTTTATTTTCAATCTGTCCGAAAATTTCGGATTAAAAGGCTTTGTATCCAACAATGAAAAAGGAGTAATCATACAAGTTCAGGGAATTCAGGAAAAAGTCGAAAATTTTTATAATCAGATAGCTTTATTAAAACCCAAAAGTTCCCAAATTATTTCTTCCACTATGGTGGAAACTCCTATTCAAGAAACATTCGAAAAATTCACCATCCGGACAACTCCGGAAAATCTGATAATTGATATTCCTCTTACTCCCGATTTTGCCACTTGTCCCAATTGTGAAGAAGAATTATTAGATGAGAAAAATCGCAGATATTTTTATCCTTTCACTACCTGTACTCAATGCGGTCCCCGATATGCTATAACAGAAAAATTTCCTTTTGAACGGGAAAATACCAGCATTTCCCAATGGGAAATGTGTCCGGATTGTTTACAAGAATACCAAAATCCTACCGATATCCGGTTTCATTCACAAACCAATACCTGTCCGGATTGTGGAATAAAAACCAAACTGACTGATAATGAAGAAAAAATAATTTCCAAAAATAATAAAGAAATCTTCACCTTTTTAGCAGAAAAGCTCCGGCAAGGAAAAATTATAGCTGTGAAAAATACTTCCGGCTATCTGTTGCTTTGTGATGCTACCAATCCGGGAGCAGTAAAGGAATTACGTAAAAGAAAAAATCGTCCGACCAAGCCTTTTGCTGTTTTGTTTCCCAACATGGAAAAAATGTCGGAATACCTGCATGTAAAAGACTTCCATAAAGAAGAATTTTTATCTCCGGAAGCTCCTATTATCATTATAAAAGTTAAAGATTCCCAGGACTTGGCAATAGAAGAAATTGCACCCAATATGGAAACTGTAGGAGCTTTATATCCTTATACCGGAATTCTAAAATTAATTGCTCACACATTTAAAAAACCGGTTATTGCCACCAGTGGAAATATACACGGTTCTCCCATTTGTTCCAATGAAAAAGAAGCGGTTGAAACCTTACACCCTGTTGCTGATTTCTTTCTTCATCATACTTTGCCTATTTTACATCCGCAGGACGACAGCGTAATTAAATTCAGTGAAAAATTCCATCAGAAAATTGTGTTGAGGAGATCCAGAGGATATGCTCCCAATTACCTGTTTTCAGAAGAATTGGAGAAAAAAAATCCGGAAAAAGAAAAAATCCTTTGTCTGGGAGGAGACTTGAAAAATACATTTACTGCTGTTCCCAACAATCATTGCTATATCAGTGAATACATCGGAGATTTAGCCAACTTCGAAACTTATCTTCGCTTTGAGAAAACCATACAATCTTATCAAAATTTTTTTTCCTTTCAACCTGAATTAGTAATTTCAGACCAACATCCGCTTTATGAAAGCCGGAAAGTAAAAAATCAGTTGACCTCCAATTCAATAAAAGAATACAATGTTCAACATCATGAAGCGCATTTTGCTGCTATCTTAGGAGAACATCAGCTTTGGGAAAGCAAAGAGAAAATTTTAGGAGTGATATGGGACGGAACCGGATTCTTCTCAGAAAATGAAATTTGGGGAAGTGAGTTTTTTATTTATAAAAATCAAACGTTTCACCATAAAGTACAGTTAGATTCATTTTCGTGGATTTTGGGAAATAAAATGTCCAAAACCCCAAAACTATCTGCCTTATCCATAAGTGAAAATGATGAAGTTTTCCGTCCTTACTTTACGGAAAATGAATGGAAACTATACACCAAACTTATTTCACAGGGAGAAATAAAAACCTCCTCTATGGGAAGATTGTTTGATGCTGTGAGTTTTATTTTAGGATATACTCAACCCATTTATTTTGAAGGAGAAGCCGCCATGTTATTGGAAAAACTAGCGGTAAAAGCCTGGAGAAAATACGAAAATGAGTTTACCGACTATCTGGGAAATGAAATGATAGAACAGAAAATTCCCACTAAAAAATTACTAAACCGGATTTTGACTGAAACACAAACTCAACCAGTAGAAAAAATCGCTCTGAATTTTCATTATACCTTGATTAAAATCGTTGAAAAAATTACCCGACAAAATCAGGTTTCATCCATTGCCTTTAGTGGTGGAGTTTTTCAGAACTCGGTTCTGGTGGATTTAGCAATTCAAGTACTAAAACCTAACTTTAAGCTTTATTTCCATGAGAAATTATCTCCTAACGATGAGAATATTTCTTTTGGACAATTAAATTATTATTTAAACATAAAAACAAATTAATAGATGGATCTTTCAGAATTACTTTTAGGAGTCGGAAAAACAGATGAAGATGATAAAATCTCCTATTCTGCAGGAGTGATCATGGCTTTGAGCCTGCGCGATATCGGATTTGAAGAAATCAATTACGAAGATTTTACAGAAGGAGTCAAATCCGTCTTTCAGGATTCCTATCCGAAAATATCACAAAAAAAAGCGATCGATATCTTCAACAATTACATCACTATTTTACGGGAAGAAACCAAAACTAAAAACATAGAAGAAGGAAAAGCCTTTCTTGAAAAAAATGCTCAGAGAGAAGAAATCACCACTCTTCCCAGCGGATTACAATATGAAATCATAGTGGGCGGAACAGGGAAAATCCCTAAACAGGATCAAACTGTAACCGTGATTTATGAAGGTTCGTTGCTTAACAACCGGGTATTTGATTCCACCAAAGATGACGGTCCACAAGACTTTAAAATCTCCGAAATGATTCCGGGATGGCAGGAGGTTCTGCAACTTATGCCCGAAGGTTCACGGTGGAAAGTGTATCTCCCACCTCATTTAGCCTATGGCGAAATAGGGGCTCCACCTATGATTCAGCCTTTTTCCACTCTGATTTTTACTATTCAATTACAAAACATTATAGAATAAAACCCAAATACAAACGAAATGAAATTTCTTTCAGAATATAGAAATCCCGAACTGGTAAAACATTATCTGGGTGAAATTGATAAAATCACTACTCAGGATTGGGAAATTATGGAAATATGCGGCGGGCAAACTCATTCTTTAGTAAAAAACGGTTTGCTGGAACTTCTACCAAAAAAAATAACCATGGTTCATGGTCCCGGTTGTCCGGTTTGTGTAACTCCCATTTCCCTTATCGACAAAGCTATTGCCTTGATGGATCAAGGAGTTATTCTCTGTTCTTTCGGAGATATGGTTAGGGTTCCGGGAAGTAAAAAAAGTCTTCTTCAGGCCAAAGCGGAAGGCGGAGACTTACGTATTCTTTATTCTCCTCTGGAAGCGGTAAACATCGCAAAAAACAATCCTGACCGAGAAGTAGTTTTCTTTGCCGTGGGTTTTGAGACTACTGCTCCCAGCAATGCCTTATCTATCGTTCATGCACAAAAATTAGGATTAACCAATTTTTCACTTCTGGTTTCCCATGTTCTGGTAATTCCTGCCATGGAATCTATTTTAAGTGATGAATTCTGCCAGATCAATGCATTTTTAGGTGCAGGACATGTTTGTACCATTATGGGACTGGAAGAATATCACCCGATCGCTGAAAAATACAAGATTCCTATAGTGGTTTCCGGATTTGAGCCTGCCGATTTGGTTCGTGCTATTTACCATGCGGTTGCCCAACTGGAAAAAGGAGAATACAAAGTAGAAAACTGCTATGAAAGACTAGTAAAGGAGGAAGGAAATATCCCTGCTATGCAGGTAGTGAATGAAATTTTTGAAACCGGAGAACAGGAATGGCGCGGAATAGGAGCAATTCCGGATAGTGGTTTGGTTATAAAAGAAAACTACAATAAATTTGACGCTTCCAGGAAGTTTTCCATTCAAACTGAAATTTTAAAAACAAAGAATAATTGTATTGCCGGGGAAATTCTGAAAGGAAATAAAAAACCTCATGAATGTCCGGAATTTGGAAAATCCTGTAACCCAGCTAATCCTTTAGGAGCGCCTATGGTTTCCTCAGAAGGAGCTTGTGCCGCTTATTATAACTATTATTCATAAAAAAACGAGACTATGTTTGGATTTTTTGTAACTCTGTATGCCGGTTTAGAACACGCTTTTGAAGTTGACCATTTATTAGCTGTCAATAATCTGATAACCAACCGGAACAAAATAACCCATGCTGCCAAAGACGGAATATTCTGGGGAATTGGTCACACAGCCACTATTTTTATAGTAGGAATCCTGATGATTCTACTAAAATATAATATAAGTGAAAACACATTTAGTTATTTTGAAGCTGTAGTAGGGTTGATGCTGGTAAGCCTGGGCATCTGGCGACTCGTCAAGCTCTATTCTGCTAAAAGAAATAATACCGAACTTATTATGGATCATGGGAATCATTCTCATCATCACAAAGCAGCATTAGGAGTAGGCATGGTTCATGGACTGGCCGGAAGCGGTGCATTAGTTGTATTGGTTCTTTCCCAGATGAAATCGGTAGCAGAAGGTTTTTCCTATATTCTGATTTTTGGGATCGGTTCTATTGTAGGAATGTTTCTGGCTGCGGGATTGTTCAGCATCCCTTTCAGTAAAAACCTGATGAAATCGGAGAAACTACAACTAATTCTTATCATTGTTTCCTCTTTTCTTTGCGTTTTTTATGGAAGTTATGTGGTATATGAGAATTTACTGATGAGTTAATGACTGAGTAATTGAATAACGGAATAATTGAGTAACTGATTTTAAAGCTAATAACCATCAGCTAATAGCTTTTAGCTCTCTTCTTACTATCCTATGTTTATAGGATCTTTTTTCTAAAATTCAAAATCGTAAATCTAAAATTCTGTTTATCCTCCAATCATTTTTTTGATTTGATTGAGCTTCATTAAGGCTTCTATCGGAGTAAGGGTATTGATGTCGGTTTTGAGAATTTCTTCCCGAATGTTTTCCAGTACAGGATCATCCAGTTGAAAGAAACTTAACTGCATATTTTCTTCTGTCAAAGTTTTGGTTCTTTCTTTTAGCTCTTCCCTTGGATTATTTTGTTCCAGTGTTTTGAGGATTTGTTCCGCCCGTTGAGTGAGTTTCACCGGCATTCCGGCCAGTTTTGCCACATGAATACCGAAACTATGCTCACTTCCTCCAGAAACCAGTTTTCGCAGGAAAACAATAGTTCCGTCCACTTCTTTAATGGTTACATTGAAATTCTTGATCCGGACGAAAGAATGAGTCATTTCGTTCAATTCATGATAATGAGTAGCAAAAAGCGTTTTCGGCCGGGTAGGATGTTCATGCAGATATTCGGCAATAGCCCAGGCAATGGAAACTCCGTCATAAGTACTCGTTCCCCGCCCTATTTCATCCAGTAAAATCAGGCTCCGGTCGGAAATATTATTCAGAATACTGGCAGTTTCGTTCATTTCCACCATAAAAGTGGATTCTCCTCTGGAAAGATTGTCGGAGGCTCCTACCCTGGTAAAAATTTTATCTACAATTCCCAATGTGGCATTTTTCGCCGGAACAAAACTCCCGGTCTGTGCCATCAAAACAATTAACGCAGTCTGACGAAGTAAAGCGGATTTCCCTGCCATGTTGGGACCGGTAATCATTAAAATCTGTTGTTTTTCATCATCCAGATATACAGAATTGGCAACATAGAATTCCCCCAACGGCAATTGTTTTTCAATAACCGGGTGTCTTCCGTCTGTTATATCAATCGCTTTGGATTCATTGAGGTGCGGACGTGTATAGGAATTTTCCTGAGCTACATGGGCAAAAGAAAATAAAGTATCTAATGTCGCAATAATCCGTGTGTTATATTGAATATCGGTTATCCGATTCCTGATCTTTAAACAAAGTTCCCGATATAATTCTGCTTCTACTAGTGTTATTTTTTCTTCTGCTTCTAAAATCTGAGTTTCGTATTCCTTGAGTTCTTCGGTAATGTAGCGTTCCGCATTTACCAACGTCTGTTTCCTAACCCATTCTTCCGGAACTTTATCTTTATGAGTATTCCGTACTTCCAGATAGTAGCCGAATACGTTATTAAAATCAATTTTCAGGCTGGGAATTCCGGTTCGTTCCGATTCCCGCTGACAAAGGTTATCGAGATATTCTTTTCCGTGATCTTTCAGGGAACGAAGTTTGTCCAGTTCTTCGGAAATCCCTTCTCTCATCACATTTCCTTTGGCTAATGCCACCGGAAGTTCTTCCTGCAATTGGTTTTGCAATAAAGCAATGATTTCATCCAGATTTTTAAATTCTCCAAAATGTTCTTTTATTGCTTTATCTTCTTCTTTAAGAATGTTTTCTATGATTTTGTACCGGCACAGGGAATCTCGCAAATATCCTAATTCTTTAGGAGAAATCCGTTCTCCTGCAAGTTTCCCTACCAACCGTTCTACATCGGAAATTCCTCTGAGTTCTTCTTCTATTTTATAGGAAACTTCCGGAAATTCCAATAAAAAATCTACTACACTTAATCTCCGATTGATTACCTGAATTTCCTTTAATGGCATCAGTACCCAACGCCGAAGCATCCTTCCTCCCATATTGGTAAAGGTTTTATCCAGTATTTTCAATAAAGATACCGATTGAGAATCTGGACTGCTTACTAATTCCAGATTCCGGATGGTGAAATCATCCATCCAGACAAAAGTATCCTGAGGAAGCCGCTGAATATTGGAAATATGATCCAGTAATTTGTGATGGGTATCTTCCACCAGATAGGCAAAAATTGCTCCTGCTGCTACAATGGCCAGTTTCATTTCTTCTATCCCGAATCCTTTTAACGATTGGGTTTTAAAATGCTGAACCAGCTTTTCATAAGCATAATCATATTGAAAGGCCCAGTCTTCCAACTGGAAAGAATAGGACTGATGTTGAAACGGCAACGGAGTTCTTCTCTGATGGATGATTTCCGTAGGTTTAAAATTATCTATGAGATGGCGGAGTTTGTGAATATCTCCTTCGGCTACCAGAAATTCTCCGGTGGAAACGTCCAACATGGCCATTCCGTACAAGTGTTTTTCCTGATGCACGGACAGAAGGAAATTATTGCTTTTTGCTTCTAATACTTTGTCATTGAAGGTTACTCCGGGTGTTACCAACTCAGTAACTCCTCTTTTTACAATTCCTTTTGCCAGAGCCGGATCTTCTAGCTGATCGCAGATGGCCACCCGCAATCCGGAACGAACCAATTTAGGTAAATATACATCTAAGGAATGATGAGGAAATCCTGCCAGTTCTATATGGGATGCTTGTCCATTCGCTCTTTTGGTGAGAACGATTCCTAATATCCGGGATGCTTTAATGGCATCTTCTCCGAAAGTTTCGTAAAAATCTCCTACTCTAAATAACAGCAAGGCATCAGGATAACGCGCTTTGATGCTGTTATACTGCTTCATCAATGGAGTTTCTTTTGTTTTACTCATTCTTCCCGGATATAAATAGGATAAATTGTAATATTTTGCTAAATTAGCATTTCTAAACGGGAGAAAAAAATTGGATATTCATCATGAGTGAGCTTCTTTTAAAACATTTTCGGTCAAGAATTCCCATCTCTGATGATGAATTCCGGTTGCTTCTTGATAATTTAGAGCATAAGCAAATCAAAAAGAAAGAACGGTTATTGGAAACCGGAGAACCTTGTAATTATTCTATTTATGTAAATACCGGATTATTATATTCTTATTCTACGGATATTAACGGAATAGAACATGTGATTCATTTTGCCCCGGAAGATTACTGGATTTCCGATTTATATAGTTTTCTGAACCGGACTCTTTCTACGGTAACTATTACAGCACTGGAAGAATCGAACCTATATATGCTGCATCATGATGTTCTGGAAAAGTTATACAAAGAAATTCCAAGTCTGGAAAAGTATTACCGGATTTTATACCAGAATGCTTATACTTCCACTCAACAAAGGTTAGACTGTCAATTGAGCGTTTCTGCTGTGGAACGCTACCTGAAGATTTTAACTGATAATCCTAAGTTGTTGCAAAGAGTTCCTCTGCATTTAATCGCTTCTTATCTGGGAATCACTGCGGAAAGTTTAAGTCGGATCCGAAGAAAGTTAATGACTAAAGAAAAAATCTAATTATCTAGTTAAAACTATTATTTTAAATAGAGATTACATCTAACCTATATCTATACTAAACTCTTTTTTTCTTTTGTCTTGATACAAAAGAAAGAAAAAATCAAGGCTTTGAGTGAATCTAGCTTAAAAAGTTCCCTGAAAAAGTTAAAATACTTTGAACTCGCTTCGCTCAAACATAAAGTATTTTTTAACTCTTTTTCATTTCACTTTTTTGACGCATCCACTCAGAGGCCAAAATTGGATTTGCTTAATGAATAACATTGCTATTCTAATACTTAATTATCTTTAAACTATTAATGTTTGATTAGATTACAAACTTCGGGAAACAATAATGCTGATCGGTAAACTTACGAAGATCAGCAACTCGTAATTGTCTCCCATAAAAAAGGCATAAATAATAATCCAACAAAGCAAATAAAGCACCATCATGGAGTGTTTACTGGAAATTTCCACGTCATCGGAAATACTACTATTGGTGTATTGATTGATCCAGCCATACACTAAAACGAAAATCAAAATAACCAATATCGGTATCTGGTATTCAAAATGGAATTTAGGAATACTCAGACTGGTAAACCAATTCGTAAGGTATGAAAAACCATCCGTCAGATATGTAATTTCAAGTATTAGGATAATCGTAACCAATACTCCCGCCAAGTATTGGGAAATATTTATTTTTTCATCATAATATAGAACCGTTATAAGAAAGAATAAAAAAGTCAAAATTCCTGCCGGAAAATAAAAAAAACTGGCGATGGTAGTTAGCATCCCTACATTAAAATACTTAAAAGAAGATGATGTGGGAGAAACGTCCAGCAGCAACAGTAAAACAATGGAAAGAAATAAATAGGCAATTCCTATATTCAAAACTGAAAATTCTTTCAGGGAAGAAATAAATAAAACTCCATAAATAACTAAGGCCCAGATTCTTTTTTTCTTTTTAAATTTTACATTCATGAGGGTGATAATATTCAGGATAAGAGATATGGCAGTAATTCCTAAAATCTCCCAAAACCCTGTACTATCTTTCTGAGGATAAAAAAAATACAAAAAAACTCCTAAGAATACGCAAAACAAACTTAAAGTAGAAAAAAAATACTTTTTAAAAGGAGAATTTGAGTACATTTTTATATATTTGTTGCAAAAGTAAAAATAAAAATATTTAGTCATGACAGATTTTATCATTGGTATTGGAAATTTATTTACCTGGTCTTATAAGATATTACCTATCATCGGTCATTATTTTGACTGGATTTACGTGGCTATCGGCTTTTTAGCCTTTTTATACTGGTGTAAAAGAATCGTTGATTTCGGTCAGAAAGATAAAGGATATGACAGAGATCGTATCTAATACTTTACTTTATTTTTAATTCATTTTATTTTTTACCTTATAATTTTCTACCATGAGGTCGATGGTTTTCATTTCTGTATTTCTTTTTTTAATGACCTCATGTAATGGAAAAACAGAACCCAATATTTCTATAACTCCTAAGGAGGAAAAACAAAATATTCCTACATCTACAATTCCTGATACCCTGACTATTACTGCTGTTGGAGATATTATGCTGGGAAGTAATTATCCTCTGGCTTCCAGTTTGCCGGGAGAAAATATTTTAGAAAAAATTACACCTGTCCTTAGAGAGGGTTCAGATATATTACTGGGAAATCTGGAAGGAACGTTGTTCAATTCCGGCGGAACTCCTAAACAATGTAATAATCCGGCTATTTGTTATGTTTTCAGAACTCCTTCTTCTTATGGAAAGTATCTGAAGGAAACCGGATTTGATTTTCTGAGTATTGCGAATAATCATAGCGGGGATTTCGGCCCTTTCGGAAGGAAAGCTACCCAACAAAATCTGGATGATCTGGGAATAGACTATGCCGGACTTTTGGAGCAATGTGAATATACTATTAAAGAAAAAAACGGAATTAAATATGCTTTTATCGGTGCCGGACATAATCCGGGATTGGTTAGTGTTAAAGAATATTCTGATATTAAACGGATTATAAAAGAAGTCAGACCTCAGGTTGATATTGTTATTGTTATGTTTCACGGAGGAGCAGAAGGAGCTTCCCACCAGAATGTTCCCCATAAAAGAGAAATTTTTGTAGGTGAAGATCGTGGAAATGTGGAAGAATTTGCTCATACCTGTATTGATTCGGGAGCTGATATTGTTTTTGGAAGTGGACCACACGTATCTCGTGCTGTTGAATTATATAAAAATAAATTTATTGCTTACAGTCTGGGAAACTTTGCTACTTACGGAAGTTTTAACCTGAAAGGTGCTAATGGAAAAGCTCCTATCTTAAAGATAAAAATGGACTCCAAAGGAAATTTCATTTCTGGGAAAATCATTTCTACTTATCAACTGGAAGATGTAGGTTATGGACCTCAACCGGATTCAGATAATTACGCTTTAAAATATATCCAAAACCTGACTAAAGAAGATTTTCCTGATGGAAAACTGGACATTCTGGATACAGGAGAAATCAAAATAAAAATGGAAGCTTCACAAAGAAAACTTCCATTTTAAAAAATATAATACTGTTTTTACTTCATCCGTTCCCAATACTGATTCCTTCCGATCAGTGAGAAACCGATATATCCCCTTACTTTTAACTTATCTTTATTTTCAAAACTGATAGTACATTTATATTCTTTTCCTTTAGCCGGATCCAGAATCTGTCCATCGGTCAGTTCTTTATCACTCAACTTCATCCCACGAAGTATTTCCAATCCTACTATTGGCTTATTTTTCCGGTCATCAGTACATTTTACACAATTATTATTGGTCGGTTTCACCAGCATTTCTACAATCTTCCCATAATATTGATTTCCTTTCTGGAAAATTTCTACTATTGCTTTTGGCTTTCCTGTTTCATCATCAATGGTTTTCCATTTTCCTACAAAAGATTGTGCCGAACATAGAAATGACCCTATCAGAATAAAAGTTGTTACATAAAATATTTTTCTCATTTTGTAATACTATTTTTAGACTAAAGCTAAAATAAACTATTTTCGAACCAAAGGTTCAAGACGAATTGACTATTTAATTTTTTATTAAACTATATTAATAAATTACTCTTTAAGTTTTTATATCATTCAGCATATAATTATTAATCAATTAACCTACATTAACAATAACATAAAAAATAATTACTATTTCCTTATTTTAATTAATATAATCAAAAATTACGTTTATTATCAAAATACAAAATAGTATTTTTACCTTGTTACTGACAAAAAACAAATTATTAATTAAAAAACCACCAAACTATGAAAAAATTTTTTAGCAACCGGATCTTTATATTCTTATTAGGATTCTTATTCTTTGTCCAATCCTGTAATAATGACGACTCCGATTTAAACATCAGTCAGCCTGCTTCTAATGCCGATGTCACTTTCAAAACAGAAGAAATTGCCTCATTTACTTCTATGGATTTGGAATCCATGAAAGTCCAACTGGAAAAATCCGGAATTGATGTATCTAATTTCACTATTGAACAAGACACTTTAAGTAATGATCCTTCCCAAAGACTTATTACCAACAATCCTTATGTACAGGCCATTAAAATATCATGCAAAACTCCACATCCGGATAAATCTGGAAATTATGTGGATGCCTCAGGCGTTTTATTGGTTCCCAAGAAAACCATCTTCACTCCTCTGATCAGTTACCGTATTATTGTTGCTCCGCCTCCAACCTATACTTATAATGATCTGGCTCCGACCAATGCTTTTAAAAGAGTATCTTTAATTACGGAAGAGTGGAACCTGAATTATCTATACTTCTGGACATTACAAGCTCAATCCGGATTTGTAGTATTTATTCCTGATTATCTTGGTTTCGGAGATTCCTACAAACAATGTTTCCATCCTTACCTTGATTCCAAAGCTATGACAAAATCCATTTTGGATTTACTGGATGCCACTCAGTATACTCTTTCTGCAAACGGATACCGGTATAAAAAAGAGTTGATGATTACCGGTTATTCGCAAGGAGGATTTGTTGCCGCTTCTCTGGCAAGAACTATTGAAACCGACCCGTCCTCCCAATACAGTGTCAGATTATTGGTTACCGGAGGTACTCCTTGCGATTTAAAACAGATAGCAGATGTGGTGAGACATTCCAACTATACCCAACATACTTATTTTTTAGCTTACGGGCTTTGGGGATTTAAAGAAAATGCCTATCCGCAAATCAACGTTAACGATTTTCTGCAAGAACCTTATGCAAGTCAGTCAAAAACCTATTACGACGGAACCTATAAAGATATAAATGAAAAATTCCCGCATAATCCGGCAAACCTATACACAGAAAAATTCTTGAAATACCTGGATACAGATCCTAGCATGGCTTACATGAATACCATTCTCAATGAAAACAGCGTGAAGCCGTGGAAAAACAAATGTAAATTTATAATGACACACGGAACAGGCGATGTATCGGTATATTATCAGAATGCCAAAGATTTTTCAGACAAACAAAACAAAATCGGGAATGTAACATTCCTTTCAACAGTGGGAGATCATGTAATCGGAGTCGTTCCTTACTATCTAAAAGCTTCCACTTACGCGCTTGCTTACAAATAATATTTCTATTTCATTCATACAAAAAGGCACTCTTTGAGTGCCTTTTTTATCTGGAATAATATTGACGAAAATTCCAAAACTTTCTTTTTTTCAGGTAATTCATATTCTTTTCATTTGCATAAGCTTCCCTCTCAAAACTAATATTCTGATATGCTTTATGCGCATCTCCATACTTCACCCATTTAAATAGATATTCTGAAATATATAAAATGAAGAAAAAAAACCACAACAATTCTATCTGTTGCCTTAAATGAATTTTCTCATGATTGATCAACCTCTGATCCACCCGCATAGATTTATAACGAATGAAAACAAACGGAAATATAGCCATTCCCTGATAGTTCCCCCTAAAAATAAAAGGAAAGTACACTACTATCATCTCATTATAATTTCAATTTTTCTCTCATTAACTTTTTATTTCCTCTCAAATTTATTGCCAAACCACTTTTATTTGATTTTTTATACAATACCGCACCTTAAATCTAATATCAAATTTCTTACCTTTGCAAAGTTTTGAAAACAAATCTTATTGCTTCTCCCCTATTTTCACACCTGAAAAAAAGTGCTTTAGGTGAAGAAATTTACGTCCCTATAACAAACAATGAACCTCTAAAATTATCCGTGCAAGGTGCCGTAGGTTCGTATGTCAGCCTGTTTAGCAGCTTTATTTATTCCGAATACAAAAAACCTGTTTTTCTCTTCTTTGCCGACAAAGAAGAAGCTGCGTATGCCCTAAATGAAATAGAAGATATCTTCGGAAAAGAGAAAGTATTGTTCTATCCCACTTCACACCTTTTACCCTATCAGATTGAAGAAGTTCAAAATGCGAACATTGTATTACGTGCAGAAGTAATCAATACACTATCACAGAAACCAACACCCTATTTCATCATTTCCTATACCAATGCCCTTTCCGAAAAAGTAATAGGGAAATCCGATCTGGAGAATATCAGTCTGAATATACAGGTAGGAAATAAACTGGATTCTGATTTCCTGAATGAAGTATTGTTCAGTTTTCAGTTCCACCGGGTGGATTTTGTTACCCAGCCGGGAGAATTTTCTCTTCGGGGAGGAATTTTAGATGTATTTTCTTATTCCGATGAACAGCCTTACCGAATCGGATTTTTTGGGAATGAAGTGGAAACCATACGGAAGTTTAATATTGAAACTCAACTTTCCGAAGAAAAAGTAGAACAATTCACCATTGTTCCCAATATTGACAATCCTAATCAGGAAACTACCCGGGTTTGTTTTCTGGATTATCTTCCCAAAGACACTTTATTTATCTCCAAAGACTTATCCATCTCACTATCCGGAATTGATAAAAAATTCAAAAAAGCAGAAGAAATTTATTCTTCTCTGAAACAAACTGTTAAAAGAGGTGAACCTCAACAATTGTATATACAATCTGAAGAACTGATTCAAAAAATTCAGGAATTTTCCTTTATAGAATTTTCATCCGTTCCTCATTTTCCAGATTATAAAACTCTCAGAGTAAACCAAACCGAGCAGCCGAGTTTTCATAAACAATTTGATCTTCTTGGTCAGGATTTATTAGAAAAGGAAAAACAAGGATTTGCTAACTTCATTTCTTTCCAATCGGAAAAACAAGAACAACGATTACAGGATATATTTTCCGAAACGGAAAAAGAAATTCCTTTTATCGGACTCCATTTGAATATTGGAAAAGGATTTTTGGACAACAATTCCCGATTTATCCTTTATACGGATCATCAGATTTTTGAACGATTCCATCGGTATAACTTACGGAATTCCTTCTCCAAATCAGAATCCCTGACTTTAAAAGAGCTTACCGACCTGAAAGTCGGTGATTTTGTTACTCATATCGATCACGGAATCGGTAAATTTATGGGATTAGTAAAAATCAAAAACGATGATAAAATTCAGGAAACCATAAAACTGATTTACAGAAACAACGATATTCTCTATGTAAATATTCATTCCCTTCATAAAATATCAAGATTTTCAGGAAAAGAAGGAGCAGAAATCACCTTAAGCCAGTTAGGTTCCCCGGCATGGAAAAACCTGAAAAACAAAGCAAAAAGAAAAGTAAAGGAGATAGCTTTTGACCTGATTAAACTCTATGCAGAACGAAAAACGAAACAGGGTTTTGCTTTTTCTCCGGATGGATATTTACAGAACGAACTGGAAGCTTCTTTCATGTATGAAGATACTCCCGATCAGGAAAAAGCTACCCAGGAAGTGAAATCCGATATGGAAAAATTCACAGCTATGGATCGTCTGGTCTGTGGCGATGTAGGTTTCGGAAAAACGGAAGTAGCCATTCGGGCGGCCTTCAAAGCGGCAACCGATGGAAAACAAACAGCCATCATGGTTCCTACTACTATTCTGGCACTACAACATTATAAAACCTTTACCCAGAGATTAAAAGATTTCCCTGTAAAAGTGGAATATCTGAACCGGTTTAAATCTTCCAAACAAAAGAAAGAAATCGCACAAGGCTTGGCAGATGGAAAAATAGATATTATTATCGGAACTCATCAGTTGATCGGAAAAGATATACAATTTAAAGATTTAGGCTTATTAATTGTAGATGAGGAACATAAATTCGGAGTTTCCGTAAAAGACAAACTGAAAACTTTAAAAACTACAGTGGATACTTTAACCCTGACTGCCACTCCAATTCCAAGAACCTTACAATTCTCACTGATGGCAGCAAGGGATTTATCCGTAATTAAAACTCCCCCACCCAACCGTCAACCAGTACAAACCCAATTAATCGGATTTAATGAAGAACAGATCCGGGGTGCTGTTCAATATGAACTTAACCGGGACGGACAGATTTTCTTTATCAACAATCGCATTGACAACCTGGAAGTACTTGCAGGAATGATCAAACGACTGGTCCCTATGGCCAGAGTGGCTGTAGGGCACGGACAGATGGAAGGGAAGAAACTGGAACAAGTTATGGTAGATTTTATGGAAGGAGAATACGATGTGCTGGTTTCCACCACTATTATAGAATCCGGACTGGATGTTCCCAATGCCAATACAATTTTCATTAATGATGCCCAAAGATTCGGACTGGCAGATTTACACCAGATGAGAGGAAGAGTCGGACGGTCTGACCGGAAGGCTTTCTGTTACCTCATCACTCCCCCTTTTGATGTTATTACTTCGGAAGCAAGAAAACGATTACAAGCAGTAGAACAATTCTCCGATTTGGGCTCCGGATTTAATATTGCTATGAAAGATCTGGAAATTCGTGGAGCCGGAGATCTATTGGGAGCTGAACAAAGTGGTTTTTTTACAGAGATTGGATTTGAAGCCTATCAGCAAATTCTGAATGAAGCCATTGAAGAATTGAAAGAAAATGAGTTTTCTGAACTATTTGAAAAGGAAAATGAGAAAAAAGACTTTATTTCTGATGTACAGATTGATACGGATTTTGAATTGTTAATTCCGGATGAATATGTAAACAAGGTGGAAGAACGGTTTTCCTTATATCAAAAACTATCCGAAATCAGTGAAGAAAAGAAACTTACTATTTTTAAAGAAGAACTTACCGATCGATTTGGTACTTTACCCAAAGAAACGAAAGAATTACTGGAAAGTGTTAAATTAAAATGGATTGCCAAGCAAATAGGATTTGAGAAACTGGTAATAAAAAATAAAATTCTGCTGTCTTATTTCCCCACAAATGCCCAATCCAAATATTATCAGTCCAATAATTTCAAAAAAGTATTGGACTATCTGCAACAATTCCCTGCTGAAGCTTCTCTGAAACAAAAAAATGGAAATGAAGGCCTATTATTATATTTAAGAAAAGATCATATTAATAATATCACAACCGTATTGGAATTCTGTAAGAGAATAGAAGACTTCATCAAAGATTCAGAATAAAAGGTCTTATTTTAATCCGATAAAAAGATGTATCTTTGCATCACTTAATATAAGCGTTGTCTCACATCCAACCTATATTTTTAAGAATAGATCAATCAATTAATTATATAACAATTATGAAAAATAACTGTGTAATCGTTCCTTGTTATAATGAAGAAGACCGGCTCCCAACCACTGATTTTGAAAGAAATTTATCTTCCGATAAAAATCTTTTCATTTGTTTTGTCAACGATGGTAGCTCTGATCAAACCATTCAAGTATTAAACAGTATTTATCAAAAATTTCCTGAAAATGTTTTAGTAGTAGATAAAAAACAAAATGCAGGAAAGGCAGCAGCTATTTTTACCGGAATGAACGAATCTCTGAACTGGAAGTCGTTTGACACTCTGGGATATCTAGATGCTGACCTGGCTACTTCTATTGAAGAATATTTGAATTTATGTTCCTATATAAATGAAAATCTGGTATTTGTTTTTGGCTCAAGAGTCAGGAGAATCGGTTCCAATATTAAAAGAAAACTCTATCGGCATTTGATTGGAAGGGCGTTTGCTACTTTCTCCAGTACTATGCTTGATCTTCCTGTTTATGATACCCAATGCGGAGCTAAAGTATTTTCTGCGGAAATAGTCCGCCCAATATTCAAAGATCCTTTTATCTCCAACTGGAGTTTTGATGTGGAAGTATTCTTTAAATTCACTAATATTGTGGGAAAGGAAAATGTAGAAAAAAGAGCAAAAGAAATTCCTCTGGAAGAATGGAAAGATATAGGTGATTCCAAAGTAAAATTTTCTTACTCTCTAAAGCTTCCTTTTGAATTACTAAGGATACGGAATTACTATAAAAAACAATGAACAAATATCTTATAGTCGGATTAGGAAATATCGGGACTGAATACACAAATACAAGACACAACATAGGTTTTTTAATTGCTGAAAAACTGGCTGAAAAATTAACTGCCCCTTTCAAACCTTCCAATTTCGGACAACTTTGCGAAACTTCCTATAAAGGAAGAAAAACCTTCATTCTTAAACCGGACACTTATATGAATCTGAGTGGAAATGCTGTAAAATACTGGATTACCAAGGAAAATATTGAACCGGAAAACATTTTGATTGTTTGTGATGATCTGAGCCTTCCCTTCGGAACCTTACGAATCAAATCCAAAGGAAGCAGTGCCGGACACAATGGATTAAAAAGTATAGAAAATTCCCTGCAAACCCAGAAATATCCACGGTTACGGTTTGGTATCGGAAATGAATTCTCCAAAGGACAACAAATAGATTTTGTATTAGGACAATGGGGTGAAGAAGAAAAACAAACCCTAGAAGAAAGAATCGATTTTAGCTCCGAAGCAATTAAATCCTTTATTTTTTCAGGAATAAATAATACGATGAATGAGTTTAACGGAAAGTAACCGATACTGTTTACTCTGATATAACCAAATAAAATTGAAAAAAATCACATCAATCTTGTGTTTGTTGTAATGTGTGCCTTGATTGAGAAAGAATATGAAATAAGTAAAAAACATGGATTACCCGTAACCTATCTTACAGGCAAAGAAATCAAAAAGATATACGGGTTTGAAACCCCTTGTGCTTTGATGAATGAAGTATCCACACAGATAGATGCCTACCGGACTTCTTCCACTCTTTTGGATTACCATATGAAGAAACACGGATTGAAGCTATACACGCATACGAAAGTAACCACCTGTAAAAAGAAAGGTTCCCAATATGAACTAGAGGACATAAAATAACCTGTAAACATGTGGTGATCGCTGCTGGATTTGAAGCCGGAGAATTCTTGCCAGAAAAGGTAATGAAACTTACATCCACGTATGCACTCATATCCGATCCTGTTGCTGGGGGTAACTTTTGGAGGTTCTAATGGGTTGGGATTAGCTTTGAGATTTTAGAAAAAATCAATTCGTTGTCTAAATGTTGTCTAAAAACATAAAACACAAAAGCTAATATATTATTTATTAATATATTAGCTTTTATTTTTGTGGAGCTGGAGGGAGTACCACTCTTTTATTTTTAATAACTCATATTTACTCTATCTTCTACAAATCAATTACTTAACAAATATACTAATAAAATAAGATTAAATAAAATTAAAAACAATTAACTTATTGTGGGGAAAATATGGGGAAAATAATTATCTTTACATTATCACAAATAACCCCACTTGGCTACAATTAATTACATACTTAAAAGCACCAAAAACCCTTCTACTTTATATGTGAGATTTCGTAGTGGAAGGACTATTGATATTATAACCTCTACAAAATTTCACATAAATCCTGTTCATTGGAGCAAAGTAAAACAAAAAATGAAAGGAATTGTCGAGCAAAATGGAAGCATCAGATACGAAACCATAAACAAATATTTAAAAAACTTAAAAGAGCATATTATTGACCAGTATAATCAAGATTATGCCGAAGGAGAAATCATAGACAAAAAATGGCTGGATGAAACAATAATTAAATTATTTAACAGACCATCAAAAGGCGATACTGATATAAATGTTTTCTTTATTCCTTTTGTGAAAAAATTTATTGAGGAAGCTCCCACAACTATTCGTCGGAAAACCAATAAGCCTGTCTCAAATGAAACAATTAAGGAATATAAGTCCACTCTTACCAAATTAAATGATTTCGAAACCCATATCGAAAAAAGGATAAAATATAAAGACCTCAACTTAACCTTTCATCAGCAATTTTTAGACTTTCTGAAAAACGAACAAAATTTGGGGCTTAAAACAATAGGGAACTACATTAAGACGGTAAAAGCATTTGCAAGACAAGCTAAATTAAAAGGTCATCCCGTCCATGATGAAATAGACCATCCCGAATTTTTCTCACCCGATAGTAAGACAAAAGCGATCTACCTTAATGAAGTTGAAATTGACAAAATATATCAACATGATTTTTCTAATAATGAAAGATTAGATAGAGTACGAGACCTATTCATTATCGGTTTATGGACAGGGCTAAGAATAAGTGACTTTTCAAGAGTTTCCGAATCTCATATTAAGGATGGGAAATTTTTTCAAATCGAGAGTCAAAAAACAGGACAAAAGCCACTTATACCAATACATCCACACATATTATCCATATTAAAGAAAAGAGAAGGAAAATTCCCAGAATCCATTTCTGACCAGAAGTTCAATGAATATGTTAAAGAAGTGGGAAAAGAAATAGGATTGAATCAGATGATTGAAGGAGCAAAAATAAATCCTGAAACAAAAAGGAAAGAGGAGGGAATATTTCCTAAATATGAATTAATTACTTCCCATATATGTAGAAGGAGTTTTGCTACCAACCACTATGGCAAATTACCTAATCAAACAATTATGGCTATTACGGGACATCGTTCAGAAAAGCAATTTTTGGATTATATACAAATCACTCCGAAAGAACATGCTGAAAAAATGGAAGAATTTTGGTGGAACCAGACTAAGGAGAATGAGCAAGAAGAATTGAAATTAAAAGTTGTACGATGATAAAATACAATTCTATTGGGGAATTATATGAAGAAAAAATTGTGGCTGGTACTCCAATCATAGTTCTAAAAGATGAGTATAAGAGCAAAATATTCAGTTATTATCAGGAATTAATTAAAAATGAGATTGGATTGGAGCTAACCTGTTTAAATGATGAGATAAATATACACTCTCAGAATATTCTTGACAATAAACAGTTATTAAAATACTTAGAACAACAATATATAGAAGCTAATGAATATTATTTAAAACTCTCTCGAATTATACCTGTCATATTTCATTCTGATTATAAGACAGAAAAAGAACAAAATGAAAGTACATTCTATAGCCTTATAATATCAGAAGTAAGTGAGAAAATAATGGAAACAGGAACCATTCCGGAAACAGAAGAATTTGATATTTTAGCTGAGTGGTTGGAATTAGAACTATATTATGCAAGAAAACAATACTTTAAGAAAAAAATAGAATATTATACACTTAATCCAATAACCAATAATTTTATAAAAAATCCCTATCCTTTAGTATTTAAAAATTTTGAAAGTGTTGTTAAGTTCAAAAATATATTATATGGCTTAAATGCTTTAGATGAAAATGGAAAAATAGGTGGGCGTGGATTTAGAGCTAAAGCAAATGCTATTTTTTCTCATGATAAATCATTAGGGCAAAGCCAGTATGAAAAGAAATTATTTATGCCTAATGTCACTATAAAAATTTTTACTGACTTTTTAAATACGGAATTTGAAGCAGGAATAGAATATAATCCTAATTATAAATTATCCGTCGGAAGCAAACATATAAATATTGTTAAAAGATATTATTCTTGATATTCGTATTTATTTTCTTCATTTTCCCCTTACCGTACAAAATAGAATTTTCTCCGTATAAACTTCTGTAAATCTTTGCATCGTAAAAAATAATTTACGATGAATCAAAACATTACTCATTTGCACAATACTACTCCGGAAGAATTGAAAAAAGATATTCTGGAAGGAGTAAATGAATTGCTTTCACAATTTAAAAAAGAGCTATCCATATATGATAAAAACACATACTTAACTCGAAATGAGGTAGCTAAATTATTAAAAATATCACTCCCCACCCTTCGTAAAAACGTAGAAAGGGGAATTATTCCGGAAACTAAAATAGCAGGACGGGTGCTATATAATTTAGCGGAACTTAAGGAATCTTTAAAAAGAGCTAAGATAGATTCATTCCCTATATAACAAGCTGATTTTATTGACTGAAATTATCAATTCGAATGACCATTGACACCATTCATATCGATCTTCCTCCTAACCAGATTCCAAATATAAGTAATTGGAAGGATTTGGTTAATGGCGAAACAGGAGAGATTATTTCTTCAAGGGGTGATTTGGAGGAAATTATAGTGTATAGAAATGCACTGAGAGTAAGAATACAATGTAGCCTACCAAAATTATTAAAAGGTAATAATATTTATAATCTTACCTATGATGAAACAATAGCTGCTTTTACAAAAATTGAAAATTTATTAGGAATTTCTTTAAAAGACGGAATTGTGAGAAGAATAGATTTCTTTGTTAATATAGAAACAAACTTTGTCCCTCAAACTTATTTTAAATATTTGAGTGATAGCAGATATTACATCCGAACTCTTGTGGGTAAAACATCACTATATTATAAAAATGGAAATCGGGAAATTATTTTTTATGATAAGATTCAAGAAATAAAAAAAAATAAGCGGTACAATGGAGAGGATGAAGTACCTTCTGCTTTTATTGGAAAAAATATTCTAAGATTAGAATGTAAGTATAAAAATGCATTTCTTAAAAATATGTTTAAGAAGTCATTAAAAGTTAAAGACATATATTCAAGAGACTTCTTTTCCCTTTTAAACGAACGTATTTATTTGGAATATATCTGTATTTCAAAAATAAATAGATTTACTTTTGATATGAGCAAAATAAAAACAACTACAGATTTGAAAACCCAATTGACTCGTATAGGGATAGAAAAGTTAGGAGGGGTTAATTCAGTATTGGAAATGATTGATGCTGAAAGGGGTTCTCCTCATATTACTCATAAAAAATATTTCAGTAATTGGAAAAGTGAAGTTAAAGAACTTGGTAGAATAAAAAATCATACTTTCAATAGCAATTTTGCAGATGAATTAACTCATAAAATTGAAAATTATATAAACGATTATGAGGCTCATCATAGAGAGTAGAAGAATCAAAAACCCAAAAATCCAAACACAAAAAATACACGATTTTCAGGTAAAATAACACTGGACAAAACCACTTCTTAGAAAAATCTTACTGGACAAATCCCCAAACCCAATCCACCAAAGGAACATAGCCGAAATAGCCTCAAAAATTTGTCCAGTATTTTGGTAAAAACCCTTCATTTTTGTCCTGTTTGACCCTAAAACGACATTTTTTGTAAAAACAGGACATTTTTAATCTTGAAAAAATAAGTAAAAAAAGGAAATAAATTTGTAGTAACAAGCTGTTATACAT
>JAVBMH010000025.1:0-30978 GCA_031552575.1 Apibacter sp. | reverse complement strand
ACTCCTGTGGAGTATTCCTGTAAAATCGCCAGTATCTGGCTCTCACTGAATCTTTTTCTTTTCATTTGCCTAAAATTATTGATTCCTATTCTAATTTTAGGGGTTATTTTTCGTCCAGTTTTTTGGGTGACTTACACTTTTGTCGAGCATTTTAGGAATAAACCCATAGTGCTTCATAAAGACAAGGGCTTTATACTGGTTACCTGAAAAGCAACTGGCCGATACTAAAGCGGTAATGATGATTTCACTGTCTGAAACTTTTCTTCTTATATCTTCTTTGTGATTTATTTCTTTTAATAAATCATCGATAATACAGAATATTGATATAATTTTGTCTTGAGTAAGCATAACAGAGGAAGTTTATTTATTGATCTAAACAAAGTTCCATCTTTTTGCTTACTTTTTCTTATGATTTAACTAGCAACTTGAGTTAAATAAAAATTATGTAAATTATGTATTAAAAATGTTTGAAATTTTAGAAAGTTTAGAGTTAAAGATATTTTTTAAAAATAATCTATTTTCAATTACAAATAATTCTTTAAAAATATCAATAGATGAATTGATTAATAAATCTGATGATTTATATAGAAAAACTTTAAGAGATTATGAGTTATATTCTAAAAAATTTGAATTTGATAAGTTTAAAGATAATCTATGCAAAGAAAAAGATAGAATTAATAGTAAGTTTGAAAAAACTATAGATTTCATAAAATTTTATAAAATAATGTTGAACATTATTGTTGGTATATCTTCAATTTATATACTATATAATGGATTTCAAGATAAGTTATTATCTTTTTTGATTTCCTAAATAGGATACTACTTTATAAATTCTCTGTTATTTTAGTGTGAAGTTGATTTCTGCATAGGTAAATAGATCAGGGAAGAGAAGAGATAAACTACTTTATTCATTTCAGTCTTTTTTCAGTTTTTGTCCATACCTTTGAAAAAAGGAGAATAAATGAAAATCCTGATTGTAGAAGACGAACCATCCTTGCGTGAAATCATACAGCAATTCCTCGAAAAGGAACGCTATGTGGTGGAAACGGCGGCAACGTTTCGTGAAGCAATACAAAAAATATCGCTTTACGATTATGAGTGCATTTTGCTCGACATCATGTTACCCGATGGCGATGGACTTACATTATTGCAAGAACTCAAGAAATTGAACAAGCAGGAAAATGTCATCATCATTTCTGCCAAGGATTCAGTTGATGATAAAGTTACCGGATTGGAACTTGGTGCTGATGACTATATGGCCAAACCTTTCCACCTGTCCGAACTGGGCGCGCGAATCAAACGCCTTATACGTCGCAATCGACACAATGGGGAAACATTTGTTGAGGTTGGAAATGTAAAGGTTATTCCTGATAAATTTGAAGTATATGTCAATGGTCAACCGCTAGAATTGAACCGGAAAGAATATGATATTCTGCATTATTTCCTTACCCGTCCGAATCGATTGGTAGATAAAGCTGCGTTGGCCGAAGCTGTGTGGGGCGACCATATCGATCAGGTCGATAATTACGATTTTATTTATGCCCAAATTAAAAACCTGCGTAAAAGAATGAAGGAGGCTTACGCAGATATTGAAATTAAAGCTGTGTACGGTTTCGGTTATAAACTCACAGATTAGTATATGAAATTAGCCTATCGCATAACTTCACGTATATCATTTGCCCTGTTGATTCTTATGGCGGTTTGGGCAACGCTGTTTTACTTTATTATCGTGGAAGAAATCAACGATGAAACGGATGATTCGCTTGAAGATTATTCGGAATACATTATTACTCGGGCATTGGCGGGAGAACCTTTACCTTCAAAAGATAATGGCACGAATAATAGTTACCATATCGTGAACGTAACGCCCGGTTATACCGCACAACATTCGGCTATCCGCTACTACGACGAAATGATTTACATCCGGTCGAAAGGCGAAACCGAACCTGCACGAATTCTAAAAACTATCTTTAGCGATTCTGAAAACCGGTATTACGAACTGACTGTTTCCATTCCTACTATTGAAAAATCGGACTTGCAGGAAGCCATCCTTCACTGGATTATTTTTCTATACCTGGGATTACTGGTTGTTATTATAGGGTTGAACTGGATCATACTTCAACGCAATTTCAAACCTTTATATAAACTATTGAACTGGCTGGATAGTTTCAGCGTAGGAAAAAAATTTACAGAGCCCAATATAGATACCAATACTACTGAATTTCGCAAGTTAAACGATGCCATTGTCCGAAGTGCGAAGCGAAACATAGAAACTTACGAGCAACAAAAATCATTCATTGGTAATGCGTCACACGAATTGCAAACACCTTTGGCTATTAGCCTCAACCGGTTGGAAATGTTAGCCGATGATCCGCAATTGACCGAAAAACAATTGGAAGAAATTTTGAAAACAAAACAATCGCTCGACTATGCCGTAAAACTAAACAAAACCTTACTGTTACTTACCAAGATTGAAAACGATCAATTCTCCGATAAAAAAGAAATTGTTGTAAACGAATTGATAAAAAAACTGGTGGACGATTATTCAGAAGTGTATGCCAATCGGCAGATTTCGGTATCAATACAAGAAGAGGATACACTAAAAATCAACATGAATGAAACGTTGGCTTCCGTACTATTTGGCAATTTGTTGAAAAATGCCTTTATCCATAATCGTTCCGGTGGCGAAATCCAGATTTATATTTCCGGTAAAAGTATTTCCATTTCCAATACCGGAATGCCGGAAGCTTTGGATGGCAATGCTGTCTTCAACCGTTTTTATCAGGGAAATAAAAAAGAAGGTTCGACAGGCTTGGGATTGGCATTAAGCAAATCCGTTTGCAATTTGTATGGAATAGATATTCGTTATCACTTTTCGGACGGAAAACATGTTTTTTCGCTTTTCTTTTCCTGATTTCAGCTTCTTTTCAGTTTCGTGTTGGAACTTTGTGGCATTAAATTTAAAAACAAAGAAATCATGAAACGAATCATCTTATCACTGGTCACTCTGCTGATTATGTTCACCGGTATGGCATTCGCCGATAACGACAAGCCGATAACGGTAGACCAATTGCCTGCCACAGCTAAACAATTCATCAAAAAATATTTTCCCAACACAAAAGTTTCCTATGCTAAAATGGATACGGAAATCTTCGATAAAAGCTACGAAGTGGTTTTTACCGATGGGAATAAAGTAGAATTTGACAGTAAAGGAAAGTGGAAGGATGTGGACTGTAAGTTCACGCAAGTTCCTGAAGGAATTGTTCCAAAACAAATTAAAAATCATGTGGCGGTCAACTACAATAATATGACAATTGTGGAAATCGATCGTGACAATCGAGATTATGAAGTGAAGTTAAGCAATGGGTTGGAATTGAAGTTTGATTTAAAATTCAACTTAATTGAAATTGATAATTAAAAAATATAACAACTATGAAAACGATTTTTTTAATTCCGGTATTGGTTGTGAGTATGTTCACATTTCAAGGATGTAATAGTGATGATGACTTGAACAATCCTCGTAACGAAGCGGTAGAAGTTGCATTTAAAACCATGTATACAGAAGTTACCCATGTGGAATGGGAAAAGAAAGGGAATTATTGGGTTGCCGATTTCTGGAAAGACGGTAAAGAAATGGAAGCATGGTTCACAATGGATGGACAATGGTATCAAACTGAAACCGATATTACTTTCGCTGAATTACCTGAAACAGTTAAAGCGTCGTTTACTTCCGGAAATTACAAAGACTGGCGTGTGGATGATGTGGATAAGTTCGAACACAGAGATACGGGAACTTTCTATGTACTGGATGTGGAAAAAGGGAATCAGGATTATGATTTGTACTATTCGCCCGACGGGACAATGATAAAAGCAGTGGAAGATAGATAGATCATAGGAATTTGAAATTCACCAGAAAAACTTTTATTTACTTTTTTTCCTAAACAGAACATTACCCAATGTAAAAGCATATATTTAAGATAACGAATTTAGGAAATAGGGTGAAGAAACAATAAGTCACAAAAATAAAGCACTATAAAAATTATAGTGCTTTATTTTTTACCAAGAGTTTTTACAATGGGATTGTAATCTCTAATGATCTTGTTTCATTTCGTTTTACTGTAACTCCCTCACTTCCTGCTTTGAAAGTCTCATCCCCAATTTGGTAAAATACTACAAAATATAAGGATGTTTGAGACTCCAAAATATTCAGTTCTGTAAGATTCAGATCAAAAATAGCTATTCCATTCTCATTGGTTACTACCTGTTTTTTAGCGCCATCCGGAGTATCTCCGGAAGCATCCTTAAACATATAAACAGTAGTTCCTTTTTGCAATTCTCCAAGTGAATTCTTAACAGTAACATTTACCTTCGCTCCCAAGAATGACGGATCATCATTGTCATCACTGTTACATGAGATAAAAGTTAACACAGCAAATAAACTTAATCCTAAAAAGAAAAACAATCTTTTTTTCATAACTTGAAATTTAAAATTAGTAATTAATATGTTCTTTAATAAGCATTATATCAAATTATATTTTATGACTGTTTGTCAAAAATATTATTCAATATAAATGTAAAAAGTTCAATGATTTTAAAAATACGATCGTGTTATGGTGAATTTAATCGCAATTTTTATACCATAAATTAATGCTATTTATATTTTTTAAATCTTATTGTAAAATATGTTTATTGTAGATTAAGAAAATCTTATAAAAATCAGAAACTAAATCTTTGAAAAGAGGCTGTTGGATAATAAAGAATTAGTATTAGCAGTGAGCTGAAAACAGGTTGTTTCGGTAAGTAAATCTTAACTTATATATTTGTGTATTGAATTAACTCCTTATATTTATTAACAAAATAATAAAATGGAAATACTCATACTTCGCTATCCCAATTGCAGCACTTGTAAAAAGGCTCTAAAATGGTTGAAAGATCATAAAATTTCTTATACAGAAAGGAATATAGCAGAAGATAATCCTGCCAAAAAAGAATTACAATCCTGGTATAAAAAAGGAAATTATCCACTTACCAAATTTTTTAATACTTCCGGAAAAATTTACAAAGAACAAAATCTGAAAGAAAAAGTAAAAACGGCAACAGAAGATGAATTACTAACCTTATTGGCTTCTGATGGAATGTTAGTAAAAAGACCGTTAGTAATATCAGATTCATTTATTTTGGTAGGGTTTAATGAGGAAGAATGGAAAGAGAAATTAACTTCTTCCAAAAAGAAATAATAGTAGATTCTGTTCTTTTTTCACACCAGATAAAATGAAAAAGGCATTATAATTGATAAAGGTAAGGAAATAAAGATAATTTTATTATGAAAAAAATAATTGTAGTTCTGTTATTGTTCATCGGATTGCAGGGAATGTTTGCCCAGACAATAGTTAAGAATATAGGTGATTTTACAACAGTAAAAGCATTTGACAGGATTCAGGTGGAATTGATTCCTGCTTCAGAATCTAAAGTGGAGATTTCGGGAACAGGAAAAGAAAATGCACAGGTAGTTAATAAAGATGGAGAATTAAAAATACGAATGACCACCGATAAACTTATGACCGGAGATGGGGTTAAAGCCAAAGTATATTACAGTAAAGAGTTGAGTAGTGTACAAGGAAGTGAAGGATCTATAGTAACAGGAAAAGCTAAAATCGATACCGGATTATTGTTTTTAAATGCAAAAGAAGGAGCTAAGGTAAATGTAGAAGTAGATGTACAGAAAATAACTGCACGGGTTAATTCGGGAGGAGAAATTACAGTTTCCGGAGATGCAGTTGAACAGGATATTGTGATAACTTCCGGAGGAAAATATAATGCAAAAGAAGCACAATCAAAAAATGTAGCTGTGGCTATAAATGCCGGAGGAAATGCAGTGATAAATGCTTCGGGAATGGTAAATGCAAAAACAAGAGCCGGAGGCGTAATTGATATTTATGGAGGTCCGGAAGTAAGCCCTCAAACCCTGGCAGGAGGCAAGATCAACGTGCATTAAAAAAGAAAAATCTAAACAAATTTATTTGGATTTTAACCGTTTTATGAGTTTAATCATGAAAAAAAAACAGGTTTACTTGTGTAAGTTAATTTTTTGCATTAAATTTGCATCCCTTTCGTAAGAATTGGAATATTAGTTTAATTAGTTTAGTTTAGATTGTAGCAAAGGAAGTTTCTTTTGCTGCAATTTTTTTTATGTGGAGATTTATTCAAAACATAGAGAATAGCGAACTCTTTGAAGAGTTTTAGAAGCAATTTCCCTTGTTTTTTCCGCACCTTCTTTTAATATTTTTTCTACCAAATCCAGATTACCCATATAATAATCATATTTTTCACGTGCTTCACCAAACTCCCGTAATAGAACTTCCAATAATTCCTTTTTTGCCTGTCCGTATCCGTATCCTCCAGCCAGATAATTCTTTCTCATAATTTCCGTTTCTTCAGGAGTAGCCACTAATTGATAGATAGCAAAAGCATTACATGTATCAGGGTTTTTTGGTTCTTCCAGTGGAGTGGAGTCGGTTACAATGGACATAACCTGTTTTTTAAGTACCTTTTCCGGAGCAAAAATCTGAATGGTATTTCCTCTGGATTTACTCATTTTATTTCCGTCTGTTCCCGGAACATACATAGTATTTTCCTGTATTTTAGCTTCGGGGAGAACTAAAACATCTCCATGAACATGATTGAATCTTTGTGCCACATCACGAGTCATTTCCAGATGTTGCAACTGATCTTTTCCTACAGGAACAACATTTGCATCATACAAAAGAATATCTGCGGCCATCAGCATAGGATAGGTGAATAATCCGGCATTTACATCTTCCAGACGGTCCGCCTTGTCTTTAAATCCGTGGGCTAAAGCTAAGCGGCTATAAGGAAAGTAGCATAATAAATACCAGGTAAGTTCAGTAACTTCAGGAATATCGGATTGACGGTAAAAATAAGTTTTAGACGGATCTAAGCCACAGGCAAGCCAGGTGGCCGCTATTTCATACGTATTTTGTTTAAGTCCTTTAGAATCCTTAATCTGTGTCATTGAGTGTAAATTAGCAATGAAGAAAAAAGATTCATTGTTAGGTTCTTTACTTAATCGGATAGCGGGGATAATTGCTCCTAAAAGATTTCCTAAATGGGGAGTGCCTGTACTCTGAATTCCTGTTAAAACTCTCATAATTTAATTTAGTAAAATGCAAATTTATAAAAAAGCGAAACTTTAATATAATAATTGTTATGTGGATTCCTGCTATTTAAACCAGTCTTTAGGAAATACCTGAGGTTTAAAAAAATAAACAAAAGCGGCAAAAATAGCACCAATAGTGATGGAGGAATCCGCTACATTAAAGATGTAATTGAAGAATTGAATTCTTTCTCTGCCCCAAAAAGGAACCCATTCCGGTAAAATGGAATCTATTAAAGGAAAGCGGAACATATCTACTACGCAGCCTCCGAAAAGAGGTGCATAACCTTGAAAATTGAGTTTGGAGATTCCCGGATATCCGTCCCAGCTTTTGAAAAGTTGATTATAAGTAGTTCCGGAATCAAACATAACTCCGTAAAACATGCTGTCAAGAAGATTTCCGATAGCTCCGGCAAAAATCAGTCCGGCAGGAATAATAAACAACCAGGAAGTAGTTTCTTTTGACCACTTGTTAATGTAATAAAACATTAAACCGATTAAAACGAGCCGTAATAAACTGAGCCCGATTTTCCCGATAAATCCTCCTAACTGGAAGCCATAGGCCATCCCCGGATTTTCAACATAGGTCAGATAAAACCAGTCAAAAACCTTTACCTCTTCATGCAGATGAAAATGTGTTTTTATGTAAATTTTTGAAGCCTGGTCAATTAACAAGATGATGAAAGCAATCCACAAGACTTTTTTCATTCCTAATACTGCTTGTTTTTAGCTTCAATGCTTAAAGTTGCATGAGGAACGGCTTTTAATCTTTCTTTTCCGATTAATTTTCCTGTTACCCGGCAAATTCCGTAGGTTTTATTTTCAATTCGTATCAGAGCATTTCTCAGGTCACGGATAAATTTTTCCTGACGGGCAGCCAACTGGGCGTTGCTTTCCTTGCTCATGGTTTCCGAACCTTCTTCAAATGCTTTAAAAGTAGGGGAAGTATCATCGGTTCCATTGTTCAGATCATTCACAAAGGCCTCTTTCAGCATAGCTAAATCATTTTCGGCTTTTTCAATCTTGTCTAAGATGAGAACTTTGAATTCCTCAAGCTCTTCATCAGAATATCTTAATCTGTCTTCTGCCATAACTTTACACTTTAGTTAATACAACATTTATTTTTATATCATCAATATCTAACTCAGTTCCGTTCAGAATATTGTCTGAAAAGACCAAACTTTGAGTTAAAGTTTCCGAGCAAATATATTCATTATTTTCTTTTACTGCTTTTTTTATCTCTTCATTCGACTGAATTTCCAAAGAAATACGATCCGTAACTTCCAGTCCATTGTCCTTTCTCAGGTTTTGAATCCGGTTTACCAATTCCCTTGCAATTCCTTCGGATTTTAGTTCAGGAGTGATGGTAATATCCAAGGCTACCGTTAATTTTCCATCAGAAGCTACCAGCCATCCGGTAATATCCTGAGTACGGATTTCTACATCTTCCAATGTCAGTTCATAACCTTGTATGGTTACTTTTCCGTTTTCTTCCAGTTCCCGGATTTGTTCGGGAGAGAAATTCTGCAATTCCTGAGAAACAGATTTTATGTCTTTTCCTAATTTCGGACCTAAGGTTTTGAAATTCGGTTTTATAGATTTAACAATCAGATCGGAAGCCTCTTTGGCATTCAGCAATTGTACTTCTTTTACATTTACTTCCTGTTTGATATTCGGGATGATAGCCTCCAGGTTGTTTCTGTTGGATTCATCCAGCACCGGAATCATGATTTTCTGTAAAGGCTGGCGTACTTTGATGTTTTCCTTTTTTCTCAAGGAGAAAACCATACTGGTAATTTGTTGTGCTAGATGGGTTCTTTCCAGTAAAACCTGATTTATGTGTTTTTCCTCTTTTACAGGAAAATCGGTTAAATGTACGGATTTAAACGGTTCTTTCTGGGAAACAGAATTTAAATCCTGATATAAACGGTCTGAAAAGAAAGGTGCTGCCGGCGACATTAGTTTAGCTACAGTAATCAGACATTGATACAAAGTCTGATAAGCCGAGATTTTATCATGAGAATATTCTCCTTTCCAGAAACGTCTTCGGGATAAACGAACATACCAGTTACTCAGATTGTCAATAACAAAGGTATTAATTGCCCGCAAAGCTTTGGTTGGCTCATAATCCGTATACGATTGATCGGTTTCTTCTATCAAGAGATTAAGCTCGGATAAAATCCACTGATCCAGTTTGTTTCTCTGTTCAAAAGGAATATCTTCTTCTTTGTAGGTGAATCCGTCTACATTAGCATACAAGGCAAAGAAGGAATAGGTGTTGTATAAGGTTCCGAATATTTTACGACGAACTTCGTCAATTCCTTCCAGATCAAATTTTAAATTATCCCACGGTTGGGCGTTGGAGATCATATACCATCGGGTAGCATCCGGGCCATACATAGCCAGTGTTTCAAATGGTTCCACAGCATTTCCTTTACTTTTGGACATTTTATTTCCGTTCTTGTCTAAAACTAATCCGTTGGAAACTACATTTTTATAAGTTACACTGTCAAAAACCATAGTTCCGATAGCATGTAATGTATAGAACCACCCGCGAGTCTGATCTACTCCTTCCGCAATGAAATCGGCAGGATAGGAAATATGATTGTCGATCAGTTCCTTGTTTTCAAAAGGATAATGCCATTGGGCATACGGCATGGAACCGGAATCGAACCAGACATCAATCAGATCAGCTTCCCGTTTCATCGGTTTTCCACTTTCGGAAACTAAAATGATTTGATCTACGATATTTTTATGCAAATCTATTTTGCTGTAATTTTCTTCTGAGAAATCTTCTGCTACAAATCCTTCGAAAATGATTTTGTGCATGAATCCGGCTTTCACAGATTTTTCCATTTCTTCCATGAGTTCTTTCAGAGAACCGATCACGATTTCTTCTTTAGCATCTTCGGTTCTCCATATCGGAAGAGGGATTCCCCAATATCGGGAACGGGAAAGATTCCAGTCGTTGGCATTTTCCAGCCAGTTTCCGAAACGTCCTTCTCCGGTTGCTTTAGGTTTCCAGTTTATAGATTTATTCAGTTCTGCCATCCGTTCACGAACCTGAGTGATTTTGATAAACCAGGAATCCAGTGGATAATATAATACCGGTTTGTCCGTTCTCCAGCAATGCGGATAGTTGTGAGTATATTTTTCTACCTTAAAGGCTTTGTTTTCTGTTTTCAGGTGTATGGCAATTTCTACATCTAAAGACCGTTCTGGTGCTTTTCCGTCATCATAGTATTCACTTCGCACATATTTTCCACCGAAAGGTTTAGGAAGGTTATCCAGATATTTTCCCTGTAAATTTACTAAAGGAACTGGATTTCCGTTTTCGTCCAGAATCAACATAGGAGGAACTCCATGTTCTTTAGCAACCTTGGCGTCATCGGCACCGAAAGTCGAAGCAGTGTGAACGATTCCCGTACCGTCTTCTGTGGTAACAAAATCTCCATCGATAACTACAAAAGCTTTATCTGGGTTTTCGTAGGGTAAAACCCAGGGTAATAGTTGTTCGTATTTGATTCCTACCAATTCTTGGCCTTTGTATTGGGCGAGAATCTGATAAGGTATTTTTTTGTTTTCGGGTTTAAAGTCTTGGAAATCCTGATCGGATTCGGCAGGTGCGAATTTTCCACTAAATTGTTTCCCAATTAATTCTTTGGCAAGGATCACATTAATTGGTTCAAAGGTATATTGGTTGAAAGTCTTAATGAGAACATATTCAATATTAGCTCCAACGGTTAATGCAGTGTTGGAAGACAACGTCCAGGGAGTAGTCGTCCAGGCAAGAAAATAGACATCTCCTTCTATGTTATTGAATAAGTTGGTGCTTTCTTTTTTTGCCTTGAACTGGGCCACGATAGTAGTATCAGTGATGTCTTTATAAGCACCCGGCAAACTCAGTTCATGAGAAGAAAGTCCTGTTCCGGCCTTAGGTGAATAGGGTTGGATAGTATATCCTTTATAAAGTAAATTTTTATTATAGATTTGCTTGAGCAGCCACCATACGCTTTCCATGTATTTGGGTTCGTAAGTGATGTAAGGATGTTCCAAGTCTACCCAATACCCGATTTTTTCAGTAAGTTCATACCAGGCTCCGGTGTATCGCATTACAGCTTCACGACAGGCCTTGTTGTATTCTTCTACGGTTATTTTTTTACCAATGTCTTCTTTGGTGATACCTAATTCCTTTTCAACTCCCAGTTCCACCGGAAGTCCGTGAGTATCCCATCCGGCTTTGCGGTTCACCTGCTTTCCTTTCAAGGTTTGATACCGACAGAAGATATCCTTGATGGTTCGTGCCATTACATGGTGAATACCCGGCATTCCGTTAGCAGAAGGCGGTCCTTCGAAAAAAATATACTGAGGTTTTCCTTCCCGGGATTTTATGCTTTCCTGAAAGATATTGTTTTCTTTCCAGAAGGTTAAAATTTCATCTGCAAATTTGTTTAGATCTAATCCTTTATATTCTTGAAATCTACTACTCATTTATTGTTTGGAACAAGGGTAAAAAATTAAGTTGCAAATATATAAAAAAATGTGGACTTATTATAATGACCGGACAACTGAATTACGGAATAGCTGAATAAAATTTATATTTTTTCTTATGTCTCTCCTGCAATAAGGTTTCTTGATAGGTAGTTTTGCTGTTGTATATTTACGACAGATTTTCCTTATGAATGGTTTTGCTGCTGCATCCATGTAATGGTATTTCCGGATAGATAGTTTTCCGTTGCACTACTGCGGCAAGGTTTCCTGATAGGTGGTTTTGTCATTGCACGGCTACGGCGACCTTTCCTTATGGGTGGTTTTTGTTGCTGCACTTCTACGCTAAGCTTTCCCAGTTATTTGGAAAGCTTAGCGTAACCCAACGGCTGAAAAACTAGGGTTTATTGTATAATCTTTTCCAGTTGTGCTGTGTTTTTGGAAATATCTTCACCGGAAAGCTGATAGTTAACTAAATCTCCTGCAATGTACTTGTCATAAGATGCCATGTCAATTAAGCCATGTCCGGAAAGGTTGAACAGGATTACTTTTTGTTCTCCGGTTTCTTTGCATTTATTGGCTTCATTAATGGCTGAGGCAATGGCATGATTGGACTCGGGAGCAGGGATAATTCCTTCTGCCTGAGCAAATAGAACTCCGGCTTTGAAAGTATCCAGTTGATCAATATCTACGGCTTCCATCATTCCGTCTTTTAAAAGTTGTGAGGCAATAACTCCAGCTCCGTGATAACGAAGTCCGCCTGCATGAATATTTGCCGGGGTAAAGTTATGTCCTAAGGTGAACATAGGTAGAAGCGGAGTATATCCGGTTTCATCCCCAAAATCGTATTGGAAAACGCCACGTGTGAGTTTTGGGCAGGAAGAAGGTTCTGCTGCTATAAAGCGGGTTTTCTTTCCGTTATTGATATTATGTCTCATGAAAGGAAAGGCAATTCCTCCGAAGTTGGAACCTCCTCCGAAACACCCGATCACGATATCCGGATATTCTCCTGCCATTTCCATTTGTTTTTCTGCCTCCAGTCCGATAATGGTTTGATGCAGGGTTACGTGGCTGAGCACGGAACCTAAAGTGTATTTGCAGTTCGGGGTATTCATTGCCAGTTCTATGGCTTCTGAAATAGCAGTCCCTAATGATCCCTGATAGTTGGGATGAGCAGTTAATATATCTTTTCCGGCCCGGGTTGACATGGATGGAGATGCGGTAACCTGAGCGCCGAATGTTTGCATGATAGATCGTCTGTATGGTTTTTGTTCGTAACTGATCTTTACCATATAAACGGCTAATTCCAGTCCGAATGCCCGTGCAGCATAGGACAGGGCGGCACCCCATTGTCCGGCTCCTGTTTCTGTGGTGATATTGGTTATTCCTTGTTTTTTGCAATAGTAGGCTTGTGCAATGGCTGAGTTTAGTTTGTGGGAACCTACCGGGCTGACACTTTCGTTTTTAAAGTAAATGTGAGCCGGAGTATCTAAAGCTTTTTCCAGTCCATAAGCTCGTACCAACGGAGTACAACGGTAGTTTTTGTATAAATTCCGGATTTCGTCAGGAATATCAATCCAGACATCGGTTTGGTTTAATTCCTGATCTGCCAGTTCTTCTGCAAAGATAGGGTAGAGGTCTTCGGGTTTTAACGGTTGTTTGGTTTGGGGATGAAGGATAGGTAGTGGTTTGTTGGGCATTTCGGCCTGTATGTTATACCATTGGGTAGGAATTTCTGATTCTTCTAAAAGGAACTTTTTTCTTTTTGAGTCCATAAGTATTTATTTTTCTTGTTGTTTTTTGGTTGAAATAGTATAAATATTTTAGGTTTTGTTTGGTTGTATGCAAAAGTAAAAATTGTTTAGGGAAATACCAATTAAATTAGATGTAAGATTTTAAGATATAAACTGTAAGAGATGTACGGTTTTTTTAGTTTGCACCTAAAATTTTAAAGCAAAGGTGAAATAAGTTTGGCTACGGAATTTCCGAATTTTGTCCATTTATTTCTGTTCTTCCATTGTTCGTAATTCAGTTCAATACTTCCTTTGATGTCATTCATGAAAGCATTGTGTAATTCCTGATTGATTTTTTTACTGTAAACCAAGGCACTGATTTCAAAGTTGAGATCAAAACTTCGTATGTCTAGGTTGGCTGAACCTATAACGGATAGGTTATCATCGGAAATAATGGTTTTTGCATGAACAAACCCTTTGGTGTATCGGTATATTCGTACTCCGACTGCCAATAATTCTTCATAGTAGGAACAGGATGCAGCATTTACTATAAGGCTATCGGATTCAAAAGGAACCAGAAGCCGGACGTCTACTCCGCTTAAGGCAGTGCATTTTATGGCATTTACAATGGTTTCATTGGGAATCATGTAAGGAGTGGTCATGTACAATTGTTTTTTGCTGGACATGATTATTCCGTTGTATGCGAGCATGATACTTGCCCGGTCACTGTCGGGGCCACTGGCAGCTATCTGAATTAATTCACTGCATTTGTCTTGGGAAAGGATATCTTTGGTATAAAAATATTGAGGGTTGAAAATATCTATTGTTTCGCCGGAACAGAAATTCCAGTCGGTTAGGAAAGTGTATTGCAATCCGTTTACTGCTTCTCCTTCTATCATTAGATGAGTATCTCTCCAGAATAGTTTGTTTTCCTGATTGTTGATGTATTTGTCGTCTACATTAATTCCGCCAATAAAGCCAATATGGGAATCTATTACAATAATTTTGCGGTGATTCCGGTAATTCATCCGGTTGGCTAAGGCATATAGTTTGATTTTATAGAAGGCAGCAGCCTGAACTCCCCCGGCCTGTAATTCTTTGATCATTTTTTTGTGGAGGTCGTGACTGCCGAAATCGTCGAAAATAAACCGGACAGTAACTCCTTCTCTGGCTTTTTGGATCAGTATATCTTTTATTTGATTTCCTATTTTGTCGTCGGAAAAAATATAATATTGAATATGTATGTGTTTTTTTGCTTTTTTTAGTTCGGAAATTACTTCTTTGAATTTATTCTCCCCATTGATAAGTAATTTGATGTTTTGTGCAGTATAAAGGGTGGAAGAGGAGTCTTTTACCAACATTCTGGCCGGATAGATGTTTTCTTTGAAGAGATCCGGGTTTTCATGAATTCTTTTTTCGGATTGTAATTGTATCTGATTTTTTATGAATTCATAAAAGTATTTGCTTTTTGTATATTTTCGTTTGTATATTTTTTCCAGACGGTAATTTACTCCTATTGATAAATATAGTATAACTCCGGCAACGGGCAGGGCAAGGACTACCAAAAGGTATCCCCAAGCTTTGGATGGATTTTCCGTGTCTTTTATGATTTTGATAACGGTATATAGGATAATGAGTGTGTATAAGGCAATTCCTATAAAGACAATGAATTCCAGATTTTCTAGATTTAGGGATTTCAACCGGTCAATCATTATACATTTATGTTGATTAAATGAAATATAAATATAGTAAATTTAAATTTAAAGAAGTAATGTTTTGTTTTGTGATGAGGATTAACTATAATCAAAATATAAAAGAAGGATACAAATAATATTATTTGTATCCTTCTTAAAGAGCCGAGTTATTTTTAGAAGAGTTTGAATCCTACTCCGGCACCAATTAACCAAGGGTTAAGGTCAACATCGGCAGGAACATCTACTCCTAATGCGGTATTGACTGTAACATCTGTTTTTAAGTATATTTTTTTGATATCGAAATTAAGGAACACCTTGTCTGAAATGTTATAGTCAAATCCTAATTGCAGGGCAAACCCTACATTGTTGTCATATTTTACATCTGTCACCACAGGGCTTCTTTCTCTTCCTTGCCCGGTGTTGTAGAAGAAAGTGTAGTTAATACCTACTCCGGCATAAGGCTTGAAGTTTTTAATCGGGAAATGATATTGAAGGGTTAAAGTGGGAGGTAACAGCATTACACTTCCTAATGGAACATCTCCCAAAGCTGTATTTACAGCAACTACTTCATGTTTAGTAGTACCTAAAATCAATTCTGCCGCAAAATTTTTGGTAAAAAAATAGGTGAAATCGATTTCGGGGATAAGATCGTTGGTAACATTCACATTTCCCCCGATTATTCCTACGCTGGCTTCGTCCATTGGAATTACTCCTACAGCTCTCATGCGCATTCTAAGATCTCCTTTTTCTTGGGAAAAGGCATTTAGGCTCATTAGCAAGAGCCCGGTTAAAAGAATAATTTTTTTCATTTTTTTGTAGTTTTGTTATGTGATAAATGTACTTATTACTGAACAATAGCCAAAAAGAAAAATATCATCTACTTTCATGATATTTTTCATAAAAAAAATCAAAATTATTTGATAACTTTATAAGTTTAAGTGGTTTTTTATATAGAAGCTGTTAAATCCTTTGAGGTAAGATAATCCCAGTCGCCACGAACTCTCAGAACTTGTTCTATAACGTCTCTTACGCAACCTTTGCCTCCTTCTATCGGGGAAATGTAGTCGGCTATGGATAATATTTCAGGGCAAGCATCTTTAGGAGCAGCTCCTACGCCTACTTTTGTCATGACATCGTAATCAGGAAGATCATCTCCCATATAGAGAACTTCCTGAGGCTTTAATCCGTATTTATAAAGAAAGTCTTCCAGATCATGCCATTTGTTTCTGGAATCTAAATAGGCATCGGTAATTCCCAGATATTTTAATCTGCTTACTACGGATTCATCTTTTCCTCCGGTGATAACAGCTATTTTATATCCTTTTTTAACAGCAAATTGTAATACAAATCCGTCTTTGGTATTCATACTGCGTATCATCTGATTATTGAATAGAATCAGACTTCCATCGGTCATTACTCCGTCTACATCAAAAACAAAACTGGTAATGTGGTTTAGTTTTTCTTTATAGTTTATCATGGTAGGCAGCAAAGATTGATTCGGATAATAGTTTGTAAATATTATATTTTCGTGAATCTGAGGCAGATTCCAGTATTTCCAGATGTTTGTTTATTATGGCTTCGTCGTTTCTTCTGGCAGGACCGGTTTGGGCATCATAAGGTAAAATATCATCTTCTATTTTATCAGCAGTTTCTTTGATAAGAGGTTTTAATATATCAAAGGGAATATCTTGTTTTTTACAGATTTCACCTGCAATGTAATACAAGTGATTAGTGAAGTTGTTGGCCCATACGGCTGCCATATGGATTTTCATTCTTTTTTCGGAATTGACTATGTGTACTTCATCGGATAATCTTTTGGCCAGATTTACAAGCATCAGTTCATCTTCAGGATGTTCAGCTTCTATCAGGAAAGGAATTTCATTAACGATTCTTTTTTTTGAAAAAGTTTGTAATGGGTATAACACGCCTTTTCTGTATCGTCCTTTTAATGCAGACATAGGGGTTGAACCGGAAGCGTGTACTACCAGGCAGTTTTCGAAAGGAATGTAATAGGAAATTTCGGAAATGGCTTTGTCTGTGGTACAAATTATGTATAGGTCGGCTTCTTCAATTTCAGATATCTGGTCTGTAAATTTGATGTTATAATTACTTCCCAATTCCTGAGCTTTGGTTATAGTTCTATTGAAAACCTGTACTACATTTACGGTGTTTTCTAATAAAACCCGGGTTAAATGGAAAGCTACACTTCCTGCCCCTATGATTACAACTTTTTTAGGCATATTAATTTGTTCTTAATTCTGCATTAAACTGAGTGGAAAATTTTTCCAGCAGTTTGTTCATTACTTTGTCAATATCTGCGTCCGTAAGGGTTTTGTTCTCATCCTGAAGGAAAAAGTTCAGAGCATAAGATTTTTTATCCTTAGGCAGATTTTTCCCTTCATATACATCAAATAAATTCACTGATTTTAACAGTTTTTTTTCTGTTTCGAAAGCTGTTTTATATAAATCCAGGTATTTTATTTCTTTGTTCAGCAATAAGGCTAAGTCTCTGTTTGAACCAGGGAACTTTGCTATTTCTTCTAATTTGTAATTCGATTTTCCAGCTACTGCCTGAACCAGTTTTTCCCATTCCAGTTCGGCATAATATATTTCTCCTTTAATTCCGAATTCTTTGAGTAGACTGAAATGTACTACTCCCAGTTTTCCGATTAATTCTTTTTTGGAGATAAGTTTTATGCCTTCCCTGAATAAATTGGATTCTAGTGGTTTTTCATCCAGATTCAGGTTGAATGATTTCAGGATTTGTGTAACGATTCCTTTCAAATGGTAAAATGTAGAGGTATTATTTTGAGAAACCCAGTTGTTATCCTGAAAGTTACCAAATAATCCCAAAGCGAGTTTTTTACTTTCAAAGTAATCAGTGGATGTTTTGAAATAAGTTTTCCCAAATTCGAAGAATTTGATTTCTTTTTGCCCCCGGTTAATATTGAAGGAAATGCTTTGTAACAAACCGTAAATTAATGATTGTCTCATTATGGTCAGTTCATTGCTGAGAGGATTTAACAGTTCCACATAATTGGTTTTGTCTTCTCTTTTCTGGGTAAGAGAATTGTTAATGGTCTCGTAGAATCCGTTGTATTTAAGCTGATTAGCAATATTGTTTTCTAAAGCTTCTTCGTCGAACTGGTTTTTATTTTCGTAGGCAAAAGAGAACTTTTCAGGTAGTCCGATGTGGTTATATCCGTAAATCCTTGCTATTTCTTCAATTACATCAATTTCCCGGATTACATCTACTCTGTAAAGGGGAATGGATAAGTCCAGTGTTTCATTGGTCTCACTGATGATAGCAATGTCCAGGGATTTTAAAATTTCCTTGATTTGATCTCTGTGAATCCGGGTTCCTAAAATCTGATCTATTTTATGGTATCGTAAGATTGTTTTTTGATTTTTAACGGGCTGAGGATACTGATCAATAATTTCTCCGACAAGAGTACCATTTGCTAGTTCCTGGAATAATTCGCAGGCTTTTTTCATGGCAATAATAGTATTATTGGGATCAACTCCTCTTTCATAACGGAAAGAAGAATCGGTATTCAACCCTTCTTTTTTAGAAGTTTTACGGATGGAAACGGGATTGAAGTAAGCGCTTTCCAGAAATATATTTTTGGTGTCGTTGCTAACTCCGGAATCTTTTCCGCCATAAACTCCGGCAATACACATAGGTGTATCTTCTCCGTCTTTGATTAACAGTTCTGTTCCGGATAGGGTTCTTTCAACTCTATCTAAGGTGATAAATTTGGTGCCATCTTTTACGGTTCCGACTTTAATTTTTTGCTGCTTGATTTTATCTGCATCAAAAGCGTGAAGGGGTTGTCCGTAAGAATGAAGGATGTAGTTAGTTATATCTACTATGTTGTTGATTGGGGAAAGACCTATAGTTTTTAATAGGTTCTTTAGCCAGTCGGGAGAGGGTTTTACTTCTACATTTTTAATGTAAAGCCCTGAATATCTTGGACATAATTTAGTATCTTCTACTTCCACTGAAACAGGAGTTCCGGTTTCTTCGTCCAATTTGAAATTTTCTGTGGATACGGGAATTAATTCCGCTTTTATTTTTCTATTTTTGAGCGCTGCATATAAATCGCGGGCAACACCATAATGGGACATAGCATCTGTACGGTTAGGAGTGAGTCCTATTTCAATACAATAATCTTTGGAAACGTTATAGACTTCACTTAACGGAGTGCCTGCTTTTAATTCATTGTTCAGAATAATAATTCCTTCATGGCTGTTTCCTATTCCTAATTCGTCTTCTGCACAGATCATTCCGAAGGATTCTTCTCCCCGGATTTTACTTTTTTTAATTTTAAATTCTTCTCCATTTTTTGGGTAAAGGATAGTTCCGATAGTTGCCACTGGTACTTTTTGTCCTTTTTCTACATTAGGAGCACCACAAACGATTTGTACCGGTTCTCCATCACCTAAGTCAACTTTGGTTATTTTTAGTTTATCTGCATTGGGATGTTTTTCACATTCCAGAACTTCTCCCACTATAACTCCTTTAAGGCTGCCTTTTATGGATTCTATTTCTTCTGTATCTTCTACTTCCAGTCCTATATCAGTAAGTATGATAGCAATTTTTTCAACAGGTAAATCGGTTTTGATGTAATTGCTAAGCCAATTGTAAGAAATCTTCATTATTCTAAACTATTTTTTATGAAAATCAGTATGCAAAAATATTGCATACTGATGGTGTAAGTATATTTTTTATTTTTTAATTTGTTTTAGTTATTTAGCATTACAGGCATTACTAACATTAGTATATCTTCATTTTCATCCAGTCCGTCAGCAGGTTTTATAATTCCGGCCCTACTAGGGGAAGACATTTCCAATGTAATGTCTTCGGATGATATGTTGGTAAGCATTTCGTTCAAGAATTTGGAATTAAATCCTATTTTTAATTCTTCTCCATGATAATCGCAAGGAAGACTCATGTCAGCTTTATTAGCAAAGTCTAAATCTTCAGCACTTAGCTTCAATAAATTCCCATTCAATGCTAAACGAACCTGAGAGGTTGATTTGTTGGAAAACAGAGAAGCTCTTTTTAGGGAATTTAAAAATAGCTGTCGGTTTATGGTTAACACATTAGGGTTTTCTTTGGGAATTACGGCATCATAATTCGGATATTTTCCGTCAATCAGACGACATACCCATTGTGTTTCGTTGTGGGTGAATCTAGCGTTGGTTTCGTTAAAATCTATGGTCACATCATCGTCATAAGCAATCAAAGCATTTTTCAACAAAGTAAGAGGTTTTTTAGGCATTATAAACTCTATCTGTTCGTTGGAAGAAACATCCTTTCGGGTGTATTTTACCAAGCGGTGTGCATCTGTAGCAACAAAGCGACATTCGGCATCGGTAAACTGGAATAGAACTCCGGTCATTACCGGTCGCATGGCATCGTTTCCGGTTGAGAAGATAGTATTCGCAATAGCTTCAGCTAATACGGAAGCCTTTATAGTGATGGATTTATCTGTGTCTAATTCAGGAATGGAAGGATATTGTTCTACATCATCCAAGGCAATGAAATAGTTGTCTTTTTCGTCTACAATTTCTAATTGATTTCCTTCCTGAGAGAAAGATAGAGGTTGTTCAGAAAAAGTTTTTATAGTATCAGTCAATAATTTGGAGGGAACTGCAATTTTTCCGGTATCATTACTTTGCACTTCAATGCTGGTTTTCATGGTTGTTTCTCCATCGGAACCATAGATAGTCAGTTTTCCGGAAGTCAGATCAAATAAAAAATTTTCTAAAACAGGTAAAGATGAGTTTCCTCCCGTAACTCCGCTAATCAACTGTAATGCTTTTAATAATTCTCCGCTTGAAACTATGAATTTCATATATGAATTTTTCTTTAATGTTTACAAAATTAGTTTTTTTCGTTCTAAATCAAAGCCTTTTTCCTATTTTTATTTTGTGGTATTTAGTTTTTGTTTGAAATTATCTACATTGATGTTTTGTATAAGTTCGGAAATGTTTTTATAATACCAATTATGATGGCCATATCCTCCATTTATTAGTTCTTCAAGAGCTTCTTCTTTTGTCCAGTTTTGGTAAATAATCCGGTACATGGCTATTACAGCTCCGGTTCTGTCTGATCCATGCCAACAATGAATTAGGATAGTACCCTTTCTGTTTTTGATGATTTGCAAGGCATCCAATAATTCTTCTTCAGTAAGGCTCCCGGCGTTCATTCTAATATGAGAGAGAAGGATATTTGTTCCCTTAGCCTCATCTTCGTCAGAATGATGATTCCGTAGATTCAGTACTTGTTTGATGCCAAGTTCTTCCAGATCTTTAAAATCGGATTTATCAGGTTGTGCCGAACGAAAAATATCTTTATCTACCTTGTGAAAGTTTTCAATTTTAATCATGTGTAAATTTTCAAAACTTTGTGCAGAAAGCATGTGAAATAGATTTAATAATAATATATTAGGAATGATTTTTTCATAATTTTTTAGTTTGTTTGATAAAGATAGTGATAAAAATATAAATTCGTTTTGAAAAAAGGTTTCATTCTGTTTTTTAAAAAAATGGCAGTATATTTGCAATCTATTTTTCAATGATATAATTTATTCATGGGGCTGACTGGTTTTGACAGCGAGATCAATGGGTAAGTAAGCACGTCGAGTCACGTAATGCAAACTCGTAAATACTGTATTACAAACTATAACTGGCAACGAAGAATACGCTTTAGCTGCTTAATCCGACCGAACTATAGTAAGTCCAAGCATTTTCTCTGCAAGGCAGGGAAGCTAAATGTCTCTCAAAGGCTCTTCTCTACAGCGTTTGATTCAGGGGCACAGGAATGTGGAGATAGAACAAGATCAGCATTGAGTCTTATTTGAAATTTAAGATGCTAAGTTGTAAATAGGGTGTAAGTCCTCAGTTTACAATCGAAAAAACAAAGACTTGCTAAGCGTGTAGAAAGCTTATGTATTGCTTGTTTGGACGAGGGTTCGACTCCCTCCAGCTCCACTTTTAGAAGTTCAAAGAAATCCAAATCCGTATAATCGTCTGATTTATACGGATTTTCTTTTTTATGTCAGTTCAAAATAATCCGTATAAATACATATTTCAGGTGAGTTATTCGGTGAGTTGAGAGAACTCAAAAAAACTCACCTACCTATAGGGTAAATCTTTGAAATACAAAAATTTAACACAAGATTAACTTTCATAAAATGTGAATGATTTTTAATCGGAAAGGTGACCAGGTCACCTCGGATTTTGTCCTTATTCAGACAGAATTATCCGAAGAGATTGAAATTTCATTTTTACTGGAAAGTTCAGAAGTGAGAGTATCATGTGTTCAATTTTTGTTTTTCGAGTTGAAATAGTAGATTTAAATAATTGATATTAAACTATTTACAATTTTAAATCAATAAGAATCAATTAGTATTAATTTAAACGGATTTGAACAATGGAAGCAATTAAAACTTTTGGAACGGCTTTTATTATTAAAAAGCCAAAGGCATGTTCAGGAAACAATTATCCTATTTACATGCGTATAACAGTTGATGGTAAACGGGTTGAGTTCTCAACTAAAGAGGCAATCGTAGAAAACAAATGGTTAAACGGGCGGGCATCAGGCAATTCTTCCCAAGCGAAAGAAATTAATAACATCCTTGATGCTTATTCAGCCAAAGCAAGAGAATGTTATCACCAGTTACTCACCCGAAATGAACCAGTCTGTGCACGGAAAATAGCAGACATGATGCGGGGAATCAAAACAACGGACAAGACATTACTTTGGTTGTGTGACAAATACCTGCAAAAAATATGGAATCTGGTAAATAATGGCTATGCAGATGCCACTTATACCCGCTATGAAACAACCAAAAGGCACATTGAAAGTTTTCTGAAAAGCAAATACAAAAAAGATGATCTGCCTATCACCCATCTGAACTACGAATTTATCTCCGATTTCGAGAATTACTTCAAAAAGATTCGCAAGTGTAATCACAATACGACCATGAAATACCTGAAGAATCTGAAAGCAGTGGCTAATCTTGCAGTAAAGAACGATTGGCTGGAAAAAGATCCTTTTTGCAATTTCAGTTGTAAGACTGTGCCTGTGGAACGTGGTTACTTGTCAGAAGAAGAAGTTCTGACCATCAAAGATAAAGAAATGGAAATGGATCGGTTGGAGATTATCCGTGATGCCTTTATTCTGTCCTGCTACACCGGATTATCCTACATTGATATTAAGCAATTGAGAAAAGAACATATTGTGAAAGGAGTAGATGGAGAGAACTGGATATTTATCAATCGGGGCAAAACTCATGTTCTGTCTAAAGTTCCGGTTATGCCCATAGCCAGTGAAATTATTTCTAAATATAAAACTAAATTTCATTGTAAACAGACCGGATTTATCATCCCTGTACCCTCCAATCAGAAGGTAAATTCTTATTTGAAGGAAATCGGTGATATGTGCAAAATCAAAAAGAACCTGACATTCCATTTAGCCAGGCACTCATTTGCCACTTTGGCTTTAACTTATGGAGTGTCAATTGAATCGGTGAGTAAAATGTTAGGACATAATCAGATTAAAACCACTCAGATTTATGCAAAAGTTACAGAAAATAAAATTGCTCAGGAAATGAGAGTGTTTAGAAAATAAGAAAGTAATATATAGAATAATCCTACTGAAAATCAGTAGGATTATTACTTTCTCCCGTATACCGTTCCTTAGCCAGCCTGAATTTCCATCCCATAAAATCAACGAGTGATTTAGGAGACAATACTTTTATAGTATCGACAAAACCCAAAAACTCCCGTTGTAGTTCCTGATTGATTACCACTTCTATCTCAAAGACCATTGAATCATCATCTTTTGTTTTGATCAACTTTTGGCTTTTATGAAACGGCTTGGTTTGTACATAGGGAGCATTCTGTTTATCCACCCAAAAGAGTACTTTTTCTGCTTTCATTCCGATGTTCTTGGTTACTCCCACAACATCAGAAAAGAAGTTTTGAGGATCAAACAAATCGTTTTCTACAAATTTCTCTTTCTCAGCAATTTCTATATTATGTACCCGGTCTAAAGCCAGATTAATTAATGTCTCTTTACGGCGTCCGAATACGAACCAACGATTACGATATTCTTTCAACAGATAGGGATAAAAGATGAATGTACTAGCTGATCGGGCTCTAAACGAACGGTATTTTATGCTCAATGCCTGTTTGTTTACAATAGCGTGGTAAATTACATCCAGAAAATCTAGTCCTTTCAGACTTTCGTTCTTTTCAAAATCGATAACCGGAATGGTTTTCTGTTTAGCGGAAGTGACATGATCTTCAAGTCGACTGACAATATCGCCCATTCCGGAGAAATAAGAAAATCCTTTGAACTGGCGAAGGACTTCTACGGCTTCCGACATGGTTTTAAGGTCTTGTTCGGACAAAGGAGTATTAGTTATACTATAATCTTCATCGTCATATTTATAATACTTATTGTCATAAACTACAATCGGAGCATTATAGCCCAGTTTTTCGCTACGCATCATCTGGATATCCATTTGTATAGTGCGTTTACTAATACCTTTGTCTATTCCCTCGTATTCGTATAAGGCATCAGAGCAGGTTTCGATTAAATCTTCAAGCGTCCATCGGCGGAATTTATTTCGCAGGCAGGTGTCTATGGTTTTGTAACGAATCAGGGCGTTGCGGTTAACTGGCATGAATTATGGTTTGAATTGTTTTAGAATATATTCACAAGCTTCATCTTCTGTAAGGAAAGTTTTAGATGAATCTATATCTGTCCTTTCTCGATAATATACCTCATATTCTATAAAAAATTTACCTTTTTTAATTTGCAGAGATATTTTATCACGATCACTGGTTGATCCGTAAAGACCATGAAGATAATACTGATCATCTGAAATACCCAGTTCTGCCAGTTCATTATGTAGCTCTTCAATATTCATTTTATATCCTTTTTTCAAAAATAATAAAAATATTTTTATCTACGCAAAAAGAATGCGTAACACCTGTTTTACTTTGCATCAGAATTAAACAAAACATTAGAAATCATGATCGAACTAAAAGGAAAATATAATAAAGACTGTAAAATATTTATTGATAATGTTGAGTCCGAAGCAGTCGAACTCGTTCAAACTATTCTGAATCATGAAATATCAGAAGGGGTACAAGTACGTATCATGCCCGATACTCATGTAGGAAAAGGGATCGTGATCGGTTTTACCATGCCAATGACAACTATAGTCAATCCTAATTATATAGGTGTAGATATAGGTTGTTCCGTAACAAGTTATAAACTGAATAAACGATTCGATGCTTCTGAGCTTCCAAAAATTGATAAGAAGATACGTAAAGTTGTGCCTATGGGACATGAGATTCGAAAAAGCCGTGATTTCAATCACTGGTGGGTAGGCGAATATATGCAGACCGTTACCTCCAATGCAAATCAATTTATAGAGCAATGGAATATTCGATTTTCAGACAATAAGCAAGTGGTAAATATTAATCGGGAATATATTACCGAACTATGCAAAAAAATCGGAACAGGTGAAAATTCGTTTTATAATTCCGTAGGTTCTTTAGGTGGAGGAAATCATTTCATCGAGATCGGAGAATCAGCTAATGACGGTTCACATTACCTGACTATACATTCCGGTTCACGAAACTTCGGATTAAAGATTTGTAGTTACCATGCAAAAAAGATGACAGGAACTAAGATTCTGCCGCAAGAATATCATGATAAGTTTGCGGATATTACCCGGAATACTGTTCCGACTTCTGATATTCCGGCAAAATTGGCTGAATTGAACGAAGCCTATAAAGTAGGTAAAAAAGAATATTTGCTGCAAGGCGACGATATGTACAACTATCTGGTAGATATGGTAATCGCCCAGACTTATGCGGAGTTTAACCATCAGGCAATGGCACACTCTATATTTGTGGGATTGAGAGATGTGGAAGCAGTCGATAGAGTTCATTCTATGCATAATTTTATAGATACCAAGGACTGGATTATCCGAAAAGGGGCGATCCGTGCTTATGATGGAGAACGAATGATTATACCTTTCAACATGCGTGACGGTTTACTGATCTGCGAAGGAAAAAGCAATGCAGACTGGAATTGTTCCGCCCCGCATGGTGCAGGTCGAATATTGGCAAGAAATAAAGCATTCAAAACATTGAATATGGAAGAGTTCGAAAATGAAATGCAGGGAATATATTCCACCTCCGTATGTAAATCGACACTTGACGAATCGCCGATGGCATACAAAGATAAAAATATGATTATCGATGCAATCAAAGATACTGCGACTATCCTTGATACAATTAAGCCGATATTGAATATTAAAGCGAATTAAAAAATAATTTTCGCTACGCAGAAAGGTTGCATACCGTATATAGTACTTTGCAATATAAAATTAAAAAAAGCGATATTTGAAATAAATAAAACAGACAGGTCAAGTGCAGGTTACTTCAATTTAATTCCAAGTAAACACTTGCACAATTACCTGTCTTATTATGAAGCAGTAGCTCAGTTGGTAGAGCAAGGCAACTCATGAAATTATCTTAATACTGTTGGTCAATTAAGGCATACTTCTGGATATGGTAAAGTGGTTCGAATCCACACGTCTTAAAATTATCAGCAAAAAGGTCAATCTGGGTTTACTTCATGGATTTCTAATCCCTGGGTCACCGGTTCGAGTCCGGCCTGCTTCACAAATCGGGGTAGTAGCTCAACCGGATAGAGCGCATTACTGTGAATCTTTAAAATTTCTCCATCAGGTCAACTAAGGTTTACTCCTTTGGGATAATGAGGTTGTTGGTTCGAATCCAACCTACTCCACTATTTATTAATGAAAAATTATATCTTTGAAAGATAACGGGCAGGCCACAGGTGGTGTAATATTAAAATTATCTATATGTAGGTCAATTAATATTTACTTCTCTGGTTCGATTCCAGCCTGCCCGACAAAATAAAGGTCAAAAGAGGCTTACTTCAAATCACACTGTAAATGTATCCAGTCTCTTAATTACCGTATTTATTAATTCAAAAGTATTGAAATGGAAAACAAATTATCACAAGTTTCGATCAGACAAAATGCCATTTTTATCCCTAAAGATAAAATCGTAGCATCGAAAGAAAGCCTGACACAAACAACACTGGCTCTAGCAGCTAACCTGAGAAAATTAGGATATACCGTATCCGAAGATCTGTTGCATGCGATGAATAGCATGGCTCCGAATCAGGCTATGACTATCTTCGAAACAATGAAAGACGTATTAGGCGTGAATCTCAACTGGGTTCCTTTAGTCAAAGGATGGGATATCCCTACCGGAGAAACACGGCTAGATCATATCATAACGCTTTTTGCGAATGTATTTAAAAGCGAAAAAGGAACACGCTTACAATGCGGGCATTTAATTCCCGAAAATACATTTCCTTTAGAAAGATACAACGGTTGTCCGTTCTGCGGTACACCGTTCGAATTAAGCGGAATTGAAAATCTCGGACAGGGAAGTAAACTGAAAGTGCTGGAACTTTGGACAGAAGATGATCTGGTAACGTATTTCAAAGATTTGCTGGAATCACGTACGGCATTGGACGCCACGCAAGTGGATAGTTTGAAAATACTGGTAAATGAACTGCCTCTTCCTGAAGCTGATATTACAATGAAGGAAACTCAGATCGTGGTACTCGATATGTTGGTTGAGAAAGGTGAACCGGATAAAGGACAACGATTTATTTCTACTCCTGCCGACATATTGCGTTATTTATGGTACAAGAATACCGGATTTCTGCAAATTGTAGAGCCAAAAACAATTGTAAAAAGAACAGCTCAGAATAATGCACATATCACGTCTTTCCTTGATAAATCAAAGAAAGCCGGAACAGATAAGAAAACTGAGTTGAAGCTAAAATACAATCGGTCACAATGTAAAATGGTTGCTACCTGGTTGAATGAACTGAATATGGATGCGGAAAAAGCCTGCGAAATCATGCATCCGAAACGGGGAATGTGGGTACGCCTTATCAGGGCATTGCGTTTGGCTGAATATGCAAAAAGACCGGGATTCGGATATTTGAAAGAATTGATGGACGTTTTCTACAATCAGGTATACACAGTATATCAGGGTGAAATCGAGCAATCCCGTTTAAAAGTAGATTCAGAAAAAACATTCTCCTTGTTGAAGCAAAGACCCGGATTATTTGCCCGTTCTCTGTTTGCCAATATGCTTTGGTTTGGAGACGATGAAACCTTGGTTGCCTTTGAGGAAGTAATGGATAAAATTCCTGCTAGACTCTTGTTTACCTTGAACATGTATGCCCAGACGTATTTTGACCCGAAAGCCGAGCGTATTGTGAAACCTTTGGGTGGAACATCCAAAAGAATCGGTTCTAATAAACTGGTAAGTATTTATACGGACGCTCAGTTAAAAACTATGATCTCCAAAGTGGAGGATTTATGTGTAAAAGCGGTTTCAAATAGGTTTAAACAAATCGAAACCAGTAGCAAAACCATGTATATTGATCCCATGTTGTTCAATATTCCTCTAGCGATAGGTGACCGTAGTGAAACCATACAAGATACCTCTTGCGCATTGATGGGTACACGCTTCCCGGTAGAAGGCAATGCAGTCAGATTATTCATGCAATGGGGTAAAGGTTTGCCGGCTCAGCATCTGGATATGGACTTAAGTTGCCATATAGCATTGCCAAAAGCCACACAAGTTTGTTCGTATTACCAACTTACGGCTCCGGGAGCAAAACATAGCGGAGATATCCGAAGTATTCCTGATAAAGTAGGTACGGCTGAATATATTGAACTCGACTTGAAGGAGCTTATTCGGGCAAAAGCACAATATGTAATTTTCACATGTAATGCCTATAGCAACGGAGCGATTTCTCCAAATTTGGTGGTCGGTTGGATGAATTCTGCCCATTCGATGAAAATATCCGAAAAAACAGGCGTAGCTTACGATCCTTCTTGTATGCAACATCAGGTTAGAGTATCGAAAAGTTTATCGAAAGGATTGGTATTCGGTATTCTGGATGTTGCTGCCCGTGAGATTATCTGGCTTGAGATGCCTTTCGGCGGACAAATGGTAGCCAACATGGATGCTAAAAATGTGGAAGCTTTACTGGCTAAACTGAAAAGCAAAACAACCATAGGTAATTTGCTTGCTATAAAAGCCAAAGCTCAGAATATTGAGATAGTGGATACAGATCAGGCGGATGAAGTCTATTCCATGCAATGGGCGATGAATACGGCAGCGGTAACTAAGCTATTAATCGATTAAAATAAACCAAGTAAACAACTCTCATAATTTGGGAGTTGTTTTATTATTTCAATTATTAAAAACAAAATTCTCCTGAAAAGAGCAATTAGTCGATTTACTGAAAGTGGTTGAGTTTAAGAAGACGCTGAAGTAGAAAAATTTATTCCTGCTTTCCGGGCTTGTGAGTGCTGCAATTTCCTTTGAATGCGAAATTCCTTGTTATCCTTCACAAATTTCGATCCCGTTTGTTTGAACCAGAAGGCAACATTATTTTGTACACATAAATCATGTATTTCCATTACCCAGTCAAAATTGCACGAACGGACTTCATAACCGGATTCTCCGCCAACAACAACTTGCTCCACCCACGCCCCGATCTCATAAGATTGTAAATCAATTCGTTCCAGTAATGGTTCACAAATAAGTATTTTATGTTTTATGGGAGCATCTTTATAAATCGGTAAACGGTAATCTGCACGGTCTTGATTCTCAATAGTACAACAAATCGTGACATTATCATAGCCATCGCCCCAATCATCCGGCAAAGATTCCCGCAAACGATCAATACGCTTAGTTATCATCATAAAATTCACATCGCTGCGAAGCCGCATCATCTGCCAGGCTTCGGCTCGCCATTCATCGGCATCTTCCACAAGGAAATCGGAAGTAAAACAAGTATAAAGTAGTGTTCCCGAAGGCACTTTGTATTCTCCATTACGTTTTTTAAGGACAGGAAGATCAAAGTTTTTCGTTTTTGTAACTATTGTGCTGTCAATGTTGCGTTTGGCGTCTCCCCGATACACATAACAATGCTTGCAACCCGCACTCAGCTTATGACAGCCATGCCAAGGGTTCCATATCATCGACTTTGACTCAATAGCATTTTTTCGCATGTTTTTTGATTTTCTGGATGTATTACGAAGATCGTAAACAAAGTTACGATAAAAAAGAAATCAGTTCCAATGACAATAACGATTAATCGAGGATTAGATGAAGTATAACCTCTAATATTACTATAAAATTGTTTTGTTTTCATTACAAAAATCTTGAATCTAGCATTTATTTTATTTTGTAACAAATGTCATAGTTAACATTCATTCACATTAAAAGATAATTCATATATTTACCTCATATTTATTAATAACCTTATCTTAATTAATACATTATGGATGAAAACACTCTTAACACGGATGATCTTACTCCAAAGAAAGTAAAATTTGAACCGCCCGAAGAAGAATCCGGAGAACCCCAATACGGTTTCAACAACTTCACCATCACTCCTCCGGAAGTGTTGGAAAAACAAGCAGCACTTAGTTCCATTATTTCTTATGGTGGAGATATGGCCAGTTTACTGGGAGATTCCCATATAGTGTATTCCACCGTACAGATAGACGGAGAAGAAGTGTTGAAAGAAAGCCATTTCACTCTGACAATTAAACAGGAAGTATCCGACCATGATACCTTTGAGATCATCTGTCCTTCCGAAGCCTTTGATGAACGGGATGCTTATCCTCTTGTAAACACAAGGAACTATTTAGGAAAAAGGGCTACCATTCAACTCAAACAATTTGGAAAAACCGCCTATATCTTCACTGGAATTATTACCAAT
>JAVBMH010000021.1:0-15665 GCA_031552575.1 Apibacter sp. | reverse complement strand
ATTGGTAATAATTCCAGTGAAGATATAGGCGGTTTTTCCAAATTGTTTGAGTTGAATGGTAGCCCTTTTTCCTAAATAGTTCCTTGTGTTTACAAGAGGATAAGCATCCCGTTCATCAAAGGCTTCGGAAGGACAGATGATTTCAAATGTATCGTGGTCGGATACTTCCTGTTTAATTGTCAGGGTGAAATGGCTTTCTTTCAGTACTTCTTCTCCATCTATCTGTACAGTGGAATATACTATATGGGAATCTCCCAGTAAACTGGCCAAATCTCCTCCGTAAGAAATGATGGAACTAAGGGCTGCTTGTTTTTCTAATACTTCCGGAGGGGTGATGGTGAAGTTATTGAAACCGTAGGTTCCAACATCACTACCAGTAATGTTTTTAGCAATATTACTGGCTTCATTCAGTTTTTCCTGGGATTGGGTCAATGTATTTTTAATGGAATCTGCGGATTCCTGTATCTTATTAACTGTTTGTTTGGCTTTATCAACGGCTTCAGATATGGGAGCGGTAACATCATCCAGTTTCTGGTTGAGTTTGTCTGTAAGCCCTGATTCCTTGGAAATATTTTTGGCTAATCCTTTTGCATCAATGCTATTGGACTTGTTGGAATCTATTATGCTCATAATAGTAAATAATTTAAAGTTAACTAGGTTTATGTATTCATTTGGAATGGACAAATGCTTTTCAAATGAAATGGTATTTTGATGTTATGTGAATAGAAGAAATTATGGATTTATTCTATTTTCCAGCTGTTTTCAAATGATACGTTGCTAACGGATAATTTTTTTGCTGAGATCAAAAGGGTAATTCGCATAGGTTCATCGTTGATTGCATCAAATTCTTCGGAGAATTCTATACAATATCCTTTTTCAAATTTTACCTCCTGTAGTTTACTCATAGCATCCCGTCGGTAAAAAATAATGGTTGCGTCTTTGGTTTTTTTGGGAGACAGCATCCAATCTATAAAGGTGGACTTTCCACTGCTTTCTATGGTGAGGGTGATTTGCCCTCCTCTGGTAGATCCTTGTGGTTTTCCGGTATTGTCTATATTTTGATTAAAACTGTATTTGCATTGCAGGACATTATGGGTTTCTCCATCAATTTCTAATTTGGCTAAAAAAGATGACATATTTTTTGTTTTTTGGTTAGTAAGAACTTTATTTTTTTGTGTAAAGAAACCATATTGGGAATATCAATTTCCCCCAATATGGTTCTTCAATTACCAATGGGTACTTTCTTCTATAGAAAAATATATTTTCATGGTTTTATACCCATTCGTTCACATGTTCACCTGTTCCCATTTTTATTGTTTTTGCTGAAATGGTAAAGGTTTCGGTTAGAGGATTTATCCCAATAGAATCAAAATTCTCTCTGTATTTTACTACATAACCATCTGTAAAGTTCAATTCTTTTAGTGTGGCATCAGAATCTCTTTTTACGAAAGTGATTTTCCCATCTTTTCTTTCAAAACTGTTAGTCATCCATTCAAAGATGTCAGTTTCTCCAGTAGATTCTACAGTAATTTCAATTCTTCCACCACGAGTTTGAGAGGATGGACGTCCGGTAGGATCGGTTTCCTGAGCTAAAGAATAGTTCACATTTAAAATGTTGTACTTCTTTCCTGCTACTTCTAATCTAGATTTAAACGACATAATAATTTAATTTTAATGATTAATATAATATTATTTAAGAAAATTTAATATCACAAATGTAATGATAAAATTTATCTTATCTAATTTAAGAATGTTAATAAAATGTTAAATTTTAGCTTATCTAAGCTAATCTTTTTTATTAAGCATCCTGCATATTTCCAAATCCCTTTTCATGATTTCTACCTGTCTTCTATAAGCTTCTACTTTAGCCAGCAAAGTGTCAATTTCGGCTTTGCTTTTTCCATAGGTTTTGATGGTTTTCTTGGCATCAATAAGGGAACGGCTGGTCAGTAGAAAGTTTTTATATAGCATTCCTCTTCTTATGCTATCTTTTGGTGGAATACCTTGTTCCATTTCAATGACCATATTGATGGCTTTTTGCTGGTAATAATAGGTATCCTGTCCTTGCATATCTATGGAATCTATGTATTTTTTCAAGGTTTCCATCTGATGTTCAAGTCTTCCCTGATATCTGAACTCGTTGATCATAGATTCATTCTCTTTTTTCAACTCGGCATTTTCTCTCCAGGGTAGGTGGTAGTTGAAAAATATGGCTACTACTATAATAAATATTGTTATAAAAAACAGAGAAATAAACAGTAGGAAGGAGACAAATCTTTCTTTTTTATTTAAAATTTCCATATGCTAATTTTTATTCATCAAAAAATCTACTTCTTTTTAATCTATCAATAGGATCATTTTCTTGCCGTTCTTTTACAAAGATTCCGGTATCATTTCTTCTGCCAATGTAATCTAGTTTATTCAAGGCTGAGAATAATTGATCCAATGTTCTCATGAATATTTTTACCTGATTCATGGTTTTGTCTATCTGGGCATGATTGTATCCTACATTCACTAGGTCTGTAAAAAGTACTTCAAAATCTCCTTGCGACAATCCGCACCATTCAGCAAGATAGTTCAGTAATTCTTCTTTTCCTGCTCCAGATTTGGCATCAACAAAGTTTTTCATGATTCTGGCCAAACGGACTATTTTATCAAACATATAGGCCGGAGTGGTGTATAATCCTAACCATCGCAGGGAGTTAATTTCATTACCTAAGTAATTGATAATCAAATTGGATAATCTTAATACCATTGAAGCTAATTCATTGGTTTGTTGTTTCCGATTTATTTTTTGAGCTATTTGCACGGCATATAATTCCAGTTGTCCCATAAATTTATCGATCTGTGTATGCATTTCTATAAGATCTTTATGGCTACTTGTTGTTGTACAGGGAGGAATATATCCGGATTGTAAGCGGGTTTCTTCTTTGTTTACAATTATTTTACCTACGGTAAGCTGATAACCAGCATTGAAGGATTCCTGGGTAGTTTGTCCTTCCGGTACTAAGTGTAATCTGTAGGTAGATATTAAATGAGGATATCTTGGCGGATTTTCTTCGGGGTCTAATTCTCCGAAAGGAACTTTTTCAAAGGGGCTTACCACTATGTTTGCAAGTAATGTTATTTCCTGTCCTTCTTCAAGATTGTATACTGCTTCGGGATAGGGCATTTGCATATCAATGGTATTGTTTTCCGGATTGATTTCTATGCGGGTACCGTTGGGAGTTACTGCATGACATTCTTCTATTTTTACGCGTAACAGTTTATGGTTATCTATTACTAAAGATAATTTGACTGATTCCAGTGTATTTTGTACAGGAAGTAATCCGTAAGTGATTGGTGTTACCTGAGTACCAATTGCATCTCGGATTGTATCTGTAAAGTTGTCCTGCATAGCAATGAAATGAGATTTGTTGATCTTCATTCCATCTACCCAATTGACTGGAAAGTAATTTAACTTTTCTAACATAGTTTCCTGTTTTATTTTATTTTAAAAAATTATCATTTTTTTCTTCTTTTTCTTTGATGTTTTCTTTTTCCGAGTCAGCATCTTTTCTTATTTCCCGAAGTTCTTCTTCTGAATTAATGAAAGGTGGAGTTCTCTGGCAAATGATAATGCTGTTTTCTTTTATTTGGTTCATGTGTACCGGATATTCTGGTCTGATGATTTTTGGAAAACCTAAATTTTTTGACTTCAGATAGAAAACCCAATGTTGTTTTTCTCCGTTTTTATCTGTCAATTCGATTTTGGAATCCGGATTCCGGAGGTTATAGTCATTCACAAAATGGTAGAAAAGTCTTCCAAAATCCATTCTGATAGGGGCTTTCGCTCTAAATTCAGTTCTGACATTTGAATATGCATCTTTATTAAAAACAAAGGTAACTACATACATATCTCTGTATTCGTTATCGGGAGGGTCAGGATAGGCATGTTCTTCCGGAAAAACCCAGGTTTGATAGATTTTAGTAGGGATGGCTATTGCAGCTTCAAAAGTGGTATAAATAAGAGTGGGAACCATAAATGCCAAGGCTGATAATGCCATGTTATAAGCATATAGGTTTCCTTTTACTATGGTATATACTATTACTATGGGTATACAGGAGTAAATTACCATTATGAAATTGAATAGTACTTCTATCCATGGAGATTCTTTATCAAATTTTTCAAAATAGGTTCTGTATATGTAACAATGGAGTATTCCCATAATAAAGAAAATAACCTGATAGAATACAAATATGTTAAAAATATGATTATTAAATACTTCCGATGAACCTATAAAGGTGATAAGCGCAAATATGAGTATTAGTGCGAATAAATAGGTAAGGAATTTGGTACGGTATTTTTGTTTAAAACTTTCTACTTTTGAACTGAAAAACATAGTGGCTATAATGGAAACAGCCAAAATAATCACAATTCCTACGATTATGGTAGGATCTATTAAATCTTTGAAAAAGGTCTTAAATCTCATCATATCTTTGTAGTTATACCTAATATTGTCGTTTCTTCTAAGTTAAATTTTTCTGCTTCATCTTCCAGTAAAATAGTGGTTTTCACTTCTATTTCCATTGGGAGAAAAAATTCATAGAACAGGTCAATGAATTTTTTGAGTTTTCCTTGATGGATATATTCTGTAAAGGATGTTTTTTTTATGGGGCCTATTCTAAATTCCAGGTAAAGAGAATAGTCCATATACACATTTCCGGATATCATATCTAATCCTAATCTACAGTTTCCCAGGGTAATTTCTTCTTCTGTACTGGATTGTTCTTTGTATAGTTTTTTTGTTATTTCTACATTTTCATTCAGCAAATATTTTAAACAATGTACAGTCAAGTCCAGATCTCCTACTATTTTATGAGTATAGGGTAGTATTCTGATTAGCTTGGAAAGTAATATTTCCGGAATTTCCCTGTCCAGATCCCAAAATTCATAGAAAAAGTCCCATGGTTTGGAACCGTTAAGTGCCAACAAGATTTCTTTTTCTAATTCTTCTTTTTCCAATACTTTCAGGAAGATTTCATTTTCAAAGGGAAGGAAGAATTTTCTTGCGTGTTCTTCTTCTTTTTTATGGGTTTTATATTCCCTAATCATTTCATCTACCGTCTTTTTTATTTTATCGGTTCTGGAGCCATGAAACACTCCTTCCGGTAAAATATCGTAAACTCCATCGCGGGACAGATTAATTTTTACAAATTGGGTAGCATCATAATTGAAATCTACAATTTCGGCATTGAGAACATCTTTTCTGAACGGTCTTTTGAATTGTCCTTTGAAATCCACCAAAAAATTCTGATCCTCCGGCTCCAGTTTATTCATTAATTCGGAAATGATTACTTCAGCTTTTAAGTCGTAATCCAGAGAATTAATCCGGTCTTTGATCTCTTCTACTTTTGTATTTATTTCAACTACTTCCATTTTTTATTTGGGCTGAGTTTCTTCTGTTATTATAAGTCTTCCTGCACTTGTGTATCGCAACTGGAAATAATCTTGGTTAAAATCACTTATTATTAGTCCATCCTTTCTGGTGCTGACTAAAATCCGGTTGTTTCTCAGGTAAACACCTACATCCGAAACCGGATTATCTTTATTGTATCTGAAAAATAACAAATCTCCTTCTTCCAGGTATTTTCTTCCGGTGAAAAGGCTTATTTGATTTGATTTAAAAATTTCCAGCGGACTAGTAGGTAATTTCTTTTTAAAGGTATACTGGTAGAGACCACTTATAAATGGAGCTATATTCATACTGTCTCTGGTAAATCCTACCCTGGCGTATTTTGTACCTATCCATTGATCTATAAAATCATAAAATTTATAGTTTTTTATTTCTTCGGGTTTGACTCCTAAAATGATGGAATATTTTTCTTTCAGATAAACCTGCCTATCCGTTAAATTGGTTTCATATTCCTGATTCAATGTATCCAGAATCGGAACGTATTTGGTTATATTGAGTTTTTTTTCTATTTCTTCCTGATTGTAAGTTAGTTTATAGGGTACATCCATGTAGTATTTACTTCTACAGGCCAGTACCAGAAATAAAATCAAAAGGGAAGATACTATTATATTTTTTTTCATTTTACAATTAGTCTATAGGGATATACATTGGATGATGCGTGGTCTAACTTGTACAATAAATTATCGCACAGGTATTGCCACTCAAATTCGGAAACCTGATATTTGGCATTGCTGTTCCTTTCCAGGATAATATCTATGGTTCTTACGAACCCATTGTGTGTGGATGAGTCTATTTTTGTACCTTTTCTTATTTCTACGTTAGAGATGGAGTACTGAAAATGATTAAGACAAAAAGTCTTTATATCTGAAAAAGTTACCACTCTTCCCCGGGTCAGTAATGCTTCTCTGTAAGAGGTGATTTTCTCTTGAGTATTTAGTCTTGATTTTCCTCCTACAGAGGGATTTATAAGCATGATGGAATCCTGAACAAAGTCATTGGTTTCCTTTTCTTCTAATTTTGTTCCTACTTTCAGGTCATTTGCTTCTTCTCCGGTTGTTACCCAGTAATTTACACCAAATGAGTCATTACCTTTTCTTATGGTAGGTGCTTTGGGGCGGATAATCACATAGGGAAAACTGGATTTGGTGAACTTTTTTTCTTTCATGTGTTGTTCCAGGTCGGCTATCAATTTATTTATTTCTTTGATATTTCCATTTATAAATTCTCCTCCTATGATTGAAAAGGACGCACTTTCATCTTTTAATAATTCCAGCAGGTACTGAATTAATTCGGAAGCATTTCTTTCATCAAAACGAATCACTCCTGTATGCCTCAGGGTTGCATCTCCTATATCCAGGTTTCCTTCTGAAAACTCTTTGATGTGATACTGGTATCCCCTTGAATCATCAATACTTTCCAAATCCAAAAATATATCTTCGGTTTTTAATGGAATGTAATTGATGTAGGAGTCTACACTTTGGGTTTGATGCATGGCTTGTTTGTTAATGACGGGAATGGAGTTGATGTAGAACATCACATTTTCCAGTATATCATTAATTACCACTTCAGGAAACTGTCCTTTGATCCAGATGATATCTGAGAGTTCCTTCAGGCTTGATTTTTCAGAATCAAAAGAGCTTTGTAATTCTTCTGGCATATCAAATATTCCTTCTTCTACAATGATATCTTCTGTAAAATGGAAAAATTTGCTGAAATAGTAATTATTTATTTCTGTATAGATCTGATTTATTTTATTGTAATTTTTGTTTACAATGGAATCTATATCCAGACTGTAATTAGGAATATTGTATCCTTCTTTGAAAGGTATTTCTTTTTCTTTTATACTGAACTTGGCTTGTTTAAGGTAATTATAGAATATTTCTCTTTGGGAAATATTCCTGATGTCTGCGAAGAACATCAGTTTGTTTATTCTCTCTACTTCGGGCGGACATTTGAGCCCTAGCCATAGTGTTCCAGGGTTTAAGTACTGTTTACTTTTGGCTACAGGATCTTTGTGTATTATTCTTTTCAGGGAGTATAGGGAGTTTCCGAATGCAATGTATTTCAGGGTTGCCTGAGTTGTTACAAAGGGAAGGGTTGTTCCGAAATAGGTATCTTTGATGATGGGCCTTAGAGGATCATATATGTTTTGTATTATTTTTTTACATGAGAACTGGTGATTCAGGGAAATGGTAAAATTGTTTTCTACCGGTGTAAGATGTAAAATGGATCTGGATGGAACAATTCCGGTTTTGTCTTCGGGTGACATAATCTCCAGAAGTCTTTCTATAATTCTTGAACGGGAATTATTGAGTTCTGAGGAGATCTTTTCCAATTCTGATGCACATGCTTCCAACAACAGGGAAACGATAGGATCAAATGAGGTTTCCAGTTCACTATCTGTGTATCCCCAGGTTTGGGCAGCTCTTCTTAATATTCTGTCTTTAATTCTTTCCTGCGTATCCATATGTTATATGTAAGATAATGGGCCTACAAAAAAATGTCCTTTAAAATTAAAAGGTCTGTTAGTTTTTTTGATGAATCCTGATATTATGACATGAATTCTTTTCTTCATTCTTAATGCATTGTTATAGGATGCTGCGGGAGCATCTTTTATTATGATTTCCACTTCTGTGAGGTCTAATCTGTTTTCATGCATTTTAATGGCTTCTTTTACATCATTTTTTATTCTGTCTCTTAATGTGTTGGAATTGGATAGCAAGTCGAAATCCATTTCCCACATTTTACATCCAAACATTTCATTAAACTTGCATTCGCCAAAGGATGAGGTGACTACAAGATTGATGTACTTACCTATGGAGGATTCTATATTGGTTTTTTCCAAATCCTTTTTTTCCAGGAGATCCTGGAAATTTATGGGTGTATTGTAATAAATACCATACATATTGTCAGCTTTATCTTATAAGTAAATAATTTTATTGACTTTCCCTTTTTTGTCTAATTCGTATTCTTTTATATTTTTTGATCTTTTGATCAAATTAACTTCAACTTTAGGTATGGATTTTATAAATTTTTCCCTGTAGGAAATATCTCCTATGAATTTTTGTCCTTCGTGGTTGTCTACTACATAAAAAAAATATTTGGGGTTCATTTTGTTTATAAAATATTTGGGTAATTTCCCTGATACCAGGGTTGCTCTTTCTGTTGCTCTGGTCAGGGTATAAGATAAGTATTCTTCTTTCTTTGTCCGGTATTTGGAAACTTCAAACATTTCTATGGTGGAAACTAGCGGTTCAAAAGTGATTACAGGCAGTGTATAGATTTTTTTCTTGAATATGTCTAAACCAAAAAATGAATATCCTCCTGTTTTTTTGCTTTGTAATTCATCCATAAGAAAGGAATCTCTTGTTACTTCATAGTAGGTTTTCTCTTCTGTTTTGTCATCGGTAACCATCATTTTGTAGGTAGATAGTTTGATTTTGTCAAACAGTTCATTTTGAATATCCAGTTCCACTTCATTCACTTTCTCATCTGATATGGTAATCATTATTTTGTGTTCTTTAATAGCTGAATCAAATTCGCCCATTTTTTCTCTTGCTCCGTTTCCTGCATAGAGGGGTGAACCGGGATTGTCTGTGATGGAAAGTGATAAACCTAACTGTGGTAATGGCATTTTATTTGAATTTAAAGTTATTATATTTCAGACATTTTAGTTCATCATTCATTCTTTCGGTTTCTTCTTCTGATAAGTGAAATACATAATCTTTATCAAAAGTTAATACTTTCACACTGCTGATATGACCTTGTGTCAGTGCTTTTATGTCTTTTCTTTTTATCCGGCTAATTAGAAATCCGTTGCAATTAGGCGGGTATATGTTTTCCATTCTGTACATATAGCCATTATCCATAACGAATTCCAGTGTTTCATCTTCTTTTATGCAGGTATTGAAAGTAAATAGTCGTATGTACAGGAAAGGAGTAGTTCCCTTTCTTTTACCTATCTGAAAAACGGCATAGTCTCTTTTGTTGTTATAAACTCTTTCGTAATAGGGCTCTGTATAAACATAGTTTTTTTTGTCTAACCGGTCTATTTTTCTGTTGTTGAGTGTGAACAATGCATTGCAATCCACTACCCTTGTAACTATGCTGTCATCTGTGATTTTTGTCATTCCGGTAGTAGTTACCTGATTCGATGTAGCGTTCTGAGAAAATAGAAAACTTCCGCTTATCAGTAGATACAAGGTGAAAATTTTGCTTTTATACCTCATAAATTTATTTTTTAAAGAAAGGAGAAAAAAGATCTCCTTTCTTTGTTATTTTTGTTCGTACTCGGTATCCCATTCGTTATGACCATCATCTCCTTTGTGCCCATCCATTTTTATCATGAAATTTTTGGCAGGGAAATAAGGTTTCATGTGAATATCCAGATAAATCCGGTCTTTTTGAATCGGGTCTTGTTCAAATCTTCTTACTTCAAAATTCTCTATCAGTTTATCAGGACCTGTAATATCATCCAGGAATCGTACAATCTGATTCATAATTTCTTTACGGGTTTTTGCTGTAAAGTTTTCGAATGCTCTACGGTTCAGGAAGTCCATCAATACTTTGGTAACATAGTCAAATACACGAACTACGGAATAGGTTTGAAGTCCTAAGTTATCTCCATTAAAAAGGGTTTTTCCTGAAAAAGCCATTACTTTTCCGTATTCGTTTACCATAGGAATCAATCCCATATTTTCAAGATTAGCTATTTCGCTTTTCTTTAAATCGAATTTTACTCCGTCTACTTCATTGATTCCTCCAAATTTTTTACCAGCTGTAACTTGTGACATCAGAGTTCCATAGATTTTTCCGGCTAATGCTGCGGATGGTGGCACATATAAATCGTCTATTTCTTCTATTTCATCGAATTTACCACGTCCTACCAACCAATTACAAGTCATTAGTACATTGGAACGGTAAATATCTCCTCCTGTCAGGTAGGCTTCATCAAACATTTCCATTACATCATCCGGTTCATCTAAGTGAGCAAAGTCTGTAATTAGCATTACTTTGTTTTCATGTGAAATTTTCGCCCATTTTTCCACTACTTTATTTCCACCCAGATATCCTGGAATTACAACTAATCCGTAATTGTTTTTAAGATCCAGACGGTCATAGTTATCTACCAGTTCGTTATGAATTGCATCAATAAACCTTGTGTTATCTAAATCGGTTAATTGATCTAGTTCGGCGTTAACTATGGATACATTCTTAACTTTTTCCTGTTCGGTATTTTTGTAGAATAAAGCGATTGTTCTGTAGGCTTTTTCCAGTTCTTCTGTTTCTTTTACTGCAACAGCTAGATTTTTCAGTAAGGTTTTTTCAGCAACCTTGCTTTTATCTTCACTTTGGGCAACCATATCGGTAAGGCTGGTATTGTTTTTCAATACTCCCAACCATAGTTCCAGTGTTTTTTTAAGCGCGTTTCTTTCTTCTTGTTTGTTAACATCTCCTAAGAAAATCTGGCGTCTTGCCTTGCGTTCAGGGTTCATGTTCTGAACATTTTCAATAGATGCTTCCAATAAGTCAAAACCGCCAAATTTAGCTAGTTTGTCAATTCCTTTCTGAATGGTAATTTTTTTACTTGGTTCGGCAACTGCTATGTCTTGTGCCTGAACTTGTGCTTTTATATCTTCTCTAGCCATTATTTTTGATTTAGTTCGTTAATTAATCCTTCTATTGTTTCCATCAATGCTCCTTTGGCATCAGGGTCCTCTAAAGCTGCTTTTAGTACTTTATTGGTTTTAAGTTGTTTGATTATTTTCTGATACTGTTCTTTTTCCATTTGTAAATCTGTAAGAAATTTACTTTGGGCTGTAACTCCTTTAATCCCGAAATCTCCTAAATTTTTAAATTTAAGTTCTTCGAATTTTGTGGCTCCTTCAGCATCTTCAAAGTTTACTTTTACTTCTGGTTTAAAGTGTTCAAATACTTGTTCAACAGTAGTTAATCCTTCAACAATTTCCGGTTTAACAGGTGCTTGGCCTGTCAACTTTTGGGCAATTAAGGTTCTGTTCTGTGCAATTTCAAGAATTGCTTCATTTGCGTCTAGAGGTACTTCATTTCCTCCAATTCCAAAGTTTGATAACATAGAATTCTTGTTTTTATTAGTTAATACTTTTATTTATATGTTAAATTTTATTCCATTTTAAATTATTGTCTTCTATATCCACTTCTATGGTGTCTTCTTCTTTTATTTCTCCTGAAATGATTTTTTTTGCCATCGGTCGTCTTAATTCGGAGCGTATGATTCCTTTTAAAGGACGGGCTCCGTAAGTGGCATTAAATCCATTATCTACGAGAAATGATTTTGCTTTTTCGGATATATTGAGTTTGATGTTTAATCCTTCTACTAAGTCTAATAATTCTTTTTTCAGGTGAATTTCAAATATGCCCATTGCATTTTCTTTAGTAATAGGACCAAAAGGGGTAATTTCGGTTAACCGTCCTAAAAATTCGGGTCTGAAAATTCGGGACATGATTTCCATTAGCTGATTGGAAGAAGGTAATCCTTTTCCATCATTCACAGAATCTACTATAAACTGGGAACCTATGTTGGAAGTGAATAAGATTAAGGCATTGGAGAAATCTCCTTCTTTTCCTAAACGATCGTGTAATTTTCCTTCATCCATAATCTGAAGAAAAACATCGAATACTGAGGTATGGGCTTTTTCTATTTCATCGAACAAAACAATGGAATAAGGTTTCTGTCTGATTTTATTCACCAGTAGTCCACCTTCTTCATATCCTACATATCCCGGAGGCGCTCCGTATAGTAATGCTGCTGAATGTTCTTCTTTAAATTCCGACATATCGAACCGGATAATGGCATGTTCGTCCTGAAATAAGAAGTCTGCTAATGTTTTGGCCAATTCGGTTTTTCCTGTTCCTGTAGGTCCTAAAAAGAAAAATGATCCGATAGGTTGACCTGCTTTACTTAGTCCTGAACGGGATTCCAGGACTGCTTCTGTAATCACCTGAATTGCATAGTCTTGTCCAACCACTCTTTTCTTCAGGATTTCTTCCATGTTTTGAAGGCGGTCTTTTTCTTCGGAATGTAGTTTTCCTACTGGGATTCCTGTTTTTTGGGCGATTACTGCAGCAAGATCAATGGGTTCAATATGTTCTTTTTTGGAAACAGCTATTTCTGAAAGTTTTTCCAGTAAATTTTCCAGATAAGTGAATAGTTCTTCTTTTGGTATGCTGTCAATATTTTCCTGTGTTTCTTTCTCTTGAATTATCAGGTATTGTGCCTTCTTTTTGAGGTCTTCCCAAAACCATTTTAATTCCAATTTTTGATCTCCTTTGCTTTCTTTTATTTCTTCCAGTTTTTTCAGAAGTCCTTCTTTTTCTTTTAAGAAGGATGTTCCTGCAGTTTTAATTACAGACATGGTTCGGTCCAGTAGATTCAAAGCGGATTCCGGCAGACTTTTTTCTTTTAAGTATCTTTGGGATAACCGGATGGATTCTGTTACGGATTCATCTGTTACTTTTATGTCATGATGAACTAAATAGGAAGGCAGGGCTGATTTTATTATTCTGAATGCTTGCTCTTCGCTGGGTTCTTCTACTTTCAATACTTCAAACATTCCGGATAGTCCTTCATCTTTTTCAATCTTTTTGGTGTATTCATCTACGGTTGTAGTAACAAGTAAGGTTAATCCTGTATTCCCTGAAAGTTCACTTTTCAAGATACTTGAAATTCCGGCATTATCACTGTTTTTATCAAGTAAAACATGAATTCCGTCAATGATTAAAATTACCTGGGGATAGGTTTTCAATTCTTGCAGAATTTTCTTTAGCCGGTCTTCAATTTCTCCTTTATAAGAGGCTCCGGCAATCAAAGTTCCTAAATCTAATTCGTAAACTTTGGTTTTTGTTAATTTATCGGGAACTTGATTTTTAACAATCAGATTGGTAAATCCATCTATTAATATGGATTTTCCTACTCCCGGATATCCCTGTAAAAGTACATGGGGCTTAGAAAACCGACAGATTATTTCTACTATTTCTTTTAGTTCTTTTTCTCTTGCTACTATATTTTTAGGATTTTTCCGGGCTTGTACTAATTTGTCTTTACAGTATTTATAAAGGTATTTTACTGAAAGGGTAGTATGTTCGTTGTCTTCATCAGTTACAGGTCTTGTTTCTCCTACTTCTGTTAGGAGTTCACCACGGTTAATAGGAAAACTTTTCATCTGATCGAAACTGAATCCTACTCCCGGAGTAGCCAAAGCTACCATGATACAGTATAGATCTACTTCTTCTCTTCCTAAAATATCCCGTATTTCATCTGCTTCCTGTATGATTTTATCTATACTTTCATCGGGGTTAGGCTGAGATGTTCTGGTTGCTTTTGGAGAGTCATCTATTCTGACTTCTGCCCATTCTTCTATATAAAAGACATCTTTTTTCATTGCTTCCAGTTCTTTCAATAGGGATAAATCTCTATGAAGAATGGCTTTCAATAAATGAGGTGCTCCATATTCAAAATTTCTGCTTTCCAAGGCATATTTTTTTGCTATTTCCAGAGCCATGTATAATTCTTCGTGAAATACTACGTCCTTCTGCATGTCTATAATTTAATTTTCATTTAATCGGATACCCAGATCAGGGTCTTCTTTACTTTATATTTAATGGTAATGCCTTCAATACAATTCCTGTTGTTTTTTGTCAATCGTAAGGCATCAATCCTTATTTTCTTATTTTGTATCTTCTCACAAAACTCTGAGAATGGCAATATTTCTTTATTATTTTTTACGACAGGAAAATCATAGTTTCCACAAGTATATTTGCTAAAATCTTCTTTTGTTTTGCTTTGTTTTGCTACATCTAATAGCAATAGTTTAAATTGGTTTTCAGAAATATCAGGAGCTTTGTTGTTTTCAGCATTTTTAATTTTTTGTTGTACAGATGTTTCAACAGGTACTCCGGGAATATTTCTTAAAAATTCTTCCATAGGATCTTTTTGTGGATTTCCTTGCGGTAACCGGAAAAGGTTGGGATCTTTTTCATAGACATAGGATTTTATAGTGTCTGTTTTAGTTACATTTAATTTTCTTGGTTTGACATATATGTCTTTTGTTGCCATATGAGCAACATCTCCGTTTATAACTAATGTAACTTTTTTAACTCCTGGGGTACTGTATACATATGCCGGATACTCAGCTGTATTATCCATTTGTCCTGTTTCTCCGAAACTCCATTCCCAGGAAAAGGCTTCACTTCTATAGTTGTAATAGAATTCGACAGGTTGTCCAACACTAACGACTGTAGGAACCACGATTTTCGGAACTTTCATGGAGTCAATGATCTTTCCTAAATCACGTATTTCTACGATTTTCTGAAGGGTGCACGAACCATTTACTTCCAAGGTAATTGTATATACCCCTGCTTTTATATATTTATGTAAAGGGTTTCTATCAAATACTTTTGGAGTATTATCTCCAAAATCCCATGCCCAACTTTTAGCATTTGGAGTTCTATCCCGAAATTCTATAACTTCTCCTACCTGCTTTCTTTCTGCATCTATAAGGAAATCAACCTGATTACAATCAACATGTCTGTAAAGTTGATACAGGAAAATAAATAGGGCTAAAAGAATTAAAGCAATGAATACTAAAAGTACTCTGATATCTAGTTTAGAAATATATTTGATTAAAGACCTCTTCTTTTGGTAATCCATTCTTTTAAGTAAAATTATTATAGAAATTAGTTGCGCTAATTTACATAATATTTTTATGAAAAATAATATAATTTTGGAGTTGATTATCTCATTAAAATATTATATAATCATATTTTCATTAAAATAATTGTAATTTATTAATATATTAGCCGATTTTATTGAAAAATTGATTAATTTATTTAAGTTAATTTGATATTTTCACAATAAAATAATTTAATTGATTTCAATATAATCCTGTACTTTAGGTCAAGTCATATATAAAAAACAAGAAATTACCATTTTTATGTTGGAAAGTTATAGAATAAATAGGCTATTTTGTTGAGATATGATTTTTTAAGAATATCAATTTTAACTTTTGCAAGAAGATTAACTTATACCCGTGGTGCATTTAAACAATAACGGTTTAGATTGTTAATATTTCGGTTGTTTAATTTATTTATGAGTTTGTATCACAGTCAAAGCCATTTCTTGGATAATATTCTGTTTTTGAACCCATCAAAAGATTTTGTATAATTCCTGCG
>JAVBMH010000002.1:0-202783 GCA_031552575.1 Apibacter sp. | reverse complement strand
ACAAGGAAAACGAAATGTTGTACTATGACGGAGAATGTCAACCCGCCTATGAAAAAGTTTCCTCAACGGCTATAAACCATTGGAAAAAGGAATTGAACCGGGAACAAATCTCGAAAGGGAAATTGCTTTTTGGGTATAGTTTTGGGATTGACACCTCTGGAAACAGAAATATGAAAGATGAAAAAGGTAACCTAATTGAGTTTTCAACTGAAAAAGAACCGGTTGTTATGGGGTTAGTTCCCGGATTTAAGAAAAATGATGAAATAAATATAGGAAATATTGCTTGTATAGATTTAGGGGATTTTGATGAGAATTTAAAAGCAAAAGGATATGAATATAGAATATCTTATCCTAATAGGTATGAGGTTTATAATATTAAACCGCCTGAATTAACTTGCCGTTATAATGGCTTAACGAGAAATATAGAACACGAATTTATAGGTCATGCTTTACTAAAATTAACTGATGATAATTACGAATGGAATTCGATAGAAGGAGAAACCTTAGGTCCAAATCCGGTAGAAGCTAAATTAGGAAATATAATCCGAAGAGAAATTGGAGTTCCTGATAGAAAAACTTATGGTGGAGGGTTAAAAGTGAATAGATATGATGACACGGCTATGAAAATAGAATTTGGATATTTGAATGGTTCTATGGAAAATCCGGATATTTCTAAAAGTCAATTTTATGATCCTCCCCCAAAATATCCCCCTAAAGAAGGAGATGCTATTCTTAGTGAGAGGAATTATGAATTAATCAGGAAAATAAATTATATTGTAAAAATAAAATATGATACTACACAGAAATTATTTGATTTTATTTAGTTTATTAGCTTTGGTGATAGTAAGGGGGCAAGAAAAATGTTCTTCTTATTTTAACTCTTTTTGTGAAAAGGAATTTAATAATGTACGGATTAACACATACAAAGCTATTATATTTTCTAAAGAACTGGAAAGTAATAGTAAATGCCATTTAGTAACTATTCAATCAGTATCTTTAGATATGAAGTATGAATATCCACGGGGATTTTATGATATAAAAGAGTCTAAAGATAGTATTTCCATAGATAGTTTAAGAAAGCAATTACCTGAATCCTATAGAATATATGAAGTAAAAGATCATTTAACAAATATAAGTTATGGGAGTGATTATTTAGATTATTTCATAAATTCGGATAATTTACATATTCCTAAAAACTTGGAAGACGAAACCTGTAATTTAAGTTATGATGTTATAAGAATATATGAACCTTTGGACAAATGGGCTGCTACATATAGTTCAAATGTAGCCAATTCTTCTTCCAAAGAAATAATACCAGTGATGTACGAAAAACTGAAAGATGGTTTTATAGTGGATAGAAAATATTTGCTTTATGAAATAGAAATAGAATCAAATGGAGTTATAAAATCAATCAGAACAGCTAAATTGGAGTAAATTTTTTAGAGATTTCAATTTGAAAAAGAATATATAATAATGACGAAAAAACTATACAAAAGAAAAATAATATACTGCGAAACGGATAAGGGAATCCTATACATACCGAAGGAATTAAAATCAGAATTGCCTTTTTCAGAAGAACAAAAAATAGAAGTAAATTTTGAGGGAAATATAGATTCTTTTAACTACAATTTTAACAGATTGGTAGGATTAAAGAGTTTTTACCAGAATACAGGGATAAGCAATGGTGATTTATTGTCCTTAAAAGTATTGAATGAAACATTACACATTTTCAGGGAAGAGGAAGAAGCCCTATTAACGGAAGAGCTGTTGGAAGAAGCAAACTGTGTAGAATCCGTCAGTCTTTCCAATACAGTCAAAGGAAATATAGCAGAAGACCGGATAAAAGAATATATCCTGTTTCATGGACAGGAATTACTAAATGTATATAAACCTGTTATAGACAGGAACGGAGTAGATTTTATAGTTATGCAAAACGGATTCTATCACCCTATCTACCTGCAAATCAAGTCCAGATATTACTCAATCTTTCAAAACTTAGATACAGAAATCTATCTATCTGAAAAAACATTTACCAGTAATGTTAATTTTTACATAGTATGTGTTTATTTCAACGAAAAATCATTGGAAATGTTGGAAGATATATTATTTATCCCTTCTGAAATAGTAGAGAAAAAGGCTGCTAAAAAAGAAGGGAAAATAAAACTATCCGTTTCATTTTCAAAAGATTCTAAAAACGAATGGAATAAGTATCTGGTGAATAAATCCCAATTAGTTGATAAAATTTTAGAAGAAATTTCCCTTATGAGCAAGTATTACAGGTAATATAACCTATCAAAAAGTAAAAATGTAAATTATATATGGATTTATTTAGTTTAACCTATAGACCTGAAATAAGGATTCAAAGGATAGAGATCACCCGTATAATAATAGAAAATATTCATACAGGAGCTTTTCTTATGATTCATGAAGGTTTAGGACTGGTAGGTTTTCAGGACGATTATGGAAATCAATGGAATTATGGGGAAATACCCCTTACAATTACCCTTAAACACCTCACTTATGTTTTAAATAAAGGAGACAGTATAGAAGTGGAGGGAATAACATTAACTTTTACCCGGACGAGAGAAGAAGTCCATACAAGGGCAAAAGAATATTTTAAGCTCTATGTAATTAATGGAAAAGAAAAAAATAATCCTGAAACTGACTTACTGAAAGATGATTTTTTTAGTATAAATTGAATTTTAATTACAGTAAATATCATCCATTTTTAACTCAAATTTTAGCTTAATAAATACACTAAAACTTAGTTGCTAACTCAAAAATTATCATTATATTTGAAATAAACTTGTTCATTATCAATAGAATATACTCTATTTAACATTTTACAGTAAAAAAATATATAAAATATATTTGTTACATAAATGTAATATTATTATCTTTGCCGGAGATAATTAAATATTGCATATTATGGGAGGACTAGATTTAAAAAAATTAAGAGAAGAAGCAGAGAGGTTTGATGACGAAAATAAACAAGAACATTTCCGCGACCTCCCAGAGGAAATAATACACCTGCTTAATAATGATATAATCAACTATGTTTTACACCATACTAAGACATCCAAAAGTAAAGACATTCCTGCAAGAGTTCTCAATAACTGGATAAAAGAAGAGGTTGTTATAATAGATGAAAAATATAAAGGAAAGAATAAACGCTTCGATAAAGTCCAATGTATATGGCTAAATATTGTTGAAGATGCAAGAAAATTTGGTGTATTCTTGGACGATTTAAAAACAGTCCATAGGAAGATTGTAATGAGTAAAATACCAAATTTTAGCTATTTGAAATTGGGGATACTCAATACTGTCTTAGTGGAACCCCAAATTTTAGAAATGCAGCATTGTGGTAGTTGTCATATAGAAACAGAAAGTTATTATAAACCTCCCTTTTTTAGGGGAAAGATACTTCCACACATTATTTTTCCATTGACCGACTTAATAAAAAAAGAATTTCCAAAGTCAAACTTTGAATTACCCATAAAAATTATTGACTGGAAATCTAACCAAGATAAAATGGTTATGCTCTTCCTCTTAAAAACTTTCTGTTATGAATACATGAAGATTTATATATCCAGAGATGATGTACGACTTATTGAAAATTCAGAAATTGTAATCAAAAATAAAGATATACACCAAACCATTTCTACATGGAATTTTCACAAGATTGAAATATATTTTGAAGATGGGGTAATGGCTGTAATTGAAGGAAATTTATAAAATTAAGGAGCATGATTTCATTAGATGAATGCAAAAAAATACTTAATTCCAGTAAAGAGAAAAAGTATTCTAAAGAGGAAATTATTGAGATTAGAAAAATTCTGTATGATTTTGCCAACATAGTTTCTATTGCTAATAATAATACCAAAAATGAAAAATCTTCAAAATAAAAGAGCATATTTATACGCAAGAGTAAGCACAACAGACCAGAAAGATAACGGCTACAGTTTACCTCAACAAAAACGATATTTATATGATTTCTGTGAAAGAAATAATATTGAGGCATTAGAGTGTTATGAAGAAGATTACACTTCCACAACCTTTGATAGACCTAAATATAAGGAGTTAATAGCCAATGCTAAAAAAAACAAAATTGATTATATATTATTTCATAAATGGGATAGGTTTTCAAGAGAACCTCAAGGAATACTGGAAGTTGAAAAATTATTAAAAAGCGGAATAGAACCAAACTCAATATCTGAATGGATTAATTATGGAGATTCTATGTATTATTTTTATCTCGGATTATATATACTGCAAGCAAAAGTAGAAAATAAAAAACGAGGTGAGAGAACAAAAAATGGAATTATTGGAGCTTTAAAAGAAGGAAGACATGTAAACCGTGCGCCAATTGGCTATCTCAATGGAAAAGACCCTAAAAACAAAAATAAACCTTTAATACAACCTTGCTCACAGACTGCTCCTCTTATAAGAAACATATTTGAAGAATATGCGACAGGAAATTACAGTCAGGAAACACTGAGAAAAAAATATTATAAACTGGGTATAAAAAGAAGTAAAAGTCAATTTAGCATTTTACTGTCCAATATTCTCTATTTAGGTAAAGTTGTAGTCCCTGAACATAACAAATTTCCTATGGAAATAAGAGAGGGTCTCCATGAAGCCATCATTGATGAAACAACGTTTTTAAAAGTTCAACAGATAAAAAATGGAAAAGCAAATTGCAGGTTCAACATAAAAAAGAACAATAAACATGAAGAGGAGTTAGGGGTATATTAGCTTGCTGCCAATGTGGCTCTAATTTAACAGGTAGCCCGTCAAAAGGAGGAAGTGGCAACATACACAATTACTATCATTGTAACAGAAGAAAAAAATGTTATGAAAATTTTCCTGCAGAAAAAGCACATAAGGAATTAGAGAAAATATTTGGCAGTTTAAGACCTTTAAAAGAAGTTACACGACTTTTCAAATTAATTTTATCGGATGTATATAAGAAACAGCATTCAAATAAAGATAAGGAATTACAGGAACTAAAAGCACAGAAAAAATCAATTGAAGATAACTTAGATAAACTAACAGAAAAATATATTAGTGATAGTATAGACAAAGCGAGTTATAGTAGACTAAAAAACAAGTATAATGAGCAAATAGCTGATATAGCTTTACAATTAGCTGAAATCTCAGATACTTTTAAGGATGCTGAAAAGTTTATTGATTTCGGGATACAATTACTTTTAAATATTGATGTATTCTATAAAAATGCTCGTACAGAAGTTAAGAGACTAATTATACGTTCGATATTTTTAGGAAAATTAATTTTTGAAAAAAATAAATATCGAACGCCTAAATTCAATGAAGCTGTTGGCTTAATATTCAGTTATAATAAGGGGTTTCAAGAAATAACAAATAAAAAAGGAGACTCTATTTCTAAAGCCTCCTACTCTGTAGCGGGAACAGGACTCGAACCTGTGACCTTCGGGTTATGAGCCCGACGAGCTACCTACTGCTCCATCCCGCGTTGTTTGCGAGTGCGAATATACAACTTTTTATTTACTACACAAAATTAAAGTGGCTTTTCAACAAAAAGTTGGACAAAATTTAAGACCTAAGCTGCGAATTGTTTGTTATTAAATTCAAATTCTGTTTCCTGTGGGGTTTTATAGTTTAAAGCCGAATGTAATCTTTTTCTGTTATACCCAATCTCAATCCACAGGAAAATAGCCAATTCGGACTTTTCTATAGTAATAAACTGGTTATGGTAAACTAATTCTACTTTTAAAGTTTTAAAAAAGCTCTCTGCAACAGCATTATCCCCGCAATTAGCTTTTCTGCTCATGCTTTGGGTAATGAGAGGATTTGCCTTAAGTAAGTTTCTGAACGGTTGGCAAGCTATTGAACACCTCTATCCGAATGGAAAATCAAGGGTTGGGTAATATTTCTTTTTTTCGTAGCCATTTACGTTTAATACTTTACACATCATCTCAATGGGATATAGGTGTTTATAACTCGCTATGAATTGGTAGAGTTCCCATCTTCTCTATTTCCCTTTTCCTTGTATTACAACAATTGCAGTTAAATAGATAATTTTAAGATCAAAAAAGAAATTATCATTTTGGAGATATAATAAATCATATTTTAATCTTTGAGCCATTTCTTCTACAGTTTCCGCATAACCAAAATATACTTGCCCTAATGAGGTTATTCCGGGTTTTACTGTATGTAATTTATTATAACTAGGATCTATCTTTGATATTTTGTTGATAAAGTATTTTCTCTCTGGTCTTGGCCCTACAATAGACATATCACCTTTTAAAACATTTATAAATTGAGGTAGTTCATCAATTCTATATTTTCTCATTATTTTTCCAATAGGGGTAATTCGAGGATCATAATCTGAAGATAATTTTGGACCACTATGCTCTGCATTTATATACATAGATCTAAATTTGATTATTTGAAAAGGTTTACTATTCAGTCCGATTCTTTCCTGAGTATAAAAAATGGGACCTTTAGAGGTTAATTTTATAATTAATGAAAATAGAGGTATTAACCAGCTTAAAATAAAAATTGTGAATAGAAAAGATAAAACTATATCGAAAGTCCGTTTAAAAAACTTATTCCATAGGTTTGAATGTTTTTTAAATGAATAAATAGGGGTTGTACCATAATAATCCAGAGTCAGGTTCCTATAAAAGTCATAAGACGAATCAGGAATAATATACACTAGGAAATCTTTATCAGCCAGTTTTATCATTGCATCTTCTGTTTCTTTTCCTAATTTTCCATTCAAAGAAAAAAATAAGATCTGGATTCCATTTTGTTTGATAAATGATTCTAGTTCATTAAAATTATATTTATATTGATTATCCCGTTTGGGAATATCCACAAATTCACCACAATTTATAAGCTTTTTTACATCACTAAAATATCTTACTACATTTATAGTGTTATTATTCCAATCAATAAATACTGCTTTGGATAATTTTTGATTTTTGTAAAATATTATAGACACATGTATTAAAAATACAATTATAAATAGGTAAATGACAAATAGAACTGAAATATTATTGCTAAACAGATATTTGCTTTTTAGTCCTGATACAGCAAAGATAATAATGCTAAAAAATAATATCTGAAAAAAAACTTTTTTTAAAACTTTAAAAAAATAAGATCTACTTAGTTCATATAGGCCCGTTTTTACAGATATAAAATACCAACTTAAGATGAACAATAATAGTGCCTTATAATGACTTTCCAATAATAAAGATATCTTTATAGTTCCATCATACTGTAATTTTAAAAAATAACAGAATAGGAAGACTATAGTGAATATATCCAGTATAAATTGAATTAATGGTATGAATATTCTATATGGTGAAGCCATTTAAAAATTTGTAAATTATTTTATATTATTGTTAAATCAATTCTTAGAAAAAGTTTTATACTTTTCTTGTATAAACTCTTTTATTTCTCGTTTAAATCTGTCTGTTGAAAAATTAAGTGCATGTTTCCTTATCTCTTCGTGATTGAATGAGATTTTATCAAAATCATTGATACCCTTTACTAAACTATTTATTGTTTGTTCATAAAAAAATACTCCTGTTTTATTTGGGATTACAGTTTCTAATAATCCACCTTTTCCTAATGCTATGACAGGAGTTCCACAGGCCTGAGCTTCAACAGGAAGCATACCAAAATCTTCATCTGCAGCAAATATAAACCCTTTTGCTCTTTGTAAATAATATTTTAACTCTATTTTAGGAAGAAAGCCTTTGAACTCAATATTGGATTTTGCTATGTTTTTAATCTTTTTATAATCTGGACCATCTCCTATCACAACTAAATTTTTATCTGGCATTGTATTAAAAGTTTCAACGATTAAATCTATTTTTTTATAAGGAACCATCCTTGATGCAGCCAAATAAAAATTTTCTTTACTTTCATGGAAATTAAAAAATTCAACATCAATAGGGGGGTAAATTACGGTAGAATCTCTATTATAAACTTTTTTTATTCTTTTCGCTATATAGTTGGAGTTTGCTATGAAGTAATCAACTCTATTTGAAGAAATTATATCCCATAATCTGAATTTATGTAAAACATATTTTGCATACAATCCTTTGATTCCTTTGTTTAATCCTGATTCTTTTAGATAATGATAGTATAGATCCCAAGCATATCGGGCTGGTGAATGACAATAACAAATGTGCAGTTGATTTGAATTTGTTAATACTCCTTTGGCTGCTGCAGAAGAGGAACTTATAATTAGTTCATATTTGCTTATTTCTAATTGTTCTATTGCTGTAGGATAGAATTGCAGAAATTTTCTGTGATTTTTTTTGGCTGTTGGTAAATTTTGGATAAAACTTGTTTTAACCTGTTTTCCTTTAAGGATTTCATTCCTTTTATCTTCATCAAAAGAGTCTACTAAGGAAAAGATATCAAAATCATGCCAAATTTCGTTGATGGCTTTCACCACCATTTCACCACCTCCTATTGTACAAAACCAATCATGTACTAAAGCCTTATTCATATAATCAAAGTTAAATTCTTTCCTCTTGCAATTTACAGAATTTGTTTTATTATTGTAACAATTAATAATCTATTCTTGGCTTTTATATTAATAGTTTTTTGAATGATTCTTCAGCATTATCAGAACAATCAAAATATTGTGGGTTAATTATATAGTCTGAAGTTATGCCTTTAGCTAGTTCTGTGTTTATTTCGTCTAATTTAATAACCTTATTAAATCGGATATATTCAATTTCTGGAATTTGTTCTATTTTAATAGCCATGACAGGAATGTCATATAAGCTAGCATCTATTAATGCTGTAGAAAAAAAAGAAATCGCCAGATTTATACCCGTATTTAAATCATCTTCAATCTTTGGATTGTTTGAAAAAGATATTTTTTCTTTGTTTATAAGTAAATTAAGATCTTCATAGCTCATCTTTGGATGTTTTCTGATTAGAATTTCATCAAAATAAGGAGATATATCGTCTATAATTTGTAATAAAATTTCTTGATAAGAATTGTGATCTGATATAATATCAGCACTCACTAAATCCTGTAATAAAAAAATACATTTTTTAGTATTATCTTTCCTACCTGGAATAGATGTTAATAAGGGGTATTTTAGCAATTTCCCAGAAATTATCACATTATTGGGTTTCCAGGAAAAATTATCTATTAAAAATTTCTTATTTAAGGAAGAGTATACTATAATATAATCAACAATATTAGCCCCAAATCCTGCTCCAAAAACTTTAATTCCTAATATTTTAGATGAGCAGAAATTAATGATTTTTCTAAATAGTTCTTTAGACGGGACAAGTGTTATGCGGGTAAATCCGTGCATAATGCATACTTGACGACAGTTATAGAGTTGAGGCATCCAACTATTTCTATTTGAGAACTCAAAACCTTCTGCACAAGAATAGACTATGACGCTATCATTTAAATATCGGACTGGGATCTTTCCTGTTTCTTTTTTGATAGTTTTTAAATAGTTTGGACCTTTAGCTATTCTTTCTCTTTTTTTTAGTTGTTTATAGGGTAATCGGAAAAGATAGAAATCTACGGAATATTTCTCACATAATTTAATCATTCCCTCTAAAGAAGATACCATATGAGGTTCTGTAATAATAAATAATATTTTATCAAATCTTATATCTTTCATAAAAGAGGATTATAGGTTATTTTTTCTAAACTAAAAGCAGAAATAAACCAAAAAAAAGCCATAATAGGAATTAATAAAATTGCTCCATCTGACATGCATAATAACAGATATACATATATTCCCCAATTAACATTATTTTTTATTTTATAAAAATAACATGATATTAATGGAGAGGATAAATATAGAATGAATAAAAGCAAACCAATAAAGCCAAAATTTCCTAAAATTGATAAATATATTATTTCTCCCATAGATTCAACAGATTTAAATCCTCCAAATAAAGATAAATCTTCTAAAACAGAGAACTGTCTATCTCTTCCTCCTACACGCTTATCAAATAAAAAACTATCATCATACCCCATAAAATAAACCATATAGGGTAGTATAAAAGAGGTAAAAATGGTTAAAATAATAATAATGAAATAATTTTTCTTGAAATTATTCAAAGAGTATAATAGCATTAGGAAGATTACTCCTGCCCAAACAGTTCTAGATAATGTTAAAAGTAACATTATCCATAATAAAATTTTAAATAATTTAAATTTTTCTATTTTTAAATATAGAGGAGTAATAATTAGAATAGACACTCCTAATATATTACCATTATTATATGTTGATACTAATTTGTAGATTTCTCCTCTTAGATTATTTTTACCTGCAACTAGACCATAATCATCTGCATTAACGGTTAAATAGGGTATTTCAAAAGATATTCCAGTTATATATTTATATATAAAATGGAATAATCCAAATAGAATTACGAATCTGATGCAGATTTGAAAAGTTCTAAAAAAAACGTCCTGAAATTTTTTACTTTGGATTATATTGCTAAATACAATCAAAAAGGAAAAAGGCATTAAAAAAAAACTTATAAAAAGTGATATGACATTTGAGATATATTCTACTTTGGAAAAAATAAAAATTATACATGTATAAAGCAAGAAAGGCAAGGTTAATAAATAAGCTAATCTTCGAGGAGTCATTTTTATGTTTGATTTCAAATTAATCAGACAAAAAGGTAATGGTAAGAATAATAATATATACCCCCAAGTGATGGGGATTTCTCCTATTCTAATTCCTCCTTTTGGCAATGCGACTAAGAAAATAATTGTTAATATTATATATACTTTTTTTATCATGTCATAATAAGTTCTATATATCTTTTAAAGAGTTCTAATTAAGAAATTATAATTAATTTATTTAACTAAAAAAATCTTTTAATTCAAATTTTGCGTATTTTAATGAATATTTGATAACAAAAAAACAAATGGTCATATTACTTAACAAAAATAAATAAGAATTCCATAAAGTATTATATCTTGTTAGGACAAAAGACAGACATAAGTTTATAAGTGATATGGAAATAGTGATGTGCATTAGTTTTTTTGTTTTTTCATAGAAAAATAAAAAATTAACAAATAATAAATAGATACAATGAAAAAATGAGGCTAAACATAATGGGAATAAAAATTTTATAGAATTTTTATATTTAGGCATCACTACAGGTATTAGTGTATAGGATAGCCCAAGTACAACAAAAAACAACACTAAGTAGAAAAGAAACATATATTTAATTTCTTTTACTATATATTTTTTTGCCGCTTCTGGGTTTTCTGATAAATTTTTAAAAATATTAACAGAATTAGCGGAATTAAAGGCTGCCCCTATTATTTGTATAATTATAGCAAAATTATAGGCAAAACTATATAATCCTACCATTATGCTTCCCCAAAAGAAATTTATTATATATCTATCCATACCTTGTCTAAGCCATATCGAGATTAAATGGGGAATTAAAGGGATTGAATAAGAAAAAGTGTCCTTAACCGTGCTTTTGTCTGGGATATCTATTTTCAAGTATTTTTTTCGTATTAGAAAAATAAATGCGATTATAAAAAATATAAAAGTAAATAAGAGTTGTACATACACCCTTCCTCTCCAGTCTAAATTAAGACATATTACAAAATATAGTGTTCCTGCCAAATTTAAAATAACAAATAACAAGCTATATGTTCCATATTGTATGGGTTTTTCTTCCAATCTCCAGGTTTCTAAATTCAAATTATTGAGAACCTGAAATAAACATATTATAACTGCTACTAACTGGTATTTATATGGGAATCCTATTAGAGGAGTCAGATACATCTTGAATAATCCTAAAACTACACAAAGAAGCAGACATATCACTAAAGTTACACATATTACTATATTGATTATTTTTGTTAGTTTTTCTTTTTTTTTGAAAAATGCAATAGAAACATATGAATTGGTGTTTAGAGATATTAATATTGAAAATAATGTAATGAAAGTGGTAAATAAATTTAACTTCCCATAATCTTCAGGGGAAAGAAATTTGGCAAGAATTAATAATAAAAAAAAACTTATCCCATTGTTTAAAATAGAAAAAAAGGAAAAAAGCAATCCATTTTTGAAAACCTTATTAGATTCTATTTTATTTAAAATTAATTTAAAATTCATTTTTAAAAATCATTTCTGCTAATTTCCAATCTAACATAGTATCTATATCAATAGAATTTCCCATTGGCATTAAATATTTTTTCTTTTTCTCAAAATTACTAAGACCTTTTTCTTTTAATGATTTTGTATTAATAACATATATGGCTCCATTATATTCATAAAAAGATTTAACATCCTGTCTTCTCGAATTATTTGTATTAAATATAGATCTAAGATATCCTAGTTTATCTTCTTCACATAATACAGTTGCTGTATGTGATTCTCTGACAGACATCACAGCATCCAAATCTTCAGTATATAATAATATCGCTTCCTTAATATGTTGGAATGTTCTTAAAGGAGAAGTTGGTTGTAATAAGACAATGTTATCATAAAAAATTCCTTTCGATTCATAAAAGTTTATAGCGTGTATTAGTACATCATTAGTTGAAACAGTATCCGTTGCTAGTTCTTTAGGGCGTTTAAAAGGAACTTTTAATAGATTAAATTTTTCTACCACTTCAATAATTTTGTCATCGTCTGTAGATACACATATATGCTCATCTGTAACAAATTTACGTGCGATATCAATAGAGTAAGAGATTAAAGGTTTTCCACAAAATAATTTAATATTTTTATGAGGAATTCCCTTACTTCCACCACGAGCGGGAATTATATATAATGTTTTATTCAAAAATTTATATGTTTTATAAGTTCTTGTGCTTTATTATAATCTTCATGTTTACCAATATCGATCCAATACCCAGTTAAAGGATATTTGATTACTTTATTTCTCCTATTTATTAATAATTGTAATAGATCTGGGGCATCAAAAAACTGATTTTCAGGAATTAAGTCCAATAACTCTCTTTTTATTAAATAAATACCTGCATTGGCATAGTAATTATAAGTGGGTTTTTCTAATGTACCTTTAATGTTATCTCCTTCTAAATCAAATATTCCATAGGGAATGTAATAAGAGTAAGGTATAGCTGCAACAGCTATATCTGCTTCATTTTCTTTAAAGTGCAAGTAAAAATCTTCATAATCAATGTTAGTAAATAAGTCAGAATTCATTACTAATATAACATCATTATGAAAAGATTCAATAAATTTTACAGATCCTATAGTTCCTAAATAATCAGGTTCAGAAATACATTTTATATTTATTCCATTCCTAGGGGAACTAAAATGAGAAATAATTTGTTCTTTTAGATAATTTACAGTTACATTTATATGGTTTATCCCATAATCAATTAACCTATCTATATTATAATCTATAATGGATTTATTTCCTATCTTTATTAAAGGTTTTGGGGTTTTTTCTGTTAATGGTCTTAGTCTTTCCCCTTTACCCCCTGCCATTAATACAGCATCTATAGGAACTACAGATTTTCGTTTTTTTAAATTATAGATGTTAATAATTTCTCCTTTCTTATTTAAAAGTGGTAATAGATGAATTTCTTTCCTTTTTAATTCTTTAATGAATTGGACATTTATTTCGTTTTCTTTGATAAAGTAAAAATTAGGATTCATGGCAGATGTAACAGGATGTTCTAATGTAATTCCTTCTATTAAATGTCGTCTTATATCTCCATCTGTTATAGTTCCAATCATTATATTCATTTTATTAACTACAAATAGTGTGAGTGCTTCAGAGATATTGTTCAATATCTTTAATGCATCTTTTACTGTAGCCGAATCTGAAATAATATATTTTTGTTTATCTAACATTTTATTATCAGGTTATTTATATATCATAAAATGATTTCTGAATAATATTTTCTAATGGATATTGTTTTAGGATTTTTAAGATAGTTTTTGAAGGATTCTTTCCTTCATAAGGGTTTTGTATTTTTTTTACTTTCAATATATTTTTGTTTGATAATACTTTTTGTAATCCATCCACAATTTCATTTTTTGAAACGCCACAATTAATAATACTTTTAGCAGCTATTCTTCCTTTCTGTCGATTTCCAATATTAAGAACAGGAATATGGAAACTAGGTGCTTCTACAATTCCACTTGAAGAATTTCCAATAACAGCTGTGGCATAATTCATTGTAGAAAAATATTTTAACTTACCTAAGGATGTATAAGCTGCTGCTTTTTCTTTATTTGTATCAACATATTCTTTTATTTTTTCAGTAATAATTCTACCATCTGAATCTGAGTTAGGTAAGGTGAAAATAAATTTATATTCGGGCAAATCCTGCAACGCTTTTAATAAATTTTCAATCTGCTGTTTCGCTGTATTATTTTCCAGTGTTGCAGGATGAAAAGTAATAAGTAAATATTTGTCTCCTAAATCAAATTTAATTTCTTTTTCTAATTGTTTTTTTGATAAAATTTTTGTTTTTTTTATGTTTTCTACTCCTAATGCTCCAACATGGAAAACTCTTTCCGGTTCTTCCCCTAACTGGATCACTCTTTTCTTATATTCTTTTGTGGAGGTAAAATGCAGATGGCTCATTTTTGTTAAAGCATGACGTATAGAGTCATCATAGGCTCCTTCCGTTATTTCACCTCCATATAAATGGGCAATTGGGATTTTATAAATTAATGCAACAGTAGCTGCAGCCAGCATCTCATAACGATCTCCCAAAATCAATAATAAATCAGGTTTTAAATCTTCATAAGCGTCAGCAAAACCGATTGTTGCCAGCCCTATTGATTTAGATACTGCATTTTTTGTATCGGAAGATAAAAGCATATGTACCTTTTTATCTATATAAAAACCGTCATTTTCAATCTCCTTATAAGTAAGGCCAAACTCTGAAGATAGATGCATATTTGTTGCTATGATTTGTAATAATAAATCATCATCTCCCTTAATTGATAGCATTAAGTTACTTAGAATTCCATATTCTGCACGTGTTCCTGTTATTACACAAATCTTTCTCATAATTCTATTAACTCGTCTACATTAAATTTTCTTTTTGAAACTTTTCCTATAACAAAATCCCATTCCATTGGACAAATTCCAGTTCCAGGTCTCTTTACGGTTAAATTTTCTTCTGAGAATAATTCTCCTTTTTTAATGTCCTTGGAAGCAACAATGCTTTTTCTAGCTATATTAATATTTTTTATTTCGGATTCGGAAGGTTCTTTATAACCGGATCCGGAAATAGCTTCCTCGATATTCCTTATGGCTCTAACCATTGCCATGAGTTCTGAAGGCTCTAAAGATGCCTTATGATCGGGGCCATTCATATTTTTATCTAAAGTAAAATGTTTTTCAATTATGTTGGCTCCTAATGCTACAGCAGCTACAGGTATTTCAATTCCTAACGTGTGGTCAGAATAACCGATAGCCGTACCCATTTCTTTTTGAATATGTAACATTGCTTTTAAATTCACATCTTTCATGAGAGTGGGATACTCAGTGTTGCAATGTAGTATAGTGATATTTTCTTTTTTAATTCCCGCATCAGTAAATACTTTTACTGCATTTTTTATTTCTTTTATTGTCGACATCCCTGTTGAGAGAATAACTTCCGAAAATAAATTAGCTGCTTTTCTTAGATAAGGTAAATTGGTGATTTCTCCTGAAGGTATTTTTACTAAATCAAGTCCTATTTTTTTTAAATATTCTAAAGACGCCAAATCAAAAGCAGTAGAGAAAAAATTAATATTTTTTTGTTTACAATAGTTAATTAATTCGGAATGATCTTTTTCTGACAATTCCAGTTTTTTTAACATGGAATACTGAGATTCTTCGTTCTTAGTGTATTGTTTTTGATAATCTGCTTTTTCGGCTGATTTAGACACTAATTTTTCAGCAGAAAATGTTTGAAATTTAACATAATCAACTCCAGCATTGGCTGCTATATCGATTAATTGCTTTGCTATAGTTATAGATCCATTATGATTGACTCCAGCTTCAGCTATTATAATAGTTTTTTTTATCATATCATTTGTTTAATTGGAGTTCCTACATATGTTCCTTCATGAGTTAAGTCTCTGTTTACAAATGAATTGCTTCCTATAATACAATTATCTGTAATTTGAATTGATTGTGATATGGTGCTTTGGCTACCTATAAAGACATTCATTCCTATATTACATCCACCATTAATCATTACTCCTGTAGAAATATGTGTATTATTCCCTACATTTACTTCATGTTCTATATTGGATAATGTATTAATTATACAATTGTTTCCTACATTTACTTCTGCATTTATTGTAGCTCCATGCATAACGATTGAACCTTCTCCTATTTTTGCATATTTGGAAATGTAGGCTGTTGGAGAAATAATTGTTGCAAATTCTCCTCCATCATTTTTTATTTTATTAAATAAATTTATTCTTAATGTATTGTCTTTGATAAATCCCACAGTAATTAAAAATAAAGCTTCCTTTATATATTTTTTTATATCATCATCATCTCCTATAATATTTGAAGATAGAACTTTCATGCCTATTTTATCAGGAGTATCCAGTATTCCTAGTATAGAGTAACCTGCATTTTCAGCTACATCTATGACAGCTTTACAATGTCCTCCACCTCCTACCAAAATAAGTTTTTTTTTCATACTCTTACACTACTTGGAATATTAACTACTCTTTCTTCTAACCACTGGGTGTTTAGTAAATTATCCGTCTGGCAATCTGAAAACATGGGTAATTTATTCATTAATCCCCATATAGGCCTTGTCATAACTTTATTGTTATTGGTGTATTCTAAAAATTGTTCTCTTTCTTCCTTATTCTCTAAAATCAAGGCATTTAACCAATAATTAGATTTACTGTTTTCAGGTTCTTCTACAAAATTTATATGATTATTTTCACAAAATGATTTGTATTTTTCTGCTGTTTTCCGTTTGTTTACTATAATTTCTTCTATATTTTCCATTTGGGCACATCCTAAAGCAGCATTAATATTTGGCATTCTGTAATTAAATCCGATATAGTCATGTATGAATTTCCAACGATGGGGAACTTTAGCTTGAGTACTTAAATGTTTTGCTAAATTTCCTAACTCTTCATCTTGGAATAATAACATTCCCCCACCTCCTGTGGTTATGGTTTTATTTCCATTAAAACTAAGTATTCCAACTTTCCCAAATGTTCCTGTATGTTTCCCACTGTAGAAACTGCCCAAGCTTTCTGCTGCATCTTCTACTAACTCAATATAATATTCTTTACAAATTTCTAATAGTTTATCTATCTCTACCGGGTGTCCAAAAGTGTGCATGGGAACACAAGCTTTGATTCTTCTACTTGTTACTTTATTAAAACATTCATTGTTTTTCACTTCCGCATTTTCTTCTAACCAGTTTTTGAGTGCTATATATGAAAGTCCCAAAGTATTTCTATCAACATCTAAAAAAATAGGTTTTGCTTTAATATAGCTAATGGCATTAGCTGTCGCTATAAAAGTTAATGCCTGGGTTAAAACTTCATCTTCCTCCTTGACACCAACTAATAATAATGCAAGATGTAATGCATTAGTTCCATTTACACATACAACCGCTTTTTTTGCTCCTGTATATTTTTCCATTGTTTCTTCAAACAGGTCTACAAATTTCCCAACACTCGAAACAAAAGTTGTGTCAATACATTCTTCGAGATATTTCTTTTCATTTCCTCCAAAATAGGGGGTGTGCAGAGGAATAAAATCTTCTGTTCTATAAAGGTCTCTAACAAAATAAACAAACTCTTTATACATTATAAATTGTTGCTTTATATTTTTTTAAATTTTTAGCGTCAGTAAACCAACTTATGGTTTCTTTCAATCCTTCTTCTATATCATGGTCAGGAGTAAATCCGGTTAGAGATTTTATCTTTGTATTATCTCCCCACAATCTGAATACTTCTGAATTTTTAGGACGCAATCTTTGCTCATCTTCTACAAATTTAACATCTGAATTCATGATTTTAGCAATTAATTCTAAAGTATCTCTCATAGATATTTCATAGTTACTTGCAATGTTGACTTCCTGACCTATAGCTTCATTACATTTTGCTAATTCAACAAATCCTTTACATGTGTCTTTAACATAATTAAAGTCTCTTGTAGGAGTAAGGTCTCCTAATTTTATTTCTTTGATTCCTTTTGCAATCTGTGTTATAATAGTTGGGATAATTGCTCTTGCTGATTGTCGTGGACCGTAAGTATTAAAAGGACGGACTATGACAACCGGAAGCTCAAATGCATTATAAAAGCTTAAGGCCATGGCATCTGCTCCTATTTTTGTTGCTGAATAAGGTGATTGTGGTTGTTTAGGATGGTTTTCATCTATAGGGACATATTTAGCTGTTCCATAAACTTCAGAAGTAGAAGTTATTAATACTCTTCGTACATTATTTTCTTTTGCTGCCTGACATATATTAAGAGTTCCTTTGATATTGGTGTCAACATAGCTATCAGGTGCTACATAAGAATATGGGATGGCAATTAATGCTGCCAGATGAAATATAGTATCTACACCTTTAGTTATGTGTTTACAAAAATGAGGATCTCGGATATCTCCACTTACTATTTTTAAATTAGAATTATTTATACCTTCCAACCACCCCCAATCATTAAAAGAATTATAATATGACAAAGCGGTTACCTGATATCCTTTATTCAATAACAGTTCGGTTAGATGTGAACCTATAAATCCATCAGCTCCTGTAACTAATACATTCTTCATTTTACTCTTAATTAAATTTTATCTTTATAAACTTTATTTATTCCCTCTTTCAACCCAATTTTAGCTTTCCAGCCTAAAGAATGTAATTTGGATACATCCAGTAATTTTCTTGGAGTGCCATCCGGTTTGGATGTATTCCGAATAATTTCTTCCCGAAAAGTAATTTTTTATATAGGATTTAAAAGTTAGATCTTTTCCTGTCCCAATATTTACTAAGCCATTTTCTTTATAATACTGTATTCTGATATTAAAAAGAGAGCTTTTTCTATTTATGTCATGTATGAAATATCCTTTTTTTAAAAGTAATTCTAATAGATACGCACCATCCTCCTGCTTTATAATTTCTTTGATGAGTGTTTTTTTGATAGTCATGTTTATTGATAATTTTGAGTTAACAAAGATAATAATTTTGATTAAGATATAATTTTACGTTCTAAGGGTTTGAGCTGATAGGATATTATGTTATTTATTTATTAATTTATTAAACCATGATTTTTTTTCTTCATGATATCCATATCCATGACTGTAGCCATATCCATACCCTTGTCTTGTATCCACATCGTTAATCAAAATAGCAGTTTTATGATTATCAAATTTTTTATCATCTGTTAGTTGTCTAGGAACATCTAACAGATTTTTGTTTAAATAGTTGGCCCTTATGACATATAATAATAAGTCTGCATAGTTATTGATTAATAAAGTGTCTGTAACGACACTAACAGGAGCTGTATCTACAATTACATAATCATAATGATGTAGTCCATAATTGACAATATCTTTAAATCGTTCATTCATAAATAATTCTGAAGGATTTGGAGCTTTTTTTCCAGAAGATAATATATCAATTTTTACGGGAGTTTTAAAGTTTCCATCAGGATAATTTACAGAAATTATATTTTTGGAAATTTCGGAAGTATTTTCCGATAAATATTCAGTAATTCCTTCAGGAGTTCCAGATATTCCTAGGTATTCTCTAACTTTAGGTTTACGAATATCTGCTTCCAGCACTAATACTTTTTTATTGGTTAAGGCGAGAGTAAATGCTAAATTAACTGTAATATAGGTTTTTCCTTCCCCACTTACAGTAGAAGTTATGTATATACATTTAGAAGAATCTTTGTTATCAGGTAAGAAGAAATTAATGTTGGTTCTTAATATTCTAAAAGCTTCAGCTGAAGGAGAATTGGCGCTCTTTATATCAATTAAACCTTCATTTGATTTAGGGATATATCCGGTAATAGGAATATTTTTCACGGTATTTTCTATATCCTTTCTTGATTTTACTTTATCATCCAGTAAGAATTTAATATATAATATTCCGAATGGAATAATTACCCCTAATAAAACAGCTACCAGGAGAACAATATTTTTTTTAGGAAAAACAGGTTTTTTGGCATAATAAGCTTTATCTACAATCTTCACAACATCTGGAGTTGATGCCGTGGTAATTTCTGTTTCTTCTCTTTTTTGTAATAAAAGTAAGTATAAGGCTTCTACAGTTTGTTGTTTACGGGCAATATCTCTGAATCCTCTTTCTTTTGATGGTAATGCTGAAATACTTCCCATCATTTGGCCGGATTGTCTTCTCAAGTTTCCGATGGCAATTTCAGTAGTGGTTTTATAATTTTTCAAACTAGTCACCAAATTATTATTGAACTCTCTGATTCTCTGATCCAAGTTTTTAATTATTGGGTTTTCACTGGTAGAACTTTTTAATAGATTATCCCTTTCCAGTACTAATTGATTATATTCCTGTGTCGTTTGGGTGATGGAAGGATCAGTAAGTCCAATATTAGTTGGAACAAGAGATTTATTGTTAGTTTTAATAAAATTGTTCATATAATCTATTAAACTAAGTTGGATCATGTATTGTTTTAACTGGTCATCTATTTTTGAAGATTGCTGAACTGCAACCTGCCCTTCAGTAACTATATCTGTAATTCCTTTTTGGGACTTATATTTCTCCATATTTTCATCCGTTGCTCCTAAATCTCTGGAAATAAGAGCCAGTCTGTCATTAATAAAGGAAACAGTACTGTTTCCTACTTTGTTTCTGTCATCAATGATATCTTCTTTATATTGAGAAACTAATAGGTCAATGACCTTATTTGCATTTTCAGGTAAAGCGCTTTGTAAAGCTAAGCTGACTACATTTCCATTTTTTGAGGCGGCTTTTACATCAATAGAGCTTAAATATCCAAGTACGGTGTTCATTATAGGGGAGATCTCTACAGTTGTTACATCTCCTATTTCGGCTTTAGGATTACGTAGGATTACAATATCTCCAAAAGAAAATTTTAAAGGTTTACCGAATGTTCCGGTAGTTTCTTTTTCTGATAAAAGATTCTCGCAGATGTATTGATCTTTAGATTTTATTGTAATCTTTAAATGGGTTAAAGAATCAATTGAGAATTTGGATTTTTCATCAACAAATTTAATAAAAACAGATGCATCTTCTTTATATACTTCCGGAGTTATAAGTCCATTATTTTGATAATATTGGATATTTAAATCCAGTTTGTCAACTACCTTCGTCATTAGTCGTCTGGATTTTAGTACTTCTATCTGATCTTCAATTTTTGAGTCAGAAATATCTGTAATTGTTGCTAATTCTTTGAGTCCTGGTAAAGCAGAACTATTATCCGAATTATCATTCAATAATATCTTAGCTTCAGATTGAAATTGTTTTGGAGTAATTTTTAGATATAAAACACCTAATAAGCCACAAACTATAACAGATATGACAAACCATTTCCAATACCGTAAATATTGATATAGGATTTCTTTGATATTAATGTTTTCTTCTTCTTCTTGATATATTGTTTTGTTTTCTTCCATAAGTTAGATTAACGAGTAAGTACAGATATTACAGAAATAATGATACCTGCTATTGATACAAAAACAGATGTGGTTGCACTGTAAGTTGAAGAATTTCTTTTTGCTCCGTTCGGATGTACATAAATCACATCATTTTGGGACAAGTAATATACAGAAGAACTAAATATTTGGTTGGATGTCAAATCTACATGGGTAAAAATTTTGTTCCCCTCTATTTCCCGTATCACAATGATATCTTTTCTTAATCCATATATAGTTAAGTCTCCTGCAAGCCCTAAAGCTTCGAGCAGAGTTATTTTTTCATTAGCGAGTGTATAGGTGCCGGGTTTGTTAACTTCTCCTAAAACTGTAATTCTGAAATTGGAAATTTGTATATTAACAGAAGGGTCTTTTATATATTTGGCAAGTTTTTCCCTCATAAAATCCATAGCCTGTGAACGGGTTAATCCACCTAATTTCAATTTACCCAGTACCGGAAAATCTATTTCTCCATTTTCATCTATTAAATAGGTTTTTAATCTTGGATTAGTAGTAGTAACGCTTTCAGCTGTAGAAGTGGAAGTATTATAGGGGTTTACTTGATTGAACGGTAGCGTGGATTCTACATCAAGAGCAGAGATTGTTATTACCAGTAAATCATCAGGTTTTAATGTTGGAGTATATTTATATATCTCATTTACAGCTGTTTCGTCTCCCTGAAAATAAAACATGTCTTTCTTTGAAGCACAGGAACTTAGACATAACAAAAAAGATAAGAAAACAATTATATATAAATTATATTTTTTCATCAGTTACTATTTTTGAACTAAAATTTTGTAATTGTGGGATTTAAAGAAATGAATCTTACTATAATTTGCGATTTTTCCATTAGGGGAATTTATACTTAGTATAAAATTTTTATAAAATATGCCTAAAAATAAAGAGATTATCTTCAATGAAGAATTACATTCAGAGAAAGAATATACATCTTTTGTGAGGTAGTTCAGGATAAAAGCATTCATTATTATACATAAACCAACATTATTCCCATACTCTTCATTTTTCCTAAATAAAATTTTCATTAGCACCTAAAAAATAATGAAACAAGATAGGGCAAAAATAGTGTTTTTTTTGACAAATACGGCAAAAGTTGATAATAAATTTTAAACATTTACTTATTCTGTAATTAACTGTTATTGAATCCTAAAAATGAGACTGTTATAGTATTTTTAATGTCATTCTCCATCACCCTTAATTTTTCTTCTTTTTATCTTTTTTAGATTTAGTCTTGTCACTGTTTATTGCTCGCTCCCTTTTTAAACTCATGTATTTTTCAAACTGTTCAGGCAATAAAACTTCTTTTAATTTAGCATCAAGTTCCCGCGAATTATTTTCCAGAATCAAACGCAGTTCAGTCTGATCCGTTCCGCTTTCCACTGCAGTTTTTGCCTTTTTTGTGCTTTCCAATATATAATCCCGTAATTCCAGTTTTTGAAAATCATCCAGATTCAGGTCTTTGTCCAAAGATTCCAGTTGCAGGTCAGTAAGTTTTTCAGGATCGATTTTATTGCTATTATCCTGTGCTTGCATTAAAAAACAAAAAGTTAGACCTATTACAAATGATAAAATAAACTTGTCGGTTTTCATGAATTCTGATTTTTTTTCACGATAAAATTACTTAAAATATTTTATTTATCAGGTCTGATGAAATTTCATAATTTTACCTGTTCCAAATTTCAACAAAATTGCATACCCTTTCCCAAATAAAGAAAAAGTTAGCAGATTACTGTGTTTATCAGGATCGAAGTCATTGGGAAGTAGAGCAGAAACTTAGAGAATATTCGACTCTCAATAAAGAAGAAAAAGGAGAAATTATTATCTGGCTCATTCAAAATGATTTTTTGAATGAAGAACGATTTGCCAGATCTTACGTTCGGGGAAAATTCTATCAAAAACATTGGGGAAAAATCAAAATATCTCAGGGATTGAAAAGTAAACAGATTCCTGAAAAGTTAATACAAACCGGATTACAGGAAATCAAAGAAGAAGATTATAAAAACGCCCTGAAAAAATTAGCAGAAAAGAAGTGGAATTCATTAACCGAATCCAATAAATTCACCAAAAAGAAAAAACTCTCACTTTATCTTTCCCAAAAAGGATATGAGAGTTCTTTAATTTATGAGTTACTGGATGATTTCTAACTATGCTGATTGATCAGGTTTATCAATTCCTGAGCAGGTCTCACACCACTTTCCCGCCATTTCATTTTCCCGTTTTTGAAGATCATCAGAGTAGGAACTGATTGCACCCGGTAAGAAGTTGCCAGTTCAGGATTTTTATCAATATCTACCTTCAAAATGATAATGTCATCACCTAATTTTTCTTTCACTTCCTTCAAAATAGGAGGCATCATTTTGCAAGGTCCGCACCATTCCGCTGAAAAGTCTAACAAAACCGGCTTTTCTCCATTCAATATCTCTGAAAATTGTGACATCTTTGTAATAATTAGTTAAAATATAGTTTATTTAATTATTTCAAAAATCAGTCCATTCAAAAATTATGACAATAAGTCTTTATATTTTAAAGTTTTATCTATCGAAAAAGTTAACTTTGTTTTTTGATTTTAATCCATTTTTATGAAAATCTTTTTTCCTGCGTTTCTGGTTTTATTCTCTGTTTTCCTTTCAGGACAACAAAAAAAATCTGAAAAGATTTTATGGGAAGAAAATAAACTTTTAACATGGGGAGATTTTAAAGGAAAAACGGAAGATATTTCCGGTAAAGACGTGGCAGCCATGAGTTTTTGCGGTATTCAGTATAACAACTGTATAAACAAAGGAACCAAGGAATACACCTATCAGGCAAATTCCTTTTTTGTTCCGGTTTTATCCTGGGTGAAAGTGAAATCAGAAACCATTTTACAACATGAACAATTACATTTTGATATTGCCGAATTATACACAAGAAAACTAAGAAAAGCTTTTTCAGAAGTTCGTATTTCACCACAAAATTCCCAATCTCAAATATATAATCCTATTTTTAAAGAATATCAGAAAGTTCAGAATCAATACGATACAGAAACCCACCACGGAATTTTACAGGAAACAAATTTACAGTGGAAAGAAAAAATTCATGCAGAACTTAAAGAATTGGAAGCATATAAAGAAGAACGTTGTTATTGAAATACAACAAAAGAGTGTTAAATTCGTTTATTTCAGGAAAAGTTGTTAAAAAAATCAATATTCATACTAATAATACTCAGTTTGGGAGTCTTTTCCCAGGCACAGGATATTGATTGGAAAAACCCGAATTACAAAACAAAAAACCTGATGATTTCCGATACACTTATAGTTTTGGATTCTATCTCTATTATTCCCGAACGGATAAGTATAAAAAACATTCAGGATCAACCAATAAATCCGGATTTGTATTCTTTTGACATTCGAACCCATACATTAAAATTAAACAAATCCCTGCTCAATCAAACACTGAATATAAGTTATTACATCTATCCGGAACAAAAAGAAAAAGTACTTTTTTCCAAAGATACCTCGCTGATTGTTTCTATTAACAAACCGGCAAAACTTTACGAAATAACAGCAGAAACTCAGAAAAAGAACGATTTTTTCCAAGGATTGACGAGTTCCGGTTCGTTGGTAAGAGGAATTACCTTTGGGAATAATCAGAGTGCTTCCGTACAATCCTCACTGGACTTGGAACTTTCCGGTCAGTTAAGTAAAGATATACGAATTAAAGCCGCTATTTCCGATCACAACATTCCCATACAATCAGATGGTTACACCCAACGATTGGATGAATTCGACAAGATTTATATTGAACTTTCCAATAAAAACTCTTTTCTTCGGGCAGGGCATCTGGATTTAGTCCAGAATTCCGATTATTTTGCCAATTTTTCCAGAAAAATTACCGGAATCCAGATTGGGACTCACTTACAACATAAAAACTCCTATACGGATGTTTATGCCTTGGGATCGCTTTCCCGCGGGGAATTTAACCGGATGCAGTTTAACGGAATAGAAGGAAATCAGGGGCCATACAAATTAAAAGGAAAACAGGGAGAACTCTATATTATCGTGATTTCAGGCTCTGAAAAAGTATATCTCAACGGAGCTTTGCTTACCCGGGGAGAAGACCAGGATTATGTAATCAATTACAATACTGGGGAACTCACATTCACTTCTAAAACCTATATGTCTTCCAATAGCCGTATTACCATAGAATATATTTACAATACTACTACTTATAACCGTTTCTTACTTTATGTAGGAGCGAAGCATGAATCCGAAAAATTCAGTTTTAGTGCGAATATCTTTTCAGAAACCGATGGAAAAAACAGTAATCAGGATTTAACTGACGAACAGAAAGAAGTTTTAAGCCAGGCGGGGAATGATCCCAATTTGATGTATGCAACCAATGCAGTATTAACCGAATACGATGCCAATAAAATTTTATACCGGAAAATAACGGTAGGCGGACAAACCGTTTACGAATATTCCACCGATAGTTCGGAAGAACTTTATACTCTTAGTTTTACGTATATGGGGAGTAATAAAGGGAATTACCGGATTACCCAGTTGCCGGTCAATGGTCGCGTTTACGAATATGTTTTACCTATAGGCGGAATTTTACAGGGAGATTATGAACCGGTAACCAAGCTCATTCCTCCTCAAAAAACACAAGTTATTTCCACTAATTCCGAATATCGGTTTACTGGTGGAAAAGTAGGATTAAATTTGGCATTAAGTAACCATGACGACAATACCTTTTCTTCCACAGGAAATGGAGAAAATACCGGATTTGCCAGTCGGTTGTACATAGAAAAAAATATCAATAAAGATTTATGGAAAAGTCAGTTTCATCTTGAACATACTTTTATTCAGGAAAACTTTTACATTCTGGAAAGAATCAACAATGTAGAATTCAGCCGTGATTTCAATATTTCCCAGGAATTTAACGGAAGAAACCAGAATAAAATCCGGTTCGACTGGAATAATATTCTATATAACAAATGGACGTTGAATTATACCTTGAATTATCTGAATGAAAAGGATTATTACAAAGGATATAAAAATGATCTGTTTGCTCAATTTAAAAACAAGAAAACACTGGCCTTTGCCAAGGTAAGTTATCTGAGTACTACACAAGATAGTATAAATTCCAATTTTGTCAGACATGCCACTGAAATCAGGCAGGGAATTAAAAAAATGACTGTTGGAATCGGTTTTCAGGGAGAATCGAACAGAATAAAAAACAAAATAACTTCCACCTATAGTCAATCCAGTTTCGATTGGAGGGAATTGTACGGAATTGTAGGGATCGATAGTACAAAAGTTACAGCACAACTGAAACTATATATCCGGTCGGATGATTCTGTCCGGATAGGAAAAATCCAAAATTTCACCACTTCTTACGGTGCCCTTTTAACCAGTCAGCTTATCAAAACGGAAAAACATAATTTAGGTGTTGAGGTCCATTACCGGAAGGTAAGTTATAACCAGGAAATTTACCAGAATCAGAAAGACGAAAATTATGTGTTGGGAGCGATCCGTTGGAATAAATTGTTTTTAAATAACGGATTGGCATTGAATGCGGTGTATGAACTTTCCAGTGGACAGGAAGCACAGCGAGAATTCAAGTATGTGAAGGTAACGGACGGACAGGGATTATATAAATGGACGGATTATAACGGAAACGGAATAGAGGAATTGGATGAATTTGAATTAGCAGAATTTAGCGATCAGGCTAAATATATTCGTGTTTATACCGATAATATCAACTATCAGAAATCTAACCGGAATCGCTTCAATTTTACCCTTCAGGTGAATCCTTCTCGTTTCATGCAATCTAAATGGTGGGAGAGGATCAATTTACAATCTTCTTTTCAATCGTTTTCATCCTATTGGAAAAATGGTAAAACCGCAGCATTCAACCCCTTTTCAAAAAATGATTTATTAACACAAACTCAAAGTCTGACAGCTAATTTGTCTTTTAACCGATTGAGTGTTCATAAATGGACAGGAGTTTTTCAGTTTCTGAAAAACGATAATACACAATATGTGTACACTGGAAAAGAAACTCGCGATAATACCAACTATCAAATGCAATTGAATTATAAACCTTGGACCTCCTGGGTATTTGGTTTACAGGGAAATTTTATTACAGACAAGAGTAGTTCCGAGCTTTTCAGTACCAAACGTTTTACCATTGAAACGGAGGGGATAAATCCTTCCATTACCTATGAAATTCAAAAAAATATAAGTGTTAGTGCGTTTTTCAAGTACCAGAACAAGGAAAATAAATTGGGTATAGAACGGCTAAAATGGAAGCAGGCTGGATTAGAGGCACGATGGAATGATGAGAGAAAAACTTCTATAAACGGGAATTTTTCATTTATTCAGAATGATTTGACCGGAAATAGTTATTCCATGGTTGCCAATCAAATGATGGAAGGTTTGTTGGTTGGGAAAAATATGGTATGGAAAGCTTATTTACAAAGAGAACTAAGTGCCACTTTTACATTGAATCTCATTTATGATGGGCGTAAGAATGAAAGCTCCAAAACCATTCATACCGGAAGTGTACAATTACGGGCTTCGTTCTAAAATATAAAAAATAAAAAGGCTTCAGTAGGAACTACTGAAGCCTAAACACATAACATTATTTATCTAATTATTAATTTAGATTATTGCTTGTAGCAAATCCATTAATTAGTTGAGGCAAAGATGCTATAATTTTTATTAGAGATCAAAATTTTAGCCTCACAAAATTTCACACATAAATACATAAAAATACTCATCTATATTAATAATTGGTAATCAAATATATAAGATCAATTATTTTATTTTAATGAAAGGTGAAAATCCCCTGTATAGTATGAAAATATATAATTTTCTTCTGGGATAAGTGAAATTTCCTCCAAAAAACTAGTCTGCCAATCTAAAAAAGAAGATATTTTTCTCGTAAAATTAAAAAAAATAAATTTTTACTATCATTAAATAAATGGATAAGAATATTATTATTTTAAATATATAGTATTAATAAATAATTTTTTAATAGAAAAATGATTTTGAAGAATAATAGTAGTAATGGTATTATTATTCATACATACAAGTTTTGAGAAAGTGATTTTTTAATAATATATAATATTTTAGATAATATTTTAGAAATTGGGAATTGAAATGGATTTGAAAATAGAAATGAGTTGCCATGTATAAAGCAATGTCAGATCAATGATATGAATAAAAACTCAGTTAACATATTACCTGATATCCAATCCCATCATCCAGGTTATCAATTCTTTTTCAGAACTAAAATTCAACTTCTTTCTTATTCTGTATTTTCTTCCTTCAATGGCCCTTATACTTAAAGTAGTATATTGAGCGATTTCTTTGGTAGTGAAGTTTAGTTTTATATAAGCACAAAGCTCCAGTTCTGATATAGACAAATCAGGAGCTAAATTTAATAAGGTGGGGCAAAAAGAAGGGTACATTTCATTAAATGCAGAAAAAAAAGAAGGATCTTTTTTAAGTACCAGATGAGTTAATTTTTGTATTTTATTGGCATTTCTTTCTTTTTCATCAGGAAAGGATTCTAATTGTTCTTTTTGCTTTGCCAGTAAACTTTCTTTTTCTATTGAAGTTTTATATAATTCATATAGAATATGATTTTTTCTGAAAATAAAAAAGAGATCTATAATTACAATAATGGAACTTATTGAAAGAGAAATAAAAAATGTAGTCTTACGAATTTCTGGAGTTGTCTCATGCATGGGTAATAAAGAATAATCGGTGTTGATATTGATCAATAAACATAATATTACACAGATGATAATACTGATTACATATACCTTGTCCGTTTGAAAATCAAAAATAAAAGGAACGGCAAGCACAATGGGAAAATAATAAAGATAAATGCCCGATTCGATGCTGGCATAAGGCTCATAGAGAAAAACAATAAAGCAGAGAAATATGAAGAAAGAAAAGACCACACCCTTAGATCGCCTTAAATTTTTTAATAAGAAAGTTCCAAGAAAAAGTAATGATACCCCCAATAAAATGTATCCGGAATTAATATTTTTAATATAGAAAAAATTGTGAATAGAATGGATAAAAAATACAAAAGAAACAATGATTGCATACTGATTCAATAACTTAATTTGTTGAATTTTTATATCATCATCTTTTGGTTTTAATCCTGTATTTGAGATATACTTCCAAATCTTTTTCATGAATCAAACATAAAGAAACTTTTAAACCACAAAGGTAGCTTTTTTAGTCTAAATTACACTAAAAAAACACCGATTATAAATAAATATTATAAACATTTTGTTAAAATAATGATTTAGATAAAGGAAAAAATAATTTTTATCTAAACAAAATAACTTTAAATAATTCTTCTTTCATAAATAAATATATTTGATAAGAATTCCTATGACACTATAAAAACATTAATTATACATAATCAATAAAAAGCACTATTTTTGATTTCTGAAATTTACTTTATGCACGAGAGATTTAACATGAAAAAACTATTTTGGTTTTTTATCCTTGCTACAACCATTATTCAGGCACAGGTAAAAACCCCCATTAAATGGAAGTCAGAAATAAAACATATTCAGGATCACCAATACGAAGCCCTTTTTACTGCTGTTTTAGAACCAGGATGGCATGTGTATTCCAAAGACATTAAATTGGAAAATGCCATTCCAACCGCTTTCACCTATCCAAAGAATCCGGCTATTAAACTTTTAGGAACAACCCGTGAAGTAGGGAAAAAAATAGAAGAATATTCTGAAGTTTTTGAAGGAACATTAGTCTACTATTCCAACAAAGTAGAATATCACCAGAAATTTGAAGTATCAGGAGATAAACTTGTCAAATTTGAAGCAGATGTAGAATTCCAGATTTGTAATGACAAAGTTTGTCTGGCCCCGGATGGGGAATCCTTTTCCTTTAATATAAAACCCGAAGTTAAAGCTACCGAAAATACGGAAGAAGGAAAAGATACAGTTAAATCAGCAGAAACAAAAATACCAATAGTTACAGATACTACGACATCTCAGAATACAGCCATAGCTGCAGCCGTTCAGAACAAAAATCAGATTATCATTCCGAGTCTGGATGTAAAATATCCGATCAACAAAGAATGTGGAGAAAAAATTATTCAGGACGAAGGAAATCTCTGGATCTTTGCTTTCGGTTTTCTAGGAGGATTGATCGCTTTGCTGACACCTTGCGTATATCCGATGATTCCGTTAACTATTTCCTATTTCACCAAACATGCAAAAACTAAAAATCAGGGAAGAAAAGACGCATTAATCTATGCCTTTTTCATTTTGTTGATATTCCTGTTGTTTACCTTGCCTTTCCACTTAATCAGCGGAATCAATCCTGATATTTTTAATCAGATTTCCACTAATATCTGGCTCAATCTGGTTTTCTTTATCATATTTATCATTTTTGCTTTCAGCTTTTTTGGATATTATGATATCACTTTACCAAGCTGGATGGCGAATAAATCCGATAAAGCCTCAGAATCCGGTGGAATAATCGGGCTTTTCTTTATGGCGCTCACTTTGGTGATCGTGTCTTTTTCCTGTACTGGCCCGGTATTGGGAAGCATTTTAGCCAATGCTATTCAGAACCCGACTCAGCTTACGATGGCCTTTGGAGGTTGTGGATTAGCCTGGGCACTGGTTTTTGGAGGTTTTGCTCTCTTCCCGCAATTCCTGCACAATATGCCAAAATCCGGAGGATGGATGAATACTATTAAAGTAGTTTTAGGATTTATGGAATTGGCATTAGCGTTTAAGTTCCTTTCCAAAGCTGATTTAGTGGCTAAAACTTTCCTACTCAAAAGAGAAATCTTTGTTGCTATTTGGATTATTATTGCCTTTGCTACTGTTTTATATTTATTAGGATTTATCAGGTTTCCACACGATGATAAAAAACCAAAAATAAGTACAGGAAGAAAAATATGGGCGGGAATTTTTACTCTAATCGGAATTTACCTGATTCCAGGATTATTTCCTTCTGAAAAACCGAATCTGAAATTATTGAGCGGTCTGACTCCGCCGTTGAATGTAAGTCTGTATCAGGACAAAGATAAAAAAGGAGTATTGGGATTAACTATCATTCACGATTACTATGAAGCCATAGAACTGGCAAAAAAACAGAACAAACCGATTCTGATAGATTTCACCGGATATGGTTGTGAAAATTGCCGGAAAATGGAAGAATATGTTTGGAGTGAACCGGACATCTGGGAAATTCTGAATGATAAAGTAGTCATTACTTCTTTATACGTAGATGATTCCGAAGAATTACCGGAAAACGAACAACAAACATTGGAGTTAAAAGACGGACGAAGACGGAAAATACGAACCATAGGAAATAAATGGTCAACCTTTCAGCGGGAAAACTTCAATTCCAATTCCCAGCCGTTTTATGTACTGGTAACTCCCGATAGTAAAATCCTGAATTTTCCGGTTGCCGGATATATGGATAAGGACGATTTCAAAAATTTCCTTCTTTGTGGGGTTAAAACCTATAAAGAGTTGAAGAAATAGTTTAAAGTTAGAAGTTTGATGTAAGAAGTTAGAAAGTAGTTTAAAATCGTTACAATTTAAAATCAGCCTTGTATTTCGACGATAAGAGAAATCTAATTAATTTTTCATAGATTTGATTTAAGTCAAATAAAAAAAATGAAAAAGAAATTGGTAGTATTAACTGGAGCAGGAATGAGTGCAGAAAGTGGACTGAGCACTTTTCGTGGTTCCGGAGGATTATGGGATAAATACGACATTTCTGAAGTAGCTTCCATTGAAGGCTGGTATAATAATCCGGAATTGATACAGGAATTCTACAATAAGAGAAGATCTGAACTCAAAACTCATGAGCCCAATAAAGGACATCATTTACTAAAAGAACTGGAAACTATTTTTGATGTTACCATTATAACGCAGAATGTAGATAATTTTCACGAAAGGGCTGGTTCTTCCCGAATTGTTCACTTACATGGAGAACTCTGCAAAGTCAGAAGTGAAAAAAATAAATCTCTGGTGTATGAAACATTAGAAGAAATTCAGATGGGAGATCTGGCAGAAGATGGCGGACAACTTCGTCCGGATATCGTTTGGTTCGGAGAAGCAGTTCCCAAAATGGAAGAAGCTATGGAAATCACCCGAACAGCAGATATTTTTCTCGTTATCGGAACATCTTTGCAGGTATATCCCGCTGCTTCCCTGATTGATTTTGTTTCTCAGGAAGTCAAAATTTACATTATTGATCCTAATTCCGTTGAAACCTTCTCACAAAAAGACATTACCTTTATCCAAAAAGGTGCATCCGAAGGAATACAATATTTTATAAATCAGTATGTTCAGGAATAATTTAGATAAATAAAGGAATGAAAACGATTGTATTAATATCTTGTGTATCTCAGAAAGGAAAACAAAAAGCTAAAGCGAAAGATTTATATAAAGGAACACTTTTTACAAAAAGTTTAGCTTATGCTGAGAGTTTAAAACCCGATAATATTTTCATTCTTTCTGCATTATATCATTTGGTTGATCTTAATAAGGAAGTAGAGCCATATAATGTAACATTAAGTTATGTTCCACCAAGTAAAAGAGTGAACAATCCAGATTTGAAAATTTTAACAAAGGATGAAATAACTCTTTGGGGAAAGAAAGTTACCAATCAGTTAGCAGAAGTAGCAAATATAGATAAAGATTTATTTGTGATTTTAGCCGGAAAGTCTTATATTGAACCAATCAAAAAAGCATTGAAAAATATAAAAGAGCCAATGCAGAGAAAAAGACAAGGGGAAAGAATAAAATTTTTAACAGATGAAATCATTGACATTTGAGTTACACGAATTATTCAATAAACAAAAGCGGTTCTACTTTCCATTTGAACAAGAGAAAAAGGAAATTCCAGAAAATGGTATTTATATATTATTTGAAAATGGAGAAAAATTTGGAGATTGGGACAGAATTGTAAGAATAGGTACTCATAAAACTGGAGAAAGATTGAAGGAACGTCTTAAACAACACTTTATAATAGAAAATAAAAATGGAAGTATTTTTAGGAAGAATATAGGTCGTTGTATATTGAATAACGAAGAAAGTTCATATTTAAAATTATGGGAACTTAAAATAACGCCAAAAACTGAGAAAGAAAATTTTTTTAAAAAACAGCTTGAAAAAAGGATAAGTATTTATATTCAGACAAATTTTTCATTTTGTGTATTTCAAGTTGATACAAAAGAAGAAAGACTCTTTTGGGAAAGTAAGATAATTTCAACCCTTGCAAAATCAAAAGAATTATTTCCATCAAAAAAATGGCTCGGAAATCACTCACCAAAAGAAAAAATAAAATCAAGTGGTCTTTGGCAAGTGAGCGAACTTAACAAAGATATAATGACTGAGCAAGAATTTATGGAATTAAGAAATAAGCTGTTATTACAAAAAAATAAATTTATTTCTTTTTAGAATTTCCTACTAATTCTAAAGAATGAATCAATATTTCTGCAGTAGCCTTATTAGTAGCCAATGGAACATTGTGAACATCACACAGTCTTAATAACATATTTACGTCCGGTTCATGAGGATGTTTTCCTAACGGATCTCTAAAAAAGATAACTAAATCAGTTAGTCCATCCACAACCCGTGCAGCGATCTGAGCATCACCACCCAAAGGTCCCGACTGGAATTTTTTTACGGTTAATCCGGCATTTTCCACAAAAGAACCGGTAGTTCCAGTGGCAATTAAATTCACATTATGTTGTTTCAGAATATCCAGATGCGACATTAAAAAAGCGACCATATCTGCTTTTCTTCCATCATGGGCAATAATAGCTATTTCCATATAATAAAATTTTGACTCAAAGTTAGTGAAAACCCTATCATAAAAGTAGAAAATACACAAAATATTGACTTTTACCTTGTTTAATTATAATTAATCTATCATAATTTTTTATATTTGAGAAACCAATAGAAATGCATGTATGAATGTTATTTTATTTGATGGTAAAGAACGTCTGAATCTGCTTCCATTAACATTTACAAGGCCGGTAGCAGAGCTTAGAATAGGGATTTTAACCTTTACTGAAAGATGGAGAAAAATCCTTCAGGCTGAAAAAATTTCCTTTCTTACTGAGAAATATCTTACCGAGAAATATCCCGTTCATACAGAAAATCAAAATATATTTATTAATCCGGTTTACTTTCCCTACACAGATTTAATTCTAACCATTAAAAACCTGAAATCCGGAGAAGCCATTTATTTCAATCAGGATTTGATTGCAGCCCATTCTTCCCTTGAAGAGTTTAATTCACAACAATTTACAAAAAAGAAAGAACTTGAATTTAAAAATTTCTGGATACAATATACCTGGGATTTATTTAGTTATAATGCAAGGGCTATTTCGTATGATTTTGCTCTGTTGACACAAGGAAGAAAATCGCAACCATTGTCAGAAACAGTAAAAGTGATAGGAGATCCGTCTAAAATATTTTTAGAAGAAGGAGTTGTTGCAGAACATGTTATATTGAATACCAAAGAAGGAGAAATTTATTTAGGAGAAAATTCCGAAATTATGGAAGGCTCTATGGTTCGCGGTTCATTGGCTTTATGTAAAGGATCTAAGATCAATATGGGGTCGAAAATATACGGAGGCACTACCATAGGTACTTATTCTAAGATAGGAGGAGAAGTAAATAATGTTGTAGTCACCGGATATTCCAACAAAGGGCATGAAGGATTTCTGGGAAATTCCGTTTTAGGTGAATGGTGTAATCTGGGAGCAGATACCAACTCTTCCAATATGAAAAATAATTATGCAGAAGTAAAGTGCTGGAACTATCCAAAATCAGGGTTTATAAAAACTGGCTTACAATTTGCAGGACTGATTATGGGAGATCATTCTAAATCGGCAATTAATACCCAGTTTAACACGGGTACAGTGGTAGGAGTTTCGGCAAATATTTTTACTTCCGGTTTTCCCCCACACATTATCAAATCATTTTCCTGGGGAGGAAAATCTGAGAGCCCGTTGTTCAAATTGGAAAAAGCTTTTGAAGTTGCTGAAAGAGCGATGAAAAGGAGAAATGTAGAATTTACAGAAGCGGATAAGAAAATTATGGAATATATTTATAAGGAGGTTCACTGATTTTATCTTTTATAATGAATTTTTTATTTTAAAAAATCAGAATCAGGATTGTTTACAAGAAATTTCATCCGCTTAAATTTTTTGTAATAAAAAAAAATCCTAAATTTGCCCCTTGAATTAATTATTAAAAATTAATAAAAGAATTGAATAGAATGGCTGGAACTTACAACAATGTTCTTGAGTTAATTAACAATACGCCGTTAGTTCGCTTGAATAAAGTAACAGAAGGGATGAAAGGTGAGTTTTTTGCAAAACTGGAATGCTACAATCCCGGACATTCAACTAAAGACAGAATTGCACTTCATATCATTGAAAATGCTGAAAAGCAAGGGCTTCTGAAGCCTGGAGCTACCATTGTTGAAACAACTTCCGGAAATACCGGTTTTTCCATCGCAATGGTAAGCATTATCAAAGGATATAAATGTATTTTAGCTGTTAGTGACAAAACCAAGCCGGAAAAAATATCTTTTTTAAAGGCTATGGGAGCAAAGGTATATTTATGCCCCGCTAACGTCCCGGCAGATGATCCGAGATCTTACTATGAAGTGGCAAGACGAATAGCTGAAGAAACACCAAATTCTTTGTACATCAATCAATATTTTAACAAAGAAAATACACGTTCGCATTATCTGACCACCGGCCCGGAAATCTGGGAACAGACAGAAGGAAAGATTACTCATCTTGTCGGTTGTACAGGAACAGGAGGAACTTTAACAGGAGCCGCTCAGTACCTGAAAGAAAAAAATCCTGATGTAAAAATTATCGGAGTGGACGCTGTAGGTTCCGTGTTAAAAAAATATTTTGAAACAGGAATATTGGATCCGGATGAAATTCGACCATATCAAATTGAAGGATTAGGAAAAAATTTAATTCCGGAAGCCTTGGATTTTTCTGTAATAGATGAATATGTGAAAGTAGCTGACGAACCAAGTGCATACGCAACCAGAGAGTTGGCTTTGAGAGAAGGAATGATGGTAGGATATACCAGTGGAGCAAGTTTAACTGCAATCCGTGAAATAGCGGATAGTTTTGATGAAAATTCAGTAGTAGTACTTATTTTCCCGGATCATGGTTCAAGATATATGACCAAAGTATTTAGTGATGACTGGATGAAAGCTCAGGGCTTTGTGAAAAGCAGGCTGAATGGGTTGGAAAGTCACGCAACCGTAGAAAAAGTACAATAATCTTATAAAAAATAATGGATATTTTTGATAGAATAAAAAACCATCCCGGTCCGTTGGAAAAATATGCGGAATATGCGGAGGGTGAATATATTTTCCCTGTTTTAGAAGGAGAAATTGGCCCGAGAATGAAGTTCAAGGGTAAAGAAATGATTGTTTGGAGCATTAATGATTACTTGGGACTCGCAAATCATCCGGAAGTAAGGAAAGCAGATGCGGAAGGAGCTGAAAAATATGGAATGGCTTATCCTATGGGAGCAAGAGCTATGTCCGGACAAACTCCTCTTCATGCAGAATTGGAAAGACAATTAGCCGAATTTACACATAAAGAATCAGCGTATTTGCTTAATTTCGGTTATCAGGGAATGGTTTCCATTATTGATACTTTGGTTTCCAAAAATGATGTAATTGTATATGATGTAGATAGTCATGCTTGTATCGTTGACGGTGTAAGACTTCATTTCGGAAAAAGATTTACCTATCAACACAACAATATTGAAAGTCTGGAAAAGAACCTTCAGAGAGCCGTTAAAAATGCGGCTGAATCCGGAGGAGGAATTCTGGTAATTACCGAAGGAGTTTTCGGAATGAGAGGAGAACAAGGAAAACTAAAAGAAATTGTAGAACTTAAAAAGAAATATAATTTCCGTTTATTGGTAGATGATGCTCACGGATTCGGAACCTTAGGAAAAACAGGAGCCGGAGCCGGAGAGGAGCAGGGTTGTCAGGACGGAATTGATGTATATTTTTCTACTTTTGCCAAATCAATGGCGGGAATCGGAGCCTTTGTTTCCGCAGATAAGGAAATTATCAAATTCCTGAAATACAATCTTCGTTCTCAGATCTTTGCCAAGTCGTTACCTATGCCGATGGTAGTAGGAGCATTGAAAAGACTGGAATTATTAAAAAATACAGATTTAAAATTAAAAGATAAGCTTTGGCATAACGTAACCAAGCTTCAAAACGGATTAAAAGAAAGAGGATTTAATTTGGGAAGTACTAATACCTGTGTAACTCCGGTATATTTACAAGGATCTCCGATAGAATCTACCCTTTTGATTAAAGACTTGAGGGATTTCTACAAAATCTTTACCAGTGTAGTGGTTTATCCGGTAATTCCTAAAGGAATGATGCTTTTACGATTAATTCCTACAGCTTCTCATACTGACGAAGATATTAACGAAACGTTGAACGCATTTGAAGCAGTTAGAGATAAGTTGGTGAATGGTGTGTACAAACAGGAAGCAGAAAAGCTGAATGTGAATATAGATATGTAAAAAAGACAAATTTCCATATATAAAAACTCCCTGAATTTCAGGGAGTTTTTTATTAGAATTTATTTTGGATTCTCAGTTTAAATCGTTCTTCCAGGATAAACCTCCAACGCGTTTTTTATAACACTCAAAGCATGTTTTAAATCTTCCTTATCCAGAACATAAGCGATACGGACTTCATTCTTTCCTAAGCCTTCTACTGTGTAAAATCCGGATGCTGGAGCCATCATTACGGTTTTTCCCTCATATTCATAATCGGAAAGCAACCAGGCACAAAAAGTATCAGCATCATCTACCGGAAGTCGTGCTACCGTATAAAAGGCCCCCATCGGGATAGGGGAATAAACTCCCGGTATGCGATTTAATCCGTCAATCAGAAATTTACGTCGTTCCAGATATTCATTATACATTTCCAGCATATATTCCTCTGGAGCATCTATGGAAGCTTCGGCTACTATTTGTCCTAATAAAGGCGGACTTAACCGTGCCTGACAGAATTTCATTACATTTTTCCGGACTTCTTTGTTTTTGGTAACTAGGGTTCCAATTCGGATACCGCATTCACTGTAGCGTTTGGAAACCGAATCAATCAAAACAACATTCTCTTCAATTCCATCCAAATGGAAAGCAGAAATATAAGGTGCATTGGTATAGCAGAATTCCCGGTAAACTTCATCGGAAAACAGGTATAGATCGTATTTTTTTACCAGATCCCGGATTTTGTTCATCTCGGCACGGGTATATAAATATCCGGTTGGATTATTCGGATTGCAGATCATGATTCCCTTCGTTTTCGGAGTGATCAGTTCTTCAAATTTTTCAATAGGAGGAAGAGCAAATCCTTCATCAATAGAAGAAACTACAGCTTTAACTACAGCACCGGCTGCAATGGCAAATGCCGTATAGTTTGCATAGGCCGGTTCAGGAACAATGATTTCATCGCCCGGGTCCAGACAACTCATAAAAGCAAAATTTACGGCTTCAGAACCTCCTGTGGTAACGATAATATCCTCTTCGGTGGCATTAATATCAAATTTATGGTAATATGCCGACAGTTTTGATTTGAGGCTTTTTATTCCGTCACTGGGACTATATTCCAGAATTTCACGGTCTATATTCCGGATGGCATCCAATGCGACTTGTGGGGTTTTCAGGTCGGGTTGACCGATATTTAAGTGATAGACTTTGATACCCCGGGCTTTGGCTTTGTCTGCTAAAGGAACTAGTTTTCGGATTGGTGATTCAGGCATTGCCTGTCCACGCTGTGAAGTTTCTGGCATAGTTTATTGTAATGATAAATTATTGTTTAATGACCTACAAAAGTAGTAAAAATTTTGCTACTATTTTTCTATATCTCTGAAATATTCAAGGGAAAAATATCAATTTATTTTTAGGGATAAAAAATGAGATTTTAGGATTTATGATTGACGAATTACGATTTTTGAATGATTCTTTCTTTACAAATCAGAAATTGTCAATCGTAATTCTAACTTTATTTAGATTTCTCCTTTCGTTGAAATTGACATAGTTATTAATTGGCAAATCTGCACATTGACAAATTAGTTCATTATTCCCTGTTCTTTGAATCAATAATAATAGTAACCGGACCATCATTAATCAGACTTACATTCATATGAACTCCAAAAACTCCGGATTGTACAGGTTTCCCTAAAACAGAACCTAATTTTTCTTTAAATTGTTCATACATTTTATTGGCAAATTCAGGTTTGGAAGCTCGTATATAGCTTGGCCTGTTTCCTTTTTTGGTGGAAGCATGCAAAGTAAACTGACTGATAACCAGGATATTTCTTTCTGTTTCCAGTATAGATTTATTCATTACTCCGTTTTCATCGTTAAAAATGCGGAGATTTACTATTTTATTGGTTAGCCAGTTAATATCTTCTTGTTCGTCTGCATCTTCTATTCCTAAAAGAATCAGTAAACCTCTGGAGATTTGTCCGGTAATTTCTCCTTCCACTTCTACTGAAGCTTGGGAAACTCTTTGTATTACGATTCTCATGTTTGTGAGTTAGGTATAAGAAGTAAGAGATTTAGATGTAAGGAAGTAAGGAATAAGATATAAGGGTAAAATCTAATATTTAAAACCTTATATCTTACATCTTATTACTTATCTCCTTATAAAAAAGGCATTTTAACAACTTGCGCCTTTAGTTTCTTATCCCGGACTTCTATAAAAATTTCGTTTCCAAGTTTGTCATATTCAGGTTTTACATAGGCTATTCCAATTCCGATTTTCTTTATAGGCGACATAGTTCCGGAAGTTACTTCCCCGATTTCTTGTCCTTCGGAATTGAAAACTTTGTATTCGTGACGTGGAATTCCCCGGTCGATAAGTTCAAAACCTACTAATTTTCTGGAAACGCCGTTAGTTTTCTGCTCTGCTAAAATTTCTTTTCCTAAGAAGTTACCTTTGTCTAGTTTGGTTATCCAACCCAATCCGGCTTCAATAGGAGTGGTGGAATCGTTTAGTTCGTTTCCATACAGGCAAAATCCTTTTTCTAGACGCAGAGTATCGCGTGCAGCTAATCCACAAGGCAAAATTCCGTATTCTTCTCCCTGAGTTAATAAATCCGTCCAGAGTTTTTCTGTGTATTGGTTAGGAATGTACAATTCAAATCCTCCGGCTCCGGTATATCCAGTATTGGAAATTAAAATGTTTTCAATTCCGTCCACAGTTCCAAAAGTGAAATGATAATAAGGTAAGGAAGTCAAATCAACACTGGTTAGCTTTTTCAGTATTTCCAATGCTTTCGGTCCCTGAAGGGCGAGTAAGCTCAATTCATCGCTCAAATTTTTCATTTCCGCTCCATCAGTGTTATTTTTGGAAATCCAGTTCCAATCTTTTTCTATATTGGAAGCATTAACAACTAAAAAGTAATCGTTTTCTTTTATTTTGTAAACCAGTAAATCGTCAACGATTCCTCCTTTTTCATTTAATAAGGTGGAATATTGAATTCCTCCGTCAATAAGTTTGGAGGCGTCATTGGAAGTAACTTTCTGGATCAGGTCCAGAGCTTTTTCTCCTTTGATGGAAAATTCCCCCATATGGGAAACATCAAAAAGTCCGGCTTTTTCCCTTACAGCAAAGTGTTCGTTATTGATTCCTGAATACTGAACCGGCATTTCAAATCCGGCAAAATCGACTATTTTAGCACCTAAATCAACATGATTTTGGTATAATGTTGTTCTTTTCATGAATTATAATTCGTTTAGTAATTTGGTTATTTCACTTAGGTTGGGAGCAATAATGATGTCCACCCTCCGGTTCATAGCTTTTCCAGATGAACTGGAATTATTTGCTATAGGAGCATATTCACTTCTTCCGGAAGCTGTCATCTGAGTTGGGGAAACTCCTTCAGATTGTAATATTTTGGTAATGGCAGTGGCTCTCATTACAGATAGATCCCAGTTGTCTTTTACATTTCCGTTTCCTGCATATTTGTCAGAGTCTGTATGTCCCTGAATAACTATATTTAGATCTTTATCATTGGCTAGAACACTGGAGACATCATGTAGAGCCTTTAATCCTTCGGATTCCACAATCCAACTGGCAGATGGAAATAATAGTTTGTTATCCATGGAGATATAAATATTTCCGTCTTTTTCTTCAACGGTAATTCCTTTTCCTTCATAGCTTTTCAGGGCATTCTGAAGTTTGGATTTCAGACTGGAAACGGCTTCTTTTTGTTGGGCGATCAGATTTTCCAGTTCGTTAACTCGTTTGATTTTTTCTTTTAATTCTCCCTGAGTTTGTTCCAGTTCTCCTAATATCTTATTTTTTTCTGCCTGTGATTCACTTGCTAATTGGGTGTTTTTTTGTTTAAGAGCGTCCAGGTCTTTTAGTTTGGTATTGTATTCATCCTGAAGTTTGGAATATTCTGCATCTAAATCTGTTTTTTTCTTATTCAACGCATTTTGTTGTTCCTGTAAGGAAGAATATTGGTCTTGCAATGCTTTTAATGCGGCTTCTTTTTCTTCTATGGATTTCTTGCTTTTGCTTTCTCCTTGCAGAGCAGCGTAATATTTTTGTTCCAGTTCTTTATATTTGGCTTGTGGAACGCAGGAAGCGGCCAGTACAGCAAGTGAAAGTGTTATGGAAATTTTTTTCATTTTTTTGGCTTTTTATTATCAGGTATTGAGTTTTTTATTCAAATTAAATTCTATTCCTACAGGTGCATGATCTGAGTGAAATGCCTGTGTAAGAATATAAGCCCGTTCCAGGTTTTCTTTTAAGGGTTGAGTAACCAGATTATAGTCTATTCTCCATCCTTTATTGTTTGCACGGGCAGTTTTTACGCGGTATGTCCACCACGAATATTGAAAAGGTTCCTGGTTGAAAACACGAAAAGAATCTACCAGTCCGCATTGATTGAAAAAGCGTTCCAACCATTCCCGTTCTTCGGGAAGGAATCCGGATACTTTTGCATTTCGTACAGGGTCATTGATATCTATTGCTTTGTGGCAGATATTGAAATCTCCGTTTATAATCAGGTTGGGAAATTCTGTTTCCAGGGTTTTTATGTATTCCAGTAAATATTCGCAAAATTCCATTTTAAAGCCTAATCTGCCCATATTGGTGGCGGAAGGAACATAAACGCTGAGAACGGAAAAATTCTCAAAATTAGCCTGAATGACTCTTCCTTCGGCATCGTATTCTCTGTTATCGCATCCCATTTTAATGGATAACGGTTTTTTCTTTGATAAAATTGCTACTCCGCTATATCCTTTTTTTTCGGAAGGGAACCAATAGGAATGGTAACCCAGATTTTCGAATTGGGAAACATCAAACTGACTGATATCTGCTTTTATCTCTTGAAGGCATAGTATATCGGGGTTTGCGGACTTTAACCAAGAAAGCAAATCTTTGTTTAGTGCAGCCCGGATACCATTGACGTTATAACTCAATAATTTCATGGAAACAAAAATACTGTTTTTTAGTTAGAAGTAAGAAATCAGATGTAAGAATAAGGCATAAGAAGTAAGGTCTATTGTAGATTTACGATTTTAGATTTATGAAGAAGGGATCAATAATAAATCGTAATTCGGCAATCAAAAATCTAATGTCTAACCTCTGAATTTTCCAAAACAGTTACTACTTTATCAAACGTTATATCTTCAATTACTTTGAAAAAATCTATTTCTTCCTGATGGGGTAAAAAATCTGAAATAACGCGGATAATAAAATCCTGAGGTTTCTTTAAACACATGAAAGTGTAATCTTCCATATTTATTAAGGTTCCTACCGGAATATTAGTGGTAGTTACGAATTTATCGGAAGTTAGGGAAGATAAACAAGGTAATTGAGTTTTAGGAGAAGCTAATCTAAGTTTTCCATTTTCAAAGATTTCTCCCTGATAACCGAATAGGGAAGATGTTACGGTTTCTACTAATTCGCCTTTTTTCAGTTCATTAGGTAATGTTCTTTCTTTTCCGACTATGGCAGTAAAACCTACTAAAACACAAACGTCGGATTCCGATTTTTTTAGAAATCCTTTGGCGGTATTTTCCCGTCCTATGCCGGAAGTAATGACTTCGTAGGAGTGTTTTAGCGAAGGGATTTTTCCAAATGCTTCCAGCATTTTTTCCTTTTCCACTTCCATAGGTGTCAGAATAGTGATTTTCATGGCTTTATTCCTGATTTAAATAGTTAAAGTAACTTCTTAATATCTTAGCATTATTAATCTGTTTGGTATTTATTTCCAGTAATTTCGGTTTTTTCGAATCTGAGAAAAATTGAGGAAGTAACTGGACAAGCTCTTCCTGATTTTGTATTTCTTTGTATTCGAAGTTGTGTTCTTCTGCCAATGTACGGGCTGTCCGGTTATGTTGGGTAACAAAAAATTCTTCTAGAGAATCGGCGGTATCCGGTCCGGGAATGATCTTGAAAATATCTCCGCCTCCGTTATTCAATAAAACGATCCGGAAGTTGGATGGAATATATTTGTTCCACAGAGCATTGGAATCGTAAAAAAATCCGATATCTCCAGTTAACAGTAAGGTTGGATTTTCATCGGCAACGGCAAAGCCTACTGCGGTGGAAGTTGCTCCGTCAATTCCACTTGCTCCCCGGTTACAGAAGATTTTATTTTGAGTATTGAAGGTAAACATCTGGGCATAACGGATCATGGAGCTGTTGGAAACCTGAAGATTGTAATTATCCGGAATCTTTTCGTTTAAAATTTGGATTACCTGTAAGTCGGAAAAAGGAATTTCTTTTAAAAATTCGTTATGTTTTTTTTCTTTTTCTTTTTTTGTCTGTTCCCAAAGGGAAGAATAACCGGAATCTTTTTGAAGAACTTTTGTTAATTCCCGTAGGAAATTAACCGGGTTGTCTTCTATTTTTTCGGTCAGGGAAAAATAAGTGTCGGGATACCAGAATTCATCCAGATGCCAGTGGGCTTTTAGTTTGGAGTTTCGCAGGAAAACCTTCACTTTTTTTGATACTACATTTTGCCCGATCGTAAGAAGTAAATCGGGTTTATGATTTTCCATTTTTTCTTCTCCAAAAGGGAAAATATAACGGTCTATGTTGGGATAAAATTTATCGAAATTGAGATTGGAAGTTATTTCGGTCAGAATAACGGTATCTTTTCTTTTTGCCAATTGTTCCAACAGGTTTTGCAATTCTTTGTCAGGAGGTTGCATTCCTACCAGAATCATTTTTTTCTCAAACTGATTCCATTGGGAAAGAAGGGATTTCCATTTTTCGGGATCGGATTTTCTTTCCGGTTGAGCCAGTTGTTCTATAGTAACTTCGATTTTATCGGTTTGTTCATACAATGGCTCTGAAAAAGGAATATTGATATGTACGGGCCCTGATTTAACTATACTGGTTTGAACTGCTTTTTTTATGGTTAGGAAATTATCCGTTATATCAGCATCTTCTTCAGATTCAGAGAGCTGATAAGAACCGTAGATATGATTTTGATAGAGTTCTTTTTGCCGGATGGTTTGTCCGTCGAAAATGTCTACAAAGTTTTCCGGACGATCTGCCGTGAGAACAATCAGAGGAATGTTCTGGTAAAAGGCTTCAATGATTGCCGGATAGTAATTGGCAGCAGCGGTTCCACTGGTGCAGCAAATGGCGATAGCTTTTCTTTTGGATTGTGCCATTCCTAACGCGAAGAAAGCGGCGGAACGTTCGTCTACTATGCTGTAACAAGTGTATTCTTTGTGTCCGGAAAAGTGAATGGTAAGTGGTGCATTTCTGGAACCGGGAGAGATAATTATATCGGTAATTCCGTATCTGTAAAGCATTTCGCCTAACAGTTGAACAGATAATTTTTTACTGTACATAGTTAATGTTATTCAAACAAGAAAGAGATTAAAATTAGTTTTAATCTCTCGGTAAAGTTATGATTTTTAAGTCAAATATTTTTTAATAGGTGAGCATTCCTCCGTTTACGTTAAGTACATGTCCGGTTACATAACTGGATAGATCGCTGGCGAGATATAAACAGGCATTGGCAATGTCTTCCGGTGTTCCTCCTCTTTTTAACGGAACTGAATTTCTCCATTCCTGAATATTCTTTTCATCCAGAACTTCGGTCATTTCCGTTTCAATGAATCCGGGAGCAACTACATTGCAACGAATGTTCCGGGAACCTAATTCCAAGGCTATGGATTTGGAGAACCCGATGATTCCGGCTTTGGAAGCGGCGTAGTTTGCTTGTCCGGCATTTCCTTTTACTCCGACTACGGAACTCATGTTGATGATGGAGCCATTTTTTTGTTTCATCATAGGTTTGGTAACGGCTTTGGTCAGGTTAAAAACGGAATCCAGATTTACGTGGATTACTTCTTGCCAATCTTCTTTGCTCATTCTGAGGATTAAATTATCTTTGGTAATACCTGCGTTATTTATGAGAATATCTATTTGTCCAAATTCTTTTAGAACTTCATCAACCAAATTTTGGGCAGCGTCATAATCTGAGGCATCGGACTGGTATCCTTTTATTTTTACTAAAGAAGAAAGTTCTTTTTCCAATTCTTCCGCTTTGGATGCAGAAGAGGCATAAGTAAACGCAATATTGGCTCCATGTTGGGCAAATATCTGAGCAATTCCTTTTCCTATTCCTCTTGTTGCTCCGGTAATAATTGCAGTTTTTCCTTCAAGTAATTTCATATGTGCATGTTTATTTTATGCCAAAGATACTACTTTTGTAAAAAGAGAAATAATTACATCAGAAAAATACAAGATATTAAGGAATATTCTTGTTTTTACATAATGAAAAAAGGTGGTTTATGAGTTAAACCACCTTTTTGTTATTTTCTCTTAATCAAGCCTTCTTTTTAAACAGGGATATGATCCAAAGTAATACGACGGCTCCTATTACAGACATAAGCAGGGTTCCTAAAATACCTCCACTACCTATTCCAAGCATACCATAGATCCATCCACCAAGGACACTGCCTACTAATCCTACTAATAAGTTGACCAGAAGTCCAAAACCACTTCCTTTCATAATTTTGCCAGCAATAAAACCTGCAAGAATTCCAATGATGATTGACCATAAAATACCTAAGCCTCCCATAATTTTACTAATTTTTTAGTTTGTTATGTTATTCATTATACAATTAATATGCCACCAGGTTTAATTGTTACTTTTTTTTGTGATGGATTGTATTATAGAATTGAAATAAAATAGTGTTAAAGCTTGGTTGCTGAAAATTAAGGATTGAAAATAATTCCGGAACAATGATCTTTTGAAGCTCCGGTAACGGAAGAAAGGATATTAGGTTGATTTTCCAGTCGGAGCATTCCTAAAAAGGCAAAGATCAAGGCTTCTTTATAATCAATGAGATTATTTTCAGGAAGAATGATTTTTGCAGAGATTTGGGATTGGATGAGTTCCAGTAAAAATGTATTTTTCGCTCCACCACCGGTTACTAAAACGGTTTTTAATTGATTTTCATTGATTGTTTTGGTAATTTGTTCCGAAATGTGAGAAACAAAGGTTGCTAAAAGATCTTCTTTGGATTCCTCGTTGTCTTCTATCAAAGGAAAGATATATTGTAAACACCATTCAAGTCCCAGAGATTTTGGAAAAGGTGAGGAAAAGTATTCCAGTTGATTTAATTTTTTTAATAGGGAATCGATAGGCTTTCCTTTTTTGGCAAGGTTTCCGTTAAGGTCGAATTCCAGTCCGTCTTTTCGGGTAATGTAATTCAGTACAATATTAACAGGGCAAATATCGAAAGCTATTCTTTTGTTATCTTTTTTGTAGGAAATATTGGAAAATCCTCCCAGATTCAAACAAGCATCATGATTATGGAATAACAATTCGTCACCAATAGGAACTAAAGGAGCTCCTTGTCCGCCCAATAATACATCTTGTGAACGGAAATCACAGACTGTCTGGAATCCGGTGGTGAATGCAATGGCTGCTCCGTGTCCGATTTGTAGTGTGTATCTGTGTTTAGGATTGTGAAAAATTGTATGGCCATGAGAAGCAATACAATCCAATTTCCGAATTTGATGTTTTTCACAGAATGAATTTACTTTTTCACCGAGATAGAAACCATAATAGGAATGTAGCTTCAACAATTCTTTGGAAGATAAATGAATGGAATTAGCCAGTGTAGATTTCCATTCCTGTTCATAGGGGATAGTTTCTGCTTCTATAATCCGGAATTTGTAATTAGGATAATTGAAAGCAGCATAGCAGATATCCAGTCCATCCAAGGAAGTTCCGGACATTAATCCGATAATTTGGTAGGTCTTCATATAAAGTAAATGATTTAATTGACTTTTCGTGCCAGCCTGCCAACTGTCATTCCTTGTACCAAAATGGAAAATACTACTACCATATACGTAATGGCAATGATTATTCCCTTGTATTTGCTTTGTGGTACCGAAAGAGCCAAGGCAATAGAAACCCCGCCACGTAATCCGCCCCATACTAACATGGCAACAGTTCCTTTGGAAAATTTTTCCTTGAATGGAAGTAGCAAGGTAGGTATTTTAATGGAAATAAATCGTGCAAATAGGACTATAACAATACAAATTAGACCAATAAGCCAGTAGCTTTTTAAATCGTCAATTAGTAGAAGTTCAAATCCCATAAACAGGAAAAGAATTGCATTCATGATTTCGTCTATAAGTTCCCAGAAAGTGCTAACATTGCTTTTTTTGGTTGAGCCGAATCTTCTTTTGGATTCTCCGAGAATAAGTCCCGCGCCCACCATGGCTAATGGTGCGGAAGTATGTAAAGATTGGGCAATGAGATAACCGCCCATTACTACTGCAAGAGTGATTAAAACAGCAACTTTATAATCGCGGGAAGACTTGATGGCACGGGCAGCAATGAATCCCAGAAATCCTCCTAGTAAAAGTCCACCGATTCCCTCTTTCAATAATAATATCAGAATATGGGAAAAGGAGAGATCCATATGTCCGGTTTCTACTACTGAGGCATCAGAAGCCAGATTAGCAAGGACAGCGAATAAAACTACAGCAACACCATCATTTAAAAGGGATTCTCCGGCAATTTTGGTTTCTAATGATTTGGAAATATTGGCTTGTTTTAAAATACTTAAAACAGCAATCGGATCGGTGGGAGAAATCAATGCTCCAAAAAGTAAACAATAAATTAGAGGGATTTCCATATGGATATCTACTAAAGGAAGTAAAAAAGATGATATATAATATAATCCAAAACCAACTACAATAGTGGAAATTATTACTCCCAGAGTGGCAAATGCAACTACAGGCAAACGTTGTTCTTTTAAATCTGCCATGTTAATATGAATGGCTCCTGCAAAGAGAAGGAAATTTAACATGGCACCCATCAGGATATCTGTAAAGTTAAGTTCTTTGATAAGGGAGGTGAAATCGTTCAGAAGTTCGGAGTTAAGGTTCCCCAAAAGTACCAGAAGCATAGACATTACCATGGCAATGACCATAATTCCGATAGTGGATGGGAATTTTAGAAACCGGATATTAATGTAAGAAAATATTGCTGCTAAAACGATAAGAATTGAAAATGAATAGTATAACTCCATAATTTTAAGTAGATGTTTTTTATTAGTTTCCAAAATTAAGTAAAAAATTTTTTTTCATTTTTTATGATGAAAATCATTTAGAATGAAATTAGTGTCATAATGAATTGAAAAGCATGTGTTTACTTAATAAATTGATTGATAAATAGTTGAAAATATGGGCTTGCTCGGCTTAAGTCATTGCATTTGTATGTAATTAGTTATATGTTTGCGACATATTAAATTTTAAATTAATGTTATAGTATTATGAAAAAGATCTTATTATTTTTAGGTGTAATTTGTACTGTTGTTTCTTGTGATAAAGCAAAACAGGCAGTAGAGAAAGCAACAGAAGCAGCATCAGCGGCAACTGGTGAAACAAAAATTGATTATCAGTTATTTTCCAATGAAACAGAAAGTAAAAAATGGTATGATGCAGTTGTGGAAAAAATGGGTGCTAATGCTAAAATATGTGATGAGGTTAAATTTTATATTTCCCGTCCTTCCCAGGAAGGTATGATAAAAAGGGAAGGGGAGCCGGATTATCTGTCAATTACCATTGATTATCAGGATTCTGTTGATAAAAGGCGTATAGAAGAGATAAGTTATTCTTCCACTTCTGGAGGATGGAGAGCACCGGAAAAAAGAGAAATTCAGGTGATGGGTGGAAATGCTGAGAACTTTAAACTGGAGGATGAACTGTTTGATTTTTCACAAGTTACCTATGATATTTTTAAAAAAGTATTAGCTGATGCTATGGCTAAATACAAAGACGATGCAAAATATGAATATCAGTATATTTCCAGTATTACTATTAACAAAGCAAAAATTGATGTTACCGTGAAAGGTAAACTAAAATCCAATGCTCAGGAAAAATCTGAATATTACTATACAGACTTAAAAGGAAATTCTAAAAAATAAATACAATTTTTACTTTGTATAAAAAAGCATCCGAATTTTATTCGGATGCTTTTTATTTTGAATCTTCAAAGATTTCTTCTTTTGTCAGAAAGATTCAATTATCCTGTCATTCAGTTACTCAATCCTTTCTGATGGTTCCGATAAAACGGACTTTTCCTTCCTGGATTAGTTGCTGATAAGCTTCTAAAATTTCTTCCACTGGAATAGAAATATCATCAAAATGAGTGAAATACAAGTCTATGTAATCGGTTTGTAATCTTCTCAAAGATTCTTCCACTTCCGATAAGATATAGGATTTTTTCAGACTTTTATATGTAGAATCAATTTCCGTACCTAACTTTAGTGGAAATGATAACCTTATCCCTGTTTTTTCTTTGATTTATCCATTTCCCGATTCTCCTCCTTTGTTTCCCGGAGTCCACGCAGAATACACATCAGCAGTATCAATAAAATTAAAGCCTAATTCTATATATTGGTACAGTAATTCAAAGGAAGCATTTTCATCGGTGGTCCATCCGAAAACGTTTTTGCCAAAGGCAAACGGATGAACCATTAAATCAGATTTTCCCAGTTTTCTTTTTTGCATGTTTATATAAGTTTAATTTTAAGGTTTATTTGATTTTTATATTTTTCTGAGTTTCCAGAATCTTAAAATAAAGCATTTCCAGAGCCTTATTTGAAATCCGGTTAATCATTTCATCCCGGGTAACATTGGGAAAAGAATATGGTTTCACAGAAATATCTCCCTTGAAATACAAACCGATATAGGCCAGTCCAACAGGATTATTGAACTCATCGGAATCCGGGCCGGCTACTCCTGTTGTGGAAATAGCAATATCCGTATTAAATAATTTTGCTGATTGAAAAGCCATCTCCCTTGCTACTTCTTCACTTACTACCGTATGTTTTTGGATAATTTCATCCGGAACATGTAAAATATATTCTTTGGCTTCTATACTGTAAGAAGTAATTCCTCCCTTATAATACGCCGAACTTCCAGGTACGGCAGTAATCTTTTGGGAAACCATACCTCCGGTAAGACTTTCGCCAACTGAAATAGTCAGATTGTTTTTTTTCAAAAAGTCGATAATAATATCCTGTATATCGGTAGTTTGTGTGGAGATCAATCGGTTTCCTATCAGCAAAGGAAGTTTGTTTATTTCCTGTAACAGAGAATTTTCCAGTTGTTCTCGATTGTTTCCTCTTACAGTAAGCCGTAATTCGATTCGTGCTCCGGAAGGAAGATAGGAAAGCGAAATGAAATCAGGAAGATTATCTTCCCAATTAGTTAATGTCAAAGCTAATTCGCTTTCAGGAAAATTAACCACTGTTACTGATCGCCGGATGATGTAAGAAAGATTATATTCGTTTTTGATTTTTGGGAGAATAAATTCCATCATCATACCTCTAGTTTCATAAGGAACTCCGGGAAGATTGATCAACACCTTGTTATCTTTTTTAGTCCATAGAATGGGAGCTGTTCCATATTTATTGATAATAACTTCTGATCGGGAAGGAACCATAGCCTGATTCCGGGTAAGCTCATTCATTACTCTTCCGTTCCGGCAATAAATCTCGTTGATATAATCTAAGGAAGGTTGATGTAAAATCAGAGTGTCAGATAAAAAATCAGTCAGGGTTTGTTTGGTTTTATCATCCTTCGTAGGGCCGAGCCCGCCAGTAGTGAAGATGAAATCAGCACCTGAATTGAAAGCATTGTTTAATTCCTGTAAAATAGTTTTCCGGTTATCCGAAATAGTAGCAATTTTAATAACGGAAATCCCGATATTATCAAGTTCTTTCGCAATAAAATTGGAATTGGTATCTAAAGTTCTTCCTGATAAAATTTCATATCCAACGACGATAAGATAAGCCTCCATGTTTTGAGTTTAAAGTAAAATTAAATTCAAAGTTAAAGAATAAAATATTATTGAATTAAAGTAAATATTTGGAATAGTTGATTAAAAATATTATCTTGCAAGAGTCGCAAATCTATTGTTAAGACATAGAAAGCCTGAAATAATTATATAAATAGAATTTACGTAAATAACATGGAGTCTCATTTACCCAAACTTATTGTCGACCTGGCCCTTATTTTAGGAGCAGGAGCAATTACAACCTTACTTTTTAAGAGAATTAAACAACCTGTAGTATTGGGATACATTATAGCGGGCTTTATGGTAGGTCCGCATTTTACCCTTATTCCCAATGTAGCAGATGAGGAAAATATTAAGATATGGGCAGAAATAGGGGTTCTATTTCTGCTTTTTAATTTAGGGTTGGAATTCAGTTTCAAAAAATTGATTAATGTGGGAGGAACGGCTTCCATAACAGGTATTGTGGAAATTATATCTGTTACAGTACTGGGCTATCTTGCAGGACAATGGATGGGCTGGAATATGATGAATAGTGTTTTCTTAGGAGGATTGTTAGCAGCTTCGTCTACCACAATTATCTTGAGAGCATTTGATGAACTGGGAGTAAAAAGGAAAAATTTTGCACGAGTTGTTTTTGGAGTACTGATAGTAGAAGATATTGTAGTTGTTTTACTCATGGTATTACTTTCTACTATGGCTGTGAGTCAGCAGTTTGATGCTACCGATATGCTTAGCTTATTTTTAAAATTACTGTTTTTTCTGATCCTATGGTTTATTTTCGGAATTTTTCTTATTCCTACTCTGTTGAGGAAAGCAAAGAAAATGCTTGATGAGGAGACATTACTGGTTTTATCATTAGGATTATGCTTGGGAATGGCTGTATTGGCAACCAATCTTGGTTTTTCAGCAGAATTGGGAGCCTTTGTGATGGGGTCCATTCTAGCAGAAACTACCTCAGCCGAAAAAATAGAACACTCCTTAAAGCCGGTGAAAGATTTGTTCGGAGCAATCTTTTTTGTATCCATCGGAATGATGATAAATCCAGTATCTATGTATGAATACCGTTGGGAAATATTGGGTGTAACCTTATTACTTATTTTTGGAAAAGTTACTTTTGCCACCATAGGAGCTGTCTTGTCTGGACAACCGCTTAAACAATCCATAAAAGTAGGAACCAGTTTAGCAGTAATCGGAGAATTTGCTTTTATCGTAGCTTCTCTCGGAATGAGTTTAAAAGTTACCGGAGATTTCTTATTCCCTATAGCAGTAGGTGTTTCAGCCATCACAACCTTTACTACTCCGTATATGATTAAATATTCGGATTCTTTATATAACACAGTTAATCGCATTCTACCTCAAAAAGTACTAAAGCTGATAGACCGATATTCCGAAGGAAGTCAGGACATTCAGGGTGAAAATAAATGGAAAACCTTATCTAAAGCGTATCTATCATTAATTTTAACCAATAGCATAGTAGTAGTTGGAATCGTTTTGTTAATTGTTTATTTATCAGTTTATTACATAGTTCCTTTTACTGAAGAAAAAGGATGGAATTCCACTTTGGTAAATCTTATATCTTTGATATTTACCCTTGTATTATGCGCTCCGTTCCTTTGGGCTATATTAATAAAAAAACCGGCTAATGAAATTTTCAGAGCAATCTGGAATGAAAATATATATGTCAGGGGACCTTTGTTTGTTTTAGAATTATCACGGCTGATAGTAGTTATTTTTTTAGTGGGAATGATACTCAACTTTTTCTTTTCAGGAACTATTGCCTCACTGATAGTTGTTCCCATTATTATTGTAGGATTATATTTGTTATCCACCAAATTTGATTTTTTTTATTCCTTAATAACCAAACGGTTTATGTTCAATTTAAATGAACGAGATTTACAGGAGCAGGAAGAAAACAAAAGAAAAGGTGCTAAAATCAAGAAAAGTGCATTTTCACTTTGGGATACTCATTTAACTGATTTTGAAGTAGGTCCGCATGCAGTTTATGCCGGATCGAAATTATCGGAATTGAAATGGCGGGAGAAATTTGGAATAAACATAGCCTATATTAAACGGGGAGATACAACTATATCTATTCCCAAAGAAAATGATAAGATTTTTCCCTTTGATAAATTAGGACTCATCGGAACCGATGAACAAATTAGAATTTTTGAACAAAGTATCCAGGAAGAAGAATTATCCAGGCAAAAATATCCTCAAGAAGATAATGTAGCCCTTACCCGGTTTACTGTTTTAGAAGCCTCTCCAGTATTAGGGAAAAGTAGTAAATTCCTCAGAGAGCAAACCAAAGGTTTGGTCATAGGAATAGAAAGAGAAGGAAACAGGATATTGAATCCGGCCTCAGAAACTATTTTGGAACTTGGTGATGTAATCTGGATTGCAGGAGATAAAAAAGAAATTCACAATTTTATACAAAAATCAGAAACATAAATTACCAAATGATTAACACTGTTATTTTTGATATGGATGGAGTGATTGTAGATACAGAACCCATCCATGAATATTCATTTTTTAAACATTTTGAACAATTAGGACTTAAAATTACCAAAGAAGAATATGATACTTTCGTAGGATTGTCTACCCGTAATTTGTATCAGGAATTAAAAGAAAAATTCCGGTTAGAGCAAGAAGTAGAAGAACTTGTACAGCAAAAAAGGAATATCTTTAACCAGGCTTTTGATGAAAAAGAAGATTTGGATTTACTTCCCGGAATGCGGAAACTGATTGAAAGCCTTCATGAAGAAAAATTCCAGCTGATCTTAGCTACTTCTTCAGCTCGCGTAACCCAGACAAGAATATTTACAAGATTTAAACTTTTTCCTTATTTCAGCCATATAGTAAGCGGAGAAGATTTTCCGAGATCAAAACCTGATCCGGCAATTTTTCTGAAAGCAGTAGAATTGTCCGGAGAACCCAAAGACCATTGCATTATCATTGAAGATTCTTCTAACGGAATCAAGGGAGCCAACGCCGCAGGAGTATTTTGTATAGGCTATAAAAACAAAGCTTCCGGAGATCAGGATCTATCGGCTGCGGATTTGATTATTACTGACTTTTCTCAATTAACAACTGATATGATTAAGGATTTTAGGAAGAACTGATAATCTTTCGTAATTTTGTAAAAATTCTTTGTCAAGTGAAAAAACAATTTGAAATACTAAAAGCATATCGTAAATCCATAGTGGAAACTATTGATGATTTGAATTTAGAACAACTTCAAATCACACCCGAAGGCTTTAGAAATAGCATTTTTTGGAATGTAGCTCATATTTTAGTGATACAACAGTTATCACAATATAAACTATCCGGATTGGATTTACTTATAACCAATGACTGGATTGAGAATTATAAGAAAGGAACCCAGCCTAAATTTCTCATCAATGAAGATGAAGTAGAATATGTGAAACGCAAACTTATTTCGACAGCGGATCAACTGGAACAGGATTACTTTGATAAAAAATTTGAAACTTACACCGAATATGAAACAAGTATGGGAATCGTTCTAACTTCCATAGAAGATGCTATTGAGTACGATAATACCCATGAAGGACTTCATTACGGAATTATCAAAGCAATGAAAAGAATTGTAGTTTAGTTTTGTAAAGGATTACTCTGATTAACTAAAGCTAAAAAAATAGAAAAAGGAAATGATTAATTCATTTCCTTTTTTAGTGAAATTTCATCAAAATCAAACTCTTTATTTGAAAAGAGTTCAAATAAAAAATCTCACAATAAAACATTGTGAGATTTTTTTATAAAATTTATTTTATTTTCTATTTAACAAATCTGATTGAGATTCTTCTGTCAACGGCTCTTTCAGCATCGCTGGCAGTGGCAGGCATGGTGGCAAATTGATCGCCATAACCTTCTGCACCTGTAATTTGTGCACTTACAGCAGATAAAGCCGTTTTCATTACATCAGCACGCTCTTGAGATAATTTCAAATTTGCAGTAGATTCACCTACTCTATCTGTATAAGCCCCAATTTTGATTTTTGCATCTGGAAATTTCTTCAAAATTGCAATCAGATTATCGATTTGAGATTGAGATTCAGGAGTTAATTCTGCTTTACCAAATACAAAGTTTACATTATCAAAATTGAACCATTTGTCTTTTAATTCATCCGGTGTAGCATTGGCATATTCCGGTGATTGCAGAAAACTTACTACTTGATCTTCTATTCCGTTTTTGTAAGCGTTTACCTTATCTCCACCAGGCAACGTAATTACTGTTTCATCTTTGGTAACAGTAGTTGCTGCAGTATTTTCGGATTGTGTTGCTGCAGGAGTTTCCACTGCAACTCCACCACCTAATAATTTTTCAATGCTCAGTTGTTTTTCCTGTAATCTTTGTTGAATACTGTCTTGGTGAAGGTCAGCAATGGTAGGGGCAATTACCAGAGATACAATACTCATCAACTTAATTAAAATATTCATTGAAGGTCCAGAGGTATCTTTAAAAGGATCACCTACTGTATCACCTGTTACAGATGCTTTGTGTGGTTCTGATTTTTTATAGAACATTTCACCGTTGATTTCAACCCCTTTTTCAAAGGATTTCTTAGCATTATCCCAAGCACCACCGGCATTGTTTTGGAACATTCCCATCAATACACCAGATGCTGTTGCTCCGGCAAGGAATCCACCCAATACTTCCGGGCCAAAAACAAAACCGATAATCAACGGAGAGACGATAGCAATAGCTCCCGGTAACATCATCTTTTTAATGGAAGCATCTGTTGAAATAGCTACGCATTTTTCGTATTCCGGTTGACCTTTTCCTTCCATAATTCCAGGAATGGTACGGAATTGACGACGAACTTCTTCCACCATCGCCATTGCTGCTTGTCCTACAGCTTTAATGGCTAATGAAGAAAAGATAAAAGGAATCATTGCACCAACAAACAGTCCGGCAAGTACATCCGCACGATAAATATCAATACCGTCAATACGTGCAATACCTACAAACGCAGCAAATAAAGCCAATGCTGTAAGCGCTGCTGAAGCAATTGCAAAACCTTTACCTGTTGCAGCAGTAGTATTACCTACGGCATCCAGAATATCGGTTTTTTCACGTACATCGGCAGGTAATTCACTCATTTCAGCAATACCTCCTGCATTATCAGCGATAGGTCCGAAGGCATCAATGGATAACTGCATTGCAGTGGTAGCCATCATACCGGCTGCTGCAATGGCAACCCCATATAAACCTGCGCAAAGATAAGAACCGTAAACACCAGCTGCCAAAACAATCATTGGAAGCAAGGTACTTTCCATACCAACCGCTAAACCGCCGATAATATTAGTTGCGTGTCCTGTAGCAGATTGACGAACAATACTTTTTACAGGGCCTTTTCCCATAGCAGTGTAATATTCCGTAATGATACTCATAAGAGTTCCCACGCACAAACCTACTATTATGGCTCCAAAAACGCCACCTGCTGTGAAGTGAGATCCACGTAATACCATATCACCTGAAGGAAGAATATAATAAACAATGAAAAATGAGGCAATAGCGGATAAAATAATAGAACCCCAATTACCCATGTTCAATGCTGCTTGTACTTTTGCTGTACTAAGACCTGTGTTTTCACCTATTCTTACAAAGAAAGTCCCTACAATAGATAAAACGAGTCCTGCACCTGCAATTAACATAGGTAAAAGAATGGGAGAGAATCCCATAAGACTGTCATTCAATGCATTTCCATCCATTCCTACCACTTCATGACCTAAAACCATGGTACCTAAAATGGTTGCAACATAGCTACCAAATAAATCGGCACCCATACCGGCAACATCACCAACATTATCACCAACATTATCTGCAATAGTAGCCGGATTACGAGGGTCATCTTCCGGAATACCGGCTTCAACTTTACCCACTAAATCGGCTCCTACATCGGCTGCTTTGGTATAAATACCCCCGCCTACACGTGCAAACAAGGCAATACTTTCTGCACCTAAACTAAAACCAGTTAATATTTCAATGGCTTTTCCTACTTCATGTGAATTGCTAAGAACGCCAGGTGCATAGATCGAAATTAATACAATAAATAATCCGCCTAAACCTAATACAGCCAATCCGGCAACACCTAAGCCCATTACAGAACCACCTGTAAAAGAAACAGCTAATGCTTTACGTAAACTTGTACGTGCGGCTTGTGCTGTACGTACATTGGCTTTGGTAGCGATACGCATGCCGATAAAACCAGCCAGTGCACTGAAAAATGCACCTACTACGAACGCTAATGCTATTGTCCAACTGGAATTACTGTTACTGTATCCCATCAGTGCCAGTAATATACCTGCGATGATGACAAAATATATAAGTACTTTGTACTCCGATTTCAAAAATGCCATAGCGCCGTCAGCAATGTGTTTTGCAATTTCGCGCATACGGTCATTCCCTGCGTCTTGCTTGGATACCCAGGCACTTTTAATGAACGTGTACAACAAACCTATTATGCCTAAAGCAGGCACTACATAAAATAACCAATCCATAGAGTTTATCTTAAATTAAAATTAATTATTGCAAATGTATAATAAACCTAAATATTTGCAAGCATTTTTAAAAGAAAATATTGAAAATTTATTTTTTATTTGATGTGTATGTTGGAAAATAGGGAGAATATTTATAAATTTTAAATCTTGGTAAGAAGAAAAAAATTACTGCAATATTTTGTTCTATTTAACAATGATTTATAAAAAATGCAGGCAAATATAAAATTGTTATTGGAACAAATTAAGTAAAACCCGTGGTGCATTTAGAAAAATAAAAAATAAATTATTCATTATCAATTAAATATATAAACAACTTCACTCGAAATTACGAAAAAATATTGAAAACATTGCTATTAGTAGAGACTCAGATGAATTTATTGAATCAGATACGTAAACCTAAACTATCAGATTTTGAGTTAATTGCTGTTGATTTAACTTCTGAGTTTATGAGTATTGATTCTGAGAGAGATTTATTCTATTCTAACCAAATACAACTTGAAGTTCCCATGCGAAGAAATCAAGAAAACGTATTGAAACTCTTTTTTCTCAATTATGTGACCAATTTATGATTCGCAGGAATTATACAAAATCTTTTGATGGGTTCAAAAACAGAATATTATCCAAGAAATGGCTTTGACTGTGATACAAACTCATAAATAAATTAAACAACCGAAATATTAACAATCTAAACCGTTATTGTTTAAATGCACCCCGGGTTATTCTAAATAAAAATAGTAATTTTATGTTCTGATCAATGTTACAAGAAACTTTCTAAACGAGATGAGAAAGAAAAGACCTGCTTTTTTATGTTTCTATATTCTGATTTTATTTTTTAATTCATTTGCTAATGGACAAGGAAAAACCGACTGTAATTCTAAAAATGAGGAATTTATGTTTGTTTTTTCTGCCCCCAATTCTTTAAAAGACTCAGGTGGAATTGAGGAAATCAATATGATAAGTCGTTTATATATACAAGGAAATCCCGGAACCCAAATAGAAATAAATACAAAGAAATACGAAATTCCTTCTGGTGGATATTTAATAATTGAAGATTCTTTTTCTTATGTTTCCTATGAATATTCCGACAAAAATGTTGTACAGATAAAAGCAAATTCTCTCATTTCCGTTATTGCAGAAAGAGTAAACAAATTCAGCGTACATCAATTTCCTTTACTTCCGGTTTCCCAGTGGAGAAAGGAATACACTATTCCTGGCTATCAGGATCAATCCAAAGTCTATAAAGTCAATAGTTTTATTGATATTATTGCCCAAAACAAGAAAACCAATGTTTCCATCAAGGATAATAAAGGGAAAATAATCAAGAAAATTTCACTCAATGCCGGACAAAACTATGAATTTAACAGCATTGATGATCTTACCGGTTATTCGGTGGAAGCTAATAAAAATGTTGGAATAATCAGTGGAAATCATTGTTTGAGAATTTCTGCCGCTTGCGACCATGTCGCGTTGATGCTGCCTGACAATTCCCAATTGGGAACTAAATTTTATAATCCGGGAACTTCCTTTTTCGCTAATAATACGATCCATCGGATACTGGCAATTAAAAATAATACAAAAATCAAAATAGATGGAACTTTAGTTTTTACTTTAAATAAGGGAGAATTTTATGAATATCACAGGGAAAATCCTCATATAATTGAATCTTCTTTTCCAATTATGGTTTATTCTCTCTTTGATAAAAGTTCTCAATCCAGTCCGGAAAATTCAGTAGATCCTTCTGCTATTCTTATTCCTTCCATTGATAAAGCTATTCAGGAAGTCAGGTTTTCCTTTCCGGAACATATGATCTATTCTAAAGATATACAACTAGTTATGAGGACTGATAAAACCAATACTTTACTATTGGATGGTTCCGTTCCTGATATTAACTGGATTTCTTTTCCGTACGATTTTTCTGTTTCCTACGGTACTTTACAATTCTCTGATGAGAAAGTACACAATCTTACGGTTACCGATCCGGAAGCTTTTTTTATTCCTTTTATGATGGGGCGCGGATGGGATGTGAGTGTAGGAACCGTTTTGAAATCAGGGTTTACTAATTTATTAACAGGAGAAAATCCGCCTTGTCCAACTGTACAGAAAAACAGTTCAACTTCCATTCCGTCTAATCTACCTAAAGAAGTTATTTTAGCCGATATTAACAAACCTATTTTAGTGGAAAAGGAACAGATTGAGATTTTTGTTTTTGACAATGCGGAAGAGGACGGAGATATTGTATCTATTTACCTGAATGACAAACTTATATATCAGGATGTACAGGTTTTAAAAGCCGGAGTATGGTTGAAACTTGATTTGGAAAAAGGGGAAAACAAAATTACTATTAAAGCTGAAAATGAGGGAGATATTTACCCTAATACCGCCGGACTTACTTTTGATGATGATATAACCCGACAAACAATTATTTTACATAACAAAAAAGGACAAAGTAAAAGTTTAAAAATAATTTCTAAATAATTTTAATCTGATTTTGATAGAAATATTATACAAAATTAATTAATTTCCCTTTTGTCTTGATATAAAAGGGAGAGCTTTTATATTTTATTAAATTTATTTTAATTTAAAATTAATTTAAAACGACAATTTGCTCCAGTCTCGTGATCCTTCTATTTTTTCCTTTACATTTCCGTTTTCATCAATCAGAAAAGTAGTGGGAAACACTCTTGCCAACATAGAAGCATCAATAGGACTGTCCGCTTCATACACAGGAAAGGTATAGTTATTCTTTTTCAGGTATTCTTCTACTTTTGGTCTTTCATCTTTCATATAAATGAGAACAAACTGAATTTCTCCTTTCTTTTTATCATACAATTTCTGGATATCCGGCATTTCTTCGATACAAACCGGACACCAGGTTCCCCAAAAATTCAGGAATATTTTTTTACCTCTGAAATTTTTAAAATTTGCATCGGCTGTGTTAACTCCTTTCAACTCTATATCATACTGTTCTGGAGTCAGTTTTTTAATTTCGGAATATTCACTTTGTGCATCATTGGATTGTATTTTTTCTAAAAGTTCCCTCAATGGACTAAATAACAATGCAATAATTACAATAATAAGAACAAAATTGAGAATATAAACAGGTTTCAGTTTCATTTGTTTTTTTGGCTAACGAAGTAAACTTACCAGTTCTTCCGCTATGGAATGCCCTTTATCTTCGTTATAAAAATTCTGTAGATCCAATACAAAATCGTCGTGAGTATACGTTTCCGGATTTGCCTTGTATTTCTGTAAAAAAGGCAATAACGGTTTGGGTCTTGGTCCCCAATGAGCTATTTCTTTGTAGTTTTCAGCATCCAAAATTAGTACAACAGGAATGGATTTCGCTCCGTTGGTCAAATATTGATTAATCAACCGTTCATCTTCATCCCTGAAAATAACTTTCATTTCCAATAAACTGGAATTTTCCGTCAATTTGTTCACGACCGGAACACTTTGGGCAGCGTCCCCACACCAACCTTCGGATATTACCAGAATATTGAATTTTTTTGTCAGGTTTTTTAATCGGGAAAGCACGGATTCTTCTAAAACCAAGGTTTTATCATTCCTGTGTATTCTACCTAAATTCAGATGTGTATATTCAGCTTTTTCTTTTATTTCTTCATCAGGAGAATTTTTTCCTTCTTCTGCCCTGCGGGTGATAATTTCTTTATAAGTTGTGTATGAAATACTTTTTTCCCAGTAGTATTTCAAATCGGGTTGGTTGTTGTCCATTTTATATTTTTCTAATGCTATTTAATAACAAGAAATCTGCAAGAACCAGGGCTGTTAATGCTTCCACCACGGGAACCGCTCTCGGAACCACACAAGGATCGTGTCTTCCTTTTCCGTGAATGGTGGTTTGTTTTCCATTTTCATCAATGGTTTGTTGTTCTTTCATAATGGTAGCCACTGGCTTAAATGCTACTTTAAATATAATATCCATGCCATTGGATATTCCTCCTTGGATTCCTCCGGAATTATTAGTCAGGGTTTTTCCTCCTTCTATAAATATATCGTTATGTTCTGAGCCTTTTAGTTTGGTTCCTTCAAATCCGCTTCCGATCTCAAAGCCTTTGGCTGCATTAATGCTCATCATGGCTTGTGCCAAACGTGCAGATAATTTGTCAAAAATAGGCTCTCCTAAACCAACCGGAACATTTTTAACAACGCAGGTAATGATTCCTCCAATGGTATCTCCATCCTTTTTTACTTCGGAAATCCGGGTAATCATTTTTTCTGCTGTTTCCTCATCCGGGCATCGGACTATATTTGAATCTGTTTTTGTTAAATCGAGTTCATCAATCGCTTTTTCCACCTGAATATCTCCTACGGAAGAAACAAAGGCAGTAATGGAAACAGAAGGCAATAATTGTCTGGCCAAAGCTCCGGCAACCACCCAGTTGGCTGTCTCACGTGCCGAAGTTCTTCCTCCTCCTCTGTGATCTCGTATTCCGTATTTCTGAAAATAGGTAAAATCTGCATGGGAAGGTCGGAAAACCTGTGTATTATGTTCGTAATCGTTGGATTTCTGATTGGTATTTTTAATGATAAACCCGATGGATTGTCCGGTAGTTTTTCCTTCAAATATTCCGGAAAGAAATTCCACTTTGTCGTCCTCTTTTCTTTGAGTCACAATTTTGGATTGTCCAGGTTTTCTACGGTCGAGTTCCTTCTGGATTGCTTCAAAATCTACAGATAACCCTGCCGGAAAGCCGTCTATAATTCCACCAATAGCAACTCCGTGACTTTCCCCGAAAGTAGTGAGTTTTATAATTTTTCCGAATTCATTAAACATAATCACAAAAATAGGAAAATAAAATAGTCTTGAATATATATTATATTTTAATTTAAAATCCTACAGCAGTATCATCTCCTCTAGGATCTGCTCCTCCTTCCAGTTTTCCATCCGGAAGAACCAGAATAGCATCTACTTTTCCTATAACTACAGCATCTTTTTGCTTTACTTTGTAATCTTTGGATTCCAGTTCCTGAACAATAGACGAATCAAATCCGTTAGGTTCCAGTATTACTTCATCCGGTAGCCATTGGTGGTGAAACCGTGGTTTGGAAACAGATTCCTGCATTCCTAATCCGAAAATTATATGATTTAAAATGGTTTGTAACACGCTGGTAATAATAGTTGACCCTCCCGGAGTGCCTAATACCATACTTAATTTTCCATCTTTTTCTACGATAGTAGGCGTCATGGAACTCAACATTCTTTTTTCCGGCTGAATACTGTTTGCCTCTCCTCCTACTAATCCGTAAATATTAGGAACTCCCGGTTTCACACTAAAATCATCCATTTCATTGTTTAATAAAAATCCCAGTTCCGGATGATACAATTTGGAGCCGTAAGCTCCGTTTAAAGTAGTGGTAACCGCAACGGCATTTCCTTCAACATCAACTATGGAATAATGGGTTGTTTCGTTACTTTCCGGTAAAGAAAAAGTTCCAAAGGAAACTTCTGAAGAAGGTGTTGCCTTTTCAAAGGAAAAGTTAGACATTCTTTGTTTTAAATAAACAGGATTTAATAAGGAATCTACCGGAATTTTAACAAAATCAGGGTCCCCCAGATAATGTGCCCGGTCTGCATAGGCTCTTCTTTCTGCTTCCACAAGCAACTGAATATATTTTACCTGATTCTCTTTAATTGTTTCCAGCGGATAATTTTCGAGTATTTTTAGAATTTGAGTAAGTACGATTCCTCCACTGGATGGCGGCGACATGGTAATGATTTTATTTTCTCTGAAATTGAAAACAATAGGTTCTCTCCATTTCGGGGAATAGTTGCTTAAATCTTTCTCTGTAATAATTCCTCCCTGAGATTGAATAAATGAGGCCAATTTTTGAGCTACTTTTCCTTTATAAAATCCGTCTTTTCCCTTATCTCTGATGATTGTTAGGGTTTTCGCCAGTTCATAAAAATGAATGGTTTCTCCTTTTTTCCAGTCTGCATCAAAAATAATTTTGGAAGGATTAACTTTTTGAAAATTCGGTCGGGATCCTTTAAGTTTATTTTCATCATCCTGAGTAAGAATAATTCCTTTATTAGCAAGATCGATAGCGGGTTGTACCACTTCCTTCCAGGAAAGTTTTCCGAATTTTCTGTGCGCTTCATAAATTCCTGCTACAGTTCCGGGAACTCCTACCGCTAACGCTCCATCTTCACTTTTTTTGGGAATTACATTCCCCTGTGAATCCAAAAACATATCATGATGTGCTGCCAAAGGTGCTTTTTCCCGGTAATCTAAAGCTCCTACTTTGCCATCTTTGGTTCTGTATACCATAAAACCGCCACCGCCAATATTCCCTGCATAAGGATAAGCCACTGCCAATGCTAGTTCTGTTGCTGCCATGGCATCAAAGGCATTTCCTCCTTTTTTCATGATTTCCACTCCTATGGAAGAGGCTTCTTTCCGTGCGGAAACCACCATAGACTGTTCTGCAACAACTCCCTGCTGGGAAAACAGATAACAGGAAAAGGTGAGGAAAAGGAAAAGGGTACGTATAATTCTGTTTTGTGTATTCATTTTGATGATTTAATTGGATTTCCGAAGATAAAAAATTTTATCCAAAAAAAAATCCTTGTTTAAAAAACAAGGATTTTTAATTTATACTGGTTTATTTTTTAAAATTCGTTACTGAATTGTTGTAGCATACGGATATCATTTTCCGTGAACATACGGATATCTCCTATCTGGTACATAAGCATCACAATCCGCTCTATTCCCATTCCAAAGGCATAGCCGCTATATTTTTCCGGATCAATATTTACCTCTTTCAACACATTCGGATCCACCATTCCACAACCTAAAATCTCCAGCCATCCGGTTCCTTTGGTAATACGGTAATCCGTTTCTGTTTCCAGTCCCCAATATACATCTACTTCCGCACTCGGCTCTGTAAAAGGAAAATAAGATGGTCGCATACGGATTTCCGACTTCCCAAATAATTCGGAAGTAAAATATTGCAGGGTTTGCTTTAAATCGGCAAAGGAAACATTGGTATCTACATACAATCCTTCAATCTGATGAAACATACAATGAGCCCGGGCAGATATATCTTCGTTTCTGTACACTCTTCCAGGAGATAAGATACGGATAGGAGGTTTGTTATTTTCCAGATACCGGATTTGCACGGAAGATGTATGAGTTCTGAGTACCATATCCGGATCTTTTTCAATGAAAAAAGTATCCTGCATATCTCTTGCCGGATGATGTTCAGACATATTTAATGCCGTAAAGTTATGCCAATCATCTTCTATTTCCGGACCATCTGCCACTGAAAATCCTATTTTCTTGAATATATCAATAATCCGGTTCTTTACTATACTTATTGGATGACGGCTTCCTAATCCTAACGGAATACCGGGACGTGTAAGGTCCAGTTCTTCAACGGATTGGTTTTGACCATGCAGGGATTGTTTTAATGTTTCTATCTTGTCAGCAACGGACTGCTTCAAATGGTTGATTTGTTGTCCGGCTTCTTTCTTTTTTTCATTGGAAACTTCTTTGAATTTTAAGAATAGGTCATTCAAAATTCCTTTCTTTCCTAAATATTTAATTCTGAACTGCTCAACTTCTTCCAACTTGGATGAGTTAAATTCTTCTACTTCTTTTAAATAATTTTTGATATTCTCAATCATCTGTAATTTTTTCTAAAAAAATGTATTTTTCTTACATATGTATGCAAAAATAAGAAAAGGAAAACTATTATAAATGGTTTTTAAAAAAACAAATCCATTTTTACTAAAATAACAAAAAAGCCTCTGCTAAAGGAGGCTAAGGTTTTTAAAGGAATTTAAAACTAAATAAACATTAATTCAATGTAATTTTTAGATAAAATTATTCTTATTTTTTATCTTTTATTATTAAAACAAATATCATACCAAGTAGAAAATTATCTACCATCTTTACAATAGATAATATTTATAAGAAAATAGCATATGTTTATCTAATAGCTTTGATCGGATTATTCGAAAGAAATAAAAAATTGTTTGGTAAAAAAATGAATATGAATAATTTTCTCAGATGAAAAATGTAAGCCCTGATTTTATATTTTCAGGGCTCTTAATCTATAAAATATCTGTATTTAAGTGATTATCCAAATGTTTCCAATGCTGCTTTTTCAAGGTTTTCCCTATGATCCGGATGGGCAATGGAAATCAGTGCTTTTGCTCTTTGTTTTAAATCTTTCCCATATAAATTCACCATTCCGAATTCTGTTACTACATACTGAACGTGAGCCCGGGTAGTAACTACTCCTGCTCCTAACTTCAATGTAGGAGTAATTTTGGAAACTCCTTTTGCCGTCACAGAAGTTAAAGCTACAATAGGTTTTCCTCCTTCCGATAGGGAAGCTCCTCTGATAAAGTCCATCTGCCCTCCTACTCCGGAATACATTTTTGTTCCGATACTGTCTGCACAAACCTGACCTGTCAAGTCTATTTCTATGGCACTGTTTATTGCTGTAACTTTCGGATTCTGACGAATAACTGCCGTATCGTTGGTATAATCCGCCCCCATCATGGCTACTCCCGGGTTGTCATCCACAAAATCATATAGTTTCCTCGTTCCCATAGAAAAAGTGGAAACAATTTTTCCCGGATGTATTCTCTTCTTTGAGTTATTGAGTACTCCTTTTTCCACCAACGGAATGATACCATCAGAAAACATTTCTGTATGGATTCCTAAATCTTTATGATTTCCAAGACAGGAAAGTACAGCATTGGGGATTCCTCCGATTCCTAATTGTAAGGTTGCTCCATCTTCCACAATTTCAGCAATATATTGTCCTATTGCCTTATCTTCCGGAGTTAAAGGTGGCATGGGAGTTTCCACAATTGGGTCTACACACCAAACGGCTGCTTTAATCATGCTTTCATGTATAAAACAATCTCCATGAGCTCGTGGCATGTTAGGATTAACCTGGGCAATAACATATTGGGAATTTTGAATGGCTGCCAAAGTAGCTTCTACTGAAAGTCCCAGCGAGCAATATCCATGCGTATCGGGAGGAGATACTTGTATTAAAACCCCATCTATGGGTTTAATTCCCTTTTTGATTAATAAGGCTATTTCGCTTAAAAACACAGGAACATACTGGGTTCTGGTTTTATGAACGTATGGACGTATATTGGCTCCGATGAAGAAATTATCGGTTTTAAAACTTTTTTCAAATTCCGGTAAGGCATATCTGGCACTTCCTTCTGTATGGATATGACAAAATTCTACATCCACCAGATCTTCATGCCTATCTACCAAGGCATCTATTAATCTACTGGGACAACAAACCGCCCCGTGAACATAGATTCTATCATAAGATTTTACCAACTTAACTGCTTCTGAAGCTTCTATATAATTCATAATTCAAGATTTTATAAACTTTATAAATGTATGACAATTCAGCAACAAAAAATATGATTTTATTTAGTAAATTTGGAACTTTAAATAATTTCTTTTTTATGATTAAGAAAATCATAATTCTTAGTTTAGTATTAACTTTAATAAATTGTAAGACATTGGAAATAGACAAACAAACTTATGATAGTCTGGAAAATGGACTGTATGTAAACATTAAAACAACTAAAGGTGATATGCTGGTAAAATTCTTTGATAAGGAATCTCCTGTTACGGTGTCCAATTTTATAGGATTAGCTGAGGGGAAAATTCCGAATGATGCAAAGAAAAGCGGAGTTCCTTTTTATGACGGAATTATCTTCCACCGGGTCATTAAAAATTTCATGATCCAGACCGGAGATCCTCAGGGAACGGGAATGGGCGGACCAGGTTATCGGTTTGAAGATGAAAAGAACGATTTACAACATACAGGAGGAGGAATCTTGTCTATGGCTAATTCCGGACCCAATACCAACGGAAGCCAGTTTTTCATTACGGAAGTTCCTACTCCTTGGTTAGACGGCCGACATACTATTTTCGGAGAAGTAATAAAAGGACTTAATGTTGTTACTACTATTGCTGATGTAAAAACCGGAGCTCAGGACAAACCGGTAGAACCTGTAGTTATGGAGAAAGTATCCATCATCACCAAAGGGGATGAATATAAGAATTATGATGCTGCTAAGTTTTTTGACGAAAATAAAGACCTGATTTCTGAAAGAAATAAAAAATATACAGAAGAAAAGGAGAAACAAGCTACTGTGAAACTGGAAGAACTAAAAGCGGGTATGACCCAAACTCCGACCGGATTATTTTATAAAATCACGGAAAAAGGCAACGGCGTTCAGGCAAAAGCCGGAGATACAGTTTCTGTTCATTATGAAGGTTCTCTGACTAACGGAAGTGTATTTGATTCTTCTTTTGCCAGAAATGAGCCTATTGAATTTCCTTTGGGAAGAGGAATGGTAATCAAAGGATGGGAAGAAGGAATTTCTTTACTTCATGAAGGTGATAAAGCAACTTTTTTAATTCCTCCTGCGTTGGGATATGGAGCACAAGGTGCCGGAGGCGGAGTTATTCCTCCTAATGCCTGGTTGGTTTTTAAAGTGGAGTTGATTAAAACAAAATAGAACTAGAATTCTGAAAATATAAAAGGAGGTACAAAGTATCTCCTTTTTTTGTTTCCATTGTCCCGTCCTAAAATAAGTTGACATAAAACAGACTTATTTATGACAAGACAAGAAACGATAAGAGAAAAGCAAAAACAATGGTTGCCAAACCGAAGCAAATATAAACTTTGGAATTACACAAAAAAATATTTCATAAATAAGATAATTATCAATTATTTTCTGAAGCAGATATAAAAAACATCAATTGTAACTACCAATAAAAAACAGTAAATTTGTCCACATATTATGAAAAATACATCTATACATTACGGATTGTTATTGGCAGTAATAACTTTAGTATTATTTTTTGCTGTTTATTATTTATGTATTGGATTCAATTATTATTCCATCAGTGTTAAAATAAATGCCTTCATACTTCCGGCTATCTATACCTTAACAGTTGTAATTCTTTTATATAAAAAAACCAATATGGAAAAACTTTCCTTTGCCGATAGCTTTAAAAACGCTTTTCTTACCATGTTTATCGGAGGAACTTTATCGTTTTTGGCTATTGCTTTTTTCTTTAATTATGTGGATAAGGATGCTCAGACTTTATTACAACACCAAAGACTGGAACAAAGTATAGAAAGCATTCATCAGGAATACAAAACCATAGTAGAACCTACAAAAGAGCAAACCGATAACTATCATGAGTTGCTTAAAAGCATGAATTCCGAATCTGCAAAAAACGATTCATTATTCAGTTTCAAAAAATCTTTTATTATTTTGGGTATTTTATACTCATTTTACCTAGCAATATCCTTATTTTTATCAATATTTTTTAGAACAAGAAATCCGCATGCAACTCTCCATAGTAATACCCCTTCTTAACGAAGCCGAATCACTCAACGAGCTTTTTACACGCATACGCACCGTTTGTGAATCGGAAAACCTTTCTTATGAAGTTATTTTCGTGGATGACGGAAGTACGGATGAATCTTGGAACATAATTTCACAACTTTCAAATTTCCATCCACAAGTAAAAGGAATTAAATTTGCTCGTAATTACGGAAAATCACAGGCGTTGAATGCCGCTTTCAGAATTACACAAGGAGAAGTTGTTATTACTATGGATGCCGATTTACAGGATTTTCCTGAAGAAATTCCGGCCCTGCGAAAAATGATCACAGAAGACGGATATGATTTAGTTTCCGGATGGAAGAAAAAGCGCTTTGATAATGTTGTTACTAAAAATCTGCCGTCCAAATTATTCAACTGGGCAGCACAAAGCACTTCCGGAGTAAAATTGCACGATTTTAATTGCGGATTGAAAGCATACAGAGGCAATGTAGTAAAAGCCATAGATGTTTACGGAGATATGCACCGGTATATTCCTGTGCTGGCAAAAAACGAAGGCTTTGTGAAAATCACGGAAAAAGAAGTTCCTCATCAGGCACGACCTTATGGAAAGTCTAAATTTGGAACGAACCGTTTTGTACGCGGATTCTTAGACCTAATCACTATTTGGTTCATGTCGCGTTTTGGTTCCCGCCCTATGCATTTTTTTGGTTTTATCGGAACTCTGATGTTTATCATAGGGTTTTTATCCGCTGCCTGGCTAGGAATTAGTAAATTAGTCAAAGTTTGGAAAAAAATTCCGGCAAAACTGGTTACGGATGATCCTGTATTTTATATAGCTCTCACAGTAATGATCTTGGGAACACTTTTATTCGTTGCAGGTTTTATAGGAGAATTGATTGTAGAACTAAAAAGAGGAAGAAGAGAAGATTATACTGTTTCTCAATACTTAAATTTAAAATAATGAAAAAATTTATCCATATTTTATTATTAATTCCTGTCTTTTTATGCATCTCCTGCAATTTTTCCATTAAAGGAGAAGGTAAAATAACCTCTAAAGAAGTTAAATTACAGAATATTAAACAAATATCTGCAAAAGGAAACTGTCGTCTCATCTATCTTTTTGATAATCAAAAGCCACGAATGATAATCGAAACTTATGGGAATTTAATTGATAATCTGGATATTGATAATGCCGGAGGACAATTGAGTATTTCTGAGTCCAGAACTGTGCAAGATACCGATCTATATAACATATACATATATAATCCGGGAATTGAACGATTTGATATTCATGATAATGTGAATGTAGATATAAACTCACAATTGCGGGTATCAAAACTAAACATCAGTCTTTCCGACAATTCCAAATTTTTGGGAAGCAACGTAGTGGTAGACGAATTAACTGTAAAAGCAACTGACGCTTCAAAAATTAATTTACAGGGTACCGGAACCAAATTATTGTTGACCGTAAAAAATGACAGTAATTTCTCAGCACCTTTTTTTGAAGTTTCTGAAGCTCAGATACAACTATCCAATGTTGCCACTGCGGAACTCAATGTAAAAAACAAACTCACCGGAGCTTTGACCAATAACTCAGAACTCACTCTGATAGGAAGTCCTGCCAAAGACTTGAAACAAAAAGATCTGGCAAAAATTACAGTAAAGCAATAAAAAACTATTATAAAATGAATTCATTAGAAATCGCTAAGACATGGTTACAACCTCCTTTTGATGAAGAAACTCAAAAAGCGGTACAGGACTTAATTGACAATAATCCTAAAGAACTGGATGATGCATTCTATAAAAATATGGAATTCGGTACCGGAGGAATGCGCGGAATCATGGGAGTAGGAATTAACCGGTTAAACAAATATACCTACGGCCAGGCTACTCAAGGATTAGCCAACTATCTGCACCAACAATTTCCCGATAAAAAAATAAACGTTGCTATCGCTTATGATGTAAGACACAACAGTGATACTTTTGCTAAGTTGGTAGCTGATGTACTTACGGCAAACGGAATTTATGTTTATCTATTTGCCGGATTCAGACCTACGCCTGAACTTTCTTATACGGTACGAGATCTGAAATGTGATGCCGGAATTGTATTGACTGCATCTCACAATCCGCCTGAATATAACGGATATAAAGTGTATTGGAATGATGGAGCCCAGATTGTTCCTCCTCACGATACAGCAATTATTAAAGAAGTGAGAAGTGTTAATTTTGCAGATATAAAATTTGAAGGAGATGATGACAAAATCACTTATTTAGGCGAAGAGAAAGATAAAAGATTTATCAATGCCGCTCTGGAAAACGCTTTATACCTGAAAGGAAAAAAAGACCTGAAAATCGTATATACTTCCTTGCATGGAACTTCTATAAAAATACTTCCTGAAACCTTGAAAAAGGCCGGATATGAAAACGTTTTCATCGTTCCAGAACAGGAAACCCCGGACGGAAATTTCCCAACTGTAAAATCTCCGAATCCGGAAGAACCGGAAGCACTTAGCTTAGCTCTGAAATATGCAGAAGAACAAAATGCCGATATGATTTTCGGAACCGATCCGGATGCTGACCGGTTAGGAATAGCTGTACGCGACTTGGACGGAAAAATGATTCTATTAAATGGAAATCAGACCAATACGATCCTTACCGATTATATTTTAAATAAATGGAAAGAAGCCGGAAAAATCGATGGAAAACAATTTATTGGTTCTACCATTGTAACCTCTGACATCTTTTTCCCATTGGCAAAATATTACGGTGTAGAATGCAAAGTAGGATTAACCGGATTTAAATGGATTGCTGATCTTATCCGTAAAGCAGAAGGAGTACAAAAATTTGTATGCGGAGGAGAAGAAAGTTTCGGATTTATGCCAAGCGATTATGTTCGTGATAAAGACTCCATTTCTTCTATCCTGGTAGCTTGTGAAATAGCTCAGGAAGCAAAAAATGAAGGAAAAACCCTGTTTGAAAAACTATTGGAAGTTTATCAGAGAATAGGATATTATTACGAAGAACTGGTTTCCATCACCAGAAAAGGAAAAGACGGAGCTGAGCAAATTGCCAAAATGATGGAAGGATTCAGAAATAATCCACCTAAAGAATTGGTTGGAGAAAAAATAACAAGACTGGAAGATTATGAAACTTCTGTTTCTCTGGATTTAACCACCGGAGCAAAAACAGATATTACCATTCCTAAATCCAATGTATTAATTTTCTATACAGATAAAGGAACTAAACTGGCCTGTCGTCCTTCCGGAACAGAACCAAAAATTAAGTTCTATTTCTCCGTACAGGATACTTTAGTCTCTAAAGAAGAGCTTAAAGAAAAGCTTCAAAAAGCACAAGCCAAAATTCAAAAAATTAAGGAGTTCTTAGAATAATAAACATTACTTAATTATGAACACCCGGGTTCTCCGGGTGTTTACTTTTTTAATTAGTTGACAGTTATTAGATAATGAATCTGAAGTCTAATTATCTAAATTCTAAAATCGTACTTCTAACTTTAAAATAGTCCTTCTATAGATAAATATCTTTCACCGGTATCATAGTTGAAGGTCAAAATTTTTGTTCCTTCCGGTAATTCCTGAATTTTTCTGGCTACTGCGGCTATAGAAGCTCCGGTAGAAATTCCGGCCAAAATTCCTTCTTCTTTTGCCAATCTTTGAGCATAAGAAAAGGCTTCATCTCTGCTTATCTGAATTGCTCCATCCAATATTTTTGTATCTAATGTATCCGGAATGAATCCGGCTCCGATTCCCTGTATCGGGTGAGGTCCGGGATTACCCCCTGAAATTACAGGAGAATCCGTTGGTTCAACGGCAAATACTTTAGCAGACGGGAATTTTTGTTTTAGTAACTCTCCTACTCCACTGATGTGTCCACCTGTTCCCACTCCGGTAATCAGTACATCCAATCCGTCTGCAAAATCTTTAAGTATTTCCTGAGCCGTAGTTTCTGCATGAACTTTAGGATTGGCAAAGTTTTTAAATTGTTGTGGAATAAAAGAGTTTTCAATGGTTTGTCCTAATTCTTCCGCTTTGGCAATAGCTCCTTTCATTCCTTGTTCCCTTGGAGTCAATACCAATTCCGCTCCATAAGCAGCTACTAATCTTCTTCTTTCTATCGACATGGATTCCGGCATGGTTAGAATAACCTTATATCCCTTCACCGCTCCTACCCAAGCCAATCCTACACCCGTATTTCCTGAAGTCGGCTCTATAATCGTTCCCCCGGGTTTTAAAATTTCTTTTTTCTCTGCATCTTCAATCATTGCCAAAGCAATTCGGTCTTTTATGCTTCCTCCCGGATTTTGTTTTTCTAATTTAATATACACTTCATGTTTGGGAAATAGTCTTCCTAATTTTACATGAGGTGTATTTCCTATTACTTCCAATACGTTATTTACTTTCATTTTTATATTTATTTTTGGTTTTATTAAACTGTTCTAATATATTAACTCGTTTTTTAGCAATTTTTCTTATCTTCCCATTAATTAAATGATATAATCAATAGGTTCTTTAAAATCCTTTATGGTCTTAATCTTCATTTCGGATGTATAATAAACCAGGCTGTAAGGCATTACGGTATGAGTAAGCCAAACATTTCCCCCGATAGTGGAATCGTGACCGATAATAGTTTCTCCTCCCAAAATAGTAGCTCCAGCATAAATAACCACATTATCCTCTACCGTAGGATGTCTTTTTACCTTAGAGAGGTTTTTGGTTACATATAAAGCTCCCAAAGTAACTCCCTGATATATTTTGACATTGTTTCCTATAATAGTAGTTTCTCCAATTACTGTTCCGGTACCGTGATCGAGAAAGAAATTTTCTCCGATCTGTGCTCCCGGGTGAATATCTATTCCTACTTTCGCGTGGGCATATTCTGAAAACAAACGGGGAATAATAGGAACTTCCCGTTTATAGAATTCATGGGCAATGCGATACACTGATAAGGCAAAAAATCCCGGATAGGTAAGTACTACTTCTTCCAGTGATTCTGCTGCCGGATCGTTATTTAAAAAGGCCTGAGCATCTTTGTATAAAAGTTCCTGAATTTCAGGCATTTTACTGAATACTTCCTCAATTACTTGTTCTGCTTTTTCCGGCTCCAGCAATTTGGAAAGATTTTCCAGTAAAATTTCATATGCACTGGTTAACTCCAATTCGGAATACACCTTATCCATCGTTTCACAAACCGGAAACATTTGTGAAAAAAATATGTCTACCACCTTTTCCAGTTCCTTCTTATTTATGGGTAAATAAATAGGATGTGATTTGAACTGATTGATTAATTCGTTTATTCGTTCATTCATAATTAAAGTCTGATTAATGCTAATACTAACTATATCTTTCATAAAATCGTCTATACTGATTCAAGGTAATTTTTATTTCCTACTATTCCGATAGACAAAACTATAAAAAATATTTAATAAATATGATTTATTTCATAGTTTTAATTTTTAGTGGCAAATAACAGGCCAAGACAGTTTATCTAATTGAACAAAAACAAAAAAGTAATCCTCAAAGAGGATTACTTTTTATATTTTAATTTACTGATTAAAAAATTATTTCAGTAAAGAGTCCATTCTTTCCTGTTCTTCTCTTGCTAAAAATTCGTCTACCAGAATTTTTCCGCTGTGTTCATCCAGAATAATTTTTTTACGGGAAGCTATTTCCACTTGCTTTTGAGGCGGAACGGTAAAGAATGATCCGACAACAGCTCCACGATCTAAGCTGGTAATAGCCAATCCGTTTTTAGAACTTTTACGGATCCGGTGATAACTGCTCAACAATCTTTCATCTATTTTAGAAGCAAATTCTTCTGATTTTTGTAATAAGAAAGCTTCTTCTTTTTCCGTTTCTTTGATCAGATTAGTTAATTCTGATTTTTTGTGTTTCAAATGTTCCTGAAAACCGGAAAGTTTATTTTTTTGTTCATCAATCTGGGAATTCTTAAACTCAATTTTAGCATTGATTTCTTTGATTTTTTTATTCTGCAACTGAATTTCTAGTTCCTGATATTCTATCTCTTTGGTTAATGCCTCAAATTCTCGATTGTTTCTCACATTATCCTGTTGTGATTTATATTTCTTAATCTGAGCTTCTGAATTTTTATTTAGTTCATTTTTTATTTTAATTTCATTAGTCAGGTTAACCACTTCATCTTCTATTTTGCCTATTCTTTTTTCTAAACCAGCTATCTCATTTTCTAAATCTTCAACTTCTATTGGTAATTCTCCTCTCAGGTTTTTTAACTCATCTAACCGGGAATCAATAATCTGTAAATCATATAATGCCCTTAATTTTTCTTCAACTGTAGTGGTTTCTGCTTTTTTCTTTGTAGCCATATTGTTGATTGTAATTATTTTAAGAATTTAATTTTTTATATCTTATTTGAGATTGCAAAATTACTAAATTTAATGATACGTTTCACAGTTACCCAATATTTATATTTTGATTCGTTTTTACAACTATCTTAAAAATAATAATTTATCGGATTCGTATTTATTTCGGATATAAAAATAGGTATTCCGGATATTTTTTCAGATAAATACCTATGTAACAAATCTTTAGTAAATTGTTCACTTTCGTAGTGTCCAATATCCACCAATACTATTTTTCCTTCTGCCTGAAAGAATTCATGATACTTTATATCTGCCGTTACAAAAACATCTGCTCCGGCAGAAATTGCATTTTTAATGGCAAAACTTCCCGAACCTCCCAAAACCGCCACTTTTTTTACCGGTTTATTTCTCAGTTTTGTATGGCGGATGCAATTGGTAGGTAACGATTTTTTTAACTTTTGTAAAAATATTTCTTCTGAAACTTCTTCTTCCAGCTCTCCTATTCTACCCATACCTAATTCCTGATTCTCATTATCCAGAGTATAAATTTCATAAGCTACTTCTTCATAGGGATGAGAAGTAAACAGAACTTTTAAAACTTCAGTTTGTTTATAATCTTCAAAAATTACACTTAATGAAACTTCTTCCACTTCTTCTAATTTATTGATTTCTCCTATAAACGGATTAGTGCCTTCAGTTGGCAAAAAGGTTCCTTTTCCTTCCACCCGAAAACTGCAATTCTTATAATTTCCTATTTCTCCGGCTCCGGCTTCAAATAATGCCTGCTGAACTTTAGAAAAATCTGTAAGTGGAATATATGTTTGAAGTTTTTTTATGCAATGGACTTTCGGTAGTAATGGCTTGGTATTTTTTATCCCTAACCGATTACAGATTTCGTAATTCACTCCTTCTTTCGCTGCATCCAGGTTGGTATGAATGGCATAGATAGCTATATTGTTCTGAATAGCCTTTAAAACGGTTCTTTCTACATAGTTTTTTCCAGTAATGGATTTTAATCCTGAAAATATGATCGGATGAAAGGTAATAATCAGATTACAATGTTTCTCTATAGCTTCTTCTACTATGGTTTCCAAACAATCTAACGTTACCAGGATATTTTTTACTTTTTCTTCCGGAGAACCTACCAGCAAACCTACATTGTCAAAACTTTCCGCATTGGATTTGGGTGCTAATTTTCCTAAAACCTTCGCAACATCCGTTACTTTCATAAATGTAATTTAATTTATTCTCAAATATAAGACCTGAAAAGTCGAAAGTCAAGTTTTTAAAAATAAAAAACTGATGGAATTTCCATCAGTTCTCCACTATTTATGGGTATAACCCTATTATTCTTCTACAGTTACTCCATCGGAAACTACATCAAAAGGATAATCGTATTCCACAGTTCTGTGTAAACGGATTTTTGCTGTATATTTTCCTAATCGTTTAATGGTATTTCCAGGAATTTTAATGTATTTTTTCTCGATTTCCACTCCTCCTTTCGCTAAGGCTTCTGCTAAATCATGATTATTAACAGATCCGAATAGTTTATCTCCGGTACCTACTTTAGCTGGTATGGATACAGTTATATCTTTTAATTTTGCTATAATGTCATTGGCAACTTTTACTAAAGCAGCTTCTTCTGCTTCTCTTTCTTTTAGTGTTGCTTCTAAAGCAGCTTTATTTTTAGGAGTTGCTAATAAAGCATGTCCCTGTGGTATCAAAAAATTACGGGCATAACCTGGTTTTACATTCACCACGTCAAATTCCAGTCCTAAATTTTCTACGTCTTGTTTAAGAATTACTTCCATGATTTCTTTGTTTTCTTTGAATTACGGTTTTAACTGATCACCAACATATGGCAACAAAGCCAAATGTCTTGCTCTTTTAATTGCTTGAGATACTTTTCTTTGGAATTTCAAAGAAGTACCGGTAAGTCTTCTTGGAAGAATTTTACCTTGCTCGTTTACAAATTTCAATAAGAAATCAGGGTCTTTATAATCTACGTATTTAATGCCGTATTTCTTAAAACGACAATATTTTTTTTCAGTTTTAGTGTCAATATCCAACTGACTTAAAAACTTCACTTCACTAGCATTTCCTCCTGCTGCCTGTTTTGCTAAATCATCTATTGCCATGTCTTATTTTTTTAAGGATTTAACTTTTTCTTCTCTTTTTCTTGCCCATTCTACTCCGTGTTTATCTAATTTCACGGTAAGGAATCTCAATACTCTTTCATCTCTTTTAAATGCTAATTCCAGAGTGTTAACGATATCTCCGGGTGCTTCAAATTCAATTAGATGATAAAATCCGTTTCTTTTTAGCTGAATTTGATAGGCTAGTTTTTTCAATCCCCAGTTTTCCTGGTTTACAATAGTTGCGTTGTTTTCTTTGAGCAAATTCTCAAATGACTTAACTGCTTCCTCTACCTGAGAGTCAGATAGAACGGGAGTTAAAATGAAAACAGTTTCATAATGATTCATAAAATCTATTTTTTATTTTTTCGAAATGCAAATATAGGGATTTTTATTGATTCAGCAAATAAAAGAAAGTGAGAAGTTAGAGATAAGATCTAAGACATAAGATGTAAGGTATTAGAATACGCAATTGTATTATTCTGAAAGAAGTGAGTCGGAATGAAGAATCTCTTTTTATCTCGAATTTAAATCTTTATTTTTCCCCTAATCTAACTTCTTTTTTCTTACTTCTAAATTCTAACTTTCTAAATATTCTCTTATTGCTTCTTCTATCAATTCTCTTTCTACGGAAATATCATATACGGCTTTTCCTATTTTTTGGAGTAAAACAAACTTGATCTGATTGTTTACATTCTTTTTATCATTCTGCATGAAGGTCAAAATATCTTCAAAGTATTCTTCTTTTATTTTTAATTTGGGATATAAGGAATATATATATTCTTTGATTTCCTGGTATTCCTGAGAAGAAAGTAATCCTTTTTTCACAGAGATATAACTTTCAGTTATCATTCCCATCGCTACTCCTTCTCCATGCAGAATAGGATTTTTATTTTCCAAGAAAAAACTTTCTACTGCATGTCCGATAGTATGCCCGAAGTTCAGTATTTTCCGGAGTCCTCCTTCGGTGAAATCCTGGGAAACTACTTCTTTCTTAATTTCAATACTGGTTTTTATCAATCCTTCCAGACTTTCTATCTTTATTTCTTTTAATGAAGTTATTTCTTTCCAGTAATTTTCATCGGCAATCAATCCATGCTTAATTATTTCAGCAAAACCGCTTAAAATCTGTTCCTGAGATAAAGTAGAAATAAAACCGGAATCAACCATTACCATTTGTGGCAAGGCAAAACTACCTATCTGGTTTTTATGGCTTCCCAAATCTACTCCTGTCTTTCCTCCTATGGAAGCATCTACCATCGCAAGAAGTGTGGTAGGTATATTGATGAATTGAATTCCTCTTTTATAGCAATTGGCTACAAATCCTCCCATATCGGTCAATACTCCTCCACCTATATTTATTAGTAGCCCTTTTCTATCAATTTTCAAATCCGTCAATGCTTCCCACAAATTGATACAAATGTGTAAATTCTTATTTTCTTCCCCGGATTCTATTTCCAGAATTTCTATTTCCGAATCGGTTTCAATTTCAGAAATTACCTGAGGCAGACAATATTCATGAGTATTTTCATCTACTAAAAAAACTATTTTAGAGGGTTGATATTCTTGGATGAATTTGTTTATTTCTGTGAGGCCTTCTTCTTTATAATGTACAGGATTGATAGAATTCATTATATAAACTTAGTCGTTACTTCTTCGGTTTCCAAATAAAATCATGAAAAAATAAAGCAATTGTGCCAGAGAACCCAATGCTGCTACTAAATAGGTTCTTGCCGCCCATTTTAAGGCATCTTTACATTCGTTATATTCACTGGGCTGAACTACCTGATTGTTCTCCAGCCAAGCCAATGCCCGGTTACTGGCATCATATTCTACCGGAAGGGTAACAAAAGCAAAAAGGGTAGTAACGGCAAATAAGGCTATTCCTATACCCAACACGATGGTATTTCCTGAAAAGGCCATAATAGCGATTCCCGCTAATAATACCCATTGTAAAAGGTTGGAACTTATACTTACAATAGGAACCAATTTGGAACGCAACTGAAGCATGGAATATCCTACCGCATGCTGAACGGCGTGTCCGCATTCATGAGCAGCAACCGCTGCTGCAGCTGTTGATCTTTGACTGTACACTCCTTCTGAAAGATTAACTGTTTTATTCGCCGGATTGTAATGATCGGTTAACATTCCCGGAGTGGAAATTACCTGAACATCCATTATTCCGTTTTCCCTAAGCATTTTCTCTGCTATCTCCTTTCCGCTTAATCCATTGGAAAGCATGGTTTGGGAGTATTTTGCAAATTTTGATTTTAATTGTCCCTGAACAATCATGCTTATTACGAAGATAACTCCTGTAATCAGCATATAAACCGGATCATATCCCATAACTTAATTTTTATTTACCTATTAATTTTATTCTATTTTGAAATTCACATTTACTAACTATCTTTGCCAAAATTATGCCTTTTTTAATTAAAATACTAAAATGGCAGTTAGATTAAATACTAAATTATGAGTGAAATTGAGGTTAGAGAGGTTACTACTGCATCTGATTTAATAAAGTTTGTAACTTACCCTAATATTCTCTATAAAGATAATCCTTATTATGTACCAGCCTTAATTTCTGAGGAAATGGCCATTTTTGATGAGGAAAAGAATCCTGTTTTTGAATTTTCCATCTGTAAAAAATATCTGGCCTATAAAAATGGAAAGATCGTTGGGAGGATTGCAGTGATTATCAATAGAAAGGAAGAACAGGAATTGGGAATCAAAAAGGTCCGCTTTGGTTGGTTTGATGTAATTGATGATATTGCAGTAACGCAGGCATTGTTAGAAAAGGCTTATGAAATGGCAAGGGAAAAAGATTTTCACCGTATTGAAGGACCTGTAGGTTTTACCAACCTAGATAAGGCAGGGATGTTAAGTATGGGATATGACAAATTGGCTACTATGATAGGATTGTATAATTTCCCTTATTATCATGAACATTTTGAAAAATTAGGATTTTCAAAAGCTAATGAATGGGTGGAATTTTATATTGAGGTAGTTACTATTCTTCCTGAAAAAGTGATTCGGTTTTCAGAATTATTAAAGGAAAAATATAAGCTTAAGGCACTTCGTTTCAATACTAAAGAGGAAATGGCAGGTTATGCAGACGAAATGTTTAAATTACTGGATGATACGTATAAAGTCCTGAATACCTATGTTCCTTTTTCCGAAAAGCAGATAAAATATTACAAGGAAAAATATATTCCTTTTATTAATAAGGATTATGTTATCTGCATTGCGGATGAAAACAATAAACTGGTAGGATTTGCCATTACTATGCCTTCGTATTCCAAAGCTTTACAGAAAGCAAAGGGAAAATTATTTCCTTTTGGTTGGTATCATTTAATGAAGGCTTCCAAACATAATGAATGGGCAAATTTTTATCTGATAGGAATTCATCCGGATTACCAGAGAAAAGGAATTACGGCAATTGTGTTAAAGGAATTTTTTGAGTTGTTCACTTCCAAAGGAATCAAATATCTGGAAACCAATCCGGAACTGGAAGACAATAAAAGTGTTCAGTTGCTTTGGAAAGATTATAATCCTATCAACCATAAAAGAAGAAAAACCTATTTTAAAGAATTTTAATTCAGATATTTATACAATATCTTTATTCATGATATAATCTTCCATTAAAAAACCGTTGCCTATATCTATGTTTTTACTTCCATAGATATAGAATCCCATGCGTTCATAAAATTGGATTGCTTTATTAAACCGGTTTACATTTAAACTTACTGTTTTATTTCCGTTGTCCTTTGCTATAACTTCCACTTTTTCTATTAATAGTTTTCCTACTCCCTTCCCCTGAGTTTCGGGAAGAACATAGATTTTATGGATCTTTGTTACAGCGGGTTTATAATCGATTTCATAAGAAACATAACCCAAATAATTCCCTTCTTCTCTGATTAATAAGTAATTATGCCCTAAATTATCAACCTGATTTTTCATGGACTCTGTGCTGTACATCATTTCCAGCATGTAATCCATTTGATTTTCCGACAAAATATCCTTGAATGTAACCGGCCAGGTTTTATAAGCAATTTGCTGTACAATAGGATAGTATTCTTCCGTAACTTCTATAAATTCCATTTTTCAGAAAAATTTTTTATTTAAAACAAACAACCCGGAATAAATAGAATTACTCCGAGCTGTTCTTATACTTAAAATATTTGACAATTTTCTACTCTTCTCTTATGTCGTTTACCACACTTGCTCTAAGGAATTCTCTATTCATTCTTGCTATATTTTCGAGGGAAATTCCTTTAGGACATTCTATTTCACAAGCTCCTGTGTTGGTACAGTTTCCGAAGCCTTCTTCGTCCATTTTCTTTACCATATTCAGAACCCGACGAGTAGCTTCTACTCTACCCTGTGGTAATAAGGCAAATTGGGAAACTTTTGCGGAAACAAACAACATAGCTGATCCGTTTTTACAAGTTGCCACACAAGCTCCGCATCCTATACAGGCTGCCGCAGCAAACGCTTTGTCAGCTTTTTCTTTTTCAACCGGAATTGCATTGGCATCAATGGTATTTCCTGAAGTATTAACGGAAACAAAACCTCCTGCATGCTGAATTCTGTCAAAAGCAGTTCTATCTACGATCAAATCTTTAATTACAGGAAATCCTGCAGATCTCCAAGGTTCAATCACAATAGTATCTCCATCGTTGAACATTCTCATGTGAAGCTGACAAGTGGTAATTCCTCTGTCTGGCCCGTGAGCTCTTCCGTTAATGTAAAGAGAACACATTCCGCAAATCCCTTCACGACAATCGTGGTCAAACGCTACCGGTTCTTTGTCCTGCTCTACCAACTGTTCGTTCAGCATATCCAGCATTTCCAGAAATGAACTTTCAGTAGATACTCCTTGTAATTTATATTCTTCGAATTTTCCTTTTTCTTTATGACTTGCTTGTCTCCAGATTTTTAGAGTTAAGCTTAATAATTTTCCTGCCATTTTTCTTCTATTTTACAGGTTATTTATAATTTCTTGCTGCTATTTTAATATACTCGTAATTCAAGTGTTCTTTATGCAGAACTTCCTGGGTAATGTCTTCTCCTTTGTATTCCCAAGCAGCAACATAAGAATAATTTTCATCGTCACGTAGAGTTTCCCCATCTTCTGTCTGATACTCAGTTCTGAAGTGTCCTCCGCAAGATTCATTTCTGTTCAACGCATCCATAGCCATCAATTGTCCTAATTCAAGGAAATCTGCTACTCTTCCGGCCTTTTCCAATTCAGGATTGATGGTTTCATTGGTTCCCGGAACTTTTACATCTCTCCAGAATTCTTTTTTAATTTCTTCTATTTCTGCAATGGCATTTTTCAATCCTTCCGCATCACGGGCCATACCTACTTTATTCCACATTACCTGTCCTAATCTTTTATGGAAATGATCCACAGTCTTAGTTCCTTTATTGGTAAGGAAATGTTGAATTGTTTCTTTCACACGTTTTTCAGCTTCATCAAATTCAGGAAGACTGGTTGATATTTCTCCTGTTCTGATATCATCAGCCAAATAATCTGCAATAGTGTATGGAAGTACGAAATACCCATCTGCCAAACCTTGCATTAAGGCAGAAGCACCTAAACGGTTAGCTCCGTGGTCAGAGAAATTAGCTTCTCCTGTTACAAAGCAACCTGGAATAGTGCTCATTAGGTTGTAATCAACCCAAACACCTCCCATAGTATAGTGAACAGCCGGATATATTTTCATCGGGGTTTCATATGGATTATCTCCTGTAATTTTTTCGTACATGGTGAATAAGTTACCATATTTTGCCTCAACTACTTTTTTACCTAGTTTGATTATTTCTTCTTGTGAAGGATTGTGAAGTCCTAACTCATTTGCTTTTTCTTTTCCGTATTTAACGAAGGAAGCGGAGAAATCCAAATATACCCCTTCTTTGGTATCGTTATTTTCAATTCCGTACCCTGCATCACATCTTTCTTTGGCAGCTCTGGAAGCTACGTCCCGTGGAACAAGGTTACCAAATGCCGGATATCTTCTTTCCAGATAGTAATCCCGGTCTTCTTCTTTAATGTCAGTCGGCTTTAATTTACCTGCTCTGATTGCTTCTGCATCTTCTATTTTAGCCGGAACCCAGATACGTCCGTCATTACGAAGTGATTCGGACATCAAAGTCAGTTTGGACTGTTGTGTTCCGTGAACCGGAATACAAGTCGGGTGAATTTGTGTGAAACAAGGATTTGCAAATACAGCTCCTTTTTTATGAACTTTCCAGGCTGCGGTAGCATTTGATCCCATTGCATTGGTTGAAAGGAAAAATACGTTTCCGTATCCTCCGGAAGCAATTACCACTGCGTGAGCAGAATGTCTTTCTATTTCTCCTGTAATTAGATCCCTTGCTATGATACCTCTGGCTTTTCCATCTACTATAACTAATTCCAGCATTTCATGACGGTTATACATCTGCAAACGTCCTTTTCCGATCTGTCTGTTCATGGCAGAATAAGCCCCTAACAACAATTGTTGTCCGGTCTGACCTGCTGCATAAAAAGTTCTTTGAACCTGAGTTCCTCCGAAGGAACGGTTGTCTAACAATCCTCCGTATTCTCTCGCAAAAGGAACTCCTTGTGCTACACACTGGTCAATGATGCTACCGGAAACTTCTGCTAAACGGTGTACGTTCGCTTCTCTTGCCCGATAATCTCCTCCTTTAATAGTATCATAAAATAAACGGTAAACGCTGTCTCCGTCATTCTGGTAATTTTTTGCTGCGTTAATCCCTCCTTGTGCGGCAATAGAGTGCGCCCGTCTTGGGGAATCTTGATAGCAGAATGCTTTTACTTTATATCCCATTTCTGCCAAGGAAGCTGCCGCTGCACCTCCGGCTAATCCTGTTCCAATTATAATTATATCTATTTTTCCTCGGTTATTAGGTGCAACCAAACGCATATGGTCTTTATGATTTTTCCATTTTTCATGGATATCTCCTTCCGGAATTCTTGAATCTAATTTTATACTCATAATAGTATTTTCTTAAGATTAATAAAATTTATTAAATTAAACCATTGCCTTTTAAGTAAAAATAAATTGCAATTGCGGCAAATCCAATTGCGATCAGTATGAAATATAATTTCCCTATGGTTTTAATAACCGGAGTATAAATTTTATGATTTACTCCTACAGACTGGAAAGATGAGGCAAATCCGTGACTTAAATGCAATCCTAATAGAATGAATGATACTACATAGATCAATGTATAAACCGGATTTTTGAACAGGGTTGTCACTAATTCGTAATCTCCCATATGTAATTCTTCCGCTGCTCCTGTCTTAATAGGAACAAAGTAATTGGCTAAGTGTAATATCAAAAATGCGAGAATCAAAATTCCGGAATAGATCATCGTTCGGGAATTGAATGGTGTATTAGCAGAATACTGATTGACTGCATAACGTTCTTTACCTCTTGCTTTTTGATTTTTAAGAGTTAGCACAATTCCTAAGATGATGTGATAGATAAAACCGAAAGCAAGTACATATTGCATAACTTGGATCAACGGATTGGTTGCCATGAAATGCGACGCCTGGTTAAATATTACTTCTTCTCTGGATAACACATTTCCTTCACAATCGGTATTCCCGGCAAATAGAGTTAAATTAACTCCTAAATGGACCAGTAAAAAAATCATGAGGAAAAGGCCTGTCAAAGCCATCATAAACTTTCTTCCTATGGAGGAAGAGTAAAATCTTGTCATAATATTTTATTGTTTAATTTTGGAACACAAATTTATAAAACGGTCTTCTTTATCCTTATGACAAATATCATATTTTTTCCTTTTAGAATTTATCTAAATAAATGGAATATTATAGTAGATTATTTTATCAAGCTTAAAAAATAAAAAAACTATCTCTAATTAAAGGGATAGTTTTATGTTATTTTATATTTTTGATTAACTTATTACTGAGGTGCTCTAAAGGTAATAGGAACCCGGAAATAGGATCGTACCGGTTGATCGTTTACTTTACCCGGAGTCCACATTCCGCTTGTCTTTTTAATTGCTCTGATCGCTTCTTCATCTAGCCCATCTCCTAATCTTTTGCTTATTACTTTCACATCTGAAACGCTTCCATCCCTTTCTACTACAAACTTCACAATTATTTTCCCTTCAGTTCCATTATCTATTGCTTTCTCTGTATATTCCAGATTATTCCCGATAAAAGCAGTAATTCCTACTTTTCCTTTAAATACAGCCTCTTGATCAACTACATCAAATACTTTATTTGAGGGTGGTGGTGGATCTATTGGAGGTGGTTTTTGTTCTCCAGGTTTTTGTTCTCCAGGATTTCCTGCATCACCTTTATCACCTTCTTTATCCTTAGTACCTGGATTTCCCTTATCAAAAGCTTCTTTAGGGGGAACTGTTTCTTCTCTTATTACATTTTTTTTAGGCTCTGGCATGATCATCTTCACAGATGCTACATTATCTTGTTGAACCGGAGGTGGAGCTTTTTCTTCTTTTATCTCAACGATCTCCTCTTTTTCTTCAGGAATATTAATATCTGTTAAAGTAACATTTACCTCTTTTTCCTGGGCTGCTTTTTTTGCTTGCCATCTGTTATAAAAAAACAATAATAAAACGAAGAGTACAAAAATAATAGTTCCGATAAGAAAGGCTTTAAAAAGGTAACTTTTTTCAGTCTTCCTCAAATTATAGGCTCCATAGCTTTTATTTTTATGTTCAAAAACTATATCGTCTAAAGACTTTATCTGATTATCTGCCATTTTCTATTTTTTGTTTTTCGTTACTTATTTACTTTTTTCCTGATACACTTCCTTCTCCTTAGAAGTCAGATCCTTAATTCCATATCTGGTAGAATTGGTTATTTCCATTTCATCCAGTATATCTACCAAATTCTTATAGTTTGAATCATCGGTCGGTTTAATGATGATTGTAAACTTATCCTGGTCGGCTTCTTTCTGGGCCCGTAAGATTTCTTTTCGTATTCCGTCTTTAGAATAATTGGTTTCATTCAGATTTGATGCATTCAAATCTCCCATCTCTTCCTGATGCCAATATATTTTGTCATCTTTTCCCAAAATAACAGTAAATGAATTTTTTGTTTTAATTTCAGGAATATCTGTTTGAGGAATATCTACTTTGGGAGGCATATTCAAATGCATAATATTGGGCTTGCTAAATGTAGTGGTAAACATAAAGAAAGTAATCAGTAAAAAGCCTAAGTCACACATGGGAGCCATGTCGACATTCAAGTTCATTTTTTTGGCTCTTACTTTTCCTTTATCACCACCATGTTTTTCGCTTGTATCTACGCCTGCTGACATATTATTTATTTCTCTTTTTTTAATTAATACTCATGAATTACTTATTCCGGTTTACTTTCAGAATCCGTAATCAGCTGAAACTTATTCATAGTCCTATCCTGCAAACGGGCCAGCAAATTCTTAAACATAGGATATTGTGTTTTTACATCTCCTCTTATTCCTAAAGCTAATGTATCTCCTGCATTTTTCGCCAACTTCCGGGCTTCAAAAACCCAATCCACAATCTGAGCATTTGCACTGTCTCCGGGAATGCCGGAAACTTTTACGCCTTCCCTTTGGGATTCAGACATATTAAGATATTGTTTAAGCTGTTGAATAGGCACTCCAAAGTCACTTAAATTTTTAAATTCCTTTTGTTCTTTAGCTGTGAAAGTAATACCATATTTTTTTCCCATCGCTACTAATAATGGAACTTTATATTTTTGTTCATCCATTGAAAAATAATATAATCCATCTTTAGTTACAGAAATTTTCATCACCCCATGATCTTTTACTTTTATCTGGGATATGGAAGAGGGGGTATCTATGGTTACTGCTTCTTGTGGTTTGAACTGAGTGGTCAAAATAAAGAAAGTCAACAACAGCCACGCCAAATCACTCATTGGCGTCATATCTATATGTATTCCGTGTCTTTTTGGTTTAACTCTTGCCATTTTTATTTTTTAAATGAGTAAATAATTTTTAAGTCCAGTCTTTTTAAAATTTTAAAAAGAAAGTTAAAAATTCAAAAATTAATGGTGAGCTGCGAAAGATTGTTGAATACTCAATCCTACTTCATCAATTTTAAATGTTAGTGTATCGATCTTAGAAGTAAAGAAGTTATATGCAATAATAGCTAATGCTGAAGTACCAATACCTAAGGCTGTATTTACCAAAGCTTCGGAAATACCTACTGATAGAGCTGCTGCATCCGGTGAACCTCCTCCTTCTCCTAAGGCGAAGAATGCTTTAATCATCCCGATTACGGTTCCCATCAAAGCTACTAAGGTACCAATAGAAGCAATGGTTGCTAAAATAGTCATATTTTTTTCCAACATTGGCATTTCTAAAGTAGTTGCTTCTTCTATGGTTTTATTTAATGCTACTAATTTTTGTTCCTTATCTAATGTAGTGTCGTTTGCCAAGGCTTTATAGGATATTAAACCTTCTTTTACTACATTTCCTATGGATCCTTTTTGCTTATCGCAAAGACTTATAGCATCATTAATTTCATTTCTGTCCAATAATTTTCTAATGTCATTTACGAACTTGGTCAAACTTCCTGTTCCTTCTGCTTTTCCAATAATAAAAAACCTTTCAATAGAGAATACTAATACCATTAGTAAAAATGAAATCAAAAATGGTACAATCACCCCTCCTTTGTGAATGATTCCCATAAAAGTACTAGGTTTGCCGTCCGTAGAACCTCCTACGAAATTAGAAGATGCTCCTAATACAAAGTGATAAATTAGTTCTCCAATAGCAATTAAAATAAGGATTGTAATAAATGGATTCAATCCTCCAGTTTTTCTGGTTGAGTTCGCTTGAGTTAATTGTTGTTTTTCCATCTGATATAAATTAATTTTTTAATGATTTCTCAAAATTTTTGCGTAAAATAAATACAAAAAAGTTTAACTGGCAATAATTTAAGTTAAGATTTGATTGAAATATTATCGCTTTTTTTTCGTATCAACATTTATGCCACTTTTTAGACTTATTCTAATTTAATTTTATTCTATTCATTTTTAGATTCTTACAGAATCAGGAACTAATACTTCGTAATCTCCTTTATATTTCATTATTTCTCTGACAATGCTTGAGCTTATAAAGGATTTTCCTGAGGAAGTTAGAAAAAATACTGTTTCTACTGATTTTCTTGCTAAAGTCCTGTTAGTATGTGCGATTGCTTTTTCAAATTCAAAATCCGCAGGATTCCGTAACCCTCTTATTATATAAGGAGCCTGTTTTCTGGTACAATAATCAACAGTTAATCCTTCAAAAGTATCTACTTCCACATTAGGGAAATTCTTCATGGTTTCTTCAATCCATGACATTCTTTTCTCTAAAGGAAACATATATTGTTTACTGGAATTATTTCCTATTGCTACTATTATTTTTTCAAATAAAGGTACTGCCCTTTCTATTATATCAAGGTGACCTAAAGTAATCGGATCAAAAGAACCGGGAAACACAGCAATTCTTTCCATTAAATTCAATTTGTAGTTTTGTCAAATCTTTTAAGTGCCTGGGATATTTCATTATCCAGTAAATCGGGAAAACTATATCCTGCCTGTTTCACCTGTTGAGGGAAGATACTGGCAGGGGAACATCCCGGATTGGTATTTATTTCCAAAAAGTAAGGAACTTCATTTACTATAATAAAATCTAACCGGGAAAAACCTGTCATATCCAATGATTTATAAATATGGGCAGCCATATCCCTAATATTTTTATCTTCTGTCGGAGTGATATTTGCCGGAGTGATTTCTTCCGAGGCTCCCAAATATTTGGCTTCATAATCAAAAAATTCATTTTTTGTAATGATCTCGGTTGTACTGACTACCACTACTTCTCCTTTGTATTTCATTACTCCAACCTGAACTTCTTTTCCTTCCAGAGAACTTTCAATTAATATTGCATTATCTTCTTTAAATGCTAATTCTGTGGCAAGAATAAAATCTTCCGTATTTTTTACTTTTGATACGCCAAGACTGGAACCTGACTGATTAGGCTTTACGAAACAAGGTAATCCTACCTGAGCAATAATTTCGTCTACATTTATCTTTTCTCCTTTATTAATATATACTGATTTTGCTATCGGAACATTAAATTTTTTCAGAACTGAAAGGGTATCTCTTTTATTAAAGGTCAAAGCCGAATTATAAAAAGAGCAACCTGAATAAGGTATTTTCAGTAATTGCCAGTAAGCTTGCATCAACCCGTCTTCACCCGGAGTTCCGTGAATGGTATTTAACAATACGTCAAAAGTAATTTTATTTCCATCCAGATTAAAACTGAAATCTCCTTTATCAATAGGACATAGCTGTTTATCAATCACTACATTCCATCCTTCATTTAATATCTGAACTTTATATACTTTATATTGGGCTTTATCAATTTGAGAGTAAAAATAATTACCGCTTTTTAAAGAAATAACACTTTCACCGGAATATCCGCCCATTACAATTCCTACTACTAACATATATTATATTTGCGTGTTTAGCTTTTTCAGATTAAGTTATTATCTCACAAAAGTAAACATATTTTTATGTATCAAACTATATTATTCTTATTATTTATATATTTGCTTTGTAAAAAATAAATATGAAAATTTTAAAATTCATAGCTTCTTGGCAATTTTGGGTTAGTTTAATTTTGGCTGTTGCTATCTTTTTTGGTCTTTTACAAGGAACTTTTTGGTCACTGAGTGCCTATACCCATCATGGAGTTCAGGTAGAAGTACCTAACCTGAAAAATCTGACTTTAGATCAGGCCGTTGTTAAACTGGATAAAAGCAATTTAGAATATGAAATAGATACTTCCAAATATGATCCTAAATATAAACCATATGAAATCCTTGATATCTACCCGTTAGTAGGATCTAATGTTAAAACAGGAAGAAGAATATTTATTCGTGCTAATGCAAAAACATGGAAACCTGTTGCGGTTCCTAACATTATTGGGAAATATAAATATTTAGCATTTAGTCAGTTAGATTTAGTAGGATTGAAAGTAAGCGATACGATTTATGAACCGAATTTAGCAGTAAACACCGTTCTACGGCTTTTATATAAAGGAAAAGAAGTTCAGCCCGGTGTTAATTTACCTCGTTTTTCATCTTTAACCATCGTTTTAGCAAAAGGTTTGGCAAAAAATGTTTCTGTTCCTAGTTTTATAGGTCTGGATGAACAAACAGCAACAAAAATGATCACGGAAAATCTGTTTTCTGTAGGTTCAGTCATTTATGATGATCCAAACGATAAAAGTAATGCCCGGATCTATTATCAGGTTCCTACACCGGCCTCCACTTACGATCAGGGACAAGCTATTGATATCTATTTAAGTTCTAAACCTTTGGATCAGTTAAAAGAAAAAATACGAAATCTGGATGCTACTTTTAACAGAGGGTTCATAAACAGTGGTGGATTTTCAGAAACGGACTCTTTACATACGAGCAGTATTCCAAGTGATATTACAGAACCTTCCGGTTCTTCCCCTGTTTCTCCTACTAAGCCGGTTACAAAACCTTCTAATACACAAAAGCCAGCTAACGGTAAAGACGAGCCTAAAAAAACAAACAGAGTTATTATAGAATAACTTTTTTTCATGAAGGAAGAAGAAATAGATAATGCTTCTTTGGATAACGAAACAGATGAAATGTATGAACATTTCAAAATTGTTGTTGACAAAGGACAAGGTTCACTACGTATAGATAAATATCTGGTCAATCTCATTGAGAATTGCACTCGGAACAAAATACAGCAGGCAGCCAAAGCCGGAAATATTTTAGTTAACAACATTTCAGTAAAATCAAACTACAAAGTAAAGCCTAATGATGTAGTTTCCGTTGTAGTAGCCCATCCACCCAGAGATACTACTATTGTTCCCCAAAATATCCCCATTAATATCATTTACGAAGATGATGATTTATTGGTGGTGAATAAAGAAGCGGGTATGGTTGTTCATCCCGGATTTGGAAATTTTGAAGGTACTCTTATTAATGCCCTGGCCCATCATTTCAATCAACTTCCTTACTTCCAAACCGATCTGGACAAACGTCCAGGGCTGGTGCACAGAATAGATAAGGATACTTCCGGATTATTGGTTATTGCCAAGAATGAATATGCCATGAATCATCTTGCCAAACAATTTTTTAACAAAACCACTAAAAGAATTTACAATGCTTTGGTATGGGGGAATTTTGAAGAAGATGAGGGCACTATTACCGGACACATTGGAAGAGATTTGAAAGACCGGATGCAAATGGCCGTATTCCCTGATGGTTCACACGGAAAACATGCAGTAACTCATTACAAAGTACTGGAAAGATTTCGTTATGTTACTCTAATCGAATGTCAACTGGAAACAGGAAGAACGCATCAGATCAGGGCACATATGAAATATATAGGACACACTTTGTTTAATGATGAACGATATGGAGGAAACCTGATATTAAAAGGAACTACTTTTACCAAATATAAACAATTTGTAGAAAATTGTTTCCAGATTTTACCCAGACAGGCATTACATGCCCGGACGCTTGGCTTCATCCATCCGGTTACTAAAAAAGAAATGTTCTTTGAAGCTGAATTACCGGAAGATATAACTCAGGTTTTGGAAAAGTGGAGAACCTATACCCAGTTTAATTCTACTAATGAGTAACTATTAGTTATACTTCTCACTAATTTTTATTCAGATAACATACTACACTAATTATCTCAATCTATTAACATATAAAGTTTGGTTTAGTTTTTGATATTTACTACATCAAGTCATTTGTTTTCATAATTATAATTTTATAAAAACATTTAGACTAAAAAATCTATTAACACTAAAAAATAAAAACACATGTTTGAAAAATCAGATTTAAGCACAGGAATAGAAGTACTATGGCTTATTGGAATAGTAGCCATAATACTAAAATTATGCAACATCCTGGATTGGCAATGGTGGTTAATTACCTTACCATTTTGGGGAGTAATAGCTTTCTTTATAATAAAGATATTAATAGAAATAATTCATGCTGTTGTATCAGATAAAATGAAACATAGAAAAGAAAATATACAATCAAAAATTAATACCTCAACCACCAAATAACATTTAAAATTACTTACTTATTGTAACACTTTTTACTTTCTTAAACATTTAAATTCAGGCTTACTTACAAATATCCATTGAATTAGTTATAACTAATTCAATGGATTCTATGTATAATCTTCTCTTCCACAGAAACCGGATACTTTATAATTAATTTAAAAAGTAATAACTTTGTAGAAATATTGATTTTACATGAAAAACAGTTTATATAACATTCCTAAAATTAAAAATACGGATAAAAACAATTTTGTACTCATTGCCGGACCGTGTATTATTGAAGGAGAACAAATGGCTCTGGACATTGCAGGAAAAGTAATCGAAATCACTAATAAACTGGGAATCCCTTATATATTCAAAGGTTCGTTTAAAAAAGCGAACCGTTCCCGGGTAGATAGTTTTACTACCATTGGAGAAGAAAAATCCCTTGAAATATTAAAAAAAGTAGGAGAAACATACAACATTCCCACTACCACGGATATTCATGAAAACGAACACGCTGCCTGGGCTGCCAATTATATAGATGTTTTACAGATACCGGCATTCTTAATTCGTCAAACCGATTTATTAGTTGCAGCAGCCAAAACAGGAAAATTCATTACCCTGAAAAAAGGACAATTCCTTTCTCCGGAAGCCATGCAATTTGCCGCACAAAAAATCAAGGATTCCGGAAATGATAATTACGCCATTATAGACCGTGGAACTTCTTTCGGCTATCATGATATGATTGTAGATTTCAGGGGAATCCCTACCATGCAACAATATGCTCCTGTAATTCTGGATGTTACCCATTCCCTGCAACAACCCAACCAGACATCCGGTGTAACCGGAGGTCGTCCGGATATGATCGAAACTATTGCAAAAGCAGGAATTGCAGCAGGTGCCGACGGAATATTCATTGAAACCCATTCGGAACCATCCAAAGCCCTATCAGACGGAGCTAATATGTTACGACTGGATTTACTGGAAAATTTACTGGAAAAATTAGTACGGATAAGAAAGGCTATTTTATAAGAACCTGATGAAAAACCACCTGATACAAAAATATAACGTTCCCGGTCCACGGTATACCAGTTATCCCACCGTTCCCTATTGGGACGACAATACTTTTTCCGTGGAAAAATGGATTGGAACATTGCAAAAATCCTTCAAAGAAAGTAATCAAAAAGAAGGAATCAGTTTATACCTGCATCTTCCTTTCTGTGAAAGTTTGTGTACTTTTTGTGCCTGCCACAAACGGATAACCAAACAACACAATGTAGAAACTCCTTATATTGAGGCAATTCTCAAAGAATGGCAACTCTATCTGAATTTACTTCCAGAAAAACCCATAATCCGGGAAGTACACTTAGGTGGTGGAACTCCCTCTTTTTTCTCTCCTGAAAACTTAAAATTATTACTGAAAACCATTTTTTCCAAAGCGGAAATTCATCCGGAAAGAGAATTCAGTTTCGAAGGACATCCGAACAATACTACTCGCGAGCACTTGCAAACCTTATATGACTTAGGATTCAGAAGAGTCAGTCTCGGAGTGCAGGACTACGACGCTCAGGTACAAAAAGCCATACATCGCATACAACCACTGGAAAATGTAGAAAAAGCTACCAAAATCGCAAGGGAAATCGGGTATGAAAGCATCAGCCACGATCTGGTTTTCGGACTTCCTTTCCAAAGTCTGGAAAAAGTGATTAATACCATTAAGATTACAGAGAATCTTCATCCTGACCGGATTGCTTTTTATTCTTATGCCCACGTTCCGTGGATCAAAGGTGTAGGACAACGGGGATTCAAAGAGAAAGACCTGCCAAACGGAGAAGAAAAAAGGGAACTTTATGAAAAAGGCAAAGAATTACTGGAGGAAATGGGATATTTGGAAATAGGAATGGATCACTTTTCCCTGAAAACAGATTCACTCTATCAATCCATGATCAACAAAAAAATCCACCGGAATTTTATGGGATATACCTCCTCCTCCACTCAGGTGATGATCGGACTGGGAGTTTCCTCCATTTCCGATAGCTGGTATGCCTTTGCACAAAATGTAAAAACCATTGAAGAATATTACCAGAAACTGGAAAACAACGAACTTCCGGTATTCAAAGGACATATTCTGAATGAAGAAGATCTTCTTATCCGCAGACATATTCTGAACCTGATGTGTTTATTGGAAACCCAATGGAATGATAATTTACTGGAACAAAAGTATCCTGAAATCATTGAACGATTAAAGGAATTTGAGGCCGACGGACTTCTGGAACTAAAAAATAATGCTATCATAGTAAAAGAAGAAGGAAGATCATTTATACGCAACATTTGCATGGCTTTTGATTTACGGATGATGCGGAATGCTCCGCAAACTAAACTATTCTCCATGACCGTTTAATCTTTTTCATCAATGTCGGAAATAACCATCAGTACTGATAAAGAAAAACTGGATATACCTTTTATCCACAATTTCATTTCCCAGACTTATTGGGCAAAAGGAAGATCACTAGAAGATGTTCAGACAGGAATTGATAATTCCATGAATTTTGGAATTTATAAAAATAATCAGCAAATCGGTTATGCCCGTGTAGTAACCGATTACATACAATTTGCCTATCTGATGGATGTTTTTATCACTCCTGAACATCAGAAAAAAGGATATTCTTCCATTTTAATGAAATATATGCTGGAATTTCCTGAACTACAAAAAGTAAAAGTCTGGCGTTTACAAACCTCTGATGCTCATTATCTCTATCAAAAATTTGGATTTCAACCACTTGAACATCCGGAAAAAATGATGGAAAGAAAAACCAGAATAAAAACATAATCCATTAACACTTTCAATTTTATTGTAAATTTGCGCTGTGAGAAATCATATTAATATTGCGGAAATTCCTCAAACATCTTTACTGATTAAAGATTACCTGACAGGCAATAAGTCCGTTGTTCCTTTCTATCATAGAAGTTTCACCCAAGATAACATGATAGAACAAGCTAAGGAAAAACTTTCACAATACACTTATAGAAAAGAATTAGTACAAGAACTTTCCCTTCAGCTTCAAAACCTGAGCTTGTCTGAAAAACAACAGGACAACCTGCATAAACTTTCTTTGGATAATACGGTTACTGTGACCACCGGACATCAGCTTAACCTGATGACAGGTCCTTTATATTTCATCTATAAAATTCTTCATACCATTAAGTTATGCGATTCCCTGAATAAACAACAGAACGAAATCAATTTTGTTCCCATGTTCTGGATAGCTACGGAAGATCACGACTTTGAAGAAATCAATCATTTTTATTTCAAAGGAAAAAAAACAGAATGGAAGGAAGAACATAAAGATTTTACCGGAGATATTTCCACTTCCGGACTTAAACAAACATTATCCAGATTTTATGAAGAACTAAAATATTTTCCCAAAGGAAAAGAACTCAGAACCATCATTGAAAAATCCTATTTTTCAGAAAAAAATCTGGCTGATGCCACTCGCGTTCTGGTTCACGAATTGTTTAAAAGCTACGGATTACTTTTTATTGATGGTAACAGCAAAGCCTTAAAAAAACTATTCATTCCTTATATCCAGGATGATATCAGAGAACAAAAATCAAATCAGGTTATTTCCCAAACCATAGAAAAACTGAAACCGGATTACAAAATACAGGTAAATCCCAGAAAAATTAATTTTTTCTATCACAACAATCAGGAACGAAACCGGATAGATGAAACCAACGGAAAATACTATATTTTAGGAACTTGTAAAAATTTCAGTCAGGAAGAAATTCTTTCAGAAATAGAAAACAACCCTGAAAAATTCAGTCCCAATGCCCTATTGCGTCCGGTATATCAGGAACTCATATTACCCAACGTTGCCTACATTGGCGGAAATGCAGAAATTGCTTACTGGCTGGAATTAAAGGATTATTTCGATTCACAAAAGTTACCTTTTCCTATTTTGATTCCCAGAAACTCTTTCCTTCTGATCACAGAAAACCAAAAAACTAAAATGGAAAAATTCCAATGGAAAGAAGAAAATTTATTTGTTCCCAAAGAAGAAATTATTTTTTCACTGGTCAATCATAATTCCACCGTAAAATTTGATTTCCCAGGTTATGAAAACCGATTGAAAAACATTTTTGATGATCTTTTGGAGGAATCTCAACAAACAGATTCCTCCTGGAAAAACATGATCTTTGCCCAGCAAAAAAAACAACTGAATGGATTGGAAAAAATAAATAAACGTTTTTACAAAGCCGAAAGACTCAAACATCAGGAATGGGTGTCTAATTTTGAAAACTTGTATTCAGAAATTTTTCCAAAAAACTCTTGGCAGGAAAGAACAGAAAATTTTTCCTATTATTATGCTAATCAAGGAAATGAATTCCTGGAACTATTATATAAAGAAACAATGGAATTTAATTCCGTTATAAATTTAACTACTATTTACTAGAGAAAAAAAATTATATACATTTGCAACAAAGTTATTACAAAATGAAAAAGTACATCTTAGTATTACTATTATTGTTCATAAGTACACTTTTAGCTGCCCAGGAAAAACATGTAGTAGAAGCAAAAGAAACTCTCTATGGGCTGAGTAAAAAGTATAAAGTTACTATAGATGAGCTTAAAAAAGCCAATCCACAACTCAACGAACGTGCTCCTCAAATAGGAGAAACATTGATTATTCCTGGCAACGGTAAAACCAATAAAGATAATAAACCTGCAACTGCAACTACCCAAACAACCACCACTCCGGAATATATCTACATAACCGTAGAACCGAAAGAAACCCTATACGGATTAAGTAAAAAATACAAAACAACCGTTGACACTATAAAAAAACTGAATCCGAAAATGGACGAAAACGGACCGAAAATCGGAGAAGTTCTGAAAATGCCTAACAACTTAAAGATTGCACAATCGGATGTTCCTGCACCTCCAAAGCAAGATCCGGCGCCAAAACAAACTACTAGTAGTCAGGCAAGCTACGAGGATGGTGTTAATGTAGTGTTTTTCTTACCATTTCACACAGAAATAACCGGAGCTAATGGAGAAAGAGATATCGCTACACAATTTTATTCCGGAGCAAAACTAGCATTGGATTCCCTTACCAACAGAGGAAAAAAAATAAATGTAAAACTACTGGATTGCGGAAATAAGAATAAATTCCGGGAAATCCTTTCTACTTACGATTTCTCTGATATTCATTTGATTATAGGACCTCTATTCAAATCAAATATTTTAACCGTCACCGATAAAATCAAAAAAATCCCGATTGTATCTCCTTTTTCTTCTAGTGATGAACTGGACGATTATGATAATCTGATTCTCTACGATACTAAAGAACAGATTTTAGCAGAAAAATTGGTAGATGAAATGTTTAAAAAATATTCATGGGAAAAAATTTATGTCCTATATGATGATCAACACTCCCAAACTGCCACCTATTTTAAATCTCTGACTCAGGGACGAAAAAGCAATGCAGAAGTTATACTAACCAAAAATCCGGAAGATATAAAACCAGAAGTCAATCTGGTAACACAGGAAAATAGTAAAATCTACTCTATTCTGGTTTCTGATCAGGATGCTTTCATTACTAAATACTTGGATGTTATAACTAAATTCGAAAATAATCAGATTCAACCTATTTCCTTATACTATTCCGGTTTATTTGATAACAAAAAATATGCAGATAAATTACTGGATTTCGGACTTATTTATTCAGATACCAAATATGTAAACGAACAGGGATTCAATGAACAAAAAACGATAAATGCTTATAAGAAAAAATACTGTGGTCTTCCTGATAAATATGCAATTGCAGGGTTTGATGTAACGTATGATATCTTAAACCGCATTGATAATAGAGGAAATTTATCCAATAACGCAATGAAACTGGAAGGAAAACAATTAAGCAATAAATACTCCTTCTCCCGTATAAAAAAGAACGGTGCTTGGGCTAATCAGGGAGCCAGAATTATTCAATTATTAAAATAACACTTAACATCAAAAAGAACTAAATGAATTCATTAGTATTTTCCGGACAGGGATCCCAATTTCCCGGAATGGGGAAAGAATTGTATGAGAGTAAAGCAGATATCAAAGAAATGATGGATTCTGCCAATGATATTTTAGGATTTGACATCCTTGATATCATGTTCAACGGAACTGCAGAGCAACTCATGCAAACAAAGGTAACTCAGCCGGCTATTTTCATTCATTCCATAGCAGCAATACGGACAATAGAAAACGCAAGATCCGAAATGGTAGCAGGTCATTCTCTGGGAGAATTTTCCGCTCTGGTAGGAAACGGAGTCCTTTCATTCGAGAACGGATTAAAATTAGTGTATGAAAGAGCTCTTGCCATGCAAGAAGCCTGCGGGGAAACACCATCAACTATGGCTGCCATTATAGGACTTGAAGACAGCGTAATAGAAACTATTTGTGAAACCGTTTCCTCTGAAAATCACATTGTTGTTCCAGCCAATTATAACTGTCCTGGACAATTAGTAATATCCGGACACACAAAAGCAGTGGAACAGGCTTGTGAAGTCTTGAAGGAAAAAGGAGCAAAAAGAACCGTGATGCTTGCGGTAAACGGAGCTTTCCATTCTCCGCTTATGCAGGGCGCACAAGACCGGCTTGAAGAAGCGATCAGAAATACCCAATTCAATGTTCCTAATGTTCCCATTTACCAAAACTATACAAGTCAGGCAGTTACCAATGTTGAAGAAATAAAAGAAAACCTGGTTCATCAACTCACTGCACCTGTTCACTGGGCGAGAATAATAGAAAACATGATTGCGGATAACTGTTCTGTATTCGTAGAAACCGGTCCGGGAAAAGTATTACAAGGATTGATTAAAAAAATCAATGATTCTGTAGAAGTTTCTTCTCTATCCAACTAAAAAATTACTTAACAATAACACAATAAAAAAGGAGAGGTTTAAAAATCTCTCCTTTTTTACATAATAGGTCTGTTCTGATTCTCCCTGTAATACTCTAATTTGGAATTAAACAACTGAGCCATACTTATTGCCCTTTTCTTGGTTTCTTCCGCTTTTTCTCCTGAAAATAAATCATCCATATTTTCAACAAAAATCTTTACCCAACGGTCGAAATGAATTTTATTTACAGGCATGGTAGCATGTGGAGCAAACGGACTTCCAAAATAAGTGTGTTCATTAAAAATAACAGTTTGCCAAAACCGATACATTTTTTCCAGATGCTTATCCCAATTATCCTGTATAATATTCTCAAAAACATCTTTTAACAAACCATCCTTTCTCACTCTGGCATAAAAAGTATCCACCATTAATTTAATATCTTCTATATTCTCAATATCATTTTTCATAAGTTTAATTTAATTAAAATCCATAAATTTGCCCCTAAATGTAACAATTAATCCACATCATATACAAATCTAGTTATAATAAAATACTTAAATGATCTCACTACGGAACATCCATAAATTTTACGATATAGGAAGCAATAAATTACATGTTTTAAAAGGTATTAATCTGGAAATCAAGGAAGGAGAAATGGTAGCGATAATGGGATCATCCGGATCAGGAAAATCAACCCTGTTAAACATCCTGGGAATCTTGGACTATGCCGATTCCGGAGATTATATTCTGGACGGAGTGAAGATTGCAAAAAACCTAAGTGAGTCAAAAGCGGCCGATTACAGAAACAAATTTTTAGGGTTTGTCTTTCAATCCTTTAATCTTATAGGATTCAAGAATGCATTGGAAAATGTAGCCCTTCCCCTTTATTATCAAAAAATCAAACGGTCAAAAAGAAATCAGATAGCGTTGGATCTTCTAAACCGTGTGGGACTTGAAGACAGGGCAGACCATATGCCTAATGAATTATCCGGAGGACAAAAACAGAGAGTTGCCATTGCCCGCGCATTGGTAACCCACCCAAAAGTGATTCTCGCAGATGAACCCACCGGAGCCCTCGACAGCCAAACTACCCATGAAGTAATCAAATTTCTGCAACAAATAAATAACGAAGGAAAAACCATACTGATTGTAACTCATGAACCTGATGTAGCCAGACAATGCAAAAGAATTGTTCATCTTAAAGATGGAATCATAGAAAGTGACGAATTAATTAAACAAGAAATCTTAGTATAAATTTATCATGTTTGATATAGATCGTTGGCAAGAAATATTTTACTCTATCGGACAAAATAAGTTACGAACCTTTCTTTCCGGTTTCACCATTACCTTAGGATTATTTATTTTCATTATTCTTTTTGGAATAGGAAATGGTTTGCAAAACGGATTTATGGCCCAATTCATTCTGGATGGAGGTGCAACTAATCAAATAAATATTTTTCCCGGAAAAGCAACAATAGCCTATTTAGGACTTCAGGAAAACAGAAATATCTCACTAAAGAATGAAGACCTGGGAATAATAAAAAGAGGATATGATAAAGAACTGGAATACAAAACAGCTACCATTACCAGAACAGAAGTAGTAGTATTCGGAACAGAATCAGGAACTTACACCATCAAAGGAACCTACCCTGAAAAACGATATCTGGAAAACTCCGAAATCATATCCGGAAGATTTATTACCCATTTGGATATGGAGAATAAAGACAAATTTGCAGTTATAGGTCGTTTAATAGAAAAGGAACTATTTAAAAAAGGAAATGCCGTAGGAAAATATATTGCCATCGGAGGAATAAACTATCGGATAGTCGGAGTATTTTCCAATGAAGGAGGTTATAACGATGAAAGAGCCATTTACATCCCAATTACCACTATGCAGGCCGGAAGAAAAAGTTCTGATACCATCAATCAGATCGATATAACTTACATTCCTACTATGCCTCCCAAACAAGCTATGAAACTAGGAGACAAAATAGAACAGGATTTACGAGCAAAACTAAAAGTTTCCCCTGCCGATAAGTCTGCATTATTTATAAGAAACAATGCCGAAAATATGGGAGATACCTTTGCCTTTTTTGCTGTCATATCATTTCTTGTTGTTTTCATTGGCTTTGGAACTATTATGGCGGGAATCATAGGAATCAGTAATATAATGGTTTACATAGTAAAAGAAAGAACCAGAGAAATAGGAATTCGCAAAGCATTGGGTGCCCACCCATCCAGTATTGTTGGACTTATCCTCCAAGAATCCATTTTTATTACAGTAATTTCTGGTTTTATAGGAGTCGGGCTGGGAGCATTGTCCTTATACCTAATAGGAGACAGTTTAGAAGAATATTTCATACTCAACCCTTCTGTAAGTTGGGGATTAGTGATATTTGCCACTATATGCCTGATTACATTCGGAGGAATTGCCGGATTCATTCCTGCACGGAAAGCAGCTAAAATTAAACCAATCGAAGCCTTGATGGCCGACTAAATAAAAACAAAGAAACAATGCTTATTTTTGAAAGAGAAACTTGGAATGAAATTTACTATTCCCTTAGCAAAAATAAATTAAGAACCATTCTAACAATGATTGGGGTGTCTTGGGGAATGTTTCTTTATGTTTTCTTATTAGGAGCAGCCAAAGGAATGGAAAACGGATTTAATAAAATCTTTGACGGATTTGCTACCAACAGTATATTTTTATGGGCTGCAAGTACAGGAGAACCTTACGGTGGTTTTCCCAGAGGAAGAGAATTATTCCTTCATCTAGGAGATGTAAATTATCTGGAAAAAGAAGTTCCAGAAGTAGATTTCATCGTTCCACGTAATTCAAGTGGTTCAGAGCAAGGAGCCGTAACCAGAGGAAATATCAGTAAAAATTATCGTATTTATGGGGATTATCCTATAGTGACCAAAATTGAAAAAAAAGAATTGGCCAAGGGAAGATTCATTAATGAAGATGATATCTTTGAAAACAGAAAAGTAGCAGTTATTGGGAAAGAAGTAGTGGAACAATTGTTTAAAAAGACAGAAGAGCCTATCGGTCAATATATTAAAATCGGAGATATATATTTTCAGGTTATTGGCGTTTACCGAATTCCCAACGCAGGGTTTATCACCAATGATATGGTCTTCATGCCCTTCAACACTTTTCAGATCTTATATAACCGGGGAGACAAAATATCTTATATGGTAATCTCCATAAAATCCCAGTATAATGTAAAAGCAGCAGAAGAAAAAGTGAAATTAGCCCTGAAAAAAAAATATAATGTATCCCCTAATGATGAAAGAGCCTTCGGAAGCTTCAACCTCGCAGAAAGAGTTAAAAAATTAAACGGTTTTTTGGGTGGAATGCAGATATTGACCTGGGTAGTAGGCGGTCTGACTATTCTGGCGGGAGTAATTGCTATTTCCAATATACTACTGATCACTGTAAAAGAAAGAACTCTGGAAATTGGAATCCGAAGAGCATTAGGAGCCAAACCTGGAGCAATACGGGAACAAATACTTATAGAAAGTGTAGTTTTAACGGTCTTTTCAGGAATGATCGGTTTTATAGGAGGAATTTTATTATTGATTGGCATTAATTCTGCCGTTGGAGAAACCCCTAGTTTCCCATTCTATAACCCAACTGTAAATATATGGAATGTATTTGCTGCATTAGGGCTCATGGTAGGGCTCGGACTTCTTATCGGACTTATTCCTGCACAACGGGCAATACAAATAAAACCAATTGAAGCTCTAAGAACAGAGTAAAACAAAGCATATTTCAATTAAGAAAATAGATGTTTTTTATAATTATCTATTTTACATTTATTTCCTAAAAACAACCTAAAACCTTACCTTTGCATATTCCAAAAATAAACACAATTCATGTCAGAAATCGCAACAAAATACTCTCCTAACGAAGTAGAATCAAAATGGTATCAATTCTGGATGGAAAACAAATTTTTCCATTCCGAGCCCAATGAGAAAAAACCCTACACCATCGTTATTCCTCCGCCTAACGTTACCGGAGTTTTACACATGGGACATATGCTCAACAATACCATTCAGGATGTGCTGATCCGACGTGCAAGAATGTTAGGATTCAATGCTTGTTGGATTCCCGGAACCGACCATGCTTCCATTGCCACTGAGGCTAAAGTAGTAAATAAGCTAAAAGAAGAAGAAATCAGTAAGTTCGATATTGGCAGGGAAAAATTTCTGGAACATGCCTGGGAATGGACTCATAAACATGGAGGAATCATTCTGGAGCAATTAAAAAAATTAGGCTGTTCCTGTGACTGGAACCGTACCAAATTCACTATGGATGATGATCTGTACGATTCTGTAATTAAATGCTTTGTGGATTTATATAATCGGGGATATATCTACAAAGGATATAAAATGATCAACTGGGATCCGGAGGCGAAAACCAACATTTCCGACGAAGAAGTAATCTATAAAGAACAAAACGGAAAATTATATTTCCTTAGATATAAAATCGTGGGGGAAGATACATATGCTATTATTGCCACTACCCGACCGGAAACCATTTTCGGAGATACTGCTATCTGTATCAACCCTAATGATGAAAGATATTCTTTCCTGAAAGGAAAAAAAGTAATCGTTCCTGTTGCCGAAAGAGAAATTCCGGTGATTGAAGATGAATATGTTGACATAGAATTCGGAACCGGAGTTTTAAAAATTACTCCTGCCCACGACATAAACGACTATAATCTCGGGAAAAAACATCAATTGGAAACCATTGACATTTTCAATGATAATGCCACTTTAAACCAAAACGGATTACATTATCAGGGAAAAGACCGCTTTGTTGTCCGCAAGGAAATCGTAAAAGAACTCAAAGAAAATCAACTTCTGGAAAAAGAAGAAGATTATGTAAATAAAGTGGGAACTTCCGAAAGAACCGGAGTGGTAATAGAACCGAAAATTTCCATTCAATGGTTTATGAAAATGAAGGATTTTGCCAAACCTTCATTGGAAACAGTGATGAAAGATGACCTCAAGCTTTATCCTGAAAAATTCAAAAACACTTATAAACACTGGCTGGAAGATATTCATGACTGGAACATTTCACGTCAGCTCTGGTGGGGACACCGTATTCCGGCTTATTATTATGGAAACGGTGAGAATGACTTTGTAGTTGCCGAAACCCAGGAAGAAGCCCTGAAACTTGCCCAACAAAAAAATCCTTCCGTTATCGCAGAAAACTTACGACAGGAAGAAGATGTACTGGATACCTGGTTTTCCTCCTGGCTGTGGCCTATTTCCGTATTCAATGGAATTAACGAACCGGACAACAAGGAAATCAATTACTACTATCCTACTCAGGATTTGGTAACTGCTCCAGATATTATTTTCTTCTGGGTAGCACGGATGGTAATGGCCGGATATGCTTTCCGGAATGAAAAACCGTTTTCCAATGTATATTTCACCGGAATCGTACGGGATAAACAAAGAAGAAAAATGTCCAAATCCCTGGGAAATTCTCCTGATCCGTTGGATTTAATTGCACAACATGGTGCTGATGGAGTTCGGGTAGGAATTTTATTAAGTTCTTCCGCCGGAAACGATTTATTATTTGATGAAGATTTATGTTTACAGGGAAGAAATTTTGCCAACAAAATCTGGAATTCCTTCCGTTTGGTTAAATCCTGGAATATTGATCCTTCTAAATCAGCTACTTCTGAAAATAAGGAAACTATACAATGGATTAAAAATCAAATAGCTAAAGCTGTTTCCCAAATCGATTCCGATTTTGAGAAATTCCGTTTGTCCGATGCTCTGATGACTATTTATAAACTGATTTGGGACGATTACTGTTCCTGGTATCTGGAAGCGGTAAAACCACCTTTCGGAGAAGGAATTGATAAAGAAACTTACGACGAAACCATTTCCATTCTGGAAGATCTATTAAAATTACTTCATCCGTATATGCCGTTCCTTTCCGAAGAAATATGGCAGAATATCAAAGACCGGAAAACAGAGGAAAGTCTGATCATAACCTCCTATCCTGCTCAACATTCATTTGACGAAAAAATCATTTCCGATTTTGAAAAAGCCAAGGAAATCATAACCGGAGTTCGAAACTTCCGTTCTGAAAAAGGAATTTCACCCAAAGAACCAGTAGAATTACTGATAAAATCCGAAGAAAAATTCGAAAATATGGCAACTATTAAAAAATTAGCCAATATTTCCGAAGTCGGATTTAACCAAATTACCGACAAACCTACTCACAGTTTTTTAGTGGGAAAAACAGAATTTGCCATTCCTTTCACCCAAACCATTGATTTGGAAGTAGAAAAAGCTAAAATTCAGGAAGAAATACAATACTTGCAAGGATTTTTGAAAAGTGTAAATGCCAAACTTTCCAATGAGAAATTTGTGAATAGTGCTCCTGAAAAGGTAGTAGCTATGGAAAAGAAAAAACAAGCAGACACGTTGGAAAAATTAATAATCCTCGAGAAAAAATTAAAAAGTCATAGTAAATAAAATTTCACAAAAAACTATCTGAAAGATAAATAATTTACTTAAAATTAAAATACTTTACATGATTACACGTCAGTATTATTTCAATTGAAATAATACTGACGTGTTTTTAGATTAATTTTCCATCATATAGTGTAAAATATTACACTTACACCTATATCCAACTCTATGAACTATTTATTGATCGTATTAAATTAGGGAACATTAAAAAAATAATCATATAAATATAATTTTATCCATACATATAATAATATGAATAATATCATTTATTATGTTTTTTCACAATAAAATTTAATTAAGTTATAAAATATTACTTACATTTGGGCTCTTTTTAAAAAAATAATGGAAAGAAATAAATTCATTGACTCAACAAAGTTTATATTGGTTTTTTTAGTTGTATATGCTCATACTTTTGAATATAATTTATATCAAGACCACACAAAGCAATTGATATATGTTACACTGTCCACCTTTGTAATACCATTGTTTATTATCATATCTGGTTTTTTTTCAAAAAATGTGACATGGAAAAAGTATAAAAGATTTTTTCTACAAACTATTCAAATCTATTTTATCTTTCAGTTGATTTATTCTGTACCTTCAATATTCAGTGGAAATTTCTGCCTAAAAGCATTTTTAATTCCTATCGGCCCTTTATGGTATATTGTGGGATTAATATTCTGGAGATTTTTAGCCTGTATTATCAATAAGTTTACTATACCTTTTTATTTATCTCTCCCACTTTCCTTGGTTTTATCCTTAGTTTTGGGATTTATAGATAATCTTAATATAGTGATGAGAATTTTCACGTTTCTTCCTTTTTTTATTGTAGGAATTTATTCTCCTATAAACGTATTTATTCAGATAAAAAAAATAAACAAAATATATTCTATAGTCTATTTTATAATTTTAACATTTTGTGCTATTAATTTTACTGATGCTTACCATATATTCACTGTTTTTGGTGGTTATTCCTACAATAATTACGAATCCATATTGCAAGGTTTTTTACACCGGCTATTTTTCTTCCCTATAGCCATAATAAGTTCAATAGCAGCATTTAATTTACTACCTGATACGTTTCATAAATCAGGAGCTAAAAGTATGTATGTATTTTTACTGCATGTGATATTAGTATATCCAGTATATCGTGCTATTCTACATCATTACAATGTAGTAATGCCTTTTTACATAGACTTTGTTGTAGCAATGATAATTACTTCATTATGTATTTTAGCCTCTCGTGCTAAACCTATACAATATATTTTAAAATTATCTTGAGAGTAAAATTTCGATTTGGGAAATAATGATTCAAACCATTTCTTTCTTTAGAAACTTTAAGGCTACTCCATTTTCGTTCATATGCAAAATATAAGATGCCATCTTATTGATTTCATCTTCATCATGGCTAACCAGTAATATAGTGGAACCAAACAACTTGTGTACTTTCAGGATTTCTTCCTGAAGTTCCTCTCTCATTTGCTTATCAAGAGCGGAAAGAGGTTCATCCAATAATAAAATATCTGTTTTTCTTACCAATACTCGGGCCAATGCCACTCTTTGCTTTTGTCCTCCCGATAACTTGTCCGGTTTTTGTTTTTTTAAAGCCTCTAAATCAAATGTTTTAAGTAAATTATTTATTAAAGAAGGATCTTTGTTATTTTTAGATTGCGCAAAGGAAATATTTTCTTCCACAGTCATATTCGGAAAAAGTGCATAATCCTGAAACATAAAACCTATGTTTCTTTTTTGCGGTGGAATATTGATTTTTTCAAAAGAATTGAAAACAACGGTTTCCCCTATTTTAATGATACCTTTATCCGGTGAAGTCAGTCCTGCCAACATTCGGAACAAAGTAGTTTTTCCTACTCCAGATTTTCCTGAAACACAGATTAATTGTTTTTCGGGAATATCTGCCTTTATTTTCAATATCCTCTCTCCTATCGTACTTACTATTTTATGTTCTATGTCTATATGTATCATTTTGTCTTTCCGGTTATTTATATTTTATATAGTATTGATCCTAAAACTTTTGTTTATGGTATAAATAAGAGTCAACAAAATGAAGGAAATTACGAACAGAATGATCGAATACTGGTTGGCTTCCGAATAGTTCAGCGCCTGTACCTGATCGTAAATGGCAATGGAAGCAATACGGGTTTCTCCGGAAATATTTCCTCCTACCATCAATACAATACCAAATTCCCCGATACAATGGGCAAAGGTTAACGCAATTCCTGTAATAATGGAAGGTTTAATATTGGGAAGTAATACCCGGTAAAATGTGGTAAATTTAGATTTTCCCAAGGTATAGGAAGCTTCCCGATAACTATCAGGCAAAGAAATAAACCCATTTTGAAGAGGCTGTATCATGAACGGAAGTCCTGCAATAATACTAGCAATTACAATTCCTTCAAAGGTAAATGCCAAACGGATATCAAAATATTTTTCCAGAAAAGATCCGAAAGCATTTCTCGGACTGAAAGCAACCAACAGATAATATCCCATCACTGTGGGAGGTAAAACCATAGGCATACAAATCAGAGCTTCCAGAAAGGGTTTTATTTTTAAACGAGTATAAGCCAGCTGGTAAGCAACTGGCAATCCTATAAGTAATAGAATTACTGTGGTTATTATTGCCAGTTTGGCTGTTAGATAAAGTGTGCTTATAAAATCCGTTTCCAATATTGTTACTTTTTATCGGATAAACCGTATCCGTATTTTTTCCATATGGCATCACATTTAGAACTGGTCAGATAATTCAAAAATTTAGACGCTCCTCCGTTCTTCTCCCATCCTTTCACAAGTACGGCAGCCTGTTTTATGGGTGGACAAATACTTTCGGGCAATACATAGTATTTTCCCTTGCTTTTCATTTCCGGAGCTAAAGCCAAAGAAAGTGCTATGAAACCGATTTCTGCATTTCCTGAAAAGGCAAACTGTGCGGTTTGATTGATATTTTCTCCCCAAACAATTTTACTGCTAATTTTATCGTATAATTTCTGATTTTTAAGTGCTGCAACGGTATTTTCTCCATAAGGAGCATTTACCGGATTGGCTATGGCTATTTTTTTCACTTCGGGTAATAATACGGAATTTATTCCTTTGGAAACATCTACGGATAAGCTCCACATGGCTACTTTTCCGTAACAATAGGTTTTTATTTCTCCAGAAGCAAATCCTGCTTGTTTTATTTTATTGGGAAAATCGGTGTCAGCCGACATAAAAAGGTCAAAAGGTGCTCCGTTAACTATTTGCTGAGTAAGAGTTCCTGATGAACCATAAGTTATTTGTATGGTTGTTTTGGGATTTTCTTTGATATACTGAGTTTTTATTTCTTCCAGTACATATCGTAAATTGGCTGCTGCTGCAACCGTAACTTTCTGAGCATTAGTATTAATACTAAATATTGAAAATAAAATTAATACTAAGATTCGTTTCACAATCCAAATTTTTAATTTATCATTCATGTTGAGTTCCTGTCATCACTTTGAAAATGTGAAAAATGGATGGAAATACGGCATCCATAGATTCTTCTGCCCCGCGTGTAGAACCGGGCAGAGTAACAATCAATGTATCTCCGATTAATCCGGCAATACTTCTTGATAACATGGCCAACGGAGTGCGTTCCTGTCCATAATTTCTTATTGCTTCTGCTATTCCGGGAATTTCTCTTTCCAATAAAGGTTTCACAGCTTCCGGAGTAACATCTCTTTTGGATAACCCGGTACCTCCGGTAATCAAAATCATATTGATTTTTTCATCCGAATATTTTTTTATTTTACTTTGAATTTCTTCTGCTTCATCAGGAATAATAGTGTAATCTGAAATGATAACCCCTTGATCTTTGAGTTTTTCCATGATTACTTTTCCTGCCCTATCTTCTTTTTTTCCTACCGAAATACTGTCTGAACAAACAATAACCGAGGCTTTTAAAGGGGGAGAAAAAGAATATTTTCTCTCCGATTTCCCCCCTTTTTTCTCCAGCAATTTTATGTTTTGTATTTCTATATTCTTATCCAGAGGTTTTAACATATCGTAAATGGTAAGAGCAACCACAGATGCTGAATGCATGGCTTCCACTTCCACACCTGTTTTGTAAATGGTGTGTATTTCTACAGTAATATTAATTTGTAAATCGTTGATTTCAAAATTTATAGATGTATATTCAATGGGTAGCGGATGGCAGTCCGGTATCATGTCACTGGTACGCTTTGCTGCAAAAAGACCTGCAGTTTTCGCCATTTCAAATACATTTCCTTTAGGAACTTTATTTTCCTGTAAAGCGTGTATGGTTTCTACTGAACCAACCTTTACTGTTGCTTGTGCAATGGCTTTCCTTAAGGAATTATTTTTATGGGTTATGTTTACCATTTTCGACTTGTTTTAATTATCTACTTTTGAGTAAAATGTTGGTTTAAATGTGATCATTATGTAAGCCCATTGTGGAAAACGGGTGTCTACTCCTACTTGTTTTTTCAAAATATCGGTTCCTTTATTTGCCATGTAGGTGCTCCATCCTCCTTGAATGGAGAAAGAAGGAGAAAGTTTGTAGTCTGCAAGAAGGTCAATTTCAGATCCGATTCCTTTGCTGTCTCTTCCGGCCATTTTTTCAGCAGTTGAGAAAGTATGGAAAGTTCCGTTAAAACTTAATTTGGGAGTTGCTTTTACATCTGCTCCGATATAATAATCTACCAATCCTTGAACTGGCAATGCTGCCCAATATTCCATAGATCCGTTAAAAGCATGATTTGCTCCGTATAACTTATTAAAGGTATGATCTTTACCTGGGGAAATAGTAGATTTAGATCCTGAGAAATAGTCTACACCCAAAGTACCGGAAAACATTTCGGAAAACCTATATTGGGTTTTCAATGCTAATAAGTAAGCACTCAAGTCTTTATCCAGTCTATCAAATCCAAACTGATAATAACCGGTTGCATAAAAAGAGAACGGAATGGAGGCATCATTCAATCCTACATTTGCTCCCACTGTATTACGGAAGATGGAAGTTTTTACATTTTCAGGAGCAGTTCCTTTCTGAAATCCTTCATTAATCCATATAGCTGAGGCATTGAATTTTCCAAGAGGTTTGTACAACCAAGCATAGAATAATGATTGATATGTTTTATCGTATACTGATTCGTACAACACATCTGCTGCATTATTCCATGCTCCTCCTATATGTGCCTGAAATTTAGCAGATTCGTACTTGAATTTAAGAGCATCGTGAGCAGTAGGTGTGTTACTCCAGTTACTGGCTGAAAGTAAACGACCGTCATCGTAGTTCAGGATTTGCCGACCTAAAACTCCTGAGAATTCCGGCGTAAACATATACTCACCCCAAGCTTCGTAAATACCCAATCCGTTTCCGGTCTTGTTAGTACCTGTGGAACCATAGGTTTCAGTGTCCTGAATGGTTACCTTAGCCTTAAAATTCTTATCGGCATAATAAGCTCCCAACCTTACCCGAAGGTTATTTACAAGAGCAGCATCCAAAGTATCTGCCAGGGGTCCTCTAAAACCGCTTCGCAATTCTCCACGGCTTCGTAATTCTCCATCGATTTTGATGGTTTGCGCCTGTGCATATCCACTCCATAGTAGAATAAAGAACAGGGAATACAATAAACTTCTACAATTCATAATGTTTGATTTTGGTTTGTTATTATTTTTGAGTTATATAATAATAATAAAGTATTTATTTAAATAAGCGATTTTCCCAGTTTTCAATGGTTCCAGTTTCCAGTCTTTGAATGAATATTTTTTTCCAACTATCTGCCAATGATCCTATCTGTATTAATTTCTTTAAAGAATCTGTGTTTAAACAGTCTTTGTATAATATAGTCAACAGATAGTGTAAGCTGTATTGGGAATAAGGTCTTTCCAGTAATTCAAAAGTATCACCCTGTTGTATATTGCCTTCTTCTATTACCCGATAGTACCAGCCAGTTTTTAATGTATTCTGTACTTCTTCGGATATTTTTGGATAATCGAAACGGTAATTGAGCTTCCAGCAAGGCTGACGTGCCTGACTCACTTCCAGAACACAGCTTCCTATTTTGTATTTATCTCCGATACAAACTGTTTCTTCTGTCATTCCTTCGGAAGATATATTTTCTCCGAAAGCTCCCGGACGATTGAGAACATCACAATCTAGTAAAAATTCTTTCCAGTATGAATAATGTTCCCATGCATATTGATGAATGGCTTTGTCCTCTCCTCCATGATTTTTTTTATTCTCCTGAGTATCATTTTGTAAGCCTTGTTTGGTGACTTTTTGTGGTGTGTTTACTTCCTGCTTGTTGATAGCACTCAGATATTCTGTCTGACCTAAAGGTTCTATTTTTCCTACGTGTAAAGTTTTTATAACCGGTTCTTTCATAAGATCTTATTTATTTTCTTTCCACTGGTAAGTATCATCACTATAAAGTTCCTTTCCCCAAATAGGAATTTCTTTTTTCAATCTTTCCACCATTTCATCACAGGCTTGCATAGCCGGTTTCCGGTGTTTGGAAGAGGTAAAAACAAAAAGACAAATTTCTCCCTGACGTACTTTTCCCAAACTGTGATGTACATGCATGCAAGTCAGTTCATATTTGGCGAAAATATCTTCCCGTATTTGAGCTAATTTTTCAATGGCCATTTCCTGATAAGCCGTAAATTCCATTGCCTGTACTTCTTTCCCTTCCTTTTGATCTGCACGAACTTGTCCCAGAAAAATACTATGTCCTCCTATTTCGGTTTTGCCGCTGTGTTTCCGGATACTTTCCGCAATATATTCAACCGGAATGGGGCCTTCTACAAACGGATTTATCTTTTTGTTAGTTTTCATCTTTTATAATGGTCATAATTCCGTTACGAATATGCTGAATTTTCTTGTGCGGATATTTTTGTTTCACCATTTGTGCAGCTCTTGCACTCCGTATTCCTAATCTGCATACGAATACGATGGAATTGAACTCTTCTAATTCTTCTATTTGTTCTTCCAACACGGAAAGTGGTATTATTTTATGCGCAAATGTAGAAATTTTAGGCAATTCTTCTTCATTCCTCACATCTATTAAAACAGAATCTTTTTGTTCGAGAACGGCTTCCAATTGTTCAACGTCTTCAATTTCATCACTTAAAGCAGCTCCACAAATTTCTTCATAATTTATAGATAAAAATTCTGCTTCTGTTTTGGGTGAATGAGTTTGTTCCGACTTTTCATATTTAAAAATATGGGTGGTATAATCCAATATGTTAGTTAACAACAATTTACCTGATAAAACTTCCCCTATTCCTGTTATCAATTTGATAACTTCATTAGCCTGTAATGTTCCTATCAATCCGGAAAGTGTGCCCAGTACTCCGGCTTCATTACAATTGGGAACTTCGCCAAACTGAGGCGGACTAGGGAATAAATCGCGATAATTAGTGCCTATTATTCCATCTTTTTCTACATTAAAAACCGAAACTTGTCCTCCATACTGGTAAATTGCTCCGTAAACCAAAGGTTTATGAAGCAACTGACAGGCATCATTTAGCAGATAACGGGTTTGAAAATTATCCGTACAATCTACGATTATATCATATTTTTCCAGTAAAGACAACGCATTCTGATTCGTCAGTTTTTTAGGAAAAGTAGTAATTTTTATTTCTGAATTCTGTTGCTGAAGCCTTTCTTTGGCAGCTTCGGCCTTGAATTCTCCTTCCGAACCTTCTCTGAATAAAGTTTGTCTTTGCAGATTGGAACGGTCTACACGGTCAAAATCTACAATTCCCAGATTTCCTACTCCGGCAGCCGCCAGATATTGCAATACTGGACAGCCTAATCCTCCTGCTCCGACAACAAGTACTTTGGCCTGATATAGTTTTTCCTGAGCTTTATTTCCGAAATCAGGAAGTATGATCTGTCTGTTATATCTGTTCTGAATCATATATTAAATCTGATTTTATCCTCCGGAATAAGGCGGCAATAAGGCAACCTCAGCTCCTGAAGGAATGGATTCATCTTTTTTTACTACTTCGTTATTCACTACCAATAGATAAGTATGTGTTTTTAAGTTCGGAAAAGTTTGTTCCAGTCTATCTTGTAGTTCTGAAACAGTAGACACTTCATCAACTGAATATTCTTCTGCTTTAAATATATCCGTTAGTTTTCCAAAGATTTTTACTTTTATATTTTTCACTTGTTTTCAATATTTTTAAATTCTTCTATTGTGTTAATGTTTAAAAAGACCAGATTTTTTTCTATTTCATTCATTTCAACTATTTCTGCCTGGATTTCCTGTAAAAAATCCATCATTTTCAATTGATTTTTATTAATTTTTTCTTCTATTAGTGGAAAGATTTTCTGGTTATAGATTCCAAATAAAGGTTGTATTTCATGATTGTAGGAAGCTACTATTGCATTATTGTTTCGTGGCTGATCCAACAAATAGTTTACAACAGCAGGAGTAATAAATGGCATATCGCAGCTTATAATAAATACTTCCGAATCGGAAGAATTTTTAAGAGCTGTATAAATACCTCCCATTGGGCCTTTTTCCGGAATACTATCGGGAATCAGTTCGTAGCCCAAATCTGCATATTTTGTATTTCCGGTATTAATTTTTATACCGGAAAAATAAGGTGAAATTGTTTCTATGACATACTGAATCATAGGTTTTCCGTTTAGCAACTTTAACCCTTTGTCTTCTCCCATTCTGGAACTTTTTCCTCCGGCTAAAATATATGCTTCCATTTTCTACAAGCTGCTTTTTTTAAATTGTGCAAAATTCTGATCTGCCTTTTTAAATGCCTGAAGTATTGCTTTTCCCTGCGGAGTTAAAACAGAACCTCCTCCTCCTCTTCCTCCCAAGCTTTTCATCACTAAGATAGCAGAGGTACAATTGTTCATTTCCCTGATCATTCCCCAAGCTTTTCGGTAAGGAATATCTGTTCTTCTTGCTGCTTCTGCTATGGAACCTGTTTTTTCAATCTGTTCCAGCAACAAAGCTCTCCCCTTTCCTATTTTTAGTCCGGTAGCGGTTTCCAACCAGATATGTCCTTCTATTTTTAGATTTTCCATAAGGCAATTTTTTCTCCTTGTGAAATCTTTCTTTTTTCTCCGGATATTTCTACTAAACAATTTGCCTGCGCAAAGGAATCCATTTTATAAGATTCCTGCGATGATAAAATGGTGACTTCTCCGTTTTCTGCTCTGCCTTTTAGAAAATTGGTAAGGTCATTCTTCTTGTCAAAATCAGAAGATAAACAGGCTGTGCTTTTATCCTGAAAGAAATCAGTTCTTCCTTTTAATCCTTCGAGAAAAGGTTTTACATATTGATAAAAACAGGTAAGTACGGAAGCAGGATTTCCAGGTAAAGCAAAGACAAAACGATTTTCTTTCTTTCCGAAGAACAATGGTTTTCCGGGTTTCTGCTGTATTTTGTAAAATAACTGGTTCACTTCCAATTCTTGTAATGATTCCTTCACAAAGTCATAATCTCCTACGGAAATTCCTCCGGTAATCAGTAAAACATCCACTTTTTCCATCATGGTTTTTATGGCTTCGGATGTTGACTTTTTCTTGTCACTTACTTTTATTGTTTGTAAAGATTGAATATGTAGATCTTTTAATACAGATTGTAAGGCAAGGGAATTACTTTCATAAATCTGTCCGGTTTTCAATGGTTTTCCGGCTTCTGCTAATTCGTTTCCGGTGACAATAATTCCTACTTTGGGATAGGAAAATACTTTTATGTGGTCTATTCCAAATCCTGCCAGCATTCCTATCACTCCGGAAGTAATCAGTGTATTTTCAGGAATCAGTAAATCTCCTTTTTGGGATTGAGAACCTTTCAGACGGATATTCTGGCCTTTACTGAAGGAATGTTCTTCTATGAAAATAATAGCATTTTCTTTTTTTACTTTTTCCTGCATTACCACTGTATCAGCCCCTTGAGGTATCATAGCTCCGGTAAAGATGCGGGCAACTTCTCCTGACTTTAAAACAGGTAATTCCGTATCTCCAGCCTGAATTGTATAACAAACTCTGAGTTCTTTTTTATCTTCATAATCCTGATAAGCAAAAGCATATCCATCCATTGCTGAATTATCAAATGAAGGAACATCTATAGGTGCATAAACAGGTTCGGCAGAATAGTGGTATTGAGCATCTATAAGTGATTGTTCAATTACCTCCATTTGAAAAATTTCTTTTTGAATGATGTTTCGGACTTCTGTTACTGTTATATACTCCATAGGTTTCAATAGGTTTTTTTTGACATATTGATAAATAAAAAATTATCCTCCAATTTTTATCATACTTCTGTTTTGCAGATATTCGGGATTGAGTTTTTTAAAGTCTTCAAATTGTCCTCCCATTTTTTCATGCTTTCTTACCAAACATTTTTGAATTACGGGATTAATGTCTTTTCCTTCTCGTAATGTTTCCAGAATATCAAATTCTTCTTTTCCAAAAAGACAGTTTTTCATTTTACCATCAGCCGTAAGTCTCATCCGGTTGCAATCTCCGCAAAACGGCTGACTCATAGTGGTAATGAAGGCAAAAGTTCCTTTATGTCCTGAAACTTTGTATTTTTTGGAAGTATCATGTCTGGCATCTTCCAGTTTAATAATGGAAAAATGCTTTTCAATCTGATTCAACATTTCCTTCATGGTAAATACCCGGTCTTTTTCCCACTGGTTTCCTGTGAAAGGCATAAATTCTATAAAACGGATATGCAAAGGCAGATTCTTTGTTAAGGAGATAAAATCCGGAATTTCCCTGTCATTTATTCCTTTCATAACCACGACATTGAGCTTTACATGGAAGTTTTCTTCTGTGAAAAGGAGAATATTTTCCCAAACCTGAGGCAAAACATTCCGTTTGGTTAGGGATTTGAATTTGTCACCATCCAGACTATCAATACTGATATTTACCGAATTAATACCTGTTCTTTTAAATAAATCCAGATGTTTATGCAGTAAAACTCCATTGGTGGTCAAAGTCAGTTCCACAGGTAATTCGGAAAGTTTCTCCACAATATCGGCAAAATCATGCCTTACCAAAGGTTCTCCTCCGGTAAGGCGTATTTTGCGTGTTTGATATTCTACGAAAGTTTTAGCTATTTCAAAGATTTCCTGTGGCTGCATCAATTCTTTTTGTGGAAGACACTGCATGTTTTCCTCCGGCATACAGTAAATACACCGGAAATTACAGCTATCCGTCAGGGAAATTCTCAGATAGTCATGAACCCTGTTGTATGTATCAACAAGATTATTCATATTTACTTTCTGTATTTTTCACGTCTTTTTTCCGTGGCTCCGGCAGGTATCTCAATAAAATTAGTCCTGCTATAAACAGACATATCGAACCGATGAACGTTGCCCAGGCAAATTCGTGATTGTCTTCAAGCGCATTGTTCAATGCTCCGTACATCATCCATATCTGTAATGTCAAAATCAGTATCAGTATTACAATAATGGCAGACATCAAAATATTGGTCTTATTAGGATGTGCCAAATTTTGGGATTCTCTGAAATCACTCATAATTCTACGCTTTTTCTTTTTCGGTTACATATACTTTTCCATCCCGTAATACAACATTTAACTGAGGCAACGGTCGCGGTGGCGGACCTTGCAGAACATCTCCGGTCTCAGGATCAAAATATCCTTTGTGACAAGGGCATTCTATTTTATTCAGATCGTGACGATAAAATACGGCACAGGACAAATGGGTACATTTTTGCTCAAAGCACCGCCATTTGTCTTCTCCTAAATGAATAAGTATATAGGGAACTTTATGATTATCATTAATAACGAATGATTTCATTTCTCCGACAGGTAATTCGGAGGTTTCACAAACAAGGTATTCTCCTTTCAGCTTTTCCTTAGGTAAAAGTAAGGACTTAGCAGCTATCATTCCGTTACCAACGGCTAAACTTCCGGATAACAGACATAAAAACTTAGCAAATTCCCGTCTTGAAACGTGTGTCGATTCGTCTTGTTTAACAGGAAAATCGGATTTCCACACTGGGGTTTGGTTATCTTGTGACATTTTTTACTTTTTTTATTAGTGAACCTTTAATTCTTTACTGCCTTTCGGCATCATAATGTTTACTTTGGTAACCACTTCTTGTTCTCCAAAAATAAATTTGTTAACCGGAGTACTGTGAGGTCTTTTTTCTTCGATTTCTTCCAACGTTCCATAAAACAGGGCTCCGCTCGGGCAAACTGTGGCACACATAGGTTTCAATCCTGCACTGGTACGGTCGTAGCACATATTACACTTCATCATTAATTCGGCTTCTTCTTTTTTATTCGGAACTCCGAATGGACAAGCCATAACACAGTTGGAACAACCTATGCAACGGGCTGTATTGGCAGAATGTACTATCCCGAATGTATCTTTGGTAATGGCATCTGCGGGACAAACATTGGCACAAACGGGATCATCGCAATGCATACATACCTGAACAGTAGTCTGAATCGTATGTTTTCTGTCTACATAATGAATATGGATCATCGAGTCCTGTCCGTTAGTTTCACATTCCGCACAGGCCATTTCGCAGGCATGACATCCGATACAACGCTGCATGTCTACAAAAAATCCCATGTTTTTATTATATTCTGTAGTAATCATATTTCTAATGTATTAATTGGAAGAACTTTTAAATGCATCTGATAAATTCGGATCGGGAGCTTTTTCTCCGGTATTCACTATCTTGCAAGCACATACTTTAAACTCCGGAATCTTGGAAACCGGATCCAAACTACCAATCGTTAACATATTGGCTGAGTGTTTTCCTCCCCAATGGTAAGGGATGAACACGATATCTTCCCGAACGGTTTCTACTACGTTTGCAGGAAGAACCAATTCTCCCCGTCGTGTGGTTACACGCACCAAATGGCCATCTTCTATTCCATATTGGACTGCCAGTTTAGGATGGATTTCCATTAAAGGTTCTGGATACTGATCTACTAATTTTCCGATCCTACGGGTTTGCGAACCGCTGAGATATTGGGAAACTACCCGTCCGGTGGTAAGAATTACCGGATATTCTTCATCGGGCATTTCGGAAGAAAACCGGTATGGAGCCGGATTAAAATGTGCTTTTCCGTCCGGAGTCCTGAACTTTCTGTCTTCCCACAATCTTGGAGTTCCCGGATGGTCTAAAGATGGACAAGGCCAGAAAATTCCCATATTGTTTTCAATCCTTTCATAAGTAATTCCGTAATAATCGGCAGTTCCTCCTTTGGAAGCTACTCTCAATTCATTAAAAACAGCTTCACTGTTTTCATAGTCGAATTTATCTCCTGCTCCTAAACGACGAGCCAGTTCTTTTAAAATATCACTGTCTTTCCGTGCTTTTCCTGGAGAAGTGATTGCCTGATTAATCCGTACTACGCGTCCTTCTGCTGTGGTCACGGTTCCGTCTTCTTCTTCATGAAGAGATCCTGCCAGTATAATGTCTGCATGACGTCCGGTTTCGCTTAAAAAGAAGTCAATAGCAACATAATATTCCAGTTTTTCCAAAGCTGCTCGTACATAGTTATTATTCGGGAGCGAGACTAAAGGATTAAAGCAGATGGAAACCAAGCCTTTAATCTCATCCCGATGAATAGCCTCTATAATTTCCCAGGCACTTAATCCTTTGCCCGGAAGATCTTTTTCGTCAATTCCCCAAACTTCGGATATGTATTTACGATGTTCCGGGTTTTCTATATCCCGGTTTCCCGGAAGCTGGTCGCATTTATGTCCATGTTCTCGTCCTCCTTGTCCGTTTCCCTGTCCTGTAATGGTTGCATATCCGCAATAGGGTTTTCCAATTCTTCCAGTTGCAAGTACGAGATTAATAATTCCTACTACATTATCGACTCCTTTGGTATGGTGCTCTATTCCGCGCGCATGAAGGAAGAAACTAGTTTTTGCTTTCCCCCACATTTCTGCCGCTTTGTATATTTTTTCTGCAGAAATTCCGGTGACTTTTTCTGCCCATTCCAGGGTGTGATCCTGTACTGCTGCAATGGATTCAGCAAATCCACTAGTATGATTTTCAATAAATTCTTTATCAACCCAGCCATTATCTACTATAATTTTTAGCATAGCACCAAATAAGGCAGAATCCGTTCCCGGACGTACATTCAGATGCATATCTGCAGTACGGGCAAAAGGAATCATTCTCGGGTCAACTACTATGAGTTTTGCTCCGTTATCCCGGGCTTCCCACATAGGATAGGTCAAAGTAGGGAAAGTTTCGCTTACATTGGCTCCGGCAACGATAATTACTTCTGCGTGTTTTAAATCACTCCAATTATTAGAGGCACGATCTAAGCCAAAAGCTTTTTTGTTTCCGGCTCCGGCACTTACCATGCATAAGCGTCCGTTATAATCCAGATTGCTGGTTTTCAAGGCTACTCTTGCGAACTTTCCTATCATGTAACTTTTTTCATTGGTCAATGATACTCCGGAAAGCATGGCAAATGCATCGTTTCCATATTGTTTCTGAATTCTCTGAATTTCAGAAACGGTTTTACTCATTGCTTCTTCCCAATCTATGGGTTCAAAACCAATTCCTTCCACTCTTTTTAGGGGTGAAAGTAATCGGTCGGGATGGTTATTCTGCAAATATCGTTGTACTCCTTTCGGACAAAGTCTTCCTTCGTTGAAAGGAAATTCTCTCCAAGGTTCAAATCCAACCACTTTATTATCTTTTACCTTTAGCTGGATTCCGCATTGCATACCGCAATAGCAACAATGAGTCTTCACCAGTTTGTCCGGCTCGGATACTCCTTTGAATCCGTCTTTAGGCGTATATTGTTTGTGTGGCCCAAATTGCTCAATGATTTTTTCTTCACTTGTGGGTAACTTAGCCATATTGTATTTTTTATCCTAATCTGTTTTTATTATCTATTTTTATATTTTATCCGAAGAAACTTCCTGATTCTTCTCTTGCTTTAAGATGTGCTTTAGCTAAGGCACATCGTTTTCCTTCCGGACTGAAATCCAAATGATTTTTTCCATCTTCAAGGGTAAAATCAAATCCTAATTCTTTGGTAACTATTTTCAAGTCATCCACATGCATTTTGGTTGCAAATTTTTCCTGGGTAATAGGACAAACCGCCATTCCGTTCTTTACTCCTTCGGTCTTGTAAATATTGGCTCCGAGTTGTGCCGGTCTTTGGAATATGTGAAAGAATTTTCCGAAAGGAATCCAAACCAAAAAGAGAATTACGGTTACTGCATGGGTTACCGACATGAACTGATTGGTTTTTCCTTCAAGGAAAGTGTAATCAAAGGATATTCCTATTCCTGTAAGGGAAATAGCTATCAACAAGATTAAGGGAAGCCAGTCTCCGTCAAATGTCTGGGTTGCAATCAGTCCTCCGTTGGTCATACGACGTTTCATCATCATAATCGCTCCGATGATAACCAGAACGGAACACCAAACCAAGGCATGAAAAACTACAAATGCTATAAGGGAACCTAATTCAAAGCACATTATATTAAACCCGAATAAGTGGGCTTCGTATGTGGTGAGGGAATCGGGTTGCAAAGTAAAATGAATCCATCCAAAAGTTAACGGAAATGTAATACAAAATGCGATCATACATCCGGTAGCTAATAAGAAATGACCTATCCAACGTGTTTTTCCTCTAGGATAAATAAATTTCTGAAAAAGTATATTCTGAAAAAACAGTTTGGTACTTCTTCCTGTATAGGCAAGAAAATGTTTACTGAAAAAGAATTGCCAGGAACGTTTCCAATACATTTTGGTAGGTGGACGCTGTAACCAGATGGAGTAACGATAAGTAACTCCAAAAATGGAAAATACGGCACCGAACAGGTAAGCGATCAAGGCTGCATCAAAATTCTGAAGATCCCTGGAACCCAGGAATACTAAAATAATGGCAATGACAGAAACGATTATTGCTTTAATTAATGCGGGCTTATTAAGTGTGCTAAATAATTTAAACATAACTTAATTATTTTTTTAATGAATATTAACTTGGTCTTTCACATCCTTTTCTTTGGTAATAATACCAGTTAACAGCAGTGGCAATTACGGAAAATATGAGTAATCCCCAGAAAAAGCTGTTTGCACTTTTCATTCCTGCTTCCTTAGAGGAATGAAGTACTGATCCGATGATACTGGAAAAAATAAACGGTCCGTAAGCGGCAATTGCTGCTGTCCAACCGATTACTCCTGCTGCATGAACCGGATTATCCTTAAATATAATCGGGTATTGTCTGAATGTTGCTGCATTTCCTACTCCTGAGAAGAAGAAAATAGTCAGCATAACTCCCAAGAAACATGGGAACTGATCTACAGAAGTAGGAGCTACTAATCCCATAGTGATCATAGCAATGATACATCCTATAAATCCGATACCTGTAAGAGTTGTCAGTATTGCTCCTCCTACTCTGTCTGCCACAAATCCGAACATTACCCGACTGGCAGAACCAATTAGCGGACCATAAAAGGCATAGTGCAACGGATCTGGCGCTCCCGGAAAATCTCCGTACAGGGATTTTATCATAAGTGGAAAAGAGGCTGCCAAACCGGAAAAAGTTCCGAAAGTCATAAAATAAGTAAGGGTACAAAACCAGGTATGTTTGTTTTTAAAAATTTCCAATTGTTCTTTAAAGGTAGATTTTAAAGGAATACTTTTTAATCCTACCCAGCATACGATTGTCATCAATATGAGTATGGGAACAAAAACAACAATAGGACTTTGTAAATATATTTCTTTGGTGGTAATTTCTTTGGTTACAGGATCTGCCGTTTTTAATATTTGTGGAGCTCCTACAATCGCTACTCCTATCAGAGCCGGAGTCAAAAACTGAACTACACTTACTCCGAAATTACCAATTCCTGCCTGGATTCCCAAGGCTGTTCCTTTTAATCGGGCAGGAAAGAAAAGGTTAGTGGAAGGCATGAATGAAGAGAAATCTCCTCCTCCAAAACCGGTAGTAAATGCTAATACTGCAAATACCCAGAATGGTGTTGTAGGATTCATTACTGCCATCGCTAATCCGACAACCGGAAGTAATTTAATGAAAGTTGAAATGGTAACTGTGTGACGTGTTCCATAAATTGGAATTAAGAAGGTATGTATTATTCGTAAGGTTCCCGCAGCCAATCCTGGTAAGGATGCCAACCAAAATAATTGTTTTTCGGTAAAGTTAAATCCTACTCCGGGAAGCTTTGTTACTATCCCACTCATCAGATACCATACTATAAAGGAAATTGTAAGAGAAATGGTAGTTATTGTCAGGGTTCTCCATGCTATTTTTTTTCCTGTGGATTCCCAGAAAGTATTATTTTCAGGATTCCATTCTTTAAGCCATGTAGCCATATATTATTTAGTTTAAGTTGAAAATTATTTATGATTAATTATTTATTTTTTTTCGATATCTCTGGATATTTCAGGCATTTTATCCCGTTGCATTTTCACTATTACCCGATGCATACAGATCAGACATACTAAGGATACTACAAATATGAATATCCATGAGCTGGTCCATAAACCGGTATAGTTTAACAAGTATCCGAAGATGATAGGACCGATGAATCCTCCTAGTCCTCCAATTAATCCTACCATTCCTCCTACAACTCCTACTTCATTAGGAAAATATTCGGGAATATGTTTATAAACGGCTGCTTTTCCAATTCCCCAGGAAATTCCAATTAGTATTACCAGAACTAGGTATACCCACATATTGGCATCAAAGCGGATCTCGGTAATTCCTTTAGCTAAAAGCTCTTTCTTTTTAACTTCCTGATTTTCTTTTACTACGATTTCCTGCCATGAGTTTTTGGTCGGGAAAAAATTATTTCCTTCTTTTAATTGTTCTTCCTTCGGTTTTACAGGATATTCTTTTTTACCTACCTGAATGGTGGTTGGTGTTACTTTAGTAACTGTTCCCTGATTTCCGGCTAAAACTCCTTGTCCATCGGTATAAATGTCCATTTTAGGGAACATTAACAAGAAACTAAAGGCTACAGAAGTCCCTAATACCCAGTACATTATTTTTCTGGCTCCAAATTTATCGGATAAGTATCCTCCTAATGCTCTGATTACTCCGGAAGGAAGGCTGAAACAAGAGGCAAACATCCCTGCCATAACCAATGTAGTCTGATAAACACTCATAAAGTTGGGTACCAACCATTGTGAATAAGCGACGAAAAAACCGAATACTAAAAGGTAATATAATCCGAAACGCCATACTCTCCCTTTCTTCAAAGGGGTTAATAACTGTCCTATGGTTTTTGAACTGCTGGCCGGTTTTTTATTTTTTGCGAAAAGGATAAATAAAATCCCGATAATTACTAAAACAATTCCGTAGGTTATCGGGAGCATTTTCCATCCGTTTGCAGGATCATTTTCTGAAAAGTATTTCAGTAACGTGGGTGCCAAGAAGGTAGTAAGGGCTGCTCCCGCATTCCCCATTCCAAAGATACCTAAAGCTCTTCCCTGCCATTCTTTGGGATACCAGACAGAGGTATATCCGATTCCGACGGCAAAGCTGGTACCTACGATCCCGAATAAAAAACTCAGAAGGGCAAACGTCCAGAAAGAATTTGCAAAAGGAAGAAGAAATAAAGGTATGGAACAAAACAGCAATAAACCTATGAATATAAATTTACCACCAAATTTGTCTGTCATAATTCCGATGGGTAACCGGAGAATTGAACCTGTAAGGACAGGTATTCCTAATAACCATCCGATTTCTACCACTGTAAAATCAAAGATTCCTTTATCCACTAAATAAGTGACTAAAACTCCGTTGAGAGTCCAACAAGCAAAGCAAACTGTAAATGCTAACGTATTTAAAAATAAGATCTTGTGTGATTGAGATAAACTGCTCTCCATAAAAGTGTTTTTTAATAAATAGTTTTAAATAAATTATAATTATTGATTTTTTTATTACTAAAACCTACCTTTACTTTAAATTTCAACAGATTTCAAATAGTCATTCTTTCATCGCAATCTGATATGTTTCAATTTGCTTTCCAGCTCTTCAAGATTTACATTTAAAATGTTTTCCTGAATCTGTTCTTTTATTTTATAGTATTTATGGTGTAAAGGGCAAGGGTTTTCACTAGAACATTCATTTAATCCTAAAATACATCCAGTCACTGATTTTTCTCCATCTATCGCTGTAACTATATCATATATTTTTATTTCATTTGCCTCTTTTCCAATAGTAAATCCTCCATTCTTTCCCTTCATAGAATACAATAACCCCACCTTAACTAATTGCTGTAAAATCTTAGCTGTGAAGGGTTCCGGTGATTCCAAAGCTTCACTAACTTCCTTTACCTGACATAATTTATCTTTATTACTATTTTTACTTAGATAAATCACAATCTTTATTGCATATTCACTAGTTTTTGAAAACATTTCATGTTATATTTAGTTAGTTTAGTTTTACAAATATATATTTTTAAAAAGATAAAAAGATGTAAATATCTTAATATCTTAAAAAATACTTAAAATTTAGAATGATTTTAAATTAAGATATGGTAATTTACCACTCAAATATCACATTATGAACTACTTCCGAAGAAATAGACTGCGCTACTGGACATGTATGTGCTATCCGTTCAAGAATGATTTTTTGTTTTTCCTCCAAATCTAATTTAGGAAAATGAATAACTATTTTAATTTCTCCTATTTTTCTGGGAGAAGAAGTCATGATTTTGGTAACGTCTGCCTGAGTTCCCTTTAAATCAATATGCATATCCTGCGCTTTAATTCCCATTGTAGTAAGTATACAACTTGCCAATGCAGTTGCAACCAGATCGGTAGGCGAAAAATGCTCTCCTTTTCCCTGGTTATCCGTAGGCGCATCAGTAGCTATTTTTGATCCGCTTTGCAAATGAATACATTCTGTACGAAGATCTCCTTCATACGTTATTTGTACAGTCATGGGGTTTTATTTTTTGGTTTCTATCGTTTCCTCTATTTCCTCTTAGGTTAGTTAATCATTATAACTAACCAAATTTACCTACTTTTTACTGAATATCAAAAATATTATTTTTTCAAGTCATTTTGTCACTCCTATTCTATTGGTATTTTTTTTGACTTTCGGATAGCAATAAAATCTGAATAAAAAATACAAAACAATATGGCAAAAGGAAACATTAATGTATCAGTAGAGAATATTTTTCCTCTGATTAAGAAGTTTTTATACAGCGATCACGAAATATTTTTGCGGGAATTAGTCTCCAATGCTACCGATGCAACGTTGAAATTAAAGCACCTGACCAATATAGGAGAGGCCAAAGTGGAATATGGCAATCCTATTATTGAAGTTAAAATAAACAAAGAGGACAAAACCCTGCATATTATTGATCAGGGAATTGGGATGACGGAAGAAGAAGTAATTAAATATATCAATGAAGTAGCTTTTTCCGGAGCGGAGGATTTTATCTCTAAACACAAAGATGCTGAAAAAGAAGGAATTATCGGTCATTTCGGACTAGGATTTTATTCCTCTTTCATGGTAGCCAGCAAAGTGGAGATCATTACCAAATCCTACACAGATGCTCCGGCTATGCATTGGAGTTGTGACGGAAGTCCGGAATTTGAATTAAGTCCTGCTGACAAAACAGAAAGAGGAACTGAAATCATTCTTCATATTGCAGAGGATTCTACCGAATTTCTGGAAGAACACCGAATTACCGAACTATTACTGAAATATAACCGTTTTATGCCGGTTCCTATCAAATTCGGAACACGTGAAGAGACCTTACCATTACCGGAAGATGCCGATAAGGACGCCAAACCGGAAAAAATCACAGTAGATAATATTATCAATAATCCTACTCCTGCCTGGACTAAATCACCATCCGATTTAAAGGACGAAGATTACAAGGCCTTCTATCGGGAATTATACCCGATGCAATTTGAAGAACCGCTTTTCTATATCCATCTGAATGTGGATTATCCATTCCACCTGACCGGAATTTTATTTTTCCCTAAACTGGCCAATAATCTGAATTTAGACAAAGATAAAATTCAATTATATCAAAATCAGGTATTTGTAACTGACGAAGTAAAGGGAATCGTTCCTGACTTCCTGATGTTGTTACGCGGAGTTATCGACTCACCAGATATTCCGTTGAATGTTTCCCGTTCTTATTTGCAGGCAGACGGAGCCGTGAAAAAAATATCTTCCTACATCACCAAAAAAGTAGCGGATAAAATGGCTTCTTTAATCAGTGAGAATCGGGAAGACTATGAGAAAAAATGGAATGATATTAAAATAGTGATCGAATACGGAATGATTTCCGAAGACAAATTCTATGAAAAATCAGACAAATTTGCTCTTTATCCAACCGTTGACGGGAATTATTACACATTTGATGAATTAAAAGATAAAATAAAGGATAATCAGACTGATAAAGAGGGAAAATTGGTGATTCTGTATGCTTCCAATATACATGAACAAGATCAGTACATTCAAACTGCTAAAGATAAAGGTTATGAAGTATTATTACTGGATTCTCCTATTGTTCCGCATCTGATTCAAAAACTGGAAACTTCCAAAGAAAATATTTCTTTTGCTCGGGTAGATGCTGATCACATCAATAATCTCATCAAAAAAGAAGAAGATACGGTTTCCCTTCTTTCCGATGAAGAAAAAGAAACGTTGAAAAAAGAACTGGAAGAAACTGTTGATTCCAAAACGTATACCATAGAACTAGAAAACTTAGGACGTGAAGATGCCCCGTTTATGCTTACTCAGCCTGAATTTATGCGCAGAATGAAAGATATGCAGCAAGTAGGTGGCGGCGGAATGTTCGGAATGATGGGTAATTTTCCCGAAATGTACAATTTAGTAGTAAATACCAATAGTCCGTTGGCTTCTGAAATTCTTAGCAAAGAAAATAAAGAAGAAAAATCCAAAATTATTAAACAAGCTCTGGATCTCGCAAAACTTTCCCAGAATATTTTAAAAGGAAAAGATCTTACCGATTTTATCAAACGTAGTTTTGAGATGATTAAATAAGTAAAGACCTTCAATTATAAACAAAAAACATTTCCAAAAGGAAATGTTTTTTGTTTTAACTTATTATTTTTCAATATATAGATTCCTCCTATTGTCGAAATGACAAATTTTGTCATTTTGAACAGAGGGATTTTAGTCGGTAACTATTAGATTAATAACCTTTAGAGAAAGATGTTTCCTAACATCAACATGACAATCAACACATTGTCTCATCAGCATATTGGCTAATTACCTAATTAATTACTTCCTCCCAACACAGAGTTTAACAGATTTGTACCCAGACTGGAATTTTTCACTTCATAATCTTTAGCTACTTCAAATAAACCATCCACAATTTGTTTAGAAGCATACTGACTAACGGAACCGCTTACATCGGTACTTGTAGAGCTTTTATTTCCTAAAATAGCTCCCAAAGCCGTTTGAAGGGTTTTATCTTTTACAGCATTATTAATCAAAGAGGTTACTCCATTAGAGTTCAGCTGACTTTCCACTGTAGGCTGAATAGCAGCAATCAGTTTGGCTTCGGTTTTATTTTTTATGTATTGAGTAGCTGCCCCTTTTCCTCCGGAAAGGATAGAAACAGCATCCGATAAGGTCATTTCCTGTATTGCAGATGTAATAATAGGTTTAGCAACATCTACAGAAGCACTGGCTGCTTTTCCTATATACTGTTTCTCTTTATCCACCAAACTGCTTAATCCAACACTTTCCAGTTTAGTATTGATTTTTTTTAATTCATCCGGCATTACTGCTTCAATTAAAGCATTGGTTAAAAATGTATTGGTATCTCCCAATACGGAAAATCCCTGATTGGTACTGGAAGTCAGGAGTTGTTTTACCATATTCAGTCCGGTATTGGAACCCATGGCTGAGCCTTGAGTATCACAGGATTGAATGCTTATTGCTATTAAACCAAAGGTAAAAACGGATTTTAAGATCGTTGATATTTTCATTATTCTAAATTTTCTAACTGTTTAGCAAAAATACTACCATTTTTAAATAAACATTTAAGGCATGTATGAATTATCCGATTTTACTGACAAAAAAAGGAATGTATCGATGGAATATTTTTCTGATTTTTATATAAATTACAATCCTTGTTTTTAATCCGGCCTCTGGCAAATGCGTCAGAAAAATGAAAGAAAAAAGCATTAAGAAATCTATCTGTTTGAATGAAACGAAGTGGAATGAGTTTGGTAGATTTTAGCTTTTTGTTGAATTTTTCAAGCTAAATTTGCTCAAAGCCTTGATTTTTTCTTCCTTTTTTATCAAGAAAAAAGAAAATACTTACATTGAACTTTTGTAATATCTAACTATTTTTCTGTCTGAAAATATTCCAACAGAATATCGGTTCTTTTTTTTCCTATGAGTTTTTCTATTTCTTCTTCCGGAGCTTTTTTTATTGCCTGAACGGATTTGAAATGACTCAACAACAATTGAACAGTCTTCTCTCCTATTCCGGGAATAACATATAGTTCCGTAGTAAAGGTTTTCTTGCTTCTTTTATTCCGGTGACGGGAAATTCCGTATCGATGGGCTTCATCCCGGACTTTCTGCAATACTTTCAATGTTTCCGAAGTTTTATCCAGATATAAAGGAATAGAATCGTGGGGAAAATAAATTTCTTCTAAACGCTTTGCTATTCCTATAATAGGAATATTTCCTGCTAGTCCTAATAATTCCAATGATTTATATGCAGAGCTCAATTGTCCTTTTCCTCCATCAATAAGGATTAATTGGGGTAATTCATTTCCTTCTTCCAATTGCCGGCGGTATCTGCGATGGATCACTTCTTCCATAGTGGCAAAATCATTCGGTCCGTCAACGGATTTCACGTTAAAAATCCGGTATTCCTTTTTGCTTGGTTTTCCATCCCGAAAGACGACACAAGCGGAAACGGGATTGGTTCCCTGAATGTTGGAATTATCAAAACCTTCGATCAGGCGAGGTTCTTCTGGTAAATGAAGTAATCTCTGCATTTCTGTCATAATCCGGTTGGAATGACGTTGCGGATCTACGATTTTTACTTGCTTTAGTTTTTCTATCCGGTATTCTTTGGCGTTTCTTTCCGACAAATCCAAAATTTTCTTTTTATCTCCTATTTTAGGAACGGATAATTTGACCTGTGGAATTTCTAGTTCTATAGGAAATGGAATGAAAATTTCACGGGAGAAAGACTGGAATTTCTCGCGAATGTCTATAATGGTTTTTTCGAGTATTTCTTCTTCCGATTCGTCGAGTTTCTTTTTTATTTCGGTGGTATAGGATTGAATGATCCTTCCTTTTACGACTTTGAAATAATTGACATAAGCTGCGGATTCGTCGGAAGTGATTCCAAAAATATCTACATTGGAAATGGTTGGGGAAATTACAGTAGATTTTGCCTGATATTTTTCGAGTAATTCGAGTTTTTCCTTAATTAACTGAGCTTTTTCAAACTCGGTCTTTTGGGCATATTCCAACATTTTTTTCCACAGGGATTGTAAAGGTTCAGAGATATTTCCTTTTATGATTTCACGAATTTCCTGAATGTTTTCCTGATATTCATCTAAGGTCTGATATCCTTCACAAGGGCCTAAACAATTGTGTATGTGATATTCTAAACAAACTGTGAACTTATGGCTTTCTATTTTTTCCTGTTTCAAATCCAGATTGCAGGTACGCAACGGATAAATGCTTTTTATGAGTTCCAATAAGGCTTTTGCCACCAAAACAGAAGTATAAGGTCCATAATATTCTGAACCATCATAAATTAGTTTCCGGGTTAAAAATATTCTGGGAAAGGGTTCTTTTTTTATGCAGATCCAAGGATAGGTTTTATCGTCTTTAAGGCGGATATTGTACTTGGGTTGATATTCTTTGATAAGATTATTTTCCAGAAGTAAGGCATCATACTCGGTATCCACAATAGTGGTTTTAATATTTCTTATTTTGGATACGAGTACTTTGGTCTTCCCGAAATGTTCTTTGGCAAAGTAAGAGGAAACTCTTTTTTTGAGATTCTTGGCTTTTCCTACATATAAAATGGTTTGATCTTCATCAAAAAATTGATAAACTCCCGGTTTATTGGGCAATGTTTTAAGCTGAAGTTCTAATGACATTTTCTAAAAGGTGTATTGAAAGCTTCAACAAAAATACAAATATCGGAACAATTATTTTAGATTCTATTCTTGAAGATTAATAAATAAAAAATCTCTTTTTCCCGAATAATACAGGAAAAAGAGAGAGATAAATGAAATTGTATTATTAATTTTCCAGATAAATTATATTCATGTAGGAAGTAGTTATCCGGTCATATTTAATAAATGAGTTTATTAATTGGGAGAATAAAATCTCTCTTTTTTCTGGATTTTCAAAATGTAATATCCTAGCTTGGCATCCATATTTGGTTATTATGTGAAGGGCTTTAAGTATACTCTATCTTGTTGACAACTAATACTCACATTGTCTTTATCTCCAAACCCCAATATTGTATAATCACTATAATGTTATTGTATGATTTATATAAATAATTGATTACCAACAAAATAATTATATTAATATAAGTTGATAATCAATTATCTTCTTTTTTCAGTTAGTTATTATACACTAATACCTGCATTTTTGTTAGCATTGCTTCTGTATCACCATTATATCCTCCATATGCGGTAGGAATACTATTAACAATCTGATTGCCTTCCCAAGCAGTATATTGAACTTTAAAAGTATAGGTACCTGCAGAAAGGGTTACTGATTTTAGAAATGTTACCGGAACAGGAACATTAACCAAGTCTCCTCCATCTATACTAGATGCATAAGCAGAGGAAATTTTAGTACCGTTTTGAAGTAAAGTAAATACCCCTTGTGTGGCTGCTCCTGCAGCTACAGTTTGGTTGGAAGCATACCCCGTTATAGTAAACAAGAATGTTTGGGTTTTTCCAGCAGGTACAGTCATAGTTACGGTAACTCCAGGAACATCAACTGTAGCTGCTTTATTCACAGTTCTAGTTGCATTTCCCTGGACATATCTGATATCTGCAATAGTACCACTCACAGTACTAAGGTATTGCCAGCTTGGTGCAGCATTGCTTCCGTTTGAGGTAAGTACTTGTCCGGAACTTCCTGCATCTCCTGCTGTTGTAGCTGTACCACCTACATTCAATTCATTGGTTATCTCTAAAGATCCATTAACGTGTAATGTTTTTTGAGGGGCATTTGTGTTAATTCCAACTTGTGCTTTTAAACAAATAGTAGATAGCATTCCAATAAGTAAAATTAATTTTTTCATTTTAATTAAAAATTATATGTTATATGTTATATGTTATATGTTATATGTTATAAAAAATTTACTATATATTATTATCAGTTTTTAATCATAAAATATTCTAAACTTACAAGAATTATTATAATTGTATTTCTTTCAATTAAGGCAATAAATATTCAATTCGGGAGATTTAATAAAATAAAGTATTAAAATACTTAAAAAATTATTTTATCATTTTATATAGGTCATATTTTAAAGACTAGTTCTTTTATATCAAGATCATACATAAATTTCCTTTTAATTTTACTGCAAATTTAAATATATTTTTATAATTTTTAAAGCATTTTAGCATTTTCTTTATTATTAATATATAATAATTAATTTATATTAAAGTATATTTCATTAATTAACACTTATTATTGTCATTTTTATAATATACTAAATAATTATATAGTAAATCAATATCTAATAATTTTTATCTTATTTCACCTATAAATTATATGATTTTTATCATATCAATACACTGAAGTATAGTTATTGATTGAATTTTATCTTATTAAAGATTTTTTCTACTATCAGATGAATAACTAGCATTGAAAGTCTAATCAAATTTTATAATGTAAGTATAATACCGAGGTACGAAAAGAAGCAAAACAAACGGAAAATAATTCTCAAAAACCATTATAATGAATCAATGCTCTGGTTTTACTGCTAACCTAAGATTATCTATCAAGAAAATCTGAAATAATTAATTATTTCAAGCTTTTCCGTGCTTTTTGAATGAATTTTTACTGCAATCACAATGTGTCATTTTTTGTATTATTTGTTCACAGAATACTGGTTATTTCAGTCTTTTAACGGAAAAATAACTAATAGGACCGCTACCTGTCCCCCCCGAGCTGAATGCTTTTATTGTAAGAGTTCCACCTGTTACGTTTGCCAACGCAAAAGAATAATCGCGTCCGGTCTGCATCGGGATAGCAGAGATTAGGGTAAATGTTTGCAGGTTACCAGCCGTAGTATAATCGTTCACCCTTGCTACCCATTGACCTGTACTGAGGTCTTGAATGCCGACTACAGGATTATTGGTGGTTCCTCCCGTATTCATAAGCTGTACGTTAATCGTAACCAAATAAGTACCATCGTCCATTACACGAAAAGTGTTATTTGTTGACGATGCTGTAAATGTATTTTTATTATCAATAAGCGTTTGAGTTATATTGCCGATAGGCACTATCCCTCCAGCCGAGGATATAAAATCTGCGGTCATCTGCCCCACAATCTCCTGAGCTACTACGAGCTGACCGTTAATAGCTATAACCGTACCTACTTCTGTGGGAACAATATTCGGTACTGTGAATGTTCCGGTCTTAACTATCCCATCCGAACCTATAACTAAAGGTACATCATCATTGGAACTACTCACGACAAGCCCTTCTATCTTCACTGGATCGGAAGTTGCTTTTATGTGTAATATATTATTGGGTGAGTTTGTACCAATCCCTACGTTACCGTTTGCAGCTACACGTATACGCTCGGCAGCACTGGTTTTAACAACCAGGTCGCTGGCGTCCGACGTTCCTATATAATTGGTTGCGGGGCTCGTTCCTGTATTTCCAGTAAGAGTCCATGCATTTGCCGAACTGCTATCAGTATTGAAGGCTTTCCACACCGTGCCGTCAAAATAATAATAACCGATGGTAGTAACATTTACAGTTTTGGCTGTTGTTGTGCCCGAAACATCAGTTACATAAATAATTGTTCCGGTTTGATAATTAGCCGTGTATTTAGCATCCTTGGCAGCAAGTTGAGCCAATGTCAGTTTGGGGGCTATTATACCTTCGGCTGTAGTATCATCCGTTTTACCGGCGACAATATCCATTGTCGCATTTGGACTTTCGGTATTGATACCTACTTGAGCATGCGTGCTACAAACGAATGCAAATCCTAAAAGAAGTAAAAAAACTTTTTTCATTTTAAATTAAAAATTATATGTTATATGTTATATGTTATATGTTATATGTTATATGTTATAAAAAATTTGCTATTTATTATTATCAGTTTTTAGTCATAAAATATTCTAAACTTACAAGAATTATTATAATTGTATTTCTTTAAATTAAGGTAGTAAATATTCAATTCGGGAATTTAATAAGATAAAATTAAAATGCTTTAAAAATCATTTTATTATCTTATATAGGTCATATTTTAAGAAACTATAACTCTTATAATAAACTTCATTTGAATTTTACTACAAGTTTAAATATATTTTTATAATTTTCAAAGCATTTTAGCATTTTTTTTATTATTAATATATAATAATTAATTTATATTAAAGTATATTTCATTAATTAATACTTATTATTATAATTTTTATAATACACTAAATAATTATACGGTAAATCAATATCTAAAAATTTGTATCTTATTTCACCTGTAAATTATATTATTATATGATTTTATCACATCAATACACTGAAGTATAATTATTGATTGAATTTTATCTTATTAAGGATTATCTCTATAGTTCCAAGAATATATTTTGTTCTGATAATCTTATGAATTTTTGTTACTTCTTCATAAAAACAGTATATTGTTGTGTATAAGAGAAATACAAGATATGGTCTTTAAAATATATATGTCTTTGTAGAGCCAAAAGAAAGAATATTCTGATAATAAAAATATCTTACTATCAGAAAACTGATAGTAAGAAAATTATAAACCTGAAATTAAATTTATAGTTTGTTAATCCAAGCTTTTTCGTGCTTTCTGAATGGCATTATCCAAACCTAATGCATCACTTCCTCCAGCTGTTGCAAAGGAAGGTTGCCCTCCTCCTCCTCCTTTAATTTCTTTGGCAAGTTCTTTTACTATATTTCCTGCATGCAATCCTCTGGAAGCTACTAAATCGTCTGAAATTCCCACGGATAATGTTGGTTTATTATCTGTTTTGGTTCCTACAATGATGAAAAGATTTTGAATTTCCTTTTTTAACTGGAAAATCAAATCTTTAACTCCTGCATTATTCAAATCGGTAACCAAACCTATAAAATTAACATCATTTATGGAAGTTAGGGAAGCTGTCCAAAGTGATTTTTCATTGGCCGCTTTTTCCCGAAGTAATTGCTCTATTTGTTTTTTAAGTTGTTCATTTTCAGAAATCAGTTTTTCTACTGATTTAACAGGATCTTCCACATTCTTTAGTAAAGTTACCAATTCGTGATACTGGGTAAACTGGTACTGAAGAAAGTTAATTCCTGCTTCTCCGGTAATAGCCTCAATTCTTCTTATTCCGGCAGAGCTTGAAGATTCGTTCAATATTTTGAAAAAAACTATATCACTGGTATTTTTTACATGAGTTCCTCCGCAAAGTTCCACAGAATCTCCGAATTTTATTACCCGTACCACGTCTCCGTATTTTTCTCCGAAAAGAGCCATAGCTCCCATTTCCAGAGCATTTTTAAACGGAACCGAACGGTTTTCTTCCAAGGCTATACGTTCAAAAATTTTCTGGTTGACAAAGGCTTCTACTAAACCTAGTTCTTCCGGAGTCATTTTACTAAAGTGAGAAAAATCAAAACGAAGATGATCCGAACCTACATAAGAACCTTTTTGTTCTACATGTTTTCCCAATATTTCCCGTAAGGCCTCATGCAACAAATGGGTTGCGGAATGATTTTTGGTTATGGCTTCCCTTCTGTTTTCATCCACTATTGCATTAAAAGGTAATTCAGGATGTTCTGGAAGTTCTTTTACTATATGGATAATAAGATTATTTTCTTTTTTTGTATTGAGAATTTCTATTTTTTCATGAGAATTTTCAATAAATCCGGTATCTCCTACCTGCCCACCGCTTTCTGCATAAAAAGGTGTTACCTGAAAAACCAACTGATAGAATTCTCCTTCTTTATTTTCTACTTTTCTGTATCGGGTTATTTTTACATGAGTTTCCAAAAAATCGTAACCTACAAACTCTTCTACTGTATCATCTTCTAAAACTACCCAGTCATAATTTTTAAAGGTTCCGGCAGATTTGGAACGTTCTTTCTGTTTTTTCATTTCCACTTCAAATCCTTCTTCATCTACAGAAAGGCCTTTTTCTTCTGCAATGATCCTGGATAAATCTGAAGGAAATCCGTAGGTATCATATAATTCAAAAACCACATCTCCTGGAATTATCTTCAAATCCGGATTGGATTCAATGAAATTAGCCAATCGTACTAATCCTTGGTCAATGGTTCGTAAAAATCCGATTTCTTCTTCTTTGATTGCTTCTGTAATGAGTGTTTCCTGCTTTATAATTTCCGGAAAAAATTCTCCCATCTGTGATTTTAAAATCGAAACGAGTTCAAACAAAACAGGTTCTTTCATTCTTAAGAACCGATAGGCATAACCTATAGCCCGTCTTAGGATACGGCGGATTACATAACCGGCTCCTGAATTGGATGGCAACTGACCATCAGCAATAGAAAAGGCTATAGCCCGAATATGATCCACCACTACACGAAAAGCTATATCTACAGTAGGATTTTCTCCGTATTTGTAACCGGAAATTTCTTCTATTTTTGAAATTAACGGAGTGAATACATCAGTATCATAATTGGATGTTTTTCCTTGCAATACCATACAAAGGCGTTCAAATCCCATTCCGGTATCTACATTTTGTTTGGGAAGTTTTTCAAGACTTCCGTCTGCTTTTCGCAGGAATTCCATGAAAACGAGATTCCAGACTTCTATTACCTGCGGGTGATCTTTATTTACGAGATCTTTTCCTTCTATTTTTTCTTTTTCTTCTTTGGGACGAATATCTACATGTATTTCTGAACACGGCCCGCAAGGTCCGGTTTCTCCCATTTCCCAGAAATTGTCTTTTTTGTTTCCTAATAAAATCCGGTCTTCAGAAACAAATTCTTTCCAGAAATTAAAAGCTTCAATGTCACTGGCTAAGTTTTCATTGGGATCTCCTTCAAAGATGGTGACATACAACCAATCTTTGGGGATCTTGTAAACTTCTGTCAGTAATTCCCAAGCCCAGGCAATGGCTTCCTTTTTAAAATAATCTCCAAAACTCCAGTTTCCCAGCATTTCGAACATGGTATGATGGTAAGTGTCTTTTCCTACATCATCCAGATCGTTATGTTTTCCTGAAACCCGTAAACATTTTTGTGTATCTGCCACTCTTTTGTCTTTAGGTTCTTTATATCCTAAAAAGAAATCTTTGAACTGTGTCATTCCTGAATTGGAAAACATCAGAGTAGGATCGTCTTTTAATACAATGGGAGCGGAAGAAACTATGGAATGTTGTTTAGATTCAAAAAAATCTAAAAAGGTTTGTCTTATTTGTTTTGAAGTCATATTCTACACTTAGTTTAGGCATACAAAAATACTAAATTCGGCAGGATTGCGAAACAACTCTGCTGAATAAAATTAATGTATTTCTGCCGATTGTTTGAAATTGATTATGTCTTGTAAATCTGAAACGGAGTATTGCATCCATTCTATTTGTTTTTTTATTTTTCCTTCTTTGTCAAAATATAGCCAGGAAGTGAATTTCATTTCATTGATCAGGTTTCCGTTATAATAATAGGGATTGTATCGTCCGCTTACTGCAACTATGCTGTCGTTGGAAAGTATGGTTTCTACTTGCACTGTTTTAGGGTAATCAGGATGTTTCTTATATTTTTCATCGGACCATTCTCCTTTATAACGGTTTTGGATGTTTTCTTTTCCTTCTACTAAAGATTGTGCAACAGCATCTACCCATTGCGGATCTGAGTTGGAGTAGTAACTCATGAGTTTATCTAAATTTTTTCGTTCTGCATAGGTTTCATAAAATTCCCGAATAATTTTTACGTTCTTTCTTTCTTCTAAGGAATTACACCCTGTGAGAGTGGTTATCAGTATTCCTAACAAGAACATTATAACAGCCTTTTTCATATGTTTTTTACTATAGGTTTTCAAAATTAGTAATTATTATTGATTATAATAAAAATATATTATGCTGATTATCAAATATATAAATATTACTCAACTAAAAAAACACAAAAATATTAACAATCACCCTTTTATTTAACACTTTTTTAACTATTGCAGATAAACTCTTTATTCATCAGCCTTGAAGCCTATTTTCAACCCCAAATAAGTAAAGGAAAATAATTTTAACACTTTTTAGTTTATCGTGGGTGTAAATTTGTCCTGCAAACGAAACAAAAATAATATGAAAAAAGTAACATTAGCAATAGTTTTATTAGCATCCCTTTCATTTACGGCGGTGCAAACCAATGAGTTGCCTAATGCTCCCCAAATAGATGATTCTTTGCCATATGTTGAAGGAGAACCTGTAAAAGACTCTCTGAGAAGTGATTCTTTGGTTAAAAATGAAGTTAAAGATGTTGAAAAAGAAGAAACTGTGAAGCTAAGTAAAGGACTGGTTTCCTGGTATGGGGGTAAATTTCACGGAAGAATGACTTCCAGTGGAGAAAAATATAACATGAATGAACTAACCGCTGCGCATAAAACATTACCTTTTGGAACTAAAGTTAAAATCACTAATCCTAAAAATGGTAAGGAGGTGATTGTGAAAATTACCGACCGTGGTCCTTTTACTCCTAAAAGGGAATTTGATTTAAGTAAGGCTGCTTTTGCAGAATTAACCAATCTGAATTCCGGTATATTGAATGTAACTTATGAAGTTCTTGATAAAGAATAATTTCCAAAATAATTTATAGAATAAAAAACTCCGGAAATTCCGGAGTTTTTTTATTAAATCTGAAAGTAAATACTTTCTTCAACTCTTTTCCCTTTTGTCTTAATACAAAAGGGGAAAAAAATCAAGGCTGTGAGCGAATATAGCGTAAAAAGTTTCCTGAAAAAGCTAAAATACTTTGAACTCAGAGCTACGCTCGCAAACTTCGTTTGTACTTAAACATAAAGTATTTTTTAACGCTGTTTCATTTCACTTTTTTGACGCATCCGCTCAAAGGCCGAAACTGAATGTCTTTTATGAATAACCTTACTATTCTGATTGTAGGTTTTTAAAATATCAAACCAGCTCTCCGTATAAATCGAATTCTTCTGCCTGATTAATTTTCACATTTACAAAACTTCCTAAGGATATATAGGTGCTTTCTGCCGGGATTAAAACTTCGTTATCTACATCCGGAGAATCGTATTCCGTTCTTCCAATGAAATAATCGCCTTCCTTCCGATCTATAATACATTTGAATATTTTTCCTACTTTTTCCTGATTTAATTCCCACGAAATCCGTGACTGAATTTCCATGATTTCGTTTACTCTGTTTATTTTTTCTTCTTCAGGAACATTATCCTGTAAATCAAAAGCGGAAGTATTTTCTTCATGTGAATAGGTGAAACATCCTAACCGTTCAAACCGTTGTTCTTTTACCCAGTTTTTCAGTTCTTCAAAATGTTCTGGTGTTTCTCCAGGATAACCTACAATTAAAGTGGTACGAATTGCCATATCGGGCACTTTATTTCTGAAATCATCCAATAACCGGTTAGTTTTTTCTTTGGTAGTTCCTCTTTTCATGGAGATCAAAATATCATCGGAAATATGTTGCAAAGGAATATCCAGATAATTACAGATTTTAGACTCATTTTTCATGAGTTCAAGAACATCCTGTGGAAAACCGGAAGGAAAGGCATAATGCAATCGAATCCATTCTATTCCCTCTACTTTTACCAATTCCTTTAATAAGTCTGCCAATGCTCTTTTTTTATAAATATCTAAACCGTAATAGGTTAAATCCTGAGCAATCAGAATTAATTCTTTTGTTCCTCCTTTTGCCAGAGATTTTGCTTCTTCCACTAATTTTTCAATAGGTGTGGATATATGTCCTCCTCTCATTAAAGGAATTGCACAGAAACTGCACGGACGGTCGCAGCCTTCAGCGATTTTAAGATAGGCATAATGACGCGGCGTGGTAACTAATCTTTCTCCTACCAATTCGTGTTTATAATCTGCACCTAATGCTTTTAATAACAAGGGAAGGTCGCGGGTACCAAAATATTGATCGACATTGGGAATTTCTTTTTCGAGATCGGGTTTGTATCTTTCAGACAAACATCCGGTTACAAAAACCTTTTCTACTTTTCCCTGCTCTTTCTGCCCTACATATTCCAAAATAGTATTGATGCTTTCTTCTTTGGCATTATCAATGAACCCGCAGGTATTTATAACTACAATATCTCCTTTTTTTTCATGAACTACTTCTTTGCCGTTTGCTTTTAGCTGACTCATTAATACTTCTGAGTCATAGGTATTTTTGGAACATCCTAAGGTAACAATGTTAATTTTCTTTTTTCCAACGGATTTGGTACGCATTTGAATCTACTCTTTAATAATTTGCAAAGGTAAGTCAATTTTTGGAGTATGCAGAAATATGTGAATATGGTAAAATCAGGAAATTACGTGTTCCAGATCCAGAATTTTTTTAACCCAATTCTTAATGTTGTATTTATTGAGTATTCTTTCCGGCACTTCCTGATATTCGGAATTTAAGAAGTCATCCGGTATTTCTATATTGTCCGGATCTATTAATAAAATATTATTAGGATTGTAAAAATCGTAGTTTACAATGTCTTTATTGGTAGTAATCAATTTTTTATGATATCCTAAAGATTCAAATACTCTAAAGGTAAGTCCTAATTGTTCCGGTCTTTGTATGTCAATCATCAGACTTGAATTTCTGATTTTTTCCAACGATATTTTCCTCGGAACCATCTTGTTAAGATATTTGATTTTTGTTTTGATTTTGGGTACATAAAAATTCAATTGTCTTCTATTAACCACCAGAAATTCATATGGAAATTGTTTTTCTTCTAATGCAAAGGCAATTTTTTCCAAAATCGGGGTTCGTTTATCCAAAGAAGATATATTGAATGCTCTCTTTTTTACAACAACATTTTTAGGCTGTTGTTCATAGATATAATTGGGAATAAATTCCAGATTGTATTTTTCAACATCTATCTTGTCATAGCTGTAAATCTTGTCAAAATAACCGAAAGTATTGGAAATAGATGGCATTCTTTGTACTCCGTCATAATGGTAAGCGATCATTTCATTGCTTTTGGACTGACAAAATTCCAATGCTTCAGAAGATAGCCATTCTGCATGAATAATGATTATTTTATCGAATTTTCCGTAATGGGATAGTTCTTTATGGATGAATTTATCTAAATGTTCTCTTTTTATGTTGGAATTAAAAAAGGTTTTATTTATGAGATTTCTAAATCTTGCCCACAGGTTGGGATATTGATAACGGTTTGCGTATATATCTATATGAACGGCTTCGATACCCAGTTCTCGCATTGCGGAAACGATATATTTATCATATCCGTAATAATCAAGAGATATTAGAGCCACTTTCATAATTTTACTTCTTTAAGAATTTCAACAAATACAACTACCTAACACAAATATACTGTATAGAATCTTATCTTTTTATTTAATATTAAATTTTAATTATTTTTTAACTTATTTGTTTGTTTATTTTTTTACTTCCTTCATAAATGTCGTATTGGAAAAAACGGCATTCCAGTTTTCCATTATACAACTTTATCTTCCTGGATGGACGAAGACCTACTTTTTTAAAGGCTTCAATATCAGAAGTGATAAACCAGGCCAATGTGTTTCTGTAATTGGTTTTTAAGGTGTCTCCTATTTTTTTATAAAATTCATCTTCTTCTATGGAAATTCTTTCTCCATAGGGTGGATTGAACACTACTAAAACGGGAAATAGTTCTTTTTTGGATTCAAAAAAATCTTGTTCTTTTACTTCTATAAAATCAGTTAAGTCAGCAGCTTCTATATTTATTTTTGCCGCTTGCAAAGCCTTCAAAGATGTGTCATATCCTACTATTTTTCCTTGAAATTCTCTTATTCTGTTAAGCCGGGTTTCTTTAATTTTTATGAATAATTCCGAATCAAAGTTTTTCCAGTTCATAAAACCGAATTGCTTTCTATGTAATTGGGGAGGAATATTCAAAGCCATCATAGCTGCTTCTATCATAATTGTTCCTGATCCGCACATAGGATCGAGGAAATTACCTTTTCCTTCCCAACCTGCCAGATTCAACAATCCTGCTGCCAATACTTCGTTAATGGGAGCTTCAAAATGAGATTTTCTATATCCTCTTTTAAATAGGGGATCTCCACTACTGTCTAATGATATGGTAACTTCATCATTACTTATGTGCAAATGAAACCGGATATCCGGATTATGGGTTTCTACATCCGGTCTTTTTCCAAATTTTTTCCGGAATCTGTCAACTATTGCATCTTTCATTTTCAACATAACATATTGAGAATGATTGAAATGTTCTGAGTATACTGTGGAGTCTATGGCAAAGGTCTGACTATTAAAAAGATATTCTTCCCAAGGAAATTTTAACAATTCTTTTTCAAATATTTTTTCATTTTTGGCTTTGAAATGGTAAATGGGAACCATAATTTTCAATGCTGTTCGCAAGGAATAGTTTGCTTTATACAAAAAACCAAGATCTCCATAAAATTCAACAGCCCTGTTTTTTATATCGATTTTTGAGGCTCCTAATTGTTTTAGTTCCTGTGAAAGTATGGCTTCTAATCCGAAAAAAGTTTTGGCTTGTATTCTGAAAGAATCTTTAATAAAGTCCATCGTTTAAGTTTCTCTACAAAAATAGGAAAAAGATGGCATTAAATAAAGAAATATCCGACTTTCTCCTTTTTTCAATCTATTTTTTATGAAAAAATATCAACAAAAAAATCTGGATCAAAAAATGACCCGGATTTTAATTTATAATCGGTTAATTACATATTTTATTTTTTCATTTGTAACCAGTTCAGGGAAAAATTACATTTTTTATATGTATCCTGAATGGTAATAAATGTACTTGGAATCTGGGTTTCTACCCATTTTTCCACTATTTCGTTTTCTTTAGACTTTTGGGCAAAGTTTTTAATCCGGTTATAATCTATATCCAAATTCATTTTGTGTGCCGGAATTATATCTGTAATTTTTAATAACCGTACTACTGTTCTGTTGTTTTCTTTATCTTCAAATACTTCCGACATATCTGTTTTTCCCAGTCCTGAAAGGTTATACAGGATTTTGGTAGGAAGTTTTATTTTTTCAAATCTGTTATCTCCTGTTTGCGGATTGGATAACACTCCTCCGTTAAATTTGGTATATTTATCATTGGAATATTTTAATGCTGCTTCGTTGAAAGTGAGTTTTTCTGCTTTTATATCTGCTTTTATTCCTTCTAATTTTTTAACCGCTGCTCGTATTTCGTCTTTATTAGGCTCTGATATAAGCAGGATGTGCCTTAAGTCTAAAACCTGTCCTTTTTTTCTCTCAAGATATATGATGTGATAACCGTATTCCGTCTCAAAAGGCTCAGACATTTGTCCTTCGTCCAGACTAAAGGCTACTGCATCAAATTCTTTTACCATCTGCCCTCTTTTCACATTAAGAATCAATCCTCCGTTATCTGCAGATCCCGGATCCTGGGAATATTTTTTTGCCATTTCAGCAAAACTGGCACCTTCTTGTATTTGTTTTTTTATGTCGTTTAGCTGATTGATCAGTTGTTGTTTATGATCATTGGTTAATTCAGGATATAAAAAAATCTGTGCGTATTCTATTTCTTCATTCAGATAGGGAAATTCGGATTCATGGGTTTGATAGAATTCTTTTAGGTATTCGGGAGAAACGTCTACGTTTTTAGTGATGCTTGCCATTTTTCGCTGGGTGTACATTTGGTTCTTGATCATGGTTTCCAAAACGCTTCTAAGTTCACCCATGGTTTTGAACCTGAAATTTTTAAGAACTTCCTGATCTGATCCGAAGTAGTTTCTGTATCCGTCGAGCCTTGATTCTGCTTCTCTTGAAACTTCATCTTTTCCTACTGCGATTAAGGTATCTTGTTTGGCTTTATACAGGATGATTTTTTCTTTCATCATGGTTTCTACAAAGCTACATTTATCTGTAATGGTCTGTCCTTCTGAACGGGCATAATTTTCTGCTTCATTTATATCCGACTCTGTTATTATTTCATCTCCTACTACTGCTACAATTCCATCTATCTTTCTTTCTTGTGCAAAACTTACTAATGTTACCAAAAATGTTAACGCTACAAATAATTTATTCATCTTGAGTTCTTATATTTCTACAAATTTAAAATTCTTTTGTTAGTTTCTTGGTTTTTTATGATTTTTTAACTTATTAACCGTACTTATTTTCCAGAATTTTTTCCTGATTCTGATCTATGTTGATCTTTGTTTCTTTTTTCTGCTGTTCTATTATTTCAGCGGTTTTATAATCAATATACTCGTTTATATAGGTTGTTTGTAATTCTTCCAGACTCATCTTGTCATCTTTTAGTACTTTATCTACGTATATAACCAGTTTTCTGTTTTTCTGATCTGCGGTATATATTTTATTATTGGATATTTTCTCGTCCAAAGGCAGGTTCAATGCTTCCCTTGTGAATTTTCCATTATTTACAACCAAAAATGGGTTTTTATCAGAATCTGTCTTTCCTTTAAAGTAATCATTTATGTAATCTGCAGATTTTTTATTTTTTAGCATCTGAAGTACTTCTTTTTCTACATCAGAATTCAGGCAATAATAATAAGTTCCTTGTATTCTTTCTTTCCATGTGTATTTTGAGGATTCTTTTTGTAAAAATTCTTTTTGTCCCTGTACATCTTTTTGTGCTTGTAACGTAATTATGAGAAGTGCTGATTTTATTAATGCTTGATCTTCTAAGTTTTTCCATTCATCTTTAAATTCATTTAATTCAAAGAAATGAAATTTATAGTAATCCAGAATGGCTTTATTTTCCCAGTTACCCATCATATACTGGGTAATATTTTTCATCTCAGGATAATTTTCTTGTGGTACTTCTTTTAGTTGGGAATATAGATCCTGAGTGGTGATCTTAACTGAATCTCCTATTGCCACTAAAACATCCTCATCCACTTTCAAACCTTGGAAATCTTTGTAGGCTTTTGGAAATGAGTTAAGAAAACGATTTATGTTTTGTGTATTTTCGTGATAATCCAGTTTTCCTTTTAATCTTTCAACCAATTCATTATTTAACCTGTTTATTTCATTTGAGGCCTTCAATCGTGCATATACTTTTTTTCTTGCTTTGGAATAGGTATCATAACTTTCTCTAAATAAATACTCGTAAATTGTATATCCTTCTTCTGTTTTAATAGGTGGAAAAAGCATATTTGAAATATCTAACGGATTGTTAGATTTAACTACTTCTGCTACATATTGATACAATTGGTCATTTTGAAGATCTGTATATAGACTAGTACGCTGGGCCATTTCTGCAAGATTCTGGGAGTATTTTTTCTTTGCTGTTGGGAAATCTCCGGTTTTCTTTATTTCGTTATAAATGGAATCAGCTTTAAGTTTTCCTTTTTCTGAAGCGTCTTTTATTACTATTTCGTCTAAAGAGACATCTCCTAGATATTTCCTTTCTTTTGATACCAGGATAAGGTAATAAAAACCATCTGCAGAAACGAATTTTGTCACTTTACCCACAGGGGCATCATAAATGGCATCAACCAAAAATTTCCCAACTGAAAAAACATCCAAATAAACCGGATCTTTATAAAGATCTATGGAAGAATATTGTTCTACTGCATCCTGAAAGGATATGGTTTTATTATTAATTTTTTCTAAAACAGTATCTATAAATTTCCCCCGTTTCTTTGGTTCCTGAGGTAGTACACTTTCTTTAAAGAAAAGAATCTGAACAGCTCTTTCCTTTATCATTTTTTGGTAATAATCCTGCAACAACGGTTCCAACATATCCGACGGATAATATAGGCTATCTTTAAGTTTTTCTCCTTCTTTGGCCACCTGGATCTGAAAATCCTGGGATTCATTTACTTTATACCCTAAGGCATATTGTTTCAACAAACTGAAGTTTATATAGTTATTTATGGTTTGCTTTACTCCTAATTTTTCTAAACTGTTTTTTTGATTTTTCTCAAAAACGGATGTATAGATGGTATCTTTGTTTACAGTCATTAAAACAGACTGTGAAAAAGCAATTTTCGTTAACAAAAAGGTTGATAAAAGTATTATATTTTTCACTTCTTAATTTTTTACAAAAATATAGAAAGAATTTAAGACTCTGAAAATATTTTTTTTGCTGTGTTATAAGCAGTTTCCAGTGCTAAAATATTAATTTTTGTTTTTTCTTTTATTGCTACCTGAAAGGTAAGTGCTTTTTCGGTAGGAATGGTATTCCCTGTTTTATTTCTTCCCCATCCTTTTATACTGCTTTCAAGGAATGGATAATCACAGGAATGAAGCATGGTAAAAATGGGTTTATACGATTTTTCCTGTACATAGAAATGTGCAATAAATTCCATCTCAGGAAATTCGCCTTTGATATTTTCCAAAATAGTTTTACAGTTAGTTTCGTCTAAGATTGTTGTATTGTATAGTTTAATTTTTTTTATACTGATGTTTTTACACTGATTTATAGCTGATTGTATTTGGTTATTTTTGAGAATATCCACATTAAAATCCAATGATAAATTCACTATAATTTCTTTATCATCTGTAGGAATTTCTTTTATTTCATCCAACAATGAGAAAGGAATCTCCACAAAGTCGATTTTGGGATTCTTTAATGCTTTGGTATATCCTTCTTTAGTATCTACTAAAACCATAATTCGGGTATCTCTTTTTTCTACTGAAGAAATAACTTCTTCTATGTCTGCAAATCTATACTGAGGTTCCTGGCCATATTTTCCTATGTCAACGGCAAAATACCCTATTTCAAATAGTTGATTCAAATACTGAATTTTCAGTTGAGTAGGAATGTTTTCTCTTTCAGCTTCGAATGCTTCTCTGGCATTTTCAATTAATTGAATCATTTTGCTTTTGCTATATTTTGAAGAAAATCATAAACTATATGAGTGGGAAATCCCATGATGGTAAAATAGGAACCTATGATTTTATCTATTTTTGCTAACCCGATCCAGTCCTGAATTCCATAAGATCCGGCTTTATCAAAAGGATGGAACTTTTCAACATAAAAATCAATCTCCTTTTTTGTCATTTCTAAAAAATGAACTTCGGCACAGTCCGTAAATACCTGAAAGTCATTATGTTTTGTAAATCCTACTGAGGTATAAACCTGATGTGATTTTCCTGAAAGTTGTTTTAACATTTCCCTTGCCTGTTCTTCATCTCCAGGTTTTTCCAATGCCTGATCATTCATCCAGACAATAGTATCTGCTGTAATTACTATTTTTCCTTGTTCTACCTTCCCAAAATATCCAGATTTTTCCTGTACCAAATATTCTGTTATCTGACCGGCTTTTAAATTAGAAGGATATATTTCATCTATATCCAACCGAACTGCCTCAAAATCAAACCCTAAGCTCCTTAGTAATTCTTGTCTTCTGGGAGATTGCGAGGCCAATATAATTTTATAATTTGTCATTATTTTATCAATTCGAAGGGCTAAATTACAAAATAAAAAACCTTTAAGAATCATATGTTCTTAAAGGTTTATGCATATCAAAAAAATATATTTTTATTTTTTTATCTTAGGGTATGAAGTTAAATTTACCTTCAAACATTTTTCCGATTAGTGGAAGTGGTTTTTCTTCTTCTTTGTTAGCATTAAGAATTCCTATAATCATCAAAATTAAAAATACTAAATACCCTAAACTTAAAATGCTTCCAATTAAAGCAAGTTTCGGAGATATTGACATCAGGATAATCACAACTATATTTACAACTATACCATAGATAAAAGATGTTATAAGCAATCCTAATGATTGTCTTAAATGATATGAAACCAAAGAGCTTTTTTCTTGTCCTTTATATGAAAAGAATGAAATAAGCCATCCTATAAGGGTAATATAGGAAACTAGAGCTAATGTTTTGTTATTCATAATATTAAATTTGAAAGTTAGTACTACTTATTTAAGTATTTTGCAAAGGTATTGTTTTTCCTATAAGAAACAAATAAATTTTAATCTTATTTAGATCAATAATAAATATTATACGTAATTTGAATTTTTAACATTTAATTCAACATAGTTTCATTTTTATTTTTAACATAGTATCATAAAAATTAACTTATCTATTTTTAACTTGTTTTTCATCCCAAAATAAACAACCTCCTGTTAATCATTTAATTAACAGGGAATTGTTTGTATATTACTTTATAATTCTATAAATCTATAGCTTCTCCATATGCATCTTCCGTTGCTCCTTTAAATGCTTCGGACAGTGTCGGATGCGGATGAACGGTTGTCAGAATTTCATGGGCGGTAGATTCCAATCTTCTAACAGCAACCGCTTCTGCGATCATGTCAGTTACTCCGTTTCCTACCATATGACATCCTAATAATTCGCCATATTTGGCATCATAAATCACTTTTATAAATCCTTCGGTATCTCCGTTTGCTGTTGCTTTTCCTGAAGCTATAAGCGGAAATTTACCTACTTTTATTTCGTAACCTGATTCTTTGGCTTTTTTCTCTGTCATTCCTACAGAAGATATTTCAGGTGAACAATAGGTACATCCCGGAATATTTCCGTAATCCATAGGTTGAACTTCCAGTCCTTTTATTTTTTCTACACATATGATTCCTTCTGCAGATGCTACGTGGGCTAATGCCGGACCAGGAATCACGTCTCCGATAGCATAATATCCCGGAACATTGGTTTTGTAATAATTATCTACTAAAATACGTCCTTTATCCGTAGCTATTCCTGTTTCCTCTAATCCCAAATTTTCAATATTTGCAGCAATTCCTACTGCTGATAATACTATATCCGCTTCTAAAGTAACTTCTCCGTTGACAGTTTTCACAAAGGCTTTCACTCCTTCTCCTAAAGTGTCTATTCTCTCTACTGAAGAGTTGATCATTACTTCTATTCCCTGTTTTTTCAGAGATTTTTCAAGATATTTTGATACTTCTTCGTCTTCAACCGGAACTACATTCGGCAAAAATTCAACTACCGTAACTTTGGTTCCCATAGTTGCATAGAAATAGGCAAATTCAATTCCTATAGCTCCTGACCCTACTACAATCATGGATTTAGGTTGGTTAGGAAGAGTCAGAGCTTCACGGTATCCTATCACTTTAATTCCATCTTGAGGAAGATTGGGTAATTCTCTTGAACGGGCTCCTGTAGCAATGATAATATGAGATGCTGAGTATTCTGCTACTTTTCCTTCGTTATCTGTTACTTCTATTTTCTTTCCGGATTTAACTCTGGCATTTCCTGTTATTACTTCAATCTTGTTTTTCTTCATCAGGAAGCCCACTCCTTTATTCATTTTCTCCGCTACTCCCCTGCTTCTTTTCACAATATTGGAAAAATCGAAGGAAGTTTCGGTTTTATTAAATCCAAATTCTTCTGCATGTTTTATGTAATCATATACATGGGCACTTTTCAGTAATGCTTTGGTAGGAATACACCCCCAATTTAAACAAATTCCTCCTAAATTTTCACGCTCTACGATAGCGGTTTTAAATCCTAATTGTGCTGCTCTGATAGCCGCTACATATCCACCAGGTCCACTACCAACAACTATAATATCATAATTCATTGTAAAGAATATTTTTAAAGGCAAAAGTACTATTTTTTTCATAAAAAAATTATCCGTAAAGTCCAGATAAAAAAATATTGTTATATTTTTGTTGTAAATATTTATAATAATGGAACAGACAAGTTATTATCAGGAAGAAGATTCTCCTAATCCGCCAGTTTCTCAACCTCCACAAGAAAATAAAAAAGTGATTGCCGGAATTTTTGGGATTTTATTGGGAGCACTGGGTATTCATAAATTTTATTTGGGATATACTAAAGAGGGATTGATTATGTTATTGGTATCGGTACTTACTTGCGGATTTGGGGCTGGTGTTATGGGAATCATTGGCTTGATAGAGGGAATTATCTATTTAACAAAAACGGATGATGATTTCTACAATACATATCAGGTAAATCAAAAAACCTGGTTTTAAAATAAAAGGCCTCATTTCATTCTGAGGCTTTTCTATTTTTTTCCTTCTGTTTTAACAGCAGTAGAGTCGGTTTCTTTTTTCTTGTCTTTGTTTTTTCTTCCAAAAATCTCACTGAATTTATTAAATGATTTTTTGTAAACAATTCCTCCTCCGTATGATTGATTGTCTGCTCCGGAATTAGCTAATATGGAGTTATCCACCCCGAAGGTAGATGGTTTGGAAAATCCGCTTACTATTAATGACTTGTCTCCTGATTTTGAAATATCATAATTAATCTTCGCTCCATAGGTCCATACGTCAGCGGCACTTTTCTGTTCCAGGGGCATGTTTACAGATCCGACGATAGATAATCTGTTGTTTAATTTAAATGTAGGGTCAAGGGAAATCCTGTCACTGGTATTGTCTACTTTGGAACCTGCATTAAAGTTAGCATCTAAGGAAAATACACCACTAATGTTATTAAGTACTGAAGTTAATTGTTTTAAAACCACATCGTAGGCTGAGGATATATAACTACTACTTCCCATGTTACTGGAAAGGAAACTACCAAATACTACTACTCCTGCTACCTGATTGTATTTTTCTCCTTCATTGTTATTGAATTTCTTTTTCAACTGGTCTCTTATTGAGGAGGAAGCTTCGGCATCAATATCGAAGGTAATGCTTGGTTTTGATAAATATCCTGTTAATAGGGCAGTAACAATCACATTGGTAGTCAGAATAGTAGACGTTCCTAAGTAATCTCCTATATTACTTACTCCTCTTACATAGGTGGCTTTTATATCCAGATTGGCTTCTGTAGGTCCACGTCCATCCCAAATAATCGTACTTCCGTTTACAATTTTAAAGTCTTTGTTTACAAACATATTGTAATAATACTTGCTATCACCTGTAATGGTATAAACTCCTTCCATTGTAATTCTTCCTGCTGGCGACATACTAAATTTCAATCCTTTTGTTTCTCCTCGAACTTCTATTTTATCTCCGGTTTCCTGACTTATAATCAAATCCACTACAGATCCGGCATCTGCATCAACTTTGGCATTAATAGCCAATCCCATTGGTGGCCTTACCTCTTCTTTTTCCTCCCCTTCTTTTTCCTGTTCCGGAAGGAATTTGATATAACTGATATCAGTAGCATTGGTAGTACTGCTGCTGTTTATGGTTAGTTTACTACCTTCCAGCGCCTTAGCTGTAGCTGATATTTCTATTCCTTTTACAGTACTTCCTTTAATGGAAAAGGATCCTTTTGCCCACACTGTTCCGTAAAATAAATCATTTTGTTTTTGGGTGGTATTTAAAACCAATAGTCTATCTGTTGAAAAGTCCAGGTCTAATCCCCATTCTTTAAAATTTTTCGTTTGCAGGAATCCTGCTACTGTACCTGTTGTACCTGCCTTTGTATCTTTAAGCTCTATATTATCAAAAATAAATGATCCGCTTGAAATCTGGAGATCCTGTTCTTTGGTTAACTGATAATCTACCCCCAGAAAATTAACCGTGAAACCTACTTTATCCATTGTCAACATTCCTTCATATTGCGGATTGGTTAAATTTCCCGTAATCTGAACATTCCCGGTAGCTTCTCCTCTGAATTTGGAGAAAATACTTTGTAAAAAAGTTCCTACAGGAGCTATATTAAATTTATTGGCAGTAAGTTCTACATTGACCTGTGCAGGACTGCCTGGCAGATTCTTAATATAACCCTGGGCCAGAAAACGTTCTTCTCCTGAATCCAGTAATTTTGTGTCTATTAAATATTTATCTTCTCCCGGGTCATAGGTGGCATTAGTTGCCAAATCTCCCAATGACTGTCCATTGAATTTAAGTCCTTCCACCTCTACATTTACCAAAGGTTTAAATTCCTTAGGTGTTTTTAATATTTTTGCGCTACCATTGGCTATTCCTTCAAAAGATATATCTTTAAGCAGGTTTTTGGATATGATTTTCCCAAGTCCTACATCTGTAAGATTCAAATCAATGTTAAAATCATCTTTAGATGTATATTCTCCGGATAATACGATTTCTGATTCTTCTGATCTGGCTACGGTTTTTTCCAGAGTTAATTTCTTACTAATTACGTTATATTTTGCAATAGCTTCATTGGGTTTGAATTCCGGATTTAATGTCCATTTTGCCTGAATCATATCAATATTGGAAGGTCTGAACCCGAAGATCAGATCATTTCCTATACGAGTTTGATAAAGGTTTAAATCAAAATTGGTTTGTTTGTCCTTATATTTTCCATAATAAAAATTGGTAGAGGCAAACAAAGAATCATTTCTTTTAAATCCTGAAAAGTTGATATTATCCACTTTTGTTTTATCTATTTCAAGAGAAGATAATGATCCTACAAACTGCCTCAAGGAATCTTCTGTGTTTAAAAAGATATTCGGATTTGATAATTTTATGTTTTTGTAATAAATATATTGGGAAATAATCTGGGTGTGCAACTGGTTTCCCTTTCCTATATAGCTTCCGGTTATGGTTGTTCCCGGAGAAATATTCACATCCAGCATTAATAAATCAAATAGATTTTTTTGCACATCCAGAATGAAGGAAAATTCCTGATTATCAAAACGTTTTTTAGGTTTATAATTCACCAGTAAGTTACCTATTCCTTCCTGTAACATAGCAGGAACATCATTCAGTTTATATTTACCATAAATGTTAGCAGTAATCATGTTCGGGGAGAAAATATCCAGATTTCGTTTACCTTCTTCCGAAGTGGTTTTAATCTGAATATTGTTATAACTGGTATCTTTTCCGTCTTTAGTTAAAACAATATCGTTAACATTAATTTCACCTATTAAATCGTCTATGCTACTAAATTGTACATTACTTTTTATTTTCCCCTTAAACTGGGTATTTTTATCTACAATAGAAATGAAATAGTCTAAATCAAGGCTTTTAATATCTGCTTCAAAATCTGTTTTTATTGTTTTCTGGGAAAAATTTACATTCCCCTGAAAATCAAATTGAGCATGTGCATCATTAGTATTGATTTTCCCTCTAAATATTTGATTTTCCAGGTTTCCCACCGCTGAAATGGAATTGATCACTTTACCGTTTAATTCCAGTTGAGCCAACTTAGCATCAAACTTAGTATTCATTTGGTTGGGTTTGAAACCGTTTCCATCAAAATAAATTTTTGATGTTATAGGTCCGATGGTTGTAGATTTCGTAAACGGTGCTATATTCAAGTTTTGAGTTTCCACCCAACCTTCATATTTAGGTTTTGGGGATGAATAATCACTTAATTTCGCATCAGTCTGAACACTTCCTACCGAACTTATTAGATTTCCCTTAGCTACTATCAGTGTTTTATCAATAGAAAATTCCCCTTTATAATTAGCAGTTCCGAAATTGGAAACTATCTCAGGAATTTTAGTGGAAATAAATCCGGGAAGCCATGATTTTAAAGATGCATAAGAGGTTTGTATCCGGGCTTCTTTTGTATTTATAAAAAATGATTTGGATTTATCTGCGCCGACTAAATCTTTCAATTGTAGGCTTGAAGCCGTATAAAACGTCTGACCGACAGAAAGAATCGGGTTGGAAAGGGCTAAATTATTAAGTGCCCCTTTTCCCTTTCCGGAAACTTCTGCTACTGCATCGGAATTCCAGGTTTTAACGAAATACCGTAAATCCTTACCTGAAACTTTACTTCCTTGTTTTAAATCCAGATCCCAATTTACTTTATCAGCAAAATTGCTTAATCCGTTCTCTTTCGTATGTTTAAAATACAAACTTCCTAAAAGCAATGAAGTATCCGATTCTAAAGTCAAATCTTTGAACGACAATTCCGTATCGGAATAATGAACTTGCCCTGAAAGTTGATTTACTGTATAATTTTCCTTATGTCTTTTTCCTTTAAAACTTAACTGATCTACAGTAACCAAAATATCGGAATCAATAATTTTTACTGCCGGAACTTTCAGATTAAGTTCAGAAGCATCCAACCAAATCTGATCTTCCTGTAGAAGATTCTGATTAACAATGGATAACTGACCATTAATCATATCTGCCCTTCCCTGCAATTTAAAAACTTTATTGGATTTAGGTCCGTCCGATTTGAACTTTGCTACAAAAACGGAAAAGTTGTCTTTATCTTCTCCTTTGTAAGTAATAACCCTCACCACCGGTTCACTCAACCGTACCTGATCTAAGGTAATATTGGTAACTTTTGCATTTAAAAGTCCTTTAACCAGGGAAATAGTATTTGTATATCCTTTTAATTCTTTTATTTTAATAAAATCATAATTATGATGATCTTTGGCGGATACTCCATGAAAAATCAGATTCCCGAAATAATCCACCTCCACACTTTCAGCAGAAATCTGGGTTTTAAATTGTGTATTTAATAATTCAATTCCCTTTTGGGCTATTTTTTCCTTTACCGGAGGTAAATTAATGATAACAAGCAGTGACAAAAACAGGAAAAGTAAAATACAGACCAGATATAATACTCCTCTTCCTATTTTTCCTAATATATTTTTAATTTTTAACTTTGTCATAAATGAAAACACCCATTATTTTAGGAATTGAATCTTCCTGTGATGATACTTCCGCTGCTGTAATACAGGGAAGACAAATTCTTTCTAATATTGTTGCTACTCAAAAAGTACACCAAAATTATGGCGGTGTAGTTCCCGAATTAGCTTCCCGGGCACACCAGCAAAACATAGTCCCGGTAGTACAACAAGCAATTCATCAAGCAAATATAAACAAAAAAGACATAAATGCGATAGCTTTTACACGCGGTCCGGGATTACTGGGTTCACTTTTGGTTGGAACCAGTTTTGCCAAGTCCCTGTCTATGTCTTTAGATATCCCTCTGATCGAAGTCAACCATATGCAGGCGCATATTCTGGCACATTTTATTGAGGACGCTGATAAGTCTCCTATTGACTTTCCTTTTTTATGTCTTACTGTAAGCGGCGGACATACACAAATTGTGAAAGTAACGGATTATTTTGACATGGAGGTTTTGGGAGAAACCTTGGACGATGCTGCTGGAGAGGCTTTTGATAAGATCGGCAAGTTATTGGGTCTTACTTATCCGGCAGGACCTGTTTTAGATCAACTGGCACAAAAGGGTAATGAAAATTGTTTTTCTTTTCCTCTTCCCAAATTAAACGGAATTAAATTTTCATTCAGTGGGATTAAAACTTCTGTACTATATTTCTTACAGAAAGAAACAGAAAAAAATTCTGAATTCATTTCTGAAAACTTACCTGATCTTTGTGCTTCCGTTCAAAAAACAATAACCGATGCACTGCTCATTAAAGTAAAGGAAGCCATAGAACAAACAGGAATAAGAAATATCGCTATTGCCGGAGGAGTTTCTGCCAATTCAAAACTAAGAGAAAAAATCCAGGAACTGGAAATTACTCATCAATGCAAAACTTTCATTCCGAAATTTGAATATACTACAGATAATGCTGCTATGATTGCAGTAGTAGGAAGTATTAAATATGAACATCAGAAATTTACCGATCTTTCAAGTGCGGCAACTGCCCGATATAAAATATAACACTATGAAATACAAAATTATAATCTATCTTATTTTAACCTTTTCTTTACAATTATTCCTCTATTCCTGTAAAAAGGAAACTATTATATTTCAGGAAAATTTCAATAATAATTCCAATCATTGGGACACAGTTACCTTAAACAACAAACTTACTTACAATAAAATTGAAAACGGAAAACTGATTATGTCCAGTAAGGTTGATAATGTAATCAATCTGTCATTAATCCAGTCCAATTTTTTGAACAAAAATATTTCTTTGGTAGCTTCCATCACTGTTGAAAAATTTTACGATCAGGACGGTCTGGCCGGAATGATCCTGTTTGCAGATAATCAGAAATTCCCTGAAAATTACTTATTTTTCGGAGTAAATAATAAAAATGAAGTTCTGATTTCGAAAGAAAGTAAAAATCCAGAATTAGCCCAGATTTTTTATCAGCAGAAAAACAAAACTTACTTGCCTGATAAGTCCAATCAATTTTCCATTTTTACCAATGACAATATAATCCAATTCATCTTAAACAAAAAACCTGTTATCAGCATTAACAAACCTAAAAATTCAGGCAATTTTTACGGATTCATTGTTCTTGACTCCAAAATAATTGCAGATGACCTGATTGTAACTTCTAATAATTAATATTTTTTTTACTGACGAAAATCATTCTCGTTTTACCTTTTATTACTTATTTTTTATTATCTTTTATTTCGATAAATTTCATTTTCATGCTATTTATCATAACGTTTTATTACGTTTTGTTACAAACAATGAATAAATTTGTCGGTCTAAAAATTAATTAAAAACTACAAAAACATGCAAAGAATTTTAAACAATCCCGACAACATCGTGGATGAAATGCTAAAAGGCTTTTTAAAGACTCACAAGGACATCGTTACCACAACAGAAAATCAACGGGTAATAAAAACCATTGAACCTGTAAAAGACAGAGTAGGTATTATTACCGGTGGTGGTTCTGGACACAAACCTGCATTTATTGGTTACATAGGAAAAAATATGTGTGATGCCGTTGCGGTAGGAGAAATCTGTACATCCCCAACAGCAGTAGCCTTCTTTGATGCTATGAAAGCAGCAAACGGAGGAAAAGGAATCGCCTGTTTATATGGAAATTATTCCGGAGATAATATGAATGTGAAAATGGCTATAAAAATGGCTAAAAAAGAAGGTATCGAAGTCAAAACTGTGATTGCCAACGATGATGTAGCCTCTGCTCCAAAAGATCAAAGAGAAAAACGTCGCGGTGTAGCCGGAGAGGTTTTGATGTGGAAAGTCGGAGGAGCCAAAGCCAATAAAGGAGGTAGCTTGGATGAAGTAATTGAAGTTGCCCAAAGAGCCATAGATAACACCCGGAGCGTAGGAATTGGACTTACTCCTTGTACACTTCCAGCTGTAGGTCATCCTAACTTTGAAATCAAAGAAGGAACTATGGAAGTCGGAATCGGACACCACGGAGAACCGGGAATTGAAGTATGCCCGATAGAATCCGCCGATAAAATGGCAAGACGAATGGTTGATGTGGTTCTACCTGATTATCCTTTCGTGAAAGGGGATGAAGTAGTGGTTTTAGTTTCCGGATTAGGAGCTACTCCGGTTATGGAATTATATGTTTTATATGATGAAATTGAAAAATTAATTTCTGAAAAAGGAATCAAAATTCACAAAGCCTATGTAGGAAATTATTTCACATCTTTGGAAATGATGGGTGCTACTTTAACCGTAATGAAGCTGGATGAAGAATTAAAGGAACTGGTTGATATGCCTGCAAACAGTGTGGGATTAAAACAATTTTAAATACCTTATGAATACATTTAAAAACAAAGAAGGAAAACCCATTTTGTTTGCAATGGTAAAAGCCATTCAGGAAAATAAAGCCTATTTAGGGGAAATTGACGGCCTGATTGGAGATGGCGACCATGGAATGAATATGAATAAAGGTTTTTCTGTTTTTGGAGACCGATTTAAAGACCAGGATTTTTCATTTACGGAAGGATTAGATGAATTGGGAATGATTCTGTTAAATGAAATCGGAGGATCAATGGGCCCTATTTACGGAACTATTTTTATGGATATGGCAACAACAGGTGAAGATCTGGAAAATATAAGTTTAGAAGACTTCCATAAAATGCTGGCTTCCGGACTGGAAGGCCTGTCCGGTATTGTAGATGCCAAGGTTGGAGATAAAACTCTGGTAGATACCCTCTCTCCTTCTGTAGATTCTTTAAAAAAGTCTGTGGAAAATCACCTTGATTTTAAGGAAGCACTGGAAAATATGAAAATTGCCGCTGAGCAGGGAAAAGAATCTACCAAAGATTTAGTAGCAAAATACGGACGTTCCAGTCGTTTAGGAGAAAGATCCAAAGGTGTTTTAGATGCCGGTGCTACCTCATGCTGCATTATTCTTACGGCCATGAGCAATGCTATTACAGAATTATTGTAACAACAAACATATCATAACTTTCCAAAACAAAAGCTCAACTACTTTGTAGTTGAGCTTTTACTTTCTTTATCATCAACATTTATTCTATTTATAAATGTAAGAACCTGAAGTTGATTTTGACTGGGTGGAACTGCTTTTCTGAGTACTGGTGGAAGTACTTGTTTTACTAGTGGATTGTACGGACGATGTTTTATTATATCCGGAAGCATTATAGTATTCCATAGCCTTGGTCATATGATTATTCAAATCTGTGATACGATTTTGCGGATCAGGGTGAGTAGATAGAAATTCCGGAGTGCTGCTCGGCCCTGTAGCATCGATCATTCTTTTCCAGAAAACCGGCGCCTGTCTCGGATCGTATCCTGCCATTGCCATAATGTACAATCCCATAGTATCTGCATCCGTTTCCTGTTTTCGTCCGTAACGCAACAAGGTTACTCCGCTTGCCACAGGATAATATTCATTAATTACACTTTTCAAAGCCTGACTATTCGTTACTCCTCCCAAAAGCTGTCCTCCTATTTCGGAAACATATGTCTGGGATATTTTTTCCGCTCCGTGTCCGGCCAGTGCATGAGCTATTTCGTGCCCTAAAACCACAGCTAAACCTGTATCATCCTTGCAAATAGGCATTATTCCAGTATAAACAGCCACTTTTCCCCCGGGCATGCACCACGCATTCACTGTTTTAGGATCATCAATTAATACAAATTGCCATTCATATCCGTCCAGGGCCGCTTCCTGACCTATAGACCTGTAATAATTTTCTGCAGCGGTCTTTATCCTGTTCCCTACATCACTTACCTGTCTGGCCTGAGAAGTACCTGTGATTATTTTACTCGATTTTAAAACATCCTGATACTGTTGAAAAGAAGATGGAATAATCTGGGCATTGGAAACCAGACTCAGGGATTTTCTTCCTGTTAAAGGATTTGTAGCACAGGCCACTGTCAGTAAAGCAGCTACAGAGAATACTAATAATTTATTTGCTTTCATATATTTAGTAACTTATCTTAATTATATAGTAAATTTATTAATTAATGTTATTAAATTTGCACAGTTTTAAATTTTAATAAATCAAAAAATATGCCTTACTTATTTACATCTGAATCAGTATCAGAAGGGCACCCTGACAAAGTAGCAGATCAAATATCTGATGCCATATTAGATAATTTTCTAGCTTTTGATCCTGAATCCAAAGTAGCCTGTGAAACACTAGTTACCACAGGACAGGTAATATTAGCCGGAGAAGTTAAGTCCAACACTTATATTGATCTACCACAAATTACCCGAAAAGTAATCAGAAAGATCGGTTATACCAAAAGTGAATATATGTTCGAAGCAGAATCCTGTGGTATCTTATCTGCTGTACACGAACAATCCCAAGATATCAATCGTGGAGTAGATAAAGAAAATAAAGAGGATCAGGGAGCTGGAGATCAGGGAATGATGTTCGGATATGCCACCAACGAAACTGATAATTATATGCCTTTGGCTCTGGATATATCTCACAGTATTTTACAAGTACTGGCTAAAATAAGAAAAGAAGGAAAAGTAATGACTTATCTTCGTCCGGATGCTAAATCTCAGGTTACCATAGAATACGATGATAATAACAAACCTGTTCGTATTGACACCATAGTACTTTCCACTCAACACAATATGTTCGATACAGATGAAAAAGTAGTATTGAATAAAATTGCTGAGGATGTGAAAAATATTGTAATTCCGGAAGTAAAAGCAGAATCCAAAGAAGAAATCAAAGCCTTATTTGACGGAAATATCACCTATCACATTAATCCTACCGGAAAATTCGAAATAGGTGGTCCTCATGGAGATACCGGATTAACCGGAAGAAAAATCATTGTAGATACCTATGGTGGAAAAGGAGCCCACGGAGGAGGTGCTTTTTCAGGAAAAGATCCTTCCAAAGTTGACCGTTCTGCTGCCTATGCTACCCGGCATATTGCTAAAAATTTGGTTGCTGCAGGTGTAGCAAATGAAGTACTGGTACAGGTATCTTATGCTATTGGAGTTACCGAACCTTGCGGAGTGTATGTAAATACCTACGGAACTTCCAAAGTCAATCTTTCAGATGGAGAAATTGCTCAAAAAATCGAAAAATTATTTGACCTAAGACCTTACGCCATTGAAAAAAGATTGAAACTACGAAATCCTATCTATTCAGAAACAGCAGCCTATGGACACATGGGAAGAAAGAATGAAATTATTAAAAAAAGATTTGAAAGAAATGGAGATAAAGGAAATGTTGAAGTAAAAGAGATAGAAGTTGAATTATTCACCTGGGAAAAATTGGATTATGTAGATAAAATTAAAGAAGCTTTTGGTCTTTAATTTGCTACTTTCATATCTAAATCTTTTTTATGCCAAAGGTAATAGCAATTGATTTTGGGGAGAAGAGAACCGGCTTAGCCGAAACAGATGATATGCAAATCATTGCTAGCGGATTAGCTGGAATTCCTACACAAGATTTACTTTCCTTTCTGGAAAAATATAGGAAAGAAAATTCTGTTGAAAAAATAATCATTGGTTTACCTATCCGGTTAAACGGAGAATTATCGGAAATTGAAACATCCATTCAAAAATGGATAAAAAAAATCAATGCTGTTTTTCCTGAAATTCCAATTGAACGCATAGATGAAAGATTCACTTCCAAAATAGCAGCACAAGCTATCAGTCAGAGTGGAAAAAGCAAAAAAAGAAGAGAAGACAAACATTTGCTGGATGAAATAAGTGCTACACTAATTCTCCAAACATATTTAGATAAAAAATAGAACTATGATTTTACCCATATATGCCTATGGCGATCCAATTTTAAGGAAAAAGACAGAGAAAATTGATAAGAATTATCCGGATCTGGCCCAATTGATTGAAAATATGTTTGAAACCATGTATAAAGCACATGGAATCGGTTTGGCTGCTCCTCAGATTGGGCTTAACATACGGCTATTTATTATAGATGCCACTCCACTGGCAGAAGATGAGGAATATGAAAACATTAAAGAAGAACTGAAAATCTGCAAAAAAGTTTTCATCAATCCAAAAATCACTAAAAGAGAAGGAGAACCCTGGAAATTTAATGAAGGCTGTTTGAGTATTCCTGATATACGGGAAGATATAAAACGTCCGGAAATAATCACCATCGAATATTATGATGAAAACTGGAATAAAAAAACAGAAACATTCGGAGATGTAAGAGCACGAATCATTCAACATGAATATGATCATATAGAAGGGATTCTGTTCACCGATTTATTATCTCCCTTAAAGAAAAAATTAATAAAAGGAAAATTAAGCAATATAAGTAAAGGAAATGTTGACGTGGAATACAGAATGAAGTTCCCTTCCCGTTAAACATAAACGTTCAAATCACAGTAAATTAGTACATAAAATCATGGATATTACAAAAATAATTGCAATTACAGGAAAGCCTGGGCTTTTTGAGTTAATTTCACAAACTAAAGGTGGATTTATTGTAAAAGACCTTACTACACAAAAAAAATTATCTATCAATGCTAACAGTCAGGTAAGTTTACTTCAAAATATCTCCATCTACACGCATGAATCCGAAACGCCCCTAATTTCTGTTTTAGTTGCTGCTGCAATAAAACATAATTACAAAGAAGTGGAATTTGCAAAAAATGATTCTAAAAAACTACGGGATCTGATGGTAGAGGTTCAACCTGATTATGCTGAAGACCGTGTTTATGATTCCGATTTGCGAAAACTTTTTACCTGGTATAACATTCTGGTAAAAAATGCAATTATCACAGAAGAAAGTATCAAAGCTTATGAAGAAAATCTGAATCAAGCTAAAGAAGAATTAGAAAAAGAAGAACAACCTCAGGCAAAGGAAAAAACTACAAAAAAAGAGACCAAAACAGAACCTAAATCTGAAGAAGAAAAAGAGCCCAAGAAAAAGGCTAAGACTACTACTGCCAAAAAGAAAACCAAGGAATAGCCCTCTTATAAGGTTTAATTAATAAGTTAAAGAGGATAATTCATGAATTATCCTCTTTTTTTCTTACTTTTAGCGTATGAATACAAGAGAAGAAAACCTACAGGCATTTAGCCGTTTGCTAGGTATTATGGATGATTTACGTGAAAAATGTCCTTGGGATCGGAAACAGACCATTCAGTCTTTGAAAAATAATACTATTGAGGAAACCTACGAACTGGCAGATGCTATACAAAATAATGATCTGGAAGAAATTAAAAAGGAATTAGGAGATTTAATGCTTCATCTGGTATTCTATTCTAAAATCGCTTCTGAAACTGAAACTTTTGATATTGGAGATGTACTGAACGGCATTTGTGATAAACTTATTTACCGTCATCCTCATATTTACGGAGAAACCAAGGTGGAAAATGAAGAAGAAGTAAAAAAGAATTGGGAAAAACTAAAACTCAAAGAAGGAAGAAAATCGGTACTGGGAGGAGTTCCTTCTTCCTTACCTGCATTAATAAAGGCTTACCGGATTCAGGAAAAGGTAAAAGGAGTTGGTTTTGAGTTTGAAAATAATCATCAGATATTAGATAAAGTTAAGGAAGAAATTTCAGAGTTTGAGACAGAAAAAGATCCGTCTAAAAAACAAGAGGAATTTGGGGATATTTTATTTTCCCTTATTAATTATGCCCGGTTCAACCGCATAAATCCGGAAGATGCTTTGGAAAAGACCAACCGTAAATTCATTTCCCGATTTCAAAAAGTGGAAGAATTAGCCAAAAATTCCAACAAAGAATTAGATCAATTATCTTTAGAAGAACTAGATCAACTCTGGAATAAGGCTAAAAATATTTCTTAATTCTTACAAATCAAAAAAATCAGCTTAACATCTGATACGCTTTTTTCACTCCGGAAATCAGTATATCAATATCCTCTTTATTGGTATATATGGCAAAAGAAGCACGTACTGTGCCAGTTATTCCAAAACGTTTCATAACAGGCTGAGCACAATGATGTCCGGTTCTTACCGCAATTCCTTGTTTATCAAGAATAAAGCCCACATCAGAAGAATGTATATTTTCTATATTGAGGTTAAAGGAAACAGCTCCCGCCCTGTTTTGGGCATTTCTGGCATAAATAGTAATACCTTCCAATTCTTCCAGTTTTTGGGTGGTATATTTTAAAATTTCATTTTCATGTTTCCGGATATTATCCAACCCTATTTTCTGCATAAATTCAACCGCTTTTTTCAAAACTACATTCCCTGCAATATTAGGTGTTCCTGCCTCAAATTTAAATGGTAAATCGGCAAAAGTCGTTTTTTCAAAAGTAACTTCTTTAATCATTTCTCCTCCTCCCTGATAAGGTTTCATGGCTTCCAGCAATTTTTCTTTTCCGTATAGGATTCCTACTCCGGTAGGTCCATACATTTTATGGGAAGAAAAAGCATAAAAATCAACATCCAGAGCCTGAACATCTATTTTCTGGTGAGGTGATGCCTGGGCTCCGTCAATGAAAACATAGGCTCCAACTTTGTGAGCCAGATTAATAATCTTTTCTATAGGATTTATTACACCTAAAGCATTGGATATATGATTAACGGAAACTATTTTGGTTTTTTTCGTCAAAAGTTTTTCATATTCCTCTAAAATCAGATCTCCGTTATCGTCAATTGGGATTACTTTTAATATTAATCCTTTCCTTTCGGCTAAAAACTGCCAGGGAACAATATTGGAATGATGTTCTAAGTTGGAAATAATAATTTCATCTCCTTCATTTACCAATGGTTCAATACCTGACGCTACTAAATTTATTCCCTCCGTAGTGCCTTTGGTAAATATGATTTCATAATCTTTCTTTGCATTGATGAAGAATTGTACTATTTTTCTTGTTTCTTCCATTTCCACAGTTGCCAACTGGCTCAGGGTATGTATTCCTCTATGGACATTGGAATTGATGGTTTTATAATAAACTTCTTCAGCTTCCAATACAGACAAGGGTTTTTGTGAAGTAGCAGCATTATCCAGATAAATCAAAGGATTGTCATTTACTTTCTGCTTTAATATGGGAAACTGATTTCGTATGAGTTCTAAATCTATATTCATTATACTAAGTTACGATTTTTCAAAATTTAAAATTATCCTGTAAAATAATTTTACGATGTTTTTTCTATGAATGGAATTTCCGGATCAGCAATTTCCTGAATTATTCCAGTTACTTCTTTAAATAGCTCAATGGTTTGAGAATAGGTGAACAGATTATTTCCGTCAAACTGAAGGAATTCAGTTCCCCTGAAAGGTTTTTTAAAGCTCCATATTCCCACCTGAACGGAATCAGTCAATTTTTCATTCAACATCATATAAGCATAAAATATCAACTGAATAAAAAATTTAAAATTCAGATCATTTTGTATTTCATTCAGTTTTTCTGACCTGAATCTAAGTGCTCCTACTGAAGAAGTTTTGTAATCTATAATCCTGTCCTGTCCGTTAAATGTATCCCATCGGTCAATAAATCCTTTCAGATCTATAAACCCGATCCCTGGAATTTCAACTGTGGAAATGATCTTTTTTTCAATGTCTTTTAAAAAAATTTCATTTCCATTCCTTACATCAGTCAAATCTCTGAGAATAATCTTTTCAACAGTTTTTTCCGCCAGCAATTTCTGCAGGTAATTCTGTCCTCTTTCAAATAATTCCGGATTTAATTCTTTCTCAATGTATCCATTTAACTGAGCCGGATATTTAGTCAACAATAAAGTTAAATCCTTTTCTGTAAGAATATTACCTTTTAACGGAGAATAAAGGGCTTCCATGGTATGATGAATCAAATTCCCATAACTTAAAGGCGACATTTCTTCTTCCATTTCCTGCTTCTCTCCTATCCGAAGGATTTTTTGCAGGTAAAATCCTATGGGATTATAGTGATAATTGGTTAAATGAGTAGGTGAAACCGGTTCTTTTAACCATTGGTGAATAGCTTCCAACAAAGCTGGAGTTTTTTTAATGACAAGCTTTTTTTCTTGTTGTAAATTTCCGGAATAGGAAGCTACTATTTTTTTTATTTTATATTTGGATTCAAATTCCAACTGACTGATGAATCTGCTTTTTTCACCGGAATTAAGTCCTTCCGTAAAGTTATTATAAATTAAAATACTGTTTTCTGCATGTTGTAACAATCGATAAAAATGATAGGCATAAATGGCATCATTTTCTAAAAAAGTATTGATTTCATAATTTTTTTTCACGTCAAACGGAATAAAGGAATTATCTGTTTTTCCTACCGGAAGAATTCCTTCATTTACTCCTAACATGACAACATTCTTGAATCCCAACAAACGAGTTTCCAATAATCCCATCAGTTGCAATCCTTCCAAGGGTTCTCCTATAAAATCTAATTTCTCATAATTCAGTATATGCTGATACAGGGTTTGTAAAAGTGAAAAATTGTCAATTAAAACATCTTGGGTAAGTTGAGAAAACAATACAGAAAACAAATTCTTAAATCTAAGGTAACTCTCTTTCAAAACGGGCTGTTTATCATCTAATTCCCAAAATTTTCCGGTACAATATTCATAAAGCCTCTGGATCAACTGAACTGGTTCTTCATAACTGGAAAAAATAAAAAATAATTCCCAGGAATTTAATTTTTCATAAATCAGGGAATCACTGATAAAAACATGATTGTTATTTTTAATTTCACTGATAAATCCGGATACAACCGGATCATAATTTATAACTGGATTTTGTAAAACCGAAAGAACATCGTAATAATAAAATCCTTTTGATTTATTTTTCTCCCTGAAAATTTGCAGTTGAAAAATTTGTTTAAAAAAAGAGGACAAATTGGAATTCTTCAAAGGATATCCCATGGTTATGTTAACCCTTTTCACATTTTCTGGTAAACTTTCCATAACGGAAGAAAAAATAGTTTCATCGCATAAAACCAGAGCTGTTTGCTGTAACTCTTCTTCCGTAAGTGTTTTTAAATAGTTTCCTGCATATTTTGCCTGTGCTACTTCCTGTGATGTACTTACTACATGAATATTTTTTGGTTCGGAAAATTTATTTTCTATCCATTGGAAATCTCGGTTGGCATAATAATTCCACTGAATATGACTTCTTAAAAATAATCCGGCTTCCTGACTGGTATTTTTCATGTAATATTCATCGGCATCCCAATACAAAAGGGTTAGTGTATGAGAAATAAAATGTTTGATTACTTTTTCTTCTTTAGGAGTAATGGCATTTAATCCCACAAAAACAAAAATTTCATCTGACGGAATGATTGTATCCTTCAGGTTTTCCACAGCAGAAGAAAGAATCATTCCCTGTGTTCCCAATCTTTTTTCTTTTAATGAACCGACTAATTCTTTATATAGAATCCGGTTGTTTTCCCAGAATTTGATGTTTTTATGATATAACCTTTCATTATCTCCGGAATCCAATGTTTCTCCCCAGTTTTCAATTCTTTCTATGGAAGCCAAATGATCTAGTACTTTAAAAGGTGCTTCGGAAAAAATATCAATATCATTAAAGTCTTTAAGTAATGTAGGAATCCACTTTAGGAAATCATCTAATTTTTCATCCGGATTAATATATTTTTTTTGAATCCGGAAAGCTTCCAGCCAAAGAGGAATAGTTTCTATCCGAACCAGACCCGAGTAATCTAAAACAAAATCTTCGATCGTGGAAAAAGAAGGCATAAATCCTTCATATCCTTTTTCCATGAAATATTTCCTAAAAAAAACAATAGGACGTTTCCCAGGTAAAATAATATAGGTTTTAGAAAAATCGCAATTCCTTTCCAATAAATCATTTACAACTTTTTCAATAAAATCCATCTGATATTTTCCAAAAAACAAAAATACGTAAAAAATAAAGTTCCTTATTTAAAGAAATAGTAATAATAATATCCGACAAATTCCCTGAATAATATTGCGGGATGATATTTTTTATTAAAATGATGGGAACTGGACGATCCCAAATTATAAAACCCTTTTTTATAATACATTAATTTAATGCGGGAAATATGATAATATTGGGAAATAATAATTAATTTTTTGAAATTATTTTTTTTCATGATTGCCAGAGAATTTTCCACATTTTCTTCTGTGTTTAAAGCATTATTATCCACAATAATATCAGACAAACGCACTCCATGTTCCAATAAATAATTCTGCATTATATCTCCTTCACAAAATCCTTCATGTGCCTTTCCTCCTGACACTATCAACTTTTGAACTCTTCCTTCTCTGTACAGTCTAAGCCCTATATTCAATCTTCTTTCCATGGATTTGGATATGGAGCCGTCCATTTTGTTTTTAGCTCCAAAAATAACTCCAATATCAGCATCCCGGGTATCTTCCTGAGTTCCTTCAATAACAACTGTTATGGTATGCAAAATGAACCAAAAGAAAATAAGGGCAATGCCCAAAAGAAAATATTTTAAAAATTTTTTATAGTAGTACATAAAAGTCAGTGATCTATTCTTTAGAAAGAATATTTAAAAAGTATAATATCGCATAAAATTATTAAAATAGTTTATTATAAAGTATTAAAATTCCGTTAAAAAAAATTAAAGTTTACTTTTTTAGGTAATTACTTACTTTTTTAACCTTGAAAATTTTCATTATATTTACAAAAACTAATGTAATGGAAAATAATAAAATTATCACTATTTACGCTAATTGTCCTCATTGTAAAGAAAAAACTAAAGTTAAGTTAATGGAAGAAAAAACAGGATTAGTAATTTGTTTAAAATGTAATTCACAAATCTTCATTGACCAATTTGATTTAATAGATCAATTAAAAGAATTTAAAAATATTCCTCGTGATGCCTCATCTTCTAATTCTTTTAAAGAAGATGAATAAATAATCTCTAATTGTTCATCAATCTTTTCTTTTGACCAACCAGGAAATTGTTTGAATATTTTACGTGCTTTTTGTTTAGTATAAAGTTTTCTAATATCTAAACGAGTAGCAAGTCTTCCATTAGGTACGTATATTTCTTTTTCTTCAGCTTCCATAATTCTCATTTGTCCTAAGTAACCCTGAAAATAAAAAAGGACTAGCTCAATGCTAATCCTTTCCTTTTTACATTATATCTTATATCCTACATTCCAATCATCAACATTGCCCTCTCCACCTTCATCATAGTCAGAATAAAAAGTTTCTGATGTTAATCTTACATTTACGTAAATATCCGTTGATAGTTCTCCTTCCACCTCTCCTCTGTAATAATATGTATAGATTTTATTATTTACAGCATCGAAGGTATAAGTTCCAGTATCATCGTGTTCTAAAATACACCCAAGCCCAGAGATATTAAAATAAGGTAATTACTTACTTTCTTAACCTTGAAAATTTTTCGTTATATTTACAGAAAGTAATGTAATGAAATTTATAAAGATACCATCAGCAATTGAAAGAGATAAATGTTATTTTGTTAATCCGAAACACATAGTATCAATTGAAATAGATGCAGGCAAAACTATAATATTTCTATCTGATAGAACGAATATTCATTCAAGTTTAAGAATGAATAGATTATCAAGGCTTTTGAAGGATTAATTTAGATTTAACACCTTTCTTTACATACCGTAATATTAATTTTATATCTGAATAGGAGTATCCTTCCAATTCTTCAACTATTTTATCAATCATATTATTAATATCGTCAGTTCCTTTTTTAACTAAATTAGCTTTTTTATTATCCATTTTTCTTTACCTAACCCTGAAAATAAAAAGGATTAGCTCAATGCTAATCCTTTCCTTTTTTACATTATTTCTTATAGCCTACATTCCAATCATCAACATAGTTATTATTTTCTTTATCTTCCATAAAGTCAAAATAAAGAGTTTCTGGAGTTAACCTTATATTAGCAAGAATATCCGTTGATTGATAGTTATCTTCCATATAATCTCTATGAAAATGTAGATATACTCTATTGTTTTTAGTATCGAAGGTATAAGTTCCCCTATCATCGTGTTCCTGAAAACATCCCATTCCGTATTGTCCATCATAAAAATAATCTACTCTGCGAAACGTTCCGTCTTTATTAAACTGAATGAAGGATTTTGTTTTTTTAAACTTGGCGGTTTTTCAAAATCAAATTGATAAAGCTCTCGCTTCTATTTTAATGGAGCTAAGATAGGAAAAATACTTAATTTAGTTTTAAATAAAAAGATTGTTCTGTTTAATTCTTCTTTTTTTCATGTTAAACTATCTCAATAGAAGTTAATCTATTTTCAAATAAAGTAGTTTCAATAATAATGTGAAATTATTATGATATCATGGCTTAGAAAAATGTTTATAAGTTATCTTTATGACTTCATTTTCATGATATGATGCTATAATTATAGGATAATTATCGTTGGGTTTTATTTTTATTTCACATAACACGTATTATATGTAAAAAAATATTTTATATTTGTTGAATAATTAAAATTCAATTAAAAATGGAAAGAGCCATAAGATTTTTAGCGCCAGTATATGATCAAACAGCAGATCAACTTTTCACTTCAATTGATAATTTATTAGCACAAGGAACAACTAAAATAAGACTTTTGCTCTCTACTCCAGGAGGGTCTGTTTTTCATGGTTTATCAATACATAATTATCTGAAAGGTTTACCTGTAGAAGTTGATACTTATAACTTTGGAAGTGTTGATTCCATAGGAGTTGTTATATTTTCAGCAGGAAAAAGAAGATATACTGTACCTCATTCAAGATTTCTTATTCATAGTGTAAAATTTAACATAAATCAACCTGTTTCAATGGATGAGAAACAATTAGAAGAAAACTTAAAAAGTCTTCAAATTGATCAAAAAAATATAGCTAAAGTAATTGGAGATACAACAGGAAAAGACATATCTACAGTCGATTCTGATATGAATAATAGGACTACATTGGATCCTAAACAGGCTCAAGAATATGGATTAGTTCATGAAATAAAAAATGAACTACTTACATCCAGTATGCAAGTAATTACAATAGGAGAACCTATTCATGGGCAGCCATATGTAAGAAATCATTTCGCAGTACCAAGTGCTCAAGTAGTTACAGAATCAAGTATTGAAACTTTTACAGAGAATATTTCTGTACAAATAACATCATAATCAACAAAGTTTAATAGAAATTTAAATAATTTTTAAGTTCTTAAAGCTAAAAAAGAGTAAATAGTTGCTATAATCAATACATCATAAGAGAAGAAGTAACAATATCCCAATTCATCTTCTTCCCAAAACTTTGAGTAATTCCTAAGTCTTTAGATATTTGGATAGAGGAATAGCCCTTTTTATAATTTACAAAGATATAAAGCACGTAAAACCAGTTTCTCAAACTGATATGAGTTCCTTGAAAGATAGTATTAGTAGTAACATTAAATTGTTTTTGGCATTGGGGGCATTTATACATCTTCCCATTTTTATATTCATAGATTTTCTTTTCGGAGTTTTGGCAGTTAGGACACTCAATATTATCTTTCCAACGGAGTTGTTTCAGATATTCTCTACATTTTTCCTCTGTATCGAAAGTTCTAACTAATTCAAGAACACTTTTAAACTGAACTAAAGTTTCCATAGCTTACAAGGTTTATTGAAATAAAGATAAGTTTTATATCTATGATTTCAAAATTAAATAAAGAAAATAGAAATTATGAAAAAGGAAAAAAAACGAAATATTGTTACTTACCAAGAAGTAAGAGAAAATTGTAAGAAAAAAGGAGTAACAGAGGAAATGTATAAAAAATTCTTAATAGAACAAAAAACACCTTTAGAAACTGTTGATAGGATAGTTCAGATAATTTATCATCCTACAGAAAAAGATTTTGAAAATGATGAGATAACAAAAACCTATTTAGAGTCATTTAATTCTGAATCATCTTCTAAATTATCTTCTTGATTTTCTTCATTAGGAATTATATATATTTGACCTTTATCGCTAGATAGAGCTTCAATTTTTATTTCTAAATAATCACAATTTTCATTTTCACACTGATAATTGATGCCAAATTCTTTTAATGTACTCCCGCACTTAGGGCATTTAACCATATTTTTCATAATATTAGTTTTTGTAAATATAATGAAAATTTTACAAGGTTAAAAAAGTAAGTAGTTACCCTTTTTTATTGAAATTCATAGCAATAACAAACTACATCCCCGAATATCTGAATTATCCATCCTACCTGAAACTTCAAAAGAATGATCCGTTTTTTTTCTTCCTAAATCCCGGGTTGAAATAAAGGAACAACTATGAATATTCGCCAGATCAATAATGTTAACTCCTCCTGATTTTCCATTCTCCACATAGTCAAACGGATCTTCCGCATCACGGATCAGTATTTTCATCCAGGGAGGACATGAATAGACATTATCTCCCAAAGAATATGCCTGAGAAAGCAGTTCAGTCATGCTATATTCAGAATAAACTTTATCGGTTTGAAAAGAAGTTTGTAACTCTTTCAATAATTCATCTTTTGTAATTTCTTCCCTTCTCCCTTTCATTCCTCCTGTTTCTATAACCAAGGTATTCTTTAATTTCTGAGGAAAAGCAGCTGCAAAATCCAACAAAGCATAAGAAACTCCAAATAAAATTACTTTCTGCTCCGCCTCTTCCAATTTTTTTATAACATCATCCAGCTCTTCAAAATTATGCAGAAAAAATCCGTTTTCTTTGCGCTCTGATTGCTCCATCAAATGGTTTACCATATAAATAAGTGATGAGTTTTTCCGTTCCAGATAAGAAGGAAGTAATCCTAAGTAAACATACTGTGAAGGATCACCGAAAAAACGGGTAAAAGCTTGTATGATGCTTTTTTGATACAGACTTTCATCTGCAATATAATGCTTGGAAAGATTTTCTGATGTTGTACCGCTACTTTGGAAATAAAAATTAATGTCTGAAAAATCTTGATCAATAATTTTACCGGATTTAAAAAATTCAATCGGTAAAAAAGGAATTTGTGAATAATGATTTATTTTTTTCAAATCAATATTTAATAAATCCACAAACTTTTTATAAACTAATGTATTTTCATATTGGTAATTAAAAATCTGAATTGCAACTTCATTAAATTCGTTTTCAGACTGAATGGAAAATATGCGGGAGTCTTTCAGCATTTCAGTAAAATTAATTTTGTGCAAATTTAATAAGAAGTATTGAATTTTGACTTACTGTAAGCAGAGATTTAAGCCGATTTGACAGTAAATATAAAATGGCAGCAAAATTGATATTGAATGGTAATACAAAAATATAAAAGCAAGTAATCATGTCAAAGCATAATGAAAACGAAGAAAATGAACTAATTGAAGAACCAAATAATCAGGAAGCCTCTCAGGATGTTACTGAAAATCCTGAAAATGTGGCAGAAGATAAAGAGGAAATTACACCAGAAGAAAAATTGGCACAAGAGAAAGACAAATTCATACGTTTATTTGCTGAGTTTGATAATTATAAGAAAAGAGTAGCGAAAGAACGACAGGATTTACTCAGATATTCCAATAAGGATATTTTAGAGTCATTGCTTCCTGTTCTGGACGATTTTGACAGGGCTATTAAAGAACTGGAAAAAGATAATAATACTATATTAGAAGGAGTTAAATTAATTTACAACAAATTTTTCAATACTTTAAAAGATAAAGGATTATCTATAATTGAGGTGAAACCGGGTGATGAATTTAATCTGGATTTTCATGAAGCTATTACCCAGATTCCTGCACCCGATGAAAGTTTAAAGGATAAAATCGTGGACATAATACAACAAGGATATATGCTGCACGACAAAGTAATCCGCTATGCCAAAGTAGTTGTAGGAAAATAAAAGAAGATCTTATCATATTAAAATCATATGTCTAAAAAAAGAGATTATTACGAAGTGCTGGAAGTTACCAGAAGCGTAACTGAAGTTGAACTGAAAAAAGCCTATAGAAAATTAGCCATAAAATATCACCCCGATAAAAATCCGGGAGACAAGGAAGCCGAAGAAAAATTTAAAGAGGCAGCAGAGGCATATGAAATATTAAGCGATCCTCAAAAAAGAGCCCGTTATGACCAGCTTGGTCATGCAGGAGTTTACGGAGCCGGAGGATTCGGAAGCGGAGGAATGAATATGGAAGATATTTTTTCTCATTTCGGTGATATTTTTGGAAGTGCTTTCGGAGGAGGATTTGGAGGTTTTTCTTCACGTCCGCAACAAGTACAAGGTTCCAACTTACGTATCCGGTTATCTCTTACACTAAAAGAAATCATCAACGGAGTTGAAAAAACAGTTAAAGTAAAACGCTTTAAACTAGCACCGGGAGCTACTTCCAAAAATTGTCCTACCTGTCATGGTTCCGGACAAACCCGAAGAGTAATGAATACTCCTTTCGGTCAGATGCAAACGCAATCGGTTTGTGGCACGTGTGGAGGAACAGGAAAAGTAGCTGACCATATTCCACCAGGAGCTAATAATCAAGGACTTATAAAAGTAGAAGAGGAAGTTTCTATAAAAATACCTGCCGGAGTTCGGGAAGGAATTCAACTACAAGTCAGAGGAAAAGGAAATGATGCTCCTTTCGGAGGAATTCCGGGAGATTTAATTGTGGTGATTGAAGAAATTGAGGACGAAAATCTGAAAAGAGAAGGAGATAATCTTCATTATGAACTCTATATTTCGATACCGGATGCAATTTTGGGAACAAAAAAAGAAATTCCAACCGTATCAGGAGTAGTAAAAATAACCATAGATCCGGGAACTCAATCAGGAAAAATCCTGCGGTTAAAAGGAAAAGGGTTGCCTCAAATGCAGGGATACGGATATGGCGATTTATTCATCCATGTAAATGTATGGACTCCTAATCCGGGAAAACTTACCGGAGAACAAAAGGCTTTCTTTGAAACCATGATGGATGATGATCATTTTTCTCCTAAACCAACTAAAAATGATAAAACATTCTTTGAAAAAATAAAAGATATGTTTTCATAAATAGTGAACGTGATTAGAAGATGATTTAAATAATCCCTGATGTAAAATTGGGGATTTTTATTACCTATCTTGGCTAATGCAATCATTCAATCTTAATTCTATAAAACAGAATACATGAAAAAAATAATTAAACAACTAATTTCTAATTCTTGCTAACTGCCAATTATTTCCCTTCTGCCAGCTTTCGTAAAAACTGGATTTCTTCTTTTAAATCCTGAATTTGCATTAAATAAGCCCGCTCATTCTCAAAATTATCTTGATTGTAAATGGTATTCAAATTACCCGATTGAGAACAATTACTAAAAACCTGTTTTTCGGAAAATTCAATAATATCCAACGGATTAATACCAAGCACTTCCGATATAGAGTTGATCTTTTCCAGGTCTATAGAGCATTCCCCGTTTTCAATGCGGAAATATTGCGACTGGGAAAGCCCTAAGGATTCCGCCATATATTCCTGGGAAAAATCTTTTTCCCTTCTGATTTTTCTGATCTTTTCTTTATCTATATACATTTTCTTAAAGGATTTGAATTTCAGGAATAATTTACATCAAAAGTACAAAAAATAAAACTTATACAAATTATGTAACAAATACATAGTTTACCTTTTATCCGAATAGTGAGTATTTATTTTATCCAATACATTTGTATTTGTATTTGTATTTATCATAATAAAATATAAATCAGTAAAAATTTTGTTTAATAAAAAATAATTTTGATTATGAACTTAAAAAATTTAAATTTGCAAGAACTTAGTATTAAAGAAAAAGTAAATACTAATGGAGGATTTGGGTGGTTACCTATAGCTATTGCTATTGCAGGAGCAACAGTATGGTGTTTTGATAAAGGAGAACAATTAGGTACAGCTATGGCAAAATAATTAATTAAAAAAGTAATGGAAAATATCAATAAATTAAAGTTAACTCCTTTAAAACATAAAGAACTAAGTAATGTATATGGAGGATTCGCAGGATTATTTCCTTTAGCTTTTTTAAGTGGCGTAGCTTATGGTTATATAAAAGAAAAATTTAATTCTGGACAATGGTAAAAAATAAAACAGAAAAAACAGTATTTTCAATCATTATTATGTGCATTATTTTAGGAATAGCTTTCTTTGAATTAGGGGCTAAACTTGGAGCAACAATTGCTTTACATCATTAATAATGGTTCTGGACATTAAACATTTGTTATGAATAAACAAATAAACCAGTTTTTTACTGAGTAATCTGGTATTCTATATAATGAATTTTATGAAAAAAGTTAATACTATTACCCATAACTACTGGCTTATTGTCATTATTTGCATTATTTGTCTTCTTTTCATAAGAGCAGCTTATGATATTGGATTTAATGATGCCTTAATCAAATAAGTTTTGATATTATCATGTCTAATAAATTAGCTAACCAAGTAATTCGGGGCTTAAGCATTGCTTTAGGAATATTAGTTTTTTGCTATTTTGCCGGCTATGCAATAAGGCAAGCTATATAATTAAAAATCTAAGGCTATCTTTCGGTAGCCTTATTTATCCTTATTTTCTTTACTCTGTATAATATTTTCACTATAAAAAATAGTGATTCAAAGTAATATTCTGTTTTATTATTTTGCTCTCCCTATAATTGATTGCTTTCCTTTTATCCGGAGAAATAAAAATAGAATATCTATAGTAATTATTATATTATTGACAAATGATGTTATAAGATATCTTTTATCCATTACTAATTTCTAATTCTTACTTACTAATTATAATTATTTCCCTTCTGCCAGTTTCCGTAAAAACTGAATTTCTCCTTTCAAATGTTCTATTTCTTTTTGCAAGGAAACAACTAAAGTATCAGTTAATTCCTTATTTTCCTGATGATAATGTTCTATTTTCTGCTGATAACCGGTAGCATTTTCATTATTATTTTGTTGAAAAACGTCATTACCTATTTCCAGTAATTGGGATAGAGGAGTATCTAATATTTTGGATATTTTAAACAACCTATCTACCGTTAGTTTGGTTTCCCCGGTTTCTATTTTCCGGTAGGCAGCAGGGGTTATATCCAGTTCAGCAGCCATGTTTTCAAAAGTAAACCCTTTTACATTACGGTATTGAATTATTTTTTCTATTACATTTTCTATTTCCATAGCTCTATTTTTCACCAAAAGTAAAAAAATTTATACCAAAAGTAACTATTTTTCTTAAAAAAGTATTTGTTTATCTGGATTATAATTATAATATTTGCAGTATATATTTATCATGATAAAATATAATATATTATCAATTTTACATTAATTAAAACAAGAAAATTATGGATTTAAACAAATTAAACGTTCAGGAGCTTAGTGTTGAAGAAGCTAGAAAAACCGAAGGAGGTTTTTAGGAATTCTTATCGCCATTGCTGCCGTAATATTTATGGCTATAGGAGCACATGAAATAGAGAAGGGTGATAACCCTAGATGGTTTTAAAGATTTATAACTAAAAAAATCAACGGTAAAGAGACTTTAAGCCAAAGTCTCTTTATATTTAATAGTCTCAATAATGTTAGAATGAATAAAATTTATATTATATTCTTGGTGATTTATAGCTATACATTTATAAAAGCTCAAACCTATAACTTACATTTACGACCCGGGAAAGACCGAATTTATGTTGATTCCATTTTTATCAATGGAAAACATATTTCCGGTGTCTTTGTTTTTGATACGGGCGCCAGCAAAACTTTTATAGCTTCAAATGCCTTACCTCCTGAACTTGACTATAAAAATAAGTGGAAGTTGCATAAATACTGCAATACTTATTTTGGAAAGAAAAAGACTTCTCGTGGACAATTTTCCGAAATCCGGATAGGAGAAATAAAACTGAAAGATTTTGACGTAGAAATTTTAGATTGGGAGGAGTTCAACAATCCATGTTTTGAAGAGCAAACCATAGGGCTGATAGGGCTGGATATAATAAAAAAATACCATTGGTATTTTGACCTGGAAAAACACATCGGATATGCTTCTGAAAAACCTATAAACAGTGAAGGATACGGCTATCTTCCTATCAAAAAACAATTTAATAGTTTATGTATTTACACCAACGAGAATTTTCTGAAAAAAAATCCTCTCCATGCAAATAAATATCTATTAGATACTGGTAATCCTTCTACTATACTTATTAATTACAAAGAAGCAGAAAAGTCAAAACTTCCTGAAGGGATTGAAGTAAATAGATTATTTTCAAGTACGTTTATAAAAAGTCATATTTACATGAATGAAATTAACTATAATAGTGCTACTTATGAAAAAAAAATTGAGTATTCTGAAAATGCAGAAACTACCATAGGTTTAGGCTTTTTCCGGGATTCTAAACTTATAATTCCCCAAGATCTCACAAAGATTTATTATAGTAAGTTAACCTCTGATAGCCTTATTATTCCTAAAACAGGTTTTAAACTAACCAAACAAAAGAACAGTAATATAGAAATAGATATTTTATATAAAAACAGCCCTGCGGAAAAAGCGGGTCTCACCTTAGGTGATGCTCTTGTTCAGATTAACAATACCAATTTGGCAGATATTGATTGTTCCAAACTCAATGATTTTATTGAAAAAGAAGCAGAAAAAGATAAAATGACAATTACATTGAAAAATGGAAAAACAGTTGTTCTACTATTAAACTAATCAATAATTATAATGGCCATATTATTATACAAACTGCTTATTATTCTTTTTAAATTACTAATTACTAATTAAAGTTGAATAATTCCATTCTTTACACTGTAGAAAACCTTTACTACCGCAATAAAGTACGTAGTATTTCCATTTATACCGTATTTTTAGCAGCCTTAGTGGTAGTTTTTTCCCTGCTGCCGGTTATCAAAGTAGATGTTTCCACCCAAAGCCGGGGAATGGTACGGTCTGTTTCCGAAAACGTACCCGTTTCCACCGTAGTAAGCGGGAAAGTTACCTTCATAAATCTACGTAATAACCAAAACGTACAAAAAGGAGATACCCTGCTTACACTGGAAACCACTCCTTTAGACACCCAGACCACTATGAATACCGACCTGCAAACCGACCTTTATGCTGTACTGAACGACCTCAACAAAATTACTGCCGGAAATACTTCCGGATTGCAAACCGTAGAAATCCAACGGGAATATCAGGCGTATGTCCAAAAACATCAGGAACTACTGGCAGGCTTACAACAGGCACAACGGGTTTACAACCGGAACAAAACCTTGTATGATCAGGGTGTAATTTCCGCATCGGAGTTTGAAAAATACGAGTACGATCTCCAAACCGCCCAAATTTCCCTCCGTACGCAGGAACAACAGCAACAAGCCTCGTGGCAAACCCACCGCCGGGAAATCCTGCAACAAATCAAAAACTACGGCGGAACTATAAACCAGATAGAAGCCAACAAAAAGAATTATACCGTAACCGCTCCCATTTCCGGCAGCATTATGAATTATAATGGAATCCAAAAAGGAACTTTCCTCAATGCCTCACAAACCGTTGCAGAAATCTCCGCCCATGACGGTCTGCTTGTGGAGGCGTATGTTTCCCCTAACGATATAGGGCTGATACGGAAAGGGCAAACCATTAATTTACAGGTAGATGCCTACAACTATAACCAATGGGGAATGCTTAGCGGAAAAGTAGCCGATATAGACCAGAATATTACTCTGCAACAAGACGGCTCCGCTTTCTTCAAAGTACGCTGTTTACTGGATAAGAAATATTTACAACTGAAAAACGGATATAAAGGACAGGTAAAAAAAGGAATGACTTTAACCGTTCGTTTTATTATTAACCGCCGAAGCCTTTGGGATTTACTCTATGACAAAGTAGATAACTGGCTAAACCCGAAAATTCTTACTGTTAAATCCGAAAATGAGTAATATCAAAGTCCGACAGCATGACATGAGGGATTGCGGGGTTGCTTGCCTTGCTTCCATAAGTAATTACTATAAACTCAATCTCCCTATCGCCCGCATCCGTCAATATGCCTCTACCGACAAACAGGGAACCAATGTACTCGGAATCATACAAGCTGCTGAAAAAATGGGCTTCACCGCCAAAGGAGTAAAAGGCGGTATGGATGCCATTCCCCAGATCCCCCTACCCGCTATTGCCCATGTGATTATAGGTGAAAAACAATTGCATCATTTTGTAGTTATTTATACTGTAACCAAAAATCAGGTTGAGATAATGGAGCCTGCTTTGGGAAAAATGGTAACTTATTCCTACGAAGAATTTCAGAAAATCTGGTCGGGTGTATTGGTTTTACTTGCCCCGAACGAAAGTTTTAAGCCCTCCAATGAAAAAACCTCCAACCTCAAACGGTTCTGGAATTTAGTACAACCTCACAAAACCGTTCTAATACAGGCACTTTTCGGAGCCATACTTTATACTGTTTTGGGCTTATCCGTTTCCATTTATGTAGAAAAGATTACCGACTATGTACTGGTGAACAACAATAAAAACCTACTCCACTTATTGGGAATTATTATGTTGTGCATTATTCTGCTTCAAACTTACATAGGAAGCCAAAAGAGTATTTTTGTGCTGAAAACCGGACAATTGATTGATTCCCGGCTCATTTTAGGTTATTATAAACATTTGTTACATTTACCTCAACGATTTTTTGACACCATGCGTATCGGGGAGATCGTTTCCCGTATTAATGATGCGTTTAAGATACGAACCTTTATCAATGATGTTTCCATTGAATTTATGGTAAATATTTTTATTGTGATCTTTTCCTTTGCCCTGATGTTCGCCTATCACTGGAAATTAGCCCTGATTGTGGCATTGGTGATTCCTGTCTATATCCTGATTTACATTCTGGTAAATACTTTTAATAAGAAAGTAGAACGGCAGGTAATGGAAAATGCTGCCGATTTGGAAACCCAATTGGTGGAAAGCCTCAATAACATACGAACCATTAAGGAATTTGGAATTGAGGACTATTCCAATACCAAAACCGAAACTACCTTTATCAGGTTACTTTTTACCATTTACAAATCAGGAAAAAATACGATATTCAGCACTTATTCCACTCAACTTTCAGCTACCTTATTTACCGTTATCCTGCTTTGGGCAGGAAGTATTTATGTAATAGACCGGGAAATTACTCCCGGTGAATTATTTTCTTTTTATGCTCTAATCGGATATTTCAGTTCCCCAATTTCTTCCTTGATCTCCATGAATAGAACCATACAAAACGCACTAATCGCCTCCGACCGTTTGTTTGAGATTATGGATTTGGAACGGGAAGAAATGGAAAACAAAGTAGAACTCAAACCCGAAGATATAGGAAACATCCGTTTTGAAGAGGTATTTTTCAGTTATGGAACCCGAACTGATGTATTTAAAGGCTTCTCTGCTTCGTTTAAAATGAATACCACCACTGCCATTGTAGGAGAAAGCGGAAGCGGAAAAACCACCTTAATTTCCCTGCTTCAAAACCTATATCCGATTGAAAAGGGAAAAATATACATTGGTAAATACGATTTAAAATACATCAGCTATGAAAGCCTGCAAAAAAGAATCGGGATAATTCCCCAGCAAGTCAATCTTTTTTCGGGTAATATTATAGACAACATTGCATTAGGTGAGCCGGAGCCGGATATACAAGCCGTAATGGATTTATGCCAAAAGTTAGGAATTACAGACTTTGTGGAGAAACTTCCACAAGGGTTTCAATCGCAGATAGGAGAAAACGGGGCGATGCTTTCCGGCGGACAAAAACAACGAATTGCCATTGCAAGAGCATTGTACCGGAATCCGGAAATTTTATTATTGGATGAAGCTACTTCTTCTTTAGATACTCACTCCGAACAAATCGTAAAAGAAACACTGGTTAATTTCAAGCAACAGGGAAAAACTATCATTGTTATAGCACACCGATTAAGTACTATTTATCAGGCAGATGAAATCATAGTATTAGAGAACGGGCAGATTGCGGAACAAGGAAACCACAAAACCCTCTTGAATGCTAAAGGAAAGTATTTTGAGCTGTGGACTAAGCAAGGTTTTGGGATAGGAAATAATAAATTTTAAGAATTATCAAAAATAGATGAACTGACTAAAATAGTATTTTTAATACAGTTTTATGGTTCAATTAAATTTTGAAGTAAATTCTATCCTCTGTCAAAATCATCCTGATCATAATAATCATAATCATATTCATAATACAACTCATCCTGAAGATGATCTCCATCTACATTGGAATTTCGCGTATTCATCTTAGCTGTTTTACAACTATTTAGAAGCAAGACTACTACAACTAAGATAAGAAGTTTTAATCCGTTCATGATATACTATTATTATAATAACAAATATACTAAACTTTAACTGAAATGTTGTTAAATTTAGCATGAATTATAATATATTTTTGCATTATTGTTACCAACTTCCGCTGGCTCCGCCCCCACCAAAACTTCCCCCTCCGAAGCCACCAAAGCCTCCACCGCCTCCTGAGCTTCCTCCTCCAAAACCTCCACCACCGAAGAATCCTCCGCCTCCGCCCCAGTAATCATCATCATTCCTTTTTCCTCTTCTGTCATAATAAGTTCCGTTTCCCCTGTTTTTACTCATTAAAGCAAAGAAGAGTATAAGAAGAAAAATGAATATAGCTATAGCCAAACCGGAAACAGCTTCATCTGAAATATCATCGGATTTAGGTTTTGCTTTGAATTTTCCCAGTAATACATTAATGATCTGATCTGTTCCTGAGTTTATGGCTCCATAGTAATCTCCGTTTTTAAGATAGGGAACCATATACTGATTAATAATAATACTAGAGGTCTTATCTGTCATGGCATCTTCAGTTCCTCTACCTGTCTGAATTGCTAATCTACGGTCATCACTGGCTATCAGTAAAAGAATACCGTTATTATTTCCTTTCTGGCCTACTCCCCATTTTTCTCCCCAACGGGCTCCTACATAATTAATATCGTCACCATCCAGGGTTTTAACAATACAAACCAATATTTGTGTGGAAGTGGAATCGTTATAAGCTATCAGCTTTTGACTTAACTCCGCTTTTTGTCCGGAAGTCAGAACACCGGCATAATCATAGACCAGATCCGGCCGGGAAGGTAGTTCCGGAATTTTAAATTCTGTCTGGGAGAAAAGTAAACTTCCTGTAAACAGAAAAATATAAAACAGAATGATTTTAACGTGAAATTTCATCAGGAAGTTCATTATCATTGTTTTTTCCGTTACCAGGAAAATATTTTTTAAGTTTGGTTCCGGTTTTGTGTATTGCCGAAACCAAACCTTCTTTATATTTATTTTGTTTAAATGAATGGATTATTTCTTCTATAAGCTCATTCCAAAAGGATTGCCGGACATATTTGTGTATATTTTCATCTCCTATGATGGCTATTTTTCTTTTATTTTCGGAAACATAGAACAACACTCCATTCCTGTCCTTAGTTTTTTGCATTCCTATTTTGAAAAAAATGGATTGAGCAACAGCCAACGGATCTCCTTTTAATTTCTGATCCAGATGAACACGTATTTCTCCAGTCGACATGGATTCTGCCTGCCTGATGGCTTCTATGATTTCTTTTTCATCGTCCGGAGTAAATAGCATGTCTTAGTATTATCAGTTAGTGTTATTTCTATTTCTTACTAATTTGAGAAAAATTCTACTTATTTTTTATCTCCTCCATTCAACATCTGATCCACATTCGGGGCTTTTTCAGCACCTGCATCTGCCTTGAATGTTCCTTTTTCTTTAAAATTTCTGAAACTGGCTATAATATTGTTAGGTACTTTCTGAATAAAATTGTTATAATCTGTTACTGACTGATTAAAATTATCTCTTTCGATCTTAATCCTGTTTTCTGTTCCTTCTAACTGATTTTGTAGTGCCAAGATATTTTGATTGGCTTTTAAATCCGGATATCTTTCAACAGAAACCAATAACCTTCCTAATGCTGAACCTAAACCTGACTGAGCTTGTTGATATTCTGCCAATTTTTCAGGTGTCAGATTAGACGGATCTATTTGTACGGAAGTTGCTTTTGCTCTCGCTTCTATAACGGCGGTCAATGTTTCCTTTTCGTAATTGGTTGCTTTGTTTACCGTTGCTACCAAACCCGGAATCAAATCCGCTCTTCTCTGATAGGCACTTTCCACTTGGCTCCATTTAAGATTTACGTCATTGGTAAGTTCTATCATCCGGTTGTTGATTCCAACTCCCCAAACTATAAAACCTATAACAAATATCGCTAATATGGCGAATATTCCACCACCTACTAAACATCCTTTTTTCATAATTTCAATTTAAAAAATTTAATGATACAAATATATTCTATTTTTAAAACAGTATATGCAAATATTATTCCTTAAAAGCAAAGAACTGCCAAAATAGACAGTTCTTTGTGAAAAATTATGCTTATCAGCTTATAAAGCTGCTTTTGCTTTCCTTATTTCATCCAGTTTATCTTTCATCTGAAGAACTTTATAGGCTTCTTCTAATGCCTGAATAATGGATTTGTCTTTTTTGTCATATTCATATGCTTTTTCCATGTAAGGTAATGCATTCTTGAACATATCTCTTCTCTGTGCCAATAAGTATTCGTATCTTTTTTGATCGGTTTGAGAATTTCCCAATGCCTTCATTTTATTTACAATTTCTGTATCCGGAGCCAAGGCTAAAGCTGATAAATTCAAATAGGCTGCCGCATAGTCCGGTTTTATAGCTATTGTTTTATTGTAATATTCTTTGGCTAAATCAGCAGTTTTAGGATCTTTACTATATAGAACTCCTAAATTGTACAATGACAGATAATCTTGCGGATCTTTTTGTACCTTTTCTTTTAACTGGGCTATATATTTTTCAGTTTGTCCTGTCTGATAATACAAATCTCCTATCTGAGAAGTCAGGTTAGTATCATTAGGTAACTTTGACAATCCTTTTTGGGCAAGTGCCAGTGCTTCATCATACTTTTTATCAGCAGTTAATATGCTAACGGCATAGTTGTAAATATCAGATTCTACAGAAGGAGTTTCTTCTTTCTTGAAGTCGGTAAGTCCGGAAGCTCCAGGAGCAGCTTTAAACAAGTTGTATTGTTCTTCAGTAAGGTTTACCCGTTGTCCGTTCTGCATAGCTGTATAAACTGTCTTTTTCCCAGTATATCCGTCTGCAATCAGCTCTTTATATAATGACAATGCTTTTTCATTATTGTTAGCTGCATGATAGGAAACAGCCGCATAATATTTGTAAAGATCGTCATCGCTTCCGGCTGCTTTAGTCAAATAATGAACTTGCAGGAAATCATCGGCTGCTTTTGCATAATTCTTAGCACTATGTTCTTCAGAAGCTTTATTGAGTACCTCCTGTCTTTTCTTATCCAGAACAGGAAGAAGTTTATCTATATAATTGGTTCCCGACTTGGTTTCTTTAAGTCCAGAAAATCCCTGCGTTTGCAGTTTATCCGCTTCCGATTTGGAAAGAACAAATGTCTTCTCTTTCGTGTCTTTATTTTTCAATGAATAAACCGGACCTTTTTCGTAAGAAGCAAGGGTAGAAAGTACCTGGGCTGCTTCTGCGGTTTTTCCCTGATCCAGTAAGGAACTTCCTTTCACATAGAGATATTTTGCATAGACATCGGGTTCTATGTTTGAGGCTTTTGCTGTAACTGTAGATTCTACCTGCTGTAACAAGGTTTGAGCTTGTGTTTTATTTCCGCCTTCATATGCAGTGAAAGCATCTTTAATTTCCTTTTCCTGTCCAAATGAAATCAGGGTGAACAGGGTAAACAAGGATAAGGTTAATTTTTTCATACTATAGTTGATTATTCTTTAGGTTCTGTGTTGTTTTCTTCTTGTGGAGTATTGTTGTTTTCACCGGAAATATCCTGAGTTACTTCTCCGACTTCTTCATCATTCTCTTCTTCCACTCCTTCTTCTTTTTCAATCTTTGTAATGGCTGCTATTGCATCATTATTTTTCAGATTGATCAATCTTACTCCTTGTGTATTTCTTCCCATTACCCGCATTTCTGATACGGACATTCTGATCGCAACTCCGGATTTATTGATAATCATCAGATCGTTTTCATCTGTTACTTTCTGAATGGCTATCAAATCTCCTGTTTTTTCCGTGATGTTCAGGGTAATTACTCCTTTTCCTCCCCGATTGGTAATACGGTAATCTTCTGCATGAGTACGTTTTCCGTATCCTTTTTCGGAAACTACTAAAATAGTATCATTTTCTATATCGGAAACAATTACCATACCTATTACTTCATCTTTGGCATCTGCCAGAGTTATTCCTCTCACTCCGGAAGCCGTTCTTCCCATAGGTCGTACTTTTTCTTCCGGGAAACGGATGGCTTTTCCGCTTCGGCTAGCAATCATAATTTCATCTTTACCTGAAGTTAGGCTAGCACTTACCAGTGTATCTCCTTCACGTACATTGATGGCATTGATTCCGTTGGCTCTCGGACGGGAATAGGCTTCCAGACTTGTCTTTTTAATGGTTCCTTTTTTGGTTACCATTACTAGGAATGTATTCTGGGTATATTCTTCGTTTTTAAGGTCGTGAGTTTTGATATATGCTTTTATTTTATCATCCGACTCAATATTAATAAGGTTCTGAATTGCACGTCCTTTGGATGCTTTGGAACCTTCCGGAATTTCAAATACCCGCAGCCAGAAACATTTTCCTTTTTCAGTAAAGAATAACATATACTGGTGAGCAGTAGCAGATACTACGTATTCCAGGAAGTCTTCGTCCCTTGTGGATGCTGCCCGGTTCCCTACTCCTCCTCTGGATTGGGTACGATATTCGGAAAGTGAGGTTCTTTTGATATATCCCATTTTGGAAATAGTCAATACTACTTTTTCATCCGGAATAATATCTTCAATACTCATTTCTCCTCCTGAATAATCAATATCCGTACGTCTTTCGTCTCCGTATTTTTGTTTAACTTCCTGTAATTCTTCTTTAATAATGGTATAACGAAGTCCTTCATCATTCAAGATACTGTTTAAGTATTCTATTTCTTTCATAATGGCTGCATATTCTTCCCGGATTTTATCCAGTTCCATTCCTGTCAAACGTGCTAAACGCAGATCCAGAATTGCCTGTGCCTGAATTTCAGAAAGTTCGAATTCTGCAATCAATCCTGTTTTTGCATCAGCCGGACTGGCACTTTCTCTAATAATTTTAATTGCCAAATCCAAAGCATCCTGAGTGGCGATCACCTTCATGAATCCTTCTAAAATATGGGCGCGTTCCTGAGCCTTTCTCAATAAATACTCCGTACGGCGCACCACTACATCATGGCGATGGTTAACAAAGTGACGGATAATGTCTTTCAGGTTCAACTGAACCGGACGTCCGTTCACCAAAGCAATATTATTAACGCTAAAGGATGTTTGTAAGGCTGTATATTTGTATAAAAGATTGAGTACTACATTAGGAATGGCATCGTTTTTAAGCACATATACAACCCGCATTCCTTTTCTGTCGGATTCATCTCTTATTTCGGAAATTCCTTGTAATTTATCTTCTTTAATCAGTTCGGCTGTACGGGAAATCATATCTGCTTTGTTCACCTGATACGGAATTTCAGTCACTACAATGGCATCTCTTCCGTGAACTTCTTCAAAGTTTGCTTTTCCTCTTAGCACTACTCTTCCTCTTCCTGTTTCAAAAGCCGATTTAACTCCTTCATACCCGTAAATGGTTCCTCCTGTCGGGAAATCAGGGGCTTTGATGTATTGCATCAATCCCTCTATGGTAATGTCTTTATCATCAATGTAAGCACATATTGCATCTATTGACTCAGATAAATTGTGTGGCGCCATATTGGTAGCCATCCCTACTGCAATTCCTGATGTTCCGTTCACCAGAAGATTAGGAATCCGGGTAGGCATCACTTTTGGCTCTGATAAGGTATCATCGAAGTTTAACTGGGTGTCTACCGTTTCTTTGTCTATATCGGAAAGGATTTCTTCTGAAATCTTTTTTAATCTTGCTTCTGTATAACGCATTGCTGCAGGAGGGTCTCCGTCCACAGAACCATAATTTCCCTGTCCGTCAACCAACATATAACGCAAAGACCATTCCTGGGCCATACGCACCATGGTATCGTAAACGGATGAATCGCCATGCGGGTGGTATTTCCCCATTACTTCCCCCACGATTCTTGCGGATTTTTTATATGAGCTGTTTGCTGTTACTCCTAATTCATACATTCCGTACAAAACTCTTCTGTGAACAGGTTTTAAACCATCTCTCACATCAGGCAGTGCTCTGGAAACTATTACTGACATTGAATAATCAATGTATGAAGATTTCATTTCATCTTCAATATTAATAGGAATTAATTTTTCCCCTTCTCCTGTCATATTTTGTTTATTTTTTTCAATTGATACAAAGTTGTAAAAGTACTAATTTTTTATTGAATTGGCAATGTTTACACTATAATAAACTGTTAGAATTAAGGGTTAAAGTAAGTTTTTTTTATATATTTGACTCATGAAAAATATATTTTATACATTATTGTTTTTTACAGTTTCATCTGTATTATCTGCTCAAAATAAAGGTCTTACTTGCCTTGATTTTGCTAAGGGTGAGTTTAACAACATAAATGCTAATGAGAGTCTTAATTCCCGTATTATAAGGAAAGGCGAAAAGCAGATGGAAATAACCAACGGAGTAGAAAGTTATAAGAAAATCCAATGGCTGAATGATTGTAATTATGTTCTATACTTTGATAAAAAAGAAGCTAAAACGGATAAATTTAAAAAGTTTATCAATAAGAGTGGAGGAATCAATGTAACTGTTGTCAGTATAGTAAGGGATACTTTGTTTTACAAAACATCCTACCATGATGGTCAGAAGGAAGTGATAGGACAGGGAAAAATGCTTAAAATAAGTGATAATACTTCTTTTAAATAAGAAAAGAAGATACTATTCAATAGAAATGGGAAGGAAACGCTTTCCTTGGATTTTGTTTTAAGATATTCAGAGTTATAAAGGATTGTAAAAATCCAAAACCATAGGAAAAGAATTGTACAAAAGTGGTTACTAAAGATAGTAAACCAACCTGAATACTTTTATTTTTAATAGTAGAGTCTATTAAAATTAGGCAACAATAAAATAACAGAGGAATTATCAGCCAACATTTTACAATAAAAGCTATCAAAGAACAAAGAGTAAAAATCAAAAATAGGGAAGGAAACCAAAAAGTAATTTTAATATAGTCAGGATGCCGTTGGTTTAAAATAGGCCGGGCAATTCCGAAATGATATACCTGATTGGAAAACTTTTTAAGTGAAGTCCTTCTTTTGTGAAATACTTTACATTCAGGAAAAAAACGGGTTTGGAATCCTTTCTCCCATAAACTCAAACTTAAATCCGGATCTTCTCCTATTCTCATTTCAGAAAACCCTCCAACAGCTTCAAATGCTTCTCTGGATATTCCCATATTGAAACTTCGTGGTTGAAATTTGTCTATTGCTTTTTTATTTCCCCTTATTCCTCCAGTAGTGAATAAGGAAGTCATGGAATAGGAAATGGCTTTCTGAAGGTTGTTAAAACTGGTATCGGCAGAATCAGCTCCACCAAAGGCATCTGTATAATTTCTTTTTAGTTCTTTTCGAACATTTTCTATGTAATGAAGCGGAGCAATACAATCCGAATCTAAAAAGATGAAATAATTTCCTGAAGCATGCTTTGAACCGTAATTTCGGGTTAGGCCTGCTCCTGTATTTTCTTTGTAATAATAACGGATATTTAATTTTTCTGAATAATTTGATGCAACGGATTCCAGTTTTTCTTTGGAACCATCGTCAACTATGATTATTTCAAAATTGGTGTCGGTTTGAGAAACCAGACTGTTTAGCAACTCCTGTAATTCATCTTTCCGGTTGTAAACTGCAATGATGATGGAAAATTGTAAATGAAAGTCTCCGTGCATGAATAGTAGAGATTAGACTGTAATACGTTCAATATCAGCTCCTAATTTTCGTAATCTTTCATCTATATTTTCATACCCACGGTCTATCTGGTAAATGTTATGGATCTGACTTTTTCCTCTGGCTGACATGGCGGCTATCAGAAGGGAAATTCCCGCGCGAATATCCGGCGAAGTCATCATGGTTCCCCGCAATGGAGTTTCCTGATTAAGTCCTATAACGGTTGCTCTGTGCGGATCGCATAAAATGATCTGGGCTCCCATATCTATGAGTTTATCTACAAAGAATAAACGGCTTTCAAACATTTTTTGATGAATCAGAACACTTCCTTTGGCTTGGGTGGCAACTACAAGAATAATGCTTAACAAATCGGGAGTAAATCCAGGCCAGGGAGCATCGGAAACCGTCAGAATGGAACCGTCCATAAAACTTTGAATTTTATAATGTTCCTGAGCCGGAATGTGCATATCCTCGCCTTGTTTATCAATCTGAATTCCTAACCTCCTAAATGTATCAGGAATAATTCCTAGATTTTCCCAGCTTACTTCTTTGATGGTTATTTCCGACTGAGTCATGGCTGCCAATCCGATAATACTTCCAATTTCAATCATATCGGGAAGTACAGCATGCTCCGTTCCTTTTAGGGAAGAAACTCCTTCTATGGTGAGAAAGTTGGATCCTATTCCTTCTATCTTAGCTCCCATATCAATAAGCATCTTACATAGTTGCTGGATGTAAGGTTCGCAGGCGGCATTATAAATTTGGGTTTTGCCTTCTGCTAATACGGAAGCCATAATGATGTTGGCTGTTCCGGTTACGGAGGCTTCTTCCAACAACATATAACTACCTTTTAATTCTTCTGCTTTAACAGAATAGAATTTTTCTTCTTCGTCATATTCAAATCTAGCTCCCAAATTAATAAATCCCTGAAAATGGGTATCTAATCTTCTCCTTCCTATTTTATCTCCTCCGGGAACGGGAATATAGGCTTCTCCAAATCTTCCTAAAAGCGGACCTAATAACATAATGGAACCTCTTAACTGGGCTCCGTTTTTTCTGAATTCCCTGCTTTTTAAGAAATCAAAATCTATATCGTTTGAGCAAAAGGTGTAGTCTCCTTTTGAATTCCGGATGATTTTAACTCCGATCGTTTTTAGAATTTCGATGAGTTTTAACACATCCTGAATTTCGGGAATATTTTTTATTCTGACAGATTCTGAGGTCAGCAAAACGGCACAGATTACCTGTAAGGCTTCATTTTTCGCTCCTTGTGGGTAAAATTCTCCCTGAAGAGGTTTCCCTCCCTGAATCTGAAAGGTGTTCATTATTTATTTTTGTTTTTAAAGTAGTTGGTATTTTTGTTCTTGTTTTTATAGTTATTATTGCTATTATTTTTGTTCTTGTTTTTATTTTTATAGTTCTGACTTGGACTGTTAGTACCATTTGTCTGGGGAACTACTACATTCATCAAAGCTTCTCCTCCATCCGATTTCAAATTCCCCTGTGATAATTCTTCCAAATGATTAAAAATAACTTCATCTTCCACCTGATCTTTGTTCCACTTCAAATAGTTCTTTTTCATCTGATTGGCTATAGCGTATTTCAATCCTTCTTTTTTGTCACCTTCTTCCCAGGTTTTGGCCACTTCAATCATTTTTTTAACATTGGTACCGTAATAACGATATTTTGCTTCATTGGAAGGATATTGCATTTTTTTAGGTGCTGTAGTCAGGTCCGCTTTAGTTGGTATAGGATATGGTGATTCTACTTTTAGTTCAAAATTGGACATCATGAAAAGCTGATCCCATAGTTTATGCTGGAAATCGGGAACATCTCTCAAATGGGGATTTAAATCTCCCATTACTTCAATTATAGCTTTGGCAAATTTATTTCTTTCTTCATCATTTTTAATGGTTAAACAATGATCTACCAATTGTTGAATGTGTCTTCCGTACTCCGGAATAATCAATTTTTTTCTTTGAGTATTATACTCCATGTTTTTATTCTCTATTGTTTACAAATATATTATAAAAATCTTGCAAGTAATTTTTTATGCATTTACTTTTTTAGTCCCATCTTATGTCCGGCTATTGCATAAAATAAAATATAAATATAACAAGGTAAAATTATCAGTAACATTGCATTCTGAAAGGGAATGGTTTCTTTTAAATAGGCATAGAGCTTAGGTATGATAGCTCCTCCCACAATTCCCATAATTAATAAAGCTGAACCTTTTTCTGTAAATTTCCCCAGACTATAAATGGCTAAAGGAAAAATTGCAGGCCACATAATTGCATTTGAAAGTCCTAAAAGAGCAATAAAAATAACTGAAATATATCCTGTTGTAATGTATGATGCAAAGATAAAAATAATTCCTGATATGGCAGAAATCATCAATGCTTTTTCTTGTGAAAAAATTTTAGGAACCGTAAAAAGTCCTATTATGTAACCTAAAAGCATGAAAAACAAGGTGAAAGAAGTAAATGGGACTGATAAACCAAACATAGTAATTCCTTTGATCAATCCTTGGTCTGCTCCATAGGATACAATACCATCTCCTGCAAATACTTCTACTCCAACATATACAAAAATGCAAAAAACACCTAACCATAAATGGGGAAACTGAAAAATACTGTTTTTTGTGGTTGCCTCTGTTTCATCCATTGAATTATTTTCTGAAGCCTTAATATCAGGTAATTTCGATTTTAAAATCCAGAAGACCAAAATGATTAATATTACAGCCATTACCATGTAAGGAATATAAATCTGAGAGGCAAAGTCATTCAGAATTGTTTCTTTTTGTATTTCCGTAGTTGCTGCATTAACTTTGTCCTGTAAATTTCCTACATCTTTTAAGACGAAGTAACTAAGAATGATCGGACTGAGAATTCCTGCTACTTTGTTACAGATTCCCATAATGGTAATCCGTTTTGCCGCAGTTTCAATCGGACCGATAATGCTTATATAAGGATTGGAAGCCGTTTGCAGCAAGGAAAGCCCGGAACCTATTATAAACAAACCGATAAGGCAAATTATATAGTGTCGTTGGGTGGCAAAGGTTCCAAAAATAAAAGTTCCTAATGCCATTATTAATAAACCGATAGCCATTCCTCGTTTCATTCCTATTTTTTCCAAAATCCAGGAAGAAGGAAGCGCTAAAAAGAAATAAGCCATATAAAAAGCAGTGGTAACCCAAAAGGCTTTGGAATCAGTATCCAGGTTGAAAGCTAATTTTACAAAGGTGATCAGAGGGCCGTTAAGCCAGGTTACAAATCCGAAAATAAAGAATAAGGTTCCTATTATCCACATGGCAGAACCATAATTTTTGTTTTTCAGGGCATCGGTCATAATCTACTTTTTAGTGGGGGAAATTACATTAATTCTTTTAAAGAAGTAACATAATTCGTATGATTTAATCCGGAAAATTTTTGTTGTTCCGCAATTTTTTTATTTCTGAAATCCTTTTTTTGTGTGTGATTCTTCTTTCTATGGATGCCTGAGTTCTCTGTGAGGGTTTTCTTGCTTTAGGACGATACAAAGCCCGGTTAACCAATTCCAGTATTTTTTTGGTTGCGAGTTCTCTGTTTTCCAATTGTGAACGACTTTCGGAGCTTCGTACTAATAATTCTCCTTCTTTGTTTATTTTGTTGGATAATTTGGAAATAATCAGCTGTTTTTCTTCTTCTGTAAAAAATTGGGAGTTTTGAACAGACCAAATGGCTTCCACCATAGTTTCCACTTTGTTCACATTCTGTCCTCCTTTTCCACTGCTTCGGGCAGTCCGGTATCTTAATTCTGAAGAAAAATCACACATCATCAAATCATTCATCAGAAGATGAATTAAATTCTACTATTTTATTCCAGTCAATTTCTCCACTTTCTTTACAGAACTTATTTATAAATTCTTTCGTAAACTTGTTTATCATCTGAGAATATATACTAACAAACTCTTCATTTTTTTCTTTAGCTTTATATCCTAACGGTTCAATAATCTCAATATAAAGATCTTTATTTCCTGATATAAACTCCCAAAATCTTTGTCCACAAAATTTATAATAATCTCCTTTATCTGAGTTTCTGTCTTTACCATAACAACAACCATTCACAGCTATTACTGTAAGCTGAGAATTACTTGTCCTTAAAGTCTTTTTTGCTGTTTTAAAATCCAAAATCATTTTTGAAATCTGAGAACTATTTCCCCAATTTGGACCAGATTTTACTGTAACAATATAACGAATATTATCCTTTTCAAACTCCAAATCTATACCGGTAATTCCGGATTTTCTTCCTTCATAAACTTTACCATTGATAAAAATAGCTAAGCCTTCCAACCAATCTCCAAAAATAGTTTCTTCATTAGAAGAGATATGTGCATCTACAATTCCTCTTACAATTTGGTCTGCTGTTAATACATTTTTTGCTTTGAATAAATACGGGTTTTTTCGTTTAAGAATCTTAGATAATTTTAAACTATCAAGGCTTTGAATACGTTTTTGATGAAATATTCCAATGTTTTGCTCAACGTATATTAATACGTCTTTTAGGTTTAATTTTTTCATACGTTTCTTTTGGTTCTAATAAATACAATTCAATGGGATTTAATTGTTTATTAACCATTTCATAATATTCTGGAACAATATCTATTCCTATTGAATTTCTCTTCATCCTATTTGCTACAAACAAAGTGGTTCCTGATCCCATAAACGGATCTAAAACTACATCATCTTCCTTTGTAAACAATTTTATGAACCATTCAGGTAATTCCTCAGGAAATGCTGCACTGTGGTTTTTATTATTACATTCTGTAGCTAAATGAAGGACATTGGTTGGATAAGCTTTTTCTCTATTTATCCAATTGGAAATATTTTTTCCAAACCCACTACCCACTTTTGAATTATCACGAATCTTATCTGTTTCTGATAATTTTTTAAGCCGTGATTTAGCCCAGTCTCCCATTGGAATCATTACTTCTTCCTGATACATTGAAAATTTTTTTTCTTTATTAAATTGAAGAAGTCTTTCCCATGAATCTCTAAAACGATTAGGCCATTTACCTGGATATGAATTTTTTTTGTGCCAAATAAATTCCTCTGTCCACAACCATCCTTGTTTACGCATCTCCAATATCAATTCCATTACATACGTACTCCGCTCACCATCCATTACTTTTTCTTTAATATTTAAAATAAAAGTTCCTGTGGGCTTAAGTACTCTCAATAATTGTTCTGAAATTGGTAAAAACCATTCAACGTATTTATCTGGATGAATTCCTCCATATGTATTTTTTCTCTGATCTGCATAAGGTGGAGATGTAACAATTAAATCTACTGAATTATTTTTTAATAATTTTAATTGCTCTCTACTATCTCCTAAATATAACTCTGTTGTTATCTCCATCATTTCTAATTCATAATATATACAAAGTTATAAATTTTATAGTGAAATCTATTTCTCAAACTTCCTTCTATGGGCAAAATAAGAAACTATTCCTAATGCTGCCACCAAAGTAATTACTATGTAAACCCAGAACGGAACGGGAACCGGATCTCCCTGAGCATAGGAATGTAATCCGGAAAGATAGTAATTCACTCCGAAATAGGTCATAATTACAGATGAAAAGGCCAACAAGGAAAGTAAGTTAAATATATATCTTCCTCTCCAATGCGGAATCAAACGTAAATGCAATACTACTGCATACACGATTACGGAAATAAAAGCCCAGGTTTCTTTCGGGTCCCAGCTCCAATATCTTCCCCAGCTTTCATTTGCCCATATTCCACCTAAAAAGGTTCCGATAGTCAGCAAAAATATTCCAATAATCAGGGATATTTCGTTTACAATGGTCAATTCCCGGATGGAATCCTGAACCTTATGTGTTATTTTTTTGTTATTCAGGATGAATAAAATAAGAACTACGGTTCCAATCAGAGCACTTAATCCGAAAAATCCGTAACTGGAAGTAATTACTGCTACGTGAATCATTAACCAATAGGATTTCAATACCGGAACCAATGGAGTAATCTGTGGATTCATCTGATCTCCTCCGTGAGCAAATCCCATCAAGATCACAGCGACCAAACATCCTGCTGCCGGAATAAATCCGTTTCGGTTTCGATAAAGTACAAATCCGGCTAAAACACTCACCCAACTGATGAACATTACTGCTTCATATCCATTGGACCAAGGTTCATGACCGGATACGAACCAACGAATTCCCAATCCGAAACCGTGTATGAGAAAGGCTATGATAACAATTCCCAACATGGTGTATTCTATGAGGGAAAGTGCTTTTGATTTATCAAAAAAGAGTTTGGCAAAGGCTACTACCAATAATATTGTACCTAAAACAGCATACAATATCATGATTTTAAAGAAAATATTCCAGTTATTGTATCGTATTTCCCAATCGATTTTTGCCTGAGAAGGAATTACCTGTTTTCCCCATTTATGCTGATAATCGGTTATCTTCTGAAGTTGTAAATCCGGTTGTGTCCAGTTTCCGGTTTTTTCCGCTTCAATTACCGACTTGAAATAATTTCCCATCAGATCCAGTGCAATAGGCTCCGTTTCAAATTCCGAATTCATCCAGGAAGTCCAGGTATGTTTTGCATCATTTTGTAAGGGAATAAAGCGTAAATATTGTCCTCCAATCAAGGTTAACATTGCCTGTAATTTATCATTAAGTTCGATAACTTCCTTGTCATAATTACTTTGATCTGCCGTTTTTTTGGCAAATGATTTTTTGAATTCTTCCTCTAAGACAAATCGGGGAGTTCCATCCGCATCTGCCGGAAATAAGTTCATCAAAGTAGTATATCCTTCTTCATTTGCTTTGGTTAATTTTTTCAATTCATCTCCTCCTCTATTTCCTACTTTTATTAAAGGAACCTGTGCCCAGTTCATTGGGTCCAATGAAATGGAAAGTAAAAACTGATTAGCATCCAGATCATAGAAATTGTCACTTTTATGAAGTTTGCGTAAAATCTCCAGTGCCAATGTATTAGTAGGTTCAATTCTTCCGTCAAATGACTGAACCAACAACGCTCCGAATTTATCGGAATGTGATTTTGGTATTTTTACAGATTTGGCAAATGTTTCGGCATCCAACGGTTTGGAAGGAATAGTATTTTCCGGGCTTTCTTCTTTTGGATGATTATGTGCATTTTCTTTTGTAGGTTCTACTTCCGGCTCGTAATGTTTGCCTGAGTGAACAGTTCCGTCTGCATGCACATGAGTATCTTCTTCTGTAACGGTTTCCTGACGAGGTTTTCCGTCGTCCGTTCCATGCATATCAATCTTTTGTGAAAAAGAAAACAATCCGGCCAATAAGAAAATGGTTACATAGGTTTTTTTATTTTTGGAAATCCGCTTAAGTTGGTCATTTAGTTTCCAGAAACGAGTTCCTTTCCAGAACAGGGTTACAAACATTCCCAATATTAATAATGCATATCCTATATAGGTTATGGTAGTTCCCCAGAAATCATGATTTACGGATAAAACGGTTCCTTTTAAATCCTGATCGAAACTGGATTGGAAAAATCGATAGCCTTTATAGTTCAAAATGTGATTCATATAAATTTTATAGGGAGTTTCTTTCCCGTCATCAACAATGGAAACTTCCGATTCATAGGAAGATGGACTGTTGCTTCCGGGATAATGTTCCATAATGAATTTGTTGAGTTTCAAATAGAACGGTTGTGTATAATAAATTTTGGAACCATAACCTACAGTTAACAACAATCCGTCTATCAACACTTGTTTCTGAACTCCTGTGATCCCTTTCTTCCCATAGAATGAGATTTCCTTGGTTTCTTTGTCTGTGGAAACTTCCATGAAAACCAGATCGGGAGCATCGCTGTTTCTCTTTTTGTCTCCTTCGTAATACACAATTTTCCCTTGCTGAGCCGGACGTGGAATTACAAAGCTGACGTTAGGAAACTGATACAGGCTTGCCAGATGTAAAGGTTGTATTTTATTTTCTCCTTCGATTGTTAATTCTTCCTGAGTCGCCATAATCATCCGGCGTCCGGTCATAGGAGATGAAACATTTAATTCTCCGTTTTGTAAGGTAATGTTGATGGCTCCTTCTATCGGCTGATTAAAACTAATAGTGGCTTTTTCCACTTGTTTAGCTGTTCCTTCTTCTATATATACCGTTTCTCTTCCTCCTTCTCCGATGGTTACTATCTGTAAAATTTGTTTTCCGGTTGAAGAAAGTTGCAAGGAATCCTGAGCCCGAGGAATATAACCGGTGGTTTTAAGATTTACCTTTTTTCCTAAAAAATCGTACTGGGCTTTAAACTCTTGTCTGAAAGGTTTAAGCAGAAAAGGAATATCTTTAGGAACAAGAGTAAACGGTATATCTTTATAGGCTCTTCTTTCTCCTTTGTCATTAGATATTCCCACTTTGAAGAATGTTCCTTCTGAAACTACTTCATTGCTCATCTTCCCTTCCCGGATGTGCATGGTTCCTTCGTAACTGATATAGCGGGTAATGGCTCCTCCAATGAAAATAAAAATGAATGAAAAATGGAAAACTAGTGTTGGCCATTTAGACAGTTTCCATAACTGATATCTGTTAATGTTCCCAATGAAGTTGAGTATCAAGATCAACATTACCAACTCAAACCATTTGGAATTGTATATTAAGGCTTTTGCCACAGGTGTTCCGTAATCATTTTCAATAAATGTAGCCCAGGCCATTGCTGCTGCATAAATAACAAGCATAACTGCCATAGTCCGGGTTGAAAATAATATATTCAGGATTTTCTTCATTTCAGATTCTATTTCTCATTAAATTCCGTCAAAAATACGTCAAGAAAACACTACTACAAAATGTTTGTAATTAAAAATATCCAAACTTATAATTGCCTGGACTTATGAAAAATTATATTTTGAAAAACTTACTTTTAGTTAATTCAGTAATCTTCCTTTTTTAAAGGCTCCAGATCACCAAACTGATAGGCTCTGAGAAGAATAGCCTCTACAAAAGCATCATCTCTGATATGATAAGGATCATAGGGTTCCTGCAAGTCTATGTCAAATGCTCCTGCTTTGGTATTCCACCAAAAGGCAGACCATCCGCTTTTGAGTTCTTTTATAATTTCATATACTGTTTTTCCTGTTGAACGATACATTAATTTGGAAAAAATCTTTCCTTCAGTTTTAGTAAGATTTTTTAATTTATTTTCATATTCTTCCGTAAGTTGTTTCTGACGTTTTCGGATGTATTTTTTGAACTCCGCATCGTCTTTTGTTATACGCATGGAATCCTGCAAATTCTGGTATTGTTTCACTGCCAGTGTCAAATAGGGATACAACCTGTATACCCGAACTTTCAGCCAGTTATACTGTTGTCTATCCAGATCATTATTGAATTTAGGCAATCCGTATATTCGGACAAGTTTCAAATCTGCGGAAATACTGTCTTCGAAAACCTGAACACGAGTAGCTTCATGTTTAAGAACACTATCAGAAGAAAAATATATGGGTGGATTTTGAGCATCAGGATTAATTGGTTTTTGAGATAAAGAATCTGTTTCTTGTGCCTGATAACCACAAAAAATAAACAGCGAAAATAATATTACAATCTTTTTGATTTTCATAGTATGGTTATAATTACAAAAATTATTCCCAATTCTATTTTCCATGACTGATAATCTCCATGAAATTTTTTATCTTCCTCAAAATTAAAATACTCTTAAATTCCTACATTTGTGAAAAATTTATCTTATAAAATGAAAGAAACCATATTCAATAAAAAATCTATAAAATTTTTAGAAAAATATCTGAACACTCCTTCTCCAACCGGGGCAGAAAGTGCCGGACAAAAGGTATGGATAGACTATATCAAGCCTTATGTGGATGAGATACAAACGGATAATTATGGAACTGCTTATGGTATCATCAATCCTGAAGCTAACTGCAAAGTGGTTATTGAGGCTCATGCGGATGAGATTTCCTGGTTTGTTAATTACATCACGAATGACGGATTAATTTATGTAATCAGAAACGGTGGTTCCGACCATATGATCGCGCCTTCCAAAAAGGTTCATATTCACACTCAAAAAGGAATTGTGGAAGGTGTTTTCGGATGGCCTGCCATTCATACCCGAAATTATACCGGAACGGAAGAAGCTCCGAAAGTGGAAACCATCTGGATAGATTGCGGAGCAACTTCTAAAAAAGATGTGGAAAAATTGGGAATTCATGTGGGATGTATTATTACTTATCCGGATGAATTTTTTGTATTAAATGATATGTATTTTGTTTGCCGGGCTTTGGATAACCGAATAGGCGGATTTATGATTGCTGAGGTAGCCCGTTTGTTAAAGGAAAACAAGGATACGTTGGATTTTGGGTTGTATATCACCAATTCCGTACAGGAAGAGGTGGGATTGCGTGGAGCTGAAATGATAACCCAAACCATTAAACCGAATGTTGCAATTGTAACGGACGTAACGCATGACACTACTACCCCAATGATTGACAAGAAAAAACACGGAGAAATCAAATGTGGAGATGGTCCGGTAATTTCTTATGCTCCGGCAGTTCAAAATAATTTGAGAGAATTAATTATTAAAGCTTCGGAAAAAAATAAAATTCCTTTCCAACGACATGCTTCCAGTCGTGTAACCGGAACTGACACGGATGCTTTTGCGTATTCCAATGGCGGAATTCCTTCTGCATTAATTTCCTTACCTCTCCGGTATATGCATACCACTGTGGAAATGGTACACCAAAAGGATGTAGAAAATACGATAAAGATGATTTATCATTCTCTGAAAGCGATCAAAAACGGACAAAGTTTCAAGTATTTATAATAAACAAAAAAGGGCTTTTTTAAAGCCCTTTTTTTATTTTCATTATTTCCATTTATCCATATCAATGGTGTTCTTTACTTCCTGTGGTACTTTAGGGAAAAATACAAAACCTGTTGCATCTTCCAATTCTTTCACAGTCAGTTTATATAAATTATAATCTGTATTTGATTGTGGAGCAGCATTATCCATTTTATATGCAATGGAAGTAAATGAATTTCCTTTTCTCATTAAGAGTGCTTTGAAATAATATTTAGGTACTGCTATTTTTTTTCCACTATTATCATTTACATATTTTACCTGAGTGTCCGTAGAAGTCTTAATCATGGCACCGGTTACTACATACAATGTATCGCACTGAGTAGTCCAGGCTCTCACTTTTGTTTCCAAAGTTGCCCACAGGTATTGATTCAGGGTTTTATTCTGAGGAGTCATATTGGAAAAATAAAAGGTAGATTTATTATTATTTGTCGAACTGGTTCTGTCAGCACTGGGTATCTGATGTCCTCTGTCATATCCAGATACCCCGCTGAATAACACTGCTTGTTGATCTGTCAAAATTTTAGGATCATAGTCCCAAGCATCTGTTCGTCCCACACCTCCCAAATAAGAGGAATGCATAGGATATGCTACCCAATAAGCCAATTTTTCTTTAGTATCGTATAATAGGGAATAATTCCTTACTGAAGGTTTATCCGGAAGATTATGAGTAACAAACAAGGTATTGGACATTGATTTTTCCTGAGGTAATTCCACCCAACCTAAATCGCCGATATTCTCAGCTCCATCGGCTTGTTGTATCAATCTTACCGTTTTACTCTGTAAACCATTGGAAACAAAAATGTCTACATAACGCCAGTCTTTATTAGGGTTAATCGCTAACTTAACTTTTACGGTGGAAGAGGCTACTCCCTGATAGGATGAAAAATCTACCCAACCTTTATCTTTATCATAAATAGTAATCACCCATTGCCTGCTTGTGTTTATCTGTAAATCCACGGAAGTGGTTGCTGAGTAAACCATATTGGAAGCTAAACTAATACTAAAGTTATCAGAATCAGATCCTATTCCGTTGACTCCGTTATCATCACCATTGGAACAACTAATGCTGAAAAGAGAACCACACATCATGAATAACGAAATCATCAAAAAATAAATCCTTTTCATACTATATTTTTAAATTTAGATAAAATATTAAATAATTCTTTGCTAAATTAACAAAATACACATTGAAATACTAATGACTTATTTCATGTTGACATTCGTAAAATGCTAAAGTTATAAGAAGTGATAATTCAGAAGTAAGGTTACTATTTAGTTTACAAAATAAACTACAAAATTATTTTTTCCAGTAATTAATGCCTTTTTCATCTGCATATCCTAAGAATTCATTATTCTCATCGTATACTTTTATTAGGTCAATAAGAAGATAATATTCTTCTACTATTTCAAATTTATATTTTTTAGGGTACTCTGCTTTAAATAAAAGTATTCTACTTGAATTTCTTATATATGACAAATAAACAATTCCTTTTTTATCTCCATTAAAAATGTAAAAACCAGCTCTATTCTGTCCATTTTTTTTAATCTGTTCATTTTCTTGAAAATACCTATATCCATCAAAAGAATAGTTATGCAGATAATTTTGGTTTTCATCTAGTGTATAATAGTTATTTTGGTCTTTTACAATAAATCCGCAATACTTGGTCTTTCCAGAAGATACAGTTTTAGGCATTTTATATGAAGAGGAAAAGAATGCAATATCATCGTATTTGAAAGGAATCTCCAGAGAATCAACAATATGTAAGTCCCCCCAAAGAATGGACAGATGGTATCCCCTATATTAATGTAAAAATATAAAACATTTTATTATTATCTAAATAAATCTAAACTACACTATCTGTACTCTTTTCTTTTTGCTTTTCAAGGTATTGCACCGGGGCTAAGTTTCCTAAACTCTCATGGGGTCTGT
>JAVBMH010000036.1:0-13552 GCA_031552575.1 Apibacter sp. | reverse complement strand
ATATACTACTGATTTCATATGTATTTCTTTATTTACTAATATTTCTACATTCTTATAGTCTATATCAATTAAATCATCTAAAATCTTTTTTAGAATGTCTACTTTTGTATTCATCTTAGTTTAAAGAAGTATATTATTCCCAAAAATATTATCTATAATAAAATATTTTATATTTTGATTTTTCCAATTCTAAAGGTATAAATGGAAAATCCGAAAAAATTGACCAGGATAACCCTTCTGTTATTCAGTTACTTTATAATTCTAAATTTATTTTTCCCTGTATGCCAGGTATGCCAGAATAAACAAGGGAATAAGCATAAATACCAAATATAAAGGCTGAAAAGAAACGTACGGATGCCCCGGATGTAAGAATACATAAGCAATCGAACAAATGATTCCAATAACAGCCCCACCCAGATGCGCATCGTGTCCGACATTCCCTAGCTGAGTTCTCATTCCGTAAACGGAATATCCTAAATAGATAATTCCGAATATCCATCCCGGAATTGAAAACGGAAAAGGGAAAATTCCTATGGAAATCTGAGAATTTACGACAATAGCGGCAAATAAAATTCCGGAAACTCCACCTGAGGCTCCGATAGCACTATAATACGGATTATTTTTGTGCATCCAGAGAGCCAAGAGGTTCCCTCCCAATATAGCTCCAAAATAGGTTATAAAGAAGAAAAGTATCCCGAAATTCAAAATAAAACTTGAGAAAAAATAGAAAGTGTACATATTGAAAAACAGATGCATCATATCTCCGTGTAGAAAAGCGGAAGTAAACAAGCGTTCCCATTGTTTTCCTCTTAAAATAGCTGTAGTATTAAATTTATACCGGTCAAAAAATACGGAATCATTAAATCCTTTAAAACTGGTTACTGCAGTAATCACTATGATCCCTATAACTATTATGTTAAAATCTCCCATTTAATTAAATCTTTTTATATCTATTTCTGCCTGTAAATCTATGGATTTTTCTATGAAATCATATAATTCCTCCGTCATAATAGGTGCCAGCATCACTCCCCTACTTCCCAGCCCATTGAAAACATAAACATTTTGTTTATTTGGATGAACTCCCAACAAAGGTCTTCGGTCAATCACCGTCGGGCGGATTCCTGCAAATTGCCTGATTACTTTATAATCCATTTTCAAAAACTTATTCAGGTTTTCTGTTAATTCTGTTTGTCCTTCTTCTGAAATTTCATCATTCACTTCCCTGTAATAATAAGTAGCTCCTACATAGTAATAATCCTTTTCCATTGGCATAATAAACACCTTGGATTTTACTATATCCTTGAGCTCCAAACCATGAGCGTGAATGACCATTGTTTCTCCTTTCACTCCTTCCATGGGAAGATAGTCAAAGAAAGGATTGGCTTTTAATGTATATCCGTCACAAAAAACTAATTTTTTGGCTTCAATTCCTTTGTATTCTATTTTATCGGTCTGAACCTTCAATGAATTAAAATCGAATACATCATCTATTAATTCCTGCCGGGAAATAAGATATTTCCTGAATTCCCGCAACAATTCTCTTACGAATATCTTACCACACTGCATCACCCTTCCCATACCGAAATCTGCCTTTATATTGGGATTTATCGATTCATGAACCTGAGGATCTAAAAACGGTATTAAATTTTCGTTTCGTTGAGATTTTTTAAGCCAGGTTTTCACTTCGTCTTCATTGGCAAAAATCCGGTATAAATCGGATGGATACACTAATTTGACTTTTAACAGTTTTTCAAATTCGGAAAACTCTTCCAATAATTTATCAATCTCTTTCTGTGCATTCCATACGGGAGTAAATCTTTTTAATACTACCGGATTGTACATTCCTGAAGAAATAAAGGAAGCAGAATTGGAAACTACATCTATTATTTTAAAAGACTTGTTTTCTTTGATGAGTTTATGTGCCAGGCAGGAACCTGCTAAGCCCTGACCTATAATAAGATAATCTAACATAGTGTATCCAATGCAAAGAGAATAGAGTTTCTCTTAAATATCCGGACAAAGATAAAAAAAAGTACTGAATCTGATTGATTCAGGACTTTCTTAGTAGAAACTTATTTTTTAATAATTCCACATATTGTTTTCTTTCTGTAGAATTTCGTTTTTAATTCTGTAGCTTTCATCCAACTGTTCTTTGGCATCTTTCGGAATATAGTTAGATATTTCTCCATCTCCGTATTCTGACTGTGATTTGTAAATGATAGAACTGAATCTTCTAGCATTTAACACATCATCATAGGTAATGGAAGAGGAACCGTTTTTAGGATTGAACACGGTATAACTTGACAGAACTTCGCGTGCTCCCGGATAATAGACCCAAAACAAGTCTATCATTTCATTATCACCTTCATATCCTAACATGGTGGCTTCAGTCAAACCTAAAACCTGTGGATCCGGTCCCATAGGAGCTATTCCCAACAAACGATATTTCATTTGTCCCAATCTTTTATCCATATACCACATTCCTTTAATCTTGATCAATTTTACACTTTTCGTATCTGTTTTGAAATGGTCGGTTCCTTCCAAAAGATCTTGGTCAGTAATTTGTTCTCCTGCTGCTCTTTTATCCTGTAACCAAGCAGATTCTCTTACTGCCTGAATTTTATTCTTAAGGTTTGCAGAATCTACTTTAGCTGTAAAGTTATCATCGTCATATACTTCTGTGATTTTCCCTGAATTAATTCCTTCAAATAAGGCATCATACAAAGAGATATAATTAGCCGTTACATCATTATATGAATAGTAATACGGCTGATTCAGCTTTTCGTTCAGATCAATAATTTCCCATACTACTTTTGACCATAGAATATCTTTATCTTCTATATAACCGTATGGTAGCACCGTCTGTGCAGTAGAAATAGTATCGGTTCCATTGACTATGTCATACTTTTCTTCTCTCATCTTTCTTAATTCTTCCGGAGATTTTGCATTCAAAATATTTTGTGCAAATGCTCCTGTACTGATTAAGACTGTTAAACAAACTATTAGATATTTCATGTTTCTAAAATAGTATTTAAATTATTTGTTTATTGTACATTAATTACAATCGGTGAAATATTTTGTTGTGATATTCCTGAAGCTACTGCTGAAATATCGAATATTAACACCTGATCTCCTGATCTCGCTTTAGATAAAGCTCCTGCTGCACCTCGCAATGAACTTCCGCTTACTGTTGTAGTAGGTTGTCCTGTTACTTTTACTTTAAATCCTGTTACACTGAACGATACCGGGAATTCAAAGTCAGGAATACCTGCACTTACTGTTTGGTTAGGTAAGGAAGAAGCCGGCATGGATAACACATTGGTTCCTCTTATCTGACCTTGTGCTTTCGGTATGTTCTTAATTCTGAAAGAAACGGTAGTAGATACTGTTTTTCCTGAATTGGTTCTTCCTGAAATAGTGAAGTTGGTAGTTGTTCCCCCTCCTGCTCTGTATATCCATCCTTTTCCTAATCTGGATAAGCTACCGTTGGATGTTGTCATACTAATAGTAGATGCATCTACTCCGGTTACTGAACCACTCATAGGGTTATCCACCCCACGATATACTACATTCATCTTGTCTGCTACTACAGTACCTCCTGTCGGTAGTTCTTTAGTAATATCTACTGCTACCTCATAAGTTTCATTAAATGGTACTGTTTTAAGTCCGCTAGGAGTCTGATAAGTAATATTTCCTGATAAGCTTTGTTTTCCTACTCCTGTTGCTACCATACTTACTACTGCCTTTCCTCCTGATAATGGTACAGAACGTCCATTCAAGTTGATAGATCCTTGTAAGGTATTATCATAAGCTCCAAAACCTACTATTACATCAAATTTCTCTCCTGCTTTCACATATTTAGGAGCGGAAACAATAGGTACGAAAGCTTTTAATTCAATTTCATCCTGAAGTTTATTAGCTAATAAATCCCTTACAATATTTCCTTCTTCTGTTCTGATATTAGCTTCTAGTCTTGTTAAGTTGGTCAGAGCAGAAATCATAGGCTGATCATAAAACTGATGTACCAACCATGATTTTTGATTTTTCTTATATGAAGAAAAATCAAATAACTTAGATATTCTGTCTTTTGCCCTAGCATCTCCGCTTTCCATTATAAATTGACCAAATCCCCGCACTTTAGTGAGCATTTTCTGTACTTCTTTAGTCGGAGAGTTATCATCAATAAAAAATACTTTGTTTACCACATCTGTATTTTGTAGAGAGTTATACTTGGTTTCTTCTCCTTCCTTTGGTCTGACATATTCCGATTCCTGAATTAATGCACCTTTAACAGATTCTATAGCTCTGATTGCATCATCTGCCTGCTTTCTTATATCATTAGCTTTTTGTGCTATTAAAACGTATCCTTCATCTCCATCTGCCTTCTTTTTATCTATCTGTTGATAGAAAGTCTTATTGTTGTCATTGGTCAAATCAGTAGATAATTCCAATGCTTCATTTACTCCTTCAAAGGATCTCAATACTTCCCTGTCTACATTCATAGCCATCATAGCGATAAACACTAAGTACATTAGGTTTATCATCTTCTGACGTGGTGTTTGTTTGCCTGCTGCCATTTTTACTTGTTTAATTTATCAATTTTGTTAGTAAAAATTAAGATTTCATGGCATTAAGCATACCACCATATACTTTGTTTAAGTTATTTAAATTGGCAGTTAAATCAGCTAACTGTTGTTGGAAAGCGTCTGAATTTTGTCCTGCTTTGGATAAATCATCTATATATTTTTGGTTGGCTTCTACGTATTTTTTTCCGTTATCTAATTGTAATTGATATAATGCATTTAAGTTTTCCATGTGAGAAGAAGCTAAATATAACTGATCTTTATATTTTTCGGTCGCTGTGTTTGCTTCTACGGTTTTATTGATTCCTTCTACTGCAGAACCAAAATTTTCAATTCCTCCTCTTAGTTTCTCCAACAAATTTACATCTAACTTGGCCTGAGAAAGCATCTCATCTAATTTGGCAGATAAAGAAACCTCTGCTTCTGTTATTTTTTGAGGCTCCGGAGTTTGTGTCTTTCTTTGTACCGGTTTTCCATCCAGTAATTCCGGATAGGCTTTCTCCCATTCATATTCTCCTGCTGGCGGATCAAAAGCAAAAACTATAAATATAAATGCTTCTACTACCAATCCTATCCCCAATATCCAGCTACCTGTCAATGACCATGAACCTAATGGTATAGATAAGTGGTTAATTTTACATAATGCTCCTAAAATAACTACTGCTGCACCCAAAGAGTACACCATATTTAATTTTTTATCTTTTGAAGTTGCTTTTGCTGCCATGTTATTTTAAATTTAAAAAAGTATTAATTATAAAAATTTTATTTTGTTTGTTTTTTTATCTTTCCTGATGTTTCTGAATCGGAGGGAATTTTACTTTAGCTCCTTCCGGAATGGTTTGTACCCTTCGGAAACCTATATAACTTCGTGCAGAGTCTTTGTTTTCCCAGTCTCTTTCACTTATCATCAGCATATATCCTATATCTTTCCAGGAACCTCCTTTGATCACTTTTCTTGGATCTTCTATCCGGTTTCCTAAATAGGGATTCAACGTGGATGATATAATATAAGAACTGTTATTATAGGCAGATACGGTCCACTCTGAAACGTTTCCTGACATATCGTATAATCCGAATCCGTTTTTGTAGAATGATTTTACCGGAGCTGTGTATAAATATCCTTTATCACTTTCATAATAATCTCCTCTTTTCGGTTTAAAGTTTGCTAAATAGCATCCTCTGTCATCTATCAGGTAAGGTCCACCCCATGGGTACGGAGCATTTTCCATTCCTCCTCTGGCTGCATATTCCCATTCAACTTCTGATGGTAAACGGTAAGGGAACACTTTGTCTATTTTCTTTTTTCTGCTTTGGTTGAAGTCATTTTTTGATTTGGTGCTATAAGCACAGAATGCTCTTGCCTGATCCCAGGTAACTCCTACTACGGGATATTTGGAATAGGCTTTATGCCAGAAATATTGTTCAAACAATGGCTCATTAAATGAGTAGTTGAAATCTCTCAGCCACACGGTAGTATCCGGATAAATGGCTATGGATTCTGTTTTAAGGAAGTCTTGTCCTCTTCCTTTTTTCTTAACTGCTTCCAACTGGTCTATCCAAGTGAAACGGTAAACTAATTTTCTTGTATCTAATACTCTTTCGTTATTAAATCTTTCTTCTGGCGGATAGTATAATGATTCCAATACTTCTGCATAGGCTACATCCGGATAGCGGGAAGTATTCCATTCTATTGGCACTGACCAATCCAGTTTTTTTGATTCATCGTATCCTTCTCTTCCTCCTCTTTCGTTTATCATGGTTTGATAGGCGGATTCTTCTTCTGCAGATTTTTTATTGAGATAGGCATATCTTCCAACGCCTTCTGCTTCAGTTCCTCCTCCTTCATCTCCTGCTCTTTCTGCTAAAAGGTTACGAACAATAGAATCTCTTACATAATTTACAAAAATCCGGTATTCAGCATTGGTAACTTCTGTATCATCCATGTAAAAAGGTGAAACTGTTACGGTGGTCAGAGGTGCTTTAGTATCTGTTCCGGTAAAATCCATGTCAGATTGTCCCAAAACGAAAGCCCCACCCGGAATCGGAACCATACCATATGGTCTCTTTACATTCCATTGCTGGCTTTTTTGTGTTGCTACGATTTCTCCCTGAACACCCGGTTTTCCTGTTTTTCCTTTTTTAGATGAATTACAAGAAATTATCGTTGTCGTTGCCAATAAGAATAATAATACTTTTCTCATTATAACCAAATTGTTTCTTTTTAAAAGAGTGTAAAACTACTATTTTTTTAGTACACTCAAAAATTTTTGTTTTTTTATAAACGTATTTATGGTGTACTATATTATAATTCTATATTATTTTTTACAAAAATCTTTTAAAGGTTTTCCAGTACCTCTCTGGAATGTTTCCTTTTAATGCATCTTCGTAATCTTTCACTGAACAAGGAACCAGATATACAGGTATGTGTTCCATATCCAGATTGATTGCCAGCCACCATCTGTCAACATATTTATCTTTCAAAAATACCAGCTCTTTGTCTTCATGCAAAACTATATATTTTATATATTCTTCATTCTCATAGTATTGTTGTTGACTCCTTCCGTCAATCAAATACCATAACAGTTGAGAAACTAACTTTTCATTCATTTTATTGTGCGAATATCCCAAAAAATTATAAACTCCTGTTACTTTTATTTGCTTAGATAATCCTATGTATCTGGCAAGGGTGCAAATTTCCCTGTTGGTAAACCCGTTTACGGAACTTCCGGCTGCCAATGTTCCGTCAAAAGATTCTACAGAATTGAGGTTTATTCCTACAAGATCCGAACTTCGGAATATAGGTTCTGAATTTTTTAAATTTTCGGTGATACTTCCCAATCTGATTCCTTCAAAATCCAGATTATCAAAGGTTTTCATTGTTAATTTCGGAACGAAATAACTTTGATATCCGATATTGGTGAAATTAAATAAAAGATTAGGTTCTTCAACTATCATTTTTGAGAGATAATTTTTCTCTGTCAGTTTGTCTTCGGAATTCTCTATTTCTATTCGGGTATCTATTGCGGTAAAGTTAAGTGGTTTATCCAGTTTAGACAGGGCTCTGTAAACTATATAGTTCAGACTCATGCTTCCACCTAAAATGATCGGGTTTACTTTCATTTCAAAAAGTTCTTCCAATACTTTTGTCAATGCAAAATCGGTGTCTTCCTGCTCATTTCCCGGAATGATATCGCCCAGGTCATACACCCTAAAATTCCAGTCATTCCAAACCAGTTGATAAAACTCTTCTCTGATCAATCTTATGTTGGAATATTCTTTTGGATAGTCAGTTCCTCTTAAATCAGGACATCCGATGAGAACTACGCTATTTTCAGCCAGCTTTCCTTCCCAGTAAAATTGTATCCTGCTTCCTACGGAATCAGGTCTGGAATACAAAAGTGATTCGTCAACCGGTTGTAAAAAATCCTGTAAGGCTCCCACTATTTTTTCTTCGTTTTGGTTTTAGTTTTCGTCTTGGTTTTGGCTCCTGCTTCTGAAATAATTTTCTGAACATCTTCCAGAGTCAGTTTTTCCGCTTCGGTTCCTTTGGGAATTTTATAATTTTCTTTTCCTTGCTTGATGTAAGGCCCCCAACGGCCGTTCAATACTTCAATAACCGGATCTTCGGAATCAAACGATTTGATGAATTTATTCCGGTCTGCTTCTCTTTTGGCTTCTATAAGCTCCACTGCTCTTTCAAGTGTAATAGTGGAAATTTCGTCTCCTTCTTTGGGTTTTAATGAAACAAATTTATTGTCATGTTTTACATAGGGCCCGAAACGTCCGGTGTTTACCTCTACTTTCTTTTCTTCATAATCTCCGAGATAGCGTGGCAAGTCAAATAGTTTTAAGGCTTCCTGCAAGGTAATAGTATTGATTTGCTGCCCTTTCATTAATCCGGCAAATCTTGGTTTTTCTTCGTCATCTGCTTCTCCTATTTGTACCATAGGACCAAAACGTCCGATTCTTGCATATATGTTTTTTCCGCTTTCGGGATCCTGCCCTAACAATCTTTCTCCCGTAGCACGATCAGCTGTTTCTTTTACTTCTTCTACATGCGGATGAAAATCGCCGTAAAAGTCACCCAACATTTCTTTCCAGTTTTCATTCCCTCCTGCAATATTGTCAAAATCTTCTTCTACTTTAGCCGTAAAGCCGTAATCCAAGATGTTAGGAAAGTGTTGAGTCAAAAATTCATTAACCACCAAACCTATATCTGTCGGCAACAATTTTCTCCTGTCTGCTCCGTAATTTTCGGTTTCTACACTTTCTTTGATGGTATCGTCTTTCAGAACAATTTTTCTTACATTTCTTTGTTTGGCTTCCAGATCTCCTACTTCTACGTATTGTCTTTTCTGAATGGTGGAAATGGTTGGTGCATAAGTGGATGGCCGACCGATTCCAAGTTCTTCCAGTTTTCTTACTAATGAGGCTTCATTATATCTTGCAGAAGGTCGACTGAATTTCTCTTCGCCTAACATTTTCTCCAATTGAAGTATTTCTCCTTTTTCTACTTTCGGCAACAATCCTTCGTTTTCTTCATCATTGGAATCTTCTTCATTCTGAATTTGATAGAGTTTCAGAAATCCGTCAAAAAGGATCACTTCTCCTCTGGCAACAAATTTTTCTTTTAATTCCGGAGTGGAAATATCAACAATCGTTCTTTCCAGTTTTGCATCTGCCATCTGGGAAGCAAGAGTTCTTCTCCAGATCAAATGATATAGTTTCTTTTGGGCATCGTCAGTGCCAATAGCCTGAATAGCCAAATTAGTTGGGCGGATTGCTTCGTGAGCTTCTTGTGCTGATTTGCTTTTGGTTGTATATTGTCTTGTATGTAAATATTCTTTTCCGAATTGTTCCGTTATTACCTTCATGGCTGAATTAAGCGCTTCCTGAGAGAGATTTACACTGTCTGTTCTCATGTAAGTAATGTGTCCATCTTCATATAATTGTTGAGCCAGCCTCATGGTTCTGCTCACGGAAAATCCTAATTTGGAAGCTTCCTGTTGTAAGGTGGAAGTCGTAAATGGTGCGGAAGGTGTTCTTTTTCCGGGTTTGGTTTCTATGTTGGAAACGGAAAAGGTTTTTCCTTTTGCTTTTTGTATAAAATTCAATGCCTGTTCGTATTGTTCAAAATCGACATTGAGTTTGCTTTTTAAGAGGTTTTTGGTTTTATTGTAAAATCCTGCTTCTATTTTATAGGCGGGAACCGGAGTGAATTTTTCTATTTCTTTTTCTCTTTCACAAATTAACCGAACGGCTACGGACTGCACTCTTCCGGCGGATAATCCGGATTTTACTTTCGACCAGAGAATCGGGGACATTTCAAATCCGACTATTCGGTCTAATACTCTTCTCGCTTGCTGAGCATTTACCAGATTAATATCTATATCTCTAGGATTTTCAATGGCATTTTGTATGGCATTTTTGGTTATCTCATGAAAGACAATTCTTTTTGTATTTTCGAGTTTTAATTTTAATTCATTGAATAAATGCCAAGCGATGGCTTCTCCTTCACGGTCTTCATCGGAAGCTAACCATACGGTGTCTGCTTTTTTGGCTAATGCTTTTAATTTTTTGACTACTTCTTTTTTATCAGCAGAAACTTCATATATAGGTTCCAACTCTTTCATGTTGATACCCATGTCTTTCTTTGCTAAATCGGTAATATGTCCGTAGCTTGATTCTACTTCAAAGTCTTTTCCTAAAAACTTCTTTATTGTTTTTGCCTTTGCCGGCGACTCCACGATTACCAAATTCATGTTGTAAAATTTTGGCGAAATTATAAATTTTTTGTCAAATTTTAGTTTTATTTCTATTTTTTCACTTCAACCACAATATTTTAACTAATTAAGTAATGGCAAAATAAAAATAGTTTACAACATTTATTTTTAATTCTTAATTTTGGGTAATTTTTTTATAGTTATTTTTTTTCGGACAATTATCCTAAAGTTACTAATTCATAAAATGAAAAACATTCTCAAAATTGAAATCAATAAAAACAGAGTATTTGGTCTAGATATTTTACGGGCATTTGCTATTATTTTTGTTATGCTTACCCATGGGGCAAATTTCCTTCCTAAAGAGTTAGCTGCTCTAAATAAAAAATTATTATTTGATGGTGTTGGAATTTTCTTTGTATTAAGTGGTTTTCTAATCGGTGGTATTTTAATTAAATTATTGGAATCATATCATATAAACAAAGGTTTGCTTTTTGGCTTCTGGATTAAGAGATGGTTCAGGACTCTTCCTAATTATTACCTTGTTCTGACTATTCTCTTCATTATAAGTATCATTTTTAATTCTAGTTTTGATCCTTTAAAATATTTAAATTATTTCCTTTTTTTACAGAACGTTTCCGAAGCACCTCTTTCCTTTTTCAGTGAATCATGGAGTCTGTCCATTGAAGAATGGTTTTATATTTCAATTCCCTTACTTATTTTTATATTACTTAAGATTTTTAAAATATCTGTTAAAACATCAATTTTAGTATCTATTATCTCCATAATATTTTCAATTACTTTATATAGGTATATTTACTATCTAAAGCTGGATGATTACACTTATGAAAATTTTGAACAAATACGGTATGCAATTTTAGGAAGGCTAGATAGTCTAATGTATGGTGTTCTAGGAGCTTATTTATATTACTACAAAAATAATTTTTGGAATAAAAACAAGTTATTATTTCTTATCACTGGAATATGCTTAATTCTGATTTTTTACATCTTTCCATTAGATTCAAATTATATTTTTAGAATTGTTTTTTCCTTCTCACTAACTTCCTTTTCCATATTTCTTCTACTTCCTTATTTTAATTCAATTAAAACTGGTAAAGGTATCTTCTACAAAATATTAACCCATATCAGTCTAATATCGTATTCATTATATCTGCTAAACTTACAAATATCTTATGTTCTTGAACATTGTATTAATTGGAATAAATTCATTATTTTATATAATACTTATATATCAGATAAATATACCTGGGCTATCGCATTATTGATAAACTACATATTATTCTGGGGATTCTCAATACTACTATCCATACTTTTGTATAAATATTATGAAATCCCAATGATGCAACTCAGAGACCATAAGATAATACAAAATTTCACTAAAAAGTATATGATAAAAAAATAAACTTGCTACACTTAAAAGTCCTGAATTTGACCAGAACCATATACTTGTATTCCTTTTAAATCGGTTTGTGCTGATTTATACATGGCCCAAGCTACTTGTTTTGCCTGAACGGATTTGTATTTTTTTAAGTTTCCAATGAGAAATGGAGAGAAAATTGAAAGTATAAGTCCACCTATTTTTTCTCCCAATCTGGCTTCCTGCCTTTTCCAACAAGAAAGGACGGACGAAAAATAAATGTTATGGAAAATTGTAATTTTTTTATTTTTTCTTCCAATATTCCTTTGGTTCTGAGATAAAAATTGGAAGACTTGGGATTCGCTCCAACGGAGGATACAAGTAAGAATTTCTCTACTCCGTTATTTTTAACTATTTCTGCGAAAACAGACGGATAGGTTAAATCTACTCTTGTGAAATTTTCTTTGGTTTTTGCTTGTTTTATGGTGGTTCCTATGCAGCAAAAGAAATCATTTCCTTTGATATATTCTTTATATAATTCAATTTTATCAAAGTTAATAAGATGTTGCTCCAATTTTTCATTTTCCAGTGGAAGTTTTTTCCGAAGAAAAACGACTACCTTAGAATATTCTTTACTTTCCAACAGGATATTTACCAATTCATTCCCTACCAACCCGGTTTCTCCAATTACTAAAGCGGTTTTCATATTAATCAGATTATCCGCTTATTTATTTTTCATGGGCCGAATCAACAGAGTGGTTTTTACCCCTTTTAATGCCTCTTTGATTTTAGATTCATCAAATTCGGAAAAATGGTATGGATATATGATTTTAGATTCCACTTTTTTCACAGCATCTACAAACATATCATCGCTCATAGTATAAGGAAGGTTTTTAGGAAGAAAAGCAATATCTATCTTTCCTTTCAAATTTTCCATTTCGGGAATATTTTCGGTATCTCCGGCAATGTAAATTTTCAGATTATCAAAGGTGAGAACATAGCCGTTTCCTCTTCCTTTGGGATGATAATATTCTCCGTCAGGACGTTTATTAACTATATTGTAAGCAGGAACTGCTTCTATTGGAATCTGAACGTAAGTAGTTTTATCTCCGTTACTGATACTTTCTCCATATCCTAAAGTTTCTTTAACTACCTGAGAAGTAATAAACTGAGTTTTATCGTTTTTTATGAGATTAATGGCTGAAACGTCCAAATGATCCGGATGTTCATGTGTAATCAGTATCAAATCTGCTTTGGGAAGCCGGGAATAATCAACTACTGCAAAATAGGGATCTACATAAATCGTTTTTCCTTCATAGTGAAATAACAGGGAAGCATGTCCTAAAACGGTTATTCTCAATTCTCCTTTTCCTGTTTTATAAATATCGGATGGAAATGGAATTTGTGACTGGGTACAGGTTATAAATGACATGGTAATTACAACTAATAACAAAAATTTTTTCATATTTTAATAATTTCTATTGCATAAAGTTATTAAAAATTTAATTTTTAATGATAGTGTAAGTCACCCAAAAAACTGGACGAAAAATAACCCCTAAAATTAGAATAATAATCAATAATTTTAGGCAAATGAAAAGAAAAAGATTCAGTGAGAGCCAGATACTGGCGATTTTACAGGAATACTCCACAGGAGTATCCGCCCAGGAGTTAGCCCGTAAACACGGGTTTTACCATCAAGCCCTTTATGAATGGAAGAAACGTTTTTCCGGGGTAGAAAGTGTATCAGAATTAGCCCGTCTCAAGGAACTGGAAGCAGAGAATGCCCGGTTGAAAAAGATGTATGCCAACTTATCGTTGGAATATGAAGCACTGAAAGACGTATTGACAAAAAAGTGGTAAAGCCTGCAAAA
>JAVBMH010000027.1:0-39731 GCA_031552575.1 Apibacter sp. | reverse complement strand
TAAGCCTGCCCAGCGCCGATGGTACTGCTACACGCGGGAGAGTAGGTAGCCGCCAGTTTTTTAAACAAAAGCCTCGTATTATTTTACAATACGAGGCTTTTTGGTTTTATTTGTAATAGGGTTTTACCTTATTTTTATGTACTTCATTGACTAAACCCGCTAATAAATTGATATTATAAAGGTTAATTAGGAATATGATTTATTCCTTTTTATAGTTATTTTTTAGACGAAAATAGCTCTTGTTTATTATTTTTTGTTACTTTTGACACTTGTGGAATTTTACCTTGAATTTCTTTTAACCAGAATAAGGCAAGGTTTGAAAATTCATTATGTAATTTTAATATGAATAATACTATTGAGGAAAAAGAGTTGACTCTAGAACAAATCCAAAACTTTCAAGGTAAATATCCAAAACAATTATGGTATCTTTTCTTTTCAGAAATGTGGGAACGTTTTTGTTTCTATGGAATGAGAGGAATGCTCACTTTCTTTATGGTCCACCAGTTATTTATGAAAGAAAGTGTGGCAAATTTGCAATATGGAGCTACTCAAGCTTTTGTTTATGCTTTCACTTTTATAGGAGGATTATTTGCAGATAAAATATTGGGTTTTAGAAAATCTCTTTTTTGGGGAGGTTTATTAATGATTGTTGGAAGTCTGATTTTAGCATATGATCCCCGGCAATTTTTCTTTTTAGGGATTAGTTTTACTGTGGTAGGAACCGGTTTTTTCAAACCAAATATTTCTACTATGGTAGGATTCCTCTATAAAAAGGGAGATGTTCGGAGGGATGCGGGGTTTTCTTTATTTTATTCCGGAATCAATATAGGAGCATTGTTAGGAGGATATGCTTGTGTTTCTATAGGAAAAGGAGAACTTTTGGGAAATATAATTCCAGATCATTTACATTGGAATGTAGCATTTGGTTTGGCCGCAATAGTGATGGCAATCAGTTTAGTAACTTTTGTGTTCACTAAAAATAGTTTAGGCGTAATAGGTTTATCTCCTTTAAAAGATTTAGACGAAAAAAAAAGGTCTATATATGAGATTTTGGTATACATTGGTGCTTTGGCCGTTATTCCTGTAATTATGAAAATGGTTGCTAAAACAGAGTATACCGATTATTTTATGTATATCGTAGGTCCGGTAACATTGCTTTATTTATGTTATGAGATGACTAAGCATAATATAAAAGAAGTGAAAAAGCTGATTGCAGCACTTGTTTTTATTTTGTTTTCTATTTTATTTTGGGCCTTTTTTGAACAAAGTGGAGGGTCTTTGTCTTTATTTGCTGCAAATAATTTAAATAATACTATTTTAAATACAGTAAAATTAGATCCTAACGGAGTAAATAATGCAGCAAATTCTTTATTTGTTATCATTTTTGCTCCTATTATTGGATTATTATGGTTGGCTTTAGCCAAAAAGAAAATAGAACCTAATACAGTTGTAAAATTCGGATTAGGGTTCTTGTTTCTATCAGGAGCATTTTATGTATTTTATTCTACCCGGTTTTTTGCAAATGTGCAAGGAATGACTTCTCTTGATGTGTTTACCGTAGCTTATTTTGTAGTGACTCTTGGAGAGTTGTGCTTATCTCCTATAGGATTATCCATTATGACTAAACTTTCTCCGGCGAGATTGCAGGGAATTATGATGGGAATGTGGTTTTTAGCCAGTGCCTATGGTCAATATGTAGCAGGTATTTTAGGAGCGGGGATGGCAAAAGCTAATGAAAATGCAACAAAAGTTGAAAAATTAATGGCATATACTGAAGGCTATAAACAGCTTGCAATATATGCTCTGATCGCAGGAATTGTACTCATTATTATTTCTCCCTTAGTGAGAAAACTTATGCAGGAAGTGAAATAAAAATTGATTAATACTAAGTATAAATTATGACAGAAACTCAAGTAAAAAAAGAACATCCTCGAGGGTTATATCTTCTGTTTTTTACAGAAATGTGGGAACGTTTTTCCTATTATGGAATGCGTGCCATTTTCATATTATTCCTGACAAAAGCCTTACTAATGACAGCAGAAGATGCGTCAATAATTTATGGAAGTTATACAGGGCTGGTTTATCTTACACCTCTTTTAGGGGGATATTTAGCAGACAGATATTGGGGAAATAGAAAAAGTATATTCTTAGGAGGAATACTAATGGCTATTGGGCAGTTTCTAATGTTTGTGAGTGCCAGTTTTATAGAACAGAAAGGTTTTGCCATTTCATTAATGTGGGGAGGATTGACAGCTTTGATAGTTGGGAACGGTTTTTTTAAACCCAATATTGCTACTATGGTAGGACAACTCTATTCAAAAGAAGATATGAGAGTGGATTCCGCTTTTACTATTTTTTATATGGGAGTTAACTTGGGAGCCTTTTTCTCTCCTTTAGTATGTGGATCATTAGCTGATACAGGAAATCCACACGACTTTAAGTGGGGGTTTTTAGCTGCGGGTATCGGGATGCTTATAAGCATAATTTCCTTTGAATTATTAAAACGCAAACATATAAAAAGCCCTGATGGTAGTCCAGTAGGAACACAGATTAAAAAATCGGATTTAACCGTATTATTATTAGTGTTGGGGTTAATTGGATTCATTTTCTTTTTAATGAACTTTAAGCAGATTTTTACAGATTTTGACCTTATTCTGTGGCTGATTGTTATAGCTTTTATTGTATCTCCTCTTGCTATCCTCACCGATAAGACCATAACTAAAATAGAAAGGGATAGGATTATAGTTATTTTCATCCTGGCTTTTTTTGTTATCTTTTTTTGGAGTGCTTTTGAACAGGCAGGAGCATCCTTAACCCTTTTTGCAGAACAAAATATTAACAGAGAGGTTCCTTTTTCGATAAACCGGTGGATTATCTTTATTGTTCTATTCATTTTAACATATTACCTATCAAAATTCTTAGAATGGTTTTTTGAATGGAAAAAAAATACACATATCATAATTTCTGTAATAGGGCTGGTGTTATATCTAGCATTGTTATTTTTAGGAAAAATAAAGACTTTAAGTTTTGAATATATCCCTGCAAGTTGGTTTCAATCTGTAAACCCTTTAGTTATTGTTACATTTGCTCCTGTTATGTCTTGGGTGTGGACAAAATTAGGGAACAAACAACCTTCATCGCCCACTAAAATGGCTATGGGACTTTTACTGGTTTGCTTAGGATATGTAGTTATTGCTGTTGGGGTTAAAGGAGTGGACAGTTCTATAAAAATCAGTATGTTATGGTTGATTTCCTTGTATTTTGTACACACTATAGGAGAACTTTGTTTATCCCCGATCGGGCTATCTATGGTTTCAAAGCTATCCCCAATACGATTTTCTTCATTGCTTATGGGTACCTGGTATCTGGCGAATGCATTGGCAAATAAGTTAGCAGGAACATTAGCAAGTCTGATTCCTCCGGGAGCAGGAGAAAGTACAAACACAGGATATAAATCTATCTTTGGATTTCAAATTACTAATTTATTCGAGTTTTTTGTTGTATTCATTATCATGAGTGGTATAGCCTCCTTTATTTTGTTTTTCTTGAGTAAAAAACTTATAAAAATGATGCATGGAATAAGATAAACAATCAAAAATATGTAACAAAAATAAGGGCTATAATTGTATTATAGCCCTTATTTTTTCCGAATAAACTTGGTTTTTAGTAAATGCTGGCCTAAATTTACCTGTTCAAAATTAGTTTTCATGCCTTATGTTCCCATTCAATCCTTTAAATTCCCGGATTTAGAAACTACACAGTCTCTCTTTATAAAAAGAGAAGATTTAATCCATCCGATTATTTCCGGCAATAAATTCTGGAAGCTTAAATACAATTTGCAAAAAGCCAGAGAATTACAAAAAGATACCTTGATAACTTTCGGCGGAGCCATGTCCAATCATATTGTGGCTACAGCAGCGGCAGGTAAAGAAAACGGATTTACGACTATAGGGATTATCAGGGGAGAAGAAATAGTAGATAAATGGCAGAATAATTTATCCTTACAGGAAGCTTCGGAGCTAGGCATGAAATTCCATTTTGTTCCAAGGAGTGAATATCGGTTAAAGGAAAAATCAAAACCCATTCATGAGTTTTTACAAACAATTCCCAATCATTATCTTGTTCCGGAAGGAGGAACCAATGAATTGGCTGTTAAAGGAGCTTCAGAAATTTTAACAGAAGACACTACAAAGTTTGACCTGATTACCACCGCCGCAGGAACCGGAGGAACCCTTTCCGGATTATCGGTTGGAGCGAAAAAGCATCAATGTATTATTGGGTTTCCAGCTCTGAAAAATGCCGGGTTTTTAGTTAAAGAAATATTAAAACTTACTGATAAAGAAAATTTTAACTTAAATTTGGACTATCATTTCGGAGGATATGGTAAAATAACATCAGAATTAATTGATTTTATTAATGATTTCTATCTTCTCAATCACATCCCGTTAGATCCTGTTTATACAGGAAAAATGATGTTCGGACTAAGAGAAATGATCCGAAAAGGTGAAATCGGTTCCGACAAAAAAATGTTGGCAATCCATACAGGAGGATTACAGGGAATAAGAGAAATGAACAAATGGTTGAAACAAAAAAATAAAAAGCTTATTATTACATGAAAAAAATTATACACGTTCTGTTAATACTCGTTTCAGGTAATTTAGCAATAGCTCAGGAACAAATAAGGAAAGACGAACAATATATTCAAACCTATGCTAAAATAGCGGTGCAGGAGATGGAATTATATAAAATTCCGGCAAGTATCACATTAGCACAGGGAATATTGGAAACCGGAAACGGGCAAAGCGATCTGGCACAATACGGAAACAATCATTTTGGAATTAAATGTAAGGGCGAATGGACAGGAGACCGGATGTATCATGATGATGATGCAAAAGGAGAATGTTTCAGAAAATATCCTTCCGCACAAGATTCTTACCGAGATCATTCGCTTTTTCTGGCAGAACGACCGTATTACAAAAACCTGTTTTTACTGGATTCCAAAGATTACAAAGGTTGGGCATTCGGACTTAAAAAGGCAGGATATGCAACCAACCCTAAATATGCTTATACATTAATTTCGTTGATAGAAAGATATCATTTAGATCAGTTTGACTATCTCTCTTCAGATCAGGTAGGTGTAAAATTAGCAGAATTATATCCAGATTCCTATACTCCGAATTTAACAGATACTAATGCTCTCCAGATTATTTTGGCAAGTTTACAGACAGGGGAAAAGAAGGGTACAACAACTTCACAGATAAATCAGGAGGAGTCAGGATCAAGTAAAAAAACATTACAACTGAAACCAAATAATTTTGCATTTCCGAACCTGCGGGTTAAAATTCATCCTAACGGAAATTTAAGATATGTAGTAATAAAAGAAGGAGATACATTGGAAGATATAGCTAAAACCTACGGTATTTCTATGGACAAACTTAAATCATATAACGATCTGGACTTTCAAAAAGATCTGGTAATAAATCAGAAAATATTTTTAGATCCGAAAAATAAAACAGGAATAGAAAAAGAATATATTGCCAGTGAAGGAGATACTATGTATGATATTGCCCAGAACAACGGAGTTTCCTTAGTGGAATTATACAAAAGGAATTTGATGCATCCGGGGCAGGAGCCGAAAACAGGAGATAAAATTTTATTAAAAGGAAAGAAAAGCTAAGAAATAAAAATGTTATACCAAAGAAGCAGTGCTTTATTTCAGGAAGCACAAAACTATATACCGGGAGGAGTTAATTCTCCCGTTCGTGCGTTTAAATCAGTAGGTGGAGTTCCCGTTTTTATGAAATCCGCAAAAGGAGCCTACCTTACAGATGTTGATGAAAACACCTACATAGATTACATCAATTCGTGGGGTCCGATGATCTTGGGACATAATCATCCGAAAGTATTGGAAGCCGTTACAGAACAGTTAAAAAGCGGATTTTCCTTTGGTACTCCAACCGAATTGGAAACGGAAATAGCCAAAGTAATTATAAGCGCAGTTCCCAATATAGATAAAGTACGGATGGTAAATTCAGGAACAGAAGCCTGTATGTCAGCTATTCGGTTGGCACGAGGCTTCACATCTCGGAATAAAATTATCAAATTTGAAGGATGTTATCACGGACATTCCGATTCGTTTTTGATAAAAGCAGGGAGCGGTGCAGCCACCTTTGGAAATCCCAATAGTCCGGGAGTAACTCAAGGAACCGCACAAAATACCTTATTGGCAAAATATAACGATATAAAATCCGTAAAATCCGTTTTTGAAAAAAACAAAGGAGAAATAGCTGCCGTAATTCTGGAGCCTATTGCCGGAAATATGGGATGTGTTCCTCCGGTTCTGCGATTTTTAGAAGAGTTGAGAAAATTGTGTGATGAAAATGGTACTTTATTGATTTTTGATGAAGTAATGACCGGATTTCGCGCAAAAATGGGAGGAGCCCAGGAATTTTTCAATACAAAAGCGGATATTGTTACTTATGGAAAAGTGATAGGTGGAGGAATGCCGGTAGGAGCTTTTGCAGGAAGAAAAGAAATTATGGATTATCTTTCTCCTGTAGGGACGGTTTATCAGGCGGGAACACTTTCCGGAAATCCGATTGCCATGAGAGCCGGATTTACTACACTTTCGTTATTAAAAGAAGATTTGGAAATTTTTAATAGGATTGAAGATACAACTCAGAAGTTGACTAAAGAACTGAAAGCTATTTTTAAAGAAGCAGGAATACAGGTTTGTATTAACCAATGTACTTCTATGATGACTATTTTCTTTGGAAGAGATAATGTTTCCAATTTTGAAGATGCAGCTCAGGCAGATCATGAAATGTTCAACCAATATTTTCATTTCCTGTTAAAGAACGGAATTTATTTACCACCTTCAGGATATGAAACCTGGTTTATTTCCGATTGTATTAAAGGACAGGAAGTGGAAAAGACGCTGGATATTACCCGAAAATTTGTGTTGAGTTTGTAGTAAATAAAAATTGTTACATATTTATTGGATTTATTTATTGTAGGCTCAATATATCGGAAAATATTGTAGGTTGGAATAATAAAATCCGGCGGCAATAAATATACCGGCAGTTTCGGTTCTTAGCCTGTTTTCTCCCAAGCTGACTCCTGTTGCCCCTAAAGAATAGAATTCTTCCACTTCTTTTTTGGAAAAATCCCCTTCCGGACCTATTAATATGGTTAGTTTTTCTTGTTTGGAGATTATTTTATTAAATGGAATTTTTTCATATTCCTGATAACAATGGGCAATGTATAGTGGACTTTTTTCTTTTTGTTCAAATTCTTTAACCGGAGTTAATGGATGTAAAACAGGAAAGATTGTTCTTAATGATTGTTTACAGGCACTTTCTATTTGTTTCTGTATTTTATCTGTATTTAAAATTTTCCTTTCGGAATTTGCACATAATAAAGGAGTGATTTCAGATATTCCTAATTCCACCGCTTTTTCTATGAAAAATTCAAACCGGTCCATGTTCTTGGTTGGAGCAATAGCTATATGCAATTTGCTTTTTTCCGGTTGTTTTTGTGGGAATATATTTAAAACTTCAATCTGAGTTCTTTTTCCTATGATTAAAAGTCTCCCCCGAACTAAATTTCCTTTTCCGTCAGTAATAAAAAGTTCTTCTCCTGAACTCATTCGTAAAACTTTCAGGATATGATGCTCTTCTTCTTCTTTGAACCTTACTTCATCCGGAAAAATATCTCCTATAAATAACTTCATCTTGCTTACTTAATTCATGTTCAACTGAACAAAGATACTTAGATTTTTATTTGGTGTTTTCTACTTTTTATTAGGTTATATTTCCCCTATGATTAAAATCTTTAAGTCCTTTTTAAGCTTCTCGTTACTTTCTGCTTATATGGTATAAAAACTAAAATATAAAAAATTGATATTGAATAAATTATAGCACAGTGTTAATTATATCTTAATACGGAAAAAAATTTATTTTCACAAGGATTTGCAATCTAACTTTGTCATAACAAAAAACAAAAAAAGTAGAAAACAATGAAAACAAAAATTTTAACTTTAGCATTAGCAGCTGTATTCGGATTAGGATTAACTCAAGCTCAAGAGGTAAAACAAACTAAACCACAAACTAAAAAAGAAGCGCCAGCACCAGCTTCTAAAAAAAGTACAGCAAAGAAAAGCACAGCAAAAAAATCAACTACCACTACTAAGTCTGAAGCAAAACCAGCCAAATAACAATTTCAACACCTATTAATTTTTAAGCTTAGTAGTTCAAAAGCCCTTAATTTAATTAAGGGCTTTTCTTTTTATAATAATCCTAATTCAAATTTTGCGGATTCACTCATCATATCTTTGTCCCAGGAAGGTTCAAATGTTATTTTAACAGTTGCCTCTTTTATTCCTTCAATAGTTTTTATTTTTTCTTCTACTTCCAAAGGTAATGTTTCAGCAACCGGACAGTTAGGAGTAGTCAGAGTCATTAAAATCTCTGCTTTTCCTTCTGTACTAACCTGCACATCATAAATTAATCCTAATTCAAAAATATCCACAGGAATTTCAGGATCGTAAACAGTTTTTAACTTTTCTACGATCCTTCCACCTAAAGCTTGTATTTGTTCTTCTGTCAATGGCATATTAACAATATTCTTCGTATGCCTGCTGCAAATTCTCTGCAATCATTTCAGCAGAATGCCCTTCAATATGGTGTCTTTCTAAAAAATGTACTAATTCTCCGTCTTTAAATAAAGCGATTGAAGGAGAAGAAGGTGGGAAAGGCATCAGGTGTTCCCGGGCTGTTTTCACAGCATCAACATCAAATCCGGCAAAAGTTGTTGTCAGATGATTGGGTTTTTTACCGGCTCCTTCTACGGATAATAAAACTCCCGGACGGGCTGCTCCTGCGGCACATCCACAAACCGAGTTGATTATTAATAGGGTTGTTCCCGGTTGTTTTAGTGCTTCCAATACTTTTTCCGGAGAATCTAAATCTTTAAATCCTTTATTGGTTAATTGTGCCTTCATGGGCAATACCATTTCTTCTGGATACATAATTTGCTTGTTATTTATATTTAGACAAAATTAATTAATGTTTATCATTCAAACAAATGGTCTTATCTTTGACAAACATTATTATAGTAACAATCACAAAAATAATACTGATATTCTTTCTTTTGATTGTTATTAATTATAATGTTATTGATTTTTATGGATCAGAAATATTCTAAAAGTGAACATCTAAAAAGAGAAAATCAAATAAAATTTTTATTTGAACATGGAAATTGGAGTAGTAAATTTCCTTTAAAAATAGTTTATTGTGCTCAGCCTATTCCTTCCATTGGTCATAAAACAGGAGTTTCCGTGTCAAAAAGAAACTTTAAACGGGCAGTAGACCGGAATTATATTAAACGTCTTCTTCGGGAATGTTATCGTTTACATAAAAAGGAATTAAATGATGTTTTTCCGGAACCTCATCTTTTCATGATTATTTATACCGGAAAAGAAATCCTCTCTTTTCAGGAGCTGGAAAGAAAATATCTTCAATTACTGGAAAAGGTTAGGCAAACCCGAAACTAATTGATTAGGCGGTTTTATTGCTGATAGATAAAGCTCTCAGTTGTTTTACAATGAAAACTACCAATATTCCTATTATAGCTGCTAACCCTGAATAGAAAAACTTATCGTTAGGATCTGTAGTGAGTCCCGCATTGTAGTTGATTCGCGTAGCATTAAAAATAATAACTGCTACAAAAATGGTTAAAGCTATATTTAAAAAGTATTTCATTTCCCTAGTTTTTGCAAATATACAAAAGATCACTTAAATCTATTCAACTACTTTCCCTATTAAGGAAGCAATATTGGCGGTGAATAGTTTAATGGAAATCGCTAATAATATTACTCCGAATACTTTTTTCATAACAGAAATGAAACCAGGACCCAATATCTGCTCGAGTTTTCCGCAATATTTTAATACCAGATATACCACAAGCGTATTTAATATGATGGCTATAATGATATTTTCCGTATGGTATTCTGCTTTTAATGCTAAAACGGCAGTTAAAGAACCTGCTCCGGCTATCAGCGGAAAGGCTAGGGGAACAATGGATGCGGAACGAGGTTCATCCATCTTGTTGATCTCTATTCCCAATATCATTTCCAAGGCTATAACAAATAGTACAAAAGCTCCGGCTACAGCAAATGAATAAACATCTATTCCAATGATTTTAAGTAATTTTTCTCCTACAAATAAAAAAGATATTAAAAGAAAGCAAACAACCAGTGACGTTTTTCTTGCCTGAATATATCCTACTCTGTTTTTGATGTTTACAATAATAGGAATACTACCGATCACATCAATGATGGCAAATAAAACCATAAAACAACTGGTAATTTCATTTAAAGAGAAATGGGAAAACATTTTTTTATTTGCAAAGGTATAAAAAATGAATAAACAGAAAAATAAAGCCCGAAAATAAGTTTATTTCTTAATTTCAATTAAATTTATTGAAGTTTTTTTATCAATTCTTCTGCTTTCAGGTAAACAGAATCTAGGGAATCCTTATCCGACATGGAGGAATATCGTTCGATTTGTGATTTTAATAGTAGGTTTTTACATTCTTCAGAAAATTCGTCTCCAAATTTATTACCTAATTTTTCTTCTATTTCTCCGGAAGTTACAAATTGAGTTGGAGAAATTCCAAGATTCTGATAAATTGATTGCCGCAAAATTGATTCTAAAAGAGTATAGAATTCATTTTTATTTTCTCCTATTTTTTTCAGTTGAAATAATTCCGCAGCAAAATCTTTCTTTTCAGGTTCTTTAAAAAGAGAGTGTAATTTATTGGTCTTCTCCTCCGGAATATCTTCTTCTGATTTTTCCTGATCGGATTTTTTCTTTTTTCTGAAACCGAAATAAACAACTCCTGTTGTTATTACAACCACAGCAGCAATTATGTATAATAATGCTTTGTTAGATTTTTCTTTCTTTCCGCTCAGTACATCTGAAATAACATTCTCAACTTTTAAATCGGGAATATAGGATTCTGATTTTTTCGAATCGTCTATTGCAGTGGTGTTTGAGCTGTCTTTTTTGGTTGCAACGGAATCTCCTTTTACATTTAGTGTAACGGGTTCTATGGATATCTTTTTAAATTTCCCTTCCTCCGGATCAAAAAAACTGAATGGTTTTACATCAATATTGAATTTTCCGCCTTTATGAGGAACCAGTACAGTGGAAGTACTTGCTTTTCCCATCATGCCTTCTGATGTTGGAAGAGATTCCAGTTTACTTTTAGGAATAAATTGTTCTATACCTTCAGGAACAACCAGTTCCGGAACTTTTACCAGTCCTATATTTCCTTTTCCTGAAACTTCGATATGAACTGTAGCAGCTTCTTCTGTTTTTAATTCTCTTTTATTAGGCACTACTTTCATAGTATAATCTCCTACTACACCATAAAAATCACTAGGAGCATTATCTGGAAGTTTCTTTACCTGTAAAGCTACCGGAGCAGATTTTACATAGATTTCCTGATCATCAAAAAAACCATCAGGAATAGTCAGCGTCAAAGTAAACGGATTTATATTGGTCACGCCCGGCCTGGAAGGAAACATCACATAGGAAGCAATAGTACGGCAGAGATAAACTTCACCATTGATTACTTCCTGTTCGTAGGTGTTATTTCTTTCTTTTATGGGTTGAACGAGTAATCCCTGAAAATTGGGAGGTTCTAAACGAGTCATACTGTTTAACAGTTCAATCCGTTTAGTGTAAAATTTTAACCGTGCAATGACTCCTTCACTCTGATACGGGTTTCTCTCCGATACTTTAAGTGCCAGAAATGCTTCTCCCATTCTTGAAGAAGGAATTGTTTTATCGTCGGGTTCCGGTGCATTTATAACGGTAATAGTTAAAGGATCGGTGTTGTAAGTTTTTCCGTCCACTATTACGGTTGCTGCTCCTATTTTTACATTTCCGACCTTAACTGCCCGTAGTCCGATTTCTTCTCCGTATTCTATTACGGCTCCGTCACTATCATAGCTTTGATTCTGGATGACGTGTCTTCCTATTATCTGTACATTGGTGAAGGCCGGTAACTTAATAACTCCTACACTTTTTACGTCTTTGTTTTTTATGGTAAGGATAAACTGAATACGAATAGGTTCATTGATTCCTACTTCTTTTTTTTGTGGAATTGCCTGAAAGGATATCTGTGCTTCTCCCCATGATATCCCTGAAAAAATTATACTAAAAAGTAAGAATATCTTTTTCATTACCAGTCTTTACCTCCTGAACCTTTTGACGGAGGCACTTTTCTGTTTATAATTTTTTGTTGAGTTCTTCTTTCCTGTTCTTGTATCGCTCCCAACATTCCTTCATACGATTGTTTGTTTCCTTCTTTAGGCAATTCGTTATTATCCATTGATTTTACATTGTTTATGCTTTCCTGCCCTTTGTTTTTTTCACTTCCTTTTCCTCCGGATTGTCCCTGCTGATTGTCTTCTTTATTGTTTTGTGGATTTGTTTGTGAACTGTCTTGCCGGTTTTGTTGGTCTTTTTCTTTCTGTTCCTTCTGATCTTGTTGTTTTCCTTCGTTTTTATTGTTTGAATTTTGTTTTTGTTTATTTTCCTGTTCTTCCAGTTTCTGCTTCGCCAGTGAATAATTATACCTGGCTTTTTCATCTTTCGGATTCAGTTTTAGTGTTTTCTTAAATGCTTCCGCAGCTTTGGTATATTCTTTCTTTTTATAATAACTGTCTCCAATGTTAAAATAGGCATTAGATTTTTCTATTTTATTGGCTGCAAATTTAATGGATTTTTGATATTGAAAAACGGCATCATCATATTTTTTCAATCGGAACATGGCATTTCCCAAGTTAAAGTTTGATTTATAAGAATCTTCTCCTTCCTGTATAGCTCTCAAATAGTTAGCTGCAGCTTCATCATAGGAAGAAGCCAGATAACTTTTATTTCCTTCTATTAGATATTTCCTTGATTTATTGTTTTGTGAAAACAAGGAACCAGAAAGGAATAGAGATATTATCAATACTATATATTTTATTTTTTGATACACCATAACAAATATACCAACATTATACGTTAAAATATCGCTTATAAATTGTTAAAGAAACAATAAATAACTTTTTATTTTTTCTAATTTATTAATCATTTATTCTATTTATTATCATATGAATATTTGTTTCTTTCCATACATTTTACATAAAAACTTGAGATTATACATCAAAATTCCGCTTATAACTTGCAAAGGAAATAATAACTAAAATTAGTAAAGCTAACCCTGTGAAAATCTGAAAGTATTGCTTAGAGTCATACGTAAAACTTGTTGATTGTTCTTTCTTCTGTAGAGATGATAAGGTATTGAAAACTTGTTTTACAACTTCTTCTGTAGGATTTCCTCCATAAAAGTAAGCTCCTTTGGTTCCGGATGCCAGTTGTTTCAATGAATTATCCTGCAATCGGGTTAAAACCACATCTCCGTTTTCGTCTTTTTTATATTCGGAATAACCGCTTTCGTAAGAAACAGGTATGGGAGCTCCCCGCGGGGTACCAATTCCGATAGAAAAAATGGTGATGTCATCTTTATTTGCGGTATCCACTGCTTTATCCACTTCTCCCTGATGTGCTTCTCCATCGGAAATCAACACTATTGCTTTGGAAGTATTGGAAACGTGGGAAAGCATACGCGATGCTTCCTGTACTGCATCAGCAATATTGGTTCCCTGAGCGGTAATGAGCCGTGTGTCTACTCCTCTCAGGTACAGTTCCGCAGCTCCGTAATCATTGGATAATGGCATAACCGAATAGGCCTGTCCGGCAAAAACAACCATTCCTACTCTGTCTCCTCCCAATCGGGAAATTATATCTCCTATTATCTTTTTCGCTTTTTCCATTCTTGAGGGAAGAATGTCTTCGGCATTCATGGAATTGGAAACATCAATAACAAACACCATGTCAATACCTTCTCTTTTCACTTCTTTTTTCTCAATTCCTCCCAGTAAATTCACCAAACCAAATACCATCAGGGTAAAAACCAAAAGAATCCAACTATTATCTCTCAGGAATCCGGAAAGTTTTATATTTCCAAAAATCCTTTTTTGGAGGGAAGAATCTGCAAACTGATTCCTTCTTGTTTGTCTCCATCTGTACACATACAGTATCCTCCATGCCAAAAAAGGCAGAAGAAACAGTAAATACAAATATGATATTTTTTCAAACTCCCAGTTCATGTGTTCTTTAGTTTATACTTCTGAATACAAATCCCCGAAACAAAAGTTCCAGTAATAAGAGAATCAGTGCCGGAATGAGAAACATCCGGTATTTTTCGGTATAGTTGTAATATTTTAAATCATTGATGTCTGACTTCTCTAATTTATTGATATTATCATAAATATCCTGTAAACTTTGGGTATTTGTGGCACGAAAATATTCTCCTCCGGTTTTCTTTGCTATATATTTTAACAAATCCTCATCTATTTCCACTTTTTGTTTTTCGAAATACAAATCTCCGGTAGCCTGATTTACACTGGTGGGAAACAAAGCCTCCCCATTAGTTCCGACTCCTATCGTGTATACTTTTATTCCTTTATCTGCTGCAATATCTGCCGCTACGGTTGGATCTACTGTATCCACATTATTCACCCCATCCGTCATCAGTATAATGATTTTTGACTTGGTTTTACTGTCTTTTAAATGGTTGACAGCTGTAGCTAATCCTACCCCGATAGCTGTTCCCGGTTCTAATGTTTGAGTATTCAATCCTTCAATCTGTTGAATCAGGATATTCCGGTCAACCGTTAAAGGAACCAATGTCAATGCTTCCTGTGAATAGGCAATTAAACCAATCCGATCGATAGGACGTTCCTTCACAAACCGTGTGGCTACTTTTTTCAAAGCGGTTAACCGGTCCGGATCTAAATCTTTTGCCAGCATACTGAAGGAAACATCTGCCGTTAGCATAATATCAATTCCTTTCTCACTTTGCAGAGTTTCGGAAACATCTATAATTCGGGGTCGTGCGAATGCCAAAATCAAAAGTGTGATTATTGCCAGTCTCAACCAAAAAAGTGTGGGACGAAAAAATCCTAATGAATTACTTCTAGTTTTAAATGCTTGTAAATTGGGGATTTCAATTGCTTTTGGTTTTATTTTCTTTCTGTATTTCAGGAAAATAAATATGGGTATAACTACCAATAACAGTAAAAACCAAGGATATCCGAATTCCAAATTAGTATTCATTTTGTTCTCTATAATTTAAAAATTCGGTTTTTGTATCATTGATGAATTTCTTTGCCATTTGAGTGTGAGTCTTGGTTTCAGCAACCGTAGGCCTTGATTTGGCAAATTTGGCTAAGTCTGCGGAATGAAAAATTATCTGTAATTCCTGACTGTCTTTTTCGTCTATCCAATTTTTATCACTCAGATAATCTAGTAAATCATCGGAAAGTAATTTGGTTGCCGGAAATTTCCACCGGACTTCCATGTATTCTTTGAGAATGGAAATTAGTTCGGAATAGTATTTTTTGCTTTGTCCTTTGTCTAAATAGCCTGATTTCTCAAGTTTTCCTAATTTCCGAATAGCAATAACATCTGGTCCGACATTCGGATAGTTCCCGGATTTTTTCTTTTTCCTTTCGATATAGTATAAAATAGCTAAAACAATGATGACTATAAGGATTACCAACCCCATCACCATATATACCCAATATTGTTCCAGATAATCGCCAAAGGTTTTGGGTTCTGATATAATGGGACGAATATCGTACAAAGGCGTTTTTAAGGTGTCTGTAGGTACGGGATTAACTGTAATTTTATATTCACGGGAAAAATATTCTTTTGAATTTACCAATATCCGTTGGGAAGGAACCGTAAATGTTCCTGCATCATAGGCTGAAAAGGAAATGCTGTCAATGTAAGTATAGGTTTCATCGGATTGAATCAAAGTGTCTTTCTTTTCATTCAAAAGCTCTAAATGAAAGGTAAGAGTATCTTTAATAACCGGAAAAACAACATTATCAGCTTTGCTTCCTTTTACTTCCAACCGTAATATTACTGGTTCTCCATATTTGATGCTCTGGGAAGACAAAGACGAGGTTATGGTTTGTGAATGGGAAAATGCACAAAACAGTAAAAAAGCCAGTATAATTATTTTAAATTTCATAGTTTATGATGTCCTTTAAAATAATTAAACAATACTTTCATATAATCTCCATCGGTCGGAATATTTAAAAATCCTGCTCCGTTTCTTGTAAAAGCATTCTCAGTCAATGTGAGCAATTGTCTGTAATAGTCGGAATATTTTTTTCTGATTTCTTTGGATGAAGTATTTATCCATTTCCGTTTTCCTGTTTCTGCATCCTGAAGATAGGCTAATCCTATATCCGGAAATATTTTTTCCACTTCATCGTAAATCCGGATTCCGGTTACATCATGCTTTTTAGTGATAATACTTAAACTTCGTTCAAAATTATTCACATCGAAATCGGAAATCAAAAACATGGCCGATTTTCTTCGTATGGTTTTCAGTAAGAAATCAAAAACCTGATTAAGATTGGTTTCTGCTTTTTTAGGTTCTGTTTCCAGAATGGCCTTGATAATTCTTACCACATGAGAATTTCCTTTTTTGGGAGGAATGAAAACATCTATTTGATCTGAATATAAGATCAGTCCTACTTTGTCGTTGTTTTTTATTGCAGAAAAAGCTAATGTTGCACTGATTTCTGCCACAGTTTCATTCTTAAACTGTTTTCGTGTACCGAAATTCATGGAAGCACTGATGTCAATCAGGATCATGGAAGTCATTTCCCGTTCTTCCTCGAAAATCTTCACGAATGGTTCGTTGAAACGTGCGGTTTTATTCCAGTCTATTTTTCGCACATCGTCTCCAAACTGATATTGACGTACTTCGGAAAAAGCCATTCCTACTCCTTTAAAGGAACTATGATATTCTCCCAAAAATAAGGAGTTTATCCTTTTTTTGGATTTGAATTCAATAAGTTTGACTTTCTTTATTAATTCCTCAGTTGTCAATTTCTTTTTCTTTTAACGCTGCAAGTAACTTAAGGAGCTGTGATGGAATGCAGGATTTGATCTATAATGTCTTCTGAAGTTATATTTTCCGCTTCTGCTTCATAGGTAACTCCGATACGGTGACGGAGCACATCCTTGGCTACTGATTTTACATCTTCGGGAATTACGAATCCTCTCTGATTAAGAAATGCGTTGGCTTTTGCCGCTAATGCCATGCTGATGCTTCCACGCGGAGAGGAACCAAACAAAATATAGGGTTTTAGTTTTGAAAGGTTATATTTTTCTGGAAAACGGGTGGCAAATACAATATCCAGAATGTAACTTTCCACTTTTTCATCCATATATATTTCCTTTACCAAATCTCTTGCTTCAAATATTTTATCTATGGACAATATCTTACTTACCTGATGTTTCTCTTTGGCAATATTTTGTCGTAGAATAGTTCTTTCTTGTTCAAATTCCGGATAGGAAACAACACATTTCAGCATAAAACGGTCTACCTGAGCCTCCGGTAAAGGATAGGTTCCTTCCTGTTCTATCGGATTTTGGGTTGCCAGAACTAAAAAAGGTTCTTTCAGTTTGAAAGTTTCATCTCCAATGGTAACTTGCTTTTCCTGCATGGCTTCCAGTAATGCCGATTGTACTTTTGCCGGAGAACGGTTAATTTCATCGGCCAATATGAAATTGGCAAAAATAGGTCCTTTTTTTACGGAAAAATCGTTGTCTTTTATGTTGTAAATCAATGTTCCGACCACATCGGCAGGTAATAGATCGGGAGTAAACTGGATACGGGAAAATTCTCCGTCCAATGCTTCCGCCAGTGTTTTTATGGCTAAGGTTTTTGCCAGTCCCGGAACTCCTTCCAACAATACATGTCCGTTAGTCAAAAGTCCTATAAGCAGACGGTTGATCATATATTTCTGACCTACAATCACTTGATTGATTTCCTTAATGAGTAAATGGAAATCCTGGCTTTTGTCCTGTACTTTTTCAATAATGATTTTTATATCTTCCGAAGTTGATGCGTAATCCATTCTTTTTCAAAAATTAACTGTTGACAAATTTCCATATTTTGAATGAATTAGAGTATTAATAATTCGTTAAAATTTGCAGTGGAAAACATTTGGAAAAACCTTTTATTTATGATTTTAGATATAAGATGTAAGACATAATATCTATGGTTGATTGTCTTGCTTCTTGTGTTTATATTTCTTATTTCTAATATTCAACTTCCAAAAAATTAGTAAGTTTGTATAATTAGTACTAAATCTTATGGAGGCAACGACAGGTGCAAAACCTAAATGGATACGGGTAAAACTTCCTTCTGGAAAAAATTATAAGGAACTTCGGGGACTGGTGGACAAGTATAAGCTGAATACTATCTGCCAGAGCGGAAGTTGTCCGAATATGGGAGAATGTTGGGGAGAAGGAACGGCTACTTTTATGATCTTAGGAAACATTTGTACGCGAAGTTGCGGATTTTGCGGGGTAAAAACCGGACGTCCGGCTGAGATAGACTGGGAAGAACCGGAAAAAGTGGCCCGCTCTATTAAGTTGATGAAACTGAAACATGCGGTTCTGACTTCTGTTGACCGCGACGACCTGAAAGATATGGGGTCAATCCTTTGGGCAGAAACTATTAATGCTATTCGTAGAATTAGTCCAGAAACTACAATGGAAACGTTAATTCCTGATTTCCAGGGAATCTATAAACATATTGACCGGATTCTGGAAGCGGCTCCGGAAGTGATTTCCCACAACATGGAAACTGTACGACGACTAACGCGGGAAGTGCGAATACAGGCAAAATATGACCGGAGTCTGGAAGTTCTTCATTATATGAAAGAACAGGGACAACGAAGAACTAAAACAGGAATCATGCTGGGATTGGGAGAAACTCCTTCTGAGGTTTTTGAAACTATCAAAGAAATTTATGAGGCAAAAGTGGATGTAATCACGATCGGGCAATATCTGCAACCGAGTAAAAAACATCTTCCGGTAAAGGAATATATTTCTTTGGAACAGTTTAAAGAATATGAGGATTTTGCCAAAAGTTTAGGCAATTTCCGGCATGTGGAAAGCAGTCCGTTGGTTCGTTCTTCTTATCATGCGGAAAGACATGTCAATTGATTTTTTTGTAAGAAGTAAAATGAAAAAAGTTAGAAGAAAGAAAGCTAATAGCTATAAGCTGATAGCTTTATCACTTTATCTGATATTTATCATCATTAGTGCCGTCACCTAACTGTCCTTTGCTGTTATTTCCCCACGCCCATAAGGTTCCGTCTTCCTGAATGCCCACAGAGTGATGCCACCCGGTGGAAACCTGCTTCCATTTGTGTTTTCCAATCTTGATTAACTCATTTGTCTTGGTTGTAGTTCCATTCCCCAGTTTTCCAAATTGGTTATTTCCGCAAGCCCAAAGGCTTCCATCTTCTTTTATTGCTAAAATATGTCCCATGTTGGCTGAAACCTGTTTCCATTTTCCTTTTCCTATCTGGGAAAATTCATATTTCTTACTACCGTCTTTCAACTGAGTTTGTTTTTTTGCTTCCAGATTTCGTAAAGTACCATCTTCCTGAATCCCTAAAGAATACAACCAACCTGCTAAGGCAACTTTCCATTTATCATTTCCAACCTGTAAAGGTGTTTTGATTTCTTTTGTTTCTTCATCAAACAGGTTTCCAGAAAAAACTCCCCAATTCCATAGTGTTTCATCTTCTTTAATACCTAATGAACTCCATGAACCCGTATAAACCTCTTTCCATTTGTCATTTCCGATCTGGGTCGGAATGAGGATTTTGGGCAATTCGTATCCGGATTTTCCTATTCCTAGTTGCCCGGATTTGTTGCTTCCCCAAGTCCATAGTGTTCCGTTTTCCTTTATTGCTAAAGAATGGGCTCTTCCAGCGAAACTGGCAGAAGCTGTTTTCCATTTATCATTTCCTATTTGTACCGGACTGTATTTATCTATTGTGGTACTATCTCCCAATTGTCCATCCTTATTGCTTCCCCAAGCCCATAATGTTCCATCTTCCTTTATTGCCAGGGAATAATCTCCTCCGGCAGAAATTACTTTCCATTTATCATTTCCTATCCGGACAGGAATATTTCTATCTGTAGAAGTTCCGTCTCCCAAGCGTCCATCTTGGTTATAACCCCATGCCCACAGCGTCCCGTCTTCTTTAATCGCCAGAGTGAAATAATCTCCGGCGGAAACAGCCTTCCAATGAGAAATATTCTGATCTTTTTCTTGGGCAGTGAGTGTAATACCAAAAAATAAGAGTAAAAAATATTTGGTATAATTTTTCATTTAAAAACTCAATTCTACTTTATAGATTTTAGTCCAAAGTTTTCCGGTAATTAAGAAGGTATTTCCTTCTACATGAGCAATTCCGTTCAATACTGCTTCTTCGTTGGCTTGGTTTTGTTTTACCAGTTCTGAAAAATCTGCTTTGGCAACCACTCTTCCGGTTTTCGGATCAATAACTATAATAACAGGTTCTTCCCAAACATTTGCATAAATATATCCGTTTGCATACTCCAATTCATTTGTTTGGGAATATACACGATCATATCCTACAACGGAAATGTTTTTTTTAAGTTTGAAATTTTCATCAAAGAATTTCAGGTCAGCAGAACTGTCGGATACTACAATATCAAAACCGACAGTAGTAGCTCCCCAACCTTCTATAATACTTCCGGGATAAGGAAATTCTTTTTCCGGTTTGAAATCGGATTCGTTATATACAAATCCTTTTCTTTCTTTCCAGGTAAGTAAATAGAGTTTTCCATTCAGCAAGGCAAATCCTTCTGCAAATACCTTTGGATCAATTTTTACCTCTTGTGTATAAGAAGTGGAACCCAACGGATATTTTACCAATTGAGATTTTCCGTATTGCCCTGAACTTTCAGTAATTACTCCGTTTTTGTAAGTAAATCCCTGAGTGAATAATTCGGGATTGTGCGGATATTCCTGAATGATTTTATAGTTGAGTGTTTTTTCTTTTTCTTTGGAATAGACATTGAAAGTGGCATCAATGGTTTTTTGATGTTTCCCGTTATAATTCAAGGTCAGAACCATATAGTTAGATCCCATTTTGGCATTGATGGAATCCAGTACAATATCTTTCTGATTATTATAGACTTTGTCATTCAACTTGATAGAATAAGAGTCTATGGTTGCGTCACTGGAACTAAATTCCAACGGAAGTTTGTCTCCCATGTGTAATCTTTTGTCATCCAACTGGTCAAAGTTTGTGCTTACACTAATATCAGCACTGTCTTTACAACTTGTTACAAGAAGTAAAAAAGTGAATGCTAAAAATGAAACAGATAAAAATGAACTTCTTTTTGATTGTGTTTTCATATATGAAAAGGTCTTTATTTCTTTGGAGTATAAATTCTGTTTTTTGCTGTTACCAGAATGCAAATTCCCGCCAGGATAAATGGAACACTCAGCCATTGTCCGGTATTTAACCCAAACCAGTTGATGTATTCGGCTCCTTGCGGTTCTTTGAAAAATTCCACTACAAACCGGATTCCGAAAAGTATGATCAGGAAATATCCGAATATCCAGCCCAGATATTTCTTTTTATCAGTTTTAAAAAAGAGATATATCAGGGAAATGAATAGCAGTAAATATCCGAATGCTTCATACAATTGTGCGGGATGACGTGGAACCAGATTTCCGTATTCATCCGTATCCTGATGGATAAAAAGAACTGCCCAAGGCAAATCGGAAGGTTTACCCAAAATTTCAGAATTAAAGAAATTTCCCAATCGTATGAACATTCCCCCAATCGCTACCGGAATTACGATGCGGTCTAAAATCCAGAGATAATTTCTTTTTAAATACTTTTTGGTAAACAGGTATAAGGAAATCAGAATCCCGATAGCTGCCCCATGGCTTGCCAGTCCGGAATATCCGGTAAACTCAAAATGAGGATGAGTCCGTATAGGTAAAAAAACTGCTAATGGATCTTGTACAAATAATTCTCCCTGATAGAAAATAACATGTCCTAACCTTGCCCCGGCAATTACTGCTACGAACATATAGATAAATAATGGGTCCAGTAATTTCGGGTCTTCTCCGTCTTTTTTAAATATCCGGTCCATGATATAGAAACCCAATCCGAAGGCGATCACATACATTAAACTATAATACCGTAAAGTGAAACTTCCTATATGAATTCCTAAACTAGGATCCCATGTAATATATAACAGTTGACTCATTTAATAATAATTATTCTTCTTTATGCGGAACCGGATCATAACCTTTTCCTCCCCACGGATGACAACGCGAAATTCTTTTTACTCCTAAGTAAAATCCATAAAATAATCCATGGGTTTTCAATGCTTCCAACATGTAGTTGGAACAGGTAGGAGTATATCTGCAATTGTTTCCCATCCAGGGAGAAATAGCCAACTGATAAAATCGTATCAGAACAACTAAGGGAAATATGGCTATTTTCTTTATCATCACATAGTATTCCTTGCAAAGATAAGGTTTTCCACAAGATGAAAAAGAGTATTAGTAAATATTTAACAGGCTTAATGCTAAGTGTTTGGATGTCGTTATTTTTCTTTGTATTAGTAGTAAAACAATGATATATATCACTTTGTATGTATAATAATTTGTATTTTTGCAGGAAACTTTTTAAGAATGACAAAAAGCGGTAAAATAGAATTAATGACTCCTGCCGGAAACTTTGAATCACTTCAGGCTGCTCTGGAAAATGGAGCTGATTCTGTATATTTTGGAGTGGAACAATTGAATATGCGGGCACGGTCTTCCATTAATTTTACCTTGAACGATCTGGATGAGGTTTCTAAAAGGTGTTCGGAAAGGGGAGTAAGAACCTATCTTACTTTGAACACTATTATATATGACCACGATTTATCTATTATAAAAACAGTGCTAGATAAGGCTAAAACAGTAGGAATTACGGCAGTTATCGCTATGGATCAGGCTGTAATTGCCTATGCCCGGCAAATCGGGATGGAAATTCATATTTCTACTCAGATCAATATTACCAACATTGAAACAGTAAAATTTTATGCTTTATTTGCTGACACTATGGTTCTTAGCCGTGAATTGAGTCTTAGTCAGGTAAAAAAAATCACTTCCCAGATTGAAAAGGAACAAATAAAAGGGCCTGCCGGAAACCTAGTTGAAATAGAAATTTTCGGACATGGGGCTTTATGTATGGCGGTTTCTGGTAAATGTTACCTGAGCTTGCATTCCCATAATTCTTCTGCCAACCGGGGAGCTTGCAAGCAAAACTGCCGGAAAAAATATACGGTTATCGATCAGGAATCGGGTTTTGAAATAGAGATTGACAATGAATATATGATGTCTCCTAAAGATTTATGTACGATTGATTTCTTAGATCAAGTGGTAGATTCGGGAGTTAGAGTGCTGAAAATTGAGGGAAGGGGACGTGCTCCGGAATATGTAGCTACAGTTACTCAATGTTATCGGGAAGCTATTGATTCTATTGTAGACGGAACATTCTCAAAGGAAAAAGTTTCAGAATGGATAAAAAGACTGGAAACCGTTTACAATAGGGGATTCTGGAGTGGTTATTACTTAGGTCAAAAATTAGGAGAATGGTCGGAAAATCCGGGATCCAATGCCACCCAGAAAAAAGTTTATATCGGGAAAGGTAGACATTATTATCCGAAAACCCAGATCGGAGAATTTGAAATAGAAGCTTATAATTTAACTGTGGGAGATAAAATCTTGGTTCAGGGACCAACCACGGGTTCACAGGAAGCTGAAGTTACTTCCATGATGGTGGATGATATTTCGGCACAGGAAGCTAAAAAGGGCGATATTCTTACACTACCTTTAGGATTCAAAGTTCGTCCGTCAGACAAACTCTATAAAATCGTTAAAACTGAGTTTGCTAAATAGATGGTTATAATTACATTGCAAAGAGATAAATGCATAGGCTGTAATTATTGTGCTGAATTTGATCCTGAAAACTTTCGGATGTCTAAAAAAGACGGAAAATCGGTTTTACTCCGGTCTCAGGAAAAAAAAGGATTTTTTACTATAAAAAATCCGGATGATACTATTTTTGATGCCGCAGATAAAGCTGCCAAAGCTTGTCCAGTAAAAATTATTTCTGTAAAAAAAATCTGAAGTATGTTAAAAAAAGAAGCTCGAAATTATTTTCTACAAAAAAGACTTTTGTTGACAAATTCGGAAGTTGAAACTGCTTCTTTTCAGGCTTTTACTCGATGGAAGAACTCGGATTTAATTCATCTTGATTCTTTCCATATTTTCCTTTCCATTAAAGAAAAGAAAGAGGTAAATACACAATTTTTTTTGGATTTCTTGTGGGAAAATAATAAAACAGTGTATTCTTCCAAAGTGGAAGGAAAATCTCTTTTACATTATGAGTTAACTCCCCATACTATTTTAGGGAAAAATTCCTGGGGAATTCTGGAACCTGTAAATCCGGAATTTGTGATACCTGAAAGAATAGATTGTGTTTTTGTTCCTTTGTTAGCTTATGATTTACAAGGAAATCGCGCAGGATATGGAAAGGGATATTACGACCGATTTTTGTGTGATTATCCTGAAACTAAAAAGGTTGGGCTTTCATTTTTTGACTCTGTTTCCAACATTGAAGATATCAGTATTTCTGATGTTCCTTTGGATTACATTATAACTCCCGGTTATTTTTCAGGATTTCCGATGGCAGAAAAATAAAATTTAAATTCTTTTTTAAATTTTTCAGGATTCTTTTTCAATATATAACTGGCTTGTTTTTCCTGTGTAAGGAAATATTTTTTGTTCTTATCGTAAAAATGGGCTTTAAATTGGATTTTTCCTATGGAATCGTTTAAAATTACGGAATCCGGGATGTTTCGTTTTTCCAGTTCAATTTTTACATATTTTACCTGTAAGGAATCCATAATGTGTACCATTTTTTGTATATAAATGGTATCTCCTTTAGGGAAATATCCGCGTAATTGTGATAACAAAATAGTATCTATGTCTTTATTGGTTTTGTTTTCGGCCGCTAAAATACTCAGATCATAGACTTCCTGTAATTTTTGTGCAGTAATATGAGAAATTGTTTCTACCAGATCCATTTTTCCTGATGCATAATAATATTCATTATTATATTCTTTTATTTTGTCCGGATCTTTTTCGCCTTCATAATATTTGCCTTTTTTACATGCGGTAAAGCATATAATGAGGATCGTCAAAATGACCGTAGTGATATACTTAATTTTCATCTTTCTGGATTTTAAATTTAATTAGGCTTATCTTATTATATTTGTTTACTTGACTGGTAATCAATACGTAATTTTTGAGAGAAGTGGTGGGAGTAGTCATGAAATCAATATATTTCTGCTTACTCAGTACTTCCACTCCGAATAGTTCGCTATCATAAACCTGATAAATTAAAGCATCATCTGCGATCAATTTATCCAGTTCTTCTTTTCTTTGTTTAATTAATTGTGCTTTTTGTTTTTCATCGGTGCTGTTTACTGCTGTGGAATAATAATACAACATAATGGCATAATCATCCGGTTTTAACTTAAAGTTCCTCTCATTCTCTTCTCCCTTGTCTCTTATTTCCTTCAGTCCTACAACAAAAGATTCCTTTTTATACATGGGAGAACTTACAATCATCTTTAATGTATCAATGGTTGACCTGTATGCAAAATGTCCATCGGTAATCGTATAATATTCCGGAGAAAATCCTTCTTTCTGTATTACGATCTCTAATTTGGATTTAATGGGTGAACCTCTGTCCGCATCATAAAAATAAAAATCATAGGTATTTTTATACTCGAAATATTTTCCACCGGCAATAACTCCCAATATGACAACAACTAAACCAATTCCTGCATATATAATCTTCTTGATTCCCGATTTTTTAGGTTTACTCTCCTTTTGATTATCAGAAGTGGTTTCTGCTATTTTTGTATCAGAAGGATTCATAAGCAATCCCTCTATGGAAACTGAAGGAACATTTTCTGTTGATTCTTCTTTCTGGGTGGTGAAACTTGAATTATATTTTTCCGTAAACTCGGTCCAACCTCTTCTGTAACCACAATATTGGGACAGAAGATTCAGCATGTCTATTCTGGGAAGTTTCTCAAATGAAGATTTGAAATAGGTATAAAACCATTTTTCACTTACATTTCCACGTACCTTTTGCCTAAGATGTTCCTGAAAATATATAATATCCAGTCCTTTCCATTGGGAAATATCCGGATTTGAGGAAGGGAAGTCTTGTAAAAAGGTTTCAGAAACCTCCTTTTTCAACTGTTCAAAAAGTATTTCTCCCCTATCGTTCATTTGTAAAATAATTTCAACAAATTGATAATCAATGTATATTTTTTGTAAAACACCTCAATACCTTTTACAAAAATAATACAAGTATTTGAATTTTATAACTAGTGTTATCTACTCTATATTTGTGCAGTAAACTTATAACAAAAATATTAAAAATTAAGGAAAACATGAAAAAAACAATTTTAAACATCGCTGCTGTTGCAGTTATCGCTACCGCTTCTTTTGTTGCTTGTGACAAAAAACAATCTACTGATGCTGCTGCTACTGCTGATTCTACTGCTGTAGATTCTGCTGCTGCCGCTACTCCAGCTCCAGCTGCTCCAGCTGCTGATTCTGCTAAAGTTGATTCTGCTGCTGCCATTCCAGCTGCTGCTGCTAAACCAGAAGCTGCTAAAGAAGAAGTTAAAAAATAATTATTGTTTAGATTCTAAACAAAATTACAATAAAAAGGTTACACTGCTCATTGATTAATTCAAGTATGTGTAGCCTTTTTTAGAATTAAAAAGAAAAATATCAAAAATAAAATAATAATTTAACCAAAAATCATTAAAAAACATTCAGTTATGAAAAAAACAATTTTAAACATCGCCGCTATCGCTGTTATCGCAACTACTTCTTTCATCGCATGTGATAAAAAACAAGGTACTGATAATGCTGCTGCTGCTGATTCAACTAAAGTTGATTCTGCTAACGCTGCTGCAACTCCAATTGATGAGAAAGTAAGTAATGTTGCAGATTCTGCAGCTGCTGGAGTAAAGGATGCGGCTAATACTGCTACCACTGAAATAAAAGAAGCAGCTAAGGATGTGAAAGATGCAACCAAAGATGCTGTTAAAGATGTAAAAGAAGGCACTAAAGAAGCGGCTAAAGATGTGAAAGATGCTGCTAATGATGTGAAACAAGCTGTAAAATAATTTTACATTAGTAGAACATATAGAAAAAAGGGAGTAATTACCACGAGTGGTCGGAAGAAGTTCTGATCACTTTTTATTTTTAGGTTTTGAAGAATATAGATGGCTTCCCACCACATTGTATGACAATCATGAACTTGCAACCATTTTATAGACAAAAAATAACACATTATCATTACGCTACTTTTTTAATTTGATTATTGATTAAATATGTAAATTCTTTGATAGTTAAATTCCCTAATTTGGAATGCCTTCTATGGGTGTTGTAAAAGCCTTCTATATATTCAAAGACAGACAAATATTCCTGTTCTCTGGTTTTATAGCTGTTCTGATAAACCAGTTCCGCTTTCAATGTTTTAAAAAAGCTCTCAGCCACTGCATTATCATAACAATTCCCTTTTCCACTCATACTCCGGGTTATTTTTCTATAAATAAGTTTATCGGAGAATTCCCTGGCTGCATACTGAATTCCCCTATCAGAATGAAAGACAAGAGGCTCCTGTTGTTTTATTCTCCTGCTCTTAAATGCCTTGTCTATCGCTGATACACTGGTGTCTGCTGTTTTCAGGGTACTGCTTATAGACCAGCCGATAATCTTTCGGTCAAACAGATCCATAACACAGGTTAAATACAACCAGCCTTCTGCTGTTTTGATATAAGTAATGTCACTAACCCAGACCTGATTGAGTCGTTCAGAGCTAAACTCTTGTTGAAGATGATTCCTGCATACCGGATGGCTGTGATTGGAATTAGTGGTGATTTTGAACTTCTTTTTCCAAATACTTTTCCATCCATTCTTACTCATGATCCCTGCTATTCTTCGTCTTGATATCCGGTATCCTTTCTTTTAAGGAGCTCCCTGATCCGGGGACTTCCATAAGTGTGATTGCTCTGATTGTAAATCTCAAAAATCAAATCCGTATACATACTTTCTTCTATACTTCGTTGGGTGGGGACCTTGGGTATACCACCGGTAATAACTACTGCGGCTTACATTTAACACTTTGCACATCGTCTCAATGGGATGTTTATAACTCGCTATGAATTGGTAGAGCTCCCATCACTCCTGGAGAAAATGTACACGGCTTTTTTTAAGATCTCCAGTTCTAATTCCTTTGCTTTTTATTCTTTCTTTAGCCTCTTGATTTCCTGGGATTCTTGCTGTTTTATTGTTATGTCGGGGTTACTCACTATATGGTGTTCTGCACACCATTTGTACAATCTCTCTACATTAATCCCCAGTTCATCTGCCCGTTCTTTCACGTTATCCCGCTGATAACTCAACTGAACTGCCCGTTCTTTAAATGTTTTACTGTAAAATTACTTTTTCATTTTTCTAAGGTATTTATTTTTACAACACTGTCTTTAGTTTTTGTCCTAGCTAATGTAGCAATTCCAATAGTGTATTTTAGATTTATTTGATAATAATAAAATGTTTTATATTTTTACATTAATATAGGGGTTGTTAACTGTCCATAATTTTGGGGGACTTACAAGTGATGGATACCAAATGTATTTAATTTTCAAATCGGCTAGGACAAATATAATTAAAAAATCCCCAAAAGGGATCGCCCAGGGGGATTGATTTTTTGTTTTTGGTTAAGCTGGATTAACTCTTGTTGAGTTTTTTCTTTTGCTTAACTTTTTGATTTTGAATTATTTTTATCCATTTGAAAAATAACCAAAATCAAACATTGTGGAGCTGATGGGGCTCGAACCCACGACCTTTAGACTGCCAGTCTAACACTCTAGCCAACTGAGCTACAGCCCCTGTTTCAAAAATGTTTTGCAAATGTAAATTATTTTTCCTTTTTTGCCAAACTTGCTAAGGTGGTTTTTCTGTAAATATCCAATGTAGCATTCCGCACATCAATGAAAACATCTCGTATACTACAATTTTCTTCATCAATGCAAGTGTCGCATGGCTGATGGTACATGATAGACACACAAGGCAATAAAGCAATTGGTCCATCCATGAGGCGAATCACCTCTATTAAAGTTACGTTTTCAGGGTCTTTATTTAATTTATATCCACCTTTTGCACCTCGTTTACTAGTCAGAAACTGAGCATTTTTCAAATCCCGTAAAATATTTTCCAGAAATTTTTTAGGAATTCTCTCGTCCTTTGATATTTCAGATGACAATACACTTTTCTCTTTATCTTGCCGGGCAATATAAATTAAAGCTTTTAGCGCATATTTGCATCGATTTGATATCATAAGTTAAAAGTACTTATTTTCCTTCAATTACTAAAACTATTTCCCCTTTTATGGGTTTTTCTTTTATTTTTTGTAAAATATCTATTGATTTTCCCCGTAAAGTTTCCTCATACATTTTTGAAATTTCTCGGCTTACGCTTATTTTTCGTTCTTCTCCGAAAAACTCAACAATTTGTTCCAAAGAGGAAGCAATCTTGTGAGGACTTTCATACAATATGATAGTTCTTTTTTCCTCTGCCAGTTCTTTCAATTTGGTTTGCCGTCCTTTTTTTTGAGGAAGGAAACCAACAAAAAGAAATTCGTGAGAGGGAAGTCCGGAAACTACCATAGCCGGAACAAAAGCTGTAGCTCCGGGAAGACATTCAACTACAATGCCTTTATCAATACAAGCCTTTACAAGCATATATCCGGGATCTGAAATTCCCGGAGTTCCGGCATCTGTAATTAAGGCAATCGTTTTTCCTTCCCAGATTTGCTGGACATATATTTCCGTTTTTTGATGCTCATTGTGTAAATGATAAGATTGCATCGGGGTTTCTATAGTATAATGCTTTAATAACTTTCCGGAAGTTCGTGTATCTTCAGCCAAGATGAGATCAACTTCCTGTAATAACCGGATAGCCCGTAAAGTGATATCTTCCAGATTTCCTATAGGAGTAGGAACCAGATACAGTTTTCCACTCATATTATTTAAGGTTCAAATCGATTAATAATTAATCCGGATAATCGTTCTACAAATTCTTCCTTATTTTCCCAGTTGTATTTGTGAAACATTTCTTCCATCCATCCTTTTGCTTCTTCCATAGAACAGGTTTCGTTCAAAGCTTTGAACTCTGCATCCATATCGGATTTATTACCATTAAATAATTGACTGATAAAAGCAATGGAATCATTGAAGTCCAGTTTAATCGGATGTAATTTCTTTTCTTTTTCTACAGGCTTGATTTGTGCAATTTCAATATTTATTGGTTTCAGCCCTTTTACTTCTTCCACTTTTTCCTGTTGTTCTTCCTCGGTAATTTTTTCTTCTGTTTTCTGTATTTCCTCAGTCACTTCTTCTTTATCTTTTTGTACCCATTGGTTGATGATAACTTCCGGCGATTCTTCCGTTTTTACTTTTTCGATATCTTCAAAGATTTTCTGATTTTGAGTTTCATTCGAATTATCTTGTTCCGGTTCTTTTTGGAAAACTTCTTTTACTAGGGTTTCAATCTCAGAATCATCTAAGGTTTGTTGATATTTATTAGTATTGAGTTGTTTTAAAAATATATATTTTTCATACAGGTTCTGGATTTTTTGCTGATGTGCCAGTAAGCCTGAAAAACTTTGTATCTGGCTCAGTTCTTTAGCAATAGTCCTGATATCATGCAACACCTGATTCTGAAATAATTCTTTTGAATCCATAATTTGCTTTTTAATCTGTTCGTTAATTTCTACTTTTGTACAAAATCATTTTAAGTCCGAAATTTACAAATGTTTCTTGAAAATACAATAAATGGCACCAAACAAACCGGCTGGATCGAGGTAATTTGCGGATCGATGTTTTCTGGAAAAACTGAAGAATTGATCCGGAGGCTTAATCGCGCCAAATTTGCCCGTCAGAAAGTGGAGATTTTTAAACCGGCTTTGGATGTAAGGTATGATGAAATTATGGTAGTTTCTCATGACGACAATTCCATTCCCAGCACTCCTATTGAGAATCCGTCGGAGATATTCCTGTTGGCAGCAGATTGTGATGTGATAGGAATTGATGAAGCACAGTTTTTCAGTGAAAATATTGTAGAAGTTTGTAATCTTCTTGCCAACCAGGGAAAACGGATAATTGTTGCAGGATTGGATATGGATTTTATGGGACGTCCGTTTGGGCCCATGCCTTTTCTTATGGCAACTGCCGAATATGTAACCAAAGTGCATGCTATTTGTATGAAAACCGGAAACTTGGCCAATTATTCTCATAGAATATCTTCCGGAAAGGAACTGGTGGAATTGGGGGAAAAAGATAATTATGAACCATTGAGCAGACAGGCTTTCTGGGAAGCATTGGAAAAAGAAAGGAAAGAAACAGAAGAAAAAAAGGAAGGTTAAGCGAAAAAAATGAATTACTCCATTTCCAAATTAGCAAAAATTATCCATGCAAAAGTCATAGGAGATTCAAATAAGGAAATAACCCAGATATTTTACGATAGCAGAAGTATTATTACCCCGGAAGGAGGTGTGTTTTTTGCTATTAACGCTATTCATGACGGACATTTGTTTATGGAAGAAGCCTACCAAAAGTCCATACGGATATTTGTTTGCAAACATATGGTTTCGCCACATGAAGATGCCACTTACCTTATAGTCGATAATCCGATAGAAGCATTGCAAAAATGGGCAGCCTGGCATTTGTTACAATATAATTTTCCTACTATAGGAATTACTGGAAGTAACGGAAAAACTATTGTAAAAGAATGGTTATACCAAAGCATTTGGGGACAATTTGCTATTGTCAGAAGCCCGAAAAGTTTCAATTCACAGATAGGACTTCCTTTGTCTGTATTACAAGCTACAGAAGAAAATGATCTGGGAATTTTTGAAGTAGGAATTTCTCAGCCGGGAGAAATGGAAAAACAGGAAAAAGTTCTCCATCCTACTATTGGGGTTTTAACTAATGTATTGTCGGCGCATTCAGAATATTTCAAAACCAAGGATCAACAGATTGCCGAGAAAATAAAACTCTTTAAAAATTCGAAAATTATCATTTATCAAAAAAATGTAAGAATTGAAAAACAGATTAAAAAGAGTTATTCAGATCGGAAATTGATTTCTTTCGGAGGAGAAAATGCGGATATTCAATTGCAGAAAAGTGTATTAATCGAAGAAGGAACTCTCTTGCAAGTTTTGATATTTGGTAAATCGGTTGAATTTAAAATTCCTTTTACTGATGAAGCTTCCATTCAGAATGTTCTTTGCCTGATAGCGATCCTGAATGAATTAAAAGTTGATTTTAATTTTATGCAGGAAAAATTTCTTCAGTTACAATCCGTTTCCATGCGATTGGAATTGATAAAAGGAATTAATGATTGTCTGATTATTAATGATACATTCAATTCAGATTATAAATCACTGGAAATAGCATTAAATTTTTTATTTCAGCAGAATAAACAAAAAAAAGTATTAATTCTGTCGGATATTTTTCAATCCCATGTTCCGGACGAAGAGCTTTATTGGAAAATAGCAGAACTGGTGAATGCATTTTCTCTGGATTCATTATTCCTGATAGGGGAGAAACTGGAAAAATATCAGGATTTATTCCGCATAAAGCCACAGGTTTTTCTTTCTACTCAGGAAATCATTGAGTATTTTGAAAACCATTATATAAAAGACACGGCCATTTTATTAAAAGGAGCGCGTAAATTTGAGTTGGAAAAAGCAGCCGCCCATCTGGAAACCCAATCTCATGACACTATACTGGAAGTAAATCTTCATTCATTAATGATGAATGTCAATTATTTCAAAAGTTTACTGAAACCCGAAACAAAGATTGTAGCTATGGTAAAAGCAGCTTCTTACGGTACAGGTAGTTTTGAAGTCGCAGAAGTGCTGCAGCATTATCATATAGATTATTTGGCCGTTGCTTATGCGGATGAAGGAGCTTTATTGCGGGAAAAAGGAATTTATCTTCCGATTATGGTCATGAATCCCGAAGTCAGTAGTTATGATGTAGTAATTGATAACAAACTGGAGCCTGAAATTTACAGTTTCCGGGTATTGGACAGATTTATCCAAAAACTTAAAGAAAAGTCTATTTCCGAAAAATATCCTATTCATATTAAAATAGATACCGGAATGCATCGGCTAGGATTTCAGCAGGAAGAGGCTCAAGAATTAGCTGATTTATTACTGAATAATCCATTTGTGGAAGTAAAATCCGTTTTTAGTCATTTTTCCGTTTCCGATGTTCCTGATCAGGAAGAATTTACCCGTTCCCAGGCTCAGAAATTAACTTCTGCTTATGACACAATAACTAAAACCATAAATTATAAACCGTTACTTCATATAGCCAATACAGCGGGGATAATTAACTATCCCGAATTCCAGTTTGATGCTGTTCGTATCGGAATTGGTATGTATGGCTATATAGATAATGAAAAAACAGCAAAAAAACTGGAAACAGTGGCAACACTGAAAACGGTTATTTCCAATATACACAGTTTAAAAACAGGAGAAACAGTAGGATATGGAAGAAGATTCAAAGCTGGACGAGATTCATTAATCGCTACTCTTCCTATTGGATATGCCGATGGAATCCGGAGAATGGTAGGGAATGGTGTTGGTTATGTAAAACTTCATGGAAAGAATGCTCCGATTGTAGGAACAGTTTGTATGGACATGATGATGATTGATGTAACCGATATTCCTTGCAGGGAAGGAGATCTGGTTATTGTTCTGGGGGAAAGCCCAAGTTTAAAAGAACATGCAGAATGGTGCCAAACCATTCCGTATGAAATTTTAACTTCTATTTCTCCGAGGGTAAAAAGAGTATACTACAGAGAATAAATTACTATCTATAAGCTTCATTATTATAATTCTGAGAATAAAAAAACAGAATAAAAAAACATTTTAAGTATAGAAATAATCATAATAACTCTAGCTATTTTTTGATAAAATAAATTAATATAGTATAAATAATCTTATTTATTTTTATTTTTGACAAATAACATATATCTATATATTTTGTTATGGATAAAATTGTATAAAAAAACTATAAAAAGGCATGATAATTGATATTTTATTACATAGTACAGGTAATAATTGACGCTTAAAAATCATGAGATATTTAGTAAGTATTTTAATTAGTATTTTGTTATTGGGAGGGTGTTCTGAAAAAAGCTCCTCCCAGAATATTCAAGATAAAAACATCACAAAAGACATAGGATGGCCCCGTCAGGTAGAAAATGAAAATGCCACCTTAGTTTACTATCAGCCCCAGATCGACAAATGGAATGATTATAGAAAACTAGAGGGAAGATTTGCTTTTTCCCTTACACCCAAAGGGAATAAAGAAATTTTAGGAGTAGCCTCATTCTCGTGCGATACAAAAACAGATAAAGGCGCGAGGACAACTTATTTGCATAATATCAATTATACAGATATTCGGTTTCCTTCTTTAGATGAGAAGACCTCTGATGATATGAAAAAAGTATTTCTGGATTTAATGCCTGTTGGTTCAGAAACAATTTCTATGGATCGAATATTAGCATATTTAGATAGCAATAATAACCAACAGGGCAGTAATCAATCAGTTCCGGTGAAAAATGATCCTCCCCGTATTTTTTATAATTCAACTCCAGCCATTCTGTTAATGGTAGATAGAGATCCGGTTTTTTCACCTATTGAAAAGACAAACCTCCAATTTGTGGTAAATGCTAATTGGGATTTATTTCAGGATAAAAATACTAAACAATTCTATTTGTTAGCCAATAATGTTTGGTTGACATCTCCAAGTTTAGAAGGAAACTGGACACAAACAAGTACTTTACCTAAAGATATGTCTACATTGCCTACAGGGCAAAATTTTGATGATGTCATAAAAATGGTTCCGCCGCCATCCGTTTCAGGGGCGCCTAAAGTCTTTTACAGTAATGTTCCGGCTGAGCTTTTATTAACAAAAGGAACTCCGACACTATCTAAAATACAAGGCACACAATTATCCTATGTAAATAATACGGAAAATGACATTTTCTTAGATCAGGCTAATAAAAACTATTATGTTTTACTTTCCGGTCGTTGGTTTAGTTCCCCAAATCTGGAAGGACCTTGGGTCTATGCCGGAAATAGTTTACCAACCGATTTTGCTAAAATTCCGGAAGATTCGCCAAAATCCCATGTATTAGCTTCCGTTCCCGGAACTGTTCAGGCTTCAGATGCTGTATTATTGGCGAAAGTACCAACTACGGTGGTTGTAAACAAAAAGGAAGCCGAAGCAAAAGCAAAAGCAACCTATGACGGAACCCCGAAATTTGCCCCTATTCAGGGAACATCTATGCAATATGCTACCAATACACAAGATAAAGTAATCAAAGTAGGAGACTTGTATTATATGTGTTTTCAGGCCGTTTGGTTTGTTTCCACCTCTCCTGGTGGTCCTTGGAAAACAGCAGATTCCGTACCGAAGGAAATTTATACCATACCGCCAAGTTCTCCGGTTTATAATGTGACGTATGTAACTCAGACCAATGCTACTGATACAACAGTAGAATCCAGTTCTACCAGTGGATATTTAGGGGCATTTGTTATAGGGGTTACTGTTGGAGCTATTGTTAATAGTGCAATTGTTTACGGAACAGGCTGGTATTATCCACCCTATATATATTATCCACCCGGAGCTTTCTATCCTATTTATCGTCCTTGGCCCTATACCTACGGAGGAGGAGCTGTATATAATCCATGGACAGGGGGATGGGCTATAGGAAGGGTAGCGTATGGTCCTTATGGAAGCGCAGGAGCTTCTGCCTGGTATAATCCGGCAACAGGTCGTTATGGGCGCTCTGCAAGCGTACAAGGATGGTATGGAGGAAGATCTGTAGCGAATACCTATAATCCATGGACAGGAACTTACGGACATACTTCTCAGGCTCATGATCCGTATGCGCAATGGGGACATTCGGTTGTTACCAATAATTCCCAATGGGCACGTACCGGACATGTTACTACAGCGGCCGGGACAGCATTTGCTTACCAAACATCGGGAGGAAAAGAAGGAGTAATAACTCATGGTATAAATGGAACCACTGTTCATACCAATAATGGAGTATATGCCGGACGTGATGGAAATGTTTACCGAAAAAACTCAGATGGAAGCTGGAGCAAATACAATAATAATCAGAAACAATGGCAACAGGCTAAGTTAGGAAGAGAAACACTGCATCAGCCTGAAACTAAAAATCTGAGCGGAGTAACACAAAATCAAAGGAAAAATTTAGGAGGAGAAACATTACATCAGCCAGAAACAAAAAACTTAGGTGGGGCAACACAAAAACAGAGGGGAAATCTGGGAGGAGAAACACAACATCAACCTGTAACCAGACAAGAACCGATAGCGCAACAAAAGACATTGGCAGAACATGAAAAACCGATAACACAAAATCAACCCATAACCCAGAATCAGCAGCCAATTATGGAACGTCAGCAGGAAACAAGACAACTTGGAGAATCTCGGGAACAATCATTAAGTAACTTATCATCTCGTGTATCATCTGATAATATAGAACATAATTTGAATCAATCCGAGCAATCCCGTTTGCGAGGACAAGTTCAAGCTCAACGTTTTCAGGGATTCCAGCAGGGTGGAGGGAATTTTCATTTGAGAGGTAGAAGATGATGCCAATGTAGATTGTTAAGAATAAGATAAATATGAAAATTAATTACATGAAAAATAAACTTTTTATCATTTATTTATCATTAACAACTGAATTTTTGTCCGGATTGAAAGCATTTGTTATAAAATATGAAAAATATGAAGAAATAATTAAATGATAAAATGGGTCTAATAACAATTTATACTTTATTTAGACCCATTTTTATTATGTTTAGATTAAATTTACTGTAAATAAAATTAAATTGTTATGATAAAGAAAAAAAACATTAAGTCACAAAACACTGCACTATTGGCAACTACAGCAGTTGCAGCCTTGTGTTGTAATAGCAGTATTATGGCACAGCAACCCAATAAGCAGTTTCAAGGTACAATCGAACTTGATATCAGGGACTCAAAGCCTGATTGGAATGCTTTCCTTTATCCAAAAGCACCCAAAGATGCGCCTAATGTGCTGGTTATATTGTATGATGATACCGGTCAAGCAACTTGGTCAACCTATGGTGGCGCAGTCAACATGCCTACCTTGGATAAATTAGCTGCCAATGGTATTACTTACACGCAATGGCACACCACTTCGGTTTCATCGCCTACGCGTTCTTGTATGCTCACAGGAAGAAATCATCACCAAAATGGTTACGGAACTATTTCTGAGTCGGCAGTTGGTTTTCCGGGTTACAGCGGACATATTCCCGAATCGAATGCATCAATTGCTACCATTTTACGTGATGCCGGATGGTCAACTTTCTGGATTGGTAAAAACCACAATGTGCCGGTAGATGCTTTCGGTATGGGAGCTTCCAAAAAAGATTGGCCTCTTGCACTGGGTTTTGACCGTTTCTATGGGTTTGTTGGTGCTGAAACTAACCAATGGTATCCTGCTTTGACAGAAGATAACCACACCATCGAACAACCCTATTTGCCGGAACAAGGCTATCACTTATCGAAAGACTTGGCTGATAAGGCTATCCAGTATATCCGCGACTCAAAACAAGCCAGTCCCGACAAGCCATGGTACATGTGGTACAATCCGGGAGCCAATCATGCGCCACACCATGCACCAAAGGAATATATTGATAAATATAAAGGTAAATTTGATGCTGGTTATGATGCTTACCGCGAGTGGGTACTTAAACGCATGATAGATAAGGGCATTTTGCCAAAAGGTACTAAACTGACACCGGAAAATCCATTACCAAAAGGTGTTGCAGCCGAATTAGATATGGTACGCCCTTGGAACACACTTTCGGCTGACGAAAAGAAATTGTTCTCGCACATGGCTGAAGTGTTTGCCGGCTTCTCGGAATACACCGATGCACAAGTAGGTCGTGTGATTGATTATCTGGAAGAATCAGGACAGTTAGATAATACTTTGGTTATCTATGCTGCTGACAATGGTGCATCAGGCGAAGGTAGCCCGAACGGTACAATTAATGAAACCTACTATTTCAATTCCTATCCTGACGATATTAAAAATAATATTGCCATGATGAATAAATTGGGCAGTCCTGATACCTACAACCACTATCCAACCGGTTGGGCAGTAGCATTTTCGGCGCCTTACAAAATGTTTAAACGTTATTCAGGTTACAGCGGCGGTACTTGCGACCCATTGGTAATCTCTTGGCCAAAAGGCATTAAAGCCCGTGGCGAATTGCGCAGCCAATACTATCATGTTACCGACATTGTTCCTACCATTTTGGAAGTTTGCGGTGTGAAAATGCCTGATGTAGTACATGGTATTAAACAAACACCACTGGCAGGTGTATCTATGGTTTCGAGCTTTAACAACGCTAACGCACCTACTCAAAAGAAAATACAATACTACGAAATGTTGGGTACACGCGGACTTTGGAAAGATGGTTGGATGGCAACTGCTGTACATGGACCAATGCCATCGAATCTAGGTCATTTCGACCAAGACAAATGGGAATTGTACCACACCGATGTTGACCGTTCGCAATCAACTGATTTAGCGGCAAAATATCCTGAAAAAGTGGAAGAAATGAAAAAACTATGGATGGAAGAAGCTAAAAAAAATAATGTACTTCCATTGAATGATTTGAGTATCCTTGAATTTATTAAATATGAGTATGACCCTGCAGTACCTGCAGACGGCCGTTATACTTATTATCCGAATACAACCGAAGTGCCCGAAGCCAATGCTGTTCGCACAGCTGCACGCTCATTCAAAATTTTGGCCGAAGTGGATTTGAAAGCTGGTGCTAAAGGAGTAATCGTATCGCAAGGTTCGCGCTTTGGTGGTTACACCATGTATTTGAAAGATAACAAAGTGAATTTCGAATATAATTTCTTAGGTCTTGAGCCGATTCAAAAATTGAGTTATGCTATGCCTACCGGCAAACATATTATCGGCGTGGAATTTGTCAAAGAAAAAATGACCGAAAAATCAGAATGCCTTGGTACGATGAAACTCTATATTGATGACAAAATGGTGGCCCAAGCACCTTTCCGTACACAAGCTGGACGTTTCTCTCTGAATAGCGGTGAAGGTCTTTGTGTTGGATACGATACTGGCGACCCTGTAAGCAAAAGCTATGGTTACAAATATCCGTTCACTGGCGGTGAAATTAAGAAAGTAACCTACGATGTTGCTAAAGATCAATATATAGATGTAGAGCGGGAATTTGAAGCTAAGATGAAAGCTCAATAATTTTATATATTATAATTAAACCTTTCTTCCAGATTTTTCTATTGAAAAATCTGGAAGAAAGGTAATAAAAGTATTATGAGAAGTACCCGTGGTGCATTAAAGTAAAGAGAAAAAGTTGTTCATTATCAAATAAATGATTATATTTAAAAGACTACCAATCAATTAAATATATGAACAACTTTATTCGAAATTACAAAAAAATATTAGAAACATTGCAATCCATA
>JAVBMH010000032.1:0-37075 GCA_031552575.1 Apibacter sp. | reverse complement strand
TATTAACATCCAAGATGTTTCTAAAAAATAATGATTGAAAAATAAATATACTATTATTATTCCTAGAAAAATATAACTCCAATAAATTTTTGAAGGATGAAGTGCAGTGTCTGCAGAAACAGTATTTTCATCTATTGCTATTACAATTCCTGTCCAATAGGATAAAAATTTATTCTGAGATAGAGATGAAAGTTTTAAATTTTCATCATAAAACTGAATGGTATCATTACTTCTAGATTTTACCAAAACACACTTATTTTCTTTGTCAGATTGAAGTAGGGTTATATAACTTTCAGGTAAACTATCAAATTCTTCGGCTGATAATTGTACTACCATATTTTCAATTTCCAAATAGTTCAAGGTATCTTTAATAGCATATAAATTGGAAAAATCAGGATGGGAAAGATAGTAATCCTTTAACTCATTAACATTTGGATAGTATTTATGGATATTTAAGAACTTTTCTATTAAAATTATCATTGTTAGATTAGCATATTCCTAGTTATCTCTATTTTTCTTTTTATATGTTTCTGTGTCTTTATAAAAAGTAAATCCATCAGTTCCAAACAATTCTTTTTTAGTTTCTTTAGGTGGAAAACTGGCTTCTAGATTTCCTTCTAAATGGTATTTTCGGTTAAAATTTCCTTTTTGGTTCATTTGAGCTTCCATTTGGCAGGCATCTAATTTAAAATAATTTGTATTCTTATTAAAAGAACATTGGGTTTTATAATAAGGTACATGGTAAGAATCGTTAGATGAGCCAAACATAGTTCTTATGTTATTGGTATCAGATGGAACTAACTGTATTGAAAAATTTAAAATGGCATAAGAATTTTTGTCTATAGTTATTTCTCCTTCATATTTCCAAGAGGAAATATCTTTGGGTTTTAATTCTATTGTCCAACTATCTCCCTTCTTATTTATAAAAGAAAAATTATACACATTGGATTTATTTATAATTTTAATAATTATTTCAGGATTTAAAAAATGTCGTAAAAAAGTAACATAATTTTCTTTTTTATCATTTAATATTTTTGAACTATTATCTATTAATTGGTAGGAATTATACAAATAAGCATCATAATAATTATTATTTGAATTAAAATAATTATCAAAAAATAAGTCTAAATATCCTTTCATGTAATATAGTGTATCCAGTTTTTCTTCTTTGTTTAAGAATGAGGTTTTGAAGGATATAGTATCTTTTTTTATATAATTCAATGGAATTTTTTTAGCAACTATTTTAATTATATCTTTTGCTGTTTTTTGTTTTCCTAAAATTTCAACCTCATCCAACTCAATTTCTTTATTTTGAGCCCAAAGATTAGTTAAAAACAGTAATAGTAGGATTATTAATAGTAATTTTTTCATAGATTTTATAGTAAAGTAATTTGATATATATGAGATAAGAACACACCCTAGATAAATAGGGTGTATTCTTAATTAACTATTATTCCCAAGCCCAGTGAACAGCATCACCTTCAGCACATCCTCTTGGGCCAATGTCAAAAGATACTATAAAAAGGTTTAGAGTGAATTTACATTTTCCTCCACTAATAGATTTCATTTGTTCTTTGGAAAGTTCTTTTCCTTTTAAATGTTGTAATTTTTTCATGATTAAAATTTTTGGTTACTATTTATTTTATTTGGTTGTAAATGTGAAAAATAAATTTATTTTACAATTACGGATTTCCGTAATTTGGTAAATATTTAATTGTTGTAATGATTATATTACAATAATTAAATATATTTTTAAATGATTTTTAGTGTAGTTAAGCCTTATTTATTTGCTTTAAAGATAATGGTTATATTTGATTTCTTGTTGAGGTTTTCCGTAATGAGGATAATCTTTTAATCTAACAAAAACATCCGGTAATATTTTACCGGATGAAATGTTATTATTTTTGGTATAGTATGTGAATATTACTTAAACTATTCAATAATAAGTTTTCCTCTCATGTTGATATGATGACCAGGGAAAGAACATAGGAAATCATAGGTTCCTTTTTCATTAATGGTAAAAGTGATACTGTCACTTTCGCCACCACCTAATAATTTGGTGTGTGCGATAATGCTTGGGTCGTTTTGTGGAATATAGTCATTGGCAACTTCTTTAATTGCACTTTCTGCAAATTTATCTACATCGGTTCCTTGTTTTAGAACGATCCAGTTATGTCCCATTTCTGTTTTTTTAGTTTTTCCTACATGTTTTAGGGTTAGAGTAATAGGTTTTCCTGCTTTTGCATGTAATTCGGTGAGATCGAATTTCATGTTGTCATCTCCTTCAATTTCCAAATGGTTTTCAGGAAGTTTGGCAAGTCTTTCCGCTTTTTTTTCAGCTTCCATCTTTTGTATATCAGCATCACTCATTTGAGCTGCTGCTGCCAATGGGTCAGATGAATCTGTTTTTTTTGCATCATCTCCGCTTTTTCCGCAGGAGAAGAAAAGTGTCAGAGCCAATATGGCTGCTGTTGAAATTTTTACTACTGAGTTCTTCATAGAATTTATTTTTTTATTTTTTAAATTTACTAATAATTTTTACTTGGGAAGCAGTACATCATTAATAACATGAACTATTCCGTTTGAAGTTTCAACAGAAGCAGTGATTTCGGATCCGTTAACATAGATTTTTCCATCCTTTTTGGTAATTTTTACTTTTTTACCATCAACCATTTCAAATTCTTGTCCATCCTGCATATAATCGGTCTTTAAAACTCCTACATACGTATGATAACTTAAAATATCGGATAAATCGGCTTTTTTATCAGGTTTTAATAAACCGTCCAAAGTTCCGGCCGGTAGTTTGTCAAAGGCGGCATTAGTAGGTGCAAAAACGGTAAAAGGACCGGCATTGCTTAGGGCATCTACCAAACCTGCTGCTTGTACTGCTTTAACCAAGGTGGAAAGGTCTTTAGTGGCTACTGCTGTTTGCACGATATTGGGTTTTGAAGTATCATCTTTTACTCCTGACTGGCCTACGCTTTCAGTGGTGGAGGCATTTGCGCCTGATGCTGATTCCTGGGTAGTTTCGCTTTTCTCTTTACATCCAATGGTAAATAGTAAGCTTATGATTAATAGAAGGTAATAGGAATTTCTCATAATGTGATTTTTTTAATTGAAGAAACAAAGTACTTTATAAATCTTAAATTATTTTATGATTGTGGTCATAAAGAAGAGTAATCATCGAAAGGTTTTTTATTCATTATAGTGTATAATTTTTAATGTAAAATATATATAGTCAGTTAGTTATTAAATTGAATGTAATGATGATTTTTATAATTTTGTTTGAACTGATAAAACTCATCAGTAATATATTTTATGATCAATAATGTCCAGTTTTCTTTCTTTATTCAACTTAGAAACAACCCGTATCACAGTTTCTACTCTCAATCCGGTAAAGTCGGCAATTTCTTGTCGGGTAAAAGGAATCAGTTCCCGTGCTCCGGCATTTTTTTTCTTATGAAAATCCAGAAAACGGATAACTCTGAATTTAGGGCCTTGATTTATGATACTTTTATGAATCATGGTTTTCTCATGAATCCTTCGGGCCATCAGCTCTAAAAATTTTTTTTGGATAGATGGATGTTCATCCAGAATTTGAAAGAAATTGTCTTTGGAGAGCTTGATTATTTTGGAATTTTGGAGAGCTGTTGCGGTTGCCGGATATCTTTCATTTATAAGCAAAGGAGGTTCTCCAAAGCTTTCCTCATCATAAAAATACCCCTGAATAAATTCTTTTCCATTATCATTTGATATTGATACTTTTACACAACCCTCAATGATTTGATAATAGAAATTAGCAAATCCTCCATCATCAAAAATTATTTCATTTTTTTTATAATCTTTAATTATAGCACCTTTAGAAAGAAGTAATTCAACATCCATAGTCTAGGTAAAGTTTAGTTATTCAACAGTAATTAGGAGTAATTACATATTACATTTACATGTATTTTGTGTTATTTCTATTTTTAATTAGTTTATAGAATATATTATATTTTTTTGTTGATATTATTCTTATATAAATTATACTACATACATAATAAAGCTCATCACATATCATTTATTACATATTCAAATTGGACAGCAGGAAGATTTATTATATGCTATATTTGAAAAATAAGAACATCATATTTTATTTATCTTGTTTTTACAAATGAAATAATAATTTATTGAATTATATTATTAAAATAATAGATAATCTTGTTTAAAATTATGTACTACACAAAAGTATAAAATAAAGAGACAATTAACCATGATATTTATCAGTATTTTTTATTCTTTTACTGATAGTGCTAAAATAAAATAATATTGTAACAAGTCAATCATCTGGTATACAAAAAAATATACTTTTTTTCTTTATTACATTCCATTTAGGTTGAAGATTAGTAAAGGATAATTGGGATAACTATGATTGTAATCATAAAAACAAATTACTGTAATCATGAAATTTACAAAACAATTTTAATCTTATATAATATGGTAAAGAAAATATTTCTGTTTATTTTAGCTTTAGTTATTTTCCATGCATGTGGAAAAAAAGAGGAGAATAGCTCAACTTCAACTCCTACAACGGGACAAGAAGCTACTGCTCCTGATACTTCTTCTTATGATCCTGAAAGGGGAGAAGGAAAATTTGATAAAGTAGATGTAGGTGCTACTTTAGATCAGGCAATGGCGACAAAAGGGGAAGAGGTTGCCAAAGTAAAATGTACCTCTTGCCATAAACCTACTGAGGAAAAGTTGGTAGGTCCAGGATGGAAAGGAGTTACACTTAGAAAAAAACCTGAGTGGATTATGAATTTCATTACCAATCCGGATCCAATGATTGATAAAGATCCTGAAATAAAGGCTCAGTTGGAAATTTGTTTAGTACGTATGCCTAATCAGCAAGTAACAGATGAGGAAGCAAGAAGCATAGTTGAATACATGCGTAAAATTGATGGAGTAAAATAATCAGTAACTATATTAACTAACTATAATATATTGTAACTTAAACTATTGATATTATGAAGAATAAACTTATTAAAGTAACTTTTGCCGTTACGATGATGTTTGCATGTCTTCAATTATTTGAATCATGTAAACCAAAAAATACAGGTAATGCTGTAAGTGCAGATGCAGCTCAGAAAGCATACATTGCCCCGGGAAAATATGATGAATTTTACAATTTTGTTTCGGGAGGATTTAGTGGACAGGTTACTGTTTACGGACTTCCGAGTGGAAGATTGTTAAAAGTCATTCCCGTTTTTTCCGTTGATCCGGAAACCGGTTATGGATTTAGCGAAGAAACCAAACCAATGTTAAACACTTCTAGGGGATTTATTCCTTGGGATGATTCCCACCATACCGAGCTATCACAGACTAACGGTGAAATAGACGGACGCTGGTGCTTTATTAATGGGAATAATACACCACGTGTTGCCCGAATTGATTTGAAAACATTCAGAACTTCGGAAATTATTGAATTACCTAACAGCGCAGGAAATCACTCTTCTCCATTCATTACTGAAAATACTGAGTATGTAGTTGCAGGTACCCGCTTCGGAGTTCCGGCAGATTATGCAAACGGAGATGTACCTATCAACACCTACAAGGAAAATTTTAAAGCACATATAAGCTTTATTAAAGTAGAAAAAGATGGAAAAATGGATGTTGCTTTCCAATTAAGACTTCCTGGAGTTGACTTTGACCTTGCCCATGCAGGAAAAGGAAAATCTCACGGATGGTTTTTCTTCTCGTGTTATAATACAGAACAGGCTAATACATTATTGGAAGTAAATGCTTCACAAAAAGATAAAGACTTCATTATGGCTGTTAACTGGAAAAAGGCAGAAGAATACATTAAAGCAGGAAAAGGAAAACTGGAAAAGGCAAAATATGCCCATAATACTTATAATGAAGGTACTCATACAGCCACTTCCGAAATTAAAGAAAGTGTACTTGTATTAGATGCAGCAGAACTAAAAGATATTTGTTACATGATTCCTTGTCCTAAATCACCACACGGATGTGATGTAGATCCTACAGGAGAATACATCGTAGGTAGTGGTAAATTGGCAGCTTTGATACCGGTATTTAGCTTCGATAAAATGGTGCAAGCTATCGAGAAAAAAGATTTTGAAGGAGATTACTCAGGAATACCAGTGCTAAAATATAGCTCTGTTTTACATGGAGAAGTTCAAAAACCAGGTTTAGGGCCATTGCATACCGAATTTGACGGGAAAGGAAATGCTATCACCAGTTTCTTCGTATCTTCAGAATTAGTTAAATGGAATATTAAAGACCTGAAAGTATTGGACAGAGTTCCTACTTATTACTCTGTAGGTCACTTGTGTATTCCTGGTGGAGATACCAAAAAACCTAATGCGAAATATGTAATTGCTTACAACAAAATTACAAAAGACCGTTTCTTGCCTACCGGACCAGAGTTGGTTCAATCAGCACAGATATACGATATCAGTGGAGATAAGATGCAACTCATATTGGATTTCCCTACCATCGGGGAGCCGCATTATGCACAGGCTGTAGCAGCAGATGTGATAAGAAATAACGGACAATTGAAGTTTTATGACATCAAGAACAATAAACATCCATATGTAACCATGGGTGAAAAAGAAGCGAAAGTAGTACGGGAAGGAAATAAAGTTCATGTATATATGACTATGATCCGTTCTCACTTTGCACCTGATAATATTGAAGGAATCAGAGTAGGAGATGAAGTTTATTTCCATATAACCAATCTGGAACAAGACTGGGATATTCCTCACGGTTTTGCTATCAGAAGAGCACCAACCTCCGAATTATTGATTATGCCGGGAGAAACAGCAACTTTGTACTGGAAACCGGATGAAGTAGGAATAGTACCATTCTATTGTACAGACTTCTGTAGTGCATTGCATCAAGAAATGCAAGGATATATCAGAGTATCTCCGGCCGGAAGCAATGTTCCGCTTCAATATAGCATAGGAACTAACTTACCAGCTTCAACAACTAAATAATTATTGAGAAATTAAAGTGGAAGGGAGCAAAATATTGCTCCCTTTTTTAAAAAACATAAAAAAATGAAAACTTCAAAAATATCAATGTTATCAAGAGTTTTACTCTTTATAACAGGATTTCTATTTATTGGAGCCTTATTTGTTCCCATGTGGCAGATACAATTAGAAGCCCCACAATATCCGGAAGGATTGGTACTCCAGCTGTTTGCCAACAAGTTGGGAGGAGATGTAGAAGTAATTAACGGGCTCAATCATTACATAGGAATGGCCACATTACATACCGATCATTTCTTTGAATTTAAAATTTTACCATATATATTTGGAACATTTGCCTTATTGGCTTTTTTATTAGCATTTATAGGTAAAAAGAAACCAATATTGATTTATTTTATAACTTTTATTGTATTTGTTGTTTTAACAGCAGTGGATTTTTACCGGTGGAACTATGAATATGGACATAATCTTGATCCCAATGCACCAATAAAAGTGCCGGGAATGGCCTATCAGCCACCATTATTAGGATATAAACAATTGCTTAATTTCGGAGCCTATTCCATTCCTGATACAGGAGGATGGTTACTTATAGGAGCCGGAATCCTACTCTTATTTATAATAATAAAAGAATTTAAGTTTACAAATAAAAAAGTAAAAGGTATTGTACCTGTTTTATTTACTTTTTTTTTCCTATCTTGCAATTCAGGGTCTGAACCTATCAAATTAAATTCCGATCCTTGTGAGTTTTGTAAAATGACCATTTCCAATGGAAAATTTGGAACAGAGTTTATTACGGATAAAGGCAAGGTGCATAAATTTGATGATATACATTGCATGATAAAATATGTTAAGGAAAATTCATCCATAAAAATACAATCATTTTATGTGAGTGATTACACTAAAAATAATAACTTGATACTGGCAGAAACAGCATTTTATATTAAAGGAGGAGAAGTCAAAAGTCCCATGATGGGAAATTGTGCCGCCTTTTCCTCAGAAAATGAAGCGAAAGAATATGCAGGAAAACTTCAAGCAGAAAAAACAACCTGGCAGGATTTGTTAAAATCTGAATAAACATGAAATTCATATTATACATTTTCCTTCTTTGTACAATTTTCCTCCAGGCCGCTACCATTCAGGTGGGAAAAGACTATCCCGTAAAATCCGTAAAAAAAGCAGTTTCCATCGCTAAGGCCGGAGATGTTATAGTAGTACACGGTGGAACATACAAAGAAGGAAATATTATAATTGACAAAAGAATTTCATTAATAGGAAAAGATTTACCAGTGCTGGATGGAGAAAAAAAATACGAAGTAGTTTCCATACAGGCCGATAGTGTTACCATAGAAGGATTTAAAGTTATACGATCAGCTTATGCCACACTCACCGATCCCTGTGCCATAAAAGTATACAATAAAAGTTATGCAGTCATACAAAACAATGTTTTGGATGATAATTTCTTCGGTATTTACATACAAAACGGTAGAAATTGCCTTATAAAGAACAACAAAATAAAAGCCTACGGGACAGAGGAACAAAATTTAGGAAATGGAATTCATTGCTGGAAAAGTAATGATATACAGATAATCGGGAACAAAATAGAAGGCCATAGAGATGGAATCTATTTTGAATTTGTCCACGATTCCGTGATCTGGAGAAATATTAGTGAAAATAACCTTCGTTACGGACTGCATTTCATGTTTTCAGATAATGATGCTTACATAACGAATGTTTTCAAAAATAATGGGGCAGGAGTAGCCGTAATGTATACCAAGAATGTGAAAATGTTCGATAATACCTTTGAAGAAAACTGGGGAGCTTCAGCCTATGGGCTCCTGTTGAAAGATATTTCGGATAGTTATATTTTTAATAATAAATTCATTAAAAACACTTCTGCCATTTACGTAGAAGGCAGCAGCCGGAACAAAATGGAGAAAAATGAATTTATTTCCAATGGTTGGGCCATGCAAATTCAGGCCAGCAGTATTGATAATAAAATTTTCGGCAATAACTTTAGAGGAAATACTTTTGATATGGGAACCAACGGAGATTTGGTTTTGAATTCATTTGATCATAACTTCTGGGATAAATATGAAGGGTACGATTTGAATAAAGACGGTATAGGTGATGTTCCTTATCATCCATTGAGTTTATTTGCCGTACTGATTGAAAATACGCCTTCAGCCATGTTGCTTTTCAGAAGTTTTATGGTCACACTTTTAGATAAATCAGAAAAAATATTACCAAGCATCACACCCGATAATTTTGTAGACAATAAACCATTAATGCAGGCGATACCTTTATGATAGAAATAAATAATTTAAATAAAAGCTTTAAAAAACTCAAAGTACTAAATAATATATCATTAACCTGTAAAAAAGGAGAATGTATTGCCTTAATCGGACCCAATGGTTGCGGTAAAACCACCCTGATCAAATCTATATTGGGAATGACTTTACCGGATAAAGGAACTATTACATTTCAGGGAAAATCCATTGAAAAAGAATACTTATACAGGGAACAGATTGGTTACATGCCACAAATAGGTCGATATCCGGATAATATGACGATTGGTCAGATCATTGAAATGATCAAAAAAATAAGAAAATTTCCCAATGAACCGGATGAAGATTTATTTAAAGCATTTTCCATAAAGTCGATAGAAAATAAACAAATGCGGACTCTTTCAGGAGGAACCACCCAAAAAGTAAGTGCGGTTTTGGCATTCTTATTCAATCCGGATGTTCTGATACTGGATGAACCTACTGCAGGACTTGATCTATTGGCTTCCCAAACATTAAAAGAAAAAATCATAAAAGAAAGAGAAAAAGGAAAATTGATTATTATTACTTCACATTTACTCAGTGAACTGGATGATCTGATTTCAGAAATTATTTTCATGCAGGAAGGAAAAATTTTCTTTCATAAAAAAATAGAAAACCTGAGAGAAGAAACCAGAGAAGACAAAATTTCAAAAGCAATTGAAAAAATTTTAAGAGAAGGAACAAATGAGCAGAATTAGTAAAATTATACTTTCCGATATACTTAAAAATAAAATTATTTTAATTTATACCTTGATTTTAGCTGTTTTATCATGGTTTTCATTTGGGCTGGAAGACAGCACAGCCAAAGGGATGCTTACCATATTGAATGTAATATTATTTACAGTTCCATTAGTAGCGATTTTATTTTCAACCATTTATATTTATAATAGTTCCGAATTTATCGAATTATTACTAAGTCAACCCATTAAAAGAGGAAAAATCTGGATCAGTTTATTTGTCAGTTTATCTGCCGCCTTGGTAATCGCCTTTCTGGTCGGAGTAGGAATTCCTTTATTGGTTTATTCCTTTGATATCAATGGCTTGATTATGTTGGTAATGGGAGTTTTAATTTCTGTAATTTTTGTTTCCCTGTCTTTTCTGAGTGCAATCTTCAACAGGGATAAAGCCAGAGGAATAGGATCAGCAATCATAATCTGGTTATTTTTTGCCTTATTATTTGATGGTTTGGTATTATTCTTACTTTTTCAGTTTTCCGAATATCCTGTTGAAAAACCTATGATTTTTCTGGCTTCGTTCAATCCTATTGATTTAGCCAGAATACATATGTTATTGCATTTGGATGCTTCTGCCATGATGGGATATACCGGAGCTTTATTTAAAGAATATTTCGGTGATGTATGGGGAACCGTGGTATCACTGATTTTACTTATTTTATGGATCATAATACCTTTTTTCATATCATTTAAAAAGTTTATTAAGAAGGATTTATAGTTATTTTGAGGAATAAGATATAAGTTATAAGATTTTAGATTAATGAATTACGATTTTAGATTTATCTATTCTTTTAGTGTCTTATGATTTATATCTAAAATCGTAATTCTAACTTCTAACTTCGTATTTTTTTATTTTCTTAATTCCAATATCTGTTCCACTACTTCTGCATTTATTTTTTGATGTTCTCCCAATTTCCATCCGCGTTGTTTCATTCGTTCATGTACCTTTTCTATGGCTTCATCACCTAAATTGTAATCAGAAAGACGAGTTTTTATATGCATAGTATGGAAGAAATTTTCAACGGACTTAATAGTACTGTCTATCAGTTCTTCTGTGGAATCTGCCTGAAGGGAGAATACTTCCCGACCTAAACGAAGTATTTTTTCTTTCTTATCTTCCTTCATCACTTTCATTACACCGGGTAATACGATGGCAAGTGTTTGTGCATGGTCTATGCCGTAGAAAGCAGTCAGTTCATGACCAATCATATGGGTAGCCCAGTCCTGAGGAACTCCGCAGGAAATCCAGCCGTTTAATGCCCAGGTAGAAGCCCACATCAGGTTCGCTCTTACATCATAATCCATAGGATTTTCTAAAGCTTTTGGTCCTTCTGTTATCAATGTTTTCAATATAGCTTCAGCCATAAGATCCTGTAACAATCCATTTACCGGATAGGTCAGATATTGTTCAATTACGTGAACAAAAGCATCAACTACACCATTGCTAATCTGTACAGGAGGAAGAGTGAAAGTTACACTTGGATCTAAAACAGAAAACTTAGGAAAAACCAACGGAGAACCGAAAGATAATTTTTCTTTGGTTTCCGCCCGGGTAATTACTGCCCCTGAATTCATTTCCGATGCGGTAGCAGAAAGAGTTAACACAGTACCGTAAGGAAGCGCTTTTTCTACTTTTACATTCGGTTTTTCAGATAAGATTCTCCACGGATCACCTTCATCAAAGCAAGCGGCAGCTACAATAAATTTGGTAGCATCAATGACAGATCCTCCACCAACAGCCAATACATTATCAATATTTTTTTCTTTGATCATTTGTACTGCCTTCATACAAGTTTCATAATGAGGATTTGCTTCAATTCCGGAGAATTCGTACCATTCATAGGATTTCAGGGCATCAATCACTTGCTCATATACTCCATTCTTTTTGATGCTTCCACCTCCATAAATGATTAATACTTTATTATTTTCAGGGATTTCCTGAGAAATATTTTTGATTGTGTCTTTCCCGAATATGATTTTTACTGGATTTACAAACGTGAAATTGTTCATTGTTCTTTTGTTTTTATTTATTTTGGATTAAATTAAGTTCAAATTTTGAACCAAATTTATCAGTATATAAATGAATCAGGCTACCGGATTCCGGTAGCCTGTTAGATAAATTTCTTACAGTTTGTTTAATTTTCCAAAGCTTGAGCTCCACTCACAATTTCGATTAGTTCGTTGGTAATGGAAGCTTGACGGGCTTTGTTATATGAGATAATCAAATCTTGTTTTAAAGTTTTTGCATTATCTGTTGCAGATTGCATTGCAGACATTCTGGCTCCGTGTTCAGCGGCATTGGAGTCTAAAACAGCTTTAAAGAATTGGATTTTCAGTGTTTTAGGTATCAACTCAGTCAGAATTTCCTCTTTGGAAGGTTCAAACAAATAATCTATATTTTTTATTGTATGAGTTTTGGAAGAACTTTCTTCTGTGTTCAGCTCAACCGGTAGAAATTGTTCTACCTGCAAAAGTTGCACCACTACATTTTTGAATCGGTTATAAACCAATTCTATTTTATCATATTCTCCTGAAACGAATTTTTCTATCAGATCATTGGATATTTCCGTAGCATTTTCATAATTAGGAGCTTCCCAAAGATTACTACAGTTTTTATAGATAGAAGCAGTTTTGCTTAAAACATCATGGGCTTTTTTACCCATAGTTAATATATCGACATGCATGCCTTTATACTTGGTTTCAAGTAAGTTTTTGACTGCCTTTATTATGGTGGAATTAAAAGCACCCGCCAATCCTCTATTGGAAGAAATCGCTACTAACAGAACTTTTTTGACTTCTCCTTTCCTCATATATTCTTTGCCGGTATCTCCATCTATGGTAGAACTAATATTGGATACCAGTTCCTGCATTTTTTCGGAGTAAGGGCGAAGCTTTTGAATAGCATCTTGTGCTCTTTTCAGTTTGGATGAAGAAACCATCATCATTGCCCCCGTAATCTGCATGGTTGAGTTTACTGAGGTGATCCGGTTTCGTATTTCTTTTAATGTAGCCATTTTCTATTGTCTGTGTTAGAAACTAAACGTCTTTTTTAAGAATAATTTTTTACTACTTCTGCAATGATGTTATCTAGAGCGTCAGTTACGGCATTGTCTATCTTTCCTGCTTTTATTTCTTTTAGTAGATCTGCATGTTTGGTTCTCAAAGTATCGGTCAGATTTTCTTTAAAATCCTGAACCTTATTTACAGGAACATTTTTCAACAGATTTTGAGTTCCTGCATGGATAATAGCTACTTGCTCTTCCACTGGCATAGGGGAATTTACAGCTTGTTTCAGAATTTCCACGTTTCTTTCTCCTTTGGCAATTACTGCAGCAGTTGCAGCATCCAGATCGGAACCGAATTTAGAGAAAGCTTCAAGTTCACGGTATTGTGCCTGGTCTATTTTCAGGGTTCCGGATACTTTTTTCATGGATTTGATTTGAGCGGCTCCACCCACACGGGATACGGAGATACCTACGTTAATAGCCGGACGAACTCCGGAGTTGAACAAGTCGGATTCCAAGAATATCTGCCCGTCTGTAATTGAAATTACATTGGTTGGAATATAAGCGGAAACGTCTCCTGCTTGTGTTTCTATAATTGGTAAGGCAGTTAGAGATCCACCACCTTTTACTTTTCCTTTTAAAGACTCAGGTAAATCGTTCATAGTAGCTGCAACTTCGTCATGTGCTATAACTTTTGCAGCTCTTTCCAATAGACGGGAGTGTAGATAGAAAACGTCTCCCGGATATGCTTCACGTCCCGGAGGTCTTTTTAGTAATAGAGATACTTCACGGTAAGCTACCGCTTGTTTGGATAAATCATCATAGATGATTAAAGCAGCTCTTCCGGTGTCACGGAAATATTCCCCGATAGCAGCTCCGGCAAAAGGAGCATATACCTGCATTGGTGCAGGGTCGGAAGCATTGGCAGCTACCACTACGGTGTAAGCCATTGCTCCTTTATCTTCTAATGTTTTTACAATTTGGGCAACAGTAGAAGCTTTTTGTGCAATTGCTACATAAATACAATATACAGGTTCTCCTCTGTCGTAAAATTCTCTTTGGTTAAGAATGGTATCGATTGCAACAGTTGACTTTCCGGTCTGACGGTCACCAATGATTAATTCTCTTTGTCCTCTTCCGATTGGAATCATGGAATCAATAGCAACGATTCCGGTCTGTAAAGGTTCACTTACCGGCTGACGATAGATTACTCCCGGAGCTTTTCTTTCTAAAGGCATTTCCAGTAGTTCTCCAGTAATCGGACCTTTTCCGTCAATCGGGAAACCTAGCGTATCAACCACCCGGCCGATCATTCCATCTCCTACTTTAATGGAGGCAATAGTTCTGGTTCTTTTAACAATATCTCCTTCTTTGATTCCACTGGATTTACCGAATAACATTACTCCGACATTATCTTCTTCCAGGTTTTGAACCATTCCTTCCAATCCATTGGAAAACTTCACTAATTCACCTTGTTCCGCATTGCTTAATCCGTAGATACGAGCAATACCATCTCCTACCTGTAGCACTGTTCCTACTTCATCTAAGGAGACATTCTGATCAAAATTTGATAACTGTTGTTTTAAGATTGCAGAAACTTCTGCTGGTTTTATATCTGCCATAGTGGTTTTTATTTAAAAGTTAGTTAAAGTATAATTTTAAAATACTTTTGCACCTAATGTTTTTTTAATATTGTTCAGTTTGGTTTTAACACTTGCATCGATTTGCCGGTCCTCTAACCGTAAGATATATCCACCGATAAGGGATTCGTCTACTGTATTTTCGACTATTGCTTTATCAGGATTGATCTTTGGTTCTGATGCCATAATTTTGGAGATCATATCCTGATCCAAAGGAATTGCAGAAACAATACTAACTCTTTGAATTCCTTTATGAATATCATTCAGGTGTAAAACTTGTTTTGCTATTTCCAATAATTCCGTTTCTCTTTTATGTCTTAATACAAGAGTAATAAAACGTTGAGTTGTAGTTGAAAAAGATTTGAATATTTCATCAGTTATTTGGATCTTTTTCCGGGTTTCTATGATAGGTGATTTTAAAAACAGTTGAAAATGTCTGTTTTGTTCTATGTTTTCAATTAAGGATTGAATTTCCTTGATAACGGAGTTTTCCTCATTTACAGATAAGGCATAATCCCATAAACCCTCAGCATACCGTTTTGCAACTCGTATATTAGCCATTTTAATTTAGTTTTGCTTGGTTAACTAATGACTCTACTAATTTTTTCTGCTCTTCTGAAGAAGAAAGTTCCTTTTGAAGTACTTTTTTTGCAATGTCTACTGACAAATCAGCCACTTCACTTTTGATTTGATTGATGGCAGAGATTCTTTCATTGTTAATGCTTTCTCTTGCTGCCTGAATGATTTTATTTCCTTCTTCAGTAGCAGCATCTTTTGCATCATTCACTATTTTATCTTTGATCTCACGGGCTTCTTTTAAAATGGTTTCTCTTTCCAAACGGGCCTCTTTTAGAATCTGTTCGTTTTGAGAAGTAAGTTTGGCCATTTCCTCACGGGCATTTTTTGCTTCATCCAAAGATTTCTGAATAGTTGTTTCTCTGTCTTCCAATGCTTTTAAGATCGGCTTCCATGCAAACTTGCCTAAAAGTATTAATAGGACAAGGAAGGAAAGAGTCATCCAGAATATCAAACCAATTTCAGGAGTTAATAAGTCCATATCTAATTATTTTTCGTTTATTATGTTTAATTAATTTTTCCTTTTTTAAAGAAAACCCGAATAACCAACCGTTATAATTTCGGGTTTTCTGTTTTTTAATTCTCTTCTTCTTATTTAATCAAAGATACAACGATTGCGAATAAAGCAACCGCTTCAATTAACGCAGCTAAGATTAACGCTGAAGATTGAATTTTTCCTTGAGCTTCTGGTTGTCTTGCGATAGCATCCATTGCTTTTCCACCGATTAAACCGATTCCAAGACCTGCTCCGATAGCAGCTAAACCTGCTCCAATTACTGAAACTCCCATGTTATAATATATTAAAAAATTAATGTTCTTCGTGATGTTCTTCTGTTGCCATACCGAAGTACAGAGCAGAAAGAGTGGTAAATATATATGCTTGTAAGGCAGTTACTAAAATTTCAATTACACTTATAAACACTACAGCAATAATAGATGCCGGTGCAACAAAGTAAGATTTGAATACAAATATAAGTGAAACTAAACTGAGTATGATAATGTGACCTGCCGTAATATTGGCAAAAAGCCGAACCATCAAAGAGAATGGTTTGGTAAACATTCCTATAACCTCAATCGGAGCCAGGAATATTTTCATAGGAACAGGAACCCCCGGTGCCCAGAAAATATGTTTCCAGTAACTTTTATTTCCACTGAAAGTGGTGATTATAAAAGTAAATATGGCTAATGTAAAGGTTATTGCTATATTTCCAGTAAGGTTTGCCCCGAATGGGAAGAATGGAACTAATCCCATTACGTTATTCAACCATATAAAGAAAAATACGGTTAATAAATAAGGCATATATTTTTTGTATTGTTTTTTTCCGATGTTAGGAATGGCTATTTCATCTCTGACAAATACAACTAACGGTTCCATTATTTTTGCAGCACCTTTAGGTACTCCTTTGTATTTGGATGATTTATAAAATCTTCCTGCTGCAAATCCGACAAGAAGTAAGATTAATATGGAAAGCCACATGGAGAAAACGTTCTTGGTGATAGAAAAATCAAGAGGTCTCTCATTAAGCGGATGATGTTCACTATCCAGATTAATAGTGTTGGAAGATTCTACATATTCTCCGTTTGCATTTTTTGTGGTATTTGCATAATAGATTTTTTCATGGAATTTAACGAATTTTATTCCATTTTTTTCTACTGCCACTTCACCAGTATCATTCCCCTGAAATTCTTTGGAAGAGAACATAACCAGTTCACATGTATTTGTCCATAAAATAACAGGCAAATACAAGGTATAATGGTGACCAAAAATGTCGAACTGATGTGAATCTTTAACGTGGTGCATAGCTGTTTCCGTAGGGTTGAACTCTTCCGAGTGTTTTTCTTCACCTGCAGCTAAGGCAAAATTAATGGTAAAAACTAGAGCTAAAAAGTTAATAACAATTCTTTTCATATTTCTCATTCGTAGGTTTGCAAATATAAATATTTTTAGCATATTTCCAATATACATGATTTTTATCATGTTTTTATTTTTTTAGTTCTTCATATTTATTCAATTTTAGAATAAATATAATCTCTAAAATCATTAATATCATATAAATAAAGAAAAGATAGAAAATTATATTTCCTGCTATTTGTCTGTATTTATAACAAAAAAGCACTAGTATTCCGTTTTTTATCAAAGCTCCATACAGGTAGACTATAAGTCCTTTATTGATACCTAGTTTGAAGACTATGTAAACTCCTAAAAACACCAATGCAGAAGCAATAGCAACAATCAGGTAAGAGATGAATCCATAGTTTTTATAACTTTCATCCCATTGGAAAAAATAAAAAATAAAAAAAACAATTGCGGCTAATACAACATTTATGATTAAATACTTTAATGCAATATTTTTCATTTCTGTCTGTTTGTTATTTGTCGGATTACAGAAACCAGCCCTATTCCTATTCCCAATAGGCTGAAAACGATGATGAATACCGGTTTCATACCAGGAAATTTTTTGTCCAGCCAATATCCGATTCCTGTAAATAATAATATGGTTACGAGCAATTGAGTTCCTAAGCCGGAATAAAAAGCATAATCTTTCATAGAATTTTACCTAAGATGACAAATTTATGCATTTATGTTGCACGGTCAAAAAAAATCCCAACTCAAAATTTTAAAAGTAAGATCATTATGATTTTGATTAAGAAATAAAAAAATTTGTAGTTCTCAAACAAATTCTTAAATTTGCAATCCATTTTTATGGAGAAGTTACGCAATTATGATATTTCATTTTCATCCTTAAAGCTTGGAAGTCATAGCTTTGAGTTGATTGTTGAACAATCATTTTTTGACTTATTTGAGTTTGAGCAGGAATTTAAAAATCCTAAGATAGAAGTTAGTGTTGAATTAGTGAAACATTCTTCTTTTTTAGAATTAAAGGTTGAAACCAAGGGAAAGGTTATTCTGGAGTGTGATATATCTGATGAAGAATATGAGCAACCAGTAGAGAACATCATTAAAACGTTGGTTAAGTTTGGAGAGGAGTTTGATGATAGTAATGAAGAAGTTTTAATCATTCCTTTAGGTTCACATAGTGTGAATGTGGCTCAACTGATTTTTGAAAGCATACTTTTATCCATACCAATGAAACATATTCATCCGAGATATGCAGAAGGATATAAGGATGAATATACAGATTTACTTGAAAAATACAGCCTGCCGGAAGAAGGGGAGGAAGAAAAAGAATAAATAAATAAAAAATAGATTTAAGGAATTATGGCACATCCTAAAAGACGTCAGTCATCTACAAGAAGAGATAAAAGAAGAACGCATTATAAAGCGGAAGTTCCTCAATTAGCTAAATGTTCTGCAACTGGAGAATTACACCTGTATCACAGAGCATATTGGCATGAAGGTAAACTTTATTACAGAGGTAAAGTGGTGATGGAAAAAACTGTTGAGGAAGTAGAAGATTAAGTCTAACTGATTCAGTTTTAATAAAATATAACCGTTTAATTAATTAATTAAACGGTTTTTTTGTGTATTAACAAATTTACTTTATATTTGGAACAATAAAATAAAAGCTTTAGCTCATGGACATTAAAGACATTCAAAATTTAATTAGATTCGTATCTAAATCTGATGTTGCGGAAGTGACATATAAAACTGATGAATTTGAAATTTCAATTAAGACAAACAATGGTTCAGTAGTTTATGCACCTGCTGTTTCTCAAACCGTACAACCTTTGCCTGCTCAAGCTGTAGCTCCTGCTGTTCAGACCGCACCAAGTCAGTCAGCAACTTCTTCTCCGGCAGCTTCGGAAAATACATCTAAATATGTTACCATTAAATCTCCGATGATTGGTACCTTCTACAGAAAACCTGCTCCTGATAAGAGTGTTTTTGTAAATGTAGGAGATTCAATAAGTGTAGGAAGTGTAGTGTGTGTTGTTGAAGCAATGAAATTATTCAATGAAATAGAATCAGAAGTTTCCGGAAAAATCGTTAAAATTTTAGTAGAAGACGCTTCTCCGGTAGAATTTGATCAACCTTTATTTTTAGTAGACCCATCTTAATCAAAATAAAAAATTAAAGTTTATGTTTAAGAAAATTTTGATTGCCAACAGGGGGGAAATCGCTATGCGTGTTCTCAGGACTGCTAAAGAGATGGGAATAAAAACAGTTGCAGTATATTCCATAGCTGATGCCAAAAGTTTACATCTTCGTTTTGCAGATGAGGCGGTATGTATCGGTCCGGCTGCAAGCAGAAGTTCCTATCTTAATCCTTTGAATATCTTGGCTGCTGCTGAAATTACTAATGCAGATGCTATACATCCGGGATATGGGTTTTTATCTGAAAATGCCAATTTCTCAAGATCATGTCAGAAAATGGGAATCAAGTTTATTGGAGCAACTCCTGAAAACATTGACAGAATGGGAGACAAAGCTTCTGCCAAAGCTACTATGAAAGAGGCAGGAGTTCCTACAGTTCCGGGTTCTGACGGATTAATCGGTTCTTATAAGGAAGCGGAAAAAATAGCAAAAGAAATAGGATATCCTGTAATGATCAAAGCTACTGCAGGAGGTGGAGGAAAAGGAATGAGAGCTATCTGGAAGCAGGAAGATCTGAAAAAATCCTGGGAATCTGCCGTTCAGGAAGCTGAAGCAGCTTTTGGAAACGGAGGAATGTATATGGAAAAGTTAATTGAAGAACCACGCCATATTGAAATCCAGATTGCAGGAGATAAATATGGAAAAGCTATACATTTATCAGAAAGAGACTGTTCTGTTCAAAGACGCCACCAGAAATTAACAGAAGAAACCCCTTCTCCGTTTATTACGGAAGAACTTCGTGAAAAGATGGGAAAAGCAGCTATTAAAGCAGCAGAATATATCGGTTATGAAGGAGTGGGAACTATTGAATTCTTAGTTGATAAACACCGGAATTTCTATTTTATGGAAATGAATACGAGAATTCAGGTGGAGCATCCTATTACTGAGCAGATTACAGATTTAGATTTGATCAAACTTCAGATAGAGTTGGCAGACGGAGCTAAAGTTCCTAAGAAGAGCTATTATCCTAAGATGCACTCCATAGAATGTAGAATTAATGCGGAAGATCCTTATTCAGATTTCCGACCTTCTCCGGGAGCGATTGTAGAATTAAACATTCCTGGAGGAAATGGAGTTCGTATTGATACTCACGTATATCCGGGATATCAGATTCCGCCATTTTATGATTCCATGATTGCAAAGCTAATCGTTACTGCTCCTACAAGAAAGGAGGCTATCGTAAAGATGAGAAGAGCGTTGGATGAATTTTATATTGCCGGAGTAAAGACTACCATTCCTTTACATAAACAATTGATGGATGATCCTAATTTTATTAAAGGAGAATATACCACTAAATTTATGGAAGATTTTGTTCTAGATAAAAAATATGAAGGTCAATAATTAAATTTTATTGATGTTACATAAGTGAAAAAACTGTCTGATTTCAGGCAGTTTTTTATTTTTAGAAGATTTTTATAAAACAAAAAAGAGGATTATTTTTAATCCTCTTTTTGCTTTTTATGCTTGTGGTTTTTTATTTGAATTCTTCGTCTTCATCATCATCCGGTAAATCTTCCGGCTCATCATAAGGTTCTTCTTCCTCATCATCATAAGAATCTGTTTCTTCTTCAAATTTAATATTAAGGTCTACTTCATCCACTACTTCTCCAAAATCATCAATATTGGAAGGAGCATTAAATTTTTTATCAGGGGCTTTTAACGGCATTTTTCCGAAACGATAAACAGTTAAAGGATAATTTCCAATAGCTTTTCTGTCTATAATTTCTAATAACTCTACATAGAAAGACCACATTTTCATGAAGTCGTAAACAAATAACATTCTGTCTCCTACTTTGGCAAATGCTTCTTTAATGTAGATGTCAGACATGGTTTCTCCGTCTCCGTCTTCAGACATATCTTCTAAAGGAAATTCTTGACCCTGATTCCAATTACCATCAGATTTATAGAATGAGGCTAGTTCATCTCCCTGCAGGCTAAATGCGCTCTTAATACCTTCATGGAGATTCCATAAAGTCTGCAAATCTTTTATTTCAATGTCTCGAAATACATCATCTTCAGTTTCTAAAATTACTCTAATCTTATAAATCATATTTTGGTATTATTTTTTTCGTTTCAAATTTAATTTTTTTCCTAATTCTATCATATAGTTATATGAATTTTTATAATCATTTTTTATAATTCCTTCCAGAATAGCTTCCTTAATAGCTTCTTTAATGATTCCGATCTGTTTTCCGTCTTCAATTTCGAAGGTATCCATAATGTCATTTCCAGAAACTGGCGGTTGAAAATTGCGAATTTTATCTTTTTCTTCTACTTCTTTTATTTTTTCTTCTACATATTCGAAGTTCTTTATGAACCGCGCCTGTTTCTTCTCATTTTTGGTTGTGATATCAGCTTTACAAAGCAAAAATAAATCTTCCAGATCGTCCCCCATGTCAAACAATAATCTTCTCAAAGCACTATCCGTAGTGTCATCTGTGATTAATGAAATAGGGCGGGAACTGTATTGCACTAATTTCTGAACATATTTTAAAGACTCTCCCAAAGGAAGCTTTAATCTTTTGAATATAGTAGCAACCATTTTTCCTCCCACAAATTCATGAGAGTGGAAAGTCCAGCCTATTTTTTTATCAAATCGTTTAGTCCTTGCCTTTCCTATATCGTGTAACAAAGCTCCCCATCTCAACCATAGATTATCAGTGGTTTTACTGATGTTATCCACCACTTCAATGGTATGATAAAAATTATCTTTATGCTTTTTACCGTCTACTTCTTCTATTCCCTGAAGTGCAGTTAGTTCAGGTAAGAACCTCTCCAATAGTTTCGCTTCGTGCAATAATTTCAATCCGATTCCAGGTTGAGGCGCAGACATAATTTTATTGAACTCATCTGTTATTCGTTCTTGGGAAAGAATATCAAAACGATGTGCATTTCTTTTTATAGCTTCGAACGATTCGGTTTCTATTTCAAAGTCTAGTTGAGTGGCAAACCGGATGGCCCGGATCATCCGCAGCGGATCATCAGAATAAGTGATATCCGGATTTAAAGGAGTCCGTATGATTTTGTTTTTCAGATCGGTGATTCCGTCAAAAGGATCTATTAATTCTCCATAATTATCTTCATTTAAACTTATGGCTAACGCATTGATGGTGAAATCACGTCTTTTCTGGTCATCTTCCAATGTTCCGTTTTCTACGAAAGGTTTACGGCTATCAGGAGAATAACTTTCCTTCCGGGCTCCTACAAATTCCAGCTCATAATCCCGTATTTTTATCATAGCCGTTCCAAAACGTTTGAAAACAGATATTCTGGGTTTGGGTTCAAATTCTTCTGCAATAGCAGTGGCCAGTTCTATTCCGTTTCCTTCTGTTACAATATCTATATCTTTGGGGTCGGATCTTTTTAGAAGATAATCGCGAACAAAGCCCCCAATAACAAAAGTCTGCTGCTTTTTATTTTCAGCTACTTTTGAAATTTGTTTAAATACAGGTGCTTGTATCGCCTCTTTTAAATTCATGTATGATTATTCTCTAATTACTTTGATCTTTCCGTCCGGAGACAACCGGATAATGGATGATCCGGAATATCTGTTATTTTCTTCGTGGCGCAAATTTATTATATAATCCACACCTTCCAAAATTTTAGTAGAAATTGAAGAAAAATTTTCAGGAGAAGGTTCTCCGCTGATATTAGCCGAAGTGGAAACCAATGGTTTATTCAGTTTGGTAATCAGTTTTTTACAAAACTCGTCCCGGGTTAACCGTATTCCTATAGTATTGTCCTCTGAGATAAGGTTTTTGGGTAAGTTTCTCGGATTATCGTAAATAATGGTCAGGGGTTTTTCAGATAAATCAATCAATTCCCAGGCCAAAGGAGAAACATCCACAATTTCCTGTAATCTTCTTTCTGATTCGACCAAAAGGATTAAATTTTTTTCTTTACTTCTTTGTTTTAAATCAAAAACTTTTTCAATAGCTTCTTCATTGGTGGCATCGCAACCGATACCCCAGATGGTGTCAGTAGGATAGAGAATAGTTCCTCCTTTTTTTAACACTTCTACTGCTTTCTGAATTTCTTCTTGTATCATATATAAAAATGCAAATATATAAACGGATTGAATTTTTGAATGTAATTACTGATTATATTTTTTTATTTTACAGAACCTGAACAAAAAAACATATAAATAATTGGCAGACATCAAATAGTCTGCTATATTTGCAGACTGAAATAAAAATTTATTATTATACAATAAAACTTAACAATGAAAGGAAAAGGACTTGTTAAATTTTTTGCTGTTGTTCTTGCATTAATTTGTCTGGCGGAATTATTCCCTACATTTTATGTGAACCGTATAGAATCAAAAGCAAACAGTTTATCTAACGGAACAGAGGCAAGTAAAAGGGCAGAACTTGAAAAACTGGCAAAAGATACTTTGAATCTCGGAATTGTCAAACTTAATTATTACGATGCTAAAAAGAATGAAATGAAATTAGGATTGGACCTGAAAGGAGGTTTGAACCTATTATTGGAAATTTCAGAAAAAGATTTGCTTTTAGATCTGGCGGACAATTCGGAAAACCCGGTATTCAGAAAAGCGTTGGACATGGCCACTGCACAGGAAGTCAAATCCAGTGCAACCTATACTGCTAACTTTTTCAAAGCCTTTGAAGCTGCTAAAACAGAACTGGGACAACCTGATTTGAAATTATCTTCCCCGGATGTTTTCGGAACTAAAGACTTATCCGCTCAAATACAGTATAATACATCCGATGCCGATGTGCAAAAATATATATCTGGAGTAGTAGAATCCAAAGTAACCAAAGCGATTGATGTAATCCGTGCAAGGATTAAAAAGCTTAATATAGATGAACCTAATATAGCACGGGTTCCGGGAACCGGTAGGATTTTAGTGGAACTTCCGGGAGTTACGGATGCCGATCGGGTGAAAAAATTACTACAAACTTCTGCCAGACTGGAGTTTTGGGAAGTATACGATCAACCTACTTCTTGGGCTTATTTGATGGATGTAAATCAGAAAATCGGTAATAACAAACTTACAGGTTTATTGACGCCTTCTAATCGTTCCAATGCAGTGGCAGTAGCTAAAGTAAAAGATACAGCAGCTATCAATAAAATAATCTTTTCCGATAAAGCGAAATATTTATTGCCTGTTGGGTTGAAATATACAAAATTGCTTTGGGCAGCTAAACCGGATTCCCAATTTCCTAATGATCTGGAGTTATATGCTATTCGAGGAACAAAAAATAATAAAGCACCTTTAGTTGGAGCAGTAACGGAAGCGCATATCACATTTGACGAGTTCAACCGGATACAGATCAGTATGCAAATGGGGCCTGAAAGTGCCATTACCTGGAGGGAAATGACCAAGCGAAATATAGGAAAGCCTATTGCTGTAGTATTGGATGATGTGGTTTATACAGCACCAAATGTAAATACTGAAATTCCTAACGGACAGTCTGTAATCAGTGGAAGTTTCAACGAACAAGAAGCAAATGACCTGGTAGATGTGTTGAAATCAGGGAACCTTCCGGCAAAAGCTAAGATTATTCAGTCTGAAATTGTAGGACCTACTTTGGGACAACAATCCATTAATAACGGATTAATTTCCATTATAGTTTCCTATATCTTTATTTTAGCCTGGATGATTTTCTACTATGGAAAAGCCGGCTTATACGTTAATATAGCATTAATTATAAATATGTTCTTCCTGATAGGAATTATGGCCTCCACAGGGTCGGTCCTTACCCTTCCGGGAATAGCAGGGATTGTGCTTTCCATGGCTATGGCTGTGGATGCCAATATCATTATCTTTGAAAGGGTGAAAGAGGAACTCCGGCTTGGAAAACCATTGAAACAGGCTTTTTCCGAAGGACAAAAACATGCATTAGCAGCAATTATAGACGGAAACCTTACTACTTTGATTGTAGGTGTTGTACTTTTATTCAGTACAGGACCAATTAAAGGGTTTGCTGTAACCTTGGTTATCGGTATTTTCTGTACTTTGTTTACTGCTATTTTCCTTACCAGTATGTTTATTTATGGAGCTATGGAAAGAGGACAGAACTTTGCCATGTCTACAAAAATCACTAAAAACTGGTTTACCAATATCCATTTCAAATGGATGGAAAAAAGAAAGTTTGCCTATATTTTTTCTATAATTTTAATGATTGTTTCCATTGCCTCTATTTTTACCAAAGGTTTTGATCAGGGTGTTGATTATACCGGAGGTAGAACATATGTGATTAAACTGGAAAAAAATATCCGTCCTGAAGAAATTTCCAAATCATTGGAGAAACTGTTTGTTGCTGATGGAGAATCAACCAATATTAATGCAAAGAAATTCGGAGAAGGAAACCAGATGAGGATTACTACCAAATATGGAATGGATAGTAATGATCCGAACATAGATGTGGTAATTCGTGAAAAATTATATAATGGTTTAAAAAGTTATTTACCAGCCAATTATACAAAAGAAAGTTTTGCTAAAGGAGTTCCTTATGGAATCCAGTCGGCATCCGAAGTAGGGCCAACAGTAGCAAGTGGAATTGTAAGGAATGGTATTATTGCGGTTTCCATAGCTCTGGCGGGTATATTTATCTATATTTTAGTAAGGTTTAGAAACTGGCAGATGTCAACAGGTGCAGTAATTTCCCTGTTGCATGACTCAGTTATCGTAATGGGAGCATTCTCCATACTAAGCTGGGTAAAAATAATTCCTTTCTCTGTGGAAATAGATCAGTCCTTTATAGCAGCGATTCTAACGATCATAGGATATTCCATTAATGACACGGTGATCGTATTTGACCGTATCCGGGAAAACAAAAGGCATAATGCCCATCACCTTATGACACTGGAAGAATTATACAATGATGCAATTAACCATACATTGGGAAGAACTATCAATACCGGGGTTTCTACTATTATGGTAACTGTGATTATTTTCTTCTTTGGAGGGGAAAGTTTACAAGGATTTATGTTTGCCTTATTCTTAGGATTTACTTTTGGTATGTATTCATCCATTTATGTAGCATCTTCCTTATCGTACGATCTTACCAAATACAGTTATGATAAAGAAAAAGTTACTCCTAAACTGGCAAAAGCAAAATAATAAAAGTTTGAAATATAGTTAAAAAGGGTTCATTAAGAACCCTTTTTTATTAACTCTTTCTGCGTTTATAACTCTATTTGAAATAATATTTTCAAAATAGGGGGAAAATACTAACTTTGTAAAAATAAAAATAAATTACAGTGAGTTTTGGAGAAGTAATTGTAATCATATTCATAGCGGTTCTTTTATTCGGGCCTGACAAGATCCCTGAAATTGCCAGAGGATTAGGGCATGGAGTACGGGTAATGAAAGATGCTACAGATAACATAAAAAGGGAGATCATGTCCCAAATTGAAGAAAGCGGATCCATAAAACAAATAGAAGATGAGATCCAGGAAGCAAAAAAAACAATGGACGATACAGTACAAGATACCAACAAAAATATAAATGATATGTTGGATGACTCTTTTGACGGTCCTGTAAAAAGAAGTTAATGAATATTCTCATTCACTGGGATACCGAACTATTTCTGTTTCTGAATAATCTGGGTTGTGATTTATATGACCCATTTTGGCTTTATATGACCAATGAATATTTTTGGATTCCTGTTTATTTATTTATTTTCATTATCATAGTAGAAAAATACGGCTGGAAGAAAGCCTTATTGATAGGTATTTCTGTAGGATTGATGATTGCTGTTACAGATGGATTTTCTTCCCTGGTAAAAGAATGGGTGAAACGTCCCCGTCCTTGCAGAAATCCGGAACTGGATGGTTTATTCCGGTTAGTCATTGAAAATTGCAGAGGAACCTATTGTTACTTTTCTGCTCATGCAGCCAACTCTTTTGGATTAGCCACCTATTTATCTGTCTTATTTTATAAAAAGCACAAATATGCTCCATACTTATTGTATCTATGGGCAATACTGGTTTCCTACAGCAGGATTTATGTGGGAGTTCACTTTCCTTTAGATGTGCTTTCCGGAGTTTTAGTAGGACTCTTCATGGGATGGATTTTTAGCAGAACTCAAAAGTATATTATTTAAATTCCAATACTATATTTTGGAAAGTCTGACTGGGAGAATAAAAAATACCATTACATCAAAATGAGTCTTAATGTAATGGTATATAAAATTTTCTTATATTATTTAATGATGGATATTTCCAACCTGTTCAGAAAAAGGTTTGGATTTTGGTTTGAATACAAATGGGAAAATAATGAATATGACTAAAGAATAGGCAGCAAATGTAAACCAAACACTTTGCCAATGAGTTATACCATTTATTGTAAAATGTTCTACTACCCAGCCACTAGCATAACTTCCGATAATAGCTCCCAATCCGTTGGTCATAATCATAAATAATCCTTGAGCGCTGGATCTGATACTCTTATCTGTTTCATTTTCAACAAACAAAGAACCGGAAATATTAAAGAAATCAAAAGCCATTCCATATACAATCATAGATAGAACAAGCAGGTAAAGTTTATCTGCAGGATTTCCCAGTCCGAATAAACCGAATCGTAGAACCCACGCAAACATACTGATCATAATAACTCTTTTGATACCGAATTTTTGTAAAACAAAAGGAATCAAAAGAATACATAAAGTTTCAGATATTTGTGATATAGATAGTAAAAGATTTGGATGTTGAACTCCGAAAGAATCCGGATAAGTAGTTTTAAAACTATCTAAAAAAGGTCCGCCAAAAGCATTGGTTATCTGAAGGGAACAACCCAAAAGCATCGAAAAAAAGAAAAAGATTGCCATTTTTTTTCTCTTGAAAAGGACAAAAGCATCCAATCCCATGGCTGAAACCCACCCTTGTTTCTTTTCCTCTTTACTGGGAGGAGTGGCAGGCATGGTGAATGAATATAAAGCCATTAAAATTCCTGCTCCGGCACTTATATATAATTGAACAGGGTTTCGAGCAAATCCCCCAATATCCACTGCCCACATGGCGGCAATAAAGCCCACTGTACCCCAAACCCGGATAGGAGGAAAATCTGTAACTGTGTTAAGCCCGTTTTTTTCCAATGCATTATAAGATACGGAGTTGGTTAATGAAATAGTAGGCATATAAAAAAAAGTATGCAATAATAACAAAGGATAAAAAACGGAATACTCTTTTACTTGGGAAGCAAGGATTAAAAACAGGGCAGCCAGAATATGGCTTATACCTAAGACTTTTTCAGCATTTACCCATCGGTCAGCAATAATTCCCAGCAAACCGGGCATAAACAGAGAAGCAATACCCATAGTAGCAAAAAGACTTCCGATTTGTATACCATTGAATCCTAATCCCCCCTCATTTACAGGTAACCCCGCATATCCGCCTAAGGAGATCAACCAGGCCCCCCACACAAAATATTGCAGGAAAACCAGGATAACTAATCGTAATTTAATGTTCATTATGTGAAATTTTAGTGAAAGCTAAGGTAAGTAATTATTTCTTTAGCGAAATACATAAAAAACATGATAAATAGTATATTTTGAGGCTATAAGTGATTTGAGATCATAATAAGTAGTTCATAATCATAAAAGTTTGCTGCTATATCCAAAAAATCAATTATAAATATTTTATTTATTAAGATTAATTCGTCACCAATAAATCAGGACTTAATTTTGTAGTTTCTGCAAAAATAGTTACTTTTGCACCGGCAAGTCCTGCACAACCAGCTCCTGTGAATCCTCCAGGGCGGGAACGCAGCAAAGGTAAACGGTTGTAGCGGTGTGATGCAGGTAGCTTGCCATTTTTTATTGGGGCCGACTAAACAAAATCTAAACTATAATAAACTAAATATTCTAAGAAATTAAAGAAAGAAACTATGTCTAACCAATCTTCTCCAAAATACATTTTTGTTACCGGTGGTGTTACATCCTCACTTGGAAAGGGGATTGTCGCTGCATCTTTAGGGATGTTGTTGAAAGCCAGAGGCTATAAAGTGACAATTCAGAAGTTTGATCCTTATATTAATGTAGATCCCGGAACATTGAATCCGTATGAACACGGAGAATGTTATGTAACTGAAGACGGAGCGGAAACCGATCTGGACCTGGGACATTATGAAAGATTTTTGAATAGTCCCACCAGTAGAAATAATAATGTAACAACAGGGAAAATCTATCAGACAGTTATAGATAAAGAAAGAAAAGGAGACTTTTTAGGAAAGACAGTTCAGGTTATTCCCCATATCACTAATGAAATTAAAAGAAGAATCAAAATACTCGGAAAAAAAGGAGATTTTGACATAATCATTACAGAAATAGGAGGAACTGTAGGAGATATAGAATCCTTACCTTATATAGAAACCGTACGTCAGTTGCGTTGGGAGCTAGGATATCAGAACTCCATTGTAGTACATCTGACGTTAGTTCCTTACCTTGCAGCAAGTGGAGAATTAAAAACCAAGCCGTCTCAACATTCTGTCAGACAACTAATGGAAAACGGAGTTCAAGCCAATTTTCTGGTTTGCCGTACAGAACGTCATATAACCAAAGATGTACGTTCCAAGTTGGCACTTTTCTGTAACCTGAATATAGATAATGTAATTGAAAGTAAAGATCTTTCAACCATTTATGAAGTTCCATTATACCTTCAAAAACAAAATTTTGATGCTCTGGTTTTAAAAGAATTAGGCTTATCCTCCTCCAAAGAACCGGATTTAGAACAATGGAACGATTTTCTTTCCAAGCATAAAAATCCAAAAAATAAAATAGAAATAGCCTTAGTCGGTAAATATGTTTCCTTACAGGATTCTTATAAATCCATTGTAGAAGCATTGATCCATGCCGGGGCGCATACAGAAACACGGGTGAAGATTAAATGGGTTTATAGTGGAGATATAACCCCTGAAAATGTATCTGATCATTTAAAAGAAGTAAATGGAGTTATAATAGCTCCAGGATTTGGAGATAGAGGGATTGAAGGAAAAATTATAGCTTGTCAATATGCCAGGGTGAACAAAATTCCTTTGTTGGGAATTTGTTTAGGAATGCAAGTGGCAGTAATAGAATTTGCCAGAAATGTATTGGGATATAAAGAAGCAGATAGTGCCGAATTTAATCCCCGGACATCTTATCCGGTGATTTGTTTAATGGAAGAACAAAAAGATATTACCAACAAAGGAGGTACTATGAGGTTGGGAGCTTGGGCATGTGAACTAAAAAAAGGATCTGTAGCAGAAAAAATATACAATACACAAGATATAAAAGAAAGACACAGACACAGATATGAGTTTAACAGTGAGTATTTAACAGAGTTTGAAAAAAACGGACTGGAAGCAATAGGAGTGAATCCTGAAACAAGTCTGGTAGAAGTAATTCAGGTAAAAGACCATCCTTTCTACATAGGAGTTCAATATCACCCTGAATACAAAAGTACCGTAGCTTCCCCACATCCGTTATTTATAGCTTTAATAAATGCCGCACAAAACTCCCAATTAAATAAAATAAAGAATGCAACAACAAAGCAAATTCGATAAAAACCAGCTCATAGGTTTTGTTCTGATAGGAATTATTTTAATAGGTTTTTTGGTTTATTCCAATAATCAGCAGAAAAAATCGATCAATGAAGCGCAAAAAGCTGAACAACAAATAACCAAACAGGAGAATCAGGAACAATCCAAAAAGGTAACCACATTTGAACCGACAAAATTAGATTCTGCCAGTCTGTCCAAAGTAGAATTAGTTCCTTTCTCCAATGAAGAATTAGATGTAAAAGTAAGCACTCAGGGAGCTCAGTTAAGAGAAGTTCGGTTAAAAAAATGGACAGCTTACGACAAAGATAGTAAGGGGCATAAAAAACCATTATATTTAGTAAATAAAGAAAATACAGATTTCAATATTTCCTTTAAAGACAAATCGGGAAAAGTCATAAACACCCGAGATTTAGTATTTGCTCCATCCGTTCAGGGAAATGAAACAACCTTTACAGCCAACTTAGGAGATAATTCATTCATTCAGTTCAAATACAAACTAAAAGGAAAATATTCACTGGATTTTTCCGTAGTAACAAAAGGACTATCTCAGATAACTTCTGTTGCTAACGCGTCTCTTGACTGGCAGCAAAATGCATTGGCATTAGAGAAAGGAAAGTCGCAGGAAACTATGTACACAGAGTACAGATATAGTTTGAATAACCATTCCCAAACTGATTATGATACCAATGGTTTTGAAGAAGATAAAGACAAAATAGACTGGATAAGCGTTAAGCAACAGTTTTTTTCCACTATATTAGAAGCACAAAACGGATTCCAAAAATCAAAAGGAATCCAGGAATCAGAAAAAGATGATCCCAATTACTTAAAGAACTTTGTTTTTGCCAGTATAGTTCCTGTTCAACAAGGAGAAATCAACCAGAACTATACCTGGAATTTCCTTCCGTTGGATTATGATTTATTAAAATCCTATAAAACAGATAACGGAGACAGCAAGCAATTTTCCTATAACATTCCTTATGGTTGGATGAAATGGTTGTGTGTTTTCTATCTTTGGGTATATGAATTCCTAGCAAAATTCGGAGTAGCCGCTGGATGGATTATTTTCCTTATGACCATTGTAATAAAGTTGGTTACCTCTCCAATTATGTACAAACAGTACATGCAGGGAGCTAAAATGCGTATTCTGAAACCGGAAATAGATGAAATAAACGAAAAACATAAAAATTCAGATCCTATGAAAAAGCAACAAGCTACTATGGATCTGTACAGAAAAGCAGGAGTAAACCCGCTTGCAGGATGTTTACCTGCCTTGATTCAAATCCCGATTTTCTACTCATTATTCCGGTTCTTCCCGAATAACATTGCCCTAAGAGGTAAATCTTTCCTGTGGGCAGACGATTTAACAGCTTACGATTCCATTTATGAATGGACAAATCATATTCCTATTTTGTCCGGTATTTATGGAAATCACATTAGTTTATTTACCATCCTGTATTGTGCAGTACTATTAATTTATACCAGAATGTCTTCCTCTACCATGCAGACGCCAACACAGGAAGGAATGCCGGATATGAGATTCATGATGTACCTGATGCCGGTAATGTTCATTTTCTGGTTGAATTCCTATGCTTCAGGATTATCATGGTATTATTTAGTGTCCAATGCAATTAATATTATTTTGATATTATTAATTAAAAAATTCCTCATAGATGAAGATAAGATACATGCGAAAATGCAGGAGAATAAAGCCAAACCTGTGAAGAAAAAAAGCAGATGGCAACAAAAAATGCAAGATATGATGGAACAGGCACAAACACAACAGAAACAAGTTCAGGAACAAAAAGCTAAACAAAAAAAGAAATAAACAAATAAATATAGATAAATAAAAAACAGTCTAATCAGGCTGTTTTTTTGTTTTTGTATGGTTTTTGAAGGTTATTCCCTGAACATAAAAAATTAAAATACAACAATTAAAAAAAACAAAAAATGAATTATCGTATAGAAAAAGATACTATGGGAGAAGTTAAAGTTCCCGCTGATAAATACTGGGGAGCTCAAACAGAAAGATCAAGAAATAACTTTAGAATTGGTTCGGAAGGATCTATGCCCCATGAAATTATAGAAGCCTTTGCCTATTTAAAGAAAGCAGCGGCTTTTACCAATGCTGATTTAGGAATTCTCCCTGTAAAAAAAAGAGATTTGATAGCCAAAGTTTGCGATGAAATCCTACTGGGAATACTCAATGATCAGTTTCCTTTAGTTATCTGGCAGACAGGTTCAGGAACCCAATCCAATATGAATGTTAACGAAGTGATCTCCAACAGGGCATTAGTTTTGAGTGGAGGAAAATTAGGAGAAAAAAGTCCAATACATCCCAATGATGATGTCAATAAATCCCAATCCTCCAATGATACCTATCCCACCGCAATGCACATTGCAGCCTATAAAAAAGTAGTATCCCATACACTTCCGGCTGTAGAAAGATTAAAAAATACCTTACAGGAAAAATCCGAAAAATTCAAAGACATTGTAAAAATAGGAAGAACCCATTTGATGGATGCCACTCCGTTAACATTAGGACAAGAATTCTCCGGATATGTAGCACAACTATCGCATGCAATTTCGGCCATCAAGAATACCTTACCACATCTTTCTGAACTGGCATTAGGGGGAACCGCAGTAGGAACAGGATTAAATACACTCCAAGGATACGATGTAAAAGTAGCAGAATACATTTCCAAATTTATAGGATTGCCTTTCATAACAGCACCCAACAAATTTGAAGCTTTGGCTGCCCATGATGCAATGGTGGAAACACATGGAGCATTAAAACAACTGGCGGTATCACTATTTAAAATAGCCCAGGATATACGGCTGATGGCATCAGGACCAAGAAGTGGAATAGGGGAGATATTCATTCCCGAAAACGAACCAGGATCATCCATCATGCCAGGAAAAGTCAATCCCACACAAAATGAAGCCATGACTATGGTTTGTGCACAAGTGTTAGGGAATGATACCACCATCTCCTTTGCAGGAACGCAGGGAAACTATGAACTAAACGTATTCAAACCCGTTATGGCCTATAACTTTTTACAATCAGCACAATTGCTTGGAGATGCCTGTATTTCCTTTGATGAACACTGTGCAGTAGGAATAGAACCTAATCATTCCCGAATTAAAGAGTTGGTGAATAATTCCCTGATGTTGGTTACAGCCTTAAATACCCACATAGGATACGAAAATGCGGCTAAAATTGCTAAAACGGCGCATAAAAACGGAACTACCTTAAAAGAAGAAGCTATTAATTTAGGATTACTTACAGCAGAACAGTTTGACCAATGGGTAAAACCGGAAGACATGGTAGGAAGCTTAAAGTAAAAGCTGAATATTATTAAAAAATAAAAAAGAAGATAACTACAAAATTATAAAAATAAAATTTACTAAGAAAGGTTAAGAACATGATATATATTTCACCCTATGTGATATAAATCTTAACTTAGAATCCACAAATGATTAGTATATTTGCATGGTAAAATTGATATAAAGAATATGGCGGGAAATACAAGTAAAATCAAGAAAATAGGAGTTTTAACATCTGGAGGAGATTCGCCTGGAATGAACGCAGCCATCAGATCAGTGGTGAGAGCTTGCTATTATTACGGGATAGAATGTAGTGGAATCAGGATGGGATATGATGGATTGATTAATGATTATGTAGTCGATTTGGGCCCCCGTTCAGTAAGAAATTTAATAAACAGAGGAGGAACAGAATTAAAATCTGCCCGTTCCGATGAATTCAGAACACCAGAAGGAAGAGCAAAAGCAGTAGAGACCATAAAAAAACATAAAATAGATGCCTTGGTAGTTATCGGGGGAGATGGTTCCTTTACAGGAGGAATGATTTTTCAGAAAGAGCAGGGAGTTCCTTTTATAGGTATTCCGGGAACCATAGATAATGATATTTTTGGTACGGATTTCACCTTAGGATATGATACCGCTTTAAATACAGTAGTAGATGCCATTGATAAAATCAGGGATACAGCTACTTCTCACAACCGTGTATTTTTCGTAGAAGTAATGGGGAGAGATGCAGGTTTCATTGCACTCAACAGTGGTATTGCCACAGGAGCTTTGGATATTTTAATTCCGGAACAGAAAGACAGCATAGAAGATTTATTTGCAGCCTTTGAAAATGCACAGAAAAAAGGAAAAACATCAAGCATAGTAGTAGTTGCAGAAGGAGAGAAACTAGGAGGAGTTTATGACTTAGCCAAGTTTACCAAAATGAAGTACCCCGAATTTGATGTAAGAGTAACAGTATTAGGACACATCCAGCGGGGAGGTTCTCCAACAGTAGCAGACAGAGTTTTGGCTTCCAGACTGGGAGTTGCTGCCGTAGAAGGCTTAATGGCGGGAAAATCAAATGTAATGGCCGGAATGCATTCCAATAAAATAGTATATACAGCCATAGAAGAAGCAATTAAAAAACATAACGAGATAGATCGGGACTTGATAAAAGTAGCAGATATCCTTTCAACCTAAAATTGAATAAGTAAATTAAAATAACAATTTAAAATAAGTATTATGTCAAAAATTAAAGTTGGTATTAATGGTTTCGGCCGTATTGGGCGTTTAGTATTCCGTGCAGCACAGCACAATGATAATATTGAAGTAGTAGGGATCAATGACCTTATTGACGTAGAATACATGGCTTACATGTTAAAATACGACACAGTTCATGGTCAGTTTAAAGGAACCGTAGAAGTAAAGGACGGAAAATTAGTTGTTAATGGAAAAGCCATCAGAGTAACTGCAGAAAGAAATCCTGCAGACTTGAAATGGGGAGACATAGGAGCAGAATATGTAGTAGAATCAACAGGATTATTCCTTTCTAAAGATACAGCAAAAGGACATATTGATGCAGGAGCAAAATACGTAGTTATGTCTGCGCCGTCAAAAGATGATACTCCAATGTATGTATGCGGAGTAAACGATGATACCTATGTAAAAGGAACACAATTTGTTTCCAATGCATCATGTACCACTAACTGCTTAGCACCAATAGCTAAAGTATTAAATGATAAATTTGGAATCTTAGAAGGATTGATGACAACCGTACACGCTACAACAGCAACACAAAAAACAGTGGACGGGCCATCCGTAAAAGACTGGAGAGGAGGACGTGCAGCAGCCGGAAATATTATCCCATCATCCACAGGAGCAGCAAAAGCAGTAGGAAAAGTTATTCCGACCCTAAACGGAAAATTAACAGGTATGGCTTTCCGTGTACCAACCTTAGACGTTTCTGTTGTTGATTTAACCGTACGGCTAGCCAAAGAAACAACCTATGAAGAAATTTGCAAGGCTATGAAAGCGGCATCAGAAGGAGAACTAAAAGGAGTTTTAGGATACACAGATGAAGAAGTAGTTTCTTCAGACTTTATTTCAGATCCTCGTACCTCTATCTTTGATGTTAAAGCAGGTATTCAGTTAAGCCCTACCTTTGTAAAAGTAGTGAGTTGGTATGACAACGAATGGGGATATTCCAACAAAGTAGTAGAATTAATTACCAGAATGGCTAAAATTAACGGATAATATAATTTATCAGTTAAATAAATACATGATAACAAAAGCACCTTTTCCTGGAAAAGGTGCTTTTGATTTAAATAGTTGAAAAAATAAATAAAAGAATTATAGTAAGTCAAAAAATAAATGTTATCTTTGCAAACTCAAAAAGAATGTAACAGAAATTAAGATATAAGATAATATAGCAATGAAACGTACATTTCAACCTTCAGAACGAAAGAAAAGAAACAAACATGGCTTCCGTGAAAGAATGGAGACAGCTAATGGGAGAAAAGTCTTAGCAAGACGTAGAGCAAAGGGCAGAAAGCAATTAACTGTTAGCGAATACAGAGCTAAAAGATAAACTTGCTTAGAACATATCTAAAATTAAGAATCGCTAAATAATTTTTAGCGATTTTTTTATATTGTTTAATGTTTCTTTAAAGAAAGTAAGTTCCTGAAAAAATGAAAACTATACCACTAATTTTATTAAATTCCAAGTAAAAATCTAAATTTGAAATAGTATAAATAATAGTTTTAGACACATGATAAGCTAAGCGACAAAATCCCCCTGAACAAAAAACCTTTGGATTTCAATCGATTAGTGGGAGGTTAAAAAAATAATTTCAAAAAAGATTAAAAAACATTTGTGCGGAGAGAAAATAGTACTATCTTTGCAGCCGCTAAGACAGAAAGATATTTTAGGATT
>JAVBMH010000028.1:0-25668 GCA_031552575.1 Apibacter sp. | reverse complement strand
GGAAAACGATAAACAATCGGGAGTAAATATCAAACCTTTCGGGCAATGCCGTTTGAAACCCATTCCGGGCGGATTCTTGCCTTGTGTTCCGGCTCCTGTCAGTTGGCAAAATACCACAACCAAAGACGAAATAAACGGATGCAAAATAGTATTGGATTCTTCTATCTGCCCCTGTTCGTCAGGTGGAGAAATACGTGTTACAGATAAAGGTCATGCCGGAAACCATGAAGCAGGATAATATTCTTTTTTTCCGGCGACAGGAGAAATCTCACTATAAGCTATAAGCCATTAGCTGATAGTTGATAGTTTTTTCCTTATTCCTTACATCTTAAGTCTTATATTTTATTTACTTACTCAATACCACTTCCACTGTAAAATCGCCTTCCCACGGATCTCCGGCCATAATATTTTCATTAACAGAAAGAGTGTAAACACCGTCGGAAGGAAGGGTATAATCCATTTTCTGACCAAAAGGACCGTCCATAGTTCCATCAGGAAGTTTAATTTGCGAAAACCGCACGTTCGCATTCAGGTCTTGGGAAGATAACTGAGCAGACAATTTTTTAAATCTGTTAGATTCAAACCGGATATAAATTGTCTGGCCTTTATTTTTATGTGCTTGAACTTTTCCTTTTCCATCGGTTATACTCAATTGAACGATAGTAGAATCGGAAGCAATAGCAACAGAATCTGGTTTTACAGGAGGAGTAAGAGAATTCTTCACACTAAGACTGTCTTTGAGAATAGTATTTTCCTGTCCTTTTTTACCGGAACCAGAGCAAGCATAAAAAGTGGTATTTACAGCAATAAGAAAAACAACTGTTTTTTTCATGAGGGGATTAATTTAAATTAAACATGTATAAAGGTAAGCAGATTTTGTGTTTTATTAAGTTAGAAGTTGGAAAAAAGAAGTTAGAACAAAGAAGCAAGACTTTATTTAGATTTTTGATTATAGGATTTACAATTTACAATTGTCAATCTAAAATTGTATATCTTACGTCTTTTCTTTTTTTCTAATAAGCACATTAGTAATTTCCGTTATTCAATTACTCAGTCATTCAGATATTCTCTTTTTTCCTACCTTTGCAGTTGGCTCAAATTTAAAAGGGAGCCTGTTACTATTTTGAGTTAACCAATCATGAATCAGGATTATATAAAAATATACGGAGCAAGAGAACACAACCTGAAAGACTTATCCATTGAAATCCCCCGAAATAAACTGGTGGTAATTACCGGACTGAGCGGGAGCGGAAAATCTTCCCTGGCTTTTGATACCATTTTTGCAGAAGGACAACGACGTTATATAGAGACTTTTTCCGCCTATGCGCGTCAGTTTTTAGGAACTCTGGAACGTCCGGATGTAGATAAAATAGACGGATTGTCTCCCGTTATTGCCATAGAGCAAAAAACCACCTCTAGGAATCCGCGTTCTACAGTAGGAACCGTTACCGAACTCTATGACTTTTTCCGTTTGTTGTATGCCCGTGCTTCCGATGCCCATTCCTACAATACCGGAGAAAAAATGGTAAAGTATTCCGAAGACCAGATCATTGACCTGATTTTTCAGAACTTTACAGGAGAAAAAGTATTGTTACTCGCTCCATTGGTTCGTTCCCGTAAAGGACATTACCGTGAATTATTTGCAAGCCTGGCAAAAAAAGGATTCTTACAGGTTCGGGTAGACGGAGAACTGCGGGATATCGAACATGACATGAAAGTAGACCGGTATAAGATCCATGATATAGAAGTGGTGATTGATAAACTGAATATTGATACTTCGGAACAATCCCAGCGGATTTTGTCCTCCGTTCGGTTGGCCATGCAATACGGAAACGGAACCATTATGTTGCTGAAACAAGGAGAACAACAAGGGAAATATTTCAGTCGTAATCTGATGTGTCCCACTACCGGACTTTCCTATCAGCTTCCGGAGCCCAACAGTTTTTCCTTCAATTCGCCTAAAGGGGCTTGTGAACACTGCAACGGATTAGGGAGAGTGAAAGAAATTGATCTGAAAAAACTCGTTCCCAATCCGAAACTTTCCTTTAACAAAAATGTATTCCCTATTTTTGAGGAACTGAAACATACCGGATGGATACTCTCTCAAATAGAAATCATTCTTAAAAAGAACGGTTTTGATATGACCACTCCGTGGGAAAAACTTTCTGAACAAACACAACAGGAAATACTGTACGGAGCCAATGAGAGAGTAGTGATGGATCTGGATTATGCCCAGATACAGAAAACCTATAAAATCAATTTTGAAGGGATAAGCGAATATCTCACCCGCATATCATTGGAAGGAAATGAAGAAGGAGATACACAAAAGTTCAAAACCCAGATTTTTGAAGACAAAACCTGTCCGGTTTGTAACGGAGCGCGATTAAAAAAAGAAAGTCTTTTTTTCAGGCTCGATAATAAGAATATTTCGGAAGTAGCCCGTTTTTCCTTAAAAGAATTACAGAACTGGATAGAACAACTGCCATCCCAACTTTCCGAGAATCAGAATATCATAGCCAAGGAATTATTACAGGAAATATCCAAAAGATTGAGCTTCCTATTGGATGTAGGCTTGGAATACCTGAGTCTGGATCGTCCTTCACAAACCCTTTCCGGAGGAGAATCGCAACGAATCCGACTGGCAACTCAGATAGGTTCACAATTAGTAAATGTGTTGTATATTCTGGATGAACCGAGTATAGGATTGCATCAGCGGGATAATGTGAAACTGATAGAATCCCTGAAAAAACTGCGGGATCTGGGAAATTCCGTTATTGTGGTGGAACATGATAAGGATATGATCCTCAATGCAGATTATGTAGTGGACTTAGGTCCCTTTGCAGGAAAAAGAGGAGGAGAAATAGTCTGGCAGGGAATTCCGTCGGATATTTACCAGGCCAATACCCTGACTTCAAAATATATTAACGGAGAACTGGAGATTTCCATTCCGAAAGAACGACGGAAAGGAAACGGACACACTTTGACATTATCCGGATGTACCGGAAATAATCTCAAGAATGTTACACTGGAAGTTCCGTTAGGAATACTGACCTGTGTAACCGGAGTTTCCGGAAGCGGAAAGTCTTCCCTGATCACGAATACATTATATCCGATACTGAATAAATATTTTTACCGGGCGGAAAAAGAACCGTTGCCGTATAAAAATATAGACGGACTGAAGTTTTTAGACAAAATTGTAGATGTAGATCAATCCCCGATCGGGCGGACTCCACGTTCCAATCCGGCAACTTATACCGGAGTTTTCACCGAAATACGGAATCTCTTTGCCCAGCTTCCCGAATCCAAGATCCGTGGATATAAATTAGGTAGGTTTTCCTTTAACGTAAAAGGGGGAAGATGTGAAGTCTGTCAGGGTTCCGGATTGAAACTGATAGAAATGAACTTTTTGCCGGATATTTATGTTCATTGCGAGACCTGCCAGGGAAAACGATTCAACCGTGAAACACTGGAAGTCCGGTATAAAGGAAAATCCATTTCCGATGTGCTGGAAATGACCATTGACGAAGCAGTAGAATTCTTTCAGCCGATTCCGAAAATTCATCACAAGATCAAAACCTTGCAAGAAGTAGGATTGGGTTATATTACCTTAGGACAACAATCGACAACATTGTCGGGAGGAGAAGCTCAACGGGTGAAACTGGCTACCGAACTGAGCAAGAAACAAACTGGAAATACGATTTATATTCTGGATGAACCGACAACTGGTTTGCATTTTGAAGATATCCGGATTCTGATGGAAGTAATTAACCGTTTGGTAAATCTGGGAAACTCCGTGATTATTATTGAACACAATATGGATGTGATAAAAACAGCCGATCATGTAATAGATATTGGCCTGGAAGGAGGAGACAAGGGAGGAAAGATCATTGCACAGGGAACTCCGGAAGGAGTTGGCAAAAATAAAACCAGTTATACCGCCCAATTTTTAAAAGAAGAACTGAAGGAAAGAGAGAAGTTAGAAGTAAGAAGTTAGATTTTAGATACAAGACTTTAGACTTTTCAACTCCACAGAGATGACATGACAAGTTTGCGTTTTGTTTGTTATCCTGAACTCTCAAGTAAGCAAATTTTTATTTTTCTACTTTTGTAATAATTAAAAAAAAACAGAGACTTATTAGGAAATGAGTCTCTTTTGTTATCTGATTGATAATTAATAGAATGTAAAAAGGGAATACTTTTTGATTCAGAGGCTGGTTAATTAATTTAAAAAAGAATGAACAGATTTCAAAAATTTTTAATTCTTTGTTCCGGAGCTAATATTTCAGTTCTGAAAAAAACACAGATAGAATGGAATAAACAGGCCGGAGTAGGAGGGGTGATTTTATTCACCGCTATATTTGCTTCCCTATCTTCTGGATATGCTTTGTACACCATATTTGATAATTACATTATAGCCACGGTTTTTAGCTTGTTGTGGGGAGGAATGATCTTTAATCTGGATCGTTTTATTGTTTCTTCCATGAAGAAAACCGGAAGTTTTGCACAGCAATTCTTTCTGGCACTTCCCCGGTTGATACTGGCTTTCATATTGGGCGTGGTTATTTCTAAGCCTTTGGAACTGAAAATATTTGAAAAGGAAATTAATAAGCAGCTTAATGTGATTATTAACCGGAACAAAACCCAGCTTCAAGATTCCATGAATATTCGCTTTAAACAGCAAACCTTACCTTATCAGACAGAAAGGGATTCCATACAAACCCGAATCACCAAGTTGAGAAAGGAAGTGGCAGATGCTACCACAGAAATGGAAAAGGAAATTATCGGGACCGGAACGGAAACTACCAGCGGAAAGGCAGGATTTGGACCCAATGCAAAAAGAAAGGAGGAACTGCGAAAGCAGAAAATGGAAGAACTTGATCAATATTATGCCCAGGCTAAATCTTCATTGGATACATTGGATGGAAAAATAGCCGGAATTTATGCAAATCTGAGCAGAGAATTGAAAGCATCTGCTCCGGTGGAAGATGGATTTAACGGTTTTGCCGCACGAATGCAGGCATTGGATGAGTTGGGAAAATCGGTACCTATTATTGCCATGGCTTCCTTTTTTGTGATGTTGGTTTTTATTGTACTGGAAATGTCTCCGGTGTTTGTAAAGCTGATTTCTTCTGCCGGACCTTATGATTACCTGATGGAAAAAGAAGATATGTATTATAAACTCTATTCAAAAGAGATGACGGACAAGGAGGTCGTTTCTTCTGAATACAGAGTAAACAGACACAGAGCTAAGTTGGAAGATAATTCCTTTGGCTAAACAGCGTTTTATTCTACTCTAAAAGAAAGTACGTATATTTGCTGAATAATTCAGCAATTAATTAAACTATGAAAAAAGTTCTTTTTCTCTTTTTGTTCTTTTTAAGTATCGTTTCATTCTCCCAAACTTTAAATCTGGAAGAAATAAAGAAGAATGTAACAGATACAAATTCCCCATATTCCTATGCAAAATTGGTGGAAGAATTTCAGAATCAGCCTTCTGCATTAAAATCAGATACTCTGAAATCCAAGTATTTGTATTACGGAAAATTGTATTCCGGAAACTATAAAAGAGCTTCTGATTTAAAGTCTAAAAATCTGAAATTTATTAAATTGACAGGAGAAGGAAAGTATTCTGAAGCGGTGGAGTTAGGAGAAGAATTATTGAAAAATGATCCTGTAAATTTGGTTACTTTGGTGAATATGATGGCCTGTTATGAAAATACCCAGAAAAATAATGAAGAAAAGTATCAGAAAGTAAAGACTCAGATGGAAATTCTGTTATCAACTATTGCCCACTATGGAGACGGAAAAACCCGGGAAACTCCTTTTCAGGTGATTTCAATGGGAGATGAATATGCACTTTTAAATTATTTTGGTATAAATCTGAGAATGTATATCCGCGTTTCAGAAGATAAAGACAAAACTTCTATTTTAGATATTTGGGTTAAAGATCACAAATACGAAGCCGACCGGAGGAATAAAATCTATGTAGTTGTGTACTCTGCCAAATAACCAAAATAACTCTTTTCTGAAGGCAATTTAAGAATATTATTAATAGGATTTGCAGGACAAAAACAAATACCTACCTTTGCGGGAAATAAGCAAAAATGATTGTTCACGATTTCAGTAAAACCCAATCTGTACTTAATCACTTCGTTGCCGAACTTCGGGATATTATGATCCAGAAAGATTCCATGCGCTTCCGGAAAAATCTGGAAAGAGTAGGGGAGATTTTAGGATACGAACTAAGTAAGACTTTGGATTATTATACAGTAAACGTCAATTCTCCTTTGGGAGCCAAACCTACCGATTTATTAATACAACAACCGGTTTTGTGTACTATTTTACGTGCTGGTTTACCTTTACATCAGGGAATGATGAACTTCTTTGATCAGGCAGAAACCACTTTTGTTTCGGCTTTTCGGCATCATCCTAACGGAACCAAGGAATTCGAAATTGTGGTGGAATATTTGGCTACTCCGTCCTTACAAGACAAGGTATTGATTATTTCCGATCCTATGCTGGCAACAGGTGAATCTCTTGCAAATGTATATGAAGTATTGTTGAGCCAGGGAACTCCCAGGAAAGTGCATATTGTTGCAGCTATCGGTTCAAAGCCGGGCATAGAATATATAGAATCGAAACTTCCGGAAAATTCGGAATTATGGATCGCTTCTGTGGATGATGAATTGGATGAAAACAAATATATCGTTCCGGGGTTGGGCGATGCCGGAGATCTGGCTTTTGGAAAGAAGCTTTCTAAATAAAAAGAAAATATTCTTGGTTATTTATTGGATTAAATAAAATAAAGGGTAAGTTTTTTAAAACTTACCCTTTATTTAGATAGCTACTAGAGTTTATAGAGTTAAAAAAGGTAATTTCTATTTTTTAGAATATTCTTGTTCGTAGTCGCAAATTCGTTGCACTTTAGGAGCAGATCCGCCACCACTAAATTCGGAGTTTAACCATGTTTCCAACAAGCTTTTTGCCAATTCATGCCCAATCACCCGTTCTCCAAAACAGATCACTTGTGCATCATTGCTTTTTCTGGCTCTTTCTGCAGAGAAAGGATCATGACAAACGGCAGCTCTTACTCCGGGAATTTTATTGGCAGTAATAGCCATTCCGATTCCGGTTCCGCAAGTTAAAACGGCTCTTTCAAATTCACCGGAAGCTACAGCTTTAGCAACACTTGCGGCTACATCAGGGTATAGAACTGTTTCTCCTTTTTCAGCCCCGAAATCGGTTACTTCATAACCTAATTTTTCTAAATGTTCTTTTAGAACTACTTTTAGACTGTATGCTGCTTCGTCACATCCGATAGCGATTTTTTTCTTATCCATAATTGATGCTATTTAAGGTTAAAGTTTTTTTCTAATGCAAAGATAGTTACTATATCGAAACTAAACAATAAAAAAACGAAATATTTTTTATGATATAAGACATATTTTGAAAATATTGTTATATGCTTATTTGTTATTTTTGCTTTGTATAAAGGGTTTATTATTTAAATAAGTTGATTTCGATATCAAAACTTATTTAAAAAAATATGGAATTAATTAGTTTAGATTAATAAAAAACTCACCCTCTTTTAGAGGGTGAGTTACAAATAGTAATATTTGATTAGGATGAATAGAAGTCTAAAATTGATGCGCTTCTGTACTTTCTGCCATTGCAGTAGTGGAAGAATTTCCTTGCTGAACTGTATTTTGAACATAATCAAAATACTGGGTACCAACGAAAGACTGGTGTTTTACGGCAGCAAAACCGTCTTTTTGCAAAGAGAATTCTCTTTCCTGCAATTCGGAATATCCAGCCATTCCTCTTTCTTTGTACGCTTTTGAAAGCTCGAACATGGAAGTATTCATAGCGTGGAATCCGGCCAAAGTGATGAATTGGAATTTATATCCCATTTCAGCCAGTGTTTCACGGAACGTTTCCATTTCCTTTACGGATAGTTTAGCAGCCCAGTTGAAGGAAGGGGAACAGTTGTAGGCTAATAGCTGGTTAGGATATTTAGCTCTTACTGCCTGGGCAAATTCACGAGCATATCCTATATCCGGATTGGAAGTTTCCATCCAAACCAGATCCGCATAAGGTGCATAGCTTATCGCTCTGTCAATCCCTTGTTCCAATCCGTTTTTTACATAATAAAAACCTTCGGAAGTTCTTTCTCCGGTTACGAATTTATGATCTCTCTGGTCTATATCTGAAGTTAGTAGGTTAGCGGCATCTGCATCTGTACGCGCTACGAGAACGGTTGGTGTTCCGCAAACGTCTGCGGCTAAACGGGCTGCAATCAGCTTGTTGATGGCTTCCTGAGTGGGAACCAATACTTTACCGCCTAAATGTCCACATTTTTTAGCAGAAGATAACTGATCTTCAAAGTGAACTCCGGAAGCTCCGGCTTCAATCATTTGTTTCATTAATTCGTAAGCATTCAGGTTTCCTCCAAATCCAGCTTCTGCATCAGCAACAATCGGAACCATAAAATCAATGTCTCCTTGTCCTGTTACAGATTGTATTTCGTCTCTTCTGCGAAGTGCATTGTTGATCCTTTTTACTACTACCGGAACGGAGTTTGCAGGGTAAAGGGATTGATCCGGATACATTTCTGCAGACAGGTTGGCATCTGCGGCTACCTGCCATCCGCTTAAGTAAATGGCATTCAATCCTGCAGTTACTTCCTGAATAGCTTGGTTTCCGTTTAAGGCTCCCAATCCTGCCATGAAAGGTTCATTGTTTAGTCCTTTCCATAGTTTTTCTGCTCCCATTTTGGCCAGAGTATATTCAATATCGAAAGAACCGCGCAGCTTGATTACATCTTCTGCGGTATAAGTTCTTTTTACTTCTTTCCAACGTGGATTGTTTTTCCAGTCGTCCTGAATCTTTTGGATTCTTTCTTGATTATTTGCCATAGCTTTGATTTTTTTGGTTTGTTATTTTATTAGTTTGTATATAATCTTTATTTAGTTTATGTATTTATAGGTTTCCAGAGTTAGGAATTCTGCGAAATTCTTATCTAATACTAGTTTGTTGAAAATTTCAATAGCATTTTTAAAGTTTCCATTCTCATAATATTCATTTCCTACATATTCTTTGATCTTTTCAATTTCTTCTTTAAGGATTTGATTGTATAATTCAGTGGTGAATTGCCTGCCATCATCCAGTTTTATTCCGGCATGAAGCCATTGCCATACCTGCGTTCTTGAAATTTCGGCAGTAGCGGCATCTTCCATCAGGTTATAAATAGCAGCAGCTCCTCTTCCTTCAAGCCAGGATTCTATGTAGAGGATTCCTACATTTACATTTTCACGTACTCCCTTTTCGGTTATGGTTCCTTTCGGAATTTCCAGTAAGGCTTCTTCTGTGGTATGTACGTCTTCCCGTTTAGTGGAAATCTGGTTAGGAGTAGGCATATATTTGTCGAATATTTCCATAGCTACCGGAACCAATCCCGGATGGGCAACCCAGGTTCCGTCGTGTCCGTTTTTCACTTCCCGTTCTTTGTCGGCCCGTACTTTACTGAAAGCTGTTTCATTAGCTGCATCATCTCCTTTGATCGGGATTTGCGCTGCCATTCCTCCCATAGCGTGGACATTTCTTTTGTGACATCTCTGGATTACTGCCAATGAGTATGCAGCCATGAAAGGAGAGGTCATAGTTACCTGAGCTCTGTCAGGAACCATAAAGTTTTTATGATTTCTGAATTTTTTGATATAAGAGAAAATATAATCCCAACGTCCGCAATTTAAACCAGCCATATGTTCTCTTAGTTCGTAGATGATTTCATCTAACTGGAAAGAAGCGGTAATGGTTTCGATCAGGACAGTTGCTTTTATGGTTCCTTGTGGAATTTGTAAATAGTTTTGTGAGAATATGAATACTTCGTTCCACCAACGTGCTTCCAAATGGTGTTCCAATTTTGGTAGGTAAAGATAGATTCCTTGTTGGGTTTCAATCAGTTTTTTTGCATTGTGGAAAAAATATAACCCAAAGTCGAAAAGTGAACCTGATATTTCTTCTTCATTGATTAAAAAGTGCTTTTCATTCAGGTGTAATCCTCGGGGTCTTACTAGTAACACAGCGGTTTTTTCATTTAGCTGATAGGTTTTTCCTTTGTCTTCAAAAGAAATGGTTTTGTCAATGGCATCCCGCAGGTTTATGTGTCCTTGCAGGTTGTTGTCCCAGGTAGGGGAGTTGCTGTCCTCAAAATCAGCCATAAAGGTTTTTGCTCCGGAATTAAGAGCATTAATAACCATTTTCCGGTCAACAGGCCCGGTAATTTCGACTCTCCGGTCTTGCATAGGTTTCGGGATAGGAGAAGCTATCCAGTCGCCTTTGCGTATTTCTTCGGTTTCCTTTAAAAAGCCAGGAAAGGCTCCTTGGTCAAATTCTTTCTGTTTTGCTTCCCTGGCAGCAAGTAAACTCAATCTTTTATTGTTAAATTTTTGGTGTAAAGCACACAGAAACTTTATGGCTTCCGGTGTCAGAATTTCAGGATATTCGTTTTGAATATCCCGAAATTTGGTTTTAGTTTGAGTTTGTGTATCCATAATTGGTTTTTTATTTTGTAAGTTTGTATTCAGTTCTCAATTAACGAAAATCAATTAATAAGCGAACGTTCGCTAAATTAATAAAATTCGTTAAACTGACAAATTTTTTTAAAACTTTTTTTGAATTTTTTTATATGCAGGAAGATTATATTCGCCTGATATTTGGCTTGAAAGTAAAGCAGGTACGTATGAATAAAGGGCTTTCCCTATTTAAACTTTCTAAGATGACGGGGTTGTCCAAATCTTATTTAAATGAGATTGAAAAAGGGAAAAAATATCCTAAAACGGATAAGATTCTTAATTTGGCGGAAGCTCTCGAAATTGGTTATGATGATCTGGTTTCTCTAAAACTGGATAAAAATCTGGCTCCTGTTGCGGATATTCTGCAATCTGATATGCTTAAGGAAATCCCTCTGGATCTTTTCGGAATTGAGGAAAGGGATTTGATTGATATTATTGCGAATGCTCCGGCCAAAGTAAGTGCTTTCATTAGTACGTTACTGGAAATAGGAAATAATTATAATATGACTAAGGAAGGTTTCTTCCTGGCATCTTTGCGTTCTTACCAGGAGGCGAATGATAATTATTTTCCGGAAATAGAAAAGGCGGTGAAGGATTTTTTGAAGGCTTATCATGTTGATGAATCGGATGAAATTTCCGAGAAGTGGATGGCAGAAATATTAACAGAGGAGTTCGGATATTCTATAAAATATGAGAATTTTTCGAAATTGAATGCAGAGGGAAATCTGGGTTTGTTACGGTCTATTTTTATTCCAAAGAAAAAGGAGTTGTTGATTAATTCTTTTACACATAAGGATCAGAAACATTTTATATTAGCTAAGGAGTTGGGATATAATTTTCTGGGCTTAAAGGAAAGATTGAATACTTTTTCCTGGGCGAAGTTTGACAATTTTGATGAGTTGCTGAATAATTTTTATGCTTCTTATTTTGCTGGAGCTTTATTGCTTCTGGAAGAGGAAATGGTGAAAGATTTGAATGCATTGTTTGACTTAGAAAAGCATGATCTGGCTCCTGTAACTGATATTTTTAAGAAATATACGGAATCTCCAGAAACTATTTATCAGCGTCTTACAACAATATTACCTAAGCATTTTAATATACGGGATTTATTTTTCATTCGTCTGGAATATAAGAAGGGAACAGAATCTTTTAATTTAACCAAAGAGTTGCATCTGAATAAGCAGCAATCTCCTCATGCAAATGAAACGTTGGAACATTATTGCCGCAGATGGGTATCAGTGAGGATATTGAAAGAACTGGAAGAAAAACCGAATGAAAAAAAGCTTACTGAAGCACAAATTTCTGTTTATCCTTATCATAATAATCAGAGTTATTATGTGATTTCTTCTGCAACTCCCGATCCGTTTAATCCTTCTCAGTTAAGAAGTGTTTCTATTGGATTATTGTTGAGTCAGGCAAAGAAAAAGATTAAATTTTTAAATGATGAAGAGAATATTCTGAAAAAGGAAGTGGCAGTAACTTGTGAGAATTGTGGAATTGAGAATTGTCTGGAAAGGTCAGCACCTCCTAAACGGTTTGAAAGAACGAATCGTTACCGGAAATTAAATGAAACTATAGAGGAATTTATTAAGCAACGTGAAAAATAAGGATAGTGTATTAGTTTTTTTGGATTTCTGTTTTTATTAGTTTTCCTTTCGAATACCATTTGGTTGTGGATGAATTATCTTTGTTTTGAGAAGAAGTTATAACAATGCTGTCAATATATGTTTTTGTATTTTCATTATAGCTTCCATTTGGATAAATAAGGGTTTGTTGAATTAAGTTATTATTTTTAAATATTCTTTTTTCCAATGTTATTATTTCTGGAGAATCTTGGTCAGGATTGGTGAATCCCCAGAGGTAATCTTTGAACAAGCCTTCCCATTTTTTATTAATGATCATTCCTTCCCGTTCCAGTTTCTGAGAATTTATTTCATATGTTTTCAAATATCCAGTGCCTTCTATTCCGAAATCGGTGTAATAAAGAGTATCTTTGTTTTTATTGTAAACGATATATTTCTCGATATAGTTTCCTTTTCCATCCTGAAAATAGGAGCTAAATAAATCTCCATTAGGATAAAATATTTTTTGTTCATCTAACATTTCTCCTTTGGAATAAAAATAAAGTTCAGATATGTTTTTTGTATCCGGATTATAACGGATGTATTTACCATCTAAAACTCCATCTTTGTTGTAATTGCTTTCTATTAAAAGTACTGGTTTGTTTAATTTGATAGTATAAGACAGCCATTTGCCTATTTGGACTCCGTTTTTTAATTCTCCGAATTCATAGCCTCCAGAAGAATCTTCTTTTCTAAAATAGCCAGTCAGGTTAAATTTTTTGTTTGTAAAAATAGTGTCTTTATCTGTTATAAAAAGGGAATCTTTTTTTTCAGCATAAGTAGAATCAGAATATAGGGTTATTTTGTAATCCCAATTATCTATCTTTTTGTTACAATTTACGAGTAATAATAAAAAAAATAATACGCAGATATGTTTCATATTTATAATACTCTTAAAAATCGCATGTTGGAATTATCTATTTCACGAGTGTTTCCAAACCATCCTTCACATCGTTCAGTTCCGAAATCACTATTTCCTCTTCCGGCTCCACGAGAGCAAAAATCATCATCAAACAAGAATTGTCCTCGATTCACTTTAGTTACTATTTCCACATGAGTTCCTCCAAAAGCAGCTATATCTCCTCTTTTTACATCCTTTTTGTCAATTAATTTAAAACCACCTTCTGCGTTCCATATCTGTTTAGCAGAATAATATTTTCCAGAGACAATCTTTGTTTTTCCGGCCCTGTATAACGTTTCTCCAACAAATAGGTTACAAGCTCATCCTGTTCCCCCTCCATAAATTACTACATAATATTCTGCTCCCCATTTGTCATAAGCATTTTTTAAAGATTCATAATGTTTTGTTTGTATATTGTTAGCGTCTAATCCGGCAAGTTTTGCCAAATAAAATTTTTGCCCAAAAGAAAATTTATTCCATGAGGATAAAAAATTATTTTTTATAGGGAAAAATATAGGTTTTTTAGTAGTTCCACTTAATACTGTGTTTTTTGTTAAAAAATAGCCTTTTCCATTATAAAAATCTTTATAACTATTCATAATGATTAGATCATTAGCTAAACTTTCAGCAGCAGTTGCTATATTTTCAGACATATTTTATTATGATAATTTATTGTGAAAATAATATATTTTTATCATATCATAAAATAATATTCTTACTTTTTGTTATTTAAATTGTTGGCTAATTATATAAGCTTCACTCCAGCAGGCTTGGAAATTGAACCCTCCGGTAATAGCATCAATATTCAATACTTCTCCTGCAAAATACAGATTGGGAATGAGTTTGGATTTCATAGTTCGGAAATCTATTTCTTTTAAGTCAACTCCACCAGCAGTTACAAATTCTTCCTTAAAAGTGCTTTTTCCTTGTATCTTTAGATTGGTATTGGTGAGCGTATCTGCGATTTTATTGATGTCGGTTTTTCCTAAATCGGCCAATATTTTTTCTTTTATTTCTAAAGTTTGAAGCATGTTCTGCCAGAAGCGTTGGGTTATATTGTAGATTTTTAAGGAATAGATTGATTTTTTCGGATGTAATTGTTTTTGTTCCAGTAAAGTTTCTTTAACATCATCAAATTTTTCAGAGATCCAGTTAATTCGTAAGATAAAATTATAATTTAAATCTGCCAGTTTTCTTGCTTCCCAGGAAGAGAGTTTTAAAATAGCAGGTCCACTTAGCCCCCAATGGGTGATTAATAAAGGACCAAATTGTTCACTTTTGATAGAAGGTATGGAAATTTCAGCATTGGGAAAAGAGATTCCTTGTAGGTTGTTGATTAAATTATTTTTACAATTAAAGGTAAATAGACTGGGAACCGGAGTGATGATTTTATGGCCTAATTTATTTATGATTTTCCACATTTTGGGAGAACTTCCGGTAGCTATTACTAAAGCATCGGCTTCGTATATGTGTTGTGTTGTATGAATTTTAAACTTTTTGTTTTCTTTGATTATTCCTGTAATCGTAGTTTCATAATGTATTTGTGTATTATTTGTTTGGGCTTCATTTAGAAGAGTATCTATTATGGTCTGAGATGAATCTGAATCGGGAAAAACCCGGTTATCTTCTTCTGTTTTCAAAGCCACTTGTCTTTTTTCAAACCAATCAAAAGTATCGGATGGTTGAAAACGTGAAAAGACACTCATTAATTCTTTGGAACCTCTGGGATAATATTTTACTAATTCACGGGGAATAAAACATGCGTGGGTAAGATTACATCTTCCGCCTCCGGAAATTTTTACTTTTTGTAGTGGTTGTTTTGCTTGTTCCAGGATAAGAACTTTCCAGTTTTCAGATTTGATATTGGATGCTAAAAAAAATCCGGAAGCTCCACCTCCTATAATGATGAGTTGTTTCACTTAAATAGAAGTTTATTGTGATAAAAAAGGTTGGACTTATATCCAACCTTTTTTATTATGATTTTTTAAATAACCTTTTTATTCTGGCAATTAATGAATTGTCATAGTTTTCGTCTTCTTCAAAATATCCGTACCCGTATCCATAACCATATCCGTACCCATATCCATAACCTCCAGGATTTATATAATCGTTAAAAATAATTCCAATATGGTTTATTTCGCCTGCATTGTATTTTTCATTTATGTTTTTCAGCAATTGTTTATAGGTGTAATTACATCTTGTTACATACAATCGTGCATCAGATAATCCCATAAGATCATAAGCATCTATAACGAGCCCTACAGGTGGCGAGTCAATGACGATATATTCATACATATCTCTTAGTTTTTTGATAAGTTCTTCATTTTCATTGCTTATCAGTAATTCTCCCGGATTTGGAGGAATTGGACCAGCTGGAATAATATCCAGATTATCATAACTGGTAGTTTGTATGATATCTTCCAGTGAATTACTTCCTGAAAGATATCCTGAAAGACCTACTTTATTGCTTATCTTGAAATCATCAAATATTCTTGGTTTTCTTAAATCCATTCCTATAAGGACGGTTTTTTTTCCACTTAAGGCTAATACTGAAGCTAAGTTTATGGCAATAAAAGTTTTTCCCTCACCTCCTATGGAAGAGGTTACCAAAAATACTTTTCCGTTGTTAATCCCTTTTTCATTAAATAAAAATCTCAGGTTTGAGCGAATAGCTCTGAAACTTTCAGATATACTTGATTTTGGTCTTGTGAGTACTACTAGATTATTTTCTGTATTTTTAGAACCTATGGTTCCAATAAGAGGTATTTTTGTAGCAGTTTTTAAATCGGAAATCAGTTTTATTTTATTATCCAGTAATTCTATTAAAAATAATAGTATAAAAGGAATAATGAGAGATATTCCGATATAGGTTGTCCGATTCTTTCTAATATTTGGTGTGATAGGTCCTTGACCTGTATTTTTTGCTTTATCCAGAACAGTCAGGTCTGAAATGGTTGTGGCCTTACTCATTTCAACCTCAGATAGTTTGTCTAGAAGTGTGTTATATATTCCGTCATTTAATAAATAACCCCTTTGAGCATTCACAAATAAACGTTCTTTTTCAGGTAAAGTTTCAATTTCTGTTTCCAGACTGCTAATTTGTCCATCAATATTATTCATATTATTGGATAATTCTTTAGAAGAATTATCAAGCATTGATACTGCTTTAGACCTGGCAGAATTAATTTTAAAGTTAATTTCCTTTATAGGTTCGGAATTTTGTCTGTATAAAAGAAGTTTGTCTATTTTTTCCTGTTCTAAAGTTTGGATTTCCTGAATGGCTGTATTAAATCCGGATTCTGAAATTCCAGCAAAGGAACCATCTATGATGGGTTTGTTTCCATATACAGAACTTCTTAGTTGTGCCAATGCATTCTTTTTAGCTAGTATTTCTGCTTTTTGTTGGTCTAGAGTTTGAATTTTTGATAATATCATGCTGGTTCCCGCATCAGATTTGGAAAATACTTTATTTTCAATCTGAACTTTTTGAAATATGGCAGAAGCACTATCTAGTTTCTTTTTAGTTATAACAATCTGATTTTTGATGAAGTTTATGGTATTCTGGTTTACTCTATTTTTATCATCTAAACGTTTTGAGATAAGTTCTTCCACCGATTTATTTAAGAAATTAATGGTTCCATCCAGACTTAATCCTTTTTTGGTTATGATCATAATAGAAGGGAGGTCCTGATCGAAATCTACATTAATCAATGATTGGATTTTAGCTACAGAGTAGTTGATGGTGGAAAGATAAAAATAGAATTCCAAATTGGTTACATTTTTTCCAAACCGTTCGCCATAATCTTCATTTTTTACGAATTTAAATTTTAAATTGTTGGTTTTGACCCATGTGTCAATTGGTACAATTAATTCTTTTTTATAAACATCTTTACGAGTAATATACTTTTCTGTTGGATAAAAAAAACAATAGTTGTTTAAGGTTTCAGGAAAGGTTAATTTAAACTTATTGTTAGGAAGAATTTCTACTTTGACATTAGAGAAGAGTGTTTGGGCATAGCTTGTGTCAACAACAACTTTAAAGGGAATATCTACATAATCAATTTCTGTTGATTTTATATTTCCTTTCTGGTAATAGTTTATGAATAAGTTTAATGATTTAACCAGATTTTCATTATGAGTTCGGGAAGTAAGTAATTTTTTATAAAAAATCCCTTGGGTAGCTCCATTATTTCCGCCCCATATGAAATTTATAGATTGGTTGGGGGCCAAAACACTAGAAGTTCCGGTAGAGACACTTACAGTAATGGATGATTGGTAATATCTGTCGGAAAACCTATTTACCAAAAAAGCAATTGCCCATCCAATTATGAATGCAATTAAGAACCAGTACCAGTTTTTTATTAATCTTCTGATAAATCTTTCTATACTAAAAAAGTTATTTACCAGAAATTCAGAAGTTTTATTTTTCTGAGTAGAAACAGATTGGTCTGTATGAGAAGACTGTTCAGTGGAATTCATAACTTACTTATAAGCTTTTAAAGAATAAATATGTTGTTATTGCAGACATACCTAAAGACAAGAATTGTGTTATGTCCCCAATGGTAGTTCCACCTCCTAAACCGGAAATCTTTTCTCTTAATGGATCTATGATTATTTGATCTCCAGATTGCAAGTAAAAATAAGGAGAATTCATAATATCATCACGGGTAATATCCAATACAATATTTTTTTTCCCTTCCGGGTATTCTCTGACTAGCCGGATATGTTTCCTGTCAGCAAACCTTGTTAAATCTCCGGATTTAGCAATGGCCTGTAGCAAGTCCACTCTGTTAGATTGTTCAATTTTCTCACCTGGCTGGGTTATTTCTCCTACCATGTAATATCTTATAGCCCCTAAATTCATTCGAACTTCTGCTTTTCCGTCGTTATACAGAACCTGATTTAATTTTGCCTGAACCAGATCTGTTATTTCCCGGAGTGTTAGTCCGTAGACATAAAATTCACCTAATCCATATATAGTTATGTATCCATTAGGGTCTACAATAAGTCCACTAGTTCTTAATCTACTGGAATTATCTCCTGCATTACTTTTAAATATAGTGGTATTCTCACTGCTTAAAAATTTATCTGCATTTTGGTCGGATGTTATTAATGTCATTGTAAGAATATCGTCTTTTTTTACTCTATAATTTTCATAGGAAACAGGAATTAGACCATATTCATTCAGCTGTAAATTTTCACTGGGTTGGAGGTATTTAAGATCTTTCACCCCAATGCAAGAACTTAAGAAAAAAGGACACAGAACAATAAATATAAAATGTTTTAAATTCATTATGAATAATTAATTTGCCAAAAATAGTTATTTTTTTACTAATTGACTAAGGTTTTCAATTTCCAGTTCTATATTTTTTAGATTATAGTCAATCAGTTTTATGTTTTTATAATCAGTCATTTCTCCCTCCAGTTTTTCAAAAGGAAAATGTAGTTCTTCTTCAATTTTTTCGTATTTTAAATTTTTCTCCCAATCATTGTATGTTATTCGGGTAATAGATTGTAAGTTTAATTTTTCTAATAGAGAGTGTAATATTTCTTTTATGGAAAAAGAGTCTCCCATGTTTAGTATGTATATGCCTGATTTGTTTTCAGGATTTGCTATTTGAATTAATCCTTTAGCAGATTGAAATTTAGAAATGAAATATCTTTTCATTTCTTTATTAGTAATGGTCATAGGAAGATTGTTTTCTATCTGATATTGAAAAATATTAAAAACCGATCCACTACTATTGAATACATTTCCGAAACGGATGATTTTGATATCTAGGGAGGAACTTTCCCCTATGAAGATCTGTTTTAATAAAAGAAGTTCTGCTATCCTCTTGGATATTCCCATTTTATTTATGGGATTAACTGCTTTATCTGTGGAAATAAATATGAATTGTTCTGCTTTATTGTTTAGAGATGCTTTTAATAAACAAAGAGATGCTTCAATGTTAACAGATATAGATTCGTCTGCATTATTTTCCAGAATATCAATGTGTTTGTAAGCTGCTACATGATATATAATTTGTATTGGGAATAAAGAGAAGATTTTATTTATGATATTTGTATTTCTTATATCTCCCAGAAAAAGATGTAATTTTTTACTTTTTACTTTTTCTTTAAATTCCAATCCCAGTTTGAAGATTCCGTATTCGGAATGGTCTAATACTATAATTTGTTGGATGTCTTGTTCTAATAATTGTTTAATTAGAATGGTACCTACAGAGCCAGCTCCTCCTGTAACTAATAATGTTTTATTTTTTAAGTAGGGGAACTGTTGAGGGGAATAATCAATTTTTTTATTGAATATTTCTTCAAAAGTTAGTTTTTGATTGTTTATTTTTATAGTATCTTCTTCTATTAGCATGTTTTTCTTTTTTTAAAAAACTTTTTCCAGAATTTCCGTAATTTTTTGCAAATCTACATTTTTCAAGTTATCTCCAGAGGGAAGGCTGAGACCTTGTTCAAATAATTGTTCTTCTGATTTTTTATCACCAAAAAATAAATTATCCTTAAAAACTTTTTGTTTGTGAAGGGGATTCCATAAATATCTGGATTCTATATTATTTTGATGAAGGGATTCTTTTATTTTTTTATTTATTGTTTTTGGGAAAGTAAAAGAACTTAGCCATCTGTTGGAAAAGCTATGCTTGTTTTCTTTTTGATAGTTGACTTCGATTTTATCTTTAAAAAATGCTAGGTAATAATTGAAAATTCCCCTTCTTTTTTTGACTTTTTCATGTAATTTATCAAACTGGGAATATCCTATTGCAGCCAGAATGTTACTTTGAGCATAATTATAACCTAATTCTTCATGTTTATAGTAATCAACATCCTCCTTGGCTTGTGATGCCAATTTTTTAGCATATAAAAATTGATCATTATCAGGAAAAATTAAAGCCCCACCTGTGGAGCAGGTTATAATTTTATTACCGTTAAAGGATAAAATGCCAAAATTTCCAAGTTGTCCTAAAGGTGTTTCTTGATAGGTAGAACCTAAGGCTTCTGCAGCATCTTCAATAATAATAATATCATGATTTTTACAGATAGTTATAATTTCATCCATCTTTGCAGGCATACCGTAAATATGAGCGATAATGATGGCTTTTGGATGAATATTTTTTTTCTTTAGTTTTATGATAGCTTCATTTAGAAATTCCGGAGATAAGTTCCATGTTTCGTTTTCAGAACCAATGAATACAGGAATTGCTTTTTGATATATTATAGGGAAAGCGGTAGCAGCAAAGGTAAAATTGGAACATAAAACAAAATCACCTTCTTTAATTCCGGAAATTCTTAATGCCAGATGAATGGCAGAAGTTCCACTATTAGTGAGCAATACGGGTTTATCAAAATAGTCTGATAATTTTTGAGTAAAATCAGTAATAAATGAGCCGAAAGGAGATACCCATCCGCTTTTTAATGCCAGATATACATTTTTTATTTCATCATCATTAATGTGAGGGGGAGATAAATATATTTTATGATGGTTCTTCACTTATGTTTGCTTTTTGATGAATAAAAGGGGTAGAAATGAGAAAATAAAACCTAGCAAGAAGATAATAAAAAGTAGTAAGTGTACATTTATAAGTCTCAGAAAATAGGCTACTAAGATGACAATAGCATTTTCCAGTACCATAATAATTGATACTTGTTTGTGACTGAAACCTAGTTGTAAGTACCTGTGATGTATATGGTTCTTATCTGCTTTGAAAGGGGAGTGTCCTTTCCACATTCTCATTATAGAAACACTAATAGTATCAATAATGGGAATACTAAGTATAGCAATTACGATGGCTGGTGCAGATTGCAGGTGATAGAGAGGAGTTCCGAAAGGAGATTGCAATAAAAATAAATTCAAGAATTTAATTCCCATAAAGGATAATAAAAATCCGATGATCATAGATCCGGTATCTCCCATAAAGATTTTATATTTTTTGGAAAAATTGAATCTGAGAAAGGCAAGCAGACTTCCGATTATAGTTAATGCCAATACAACCATAGGATAATTAATGCTGCCTAATCGCCAAAATGTAAAAATAAAGGCTCCACAGGCTAGAATGGCTACTCCTGATGCTAATCCGTCAATGCCATCAATTAGATTATAAGCGTTTATTAAAAATATAAAAATAAATACAGTAAAGAAAATGCTGAACCAATAAGGAAGGATCTCTATTCCAAAAATTCCAAAAAAATGTCCGATTCGTATGTTTGAGCCAACAGAAATCATTAAAGCAGCGATAATTTGTGCATAAAATTTTTTATCAGGAGCAACTACTAATATGTCGTCCATCAAACCAATAAAAAATAAAATAATAATAGCTGCAAATAAAAATATATAAGTGGAAAAGAGTTCATAGGCACAGATAGAAGACATAATGGTAATAGAATAGAAGATAGCTACTCCTCCTAAGTTAGGGGTTCTTTTTTTATGAGAACTTCTTTCTCCTGGTGAAGCCATTAATCCTTTCTTGTAGGAGACCCGAATAATTTTAGGTATAGAAATAAAAGTTAAAAAGAAAGATCCAATAAAACCAATCAGACATTTTAAATAAAAACTGTCTATACCCAGAAAATCTTTAATTTCTCTTATGTCAAATCCTTCCATATTTTTTCAATCCGTTAAAGGCCCAATGGATAGTATAATATAAAGACCTGTACAAAGATAATCCTAAAAAATTATAATATACTAAAAATTGTGATTTAAGCATTGACCATTTGTTTCGGGAATAAGAATTATTTCTGATTCTATATATGGCCAAAGATTCGGCAATTGCTCTGGCATGAGGTATTTTTTGCATAATAGTCAGCCACATGGCATAATCTTCCCGTTTGAGGACTTCGGGAATAGGTATTTTTCCAATTCGTTGACTATCATAGATAGTAGTTAGCATGGGCATTGGACAATTATATAATAATCTATCGAAATTAATATTGTCCTCTGCTATAAAATCGGGCAATAAAGGATTCAGGTTTTCGTCATATCTTTTATAAGAAGTATAAACAACTTCTTCATTATTTTCTATCAAATATGTTATTACTTTTTCCAGAAAATTAGGCAGCCATATATCATCACTGTCTATAAAAGTAATATATCTTCCTTTGGCTTGTTTTAGACCTATATTTCTTGCTTTTGATGCTCCTTGATTTTCTTTTAGTTGTATTAATTTTATTTTAGGATTATCATATTTTTTTATGATGGAGGGTGATAAATCGGTACTATTATCATCAACTATTACCCATTCCCAATCTGTATAAGTTTGGTTTAAAACAGAATCAATAACATCAGAAATATACTTCTCAGAATTATAACAGGCCGTGATTATAGATATAGAAGGTATAGAAGTATTCATTTTTATTAATAAGATCAGTTAATAACAGTAGGAGGAATAAAATAAGCATTATTATATTTTTCAGAAAAAATAGTATCAAAACGGTCAAAATTTAATTTTCTGGAATTCTCCCAAAATCGGATACTTAATAAATATAGATAAATAATTATATAACAGTATAAACCAAATTTTGATAAGGCTGTTTTATTATTTTTGATAATCATTGCCAGTAGAATCCCCATGAAAGCTTCATAACAAACCGGTAGCCGAATAGAGAAAATCATATTTTCTCTGAAAGAATAATAGACACAAAAATAAGTTACTATAAGGTTTCTTATTTTCAAATAATTTCTGTCCGGGTTGGTTTTAATATTATTATTGTCAAAAATGAGTATGATAATTATAAAAATAATTTTTACTATTTCATTTGTTGAAAAACCTGCTTTGTCTAAGTTTTGATAACTATTAAATGCTTCGGTTATCTGGTCTCCTGAGGAAATAGAATTAAAAAAATTACCAAACCAGGTATAAGGTTCAAAAGGGGAAAGAATTATGGAGATTACTATTATCAAAAAAGATTGTATAGTAGAAATATTAAGATTAGCAATCCAATATGCAGGTAAGAATATTATGGTCGTTTTGTGAAAAGAATACCCTATTATCAAACATAATAAAAACTTAAGCAGCTTTTTTTCTGCTATATACTGGTATGAAAATAGACAGCAGGCAATAGCAGCTCCTTGTCTTATATGCCCCATTTCCTGAAAGAAGAAAAAAGGCATAAAATAGAATAATAAGGTAAAGAAAGGGTAAGGAGATATTTTAAAATAAGTATAAGTTTTTAGGGTAACAGCTATGGTAGCATATATAAATAGAAGGACAAAAAAAGGAAGTCTCAGATTACCAACTATTTTTGAAATAATTAAATAAGAAGGTTCTATACCTAATTCAGTATCAAATATATTAACCCATTTGATATATTGGTTTGAAGTAAAATACAATTTTAGATAAGGCCAATAATCAGCTCCGGCTATTCGTATTCCTGCCAAAATTATTAATGCTACCGCTACTATAATGTAATTAATTTTTATATAACTTTTAATGCTGTTAACATTTGTAACTTCTAAATAAGAGAAGTAGGTCATAAATAGCATGATTATGTAATATACAGGGTGTAACATATATTATAGTCTAGTAATTTGTAGCAAATAGTATATGATTTTTTTTAAATTGAGAGATAGTAAATAATTTCTACTAAACCTCCTGTACATTATAATATCATTTTTACTTATATTCTCAGATTTAATCAGATCTCTTAGTTGTTGAAACATTTGTTTTTTTATTGTAGAATCTTGAATATAGGCATAATAAGCCAGGAAACTGTAAACTCCTTGAAATATAACAAATTTTTTCCAATCTTTAGTATGATTCCGATAAGAACTTGCCATAAAATCATTTTTCACTAATTCAATAGCCAGGAACATATCCAGTCCTTTAGAAGTATAATTTCTTGTAATGGATCCTGTTCTAACAAAATATTGATAATAATAATTATTCGTTTTAGCAATAGTATTTGTCCGTAAAACTAAGCGGGGAATAGTAGCAATATCCTCAAAATGCAGTCCCTTTGGAAATTCTATTCCTTCAAACAAATCTTTCCTGAAAATTTTATTGCAGGCAAAACACGACATTTCTCCAAATATAGTAAAATCTTTGTTGAGGATTATTTTTTCAGGTAATTGGGGAAGTTGAGGTAATAACTTACAAACTTTACCTTTTTCATTAATATTTTGCAGACTACAGAAAGCTATTTCGGCAGAATGTTTTTTTGCTAAAAGATAGAGGTCTTTTAACATATCCTTTTTTATCCAATCATCACTGTCAACAAAAGCAAGATATTCCCCTTTAGCCTCTTTTAATCCAGCATTTCGGGCATCACTTAATCCCCCATTCTCTTTATTAATAATTTTTATATTTGAATATTTGCTGGCATAATCATTTATAATAGATAGGGAATTGTCAGTAGAACCGTCATTTACCAGGATAATTTCTATTTCTTCAAGCGTTTGGTTTATTAAGGAATCCAGACATATAGGAAGATATAGTTCTACATTATAAACAGGAACTATGATAGATAGTTTATAAAACATAAATTAATAAAATGCCAAAGGTACTATATTTGGATGAAATTTAATTAATTGTTTTAAAATTAAAAAAAGCTGACCAATTGGTCAGCTTTTTTATCTAACGATTTCTATTTTTTAATTCTTAATAATTTTTTTGGTTATGGTTTGTTTTCCGGATTGAACTCTTACGAAGTACACACCAGCAGGTTTATTCTGGATATTTACTTCCCATTGAGTATCTCCTTTAAATAATTGAGTTAATATAATGTTTCCACTCATATCTATGATCTGTACGGTTCCTTCCGGAATTTCCTTTAATATCACTTTAAAGATCCCTGAATTCGGATTTGGAGAAACCTGAATATTGACTTCGGAAATAGTTTCTTCTTTTGGAGTGATAGTTTCTTTTATGGTGGAAGACACCATTCTGGATTGAGAACTAGGTAAAGATGTAGCTCCTGTATATCTTGGTTCATCTTTAGCACAACGGACATTCATAGCAGATTTAGCATATCTGTCTGGTAAACCTGTAGCAAAAGTCATCCAAGTTGAATTAAGACGTGATTCAGCACTGAATATTTTTCCTGTGTTAGATACCATAGCAGTAGACCAGAGACCAAATATTTTATATTTTTTATCATAAACCCAATTATTTTTTTCTACAGCATTATATCCTCTTATTCCGGTTATTAAATATCCTCCTATAGCTGTTATCATCAAAAATAATTCCTGTGTTTTGTTCCACAGTTACTTGAATAGCATTAAAACCACTACCTAATCCCCCATAACTTATTTGGTTTAATCCATGCCCATTATCATAACTTCCATTAATAAGACGGCTTGTAAAGCTGAAATCAGGAACTCTCCATCCTTCAGGACAAGGATCAAAGGGAGATTTATAAGTTCCATGTCCCCATCGGTCTGCAGCCCAACCTGCTGTGTTGGATATCCAATCAAAAGAGCCGCTATTATTATTAATGCGAATCAGTAGTTGAAAATTGCAAAGATTCGCTTGTGTTAAAATGTTTATTATCAATAAAATAAGCGCGTAAATATTTGTTCAATTCCCTGGAAATCATTAACTTAGAAGAATAATTCCCGTTATTTTCTATG
>JAVBMH010000024.1:0-14144 GCA_031552575.1 Apibacter sp. | reverse complement strand
AAAAATTTAAATTTATTATGCATGCATAATAAATTTTTATATATTTGAAACATGACAAAAATCATTAAAGACAATATTACCATCGACTATGTCATCCGGTCAACCTGGCTTTCTATACAGAAAATGTACAACGAAGAAGCCTCCGCCTTCGGAGCTACCATGTCCGGAGCATTCACCCTGTTGTCCATAGATCCTAAATCCGGAACACCCAGTTCCTCACTGGGCCCTAAAATGGGAATCGCATCAACCAGTTTATCCCGTGTATTAAATGATCTGGAAAAAAGAAAACTAATAAAAAGAACTTCCTCCAACGAAGATAAAAGAAGTATAATTATAAGCCTTACCGAAGAAGGCCTGAAAATGAGAGATATATCAAAACAATATGTAAAAGGATTTCATAACACTATTGAAGACGAAATACCCGAAGAAAAACTATCCGTTTTTTATGAAGTTATGGGAAAAATTAATGAAATAATTACCAAAAAAAGAGCAAAGAAACAATGAAAAAACACATCAACCATGTTACCGTACTAGGTTCAGGAATTATGGGTTCAGGAATTGCCTGTCAATTTGCAAATATCGGAGTTCCCGTTTTGCTTCTTGACATAGCTCCTTCTGAACTGACCGAAACTGAAAAAGCAAAAGGACTGACACTGGAAGACAAATCCGTAAAAAACCGAATCGCTAACGAAAATTTACAAAAAGCAGTAAAATCAAAACCTGCTTTACTATATCATCCTTCATTTGTAAACCGGATTTCCACCGGAAATTTTACAGATGATATGGAGAAAATCAAAAATACAGACTGGATTTTTGAAGTAGTAGTTGAAAACCTGAATATTAAAAAATCTGTTTACGAACAGATTGAAAAATTCAGAAAACCCGAAACTCTGATTTCTTCCAATACTTCCGGTATTCCTATCCATCTTTTATCAGAAGGAAGAAGCGATGATTTCAAAAAATATTTTGCCGGAACACACTTTTTCAACCCTGTTCGTTACCTGCAATTACTGGAAATCATACCAACCAAAGACACCGCTCAGGAAGTAATTGATTTTTATCTGAGCTACGGAGAAAAATTCTTAGGCAAAACTACTGTACTTTGCAAAGATACACCAGGATTCATCGGAAATCGTATTGGAGTATATTCCATGGCAAAACTTATGTCTTTGGCTAATGAACTAGGTTTAACCATTGAAGAAGTAGAACTTCTGACCGGATCCATTTTAGGGCGACCTAAAACCGGAACTTTCAAACTGGGCGATCTGGTAGGATTAGATACTGCCGCAAATGTTACCTTAGGATTAAAACAAAACTGCCCTGATGATAAAATGATCCAGGCACTCGACAATCCAAAATTCATGGATTTCCTTGTACAGAATAAATTCCTGGGAAACAAAACCAGAAAAGGATTTTATTACAAAGAAAAAGATGCCGAAGGAAAAGACGTACGTTATGCCTTAGACCTTAATACATTGGAATACAGATTACAAGAAAGACCTAAAGTTGCTGTAGTAGAAGCTGCAAAACAAGCAGGAGGAACTGCTGCAAAATTGGGAACTTTACTTACTTCCAAAGACAAATATGGAGATTTCATCCGTAAACACTTTGCAAGTTTATTTGCCTATGTTTCCCAGCGGGTTCCTGAAATCTCAGACAATCTTTACAGCCTGGATGATGCAATGAAAACCGGATATGCATGGAAATCCGGACCATTTGAAACCTGGGATACATTAGGAATAGCTAAAGGAATAGAATTAGTTGAAAAAGAAGGATTTGAAGTTTCTTCTTGGGTAAAAGACATGCTAACCAATGGCATTGATAAATTCTACAAAGTAGATGAAAACGGAAAATCTTTATATTACGACTTACAATCCAAATCCTACAAGCTGGTTCCCGGACAGGAATCCTTCATCATTCTGGATAACATCCGTCCTACCAAAACCATTTGGAAAAACTCTGGTACAGCCATTGAAGACCTGGGAAATGGTATTATCAACATAGAATTCCGGTCTAAAATGAACTCCTTGGGAGGTGAAGTACTCGAAGGAATCAACAAAGGAATTGAACTTGCTGAAAACGAATACAGAGGAGTCGTAATTTCCAATCAGGGATCCAACTTCTCCGTAGGTGCAAACCTTGCCATGATATTTATGATGGCTATCGAACAAGATTGGGATGATTTGAACATGGCTATCGCATTGTTCCAGAAAACCATGATGAGAGCCCGTTACTCCAGCATTCCGGTAGTAGTAGCTCCGCACGGTATGGCGTTAGGAGGAGGTTGTGAACTTACCATGCATGCAGATAAAGTAGTAGCTGCTGCTGAAACCTATATCGGATTAGTGGAATTCGGTGTTGGAGTAATCCCAGGAGGAGGAGGAACCAAAGAATTTGCTAGAAGAGCTTCTCTGAACTATTTGAAAGATGATGTAAAAACCAACCGATTACGTGATGCTTACATGAATATCGCTATGGCAAAAGTAGCCACTTCTGCTTACGAAGCCTTCGATATGGGAATCCTGCAAAAAGGAAAAGACACCGTAGTGGTAAACAAAAACAGACAAATTTCCGAAGCTAAAAAACAAGCAATTTTGTTGGCAGAAGCCGGTTATACCCAACCTTTCCCTGAAAAATTCGAAGTATTGGGCAAAAATGCTTTAGGAATGTTCTATGTAGGTTCCGACCAGTTAGTTGCCGGAAAATACATTTCTGAACACGACCGGTTAATCGCTAATAAATTAGGATATGTAATGACCGGAGGAAATCTTTCAGAACCTACCTTAGTTTCTGAACAATATTTATTGGATCTGGAAAGAGAAGCTTTCCTTTCCCTTTGTGGAGAAAAGAAAACGTTGGAAAGAATTCAATACATGTTACAAAACGGAAAACCGTTGAGAAATTAGAAATTGTGAATTATAAACTCTAGATTTAAAATACTCAAAACTATAACATCAAAATAAAACACAAAAATCTAAAAACATCAATGAAAGATAATTTGATCCAAAACAAATCTTTTGATTTTTCTTTAAAAATAATAGAACTATATCGTTTTTTAAAAGAATTCGTTATATCAAAACAAATATTAAAATCAGGAACAAGTATTGGAGCAAATATTGAAGAAAGTTTAGCTGGTCAATCAAAAAAAGATTTTATAAGCAAAATGACCATTGCAAATAAAGAAGCCAGAGAAACAAGATACTGGTTAAGACTTTTAGAAAAATCCAACTTAGTTAGCTATGATTACAATTGGTATCTAACTGAAATTGAAAGTATAATAAACATCTTAACCTCAATAATTAAAAGTAGTCAAAAAACTATAATATAAATTATGATATCGTTTTTAATAATCCAAAATCTAAAATTTAAAATCTAAAATTCCTCATGAAACAAGCATATATAATCACAGGATATAGAACAGCAGTAGGAAAAGCCCCAAAAGGAAGCTTACGATTTGTTCGCCCCGACTGGATGGCTGCAAAAGTGATCGAAAGACTGATGCAGGATGTTCCGAATCTGGACAAAGAAAAAATTGATGATGTAATAGTTGGCTGTGCCATGCCTGAAGCAGAACAAGGACTAAACGTAGCCCGTCTGATTTCCCTTATGGGACTACATTCCGACAAGGTTCCGGGAATGACCATTAACCGATATTGTGCCTCCGGATCAGAAGCCATCGCTATCGCCACAGCAAAAATTCAAAGCGGAATGGCTGATTGTATCATCGCCGGAGGAGCCGAAAGTATGTCCTACATTCCGATGGGAGGTTACAAACCCATTCCGGAAACCGAAACCGCAAAAGAAAATCCAAGTTACTACTGGGAAATGGGACTAACCGCAGAAGCTGTTGCCCATGACTACAACATTTCCCGTCAGGAACAAGACGAATTTTCCTATCAGTCACACCAAAGAGCTATACAGGCAATTGCCGAAAACAAATTCAGCAGTCAGATTGTTCCTTTAGATATTGAATATGATTATCTAGGAGAAAATGGAAAATCCGCTTCCAAAAAATATACATTCAATCAGGATGAAGGACCAAGAAAAGACACATCCATAGAAGCTCTTGGAAAACTTCGTCCTGTATTTGCCGCAGACGGAAGCGTAACTGCTGGAAATTCCTCACAAACTTCCGACGGAGCTGCTTTTGTTCTTGTAGTATCAGAAGAATTCGTAAAAGAATTTAATCTTACTCCTTGGGCAAGATTGGTATCTTTCGGTGTTGCCGGAGTAGAACCTAGAATTATGGGAATCGGACCAATCCGGGCTATTCCATTAGCTTTGAAAAGAGCAGGTTTAACCCTAAATGACATTGATCTGATTGAATTAAACGAAGCCTTTGCTTCTCAATCTGTGGCCATCAAAAAAGAATTAGGATTAAATCCTGAAACTTTAAATGTAAACGGCGGAGCCATTGCTTTAGGACATCCACTAGGTTGTACAGGTGCCAAACTTACCGTTCAGCTTCTAAGCGAAATGAAACTTCGTAAAAGTAAATACGGAATTGTCTCCATGTGTATAGGTACTGGACAAGGAGCAGCTAGTGTATTTGAATTATTATAAACAGAGTAAAGAAAAAAGAAGAATAGAAGAAAAAGACATATAAATGGAAAAACAAAAGCACAACTTTAAAAATTTAAAAATTTGGCAGAGTGCTATGAGTTTATCAAAAGACATTTTCACAATTACCAAAAACTTTTCAAAAAAAGAAATATTTGGGCTAAGGTCTCAAATAAACAGATGTTGTGTTTCAATTCCATCCAATATTGCAGAAGGATCCAGCAGAAGTTCCAATAAAGATTTTTACAGATTTTTAGAAATCAGTTTAGGCTCTTTATATGAACTTCAGACACAAATAATTCTTTCTTTTTATCAAAATTATATAAACCAAGAAAACGTAAAAATAGTAGAAGAAAAAATCATCGATTTACAAAAAATGATTAGTGGTTTCCAAAAATCACTACTGAAAACATAAAGAAAAAAGAGTCTTTTCTCTTTTCTCTTTTTTCTTTCCATCTTTTATCAAAAAATATAACATAAAAATCAAGAAAATGGAAACATTAAATAAAAAAATAGCAAAAGGAGCAGAATTTATCATTAAGGAAACTCCTTGTCAGGAAGTATTTATTCCTGAAGAATTTTCAGAAGAACAAAGAATGATGCGTGATATGGTGAAAGACTTCATCGACAAAGAAGTAGTGCCCCATAAAGAACGTTTTGAGAAAAAAGATTACGCATTAACAGAAGAAACCATGCGTAAAATAGGAGATTTAGGATTACTCAGCGTAGCTGTTCCTGCAGAATACGGAGGAATGGAAGCCGGTTTTGTTTCCACCATGCTAGTTTGCGACTATGTTTCAGGAGGAAACGGTTCTTTAGGAACTGCCTTCGGAGCCCATACAGGAATTGGAACCATACCTATCACTCTTTATGGAACTGAAGAACAAAAGAAGAAATATCTTCCTAAGTTGGCTTCTGGGGAATGGTTTGGAGCATACTGCCTTACAGAACCTGATGCCGGCTCGGATGCCAATTCTGGAAAAACCAAAGCAGTACTTTCTGAAGATGGTAAATATTACAAAATAACCGGACAAAAAATGTGGATCTCCAATGCAGGATTCGCTCATGTATTTATTGTATTTGCCAGAATCGAAGACGATAAAAACATCACCGGATTTATTCTGGAAAGAGACGAAACTAACGGATTCTCCTTCGGAGAAGAAGAACACAAATTAGGAATTCGCTCCTCTTCCACCCGTCAGGTATTCTTTAACGAAACCAAAATTCCGGTAGAAAACATCTTAGGAGAAAGAAACGGAGGTTTCAAAATAGCTATGAACGCCTTAAACGTGGGAAGAATCAAATTAGCAGCTGCATGTTTAGAATCACAAAGAAGAATCGTTTCCCAGGCAGTAAAATATGCCAATGAAAGAATCCAGTTCAAAACCCCGATCTCTTCATTTGAAGCAGTTCAGAAAAAACTGGCCGACCGGGCTACCGCTGTTTACGTTTGTGAATCAGGATCTTATCGTGCTGCAAAAAACATTGAAGACAAAATTGCAGAATTAAGAGCGCAAGGACTTTCCCACAATGAAGCTGAATTAAAAGGAGTGGAAGAATTCGCCATTGAATGTTCCATTCTGAAAGTGTATGCATCTGATGCTGCACAACAAACTGCTGATGACGGAATTCAGGTTTATGGTGGAATGGGATTCTCTGAAGATGCGCCTATGGAATCTGCTTGGAGAGATTCCCGAATTGCACGTATCTACGAAGGAACCAATGAAATCAACAGCATGGTAGCAATTGGAATGCTAACCAAAAGAGCCATGAAAGGAGAAGTGAATTTATTAGGCCCTGCCATGGCTGTAGGAAAAGAACTGATGAGTATTCCTTCCTTTGAAACTCCGGATTATTCTGTTTTATTCTCAGAAGAAAAAGACCTGTTAGGAAAATTGAAAAAGGTATTCCTGATGCTTTCCGGATCTGCACTTCAAAAATACGGGCCGGAACTGGACAAACATCAACATTTATTATTAAATGCTTCGGAAATTTTAATCCAGATCTACATGGCAGAAAGTGCTATTTTAAGAGCAGAAAAGTTGGCTAACGGGAACGAAGAAAATGCAAAAATCCCTGTTGCTATGGCAAAACTGAATCTGTTTAAAGCAGTGGAAACCATAAAATCCAAAGCAACCGAATCCATTGTTTCTTTTACTGAAGGAGACGAACAAAGAATACTGTTATCAGGATTAAGAAGGTTTTCGAAATATGTTAATCAGCCTAACGTAATCAAATTAACCAATACCATAGCTAAACATTTAATAGAAAAAAATGAATATGCACTTTGAAGTTTGGCATAACTTTTGAATTATAATAACTGTTCATAAGGCAGTGAATTTTCATAGTAGTTAGTTTTAGACCCCGCTTTTGCGGGGTTTTCTTTTTCCAGTATTTTTTAATTGTTACTAAAAGTTTGGCACAACATTTGAATTATAGTAACTGTTCATAAGGCAGTGAATTTTCATAGTAGTTAGTTTTGACCCCGCTTTTGCGGGGTTTTTATTTTTCAATATTATCCCCTGTTTTAACCTGCTTGACTCCACGATTTCTATTTCATCTTACTAACTATTTTATGTACCTTAGCGCTACATTATGAAAAAATATAGAAACTTATTATTTTATACAATTGTTATTACTTTTTTCTCATTTATCATATTTATTGTCTTAAAGAAAGGTAGTATTCTTGAACAGGGCAAAGTAATCCATTTTATACCTCAATTATCCGCATCCAACTGGGGACAATTTAAAGAAACTTTGTGGCATAACATCACAGAGCCTTTATCCATCTTACTTTTACAAATCATTACCATTATAATAGTTGCACGGATATTCGGATTCTTTTGTAAAAAAATAGGACAACCCTCCGTGATAGGAGAAATTATAGCCGGTATTTTCCTGGGACCTTCCTTTGTAGGTATGTATCTACCTGAAGTATCTTCTTTTCTGTTTCCTCACGAATCTTTAGGAAATCTACAATTCTTAAGTCAGATAGGTTTAATATTATTCATGTTCGTCATTGGAATGGAACTGGATTTAAATGTTCTGAGAAATAAAGCCCATGATGCAGTTGTTATCAGTCATTCCAGTATTATTTTTCCCTTTGCCCTGGGAATAACATTAGCCTATTTCACCTATTCTGAGTTTGCTCCGGCCAATATACATTTTCTTTCCTTCTCACTGTTTATTGGAATATCTATGAGTATTACCGCTTTTCCCGTATTGGCTAGAATTGTTCAGGAACGGGGATTATCAAAAACCCGGTTAGGAACTATCTCCATTACCTGTGCTGCCGCCGATGATATTACAGCCTGGTGCTTACTGGCTGCCGTTATAGCAATTGTAAAAGCCGGCTCTATAATAAGTGCCCTATATACCATAGCCGCAGCAGTTACCTATGTATTTATAATGGTCAAATTAGTACGACCTTTCTTTAGAAAAGTCGGAGAAAAATATTCTGACAATGAATCCATTAGTAAACCTATAATAGCCTTATTTTTCACTACTCTTTTAATTTCTTCCTACTGTACAGAGATAATAGGTATTCATGCCTTATTCGGAGCTTTTATGGCAGGAGTGATTATGCCTTCCAATGTTAACTTCAGAGGTGCTTTCATCGGAAAAGTAGAAGATGTGGCATTGGTTCTTTTATTACCACTTTTCTTTGTATTCACCGGATTAAGAACTGAAATCGGATTGTTGAACTCGCCGGAATTATGGAAAACCTGTGCTATTGTAACAGAAGTCGCTATTGCCGGAAAATTCATCGGAAGTTCTTTATCTGCAAAATATGTAGGACAAAGCTGGAAAGATAGTTTATCCATCGGAGCTTTAATGAATACCCGTGGATTAATGGAACTAGTGGTTTTAAACATTGGGTATGATTTAGGCGTATTAAGTGCCGAAATATTTACTATGCTGGTTATCATGGCCTTGCTCACCACTTTTATGACCGGCCCTGCTCTGGATTTAATAAATAAAGTGTTTAAAGAAAAAAAGGAAACTTCTTCTGTTTCTAAAGAAAATCCGAAATATTCTATTTTGATTTATTTTAACACTCCCGAAAATGGGGTTTCCCTTTTACAACTATCCAACACGCTGATTTCTCAATCAAGGAAAAATATTAACATCAATATGTTGCATTTATTTTCAAGCAACGGACTAAATCCCTATCATCTACAGGAATATGAAAGGAATTATTTAATGCCTGTAGAAGAAGAAGCCCGAAAACTGAATCTGCCTATCACCTCCACATTAAAACCCAGTCTGGATATAGAATCGGAAATCAGTAAAATAGCCAATGAGCAAAATTTTGATCTATTACTGGTAAGCACTGAAAATTCTATTTTTGAAGGTTCACTATTAGGTAAAATACTAGGATATGCCGCAAAAATCATAAATCCTGAAAGATTTGTTGAAACGATCTCTAAGAAAGATTCTCCATTTGATGTATTTATTTTTGATGAAAAAATCAATAACATTTTAAAATCCACAAAAATTCCGGTAGGAATTTACATTCAAAAACAATCCCGGTTCAATCACCTATTTATTCCTATCCTATCTGTAAGTGATAGTTTTTTACTTATCTATGCACAGAAGTTTATTAAAAATCATAATTCCAAAGTCACTATTCTGGACATGTCAGGAATTCTGTATCAACATCCGGAAATCAAAGAAACCATTCAACACATAGAAAAGAAATTCCCTTCCAGTATTTCTTTTCTTGAAGAAAAGGGAATAACCAAATCCTTTATCAATACCCAAAATCTACTAATTACCAGCACAGAAAGCTGGAAAAAGTTAGTGGAAACAAAGAATAAATGGTCATTTAAATCACTTTCTGCATTGATTATTAAACCTTAATAGGAAAATTCCAATACGCTGATTTCTCCTCCGGATTTTATAAATTCCGACTTCAGTTTTTGAAAGTTTTCTTTGTCAATGGGTTGGGTTGCATTTTCAATGATCTTTACTTTAAAACCCAATTCTAAAGCATCTTTCGCAGTAAAATAAACACAGAAATCAGCCGCCAGCCCGCAAACATCCACTTCACTCACTCCTCTCCCTTTCAGATAATCTCCCAATCCTGTGGATTTCAATTTTCCATTATCAAAAAATCCGCTGTAACTATCAATATCCGGGTTCATTCCTTTTCTAAAAATCGCTTCTATTTTATTCTGATCTAATTTTTCTGAAAAGTCTGCACCAAAAGTTCCCTGCACACAATGATCCGGCCATAAAATCTGATCTAATCCTGATAACTTTATCTGCTCAAAAACCCTTTTATTTCCATGTTGAGAAGCAAAACTTTTATGATCCTTCGGATGCCAATCCTGAGTAGCAATTATCAGATCATATTTTTCCTGAATCCGGTTAATAACCGGAATTACTACATCTCCATTTTCTACAGCCAAACTTCCGCTTGGTAAAAAATCATTTTGAATATCTACAATAATTAATGCCTTCACCTTTTGTTTTTAATTTAACCATAAATGTAAAAATTATATGCTGAACAATTCATTAGTAAAATCGTAAATTTGTATTTACTTTTTTAAATTATTTTAATGATTATAAAACATTTCACAGATAACGACCTGTATAAATTCTCTGTAATGCATGCCATTCAAAGGTTATATCCTTGGGCATATGTTCGGTACGATTTCATCAATCGGGGAGGAAACAATTTCCCTGAAGGTTTTGCTGAAAGACTGAAAAAAGAAATTAAAAAAATGACTGCCCTCAGTATGACCAAAGAGGAAAAAAAGTTTATCTTAAAAAGATGTTATTTTTTAGATCCGTTTTTTGTTGACTTTCTGGAAGGATATAAATATAATCCTGAGGAGGTTCATGTTTCTCAGGAAAAAGGAATTCTCAAACTCCATATTGAAGGATATTGGTATAGAACCGTTCTTTGGGAAGTTCCGTTAATGTCAATGATTTCCGAATTATATTTCGAAATGAAAGGCATTAAACCTAAGGAGGTGAAAGAAAAAGCGGAGGAAAAAGCATTGGGTTTGAAAAATTTGCAGGCAGATTATTCCGAATTCGGAACCCGAAGACGTTTTTCTTTTGATGTACAAGACAAGGTAGTGGAAGTTCTCAAGGAAAATTCCGGTGAGTATTTCAAAGGAACAAGCAATATTTATCTGGCCATGAAGTATAACACCATTCCTATCGGAACTATGCCTCATGAATGGTTTATGTATCATGGAGCTCTTTTCGGATACCGTTCCGCCAACATAAAAGCGTTGGAAGCCTGGGTAGAAGTTTTCCAGGGAAGTTTAGGAATTACTTTAACTGATACCTATACCTCTGAGTCATTTTTCAAATCCTTCAATTTAAAACAAGCAAAGTTATTTGATGGTGTTCGTTGTGATAGTGGAGATCCGTTGAAATTTCTGGAAAAAACGATTAATTTTTACAAAGAACAACGAATCGATCCTGCTTCAAAAACCATCGTGTTCAGCGACTCTTTAAATCTGGAAGAAGTAAAAAGAATCAAAGACCATGTAAAAAACAGAATTCACGATACTTATGGAATCGGGACTTATCTTTCCAATGATGTAGGAGCAAAACCTCTGAATATGGTAATTAAGCTTACTCATGTAAAGGAAACTCCGCAAGACGAATATTTAAGCGCTGTAAAACTATCAGATGTATTAGGGAAAAATACTGGAGATGTAAAAGAAATAAATATCAGTAAATTAACGTTAGGTTTAGATACTGAATAAAATTATAAATAACAGAAATGAAAAAGTTTATACTAGTAAACTTATTCTTATTCACATTTTGTTTACATAAGATAAATGCTCAATCTCATCAGGGAGTTGCTTTCAATGTTGGTTATTCCTATATAAACACCAATGCAGGGTACATTGGCGGAGAATATACCTATCGGTTTGATCCTTTGAGATGGCATGGAATATCCCTAGGCGCCGGAGCCTATTACGGAAGTTTCAATAGTAACTTTAAATTTATTCCTGAAGCACATGCAACATATTCTTACTTTATTGGTTTAGGAGAACTTTCAGTTTCTCCCTATAATATCAATCCAAGCATTGGAATACATTTTATCAACCTAATGAGATTAAAAATCGGATATAGTTGGAAATTAGGTCATGAAAATGTTAACATGACAGGAATAACGTTCGGAATCAATTTTCTTATAGGCTCAAATAATTTTTATGATTATTTCATGGTATGTCCTCCGCCTTCCTATTTATCCAACCCAGATCTTATTAATAATCATGACTAAAAACAATCCAGACAATGAAAAAACTCTTTTTAATTTTTGTATTAATTTTTTCCATTAATAAATCCTTTTCACAATCTCAAGGTATAGCCGTAAACCTAGGATATAACTACATAAATACCAATGCCGGATATATAGGCGGGGAATATGCTTACAGATTCGATCCTAACAACTGGCATGGGATGTCAATTGGTGCCGGAGCTTACTATGGAAGTTTCAATGGAAATTTCAAATTTATTCCGGCTGCAAACCTAACTTATACCAATACTCTGTTTTTAACCGAATTTTCCATTACCCCCTACAATATTAATCCGAGTATCGGATTTAATTTTTTGAATATGATCCGGTTAAAGGGAGGATATAGCTGGAAGCTAGGACATGAAAATGTAAACATGACCGGAGTTACTTTCGGAATTAATTTATTAATTGGTACCAAAGGATTTTATGATTCATTTAAAATGATGTAATTTAAATATATTTCTTTTTTTACACATTTTATAACAGAAAACTTACGGTAAATTAAATTACCGGAAAAATATGATGAATGTTAGGAAAAAATCTAATTTTTTCCTGATATCTGTATCTCAATAAATCAGTAACTTTGCAAAAAAATTTTAACAAACAAAATTTTATTAATTATGAGTCTAATAGCACAAATTCATGCAAGACAAATTTTGGATTCAAGAGGAAATCCAACCGTAGAAGTGGACGTAATCACTGAATATGGAACCTTAGGAAGAGCAGCTGTTCCATCAGGAGCATCTACCGGGGAATATGAAGCTGTAGAATTGAGAGACGGAGGAAAAGAATACTTAGGAAAAGGAGTTTTAAATGCTGTTAAAAACGTAAACGAAATAATTGCTCCGGAATTAGTAGGAGTAAGCGTTTTCGAACAAGCTTTGATAGATAAAACAATGATAGACCTGGATGGTACTCCCAATAAAGGAAAATTAGGAGCCAATGCCATTCTGGGAGTTTCTTTAGCCGTTGCGCAAGCTGCTGCACAAGAATTAGGATCACCTCTATACCGATATGTAGGAGGTGTAAATGGGAAAGAACTTCCGGTTCCTATGATGAATATTGTAAATGCTGGTGCTCACTCTGATGCTCCTATCGCATTTCAGGAATTCATGGTTATGCCGGTGGTTGCAGACAGTTATTCTACTGCTATCAGAATGGGAACTGAAATCTTCCACTCACTAAAAAAAGTGTTACACGATAGAGGTTTAAGCACTGCTGTGGGTGATGAAGGAGGTTTTGCTCCGAACTTTGCAGGAATTGAAGATGCTTTAGACACCATCTTAGATGCCATCAAAAAAGCAGGTTATACTCCGGGACAGGATGTTATGCTAGCATTAGACTGTGCTTCTTCCGAGTTCTACAAAGACGGAAAATACAACTATGCCATTTTTGAAGGAGAAGGCGGAAAAGTAAGAAACAGTGAAGAACAAGCAGAATATTTGAAAGAGCTTACTGAAAAATATCCTATTATTTCCATTGAAGACGGTATGGATGAAAACGACTGGGCAGGATGGAAACTTCTTACTGAAAAAATCGGACATAGAGTTCAATTGGTTGGTGATGATCTATTCGTAACCAATGTAAAAAGACTAAAAGATGGTATTGAACAAGGGGTTGGAAATTCCATTCTTATCAAAGTTAACCAAATTGGTTCTTTAACTGAAACTATTGATGCTGTACAAATGGCTCAGAATGCCGGATATACTGCTGTAATGTCTCACCGTTCAGGAGAAACTGAAGATAATACTATTGCTGACTTGGCTGTAGCTTTAAATTGTGGTCAAATTAAAACCGGATCTGCTTCAAGATCTGACCGTATGGCTAAATATAACCAATTACTAAGAATTGAAGAAAGCCTGGGGCAAATTGCTGTTTATCCACAATTCAATGCTTTTAAAGTTAAAAGATAAATTACCAAAATATCAACTTTTGTACCGGATTGAATTTAAATAATCTGGTACAAAAGTTGAATATCAATTAATTTTGCAATTAATTCACTAAAAAATATTTTTTCACTCAGTTCTTTATCAAAATTAGGAATTATTACACCTCATAAAGATATTTTATTCTCTATAATTTATAAAATATTTACTCTTTTACCCAAAAGGATAGAATTGCTCTATATAATAAATTCTTATAATTGCACCAATCCAATATAATATTAAAATTAGGGAATAATATACTTCTTTAAACTAAGATGAATACAAAAGTAGACATTCTAAAAAAGATTTTAGATGATTTAATTGATATAGACTATAAGAATGTAGAAATATTAGTAAATAAAGAAATACATATGAAATCAGTAGTATAT
>JAVBMH010000017.1:0-41125 GCA_031552575.1 Apibacter sp. | reverse complement strand
AATCCTAAAATATCTTTCTGTCTTAGCGGCTGCAAAGATAGTACTATTTTCTCTCCGCACAAATGTTTTTTAATCTTTTTTGAAATTATTTTTTTAACCTCCCACTAATCGATTGAAATCCAAAGGTTTTTTGTTCAGGGGAGGGTTGTGATACTTGCCCCTCTAAGAAGCTAATTATGTTTTTTGGTTTCTCCTTTTGTTTTCTTTTTAATTGTATCTGTATTTTTATCATAGCCATAGGGGCAATGTTTGCAACCACTTTTGCAGCAATAACCTCTTTTCAGATGATATACTTCTGTGAATATGATATAGCCTTGTTCGTTGTAATAGTAGTCTTCTTTTTCCAGTCTATTTTTCTGCATAATAAAAAAAGAGCAGTTATATATTTAACTGCTCTTCAAATTTACTATTTTTAATTTGTTTATTTTACTATCTTCAATTCGTTGATAATATTCTGGGCGTTGGCGTATTTGTCTATGATGAATAATACAAAGCGTATGTCTGTGTTGATGCATCTTTGTAATTTTTCATCAAATTGAATATTTCCACTCATGGCTTCCCAGTTTCCGTCAAAGGCTAATCCTATTAGTTCTCCTTTTCCATTAATTACTGGTGATCCTGAGTTTCCTCCTGTAATATCGTTGTCGGAAAGGAAATCTATTGGAAGCTCTCCATCTTCGTTGGCATAAGCTCCATAATCTTTTGCATTGTAAAGGTCAATTAGTCTTTGTGGTAAATCAAATTCTTCATCGCCCTTTTTATATTTGGCTATCATTCCTTTTAGAGTGGTATAATAATTTAGTTTGGCATCATTGGGTTTTGCCGGATTGTCTTGGAGTGTTTTTACTGTTCCATATGTTAATCTCATAGTGGAGTTAGCATCCGGATAATACACTTTTTTAGGGAAAGTCTTTCTTAATCCATCTATGAATAGTCTTTGCGACTGGTTATAGGTTTCTTCTAATTGTTGTGTTTTTTCGTCTTTATTGGTGTAGGTGGTGATTATATCTTTGGATAGCAGATATAACGGTTCTTTGGTTAGGGTTTCTTTATTTGGATTATTGATGAAATCAATGAGTTTTTCTTTGGTTTCAAAGATGGATTGTTCTGATAATGTTTTGTAGTTAATTCCTGAGCTTTTTTGTTTTTTTATTGCTTCCGGTTGGTTGGATTCTTTTACTTTACTGGTGTATAAAGTTGTTAGTTGTTCCAAGAGGTCTTTTTCTACTTCGGGATGAAGATTCTCATAAATGGAATTTACTGATTCTATGAGTTTTGGCTTCATGGCTGCTTTTCCTGCTTCATCCTGATCCAAATAGGTTTTCAACATATCTCCTAATCTGGAAGGAACCCCTGCATAGGCACTGGCTCTGATAAGCCCATAAAGATACATTCTATCCTGAATTATCTGGTTACTGGAGTCATAATAGTTTTTCAGATCCGGTAATACGGAACTGTATTGTGCTTTGTTTGGAGATTTATTTACCCATTTGGTAAATTCTTTTTCTTCTTTGTTTTTATTGTCAACTACTTTGTTTTTGTTGATCGCTTCTATCATACCAATTCTGTTTTTCCAATAGTTGGCAATGCTTGCGTATTTTCCGGCATAATCCAATTGAGTGGCTTTGTCTGCATCCATATATTTTTTCATAACATCCATGGCTTTTTTGGATGCTTCTATGAATGGTGGATATTCGTAATTGGTTAGTTGTTGAATTCCGTAAGAGGTTAAATATCTGCTGGTTGTTCCGGGATATCCTAAAACCATTGCATAATCTCCCGGTTTTACTCCGCTTATATTTAACGGTAAGGAGTGATCGGGTTTATATGGAATGTTATCTTCTGAGTATTCGGCGGGATTTCCATCTTTGCCTGAATAAATTCTGAACATGGAAAAGTCTCCTGTATGTCTTGGCCATTCCCAGTTATCGGTATCTCCTCCGAATTTCCCTATGGATGCCGGAGGTGCTCCTACGAAACGAATGTCTTTGTAATCTTTATATACAAAATAATAAAATTCATTCCCTTGGAAAAAAGGCCGTACTACTACTGTGTATTTCCCGTTTTCATTGTTTTCTTTTTCAATTTTATCAAATTCTGTTTTGATAATTTCCTGTCTTTGTTTTTCTGTAAGCTTTCCTTTTAAAAGGTTGTTCATTCTTTCTGTAACATCTCCCATCTTTACCAGAAAACGTACATATAATCCTTTTACTGGTAATTCTTCTTTTATATTTTTAGCCCAATAACCACCATTCAGGTAATCGTGTTCCGGTGTGGATAAGGCAGCAATGTTGGAATATCCACAATGGTGATTGGTTAAAACTAATCCCTGATCGGAAATAATTTCTCCGGTACAAAATCCGCCAAAACTAACTATGGCATCTTTTAGACTGGAATGGTTTACGCTATAAATTTCTTCGGGAGTTAATTTTAATCCTTCTTTTTGCATATCAACATGGTTCAACCGTTTGATAAGCATCATCAACCACATTCCTTCGTCTGCTTTAATTTGGGCAAAACTTAAAAGGAAAATCAATAGTAAAAATATTCTTTTCATCATACTTAAATATAGTTTTGTGTGCTAATTTACTATTATTTTTATCGTATCCTGATTTTTTTAATGATATTAAGAAAATTTTTAAGGAAATGCGTTTGTGTTATAGTAAAATAAAAAAGTTCGTAAAAAACGGACTTTTATAACTTTTTATAGTTTATTCTTTCGGAATCGTCTGCTTTATTTCCTGCAAAGTTGCTGTATTAAGCAAGCCTTTTGTATTGTTATTTGTATTTTTAGAAATGTTATTTTCCTCTTGATTTGCGATTCGACAATGTTGCCAACAGTTCATCAAAACTGGTAGTTGAAGAAAGTAATTTTTCGGCTTCCTTGCTTGAGTTAATAAATATAGTGAGCTTTTTACTAAATTTCTGTCCAGTTTTTGGAAAGCTTACAATTTTACTTATTTTTCATTTCTTATTCTATTAAATTCAGAAATTACTAAATGATGTGAAACAGTTTTGTCTTTGAAAAAGTTTACAAAATATTCCTTTTCTTCTTCGGTCGCTCCTAGTTGATTCAGAATATTCAATAAATGCATTTTCATATGTCCTTTTTGTATTCCTGTAGTAACCAACGAGCGTACTGCTGCAAAATTTTGAGCTAATCCGGCCACCGCAACAATCTGCATTAATTTTTCCGCTGAAGGATTTCCCAATATCTGTAAAGCTGCCGTTACTAAGGGATGAAGTTTAGTCAGGCCGCCTACTACACCTAATGCTAATGGTAAATCTACCCAAAAACGGAAAATTCCGTTATCTATTTCACAATGGGTTAAGCTTTTATATTTTCCTGTTCTTGATGCATAGGTATGAGCACTGGCTTCTACTGCTCGGAAATCATTTCCGGTGGCAATTACTACGGAATCCACACCATTCATAATTCCTTTGTTATGAGTTGTGGCACGATAGGGTTCTATTTCTGCAATCTGGATTGCCTGCCTGAATTTCCAGGCAAATTCTTCGGGAGAAATTCCGCTTTCATCCTTCAACTCTTCTATTTTACAACTGACTTCTGCCCGGGCAATGCATTCCGGTGAATAGTTGGAAAGTATGGACATAATTACCTGAAGAGAGTCCTTTTCTTTAGGAGTAAACTGATCTGTTTCCTGAATTTCCGATTTTAATGTTTTGGAGAATTGTTCCAGACAGGAATTAATAAAATTTGCCCCCATACTGTCTTTGGTATCAAATGCAGCCTGAATCTGGAAATAATTATCCAGTTCGGAAGTTTTATCCACTAACTCTATATTCAAGATTCCTCCTCCCCGATTCCGCATATTTTTTGTAATATCCTCTGTGTCTTTAAAAAGTCTGGATTTTAAAAAATCTGAGAACCATAATTTCAACTTGGTTTTATCTCCTTTGAAAATAAAGTGAACATGCCCTAATTTGGATATTCCTAAAATTTCTGTTTTGAATCCTCCTTTGTCTAACCAGAATTTTGCAGATTTAGACGCTGCTGCCACCACTGAACTTTCTTCAATTACCATAGGAACTGCATAAATTTCTCCATTGATTAAAAAATTCGGTGCAATTCCAAAAGGCATATAAAAATTGGAAATGGTATTTTCCGAGAATTCTTCATGTAATTTTTGAAGTTCTTCTTCTTCGTTCCAATATTGGGTAAGTATTTTTTTTATTTCTTCTGATTGGTCTCCGTATCCTTTTACCAACCAGTTTATTTTTTCTTCTTTATTTATTTTAGAGAACCCTTCTATTATTTTGTTTTTCATTTCTACGATTGAGTAATTTAAACCGAAACAAAGATAGGGATATAAATCAATTTAGATTGTAATGAAATTTATTAACTGATTCTTCTATTGATGAAGTTTATATTACTTATAATCAACGGTTTTTACCAAATCAATAAATTATTCATCACATTCTTACCTTAAGTCACTTATTTTGTGGGTTAATGAAAATAGTAATACTTTTGTATCGGTATTCGATTAGATGTTTACAAGGAATATTGTATTCTATTTAGTTAAATTATAACTTTTTTACATAACTGTTTTTCATGAAAAAACTACCCAATATATCTCTTATTTCCCTGCTTTATCATGAAGTAACAGACGATTATTCGGAATCGGGTTTTCAGAATAAAGATAATCTTCCTTATATACATACAGTAAAAGAGTTTACTGAAAATGTAAATCTTGTACAGAAGGAAAATTCCAAAGTTAAACTTATCCAGGATATAAACATTCAGGAAAATGAAAGTTGTGTGTTGTTTACTTTTGATGATGGTGGAATTTCTGCAATGAGATCTTCCCAAATATTGGAACAAAACGGTTACAGAGGTCATTATTTTATAACAACACATTACGTAGATCAACATTTATTTTTATCCAAAACCCATATTCTGGATTTAGTAAAAAACAATCATTGTGTAGGTTCGCACTCGCATACTCATCCGATGATATTCAGAAGTTTATCCTACAAAAAAATGCTGGAAGAATGGAGAATATCCAAAGAAATACTAGAAGATATTATTGGAAAGGAAATTTTATGTTGTTCTATTCCCGGCGGTGATGTAGATGCTAAAACTTATGATTCTGCTATTGAAGCCGGATATAGGTTTATATTTAATTCAGAACCCGATTCTTCAGTATACGAAAAAGATAATTCCTACATCATTGGAAGATTTTCCGTTAAAAATTCTACTTCTCTTGAAACATTCCGGGATATTTTGCTGTATAAAAACCATCATAAACTAATGAGGGAAAGAAAAATAAAAAACACCATAAAAAAGCTCATATTCCCGATTCATTCTTTCATTCAAAATAAAAAAAATATTAAGTGAAAAAATCTTTGCGAGTTGTCTGTTTATTCGGAACAGGAATAATTTTTGACAAAACCCTGTCTGTCTTGTTAGCCAATGATGTGAATGTTGTGGGGGTTTGTAATGCAAACAAACATAAGAAGGGGGTTGACTTTCATTACCTGAAAATTGCCATTAAAAAATACGGTTACCTCAAAGTATGTTTACAGATTCTGGAAAGAATTTTATATAAACTTTTAAATTCAAGAAAAGACCGGAAAATTTTCAATTCTATTTATAACCAGGAAGAAATAAAGAAAATAGTAGAATCATATACTGGCCCTTATCATCAAACTGAAGATTATCAAAATCCGGAAACCATAGAATGGCTTTCTTCTTTGAAACCGGATATTTTCATAGTTCACACCGGATACTGGGTTGGAAAAAAGGTGCGAAAAATTGTTAATGATAAATGTTTGGGTGGTCACCCGGGCATCACACCGGATTACAGGGGCGTACATTCTCCTTTCTGGGCAGCTTATAATAATGAATTTAATAAAATAGGATATACCGTGTTTTGGTTAGACAACGGTGTGGACACGGGAGATATTATATTCCAAGGAATTGTTTCCCCTAAACCTGATGACAGTTATTTTACTCTAAGCTGGAAAGGTATGGTAGGTATTGCTGAAGATCAGGCAAAAACAATAAAAAAAATGGAACTGGAAGAAGATATTCCTGTGAGGAAAATAACCCATGTGGATGAAAAAACAAACTATACTCACCCAACTATTTTCCAGTATATTAAATATCGTTTTAAGCAAAATCTAATCAGATAAATTAATGTTGCCATACTTTAGAGTATACTATAAACCTTAGTACCTATATCCTATTATGTTGGGAGTTTTACTTGAAGAATCTTTTGGTATGCAGGATTTTTAAAACATAGATAGTATGTTTTTCCAATATGAAATGAATTCCAAAAGGAAAAATATCTAAAAATGCTATTCTGATTTTCCTGTATCTGATTTGATAGTGTAAGGGGTTTTCTTCTATTTCTTCCAGTTTGGCTTTAAAATCTTGCTCAAACCTATCTGTCAGTTCAATAGAAATAGTTTCATAGTAATCTATTCCACTTTTATAATCTTCCAGAGAACCTTCTCTAAAAACAACTGTATATTTCATTTTCTGGCTGTACGTGAGAAAAATTCTTCTTTACTGATATAGTTGATTTCTCCTTTCTCATGTTTATCCAGTAATTCATCCATCATCATTTTGTATTCATCAGACAATTCAAACTCATGGGCTTTTTCTTTAAGAATGTGTTCCAAATAATTCTTTAGCTTTCTCCCTTGTTTCTCAGCCTGAATTTGAAGAAGCAATAAAGTTTCTTTATCTAATGATACTTCTTTTCTGGTTTTACTCTGTTGTAACATAGGTGTAATATTTGCTGCTAATATACGTATTTTCTATATATATAGCAACTGTTACAAGTAAGTGTTTATCAATGTAAATTTCCTTGTCTTACTCCTATTTAGAGCTTTATGGCTTTTTTGCAGATATTATATTATAGCTAAATTGTATGAGTAATTACAAATACAAAAATATTTGTATCTCATATCCTTCTGCCTATACGTCTTTGTAATTGCCCTCTTTCCAACTTTGTTGAAATCTTTCTCAAAAGTGGTCATATTAACTATCATATAAGATAATTTTTTATCTTTGTATTTAATGCGTAAATAATTTAACGAGAAATATTTATGAAAATAATACGCTCTGCAAGACTACTAATACTATGTTTTTCTTGTTTAAATGCACAAAAGAAAAAATTTAGAACAAGTGTATTGAAAGAACAGGAAATGGCTAAACAAAAAGCAGATGAAACTCCACTCTTATTATCAGAAGAAGACAAGAAGATAATGAGGGTAAATAAGATGTATATGAAACATTGTGTATAAAAGATTAATATTATTGTATTGACAATATTACATGAAAAATTACTATCAAATTCTTGGAATAAATAACGGTGCTGATATTGAACAAATAAAAACTGCCTATAGAAAATCGGCTCAGAAATTTCATCCCGATAAAAATAATGGTGATAAATATTTTGAAGAAAGATTCAAAGAAGTATTGGAAGCATACGAAGTATTATCAAATTTAGTAAAAAGAAAAGAATATGATAATAAATTAAACAATATGCCTTATGAGAAAAAGGATCATGTAAAAACAAGTTCAAGTTATACAAATTATCAAACACAAAATACCAAACATGAAAAAGAGAAACCCAAAGGAAGGAATGTATTACCTAAATTAAGTAAACAAACAAGGAATATTGTTGTGGTAATCTTGATAATATTGCCTATAATTGGGTTTATCGCTAATTCTTTCACTGGACTATTCACTATTTTAGCCATTTATTTTTTATTATTTACATTCATTGGTACAATAGCTGAGTTTCCTAATGTTAGTGTAGGTATGTTCTTATTCGGAATATTTGGAGCGCCAACAGGAATATTATTCTTGTTATATCAAATATTCTTGTTTGCAACAACACCAACAAACAATACTGGAGTTACTAATTATTCTGTGAAACAGGATTATGAATTATCCGATTCAGCAACAACAGTTGTAAATTCTTCAACAACTACGAATTTCATTAAAGATACAGATTCAACTATAGAAGAATATAGTAAATATAAAGGTAATCAACTTAAAAATGGTGCATCTCCATTAAATATTTGTTTTGGTAAAGGAAAGTTTTCTGGACAATCTTATATTACATTTGAAAATAGTAACGCAAGTGATGCCGTTGTATGTTTAGTAAATTATCAGACAAATGAAACTATAAGAAACGAATACATAAAAGCAGGGGATAGTTATACAATGAGAAAAATACCGACAGGAGTATATTTTCTTAAAGTTTATTATGGAAATGACTGGAATCCTGAAAAGAAAAATTTTTGTGGAATCAATGGTGCTTTTGATAGTAATGAGCGTTTTAGTAAATCTGATAATTTAGGAGATTTGATAGATATTAAAAATACAAATCAGAGTTATACTACAGGAACAATAACGTTATATGCTGTACCTAATGGAAATATGAGTACAAAGAACATTTCTGCTAATGAATTTTTTAAATGATAAATTATCAGACAACAAAATAAAAACCACCTAATTGGTGTTTTATACCTAAAACCACAAATTATGAAACACTTAGATTACGTGTCCACTATTATATTAAAAGTTCTTATCAGACATAGAAATAGATATATTTTGGCTTTAATATAACTATAAATCTAAAAATAAGAATCCTGTTTCATCTTTAAGTTTTTCGGTATCTTTGTAAGAAATCCCAATCAAAATGCCAGAATCTACATTCCAGAATATAACCAATCCGGAACAGCAACTTGCTTTTGATTTAGCTAATTACACCAATAAAAATCTTTTTATTACCGGAAAAGCCGGAACAGGAAAAACTACTTTTCTAAAAAATTTAAAGGAAAGAACCAAAAAAAATACGATTGTTGTTGCTCCCACCGGAGTAGCAGCTATTAATGCAGGCGGAGTTACTATTCACTCTTTATTTTCACTTCCGCTAACCAGTTTTATTCCCTCTAATGATTACTGGATAGACCGGAATATTGCTATAACCAAATCAGAGGTTCATCAACATTTTAAGTATAATAAAGACAAAAGAAAATTAGTAACAGAACTGGAGTTATTGATTATTGACGAAGTTTCCATGCTTCGGGCTGATATTCTGGATGCTATCAATTGGGCTTTACAAAATGTACGGAAAAATCCAGCTCCTTTTGGTGGAGTACAGGTTATAATGATCGGAGATATGTACCAGCTTCCTCCAGTTATAAAAGAAGAGCAATGGAATCTGCTGAAAAACTATTATAAAAGTCTTTTTTTCTTTGATGCTTTGGTTCTACAAAATAATCAACCAGTTTGCATTGAATTTAAAAAAGTATACCGACAGGAAGATCCTGTTTTCATTAATTTGTTAAACACTATCCGGTATCAGGATTATGATTCTATTGATTTTGAATTACTTCACGAAAGATATAATCCCAATTTTGACCCTAAAGAACCCGGTTATATTACTTTGACTACTCATAATTATATTGCTGATTCTATAAATCAAAAAGAATTGGAAAAACTTAAAAACCCAACTAAGTTTTTTGAGGCTATTATAGATGGAATCTTTCCTGAAAATTCTTATCCAACAGAATTAGATCTGATATTAAAAGAAGGCTCTCAGGTTATGTTCATCCGGAATGACAGTTCCGGAGAAAAACGATATTTCAATGGGAAAATCGGAGTTATAGAAAAGATTGAAGATTTTGATATTTATATCCGGTTTGAAGATAGGGAAGAACCTTTTAAACTGGAACATGAAGTCTGGAAAAATATAAAATATTCTTTCGACTCGGAAACCGGAAAGATAACAGAAGAAGAATTAGGCTCTTTTTCCCAGTACCCAATCCGGCTGGCATGGGCCGTAACTATTCACAAAAGTCAGGGTTTAACATTTGATAAAGTAATTATTGATGCGGGGAAATCTTTTGCTTCCGGACAAGTTTATGTGGCATTGAGCCGATGCCGTACTCTGGATGGAATTGTATTGAAATCTATAATCCGGAACCACAATATTATTCAGGATGATAAGATCAATGAATTTCAAGATCAGATGTGGGATCTCCGTGAACTAGAAAATATTCTGAATGAAGAAAAATATTCTTTTGCCTTACAATCTTTGTTCAAAACACTGAATGTACAAAATCTTATTTTGGAACTGAATGAATGGAGAAAGATAACTCTTGAGAAAAATATTCCTGAAAAACAATCGGTTCTGGAACTGATTTCTTCTCTGGATGAATGTTTGAATTCGCTTCAGGTAGTTAACAGAAAATTTCAAAATACTCTGCTAAATTGGCTTCAACAACCTAAAGAAAAAGAAGAGCAATGGAAAAAAATTATAGCACGAAGTACTCAGGCAGTGGAATATTTTGCAGATGAACTTTTCCAAAAAATATGGAAACCTTTGGTTTTACATTATATTGAATACAAAAAGAAATCGAGGATTACACAATATTTGCGATTAGTTGATGAATTTGAAGGCAATATTAAATTAAAAATAAAGCTGATTCTTTCTACCATATTAATTGATGAACGATTAACATATAAAGAATCCGTCTTTATTTCCGATTCCGGTCAAATAGTTTCGGATACCAATAATGATACTATTGACATTACTCTGCAATTAGTAAAGGAGGGAAAAAACATGGATTTGATTGCCAAGGAACGAAATTTAACTGTTTCTACTATCAGTAATCACATTTCGAAATTAATTGCAAAGAATAAAGTTTCCGTTTATGATTTTGTTCCTAAAGAAAAATATGAACAGATTAAAAATAAAATTTCCGAGCTGGATACCAAAGAACTCAAGGTTTTAAAGGAATCGTTAGGAGAATTTGTTTCTTATAATGAAATTAAATTCGTACGGAGTGATCTGGGAAAATAAAAAAGCATTGTGAGAGAAACGGCTTTTTACTTTTCAGTAATACGAAGATCTACTCTTCGGTTCTGAGCCTTACACTCTGGTGTATCATTGGCAGGACAAACCGGATGTTCAGGTCCATATCCTTCAGATGCAAGTTGATCTGCTGCAACTCCTTGTTTTACCAACTCATCAGCAACTACTTTTGCTCTTTCGGTAGATACAACTTTATTAGTTTCTGCAGAACCAGTATTGTCTGTATATCCTCCGATCTTAGCTTTTGCCTTAGGAAAAGCTTTCAGAATTTCTGCAATGTTTTTAACTTGTTTTGCAGATTCCGGAGTTAGAGTGGATTTTCCTGTTTCGAAATATACACGGTCAAAAGTAATCCACCCCTGAGTTTTATCTTCGCTTACAGTAGCATTGGAATCATTCAGGAAGTTAAATAATTTAGTTTCTGTTGAATTTTTTCCAATTTCCGGAATTTCAATTCCGTTAGGAAGTTTGATTGAGAATAACTCTCCTGTGTCATATATGAAATTCCCGGTCGCAGCATCCAAAGTTCCTGCAATTGCTGTTGCTGCAGTGGTAGTAGCAGTTGCGTTGTTATCCGCATCAGCTGCTTTTTCTGCAGTATGTTTTTTACCACATTTACAGCTAACTGCTGAAATCATAAGGGCTAAAGCTCCCAAAGTAGTTAGAATGATCCTCTTATTATTATTTCTTTTATACATAATTTTTAATTTAATTAAAGTGAAAAAAAATGTTTGCTCTCTCACAATGCTTTATTTTTTCCTAAAAATTATTTATATAAAATTACATTAATATTTAATAACACAAAGAAAAATTGAATAAATAATTACATTTTGATATAACCCTTTATACAAAACACTTTCAGCCTCGTTAAAATTACACTAATCCAAAAAAACTGGAATTACTAGTAAATTAAGACAGAGCAATATCAAAAATCAAAACTTTCCAGAAGATCAAGCTCTGTCATAAAAGACAAGACCTTAGAGCCAAATTTGGCTTGAATCAGTTGGGAAATTCGCCTGGAGTGGTTCTTATAAAAATCATTTAAAGCTGATTTATCCTGAACATAATATTGGAGGGAATACGTATTACCGGATTCATCCGGATGTGAAATTACTTTGGAAAATACTGCTTTAGAAAATTTTCCGGTTTGATACATTTCAGGAATAATCACTTCTTTCATCCAAAGAATCCACTCATCTTCTATACTATGTTCTACATGAAAACTTTCAGAATAGATAATCATTTTAGAGAAAATTAGTGAACAATCTGACCTTTGGAATATCCGAACATTCCCCGGTCTTTAATCATTTCTGCAACTTCTTTCGGCACTTTTTCCTCCCATCCGGTTTCTCCCATAACAATCTGAGCCAGAATCTTTTTCCCATAAATAACAAGAAAATCTTTATTGTATTCTTTGATGTCTACAATTCGTTGATTTTTCTTGAAATATTTATATAGGTCTTTGAGGTTTTCATTTACTTTTAATGTATCAGAAGTAAGAATCTCTCCTGTTTCATGATCGATGTAAGGATACAGATAAACTTTCATCTCTTTTTTGAATAATTTACCAAAAGCTTCCATTATTCCTCCTCCCAGTTCATTATAATAACTTTCTTCAAATATATCCAGTAAGTTGTTCGCCCCCATAGAAATCCCGATTTTTTCCGTTGTAAACCTACTGAAATAATCTACCAGTCGGTAATATTCCGAGAAATTTGAGATCATTACCGTATAGCCTAATTTTCCCAGAATATCTGCCCTATCTAAAAAATCGCGTTCATTGATTTCCCCCGCAGCACGTAAATTGGAAATAGTAATTTCAAACAATACCTTTGTATTGTCCTTTTTCACATTATCTGCTTTCATGAACATTTTCAGTCCCTGATTACACATATCAATGTTTACATTGGTAACAGGTCGGAAACTACCCCGCAGGGCAAAAATATTCTTCTTATATAATTCATCAGCAGGAAGTACATTTTTTCCATTTGGCTCAAAAACCACAGCATCTGTCATTCCATTCTTTACCAATTGCAGACTCATTAAACGGTTATCCACATACATATATCTGGGCCCACTAAAATTGATCATATCTATCTCTATCTGATCATTATCCAGTTCATCATACAAAGAATCAATAATCATTTTAGGATTTTCTCCATAAAAAAATGCACCATAGATCAAATTTACTCCTAAAGTTCCCAGTGTTTCCTGCTGTAACTTGGCATCATTCTCATGAAAACGTATATGGAGAATAATCTCATTATATCCTTCCAGTTCATTCAACTGAAAACGAAGGCCTACCCATCCATGACCTTTGGAGGTTTTAGCAAAATTAATGGTGGTTACCGTATTGGCATAAGAGAAAAATTTTCTTCCGGGACAGGCAGAACGATCAATCCTATCCTCAATTAATTCTATTTCATGATCCAGCATCCGTAATAACCGGGCCTGAGATACATATCGATTATCCGGTTCTTTTCCATATATGGCATCACTAAAGTCCTTATCGTAAGCAGACATTGCTTTTGCAATAGTTTTGGAGGCAGCTCCTGCCCTGAAAAAATAACGAACGGTTTCCTGTCCTGCTCCTATTTCAGAAAAAGTACCATAAATATCTTTATTTAGATTTATCTGAAGAGCCTTTTGTCTTGGAGTCAATACTTGTCTGGAAGTAGTAAGCATGATATTTTATAAACTTTTGTTCGTAAATTTACAAAAATTATGGAATTAGAAAAAGGCAAACTCACTTTCCTGGGAACAGGCACTTCGCAAGGAATACCTGTAATAGGATCAACACATCCGGTGTGTTTATCCGCCAATCCTAAAGATAAACGATTACGATCTTCTGCTTTGGTGAATTATGATGGATTAGACCTATTAATTGATTGTGGTACAGACTTCAGACAACAAATGCTCCGGGAAAATAAATCCAATGTAGATGCGGTATTAATCACTCATGAACATACCGACCATGTGGGAGGATTAGATGATCTGCGCCCCATTAACTTCATCAAGGAAGAAGATATTCCTCTTTACGGATTGCCCAGAGTTTTGGAAGATATTAAAAGGCGGTATGCCTATGCTTTTGCTGAAATCAAATATCCGGGAACTCCGGGATTTGAATTATGTCCGGTAGAAACTAATTTCAAAATTGGGAATGTTTCCATTGAACCCATTCATGTAATCCATGGGAAATTACCCATCTTAGGTTACAAAATAGGAGGTCTGTCTTATGTTACCGATGCTTCTTATTTGGTGGAAGAAGAAATTGAAAAAATAAAGAATTCAGAAATATTGGTAATTAACGCTTTAAGAATAAAACCTCATATTTCCCATCTTAGTCTGGAACAAGCTCTGGAACTGATTGAAAGGGTGAAGCCTGAAAAAGCCTTTTTAACCCACATCAGTTTTAATTTAGGGTTCCATAATGAAGTGCAGAAAGCTCTTCCTGAAAATGTTTTCTTGGCTTATGACGGATTAACAGTGGAATTCAGTTAAAAATAAAAATAGTAAAACTATTAATTTAAATCCTTCTACCTCTTGTTTTTAAAATAACCATTTTATCTTTTTTAATAATGTTGAAAAAAGATAATATATTAATTTAATTTCAATTTATAGTACGTTTTCGTATGTTTGCAACTAATAAATTTCATAGTAAATGAACCGATCGGTATATGTAGCAGCAACAAGTCCCAACAGTGGAAAATCCTTAGTCAGTCTGGGAATAGTACAAATGGTTATGAGAAGAACTCCTAACATAGGATATTTCCGTCCGATTATTGACGATATGGAAGAAGGATTAAGGGATAATCACATCGAAACAATGATTTCCTATTTTGAATTGGATCAGAAATATGAAGAAGCCTATGCTTTCACCAAAAGTGAAATTATAGACCATCAAAATAATGGAAAACTGGATGAAGTTTATGATATAATCATCCGGAAATATAAAGCCTTAGAAGATAAGTTCGATTTTGTCCTGATAGACGGAACGGATCTATCAGCAGAAAGTGCTTCTTTGGATTATGACTGGAATGTTATCATAGCAAAATCATTAAACATTCCGGTGGTTCTGGTAATCAATGATTCATTTAAAACTACTGAGGACCTCAGCAAAAATGTAAGTCTGGAAATTAACAACTTCCTGAAAAAAGACAATAAAGTTATAGCAGTAATTATTAATAAAGCAACCAAACCGATAAGTGAAATAATTTCCGGATATAAAAAACAGGTTGCAAACCAATCAATTATATTCTCTGTTATTCCTAAAGAAAAATCATTGAGTTTTCCTACCTTGAAGGAAGTAGCAGACGAACTGGGAGCAACAGTGCTATATGGAAAAGACAATCTGGATCGTCCTATCAAGAAATTTATTATAGGCGGAATGCAGCTGTCGAATTTTATGAATTTTGTGGAGGAAGATTGTGTAGCTATCGTTCCGGGAGACCGGTCAGATCTGATTGCCGGAGTATTGCTTTCCAATCTATCTAACTTTCCAAGGGTTTCAGGGCTAATCCTGACTGCCGGAATGAGTCCGGACAGAACCATCATAAAGCTTATTGAAGGAGCGAATGTAAATCTTCCTATCATGCTGGTGAATTCTGGAACCTTTGAAACTGCATCCATTACATCCAATATTCATTCCACCATCTATCCGGAAAGCATTGCAAAAATAAAACAGAACATAAGCCTGTTTGAAGAATATGTGAATATTCCTGAACTGGATGAAAAAATATCTTCATTCAAAATCGGGGGAATTACTCCAAGAATGTTCCAGTATAACCTGTTGAGAGCAGCAAAAGCAGCCCGAAAGCATATTGTTCTTCCGGAAGGCGGAGATGAACGGATTTTAAGAGCTGCTTCTATGTTGGCTGATGATGAAATTGTGCAGGTTACCATTCTGGGCAAACCGGAAGAAATTAAACAAAAGGTGAATCAACTAGGATTAAGTTGGAATGAAGAATATATTTCCGTTCTGGACAATACCCGTAATGATAAATTAAAGGATTATGTAGATACTTTGTTTGAGTTGAGAAAAGACAAGGGAATGGAATATGCACAGGCAAAAGACCTGATGCTGGATGCTTCTTATTTCGGAACGATGATGGTGTATAAAGGAGATGCAGACGGAATGGTTTCCGGAGCACAGAATACTACCGCACATACCATACGTCCGGCCTTGCAGTTTGTAAAAACCAAACCAGGAATAAGAACCGTTTCTTCCGTATTTTTTATGCTTTTACAAGATCGGGTACTGGTTTACGGCGACTGTGCTGTGGTTCCTAATCCGACGGCTGAACAGTTGGCGGATATTGCGATATCATCTGCACAAACAGCAAAGGCTTTCAACATTGAACCTAAAATAGCCATGCTTTCTTATTCTTCGGGAGCATCAGGAGAAGGAATAGATGTGGACAAAGTAAGAAAAGCCACAGAGTTAGTTAAGTCCTTGCGCCCTGACCTGTTAGTGGAAGGGCCTATTCAGTATGATGCCGCGGTAGTACCCAGTGTGGGAAGCAGTAAAATGCCGGGATCATTGGTTGCCGGACAGGCTAATGTGTTAATTTTCCCTGACCTGAACACAGGAAATAATACTTACAAGGCTGTACAAAGAGAATCGGGAGGATTGGCTTTAGGGCCAGTACTTCAGGGATTAAAAAAACCGATCAACGATTTAAGTCGTGGGGCGAAGATTGAAGATATCTATAATACAGTAGTAATTACGGCTATTCAGGCAGCAAATGATGAGTAAAAACTGGTCTACTTATTTATTACAGGCATTATACCTCTTTACATTTTAATGAATTTATATTATGATAGTTTGTTCATATGTTGGCAGTTGGAATTCACTTCCTGAGTAATTTCCATTTGCTAAAATTGTAAAATTTTCTATTTGATGTTGATTCTTTTTCTTTGGGATTAAAGGGATGTCGTCTAATTCTTGATTGGAAAAGAGGTTTAATATTTGTGATTTTGGCTTAGGCTTATCTTCACTTAAGTGGTCTTCAAGTGTTTGCGTTCCATTCTGAAAACGGTCAAGAATTACTTTTATAGATTGGTTTCCAATATCAACACCAATCCAATTTCGTTCGAGTTCGTCAGCTGCGACTAATGTTGTCCCAGAGCCTGCAAAACAATCCATGACTAAATCGCCTTTATTAGATGATGCAAGGATTATTCTCTTCAACATTTCAATGTTTTTCTCTGTCGGGTAGCCTGTTGTATGAGTATTTTGATTGTTTACATCCAAATAGTCGAGCCAAATATCTTGTAGTGCGATACCGTCACTTTCGTCTAAGTAAACTTTTCTTCTCGGGTTTCCATTTTTACTCCAATAAATTTCTCCTTTATTATCAAGTTCGTCAAGTTTATCTGGTGTAAATTGCCAGTGTTTCCCTTCAGGCGGCAATAACCCTCTCCACATCTTACCTGTTTCTCCATTTCTTGTGCCAGGTGCATGAATTGGAACTCGTTTATGTCTTCTTCCAGTTCCTTCTTCGATAAATGGGTATTCTTTTAATATTTTTTCATCTGTCCATTGTTCGTATTGTTTATTCCAAACGGCATTTGGCGTTTTAGCATAGAGTAAAATGTAATCGGAAATATTTCCAAAAGAATTTTTGGTGAAATTTTTGGATTTACATTTTTTCCGTGTAATCATATTGCGGAAATTTGCTGTGCCAAAAATTTCATCCATTAAAACTTTTATGTGAAATATCATTTTATTGTCAAGGTGAACATATATTGAACCATCATCAGCAAGTAATTCTTTCATCAAAATGAGGCGTTCACGCATAAATTCAATATACTTGTCGCCTGTTAGCAAATCCGTATAGGCGTCCTGCTGCTTTCGGGTCTGAAAAACACTATTAGTAGCATATGGTGGGTCGATGTATATAAGGCGTACATTTCCTTTTATATGTTTATCTTTCAATAAATCTTTCATTACCGAAAGATTATCACCAAAATACAAGCGGTTTGGCACATTACCATGCTGCCAAATAGGAAGAAATGTAAATTGTCCATTTTCAGAATGGCTTACATGCAACTCGCCATTCCATTTGGTTTTTGGGATACCGGTTGCCATTATTTTATAAATTTAGTGTTTAACCATTCTTTCGTGATTCGTTCTGTAACCATTCGCAAAGTAAGAACCATTATTTTTCCTTTCCAACTTTTTTCCAAAGAAGCGTAATCATTCCACATGGAACCAAGAAGAAGCCCGGGCCCATCATTGATGAAAATAAGTTTGGTATTTAGGCCTTTTTTCTTTGCATATGTAAGAAATTCATTTGCACAATTTGAATACCCTCCAGTTCGGTCATCTTCCTGCGCACCTCCTCTATCGGAATCATAGCGGGCTAATCCAATCGCAAGAATATGTTCTTTATTTTTGATTACAAAATCAATAGGTCGATTGGGATTGGGATAGTTCTCAAAAATTTCTTTCATCAAAACATCTTTACCCGCTCTTTCTGGTCCTGAAATTTGAAATTCTGCAAAATTACTACGGAATAACTCGAAAAATCGTTCAGTTAAATCATATCCTTTCTTTCCCCTGTCCTTGTATTCCCAAAGTAATGCACACATAACTTCATCTCGAAGAGGGCGACTAATTGAATGCTTTTTGAACTTCATTTATAGGTCTGAATTTATCACTAAATTCTTTATCGAATTCAAGTGATTTTGTTTTTCGTTTTGTCATTTCAACAGGCAAAACTGGGCAAACATATCTTTTAAATACTCTCAATAATTGTACTCTCATCCAAGATTCTGACGTTTTTGAAATTTCGAGAAAGAGTCGTGAAGACGATTCTGATGATTTTACCAATTGTCCAAAGAGTATTAAAACTGGCTTGTAAAGATTGCAGGCGTCTTTTAGTATGTCTGGATAATATTCGCCACCAGCCAATGTTATCCAGTTGGAAGCGTCATTTTTATAATCAGCAAATGTTTTTATTGTTGTTTTCATCTAATTTATTAACTGTGGTTTATTTGTTGTTTACAACATGGTTTTCAACTTTTTTCCATGTAACAAAGATATTGATTTAATCTTTTATTTTTGAATTATGGTCATTAACGTAATATAAAAGATTTCCACCAACATATCACTGATTGCTTTTCAGACGGGTTACACTTTTAGAACTTTGAAAATAATCTATTTTATTTCCCAAAAATATCCAGAAAACTATAGGTTTCTTTCAACCGAATTCCTTTTTCTGTTTTTTGCAGGGTGCATAATTCGTGATGTGCATCATGTTCAAAAAAGAAGAAATATTCCTGTAGTTCCGCCAGGGTTAAAATCTGTTCTTTTTCACTAACTGTGAGCAACGGACGGGTATCGTATCCCATAACATAAGGAACAGGAATATGCCCGGTAGTAGGAAGAATATCCGCAGCGTAAATAATCGTTTTTTCTTCATGGGTAATGACCGGAAGCATTTGCTTATCTGTATGTCCGTCTATAAAATAAATATCAAAACCTAACGGAGAATCTTTTAGAAAATTATCTTCAGGAACATCAATAAATTTAAGTTGTCCACTTTCCTGAATAGGAAGAATATTTTCTTTCAGAAAAGAAGCTTTTTCCCTCGGATTAGGATTTACCGCCCATTCCCAATGATCTTTATTACTCCAGTAGATAGCATTTTTAAAAGTCGGTTCATACCCGGTTTTGTTTTGATTCCACTGAACAGCCCCTCCACAATGATCAAAATGCAGGTGTGTTAAAAAAACATCGGTTATATCGTCCAATGTAAATCCATATTGAGCAAGGGATTTTTCCAATGAAAAATCCCCCCATAAGTAGTAATAATTAAAAAACTTCTCCGGTTGTTTGGTTCCGATTCCGGTATCCACCAAAATAAGTCTTTTCCCGCTTTCAATGAGAAGACATCTCATAGCCAGATCGATCATATTGTTGGAATCGGCCGGATTTGTCTTTTGCCAAATGGATTTGGGGACGACTCCGAACATGGCTCCTCCATCTAATTTAAAATTTCCGGTTTCAATGGGATATAATTTCATAAAATTACTTTTATAGGTTTTCTAAAGATAAGGATTATAAAATAAGTGGATCAGAAAAATGCCAGATGTACGAAAAAGATAGTTATCATGATACCACATACCAGAATATTAATTCCGACTCCTAACAGAAATCCGATGAAGGCTCCCCACGATGCTTTTAAAGCTTTCTTTTGATTAGTGAAATCGTTTATCAGTTCCCCAATGAGAGCCCCAATAAAAGGCCCATAAATAAAACCGAAAGGCAGAAATAATCCTACCAGTATGCCCAATGTTGCCCCAATAGCTCCGTATTTGGAACCGCCGTATTTTTTAGTGGTAAGAATAGGAATAAGATACCCCACGATTAATGACATAATGGTTAATACAGCCGCCAGAACAATCCACCACCAACTCAGGGATTCTCCTAAAGGACAAAACTTATAAATTAGTAAGCCCACAAAAGCCAGAGGAGTTCCGGGCAATGCAGGAAGCACAGACCCAATAATGCCGATAATCATCAACAGGGAAATCAGTATAATCCAAACAACATCAGGCATAAAAAAATGGTTTATAATAATAAAGGTAACTATAAATTTCTCTTTTTTCCAACTTATTTAATCGGGTTATTTTCTACCTTTACTTATTATTTTGTTAATATGAATGATGCAGCTGCATTGAGAATGGAAAACATGAATCCGTATATTAACGGATTACATGATTACATAGCCACTCATTTTCCGGATGGAATGGTCCTATTTTCACAGATAAGCGTGAAGGTATTAATCGTCTTCATTATTTTTTGGATATTAGACTGGTTTCAACGTAAAGTTTTATTGGGATTAGTGCAAAAACTGGTTCCAAAAACCAACAATGTCTGGTTGAATACTTTTATGAAAAAGGATGTGTTCACCAGTTTCTTTCATTTAGTACCATTAGGTGTTTGTTACTTGTTGGTTCCTTTGATCTTTTATCATCATCCGCAAAGTTTTCATATTCTGGATCTGGTTTTCAGTGTTTTTCTGACCATCTTTCTGGCTCAGTTTTTTATCCGTGTTATTGATGCTTATATAGATGTAAAAGGCAGGGATCAAAATTACCGTACAGTTGTTTTAAAAACTTTTTCAGAGTTATTTAAAATACTGATTATTCTGTTTGCTTGTTTTATCAGTATTTCCATATTGTTTGATCTGACCAGTTCCAAGATATTTACTTTTTTAGGAGCTATTATGGCGGTGATTTTGCTGGTATTTAAAGATCCTATTCTGGGGTTTGTTGCCGGACTTAATATTGCAAGTTCAAAGAATGTGAAAGTAGGAGACCAGATATCTGTTCCAAAATATAGTATAGAAGGAAGTGTGAAGGATATTAATCTGATTACTACCAAAATTCAAAATGCGGATAAAACGGTCTCAACTATTCCTACGTATGATCTGATTTCTACGGAAGTGAAAAATTTTGAAGCTATGCGGAGTTCTAATACCCGCAGAATTAAAAGATCTTTGTTGTTTAATTTTAAATCATTCCGGTTTGTAGATGAAGATTTATTTAATGATTTGATGCAAATTGAACTTTTGCAGGATTATTTACAGCAGAAAAAGGGGGTAATAGATCAATATGCAAAATCCGGATTTAAATATCCTGCTTTAACGGAGAATGAAAGTAGTTTTACTAATATGGGAGTATTCCGGAAATATGTTCAGATGTATTTGAAAAATAATACGGCTATTTCTAAAAGGGATATTATACTGGTACGACAACTGGAACCTACGGCATACGGTATGCCTGTTGAAATTTATTGTTTTACAACCACTTCAGATTTTAAAAAATATGAAGCCTTTCAGGCTGCTGTTTTTGAGCACTTAATTACTATCATTCCTCAATTCAGATTGGAATTGGTTTTAATTACACCTTCCTGATAATCTTATCTTCATATTAATTTTTCCAGTTCCCGTATTCCTTTCTTCGTGGCAATAGATCGAATAAGTAATTCAAAAAAATAATTTTTCACCATGGGTTCAGAAAGATTTATATCTGTGGAACTATTCTTGTTTACAATTATCTGTTCTACCAAATAGTAATATTCAACGGTTAATTTTTTATTGATTTTGGTACGATATAATCCTTCTTCTATCCCTAATAATATGTTGTTTTTCAATAAGGTTCTTATATATTGTTTTTGTGTATTTATTATTTCAGAGTAAATTTCCGGATAGAATTTTTCCAGTTGAAGGGAAATCCTGTCTTTTTTAATAAGAAAAAGATTTTCTATATTTCCCAGAATCAAAAGTTTTTGATGAATGGTATTTTGGTAGTTTTTAATTTTATTTTCAAGTTCAACAACGGAAGCAGAAAAAGATTCATTAAACGTCTGTTTGATAAGTTCTTCTTTACTGGAGAAATGTTCGTACAGTGTTTTTTTGGACATTCCTAATTCTTCACTGATCATATCCATAGTAACAACCTTCACTCCAATATTGCTAAATAACTCTAATGACTTAGTGATGATTTTTTCTTTAATATTATCCATTATTAAATACTTTATATTTAGGCAAATATAAAAATAAAAACTAATAAAACTATTTTAGTTTCTTTATTTTTATAAATAAAAAAGCATCCTAAATTTAGGATGCTTTATATTCTTATATTATTTTTTCTTAAAATTCGAAAGAAACTCCGGCATTCCAAGTTCTTCCATTTCCGAAATATACCCGGTTATTTATATTGATTCCTTTATAAGTAGGATCTCCTGCTATAGCAGCAGTATTGTCCTTAGAATAGGTTATAAATACGTCATTCAGGGCATTGTTTACATTCACTCTGAAACGCAGGGTTCCGGCATCAAAATGTACATTATAAGAAGCCCCCAAATCTAAAGTAAAGTAATCGGGAAGTTCCAGCATATTGATTGGATCACCTGCTTTTATAGTAGTAACATCAAAATCGGAATACAGTTTTTCATATCGGTTTAAATCCGCATCAAAAGAGAAGCCTTTAAGCGGTTTATACACTATTCCGATCCCATAGCTGAACTGAGGGGAGTTAGAAGTTTTCACTCCATCCAGTAAAATATCTTTTTCACTTATTATATTTGAAAGATTATTTTCATCATATAAAGTAGAGTGGGCGTTTCCGCTGTATTTCCAGTCTCCAAGAGATAAATGTCCCGTAAAATTCAGTTTTCTGAAAGGTTTTAGCAAAAAGTCCACTTCAATCCCCTGGTGCAGTTCGTCTATTCCAGTTCTGTTTTCCAGTATTTGTTTTACTTGATCAAGATTGCTTTCCACCCGGTTATCCCAAGTAGTGCGATAAGCATTGATATTTAAGTCAATAAGTGGATAATGAAGTTGATATCCGAATTCCAGTCCGAAAATCTTCTCGTTTTCTGCCAAAGGATTTACAATATTTTTGTAAGCTAAAAATAAATTATCCTGGAAAGGTTGGCGGGAATAATATCCGATATTTCCGAAAATGTTGTGATGCGGACTGATTTTAAAGTTTACTCCTCCTTTAATATTATATCCGGTATTACTTACTGTTTCGGATTTCTGGTTTCCGGGGGTGTAGTTGAAACGATCCATCCGGGAATGGTATTGTTCCGATAAGGAACCCTGTACAAAGGCCGACAGAAAACTATTGGTATATTCTAACTGCGCAAATCCTCCAATGTATTGGATGGTTTCATCATAGTCATAACCCATTCTCTGGCTTTTATCTACATTTTGGAATAAGGCACTCCAAGGATCAATACTGTAAGATTGGGTAACTATATTACCAGTGGGATTATTGACATTTGTGGAGGTATCATTGATTCCGGATAACCCTAAGAAATTATAGGCTTTTTGGTAGTGAGTTCCGGTATAATATCTTCCGTCTACCCCTACATTGAATTGTAAGTTATTGTTAATTTTATGGTTGAAATTAGATACCAATCCATACCATTGGTGGTTATTTACAGAAGCTCTTAGGATATAATTATTATCTTTTGATCCGATTCCGTCTGTATTATGGGTTTCGTTGTAATCCTCTACAGCATCCCAATCAATCATTCCGGCTCCGTTTCGGCTATTGGGAATAGAAGTAAGGGACTTCCCAAAATTCCCAGTTCCACCTCCTCGTCCCCAAGAAGCATATAATACCGTAGATAAACTGCTTTTATCGCTCATTTGCCAGTCCCAGTTCAGGTTAGCAACCGGTTTATGATAAAAATTCGTTCTTTCGGAAAGTTGTTTTCCATCTAACCAACCTTCATTGGGATTGTACTTATATCCATATTTTTGATATGTTTTAATAGCAGAGTAATAACTTTGATCGTGAGTTTGAGGCGCTCCATAGATCATAAAGTTAAGATTATGATTTTCATTGGGTTTATACCCTATGGAAAGGAAATATATTTGTCCGTTTCCTTTGGTTCCACTGTTATAACCATCCCCTCTCCAGGTTGAGGTTAAAAAGGAAACTCCCCATTTTCCCTGTAATCCACTATTGTATTCGTAAGTAGCTTTCCAATAACCATCGTTTCCAACTAGAAACCGGGCAGCAGAGCCTTCTTTTTTCTCTGTTGCTTTGGTAACAATATTCACCGTTCCTCCTACGGAAGAAATAGCCAGCTTGGAAGATCCCAATCCTCTCTGTACCTGAACCGCATTAGCAATATCAGTTAATCCGGACCAGTTCGACCAATATACTTTTCCGTCTTCCATTCCGTTTACAGGCTGTCCATTAATTAAAAAAGCAGTATTGGACTGATCAAAACCACGAATGCTCATGCTGGCTTCTCCATATCCGACAGATTCACTTCCTACGAAAATAGAAGGAGTATTTTTCATAATCATGGGAAATTCCTGATTCCCTGATTTGTCTTTGATCTCTTGTTTCTTAATGAGAGAAACAGCTACAGGGGTTTCCCTGTCTTTTGCAACGTCAATAACTCCCTTCCCGATTATTACTACATCATCAATGTCTTTAACTTTCAGGGAATCGGGATCTATCTTTTGGGAATAGACAGAAGTGATTGAGATAATAGCGCATAAAATCGCACTTAAAACCTTTGTTTTGAGATTCATACAAAATAATTTAATTAGTTAAGTTTAATTTTTTTCTAGGGCAAAAATAAGAGTATTAGTTAAATTTTAACAATTTATCTTCAAAAATTAATAAAATTTTAATATTTGTCATAATCAGCATAAACAAATCGCATTTGTTTTTAATACAAACTAAAAATATGTTTTTAAATATGTTTTTATTAGTATATTCGCGAATGAAAAAGATACGCCTGTTTGTAAAAAGGGATAATTTTTGGATAAATTCACATTTAAATTATGAAAATGACGCAAAAACAAGGGTGAGTAGTTTTTAAATTTTATGGATTTTTAATACAAAATAAGTAAGTATGGATATAGGTAAGCATCCGTATGCGTTTTATTTGATTGCTTTGTCAATGGGGATATTTTTATATCCTTATATTTCTATTTCCCTTGTAATATCTTGTGTAATCCTATTCGTACTTCTTGTTTTTTCAGGATTCATTGTTTATACTATTCGATTCCGGATATTATTTTCTGTTTTGATTTTGTGCTGCTGGTTTTTGTTGGGGATTTTTTTGGTAAAGTTAAATACGTATATTTCTGGCAATCACTATATTCATTTTGAGAAAAAGTATCAGGCACAATATGTTGTAGTGGTTCCGAAGGAACAAAATAATTCTAATGAAAGGAACAGAAAATATACTGCAGAAGTAAAAGCGATCTCTTATGAAAATAAATTGATTAGGACTTCCGGAAAAATACTTCTATTACTAGATAAAGAGAAATTTGATTCGGTTCTTATTTTGGGCAACGAATATAAGATACTGATAAAAATTCATGAAGTTCAGCAGGCTTTGAATCCTCATCAGTTCGATTATCAAAAATATTTGGAAAGAAATTATATTTTACGTACTGGACAAGTAGATAAAATTATTTCACAGGAATCCCATTCTTCTTTTTGGTACAGCATTAAAAACTCCAATCAACTGTTAGCTCAAAAAATAGATAAGTCTGTTTTATCTCCTGATTCCAAAGAGTTTTTGAAGGCTTATTTATTGGGAGATCGTTCTGAAATGAAAAGAGATATGATCGATGCTTATTCCAAGGCGGGAATCATGCATCTGATCGCGATATCCGGAACCCATATTATGTTTATCTTCGGAATGGTTTTTTTCATTTTTTCTTTATTATTCGGAAGAAGAAATCGAAAGGCGGCTATAATCAGTTCATTATTATTTGTATGGTTATTCGGATGTTTTGTGGGGTTATCATCTTCTGTATTCCGTTCTTGCCTAATGATTACCATTTATTATATTTTTGAATTGTTAAAACGTACTTCAAACATCTATCATAGTCTTTCCTTATCTGCTATTCTTATTTTGCTTTGCAGTCCTTATGAAATTTATTCCGTAGGATTTCAATTAAGTTATGTAGCCGTATTTTTCATGTCCTGGTTAGGACCTTGGCTAACCAAATATCTGAAGGTGAGAAATAAAAAAATCACCCAATGGATTATGGAACCGTTGGCCATAACAATTGTAGCACAATTGGGAACTTTACCTTTTGTACTTTATTATTTCCATCAGTTTTCATTACTATCTATTCCGGTCAATATATTGGTCATTCCTTATACTTTTGTTATCACGTATTCTTCTGTATTGGAGTTGTTTGTTGTTTTCTTACCTGCAAATTTTCAGGTATATTTTGGAATATTCTATGATTTTCTGGTTATGTTATTGGTGGAAAGTTCTCGTTGGGTTTCATCAGCAGATGTTTTTCTATTCAGGCGCATTTCACTGAATTTATGGGAATTGATATCTTTAGTTTCTGCTATCGTCTTATTGAGATATTTTTTGGTGAAACCGCAATTGAAAACTGCGATTCCTTTTCTGATTTGTCTGGTTGTTTTTCAATTTGACCGATTGATTGATGAATATGAAGCTTCTGAAAGGAAAGATTTGATTGTTTTTGATAATAAATTTCCTTTGGTGGGTTTCAGGGAAGGAAAGAATCTTTTATTAATGGAAGATAAAAATGATAATCACGAAAGGATACAATCATTTATTATTGAACCCTACATTATAGGAGAACATATAAGTAAAATAGAATATGAATATATAGATTATAATAAGATATATTCCTGGAAATCCAGAAAGATAGAAATTGTGGATAAAAATGCTAATGGAATTCCTGATTCCGTAGAATATTTAGTTTTGAAAGGATTCCCTAAAATAGATTTAGGAAATAATAAAACTCAGAATATTGTTTTTACAGGAAATATTTATCCTGGCTATGCAAAAAAGATAAAAGAAAAAATCCCTGAATCTAAAATGTGGATTACAAAAGACAAGGGAGCGTTTATAACTTCTCCTTAGATGTTAATTCATCAACTTGTCTTTTAACGTCTTTAATTATATCCAGAAAATCATCAGCCTGAATAAAACCGGCAATAACCGTAAGAGTCTGCCCTTCTTTGTTTACAATGGCTACGGAAGGATATCTCAATTCCCCTCCCAACATAAAATAGGCTAAAGATTGTATTCCCGTTCTTCCGTTTGAAACCCACTGATAGATTTTTCCTTTGAATATTACTTGTTCTTCGGACTCTGCGTTAAATTTTACAGGAATAAAATTTTCATTGACATACTTTGCTATATTTTCATCATGAAAGGTAGTTTTATCCATGAGTTTGCACGGACCGCACCAATCAGTATATACATCTACAAATAACGGTCTTAGATCTCCTTTGAGTTGTAAACTGTCTGCCTGCTGTACGGTTTTCCATACTATGGGTGCTTTTTCCTGTGCAGATAGAATGGAAGAAGTTATTATAATTGATATCAGGGTTATAAAATATTTCATGGTAAAATGTAAATGACAAAAATACTTATTTTAAGTTAATGATAGATATTAATCACTAACTACTGTTTTTTTAATACAAAGGTCATGCCTGAAAATGTTTTATTAAAACTTAATACTTATTCCTGTCAGGAAATTAGTGCCTGCTTGGGGATAATAATAAGGTGTATTATCATAATAATATCCGTTACTTTCATAACTAGCATTCCAGATATTATTTACTAACAGTCTCAGACTGAAATTTTTTAGCCTGAATAAGTTTGAAGAATATTCCATAACCAGGTCGGAGGTGAAATATCCGTCTAATTTACCATTTTTAGGTTCTTCATTGGTCAGATATTGATTGCTGATATATTGGTTAAGTAATCTTGCAGTCAGGTTTTTTACCGGTTTCCATTCTATGATGAGATTCCCGATATAATTAGGGGAAAAGGCGATACCCGTATTTCCCAAGTTGGTAATTTCACCATTGTCTTCTTTTTTGAAATCGATATTTTTATTGATACTGAAAGTGGAGTTTACAGTTATCTGGAATTTGGAATTAAATTGATATCCGGCAGAAAGTTCTATTCCGGTTCGGTAACTTTTCCCACTGTTCTCACGAATAAAACTCCCTACATCATTGATTTTCCCACTTAAAACAAGTTGATTTATGTAATACATACCATACCAATTGGCAGTGTAGGTAAATTTGGAAAAGGTTTGCCGGATTCCCAGTTCTACATTGTGCATTAATTCGGGCTTCACATTTTCATTATTTAAAATATCGTCCCTGCTGGGTTCTCTCTGGGCAATTCCATAAGTGAGATACATATTTCCCTGATGTATTTTGTAGGTGGTTCCTACTTTCGGATTGATAAAGTTATAATTTTCACTGAATTGTAAAGGTCCGCCATTTTTAAATGTACTTTCTCCTCCAGGAACATCGTGTCCTTTATAATGTATATTCCGGTACTGAATATCTCCAAAAAATTCCCAGTATTCGGACAGAGTATAAAGGGCTTTTGCATAACCTGTTACTTCTGTTTTAACAGCCCGGTTCCGGTAATATTCATAATCAGGTTCTCCGTTGGAAAAATATTCTGCCCAGATGATATTTCCGTAATGTTGCCCTTCATAGTTATTGGCACCTAATCCGAATTCCAGATTCCATTTATTCAAGTTTCCCAATAACCGGTTACTGATTCCATAGAAATTGTTGTCTAACCATTGTCTCCGGATCAGATCAGTTGTTGTGATGGTTTCATTCCCAATAGTTATATTATCCAGTTTGTAATCTTCCAGATTCTGATTTTGTTCGTATTCTTCATAATATCCTTTTCCTTTGGTGTAAAACAACGTGGATTTAAACTTCCATTGTTTGCCCAATCCTTGTTCCAGATACAGATGATAATGATCTTGATTATAGTTATCAGTTTCGTTATTATAATATCTTACAATATTTCCGTTTTCGTCGTAAATGGCTCCACAGGAATTAAACGTTCTACGGATCTTCATAGTTTCCTCATCAACCCCATTCCATGCCTGATAGGTTTTCTCCTTTCCTCCGAAGGTCATGAAACCTATTTTTGTATTGTTTTTCTCGTAAACTCCGTGAACATAATAAGAGAACAGGTTAGAAGAAGCACGGTCTATATATCCGTCGGATCCTATAAAAGATATCCGGGCATCCAGTTTCATGGTTTCATTAAAAAATTTTCCGGTTCCCAATCCAAAGGTAGATTTATAGGTTTTAAAGGAACCTACGGATTGATCTGTCTGAAAATAAACGGAATCGGAAGGAGCTTGTGTTTGTACATTGATGCTCGCCCCGAAAGAACCTGTTCCTTCGGAAGAAGTACCCACTCCTCTTTGTATGGTAAGATTGGAAACGGATGAAGTCAGATCAGGCATGTTGATCCAGAAAGGTCCCTGAGATTCGGCATCATTCACCGGAACTCCGTCCAATGTAACATTAATGCGGGTTTGGTCGCTTCCCCTGATTCTCATTCCGGTATAACCTACTCCGGCCCCGGCATCGGAAGTGGAAACAACAGAGAGGTTGTTTTTGAGAAGGAAAGGAATATCCTGTCCCAGGTTTTTTGCTTCCAGTTGTTTTTGGGTAATACGTTCTTTACTTACAGGAGCTTTTCCGGTAATAATAATCTCCTGGATTTCAGTGAGAGAATCTCTTTTTACCTGAGCTGTAAGATAGCTTCCGGTAATAAACAGTGTTAAAAAAATAAAATCCCTTTTTTTCATATTTTAATTACTATTAAAAAAGGGGGTGTTGATTTAGAGAAAACAAAAAAGACTTCAATATGTTTTGAAATCTCCATCTAAGATTTCCCTTGGCAACATTACTTGCCCAGGTTCTTAGGGTATAATCTCAGCCGCTCGCGCAGCACCCCTTTTATATTTTTACAAATTTACAACAAAGAAAAAACGTTAAAAAGAAACTTTTGCTAAGTTTACATCTTCATTCTTTGGCTCTATCTGAATATTTTGGTCTTGGTTTAAAATTCTTTTAGCAGTTCTGAATCGTTTTTCCCAGTAAGGCATGTCAAGTGAGCTGATAGTTACTCCTTGTGAGGAAGAGGCATGAATAAAAAATACTTCTCCGGTAGGGCTCACACTTTCAACAATAGCAACATGAGAAATTCTGCTTTTTGATGTGTGGGCAAAGAAAATCAAATCTCCTTTCTTTAATTCTTCTTTGGATATTCTTTCCCCTTCCTGTGATTGTAATACGGAAGTGCGTGGTAAAGAAATATTAAAGGCATCATATACATGCTGAACGAAAGAAGAACAATCAATACCGTTTCGGGTAGTTCCTCCGTAAAGGTAAGGAGTGCCCAAATAAGTTTTAGCTTCACTTATTAAATCATACGCCTCTTTGGTATATGATTTTTCGGTATAGATATTGATATTTTTTGTTAAGGATTTATTATCTGTTATATTGGTTGTAACTAACTTTTTATCATCTACTTTGGCAACATTAGGTCCTTTACTACTTACATGAGCTACTAATAACTCATTTGTAGTAGGATATTTGTAATTGTTATTACTTACTACATAGTTGGAAACACAAGAAGTGGTGGTTATTGAAATGACCGATATTATAAAAAATAACCTTATTAATGACTTCATATACAGTATAATAATGTTTTTAATTATTTTAATGTCCCCAAAAGTAGTAAGCTCAGTGTGAAAAATACGGTACTTTAACTTTTTTTAAAAATATTTAACATTTTATTTAGATATGTTAAATAAAAGTTAATATTAACTTTTGAGATGATTATATGAAGTTATGAATGAGGTGATTAAATTATCTTTTTCAACAAAAATGCTGATATACTTACTATATCAGCATCTCTTATAAATTGAAAATTTTATTAAATGTCTTCGAAATCTACATTGGTATAACTGGAAACACTGGCAGAATCTGAAATTTCTTTATTTTCTTCCTGCAAATGGAAATCATCCCGATGCCTTTCTGAAATAACTTTTTCTCCGGTTTCTTTGATGATAAAAGATGTAGTTTCTTCCAAAATATCTTTAAAGTTTTTAAAATCTTCTTTATATAAATAGATTTTAAATTTCTTGAAACCTAAAGCACCTTCTTCGGACATGTTTTTTTTACTTTCAGTAATGGTTAGGTAATAGTCTCCTGCTTTGGTTTCTCTTACATCAAAAAAGTAAGTTCTTTTTCCTGCTCTTAGTACTTTAGAGAAAATTTCATTTTCCTTCTTCTCTACATTTTCAAAATCATTCATCATATTTATGTTTTAGTTATTATATATAAATATCAAAATAAAGTATAAACATAATTTTATGGCGGAACAAAAATATAAAAATACTTAAATAATTACAATTGTTTTTTTATGATTTATGATTGTTTTTCAGTAATTTGTTTTCTGTATAATTCTGAATAATACCCATCAGTAAAAAGAAGGTCTTTGTGGGAACCCATCTCTTTAATTTTCCCATTTTCCAGGATAATAATCCGATCTGAGTTTTTTGCAGAAGAAACCCGATGAGTGATAATTATGGTAGTTTTTCTATCAATTTCACTTTCTATGTTAGCCAGTATTTTTTCTTCTGTTTCTGTATCTACTGCAGACAGGCTATCATCAAATAAAAAGAAAACAGGATCTTTGATTAAAGCTCTTGCAATAGAGATTCTTTGTTTCTGCCCGCCTGAAAGAGTAACTCCTCTTTCTCCTACTTCAGTTTTATACTGGTCTTTAAATTCCATAATACTGGAGTGGATCTCTGCCTGCTCAGCATATTTCTCTACTTGACTTACATTGGGAAAGTCAACACCATAAGCAATATTATTGAAAATAGTATCTGAAAATAAAAAACTTTCCTGAGGTACATATCCTGTTTTGTTTCTTATTAGTTCCAGATTATGTTCTTTCAGTGGTTTATTATCAATATAGATTGTTCCCGAATCAGGCTCAATCAACCGCTCCAATAAGAGCGCAATGGTAGATTTCCCGGAACCGGTCTTTCCCATAAAAACTACGGTTTCTCCCGGTTTAATTTCAAAAGAAATCTTATCTAAAGCTTTAATTTCAGTATTTGGATAGGTGTAACTTACATTTTCAAACCAAATATTTCCTTTTATTGGATATATATCGGAATTAGTATTTGTGATTTCTTCTTTGACCTGAAGAAATTCGTTGATTCGTTCCATAGAGGCTTGAGCCCTTCGAATAATAGAAGTAACCCATCCTAATGCGGTAAAAGGCCATATTAAGATATTCAGATATAAAAAGAAATCTGTGATAGTCCCTACATCAATTTTTCCGTCTATATATCTTTGCCCTCCTATATAAAGGATAAAAAGATTACTTAATCCGATGATCAATAACATTAAAGGAGAAAAAAATGCATCTGTTGTAGCCAAAGAAAGAGATTTTTCGCGATATTCGTTTGATTTATCCACATATTTAGAAAGGATGTATTCTTCTTCTCTGGTAAAAGATTTGATTACCCGTATTCCGGAAAAAGAATCCTGAACAAAAGAGGATAGATTCGATTGTTTCTCCTGAACTATTTTGGTCTTTCTGTTGATTACATTACTTTGACTGTAAATAAAGTAAGATAGGAAAGGAAGTGGTAGAAGCGCATAAAGAGTCATTACAGGATCAGAAAGCAGCATATAGATCAGTATAATAACCAACATTATTACTGTGTTTATACTATACATTACTCCCGGCCCCAGATATTGCCGTACATTTACCACATCTTCACTGATCCGGTTCATTAAATCTCCGATTTTGGATTTTTTGAAAAAGCTGAATGAAAGTGTCTGGTAATGTTTATAAATATTATTTTTCAGTTCAAATTCAATCCGGCGGGAAGCAACAATAATGGTCTGCCTCATGTAGAATTTCATAACTCCGGAAATAATAGGAGCTACAACAATTATTCCCCCATAAATCAATAATTTTTTGAGCAGTGCATCTTTATCTAAATGAGAAGTGTTACGCAAAGCTTCCGCTATGATATTTACTGCTTCTCCAATAAATTTTATAGGATATATGGCAAAGAAATTGGAAAGAATAATGAAAACACTTCCCAGTATGAGTAGTTTTTTGTGTTTGTAAAAATAAGGGTTTAAGGTTTTTAAAGCACTCATGTGTACAAAAATACGAAAGTTGAAACTGTGACAGAAAAAAGAGCAGTTTAATTGTGTTTAAATTAAACTACTCTTTTTGTATTTTATAAAATGAGATTATATTATTTTTTCTGTTTTTACTAAATATTCTGCTATCTGAACAGCATTAAGAGCAGCTCCTTTTCTTATCTGATCGCTAACATTCCAGAAAGTGATTCCTTTAGGATTAGTCAGATCTTTCCGGATTCTTCCTACAAATACTTCATCCCTTCCGGATAAAAACAAAGGCATCGGATATTTTTTGTCTTGTGGTTGATCTTCCACAATAATACCCTCAAATTTTTCAAAAGCGTCACGTACCTGTTCTACGCTAAGTTCGTCTTCTGTTTCCACCCAAATGGTTTCAGAGTGCGCTCTCATTACCGGAACCCTCACACAAGTAGCAGAAACTGCCACATCCGAATGCATGATTTTACGGGTTTCATTGATCATTTTCATTTCCTCTTTGGTATATCCGTTCTCGGTAAATACATCTACCTGAGGAATCAGGTTTAGGGCTAATTGATAGGCAAATTTCTCAGAAACTACTTCTTTTCCTTCGGATACATCTTTTAGTTGTTGCACTAATTCGTCCATAGCAACAGCTCCTGCTCCGGATGCTGACTGATAGGTAGAAACATGTACTTTTTTGATATGGGAAAGTTGTTCTATCGGTTTTAAGGAAACCACCATTTGTATGGTTGTACAATTAGGATTTGCTATGATATTTCTTGGCGCATTTAATGCATCTTCAGCATTTACTTCCGGTACTACCAAAGGAACATCATTTTCCATGCGGAAAGCAGAGGAATTATCAATCATGATAGTTCCGTGTTTGGTGATAGTTTCTGCAAATTCAATAGAAGTTCCTCCTCCGGCAGAAACCAGAGCAATGTCAATACCTTTGAAATCGTCATTATGTTGAAGTTCCTTGACCTTATACTCCTTTCCTTTAAAGGTATAAACTTGTCCTGCACTTCTCTTGGAACCGAAAAGCACTAAATCAGTTAAAGGGAAGTTTCTTTGGTCTAAAACTTTGAGAAGCTCCTGTCCTACAGCTCCGCTTACTCCAACAATTGCGATTTTCATTGATTTATTGTTTTTACTTGATATTTATGTTAAATAAATAAACTGCTCCAAAAAGCTCTTGGAATCATTCCTATGACTAAAGCCAACGATATGGCAGCCAGGGCAAGAACTTTAATAGAAATATTAGTTGATTTTTTTATGGATGAATTTGCCACAGTTAAAAGAACAGCAGCAATAATCATGGAAAAAGGATGTTCTACATAACTCCTTCTTATGGTAGCTGTTCCCATTATATCTTTCATACCGGTATGTTCCAAAACAGGAGAACTAATCAGGACAATAATACCTAAGATTACCTGAATATGGGTAAAAATAAGGGTAATAAAGGATATTCTTCTTACTTGTCCGGAAATAGTCCGTGTCTGAAGAAAGTATATAAAAGCAACTATGGTTAGCAACAGAATGAAAACCAAGGTTGCCATGGCTGTATAGTGATGTATATTTTTGAAAAGTATATGCATAAAATAGGTTTTATTTTTGTTGTGACTTGCAAAAGTAAGAAACCTGTTGAAATTTCACTATAATAATAGTGTTTTTTCGTGCCAAGATTGTGTTAAATTTTATGCAGAATAATTTGAAGGAAAATGAATTATTGTCTGGGAGCCCGGATTTCTCCATATCCTATTAAAGCATCGTAAGTTCCGCCAAAAGGTTTATAATACAACAATCCCTGATAAAGGTTTTCTGTTTGCCAGAAAGATCCGGGAATTTCGGAAAGGCTAAACTTTCCTGTTTTTTTATCAACGGTAGCTATGGTATAATTATAAAAACCTTGTTTAAGGTAGATGGTTTTTTCATATCCTCTTTCTTTTTCATCAAAAAACATTTTATTTGCTTCGGAAGTTTCATAATTATTAAATAACCCCACTACATAAAGATCTTTATCTTCCAGAGGATTGGTTAAATCAACAAAAAAGCTGACCGGAGTGTAATCTCCTTCATTTCGTGCATCTCTTTCCTGAGTTAAGTCGAAACGACGGAAATAATAGGCCCCGTTTACATCCGGATTATAACTATAATCCATAGGATAAGGTATAACAGGATATAATAAGGTATTATACATTCCGTTTTCGTTTATGATTTTGTACACCCCGTACCCTGCAACTGATATGTTTTTGGTATCGAAGTAGAAAAATTCATTTCCGGCTTCAAAAGCATTGGTCAATTGTCCAAATGTGTAAAGGTTTCCATTAATGAATTGGGGAGCAATATTGCATTGTGCATTTTTCCAATTATTATTTTGTAGGATACAAAGGGATAATTGTTGGGTGAGAACAGCACCAAAAGTATTGGGAAAGAGTGCTTGTGCAATTACTCTTTGAGTAATATCAGGATTTCTGGAGTCGGAAAATCGTTCATATCTTACACCTACCTCTGTCAGGTTATCATAGAAAGATACTTTTTTGCTAAAAATAGGCTTTCTTTCATCATTATATATGGTCAACAGATAATTTCCTGATACTTTGAGCCGCATATCATTATTAGGAAATTCCAACGTATAGTGAGTATAATTTTGCTGTGTGTTGAACGAGGAAACGTAATTATAGGTCTGAGGTAAGGAATAACCATCAATATATTCAGACTCAAACAGGTTGTCTTCCTCCCAGTTTCTGTCATAATGTTTTATACCATAATAAATCTTTTGATACCCTTCATCCAACATATCAAAGGTTAAGATAAATCCTTTTCCCATTTTTATAAATGGAGTTTCATCATTAGTTTCAGGATTGAACAACTGAATTCCGTTCACATTTTTATCGTATACTTTTTCAACAGCCTGCTGTTGCGCAAAACAAAATTGGGAAAGAAAGCAGAGTATAAGGAACTTTTTCATCATATCCGATTATTTTAAATAAAAATACAAAAATTTAAGGAAAAACTAAAGTTCCTCCCAAGTTTCTCATCTGACGCATAATCCATACTTTTCTTTTTTGTATGTATCTTCCTTTTATATTTTTTCCATATTCTCTAGGGTTAGGCAAGAGAGCGGCAAGGGTAGCGGCTTCTTCTTTACTCAGATTGGAAGCTGATTTTCCAAAATAATGATGTGAAGCGGCTTCCACTCCATAAATCCCATCCCCGAATTCAATAACATTCAGGTATACTTCCATGATTCTTTTTTTACCCCAGGTCCATTCTATCAGACAGGTGAAATAAGCTTCCAGTCCTTTTCGTACAAAATTCCTTCCATCCCAAAGGAAAACGTTTTTAGCCGTTTGCTGGGAAATGGTACTGGCTCCTCTCATTTTTTTCTCATCTTCCTGTTCCAGTACTTTCTGGATTGCTTCAAAATCGAATCCGTGATGGGTAAGAAAGTTTTGATCTTCACTGGAAACTACTGCCAATTGCATGGAGTTGGATATTTTATCTATGGGAACCCAGTTTTTTTCAATGGAACTTCCATTCACCAAATACCGTTTCAGCATTAATTCCGTTATGGGAACGGGAACCCATTTATAGGCCAAAACCGTGACAATGGAAAGTATAAACAGCCCAAACAGTATTCTTTTCATCCATTTAAAAATCTTCATTAGCAGATAGTATTAATAATAAAGTTTGTTTTTTACCAACCTTTTATAGCTCCTCCTTTAAATTCCTTTTCGGCAGTTTGGGCTACTTCTTCTGATTGATAGGCCTGAACGAATTTTTTAACATTTTGTGCATTTTTGTTGTCTTCCCTGGCTACAATCATATTTACATAAGGGGAATTTTTGTCTTCTGCAAATAAGGCTTCTTTTAAAGTCAGATTGGATTTGGCAGCAAAAGTATTATTTATGATAGCAATGACTACTCCATCATCGTCCAGAACCCGTGGAAGCTGTGGCGCTTCCAGCTCTATGATTTTCAGATTTTTAGAATTTCCGGTTATATCTGTTAGTTTAGGAGTGAGTCCATGGTCTTCTTTTAATTTTATAAGTCCTTGTTTTTGAAGAAGAAGCAAAGCTCGTCCTCCGTTAGTAGCATCATTAGGAATGGCAATGGTACTTCCGTTTTGTAATTCCTGTAAAGATTTTATTTTTTTGGAATATCCGGCTAAGGGATAAATAAAGGTATTTCCAACCGGAACCAGTTTATATCCGCGTTGTTTTATCTGATCTTCTAAAAACGGTTTATGCTGGAATGCGTTGGCGTCTATATCACCATCATTAAGTGCGGTATTTGGAAGTACATAGTCGTTGAATTCAACTAGTTCCGCCTCCAGTCCATATTTTTCTTTGGCTACTTTCTGGGCTGTTTGTGCAACTACATATTCAGGGCCAGATTGTACTCCGACTTTTATATGGTTGGCATTGTTTTTTTTATTTCCGCAAGATGTTAATAATAATGCACTTAGTATAAAGGATGTAATTATTGCTATGGGTTTATTCCTCATTATTTTGGAATTTTTAATTTTAAACTGCAAAAATACGGTTTTTATTATGATTAATTATTTGTGATTTACTTTTTTGGATAAATAGTCTCCTGTAAACTGAATGGCAAATACTAAAATTACCAGTAGGATAAGTACAGTGTTCATCACGGTTATATCATAACCTACGTATCCGTATTGATAGCCGATTTGTCCTAATCCTCCGGCTCCTACAGCTCCGCCCATGGCAGAATACCCTACCAAAGTAATAAGTGTGATGGAAGCACAATTGATTAATGAAGGCAGGGCTTCCGGTAATAAAACTTTTTTGATGATCTGAAAAAGGGTTGCTCCCATTGCTTTTGAGGCTTCAACTAATCCATAGGGAACTTCTAGTAAACTATTTTCCACCATTCGGGCAATGAAAGGAGCCACGCCAATGCTTAAGGGAACCAAGGCTGCGGTTACTCCGATAGATGTTCCTACCAACATGCGAGTGAAAGGAATCATCCAGACAATCAGGATGATAAATGGAATTGCACGAAATATATTCACTAAAGTGGACAAGGTATGGTTTAAGGTGATGTTTTCCATTATTTGTCCTTTCCGGGTTACAAAAAGCAATATTCCGACCGGTAATCCTAATATAAATCCGAAAAATCCGGAAGTAAAAGTCATAATAATGGTTTCTCCAGTTCCTTTTATTATAAGTTCGATCATTGAATCAGACATATCCTACTATGGTTACTTTTATATTTTTTCTTTTTAAATATTCGATGGCTTGTTGTTCCAGTTCATGAGTCCCCATAAATTCGGTCAGCATTACCCCGAATTTTATTCCTCCAACATAATCCATTTGTGCACTGATGATGTTATTATCAATTTGAAATCTCCGTGCAACTTTGGACAAAACAGGTTCATCTACGGTATTTCCGGTTATTTGTAGTTTTAATAAGGGATGTTTATTTTCTGCCGGAACAGGAACTAACCGTTCCTGATAATCAACAGGAATTTCCAGATGAAGAGAGGAATTGATAAAATGTTGTGTTAATTCGGTTTTAGGATTGGAAAAAATATCTGCAACCGTTCCTTGTTCAATAAGTTTTCCTCCATTGATTACAGCAATTTCATCACAAATTTGTTTCACTACATTCATTTCGTGTGTAATGAGTAAAATGGTGATATTAAGCCGTTTATTAATATCTTTTAGTAAGGACAAAATGGAATGGGTTGTGGAAGGGTCTAAAGCACTGGTTGCTTCATCCGACAATAATACTTTCGGGTTGTTTGCAAGAGTCCGAGCTATGGCAACCCGTTGCTTCTGTCCTCCTGAAAGAGTAACCGGATAATTATGCATTTTGTCACTTAATCCTACCAACTCCAGGAGTTCTGTAACTCTTTTTTTTATTTCTGTCTTTGGAGTCTGGTTTAGCTCCAAAGGAAAAGCAATATTATCATAAACAGTCCGGGAAGATAAAAGATTAAAATGCTGAAAGATCATTCCAATATTCCGGCGTTCCTGTATGAGCTGGGCACTTGATAAGCTTATCAGATTTTTCCCATTTATATAGACTTCCCCAGAAGATGGTTTTTCCAACAAATTAATACACCGGATCAAAGTACTCTTTCCGGCTCCTGATTCTCCTATTACTCCCATAATTTTTCCTTTGGGAACAAACAGTGATATATCAGTTAATGCGGTTATTCTTTTTCCTTTTTGTTCAAATGTTTTACTGATATTTTTTAGCTCAATCATTTATTATACTTATAAAATACAGTTCTGATGAATTGGTAAAGGTACGATTCCGTATACTGGGAATCAACAATAAGACCAGAATATTTAATTATAGGATTATAGATAAGCCGGGATATTTTTTAATTAACAAATAATTGGGAGTTCATTGTGAATTTTTATGACTTGGATAAGATAACTTTGATGTAAGTAAACAAGAAAAATATAAAATTATATTTGTGTTTATTGAAAAATCCAAAACTTCACAAATTGGTTTAAAATTTGATATTTACTTTAAAAATCTGATGTTGTAGTTATTTTTTTATAATATTTATCTGAAAAAGGAAATTTTTTAATAGAATTTCCTTTTTTGGTTTTTTAAGTTAAGTTACTTAATTTTCTTTCCGATAAAGTTTCCTGACAAAAACGAAAAAATAGTTCCTATAGCAAGCAATCAACGACAAATTACGGATCGTTCCTATTTATTTGTTTTTGCTGCCTGGGAAAATTATACGGAAAAAAGGATAGATCGTATTTATGGAGATATAACCCAACAGTGCTAACACCCTGAAAATACCTATCAGGATTATATAAACCTATTGAAATCAAGTTATTTAAATCTTTCAAGTGAGTTGAATTTTGCCCATACGGCACGTCAGGCTTATATTTTCTTTGGAATAGCCATTACTACGGCAGCGGAGTTAAAAGTGGACACAACTCCCATGGAGAGATTTGATAATGATGCCTTGGACAAACTTCTGGAATTAAATGTAATCGGATTAAAAAGTGGTACTCTTTTGTCTTTAGGATACAGAGATGAGGCAAATGATGGTTGGTAAATCTGACTAAGGTACATCATCCTAAAGAGAATTTTATGATTAAAATCAAATAATCCAACTTCATTCCATGAAATAAAAGACTTGATTTTATGATTATTTTTATTGCCAGAATTAATCTCAATTTTATTTGTTCTAAATGATAAAAATCCATTAAAACTGAAGTTAAAAGAACATACTAAAACTGTGTTAAAAATATAAATTAAATTTCATTATTTATCAGATTCTCTGTTTTTTTTCTTCTCAGGGAATCTCCTTTTAAATCAATTCTTATTTCCTGATGAACAATTCTATCCAAAATGGCATCAGCAATGGTTTTTTCTGCTATAATCTCATGCCAGGAAGCTACGGGTAATTGGGAAACAATGATGGTAGATCTTTTTCCATGCCTGTCTTCAATAATTTCCATAAAGTCTTGTCTTTTATGATTATCTAAAGCTTGGAGTCCAAAATCATCCAGTATGATCAAATCTTGTTTTTCAATCCGGTCGATTTCTTTTAAATAAGTACCTTCCGCCTTTGCCATTTTAAGTTTAGAGAAGAGTTTGCTAATACTGAAATACATTACCTTATATCCGTTCATACAGGCTTTGTATCCTAATGCCGTGGCAATAAAACTCTTTCCCACCCCGGTACTTCCTGTGAACAGGATATTTTGTTTGTTTTTAATAAAATCACAGCTGGCCAGTCTGGATATAGCATTCTTATCAATATTCCT
>JAVBMH010000007.1:0-10053 GCA_031552575.1 Apibacter sp. | reverse complement strand
TGGGAAAATACATAACTACTGAATATATAGAGTACAGGGAGTAATAACTTTTTCATGGAATTCTTATCTTTTATAGGTAAGGAATTATAGTTTGATTATGTTTTTGGAGATGGTCTGTCCGCTGGTCAGGGTAACCGAAAGGATGTAGATACCTGCTGGTTGCAAGGTAAGATCTGCACTGTAGGTATATCCGGTTACATTCTTAGGAACAGTAATATCAAAGGCGGCACTCAGGGAAACAATCCTCATCTGTGCGATCAGGGAATCCACTTCATTGTCCCAGGTAATGGTAACCAGAGAGGAAGTCGGGTTTGGATAGACCTGAATCCGGTTTTTGATCAGTTCCGGATTGTCCTGTAGGTTGTTGGTGGAATTTGGATTTTGGGAACCCAGTAAACATCCTTTGGAGGAAACGTTTCCGGCAATATCATGCCCGAAGCATTGTTCGGTGCTGGTCAGTACATACTGTGAGTAAGGTTGATCCACCACAGGAATACCATAGTTACAGGTATTGTTCAGTATCTGGCTGACATACCAGGCCCAGGTAAGCAGTCCGTAATGTTCTTTGTAGACATTGATGATGGGAGGAGCCTCCTCATATTTTCCAATAGCAGGTTTGTAAAGGGCTGATAATGGATTGGCCCTGTTCTTTTCGTTATAATATTTCTCCTGCGGATTATCGGTTTTTTGCAGGGAATTGATATAGTAGTCAACTCCGCTTCCGTCTCCTTCTAATGTTTGGAAATTGAAATTATAATGTTTACGGATATATTCTTTTTTTTCTTTTTTAGTCAAAAGGGCTGCATAGGCCGGGTCTTTCCATTCCACTTTTTCCATTACTATAAAAGGTAAGTCCAGTTCCAGAAATTTATCTTTTCTTACCGGAGCGTTGAGTTTTACATGATCCTGAAAATTATTCAAAAGCAGCTTGTCCTGGTAAATGATTTTGGATTCCTGTCCTTTGGTGGTAGGAAAGAACTTGGTAAAATAGTCGGGAACTTCCGGCTTTGCCTTGTAGGCTACCACTAGAAATTCTCCGGATTTTATCACTATTCCCTTGGGAAAGTAATAACTGGCGTAATTGTCGGACATAAACCATCTGTCCAGGGAAAGATCTTCGGTGGTATAGTTGTATAATTCTATGAATTCCCCTAACCGGGTTTTGTTCTCCCGAACATAATGGATTTCTTCGGAATAGGGAGTGTCATAGTACACTTCCGTGATAGCGATCTGGGCATTAGTCAGGTTATAAATTGCCCAAAATATAATGGGTAAAAGTCTTTTCATAGGAAATGGTTTTAAACGGCGCCGGTAATTTTATTTCGTACTTGTAGTAATCGTTCTCTGTGGATACTTTTGGAATCATCCCGGTCCCTGTTTGCGATTTTTATCTTTTCGAAGACAGAACCGGACTCAGTCTTTTGGGAATCGTTTTTCAGAGCTATGTCAATTACCCGTAGGGCATTTTCTTTCTGCTTCAGCTGGCTGAAATAAAGCACACACAGGGAGTTGAACCGGTCAATGGTATGGGTAGAAGAGGTTCCGGCCAGGGAATCCGCCAATTTCACCAAATTGTTGTACGTGTTTGTGTCCTGGGTATGGATATTCAGGATAAGTTGCCGGGAACGTAACTCAAAATTCTGCACCGGGTCTGCTGTTTTTTGGGAAGCTTCGGAAAGTATATTCCGGGCTTCGTTTAAATCTGCTATTTGCTTGTTTTTATAGCGGGCAACGAGTACATCGAAAAGGGCAATTCCCGACCAGAAGGTATTTTGTTTCTGGTGATTGGCTCTTAGGATTGCTTCGGATTCCTCGGGTTTATTGTATTGCCAGCAAAGTTTTTTTACCATAAACAAGGCATTACCGGAGCCCTGGGTGAATTGGTACAACTCTTTGGACTTCTTAATGGCCTGGGGTATGTTCTGGTTCTTCCTTAAACTTTTAATGGAAGCGACATAGAGCTTGCTGATCTGCTTGGATCTTTTGGAGGTTAGTTCCTTACCGCTAACAGAGGTTAACAGGTTTCTGCGGGCATTTTCCCGTTGTTTAAGTCTTTCCAGGTTAGCTTCCAGTTTGGTTTTATCCCTGCCTGTAAAGAGTTTGCGGAATTGTTTTCCATTTTCTTTACGGTACTGCCGGAATTCCTTGTTGTCCCGGGCATCGGTACTGTCCGCCCGGAATTGTTTCCTTTTCTGGAGTTTTTTATATTGTAAGGCAATAGGGATATTCTTTGTGGATAATTCCCCTGCTTTTTTGGAATGGTTCAGGGCTTTTTGCAGGAGTTGGGAAGTCCCTCCCAGCTTCTGTGCTACTTTTTTGTTCCCCTGGGCTATACTGGCATAACAAGTGGCTACCCGTTGATTAAACAAGGCGTTCTGCGGATTTTTATTTAACCCCGAAAGATACATTTCCAATATTTTTTGCAGGTCATTGGGGAAATTGTGCTGTATGATTTTTTTAAGTCCGTCATAAGCCCGGATTTCATCGGGTCGGACGGATATGATTTCCTGGTAAATTCTTTCTGCTAAGTTCCAATTATCATTTTTCCGGCTGTCTGCGGCTTCCTTTAATTTTTTGGAAATTTCAGTGGGATCAATGGATGGAGAAAGGTTGTTAACTAAAAATTCTGTGCCGTACAACCGGCTTAGGAAAGGTAACCCTACAGTAGAGAGAAAGAGGGTGGATACGAACTTTCTTCTGCTTGTATTCATAATAGAACGTTTTTAATTTAGGTAACTATTTACTTTTTTAACCTTAATATTTAAAATTATGGAAACTACTGATATTACAGAAATAAGAAAACGAATAAAAGAATTTGCTGAAGCTGTAGATAAAGCTCATAAAGATTTTTTAGATTCAAATTGTCATAATAAAGAAGGGGCAAGATTATTTCCTACAATATGTAGTGATTCTCAAATGTATGATTGGATTAAATCAAATAATGAAATCGAAGGAAGGGAGAAAATAAGTAAAGAAACCCATTTTATTCCTATTAGAAATGAGGGTGAATTTGTTGCATTCATGGATTTTAAGGGGAATTTTTTATCTCTTCAAGATTAGTGTAAGATTCATCTGTCATTTTAGAAGTTAAATGTAATTTAAGAGAATTTCCTTGTTCAAAGTCTATCCACATTAGTTTGTATTTTTCTCCTTGAATAGATGGTATAGTTTCTATGTAAAATCTACCATCTTCTTCTTTTAATTCCCAACGACATCTAAAATCATAATTTACTTTAATTGTGTCATCAGAAAATGTATATATGATATTTGAACCAATTTCTAAAAAAGTTTTAGTTTCTAAATGTTCTTTAAATTCATCAAAAGTCATAGTAGTAATTTTGGTGTAAATATAAGAAGATAATTTATTGTTTGAAAATATGATAACAAAGTTTAACTTTACTTCATTAAACACCGCCAAGCTATGGAAACTTTAGTTCAGTTTAAAAGTGTTCTTGAATTAGTTAGAACTTTCGATACAGAGGAAAAATGTAGAGAATATCTTAAACAACTTCGTTGGAAAGATAATATTGAGTGTCCTCACTGCCAAAACTCCGAAAAGAAAATCTATGAATATAAAAATGGGAAGATGTATAAATGCCCCCAATGCCAAAAACAATTTAACGTTACTACTAATACTATCTTTCAAGGAACTCATATTGGTTTGAGAAACTGGTTTTACGTGCTTTATACCTTTGTAAATTATAAAAAGGGCTATTCCTCTATCCAAATATCTAAAGACTTAGGAATTACTCAAAAAACGGCTTGGATGATGTTACATAAAATCCGATATGCTATGAAAGACCGAAAAGGAAAACTTTCTGGTGAAGTAGAAGTGGATGAAACTTTCATTGGAGGAAAAAACAAAAATCGTCATTATAATAAACGTTATAAACATATTCAAGGTCGTTCTCTAGTAGATAAAGCAGGGATTTATGGATTTATAGAAAGAGGTGGAAGGGTAAGGACTATCCATATTAGAAAGTTTCATAAAAGAGGAATGCAATTACTATTAAGGAAATTTATAGAAACTTCCAGTACAATATACTCTGATGAATACAAAGCCTATACTGGAATAGATAAAATGTTTAAAGAACATAGAATTGTAAACCATTCTGCCTATCAATATGTCGATGGAGATAAGACGACAAATACTATTGAATCTTTTTGGAGCCATCTAAAAAGAGGAATTACTGGAACTTATCATAGAATTAGTAAGAAGCTAATTCATAGATATTGTTCTGAATTTGAATACCGTTGGAATATGAGAAGAAAAAGTGTAGAAGAGTGTTTTGAAACCGTTATTACCCAAAGTTTCGGAAAGAGAATGACTTGGGATATTGTAACTTGTTCAGAGCAAAGGTATTAAAAAACCACTAAGATTTAAAGGGCTATAATTTATTCGTTGTTCTTTTCTATCTCTTCTTGTTTAAGTGTTTTTGACAAATCAACGAGTGGATAAATCTCATTCTGCATTATAGTTCCTTTTAACTTCTCAAACAAAATCCCTCTAATAGTTGAAATACTTATTGATGCTATATTATGCATTATAATATTAGGTATTTCAAATTTATTTTCACTATGTTTTTTTATTATTTCTTTAAATGGTCTTATATCAAAAAATGTTTCCACTTTAATTTCAGCAAACTCTTCTTTTGTTTCAAGAACTAATACTTTAATTGAAGTTAAACAAGCTATTTTTTCATCTTCTTCTAAAACCCTAAATTGGAAATTACTTTGGAATTCAGCTAATGGGCTAGTTTTTGGATTAAAAGTTTCCATTAAATCAAACTGAGAATAATTAAGAGTTTTTATCTCAGCAAACCTTAGTTGTATTGTTGTATTATTAATATTCTTCATATGTACTTAATTCAATAAATTCTTTGTCAAAATTTATATATTCTGATTTATTATTTTGAATTTCGAATGAATTTGTATTATCAAATATTTGTATGTTTATAAAGTTAATATCAATAGGAGCATTTGATATTTGAAAAATGTATTTACTACCTATGTTATTATAGTTAATTTTAAAATCTATTTCTAAATTATATTTATTTTCAAATTTATTTATAAAAGAAATATTTATTTTCTTAACCCCTGACATTAATTGACTAATGTAAGATTCCGAATATCCGATAGACAAAGCAAAATCTTTTTGACTTATATTATTTATTTCTAAAAAATTTTCAACTTCTTTCATTAGTCTAAGGCTAACTAAAGATTCATCCAGTTTTATTCTATTATTATCAATATAAGATTGTAATGAAAAATTTGAATTTTTAATAGCTTTATTCATGATAACATTTTTTGAATTGAAATTTGTGGTATAGATTTTATTATAGCTGTTAATTTTTTATCATTTTGTTGAGTTTGTTTTTTACCATGTCTACAAATATATAATTCTCTATACTCGATATTTTTTTGTACTAATGTGTAAAATCTATGATTATCAACTTTTATAGCAAAAATATCTCCAAATTCACAAGTATCTTCATAATTAAATTGAGATTTATTTGATATGTTCTTTTTAACAGCTTCTATGACTAAGACAAACTTTTTAACTAAAGTAGGATTTCTATTAATCTCTGTGAATTTTTTAGTTAACTCTGAGTTAGTACAATTTAAATAAACTTTAAATTTGTAATCTTCACAATGATAAATTTTATAGAAATTCTCCAAAACTTAACCTATTAGTTAAGCGCTAAATTAGTTCATAATTTTAATATCTGCAAATTTTATAATTATATTGTAAAATATATTTATATAATATCAATAGGAATTAGTAATTTAAAAATAAAAAATATATTAAATAACAAAGGTATTTTTATTAATTTCGCTGTATATAACATAGAAGCGAGAGCTTTATCAATTTGATTTTGCAAAAACCGCCAAGTTTAATAACAAAATCCTACGAATTGATGAACTACCTAATAATCTACGTAAAAATATGCGTGGACTTTAGTAGTTTGTCCGTAGGATGGGTTTACTTGGCGGTCAACCTCAAAATCGGGTTCATACAAACTCTATTTGTCCACGCTCCTTTTATTTAATAACTCTGGTGAAGGACAACGCCAGAAACTAAAAAAGTAAAAAATATGAGACCGCCAAAGTTCTACACCGTGCCCCCTTAATTGAGTTTTATTGAGATTTACAGAATTATCTAGGATGTTCTGTTATTTACAGAGTTTATTAATGTAAAAGAAAAAGAGTCATGAATAAACGAAAGAAATTTGAATCAGCATTAACGTCTATGTTAGGCACACCACCTATGAAGAACGTTAACAAAATTTCTAAAAAGAAAGAGAAAAATAATTCAAACAAAAATCAACGGAAAAATAAAACTCAATAATTATGAAAAAACTAAAATCAACAATTCTATCAATCTTAGTAATCCTACTAAGTATAACGTTTAACTCTTGTGGTAGTGAAAGCCATAAAGATATAGAAGAAAAAGTCAAAACATCTTCCTTACTAGGAAAATGGTATCTTTTCGACTACTATTGGGAAAATGACCGAGAATGTGAAACAAAATCCTTTATTCAGTTTAATAAAGATGGAACGTTTCGCAGAGTAGATTATTTTAATATCTCTGGGCTTGGGTGTATTTTAGAGCATGATGATACTGGAACTTATACTTTCGATGCTGTGAATAATAAAATCTATACATATTATTACAGAGGAGAGGTGGAAGGAGAACTATCAACGGATATTTACGTAAATGTAAGATTAACATCAGAAACCTTTTATTCTGACTATGATGAAGGTGGAGAGGGCAATGTTGATGATTGGAATGTAGGATATAAGAAATAACTTTTCAGCTATAAATCGAGAAAAGGAGATTGATTAACTTCTTTCTTCTTTTCTTTTACTGGTTCTTTAGTTTTAGGTTTAGGAGATTTCGGAGTGTGTTTCTCGATGTCTGCTTTATAGAGTTTTTCTAAAAGGCTTTGTACAACTGGATTCATAATTATGTATAATTTATATTGGTATTACAAATGTACAAAATTTTCCGAGATATCCAAAATATAAAAAACTGAAAATCAATGAAAAAGGAAAGGATTAGCACAATGCTAATCCTTTTTTATTTTCAGAGTTACATAAGGAAAATAGAAATTATGAAAAAAGAAATATATGTGCCTAATGGAAGACTTGCTACTCGTTTAGATATTAGAAAACTTTATACCAAACAAAAAGCATGTAAAATATTCAAACAATTTCCTGGTTGGTCAAAAAAAAAGATTGACGAACAATTAGAAATTATTTATTCATCTTCTTTAGAAGAATTAGAAGATGAAGCATCACGGGGGATATTTTTAAATTCTTTTAATTGATCTATTAAATCATATTGGTCAATGAAAATTTGTGAATTACACTTTAAACATATAACTAATCCTGTTTTTTCTTCCATTAACTTGGCTTTAGTCTTTTCTTTACAATGAGGACAATTAGTATAAATAATGACAATTTTATTATTTTTCATTACATTAGTTTTTGTAAATATAATGAAAAAATTTAAAGGTTAAAAAAGTAAGTAGTTACCTTAATTTATTGTATAAAAAAAGAGAGAAAAGAAATACCGGATTCTAACCGGTGAGGACCACATGGTGTTACATTGTCGGCCGCTTTTGAAATTTCTTTTTCTCTTTGCGTTCAAATATATTGTATTTTTTTAACATTTTATTGTGAAATTGCAAAAAAAGGATAAAAATAATTTGGTGCGTTTTTATTGGTTTGTGAATTAAGCGCTTACAAAACACCCAAATGATGAAAATCATATAAATTACGAGGGGAATAGTTGGATTTTTATATTAATCAGGGTAAAAATTAGACTGTGTTTGAGATGGATTTTTACACTTGAACTCGAAAAAATACTAAGTGAGTGCTTTTTTCTTCTAAAAACAAGGTGATTTAGTATAGGTTTTTTCAAATATTTCATTCCCCTTCCACCTCACAATCCATCAGAACCACACTCATTAAAAGAAAAGTTTACTCGTTTTGAATAGTAACCAGTCTCATAAATTCAGTAGGACAATAAATAGTAAACTTTACCCCTGAAATAGAGATACTTGCTTTGTTATTGTAATAATTCTTATCTATAAAATTCTGAACTTTTTCCACATCTGCCTGATCGTAGGGAAGTGAAACTCCATATTTTAAGAATTGTTTCATATCCTCTTTTGAGGTATTACCAATATTTATCCTATCTGCCTGAATCCTCATTTCCGTGATTTCATTTACATTATCTTCTGAATATATGCTTACATCATACCGAATACCTTTAAATTCTTTGGTGCAGTAGAAAAAAGAACCATCCATAGAAATTTTCTTGTCAATTTTAAAACCATTTTCTTCAAAGTTTGGATAAACATCAGCCGGAGCAAGACTTTTTAATCCTTTGTAAGAAACCTGAGATTTCTGTGTTTGGGCAGTGTTTGGAGAAATCTCATTTCCATTGGCATCAAAATAAACTTTATCAGAGTTATAGGTTTTGGTACTTGATCCTGTAGCTTGGGCAGTTGCTTTTTCTACGGCACTTTCTATTTTTGCTGTAATCCCTTTATTTTCTGTTTTAGCTGTCTGCTTTTTATCCGCTGAATAAGAAGTAAACAGATGTACAAAGAATAGAAAAAATCCGAAAAAATAACACCCAACTGCCATGACGATCCGGAATACCTTGTTTTCAAAGGGGGGGGATTTTACGCTGAATCAATTTGGAAGTCGGGGGACAGACAATTAGGGCGGAAACAAATACTAAAATTGAACCCAGAAATGCACCTGAAACAAGGAACGCAAGGGAGATAACGGCTAATGCTAGACTGAAAAAAAATTTAATAATTTGATACATAACTTTAATTTTTTTGCTCCCAGTCCCAAAAAGCAGGATTATATTTCAATGAAAAAGCGTGAGGACTTAACCAAACGCTTCAAAGGTATCGCCAAACACCCTATAACAATATGGAAAAGCCCCACGCCATAGCATGGTAGCATTTAATCCATATTCTCTGTTATTAGTCTGAAATTTGGCGATTTCTTGAAGCAAGAATATGATTACACTACTTTTATTTTCTATTTACTATTTTATTTCTTAAAATTTTTTAAAATTTTAAGAAATAAAATAGTAAAAATATGAAATTTTTACAAATATTAATATAATTATTCGAAATTATTTTTGATTTCAGGTTGTTTATTTTTGATTTAACAACGTTATTTTGTTTTGAAGTAGTTATAAATATTCAAGGGTAAAATAATGGCTTAAAAATGATTTATGAAGATTGTTGCAAAATAGGTTTTTATTCCGGCTTTTATTTGGATAAATATTTTAGTTGTTTTGGTAACGGTTGAACAAGATTTGTACTTGATTTTGTTGGAAAGTCTTTCCGGTTCTTGTTTTAAAACCCAATTCGTTGAGTTCCCTTGTGATTTGAGCAAAGGTCTTTCCACTCTGCTTCATGGAAACAATCAAAGCACCGGCTTTCCGGTTATTCTCATTTTGGAGGGCATTCTGTTTTCTTACTTCCAGTCCTTTAGTTCTTGCCTGTTCTGTCATATTATCTGGATTTCCGAGTTTTACTCCTTTGGCTTTTAGTTCTGCCAGAGCGGATTTAGTACGGTGACTTATTCGTTCCCTCTCATCCTGTGCCAGTACTGCCATTATCCCTATGGTTACGGTATTAGCCGATGGCATATCACTGCATATAAAATCCACTTTGGCTTCCTTGAGTGTGAAAATGAAAGAAGCATTCCGGCTGAGCCTATCTAATTTTGCAATAAGTAGGGTTGCCCCTTGTTTCTTACACACCTCAATAGCTTTCAACAGGTTGGGGCGGTTATTCTTTTTTCCCGTTTCAATATCTCGATACTCTGCAATCAATTCCCCTGCTTTTGCTAAAAACCTGTTTACATCTGTTCGCTGTGCTTCTAAACCGAGTCCCGAATTTCCTTGCTTTTGTGTGCTGACCCGGTAATATGCCACATATTTTTGCATCGGTTTTGAAATTTAATTTTTTTAAAGGTTGGTTGAAAAGACTTAAATTTTTTATGAAATAAAAAAGG